>NZ_JBVHTN010000001.1:0-1381696 GCF_055569495.1 Streptomyces sp. NPDC028305
CGATCAACCGGAACCGGCCGACCGTACGGGGTATCAACATATCTGGCGTTGACTTTTGGCACGCTGTTGAGTTCTCAAGGAACGGACGCTTCCTTTGAAACCGTTTCACCGGTTTCTCCGGGCGCTTCCCTTCGCTGTGTCCACTACTTTAGCTGATTTCCCGCCCGGCTCCTAATCGAGCCTTTGGATCGAATTTCCGCGCAGCGGAAATAGACCCTGTTCGGGGATCATCGGTAGTGGTTGGCCGCCTGTGGATCGGGGTGTTGTGACCCGACCGAGGTCGTGTCGACAGCAGTGCCCGTCTCAAGCGGCTCGGGCTACGTTAGGCGTCGGGGTGCCCGGAGTCAAGTTCCGTCTGACGGCGCGTCGGATGAGCGGCGGCGGGGGGTGTGGGCCCGGTACGGGCTCACCGTTGGGTCGCCGTCGATCCAGAAGCGCCATGGATGGGTGGCGCCTTCGCCGCCGACGCCCGTGCGCGGGCCGCTCAGCACCTGGTCGGCCGGGGCGGGGGCGCCGGTGAGTATCTCCATCGGGCTCCGGGGGCCGGCGCAGACGTCGACGCCGTTCAGGTGGCGGTCGATGCCGAGAGCCGTGGCCAGGCGCGCCGGCCCCTTGGCCAGCTCGCGATCGTTGCGGGCGGTCGGGCGGTGTTTGTGGGCCCGCTCATGGCCGCTGAGGATCTCCCCGGCCCGCAACAGCACCCCACTGGCCGAGCCTGCCGGGCCGCACACCAGATTCATGCAGTGCCACATGCCGTAGGTGAAGTAGACATACGCATGGCCTGGGGGCCCGAACATGACGGCGTTGCGCTCCGTGCGGCCCCGGTAGGCGTGCGACCCGGGGTCTGCCGGGCCCGCGTACGCCTCGACCTCGGTCAGGCGCAGCTCGATCGGTCCGTCCGGTGTGTGGGTGTGGCGGACGAGGATGCGCCCTAGGAGGTCAGGTGCCACCTCCAGGACGGAACGGTCGAAGAACCGGCGGGGCAGCGGCGTACGGTCGGGTGCTGCGATCACGCGGCCCGAGCGTAGTGCAAGCGATATGAACGGGCGGTTGGAGCAGGGCCGCTCCGCTGACAGGGTGGGCCGGGCGGAACCGCTTCCGGCCGTTTCGCGTTCCTAGGGTTCAACAGTGGTCGTCGTGCGATCAGAACGAGACGCAGGCGCGTCCTTGAGAGGGAGAACATGGGCTTCAAGAAGCTGCTCGCGAGTCTGGGTGCCGGTGGCGCTTCGGTGGAGACGGTGCTGACGGAGGAGAACGTCGTTCCCGGCGGCATCGTCCAGGGCGAGGTCCGGATCCAGGGCGGCTCCGTGGCGCAGCAGATCGAGGGGCTGACGGTCGGTCTTCAGGCGCGGGTCGAGGTGGAGAGCAACGACCAGGAGTACAAGCAGGACGTCGAGTTCACCAGGCAGCAGCTGGGCGGCGCCTTCGAGGTGCAGCCGGGTGCGGTGCACGCGGTGCAGTTCGGTCTTGAGATCCCCTGGGAGACGCCGATCACGACGTTCCTGGGCCAGCACCTCACCGGAATGAACGTGGGTGTGACCACGGAGCTCCAGATCGCGCGCGCCGTGGACTCGGGTGACCTGGACCCGGTGAATGTGCACCCGATCCCCGCGCAGCAGGCGATTCTCGACGCCTTCGGCCAGCTCGGTTTCCGGTTCAAGAGCGCCGACCTGGAGCGCGGGCACATCCGCGGGACGCGGCAGCGGCTGCCGTTCTACCAGGAGATCGAGTTCTACGCGCCGCAGCAGTACCGCGGGCTCAACCAGGTCGAGCTGACCTTCATCGCGGACGACCGCGAGATGGATGTCGTCCTGGAGATGGACAAGAAGCCGGGTCTGTTCACCGAGGGCAGCGACTCCTACCGGTCGTTCACCGTCAACCTGGCGTCCTTCCACGACACCGACTGGGCCGGGTACCTGAACCAGTGGCTCTCCGAGGTCGGCGGGAAGCGCAACTGGTTCTGACCGCGGCCGGTCCGGGCCGCCTCAGGTCCATGACCGCTTCGGTTCCCGCGCGGGGCGCGCACCGTGTTTCTTTTGGTGCGCGCCCCGCGCGCTGTCACCCGCCTGCCCGTCACTCGTAGTGCACGGTCAGCGGGGTTCCGCGGCCGGCCCAGTGCTCGGTGGCCTCGGTGAACACCTCGGCCGCCGTCGCCGCGGCCTCGGGGGCGGCCGTACGGAACGCCTCCCAGCCGTGGACGCGCAGCACAAAGCCCTCCCCCTGCGGGCCCCACCAGGACAGGTCGTGGAGGCAGTCGGCGAGCGCGTCCCAGTTGTGGCCGAACCACTCGGGGAAGCCGAGGTCGCGGGCGCAGCGGTCGAGGAAGCCCGCCTTGTCCCGGACCTCGTCCAGGTGCAGCGAGGCGGTGTGCCGTGTCGGTCCGGTCATGGGGGCATGGTGTCAGCCCGGGCCGTGGTGGTCTCGTTAGGCTGGCCGCCGATACGACCAGCCCGAGCAGCAGGAGGTTCCGACGTGTCCGACCAGAACCGGCGCCCGCTCCCCCATGACTTCCACCCGCCGGTGCCGTCGTTCACCGTGGTGAGCGATGACGTCGAACCCGGGGGCACCCTCAAGTCCGCCCAGGTGTACGCCGAGGGGAACGCCTCGCCGCAGCTGCGCTGGGAGGGGTTCCCCGCGGAGACCAAGAGCTTCGCCGTCACCTGCTACGACCCGGACGCGCCGACGGGCAGCGGGTTCTGGCACTGGGTGTTGTTCGACATCCCGGCGGACGTCACCGAGTTGCCGGCCGATGCGGGCGGCAACAGCTTCGAGGGGCTGCCCGAGGGCGCGGTGCATGCCCGGAACGACTACGGCTCGCGCGACTTCGGCGGGGCCGCGCCGCCGCCCGGGGACGGTTCGCACCGCTATGTGTTCACCGTCTACGCGGTGGACACGGAGAAGCTGGGCCCGGACGCCGATGCCTCGCCCGCGGTCGTCGGCTTCAATCTGCGCTTCCACACGCTGGCGCGCGCCCAGCTGATCGGCGAGTACGAGAACCCGGCCGCCGGCTGACGCTTCCAGTCGGCTTCCAGCTGATCGATCGGGCCCGCCCTCGGGCCTTGTCCGAGGCCTAAATTGCGTTGTCCTCGGCGTCGCTCCCGGCGAAAGATGTATCCCGGCCCGCCCGTCCGTGCGGGCCGGGGTTGGCCGGATGCGGAGGTGGTCGGGATGCGCGAGACGCTGGTTTTGAACGCAAGCTTCGAGCCGCTGTCGGCGGTGTCGCTGCGCCGCGCGGTGGTGCTCGTCCTTCAGAACAAGGCCGTCATCGAACACGCCCACCCCGGAATGCGGGTGCGTGCCGCGGACGTCGATCTGCCCGTGCCGCTGGTGATCCGGCTGTGCCGGTACGTACGCGTGCCGTTCCGAAGACGCGCTCCGTGGTCGCGGCGCGGTGTGCTGGTACGGGACCGGCACCGGTGCGCCTACTGCGGCCGTCGGGCGACGACCGTCGACCATGTGGTGCCGCGGTCGCACGGCGGTGGGGACACCTGGCTCAATACGGTGGCCTCCTGCGCGGAGGACAACCACCGCAAGGCGGACCGGACTCCGGAGCAGGCCGGGATGCGGCTGCTGAGCACGCCGTTCGAGCCGACGCCGTCGGATGCGCTGCTGCTGGCGCTGGGCGCGGCGGAGCGCGATGGTCTGCCGGAGTGGCTGGCGCTCCCCGCCTGATGACCGGGTGGCCCGGCCCCTGATACGTACGAACCCCCCGCGCATGTCTCAAGCGCGGGGGGTTCGTATGTGTCAGAGGACCGGACTTCGGGCGACCGGCGTCAGTCGATCCTGGGCTGTTCGCGGCGCGGGGCGGCCTCCTTGCCCGTGGCGGCCGGGGCGCCGCCGCCGTTGCCGCCCCCCATCGGGCCGAAGTTGCCGATGGCCCCGCCGAGTCCCTTGAGGGCGTCGCCGATCTCGCTGGGCACGATCCAGAGCTTGTTGGCGTCGCCCTCGGCGATCTTCGGCAGCATCTGGAGGTACTGGTACGAGAGCAGCTTCTGGTCCGGGTCTCCGGCGTGGATGGACTCGAAGACCGTACGGATCGCCTGCGCCTCGCCCTCGGCGCGCAGCGCGGCTGCCTTGGCGTCACCCTCGGCCCGCAGGATCGAGGACTGCTTCTCACCTTCGGCGCGCAGGATCTCGGACTGCCGGACACCTTCGGCCTGGAGGATCGCGGCGCGCTTGTCACGGTCGGCGCGCATCTGCTTCTCCATCGAGTCCTGGATGGAGGTCGGCGGCTCGATCGCCTTGAGCTCGACGCGGTTGACGCGGATGCCCCACTTGCCGGTGGCCTCGTCGAGCACTCCGCGCAGCGCCGCGTTGATCTCCTCGCGGGAGGTCAGGGTGCGCTCCAGGTCCATGCCGCCGATGATGTTCCGCAGGGTGGTGACGGTCAGCTGCTCGATCGCCTGGATGTAGCTGGCGACCTCGTAGGTGGCGGCGCGGGCGTCGGTCACCTGGTAGTAGATGACGGTGTCGATGTTCACCACCAGGTTGTCCTGGGTGATCACCGGCTGCGGCGGGAACGGCACGACCTGTTCCCGCAGGTCGACGCGGTTGCGGATCGAGTCGATGAACGGCACGACGATGTTGAGGCCCGCGTTCAGCGTGCGGGTGTAGCGGCCGAAGCGCTCGACGATGGCGGCGCTCGCCTGGGGGATGACCTGGATCGTCTTGATGAGTGCGATGAAGACGAGCACCACCAGGATGATCAGGACGATGATGATCGGTTCCACAGCGGCTTCCCCGTGCCCTTCATGCTTCCGGTTGATCCGTGATGATCAGGTCTGGTCGTCGATCTCGACGTCGATCTTGATGTCGATGTCGATCTCGGTCTGAGTTTGTCAGATCTGAGGGCCAGTTGGCAGCCGGGCCGTCCAGTGCTGGTATCCGGCTCGTATCGGCGTATGACGGCTCGGTGGTTCACATGGCCTCCGTGGTTCACATGACCACAGCCGTGGCGCCGTCGATGTCCACGACGTCGACCTGCTGGCCCGGTTCGTAGGCCTGGTCCGGGTCGAGCGCGCGGGCCGACCACACTTCGCCGGCGAGTTTGATCCGTCCGCCGCCGCTTTCGTCCACGCGCTCGAGGACGACGGCCTGGCGGCCCTTCAGCGCCTCCACCCCGCTGACCAGCTCGGGCCGCTGAGTGCGGCTGCGGACCGCGATCGGCCGGACGACGGCGACCAGGGCGACGGAGACCACGGAGAAGACCACGACCTGGAACACCGCGCCGCCGCCGAGCGCATCGGTGATCGCGGCGGCGACGGCACCGACCGCGACCATGCCGAATTCCGGCATCGCGGTCAGCACGAGCGGAATGCCCAGCCCTACGGCGGCGACCAGCCACCACACCCAAGGATCCACAAGGTCATGGTAGTTCTCGGGATGTGTCCGGGAACAGAGCGCGGATCACCCACCGGGAGCGCTTCGGTAAATCGAGACCTGAAAGAAAGGGGGGCTCAGCTCAGCGGCAGACCCTGGGCCGTCCAGCGGTCGCCGTTGCGCTCCACGACCAGCGGGAGTCCGAAGCAGTGCGAGAGGTTGCGGGAGGTCAGCTCGGTCTCGACCGGGCCGGCGGCCAGCACCTTGCCCTGGCGGATCATCAGGACGTGGGTGAAGCCGGGGGCGATCTCCTCCACATGATGTGTCACCATGATCATCGAGGGGGCGAGCGGGTCGCGGGCGAGCCGGCCCAGGCGCCGTACGAGGTCCTCGCGGCCGCCGAGGTCCAGGCCGGCCGCGGGCTCGTCGAGGAGCAGCAGCTCGGGGTCGGTCATCATGGCCCGGGCGATGAGGGTGCGCTTGCGCTCGCCCTCGGAGAGGGTGCCGAACTTCCGGTCGAGGTGGTCGGTCATGCCGAGGCGGTCCAGGAACGCGCGGGCGCGCTGCTCGTCGACGGCCTCGTAGTCCTCGTGCCAGTGGGCGGTCATGCCGTACGCGGCGGTGAGCACGGTCTGGAGCACGGTCTGGCGGCGGGGCAGCTTGTCGGCCATGGCGATGCCGGCCATGCCGATGCGGGGGCGCAGTTCGAAGACGTCGACCGCGCCGAGCTGCTCGCTGAGGATCCGGACGGTCCCGGTGCTCGGGAAGAGATAGCTCGAGGCCACATTGAGCAGGGTGGTCTTGCCGGCACCGTTGGGCCCGAGGATCACCCAGCGCTCCCCCTCTTTGATCGACCAGGAGACCTCGTCCACCAGAGCCCGACCATCGCGGACCACGGATACGTCCACCAGCTCCAGAACATCGCTCATGAGCGCGTTGTCTCCCATTGCAGTCTCGAGTGTCGCGTGCGCCTGTAGGCGCCGCCCCCAGAGGAAAACCTACGCCACGTATTGTCAGCGCCAGTCCTTAGGCTGGTGGCATGCTCGATGAACCGCGCTCAGGGCGCCTTGCCGCCTGGGGAAATGCCCTTCTCGCCGGACTTGTCTCCCCGGATGAGGCCGCGCATCGCATCGCGGCCGACGACGTTTCGCACCGCGTGGCCGATTTGCCGGGGGAAACCGCCCCGGTCGGGCTGACGCTCGCGCTCGGGCGGCTGCGGGCGCTCGGGGCCAAGGGGCTGCGGGTGGCACTGCCGATAGCGGGGCATCCGCTGGGGCTCTGCGGCCCGCCCGAGTTCAACGCGCGGGCGCTGGACGCGGGCGAGGCGGTGATCGTCACGGGGGTGGCGGTGGGCCTGGTGCCGGAGGTGTTCCAGGCAGGGCCCGAGGGCGATGTGCATGTCGAGGTGGTGTGGCACTCCCTGCCGGTGCGGGAGGCGCCGCCGGCCGATGTGCCGTCGCTGGGCGAGGCCGAGCGGGAGCTGGCGGAGGCGCTGCGCGATGCCACCGAGGTGCTGTCGCGGCTGAATGTCGCCGGGGCGGGCCCGGCCGCGCAGGCGGCCCTGGAGGCGTACCGGGCGCGGGCGGGGCGGGGGCGCGAGGTGCTCGCGCCGGGCTATCCGCCGCGGGCGCTGCGGGTGTTGGAGCTGGCCCAGCGGGTGGGCGCGCTGGTCGAGATCGCGCATGGGCCGGGCGCGGCGGCCGGGGAGCACGGCGCGGCGGTGAGCGCGTCGGAGATCGCGGCGCGGGCCGAGGCGCTGCGGCCGGTGGAGCGTACGGCGCGGCGGGCGCAGGTGGCGGCGTACAACGCGTATGTGGAGGAGCTGGAGCGCGGCGGGTCCTGAGGCCCGCCCGGGCGCGGCGACACCCCGGCGGCCGGACCGCCGGGGTGTCGGGATGTCGAGGTGCCCGCGAGGGCGATGCTCAGCGGTTGCCGCAGGGGGTGCCGAGGAACTCGTTCAGCACCCCGACGGCGCTGACGGTGTTGTTGCAGGCGTTGACGGGGACGTACGCGGGCACCTGGGCGTGGTTGCCGGCGACGACGCCAGGGGAGTCCACGGCCTGGCCGTGAGCCTGGGGGCCTTCGGCCGAGGCGGCACCGGCCCCCGCGATGGCGAGGCCGCCCGCCGCGATGGTGACGGCCGCGAACTTCTTGATGCTCTTCACTTGATAAGACCCTTCTCACGCAACACCGCGGCGGTCCGCCGCGGCCGCCTTGGAGAACGGCTCGAGGCGGGCTCGGTTGCGCTGTCCGGGGGACATACACACGACGGTATGAATCTCGGCTCGACCGACCGCACTCCCGTATCACCAACAGATCGCCGCTTAGTGCGACAATCCAGGCAATCCACCCCTTCGCCCGAGCCCGCCTCGGCCTAGGCCCCGATCCCGTGGCGCACGGCCCACAGCGCCGCCTGGGTCCGGTCGGCGAGGTCCAGCTTCATCAGAATGTTGGACACATGGGTCTTCACGGTCTTTTCGGACAGGACCAGCGCGCGGGCGATCTCCCGGTTGGACCGGCCGTCCGCGATCAGCGCCAGCACCTCGCGCTCCCGCTCGGTGAGCGTGCCGCCCCGCCCATGGCCGCCGCCCGTCTCCTCCTGGGAGAGCAGCGCCAGGGCCACCTCGGGCTGAAGCAGCACATGCCCGGCGTGTACGGACCTGATGGCGCCCGCGAGGGCCTCGGGGTCCACGTCCTTGTAGACATATCCGGCCGCGCCCGCACGCAGGGCGGGGACGACGGTGCGCTGCTCGGTGAAGCTGGTGACGACCAGCACCCGGGCGGGGTTGTCGAGGCCGCGCAGCCGGCGCAGCGCCTCGACGCCGTCGGTGCCGGGCATCTTCACATCCATCAGGATCACATCGGGCCGCAGCTCCTCGGCGCGGGCCACGCCCTCCTCGCCGTCGGCCGCCTCCCCCACCACCTCGATGTCGTCCTGCACCTCCAGGAACGTCCGGAGCCCGCGCCGCACCACTTGGTGGTCGTCCACGAGCAACACCCGGATCCCTCGGACCGGCTCAGCCACCGGGCACCTCCATTTCGATCACGGTGCCCTTTCCGGGCTCCGACTCCACGGTCAGACGGCCGCCCACGCCGCTCGCCCGGTCGCGCATCGAGACCAGGCCCAGATGGCGCCCCGCCCGCCGGACGGCCGACGGGTCGAAGCCCCCGCCGTCGTCGGCCACGCGGAGCAGCACGCCCTGGCCGTGGCGGGACAGGGTGACCTCGACCCGTTCGGCGTCCGCGTGGCGCAGCGCGTTGTGCAGGGCCTCCTGCGCCACCCGCAGCAGCGCCTCGTCCTGGGCCGCGGGCAGCGCCCGGACGCCGCGGGCGGCGAAGGTGACGCGGGCGCTGTGGGCGCGGTCCAGGACCCGTATCTGGGTGCGCAGGGTGGCGACGAGGCCGTCCTCGTCGAGGGCGGCCGGGCGCAGCTCGACGACGGCGGAGCGCAGCTCGTCGGCCGCCTCGGCGGCGAGGGCGGCTATCTGCTGGAGCTCGCCCTTGGCCCGGGCGGGGTCGCGGTCCACGAGCGCGGCGGCGGCCTGGGCGGTCAGCCGCAGCGAGAAGAGCTTCTGGGAGACGGCGTCGTGCAGCTCATGGGCGAGCCGGGCCCGCTCTCCGGCGATGGTGAGCTCGCGGCTGCGCTCGTAGAGCCGGGCGTTGGTGAGGGCGATGGCGGCGTGCTGGGCGAGGATGCCCAGCAGCTCCTCGTCCTTCACGGTGAATCCGCAGCTTCCGCTGGGCTTGGGGCAGCGCTTGTTGGCCAGGAAGAGCGCGCCGAGGACTTCGTCGTCATCCGCGATCGGAAGTCCGATGAAGTCAGACATTTCGGGGTGCGCGTCGGGCCAGCCCTCGAAGCGCGGATCCCGGCGGACATCGGCGAGCCGCTGCGGGGTGGCATCCCGCAGCATCGCGGCCAGGATGCCGTGCTGGCGAGGCAGCGGGCCGATGGCCTTCCACTGCTCGTCACTGACCCCATCTACTACGAACTGGGCAAAGCCCCCGTGGTCGTCCGGAACACCCAGCGCCGCATACTCCGCATCAAGCAGCTCACGAGCGGACACAACGATCGTCTTTAGGACATCGCGGACTTCCAGGTGTCTGCTCATGGCGAGCAGCGCACCGCTCACATTGGCCAGGCCCGCCCCTGCCCCGCCACCGCGTCCCTTTGTCATGAGCCTCACCGTACCGGCGGACTCGACTCGGGCATATCGGCCGGTCGACGCCACTCCTCGGGACCAAAGCCCTAGTCCCGAGGAGGGAGGGAATCGCTTTGGAACGGCGCGTCGCGCTGCCCCTGAATGGCGACCACAGTATGTATTTGCTCAGGCACATCACGCGATACGGAAGCCTCGGTGTTGTGACCCCTGACACAGGACCTGAATCACGTACGACCACGAATAGTGGACGTTTGAAAGCAGTCGTGAGCGGGGAAGACGGCCGCTCGGACAGGCGGGAGCGGCCCAGGTGTCCACTAAGCAGGGTCGTATGTCACACCTTTGCCACAACATTTTGCGGACGCTAAGAATTTCCCAGTCGCATCGCGCCGTAGCTCAGAACACGGCGTTCACGAGCGCCGTTTTGGCCTGCGACACGAGCGATTGGAAGAGGTTTAGTCCGCCATGCCTGTCCCCCGCATTCCCGGTTACAGCCGTCTGACCAAGACTCACAAGTTCTCCGCCGCCGGCATCGCCGCCGCGGGCGCCGCCGCCCTCGCGTTCGCCGTCGTCCCGGGCCAGTCCGATGGCCACACGACCGCCACCAAGGAACTGCCCGCCAAACCCGTGGCCTGGAGCAAGCAGGTCGTCAACCACGAGGCCCAGCACGAGAGCCTCGTCAAGCAGTCCGAGCTCGCCTCGCAGCAGGCGAAGGAGGAGGCCGCGAAGAAGAAGGCGGCCGAGGAAGCGGCGGAGAAGAAGGCCGCTGAGGAAGCCGCCAAGAAGAAGGCCGCCGAGGAAGCGGCGAAGAAGAAGGCGGCCGAGGAGGCCGCCGCCAAGAAGGCCGCCGAGGAGAAGGCCGCCAAGGAGAAGGCGGACAAGGAGCGGGCCGCCAAGGAGGCCGCGAGCCGCGCCGCCGCCCGCAAGCCGGTCTACGCGAACAACCTCGACGGCTGGATCAAGGAGTCGCTCGCGGTCATGAAGGAGAAGGGCATCCCGGGCAGCTACAACGGGATCTACCGGAACCTCATGCGGGAGTCGAGCGGCAACCCGCGCGCCATCAACCTGTGGGACATCAACGCCAAGAACGGCATTCCCTCGAAGGGCCTGCTCCAGGTCATAGACCCGACCTTCAAGGCCTACCACGTCGACGGCACCTCCTGGGACATCTACGACCCGGTCGCCAACATCACCGCCGCGTGCAACTACGCGTACCACCGCTACGGCTCGATGGACAACGTCAACGGCCCGTACTAAACCGGATTATCCGGCTGAATCGGCCGAACCGGACGCCTGACACGCCGAAGGGCGGCGGCACCCTCACGTTGCGAGGGGTGCCGCCGCCCTTCCGTGTTGCGGGCGTGAGGCGTTCCGCTACTTGCGCATGACCTCCGGCTCGTGGCGGCGCAGCAGCCGGGCGACCAGGACGGCGCAGATGACGCCGAGCGCGAGCAGCACCAGGACGTCGATGGTCCACTGCGACGCGGCGTGCTCCCACAGGGGGTCGGTGTCATTGGGCTTCTTGCGGTCCCAGGGCGCCATCATGTGGCCGGGGCCGGGACCGAGGTCCAGGGTCGCTCCGGCCGCGCCGACCGCCCAGCGGGACGGCATCAGATAGGCGAACTGCTCGATGCCCGGCGATCCGTAGATCTTGAACAGGATGCCGGTGAAGACGACCTGGACGATCGCGAACATGACCAGCAGCGGCATGGTCTTCTCGGCGGTCTTCACCAGCGCGGAGATCACCAGGCCGACCATCATCGAGGTGAAGCCGATCGCGATGATGGCCAGGCACAGCTCGAGGGCCGGGGGCATGATCAGGCCCTCCTCCGGCAGCTCGCGGGTCGAGAACCCGATGGCGCAGATGATCACGGCCTGGAAGGCGGTGATCACGCCGAGCACGATCACCTTCGACATCAGATAGGCCGAGCGGGACAGGCCGACCGCCCGTTCCCGTTCGTAGATCACCCGCTCCTTGATCAGTTCTCGTACGGAGTTGGCCGCGCCGGAGAAGCACATGCCGACCACGAGGATCAGCATGATGGTGCCCGAGTCCTGGTTGAACTGGCCCTTCGGCGCCTTGGTGAGGCCGAAGTCCGAGGGGATCACGATGCTCACCGCGCCGAGGACGGCGGGCAGGATCACCATCAGCCCCAGGAAGCCCTTGTCCGAGGCGATCACCGAGGTGTAGCGGCGCATCAGGGTCCACAGCTGGGAGCCCCAGCTCTGCGGCTTCTGCACACGCGCCGGGGGCGGCTGGACGTGTACGGACTGCGGGGCGACGGCGTCGAGGTCCGCGGCGTACATCTGGTAGTGCTGTGAACCGCGCCAGCGGCCCGCCCAGTCGTAGTCGCGGTAGTTCTCGAAGGCGGAGAAGACATCCGCCCAGGTCTCGTACCCGAAGAAGTTGAGCGCCTCCTCGGGCGGGCCGAAGTAGGCGACCGAGCCGCCCGGCGCCATGACCAGCAGCTTGTCGCAGAGCGCCAGCTCGGCCACCGAGTGGGTGACGACCAGCACGGTGCGGCCGTCGTCGGCGAGGCCGCGCAGCAGCTGCATCACATCGCGGTCCATGCCCGGGTCGAGGCCGGAGGTCGGCTCGTCCAGGAAGATCAGCGACGGCTTGGTGAGCAGCTCCAGCGCCACGGAGACGCGCTTGCGCTGGCCGCCGGAGAGCGAGGTGACCTTCTTGTCGGCGTGTATGTCCAGCTTGAGCTCGCGCAGCACCTCGCCGATCCGGGCCTCGCGCTCGGCCTCGGCGGTGTCGCCGGGGAACCGGAGCTTGGCGGCGTAGCGCAGCGCCTTACGGACGGACAGCTCCTTGTGCAGGATGTCGTCCTGCGGAACCAGACCGATGCGCTGGCGCAGCTCGGCGAACTGCTTGTAGAGGTTCCGGTTGTCGTAGAGGACATCGCCCTGGTTGGCCGGGCGGTAGCCGGTGAGCGCCTTGAGCAGGGTGGACTTGCCGGAACCGGACGGGCCGATGACCGCGACCAGCGACTTCTCGGGGACGCCGAAGGAGACGTCCTTGAGGATCTGCTTGCCGCCGTCGACCGTCACCGTCAGATGGCGGGCCGAGAAGGACACCGCACCGGTGTCGACGAACTCCTCGAGGCGGTCGCCGACGAGCCGGAAGGTGGAGTGACCGACACCGACGATGTCGCTCGGGCCGATGATCTGCTGGCGGACCGGCTGACCGTTGACGTACGTGCCGTTGTGGCTGCCGAGGTCGCGGATCTCGAAGCGGCCGTCGGGCAGGGCCCGGAACTCCGCGTGGTTGCGGGAGACCTGGAGGTCGGAGACGACCAGCTCGTTCTCCAGGGCACGACCGATGCGCATCACCCGGCCGACGGCCAGCTGGTGGAAGGTGGTCGGGCTGCGGTCGCCCTGGGCCGGCGGGGCCCCGGCGCCGGCGCCGGGGACTTTCTGCGCCGGGTACTGGGCCGGGCTCTGCTGCGGGGCGTGCGCCTGCGGGGCCGGCTGCTGGGGAGCCTGGTGCTGAGGAGCCTGCTGCTGCGGTACGAAGGGCTGCTGCTGGTGGGGCGGCTGCTGCGGCCCGCCCTGCGGCTGTGGCCACCCCTGGGGCTGCGGCTGCTGCTGGCCGGCCTGGGGCCAGGCGGGGCCGCCGGGCTGCTGCTGGTACGGAGGCTGCTGGTGGGGCGCCTGCGGCGGCGCGGCCATCGCCTGCGGCGCGCTGTAGGCGCCCGCGGCGACCCCGGGAGCGCCGACCGCGCCCGCCGCCCCGCCGGAGAGGGTCAGCCGGGGACCGTCGGTGGCGTTCCCGAGATGGACGGCCGATCCCGCACCGATCTCCATCTGCTGGACCCGCTGGCCCTGCACATAAGTGCCGTTGGTACTGCCGTGGTCCTCGATGACCCAACTGCGCCCGCCCCAGCGCACGGTGGCGTGCCGCCAGGACACCCTGGCGTCGTCCAGCACCATGTCGCCCTGCGGATCACGTCCGAGGCTATATGACCTGGATGGATCAAGTGTCCAGGTCTGTCCGTTCAATTCCAGTACAAGTTCCGGCACTCCACGCCCCACTACTTGTCCCCCGATAGATCCCCTGTGCGGGGAGTCTAGGGATGTCGAACATCGTGAGGAACTATTTCAGGCTCAGTCACAGAACCGGAAGTCGGGCATTGGCAGGACCGCCCGGGGGCGGCGTTGACTCATCCGAAAGGCCCCCGGAAAGTGGTGAGAGCCCATCGATGGGACAGATCATGGATCACCCGGGCAACTCATCACGATCGGGGGGACCGACGCCATGGGTGCGAGCGGTGGAGGGCGAGCGCGCCCGGGAGAGGTGTTGCTCGCCGCGGTGGCCGCGGTGAGCTGGGCATTTCTGGCCATGGCCGGCGTCGCCGCGCTCGGGCTGCACCTGGTCGGCGCGGACGGGGCGGGCGCGCTCGGCCCCATGACAGCGGCCGCGGTGGTGCTCGCGGTCGGCGGCTCCGTCATCCCGTCCGGGGATGTGGAGGCGTTCGGACTCCAGGGCGCCCAGGCCCATTCGGCCATCGACGTGGTGTCGCTGGGCATCGGCCTGGTGGGCGCGCTGCTGCTGGGCTGGGTGTTCGTACGGTCGCTGCGCGGGGCCGGCGCGGTGATCGGCGGGGCCGAACTGGCCGCGCGGGCAGGGGCGGTGGCCCTGCTCTTCCTGCTGGTGCTCGCCGGGCTCACGTGGGTGGGCAACGATACCGTCACAATCGACGCCGCCTCGCTCGGCCTGAAGGGCAAACCGGAACAGGAGGGACTGCTCGGTAAACTCCCGGGCGAGCTGGGCGATATCGCGGACATCGGCAGCGGGCTGCTGCCGGACCGGATCCAGCGGCTCATCGACGCCAAGGCGGCGGTCGGGTTCACCGTCGAGGCGGGGCGCTCCGTGCTGGGCGGCGCGGTCTGGGTCGTCGCGGTGCTGCTCATCGCGGTGCTGGTGGCGCGCCGCGCGCCGATGCCGCGCGGGCTCGAGGCGGCGCACCGCACCGTCCGGCCGGCCGCCTCCGCGCTGTACGGGGTGCTGGTGCTCGCGGTCGGGGCGGGTCTCGCGGCGGCGCTGTACGCGGCGATCGGCGACGACCACCCCCGCCTGGTCCTCGGGTCGGCGCTGCTCGGCGCGCCGAACGGGGTGTGGCTCGGGGTGCCACTGGGGCTGTTCGTGCCCTGGCACGGCGGGGCGAGCGGGGCGCTGGTGCGGGTGCTGCCCGATCCGCTCGACAAGCTGCTGGCCGACGAGAAGGACGAGCCGATCACGGTGGCGCGCCTCGCGGAGCTGGACGGCCGGGTGTGGCTGCTGGCGGTGGCCTGTGTGCTGATGATCCTGGCGGCCGGGGTGCTGACCGCGGTCCGTACGCCCGTCGGCCGGACCTCGCGGGCGGGTTTTGTGGGACGGTGCGCGCTGTGGCTGGGGATCGTCACGGCGCTCACGCTGCCGCTGCTGGTCCGGCTGACGGGAGTGTCCGCCGGGGCGAGCCTGTCGGTGCTGGGCTTCGACGCCTTCGGCGCCGGGATCGAGCTGTACGGCAACGGCCCGGCGGCGCTGGCGCTGGGCGCCGGGTGGGGCGCGGCGGCGGGGGCCGCCGGGGCGCTGGCGGCCTGGGCCACGGGGGCCGCGGGCGGGCAGGCTTCCCGGTTCGCGCTCGACTCGGCGCGCGGGTCGGCTCACGGGTCGGCGCCCGGGTCGCGACTCAACGGCGCATGACGGCCCGGCTACAGCGAAATGAACGTTTTGTACCGTACAGCCGTCCGTAGCGCGGACTGCCGCGCGATCGTCCCGAGTGGGCGGATACGGTGGGAAGACCATGAGCACATCGCAGATCCCCCCTGCCACCGCCGTCCCGGACGACGATGTCCCCACTCTCCTCGTCAAGATCTTCGGCAAGGACCGCCCCGGCATCACCGCCGGGCTCTGCGACACCCTCGCCGCCTACGGCGTGAACATAGTCGACATAGAGCAGGTGGTCACGCGCGGCCGCATCGTGCTCTGCGTGCTGGTGACCGCGCCCACCGGCGGCTGGACCTCCGAGGGTGACCTGCGGGCGACCGTGCACAGCTGGGCCGACTCGATGCGGCTTCAGGCCGAGATCATCTCCGGGCGGGGCGACAACCGCCCCCGTGGCACGGGCCGGTCCCATGTCACCGTGCTGGGCCATCCGCTGACCGCCGAGTCGACGGCGCGGATCGCGGCCAGCATCACCGGCAGCGGCGGCAACATCGACCGGATCTTCCGGCTCGCGAAGTACCCCGTGACGGCCGTGGAGTTCGAGGTGTCCGGCACCGAGACGAGCGCGCTGCGCACCGCGCTGGTCACCGAGGCCGCCGGGATCGGCGTGGACGTGGCCGTGGTGGCGTCGGGTCTCCAGCGCCGGGCGCAGCGCCTGGTGGTCATGGACGTGGACTCCACCCTGATCCAGGACGAGGTGATCGAGCTCTTCGCGGCGCACGCGGGGTGCGAGGCGGAGGTCGCCGAGGTCACGGCGCGGGCCATGCGCGGTGAGCTGGACTTCGAGCAGTCGCTGCACGCGCGGGTCGCGCTGCTGGCGGGGATCGACGAGTCCGTGGTGGACAAGGTGCGCGCGGAGGTGCGGCTCACGCCCGGCGCCCGCACCCTGATCCGTACGCTCAAGCGCCTCGGCTACCAGGTCGGCGTGGTCTCCGGCGGCTTCACGCAGGTGACCGACGACCTCAAGGAGCGGCTGGGCCTGGACTTCGCCTCCGCCAACACCCTGGAGGTGGTGGACGGCAAGCTGACCGGGCGCGTGGTCGGGGAGGTCGTGGACCGGGCGGGCAAGGCGCGGCTGCTGAGGCGCTTCGCGGCCGAGGCCGGGGTGCCGCTGGTGCAGACCGTCGCGATCGGGGACGGGGCCAACGACCTGGACATGCTCAACGCGGCCGGGCTCGGGGTCGCGTTCAACGCCAAGCCGGTGGTGCGGGAGGCCGCGCACACCGCCGTGAACGTGCCGTTCCTGGACACCGTGCTGTATCTGCTGGGGATCACCCGCGAAGAGGTGGAGGCGGCGGACACGGTCGGCGGAGACGACCGAGCCGACGGCTGAGCGAAGGCGTCACAGTACGGGTCGGGCCCGGGCGGCAAGGCTGCCCGGGCCCGACCGTTCGTGATCATCACTCGTGGGGCGCCCAGAAGAAGCTGAGGCGGCCGACGCCGTGCTCCACCGACTTCCAGGACCCGGTGAAGGTCACCACCGCGACGGCGGAGGTCGGGAATCCGCTCCGGGACATCCGCTCCCGCGTGCCCTCCTCGGCCTCGCCCGCGAGCGCGTCCGCCAGGGCGTGCATGCCGGGGTTGTGGCCGACCAGCAGCAGATCGCTCACGTCGTCGGACGTCTCGTTGAGCAGGGCGATGAGCTCGCCGAGCGAGGCCTCGTACAGCCGCTCCTCGTAGACGGTCTTCGGCCGCTGCGGCAGCTCGTGCACCACGAGCTTCCAGGTCTCCCGCGTGCGGACGGCGGTGGAGCAGAGGGTGAGGTCCGGGCTGATCCCGGCTTCGGCGAGCCGGCGGCCGGCCAGCGGGGCGTCTTTGCGGCCGCGCTCCGCGAGCGGCCGGTCATGGTCGGATACCTGGGGCCAGTCGGCCTTGGCGTGTCGGAGAAGGACGATCCTGCGGGGCACATCGACGCTCATGTATCCCAGCTTCGCATGAAACCGGGTGCCTGGCGCAGGGTGTTGAAGCGGACCTCGTCCTCAGGTGAGTAAGACCGTCCGGTAGTAGGGAGCGCGGGTGAAGGAGGCGGCGCCGCCCAGGCCCGCCAGGGCCGAGGGGGAGGGTCGAGGGCCGAGTCTGGGAGCGCGACGCCGCGGGCCCTACTGCCGGACGGTCTGAGGACGGGGCGGACGGGCACGGCGGCGGCGAGGTGTCACGGCTGATGCGTGAGGGCGCCCCGCACCAGCTCGAAGACGCACGAGAGCGTCCCGGAGCCGCCCGCTGCGCGGGCGTCGGCGGAGCCCGCGAGCAGCAGGAGGGCGGTGAAGGCCAGCGTCGGGAGCGCGAGTGCCCACCATGGCAGCCGGCTGTCCATGCTGCACTCTTCACGCTCGGACATGGGGATCGCCTCCGGGGTGCGAACGGGTGCGTGACCGGCGGCCGGCGACGGACGCCGGGCCATCGGCCACCGCAGTTCTTCCGACGCGTACGAATCTACGGAGCGGCGGGGGCCGGTCCCATCCGGTGAACCACCCAGTTGCCCCTGACCCTGGCCCCCTAAGGGATGGTGGGGTTTACTACACCCTGCTGCGCCCTCAGGGCGAGGCGATGGTCGCGATCACGCCGATGACCACGGTGATGCCGAGCATCACGCCCAGGATGATGAGCAGCTTCTTCTGGCCGTTCGGCGGGTTCTCGTCGAGCACTGGCATGGCCCAAGTGTCCCATCGCCCCGCCGCCGCCCCGTCACCGCCCCGCGGTCGGCGCCGCCCCGGTGTCGATCTCGTCCTCGACGGTACGGTCGCGCCCCGCGAGGAGACCGGCGGCGATCTGCGGCACCATCAGCCCGGCCATCAGCGCGATGGGCAGGTCCCAGCCGCCGCTGTGCTGGTAGAGCGCGCCGACCAGCAGCGGCCCGGGGATGGACAGCAGATAGCCGGTGCTCTGGGCGAAGGCGGACAGCCGCACCACACCCGCGTGGGTCCTGGCCCGCATGCCGATCATCGTCAGGGCGAGCGGGAAGGAGCAGTTGGAGACGCCGAGCAGCACCGCCCACACCCAGGCCCCCTGGGCCGGGGCGAGCCACAGCCCGGCGTACCCGGCGAGCCCGAAGGACCCCAGGACCGCCACCAGCGGGCCCTGGCTGCGCAGCCTGGCCGCGAGCGGGGGCAGGACGAACGACAGCGGCACGCCCATCACCATGGTGACCGCGAGCAGCAGGCCCGCGGTGGAGGCGGAGACCCCGGCGTCCCGGAAGACCTGCGGCATCCAGCCCATGGTGATGTAGGCGGCGGTGGCCTGGAGGCCGAAGAAGACGGCCAGCGCCCAGGCGGTGCGGCTCTTGGTGATCCGGGTCCGGGCAGCCTTGGAAGAGGGGACGGCCGCCGGCATACGGTCGCGGCCACGGTCGCCGTCGCCGCCCCGGTGGCGGGCGAGCATCGGCCAGGGCAGCACGGCGACGGCCGCGAGCGCCGCCCACACTCCGAGCCCGGCCCGCCAGCCGCCGCCCAGGGCGTCGGTCATGGGGACCGTGACGGCGGCCGCGACGGCCGTGCCCAGCGACAGGGCCATCGAGTAGACGCCGGTCATCGGCCCCACCCGGTCGGGGAACCAGTGCTTGACGATCACCGGCATGAGGACGTTGCCCACGGCTATCCCGGCGAGCGTGAGCGCGCTGGCGGCGAGGAAGGCGGCGGTCCCGCCCACCAGGGGGCGTATGGCCAGGCCCGCGGTGATGGCGGCGAGCCCGGCGCACACGACGGCGCCCGGCCCCCAGCGGCGGGCCAGCCGGGGCGCGGCGATGCCGAACAGGGCGAAGCAGGCCGCGGGCATCGAGGTGAGCAGCCCGGCGACGGTGCCGCTCATGCCCAGGTCGGCCCGTACCTCTTCGAGGAGCGGGCCGAGGCTGGTGACGGCGGGGCGGAGGTTGACCGCGGCGAGGACCAGGCCGAGGACCACCAGACGCCGCCGCCACCGGGCGGTGGCGGGTTGCGACACGCCGCGCTCGGGCTCGGGTGCGCCGCGCTCGGGCTCCGGTGCGCCCTGCTGTCGTCCCGGGGCGGCGATGTCGGGAGTCGCGAGATTGTGGTCGGCCATGCCCGTCATCATAGAATGATGGGATGAATGGCTGTCCAGTGGTTTGCAACCACCCGATGACAGGCGGACGGCATCATGGGAACACCCGTTTCCCCGGCTCAGGCACAGGAGAGTCATGCCGCTGACCTCGCCCCGGCGCTCCGCGCTCGCCGACCAGGTGATCGCCCAACTACGCGCCCAGATCACATCGGGCGAGTGGCCCGTGGGGTCCCGGATCCCCACCGAGCCCGAGCTGGTCGAGCAGCTGGGGGTGGCCCGCAACACCGTACGCGAGGCGGTGCGCGCGCTGGCGCACAACGGCCTGCTGGACATCCGGCAGGGCTCCGGCACCTATGTGCTGGCGACCAGCGAGCTGGCCGGGGTGATGCACCGCCGCTTCGCGGACGCCGACCCGCTGCACGTCGCCGAGTTGCGCAGCGCCCTGGAGACGAAGGCGGCGCGGCTGGCCGCGGAGCGCCGTACCGAGCAGGACCTCAAGCAGATCGACGCCCTGCTGGACCGGCGCGAGCGGGCCTGGGCCTCCGGGGACGCCATGGCCTTCGTCGAGGCCGACGCCACGCTGCACATGGCCGTCGTCGCGGCCTCGCACAACGAGGTGCTGGCGGAGCTGTACGCCGACCTGGGCGGGGTGGTCCGGCAGTTCCTGCACGGGGACGTGGAGGGCGGGCTGCGGCCCGAGGTGCATGTGGACCACGCGCGGCTGGTGGAGGCGATCCGGGACGGGGACGGGGAGCGGGCCGCGGCCGAGGCGAGCACCCACCCCTTCAGCTGCCGCTACGCCGACCGGTCGGGCCGGTCGGGCCGGGCCCGAACCACCGGCTGACCACGGCTGACCACCGGCTGACCACCGCCTGCTCAACGGGCCGGCCGATCAGCGGTGGCTCACCCAAGCCTTCCGTATCTCCTTCCAGCAGCGCTCCGCGAGCCGTACGTGCTGGGCGGGGCCGACCTCGATGGGCCGGCTGTCCATGTCCGGGTCCCACCAGCGCGCGCACTCGACATGCAGCTGGACCCGGTCCGCGTCCGGGTTGGGGTTGAAGCAGCTGGCCGTGGCGTGCGAGCCGCGCACCCAGGTGCTGCACGCCGCCTCGCGGGGCCGGGGGCGCTCCTGGGCGGCCGAGTTCGAGGCGTTCGACGCGACGGCGATGAAGCCGACCACGGCCGCGACCAGTACTGCGGCCGCGACGCAACGGGACGTACGCATGGCAGGACCTCCTCGACCGTGCTGAACCGCCGCGCCTCAAGCCGCCGCACCCGATACTCACTCCACAGTGCGCGTGACACCGCCCGGTGCGCTCGGCGCACTGGCCCGAACGGGCGAACGGCCCGCCGCCCCGGCCCCGCGGAGCGCGGGAGCCGGGGCGGCGGGCCGAAAAAGGCGGAGCGGGGTGCGGGCAGGCGGGCTCAGGCGCCCATCATGTGCACACCGCCGTCGACGTGCACGATCTCGCCCGTGGTGCGCGGGAACCAGTCCGACAGCAGGGCGACGACGCCACGGCCGGCCGGCTCCGGGTCGCTCAGGTCCCAGCCGATGGGCGCGCGGTGGTTCCACACATCGGCCAGGTCCTCGAAGCCCGGGATGGACTTCGCGGCCATGGACTTGAGGGGACCCGCGGAGACCAGGTTGCAGCGGACGTTCTTCTCGCCCAGGTCGCGGGCGAGGTAGCGGCTGGTGGACTCCAGCGCCGCCTTGGCCACGCCCATCCAGTCGTACTTCGGCCAGGCGAACTGTGCGTCGAAGGTCAGGCCGACGATCGAGCCGCCCCGCGGCATGACCGGCAGGCAGGCCATGGTCAGCGCCTTGAGGGAGTACGCCGAGACATGCACGGCGGTGGACACGTCCTCCCAGGAGCCCTCCAGGAAGTTGAACGCGCCCTGCGGGCCGAAGGCGATGGAGTGCACCACGCCGTCGAGGTCGACACCCTCGCCGAGGTGCTCGCGCACCTTGCCGGCCAGCCCGTCCAGGTGCTCCTGGTTCTGCACATCCAGCTCGATGACCGGCGCGGGCTTGGGCAGCCGCTTGGCGATCCGCTCGACGAGGGAGAGCCGGCCGAAGCCGGTGAGGATGACCTCGGCGCCCTCGTCCTGGGCGAGCCTGGCGGCGTGGAAGGCGATGGAGGCCTCGGTGAGGACGCCCGTGACCAGGATGCGCTTACCGGCGAGAATTCCACTCATGACGTTCAGTGACCCATGCCCAATCCGCCGTCGACAGGGATGACGGCTCCAGTGATGTACGCGGCCTCGTCGGAGGCCAGGAAGCGAACCGAGGCCGCGATCTCCTCGGGCTGCGCGTAACGCGCGAGCGGCACCTGCTTGACGTATGCCTCCCGCTGCTTCTCGTCGAGCGCGCGGGTCATGTCGGTGTCGACGAAACCGGGCGCGACCACGTTGACCGTGATGTTGCGGGAGCCCAGCTCACGGGCGAGGGAGCGGGCGAAGCCCACCAGGCCGGCCTTGGACGCGGCGTAATTCGCCTGGCCCGCGGAACCCAGCAGACCGACCACGGACGAGATCAGCACGATACGCCCCTTGCGGGCGCGCAGCATGCCGCGGTTGGCCCGCTTGACGACACGGAACGTGCCGGTGAGGTTCGTGTCGAGGACGGTGGAGAAGTCCTCCTCCGTCATCCGCATCAGCAGCTGGTCGCGGGTGATGCCGGCGTTGGCCACCAGCACCTCGACCGGGCCGTGCTTCTCCTCGATCTCCTTGTACGCCTGCTCGACCTGCTCGGGCTCGGTGATGTCGCACTTGACCGCGAGAAAGCCGGCCGGCGGCTCACCGGACCGGTAGGTGATGGCGACCTTGTCGCCTGCGTCGGCGAAGGCGCGGGCGACGGCGAGGCCGATGCCGCGGTTTCCTCCGGTGACGAGAACCGAGCGGCTCAAGGGACCACCCTCTCTGTTGGATGTCGTGCCGGGCGTCACTATGTGTGGCAACCCTTGTGTACGCAAACTATCGGGCAAAGGCCCGGTGCGGGGAATCGAGCACGCACAGGGGCGCCACCCGGTCACTGTCGACTTCCTACAGAAGCCCCCCAGAAGCCTCATGACGGGCCGCTTCTGCGTTCGCCTGTCATTCCACGGCGTACTCGCACCACACCGTCTTGCCGACGGTGCGATCCGTCACCCCCCATTTGGACGCGAGCGCGTCCACGAGCATCAGCCCGCGTCCGTGCTCCTCCTGGTGGGCCACGGCCGCAGTGGTGTGATCGCGGAGCTCAGGGCGCCGCTCGCCCCGGGCGTCGGACACCTCGATACGGGCGGTGATCGGGGTCCGACGCGCTCCGGGCGCGGGCTGGACGGTGAGGCGGAAGTGGAAGTTCCGGCCGGGCACATGTCCATGGCTCACCGCATTCGCCGTGAGCTCGCCCGCGAGCAGGGCGATGCCGTACGAGGCGTCGCTGTCCCGCGGAATGCCCCATTCCTCCAACCGGCGGACCACGAGCCGCCGGGCGAGCCGTGCGCCATGCCGGGAGGAAGTGAAGAACATCTCGAACGTGCCGAGCGTATTACCAGGGGGATTTTCGCCATTCACGTCACCGAGCGTGGCGAAGCGTGCATAGCCTGACCAGACAGCTCGCGAGTACCCAGGGTCGCCGTACGGGCACGGAAAGTGCCCGTACGGGAGTGGTGCCGTGACGCGGGTGGGGAGACATGACGTTCTTGCGCACGGGAGGTGGCGGGACATGGCAGATACGGAGCGGCCGGGGCAGGACGAGTACGGGGCGGACTTCCTCAAGTTCCTGGGCAAGCAGGTGAAGCTCTTCCGCGAGCGGGCGGGGCTCACGCAGGCGCAGCTGGGTGAGGCCATCGGGTACAGCGAGGAGCAGGTGTCCTCGGTGGAGCAGGGGCGGCGGGTGCCACAGCCGGAGTTCCTGGACGCGGCGGACGACGTGCTGAACGCGTTCGGGGTGCTGCGGGCGGCGAAGGAGGAGGTGTCCAAGGCGCGGCTTCCGGCGTTCTTTCGTGGGGCGGCGAGGCTGGAGGCGCAGGCGACGGAGTTCCACGCGTATGAGTGCCTGGTGGTCAACGGGTTGCTCCAGACCGAGGACTACGCCCGCGCCGTACTCAACATGCAGCGGCCGTTGCTGGAGGAGGAGACGGTCGAGCAGCGGGTCGCCGCCCGGCTAGCCCGACAGGAACTCCTCAATCGTCGCCCTTCACCCATCATGAGCTTTGTGACCGAAGAGGCGGTGCTACGTCGCCCCTACGGCAGCGCAGAGGTGCTGCGTGGGCAGTTGGAACGACTGCTGCACATCGGGCAAATGCGAAACGTGGAGCTCCAGGTCATGCCCACAGCCCTGGAGGATCATGCTGGAACGGCTGGCCCCTTTGCCTTGCTGGAACCACAAGGGCGGCAGACCATGGCCTACGTTGAGGCCCAGAACGTCAGCAGGCTGATCGCGGACCGAAAATCGGTCCGTGAGATCGAGCAACGTTACGGCATCATCAGGGCACAGGCTCTCAGGCCCCGAGAGTCACTGGAGTTCATCGAGAAGCTGCGGGGAGAACTATGAACAGCAAAACCGAGCTGGTGTGGATCAAGAGCAGCTACAGCAGCAGCGAGGGAGGCATGTGCGTCGAGGTGGCCACGGGCCCGACCGCCATCCGCATACGGGACTCGAAGCACGCGCAGGGACCGCAACTCGCTTTCCACATACGTGAGTGGGGCGCGTTCATCGGCAGCCTCAGCGCCGGGGAGTTCGACGCGTAGAAACCGACAGCGCGTCAGCGCAGCTCGCCTTCCAGCAGCCCCATTGTGAACATGTCGTACCACTGGCCATCGCGTCGGAACTCCTGACGCAGCCTGCCTTCGTCAACAAAGCCGATCTTCTGGTAGACGCGATGAGCGGCAAGGTTCTCGGTGACGACGGTCAGCGTGATCTTGTGCAGCCGCATCTTGTCGAAGCCGTAGCGGCATATCGTCCGCATCGCGTCGGTGCCGTAGCCGCGCCCCCAGTACTCCTTCTCACCGAGGTAGATGTCGAGCTCGGCCCTGCCCGCTTCCGGCTCGGCATCGCGCAGTCGGACCAAGCCGATGAGCTTTGCGTCAGTGAGGACTTCGACTCCGTAGAGCACCTCGCCGTAGGCATTGCGCGGCCGTTCCTCCAACCGCTTCCTCACCTGGGACAGCGGCTGGGCGTAGCCATCGCTCATCCATCGCATGACGTCGGGGTCATGGTTCCACCGCCACAGCGCCTCGGCGTCCGACGGCTCCATCGGCCGTAGCCGGATCAGGTCTCCAAGCACGCTGCCCGGCCTGCCTTTCGATGTCTTCACGATCCCCGTTCGCGGACCCGCCGCCAGTGGTAACACGGGCTCAGCCCGCACTCAACCCATTACCCGGCGTGCGTGGCGCGGCTGCCAAGGGCGTGGCGCGGCGGTCGCTCATGGTGTCGGTCACCTGTGTGAAGATTGCCCTCAAGCTCGGGGGAGGGGGCAACAGATTGTCTGGTCAGGGCGGCAGGGAGAGCCTGGCGGACCTTGTGCGCCAGGAGACCGCCGCGCAGTTGTCGGAGCAGGAGAAGCGGGTGGCTCTGCGAGAGGCACGGCTGTACTTCCAGCGCCCGGAGAACCCGGGGTTCCTGGTCTCGGAGACGGCGGAGGCCGGGCCGCTCGTGCCGGTGTTCACCTCGCTCGAAGGGCTCGCGCGCTTTGCGGGGGCGTGCGGGTGGGCGTCGACGACGGTCGAGGACCTGGTGGGTCTGTTGCCCGAAGGTGTGCGGGCGTTGGTGGACCCGCTGGGTAAGCGTCCCTTCTTGCTGGACGCGAAAATACTCACAGCCATGGGCGCGGGGGGAGCGGAATGACCGATCACGACGGGGGACCGTCTTCGGGTGGGCCGAAGCCGGGTGATGGCTACAAGATCGAGATCGCTTCGGTGCGTGCGGTGTTGACGCCGCTGGAGGAGTCGGTCGTCGCGGCGCGCAAGATCAAAGGCGATTGGAAGACGCTGGCCGATCACATTGGTAATTCGGCCGATTTCGACGTCTATGACGCGGCGGAGAATATGCTCTCGGCCTGGGGGTTCGGGATGGGGCGGGTGGCCGAGCACACAGACACGGTGGTCGAGACGCTCCGGCAGGTCATCGCGGCCTATGTGATGGCTGATTTGCTGCGGATCAAGGATTTCGCGCCAACTGCGGACAACATCGCCAAGCTGCCGTTCGGTGAGCACGGGCTGAGGGCGTGGCAGAACGGGTCCCGGCCGAAGTTCGACCCGCCGCCGCAGATCTACCAGGAGCCCTGGCTCGATGATCACGGGTCCGGTGGGACCTATGACGTGCCGACCAACCCCCGCAAGCGCTACGACGGCGGCTGGGAAGTCGACGGCGGCTCGAAGGGGACGATTGCATGACCCGGGGTGATTCGGCAGGGGACGGTTCCGCCGAGCGCATACCCCCGGGCGCGGAACCCTCGGACGTCATCTACGGCAATCCGGCCGATGTCGATGACCTGGTGGTCAAACTCCGGGCCTACGCGGGCGCGTTCAAGGACGGGCGCGACCAGCTGGACGCCCTGATGCTGATGGACTGGACCGGAGCCGGCTCGGAAGGGTTCGAGAAGGCGACGGAGAAGCTTCCCCGGGAGCTGGAGTCCGCGCAGACCTACTTCCACGCCGCCGCGAACGCCCTGGACTCGTACGCGGACAAGCTGCGCTCGGTGCAGAAGCGGGTCGAGCCGATCATCCGGGACGCGGACGCGGCGCGGGCGGCGTCCAAGCAGTACTGGAAGGACGTCAACGACTACATCGACGCCGAGAACCGCAAGGACGATCCGCTGCCCCAGCGCCCGCCGGAGGATGATCCGGGGATCGCCGCGCTGGAGGGGTGTTACCGGCGGCTGGACAAGCTGGAGGGCGAGCTTCAGCCGGTCATCGACGCGGCGAAGAAGAAACTCGCGAAGGCGGCGGAGAAGGCCCCGGACAAGCCCCCGGCCCCCAAGGGCTGGAACAAGCTCAAGAAGGGGCTCGGGGACTTCGCCGGCGGCGCGGGCGACACCGTGTACGGGTGGTACGAGGGGTTCGACGACCTCGTCAACGACGGGCCCGAGGGCCTCGGCCTCCACCTGGCGGGTATCCAGGACGGCATCGCCTATGCCGCCGAACACCCCAAGGAGTTCGCGAAGGCCGTCACGAACTGGGACGAGTGGCAGCGCAACCCCGCCCGCGCCGCCGGCCAGCTCACCCCCGAACTCCTCCTCGCCCTGGCCACCGGCGGAGCCGGCACCGCCCGCCGCGCCGGCTCCACCGCCAAGAACGCCGCGCAACGCCTCCTCAACCGGGAGCGCGGGCTGCGCCGGGACGGCAGCGCCCGCAGGCGCACCGACAGCGATCCCAAGCGGAACTGCACGCCCGGCGGGGACAAGTGCACCACCGGTGAACCGATCGATGTGGCGACCGGCGAGATGGTGATGTCCGCCACCGACGTCAGCCTGCCCGGCGTACTCCCCCTGGTTCTGGAGCGGCATTACGTCTCAGGGCACCCGTGTGGGGGCTGGTTCGGCCGCACCTGGGCGGGCACGCTCGACCAGCGTCTGGAGATCGACGACGCCGGCGTCGTCTTCATCGCCGACGACGGCATGCTCCTCACCTACCCCGTCCCCCAGCCCGGCATCCCGGCGCTCCCCACGTCAGGGCCGCGCTGGCCGCTGCGCTGGGACGGCAAGCCCGACAGCACCTTCACCATCACCGCCCCCGAACACAACCGCACCCTCCACTTCGCCCCCCTCCCGGCAGGCGGCCGCGAACTCGCCCTGACCACGATCACCGACCGCACCGGCAACGGCGACGGCGACCGCATCGACATCACCTACAACACACAGGGCGCGCCTGCCGAGATCGTCCACTCCGGCGGCTACCGCATCGCCGTCGACACCGACCCCACGTTGCTGCGAATCACCTCCCTGCGCCTGCTGCATGGCGACGACCACGAGCACAGCACCACACTGATCTCCTACGGCTACGACAAAGCCGGAAATCTCGCCGAGGTCATCAACTCCACGGGCCTGCCGCTGCGGTACCAGTACGACGACCGGCGCCGCGTCACGTCCTGGACCGACCGCAACGGCACGACGTACGGCTACGTCTACGACCACCGGGGCCGGGTGCTGCGCGGCATCGGCCCGGACGGCATCCTCTCCGGCCGCCTCCACTACGACACCGAGGCCCGTACCACCCGCTACACCGACTCGCAGGGCAACACCACCACCTACGTCTACAACGAGGCCTACAAAGTCCTCGCAGAGATCGACCCGCTGGGAAACACCACCCGCACCGAGTGGGACGAGGACAACCGGCACCCCGTCGCCGTCACCGACCCCCTGGGCCATACGACGCGTTACCGCTACGACGACGAGGGCCGCTTCGCAGCCGTCGAAAAGCCCGATGGCACCGTGACGGAGGTCGTCTACGACCACTGGGGTCTCCCAGTAGAGGGTCGCGAGCCGAACGGCGCGGTGTGGCGCCATGCCTACGACCAGCGCGGGACCCGCACGTCCACGACCGACCCGAGTGGCGCCACCACGCACTACGCCTACGACGACTCCGGCCACCTGTCGTCGGTCACCGACCCGCTGGGCCACACCACCCAGGTCACCACCGACGCGGCGGGCCTCCCGGTCGCCGTCACCGACCCCCTGGGCCACACCACCCGCATCCGCCGCGGCCCGCACGGCCAGGTCACGGCGGTCACCGACCCGCTGGGGCACACCACCCGCTACGGCTGGACCATCGAGGGCAAGCCCGCCTGGCGCGAGGGGCCGGACGGCGCCCGCGAGGTGTGGCAGTGGGACACCGAAGGCAACCTCGCCCACCACACCGACACGGCCGGGCACGCCACCACCTACACCCACACCTACTTCGACCTGCCCGCCGCCCGCACCGACCCCGACGGCGCCACCTACACCTTCACCCACGACACCGAACTCCGCCTCACCCAGGTCACCAACCCCCTGGGCGAGCAGTGGCGTTACGAATACGACGCGGTCGGCCGCCTGGTCGCCGAAACCGACTTCAACGGCCGGACTTTCACTTACACGCACGACGCGGCGAGCCGCCTGATATCCCGCACCAACGGCGCAGGTGAGACCCTCATCTACACACGCGACACACTAGGCCGCACAGTCGCCACGCGCACGGTGGACGGCACAGAGACCACATTCACCTACGACGAGGCGGGCCGCCTGACGCAGGCAGCGAACCCGGATACGGACCTGCGCCGCACCTACGACGCGCGAGATCGAGTGCTGACCGAGACGGTCAACGACCGTACGACGACGTATGGGTACGACGCGGCGGGCAACCGTACCGAACGGATTACACCGAGCGGTCTGCGCTCGGCGTGGAGGTACGACGCGACCGGACACCCCACATCCCTCACCACGGCGGACAACTCGCTGCACTTCGCCTACGACGCGGCGGGCCGCGAAACAACGCGCACGTTCGGCGAGAACGTAGGCCTGACCCAGACCTGGGACTCCCTGGATCGCCTCACGGCCCAGTCCCTCACCCATGCCCCCGACGCCGCCGAGGTGTTGCTCCAACACCGCGCCTACGCCTACCGCGCGGACGACTACTTGACCGAAATCCGCGAGCTGACGTCCGGCACCCGGCGCTTCGACCTCGACCCGGTCGGCCGCGTCACGGCGGTCCACGCCCACGGCTGGACCGAGACCTACGCCTACGACAGCACGGGCAACCTCACCCACGCCACCGCCCCCGACCACCAAGCCCCCGGCGACCGCCAGTTCACCGGCACAATCCTCCACCGCGCCGGCCGCACCACCTACGAACACGACACCCAAGGCCGCCTGACCCGCAAGACCCGCAAACTCCTCAACGGCCAGACCCGCACCTGGACCTACACCTGGAACACCGAAGACCGCCTCACCCACGCCACCACCCCCGACGGCGAACACTGGCACTACACCTACGACCCGCTCGGCCGCCGCACCACCAAACATCGCCTCACCGAGGACGGCACACCCGCCGACCAGATCCACTTCACCTGGGACGACACCCGCCTGGCCGAACAAACCACAACGGACGGCGACACGACAACCTGGGACTACGCCCCAGGAACCCACCGCCCCCTATCCCAATCCGAGCGCCGAACCCCTCCGCTAGAGCCGATGGAGTACGAAACGTCGTCCATCCTCCACCTGGCCGACACCACCCCCCAATCGGAGTACGACACCCGCTTCCACGCCATCATCACCGACCTCGTCGGCACCCCCACCGAACTCGTCGCACCCGACGGCACCCTCGCCTGGCAACACCGCACCACCCTCTGGGGCACCCCACTCCCCACCCCACCCGGCACAGCCAACTGCCCACTCCGCTTCCCCGGCCAATACGCCGACCCCGAAACCGGCCTGCACTACAACTACTTGCGATACTATGACCCCGAAAAAAGCACATTCATTTCCGCGGATCCGCTCGGGCTGGCCCCCTACCCCAACCATTATTCGTACACCCCCAATCCATACACCTGGCTTGACCCTCTCGGGCTGGCCTGCAAGAAAAAGAAGCCAAAAAAGCAAGCCAGTGAACTGAATTGGAACATAAAGAGTCGCCCGACATTCGGCCACAGCTTCAGTGAACACGGTGCCGAACCGGAGATCACGCGAAGTTTGACGGATCGCGCCCGCAGCACCGGCACCCCACAGGGACAATGGCTGAACAACGAGAAGGCCTTCGAATTCCTCAAGGACCATTATGACCCTAATGGCGGAGTTCGCGAGGTGGAAATACCAGAGGGAATGGGTCAAGTCATCATGCCCGACGGCAAGATAGTAGAAGCGACCCATGCGAGATTGGTCCCCAAGCCTGACGGGACCTACAAGACAACATTCCCAATCACAGAGTGAGCGCATCAGTGAATTTCCGGCTGTCCGTGACCCCTCCGACGAGCGATTTCGCGTTGACTCCCGAATTCGAACTCGACGAAGATTTCGAATCCTTGGTCATGGACGCATGCCAAATTCTGTCACGGACGGACTGCCAGTTTCACGTGTCAGGATTCGGTCAGGACCCGTGGCCGGTAGATGTTTCCTACGACCTCTCCTCAGCAATTGAGAATCTGCCGGAGGCGATCGAGGCACTGAAACATGGAGAGTCCGCACAGATCGATTTCTATGGACAGGGAATTGAAAGGCTCGTTACCTTCACTCCCCAAGGAGAGACGGTAGTAATTAAATGCACATCAAACACCGCATGGACCCCGGATCCGGATACTGAAGAAATCTCTCTCGGTGAGGCCAGAAACCTGCTCTTGACGCTTGCACGCGACTTCAAGGCCGCACTGGAACGAGTATGTCCACAAGTCGCCGCTTTGGACGCATTCGCAGCCTGGTGATCTTCGGCGAAATATTCTGCCGAATATGCTGTAGCGGCTCCCTGGGAGTGCCGTCAGCTGTCCTACCGCCGGCGAGCACGGTTGGCGACATGGCGCGGAGACGCGTCGCCGCCCGCTCCCCAGGTCAAGACATCGAGGGGAATTAACCGCGCCCTGAGGCGTAGCGGCATGGTTCACTGCGGACGAACACATATCGACCGGACGCACACCGAACCACCGACGAAGGGGAGTCGCCCGTGCCGCATGAGATCGATCCGTCCTTCCTCGCGCTGCCGCTGCGCGCGCTCGCTGACGCGGCGCTCGCGCGCGCTCGCGCGCTGGGGGCCGATCACGCCGACTTCCGTTTTGAGCGGGTGCGCAGTGCCGCCTGGCGGCTGCGGGACGGCAAGCCCGCGGGGTCTTCGGACACCACCGACCTGGGGTACGCGGTGCGGGTGGTGCACGGCGGGAGTTGGGGGTTCGCGTCGGGGGTGGACCTGAGCATGGACGCGGCGGCGCGGGTGGCCGCGCAGGCGGTGGCGATGGCGAAGCTGTCGGGGAAGGTGATCCAGGCTTCGGGGTCCGAGGAGCGGGTGGAACTGGCGGACGAGCCGGTGCACGCGGACCGGACCTGGGTCTCGTCCTACGAGATCAACCCCTTCGATGTGCCGGACGCCGACAAGACCGGGCTGCTCACCGACTGGAGCGAGCGGCTGCTGAGGGCCGACGGGGTCGCGCACGCGGACGCGTCGCTGCTGACCGTGCAGGAGAACAAGTTCTACGCGGACACCGCGGGCACCACGACCACCCAGCAGCGCGTCCGCGTGCACCCGCAGCTCACCGCGGTGGCGGTGGACCCGGACAGCGGCGAGTTCGACTCGATGCGCACCCTCGCCCCGCCGGTCGGGCGCGGCTGGGAGTATCTGACCGGGGAGGGCGGCTGGGACTGGGACGCGGAGCTGGCCGAGATCCCTGAGCTGCTGGCGGAGAAGATGCGCGCGCCGTCGGTCGAGGCGGGGGCGTACGACCTGGTGATCGACCCGTCGAATCTGTGGCTGACCATCCATGAGTCGATCGGTCACGCGACCGAGCTGGACCGCGCACTCGGCTACGAGGCGGCGTACGCGGGCACCTCGTTCGCCACGTTCGACCAGCTGGGCAAGCTCAAGTACGGCTCCGAGATCATGAACGTGACGGGCGACCGGACCGCCGAGCACGGGCTGGCCACCATCGGCTACGACGACGAGGGCGTGGCAGCGCAGTCCTGGGACCTGGTCAGCGACGGCACGCTGGTCGGGTATCAGCTGGACCGCAGGATCGCCAGGCTGACCGGCTTCGAGCGGTCCAACGGGTGCGCCTTCGCCGACTCCCCCGGCCATGTGCCGGTCCAGCGGATGGCGAACGTATCGCTTCAGCCCGCGCCGGACGGGCCCTCGACCGAGGAGCTGATCGGCGGCGTGGAGCGGGGGCTGTATCTGGTGGGCGACCGCTCCTGGTCCATCGACATGCAGCGCTACAACTTCCAGTTCACCGCGCAGCGGGCGTTCCGGATCGAGAACGGGCGGCTGGCGGGCCAGGTGCGGGACTTCGCGTACCAGGCCACCACCACCGACTTCTGGGGCTCGATGGCCGCGGTGGGCGGCCCGCAGACGTATGTCCTGGGTGGCGCCTTCAACTGCGGCAAGGCCCAGCCGGGCCAGGTCGCCGCCGTCTCGCACGGCTGCCCGTCCGCCCTGTTCAGGAACGTCAACATTTTGAACACCACGCAGGAGGCGGGTGCATGAGCGGCGTGAACAAGCCCCACGAGATCGTCGAGCGGGCCCTGGAGCTGTCCCGGGCGGACGGCTGTGTGGTGATCGCCAACGAGCGCTCCACCGCCAATCTGCGCTGGGCGGGCAACGCCCTGACGACCAATGGCGTGACCCGCGGCCGCACGCTCACGGTCGTGGCCACGGTCGACGGCGGCCAGGGCGCCGCCTCCGGCGTGGTGTCCCGGTCGGCCGTCACCGCCGAGGACCTGGAGCCGCTGGTGCGCGCCGCCGAGGCCGCCGCCCGGGAGGCCGGGCCGGCCGAGGATGCCCAGCCGCTGGTGGAGGCGGCCGGCGAGGCGGCCATCTCGGCCGCCTACACCGACGCGCCCGACGAGACGTCGTCGGAGGTGTTCGCGGCCTTCGCGCCGGCCCTCGGCGAGTCCTTCGCGCAGGCGCGCGCGGGCGGCCGGGAGCTGTACGGGTTCGCCAACCACGAGGTCGTCACCAGCTATCTGGGCACCTCCACCGGGCTGCGGCTGCGCCACGACCAGCCGACCGGCACGCTGGAGATCAACGCCAAGTCCCCGGACCGCACCCGCTCGGCCTGGGCCGGTCAGGCGACGCGGGACTTCAAGGACGTGGACCCGGGCGCGATCGACGCCGAGCTGGCCCGGCGGCTGGGGTGGGCACAGCGGAAGGTCGACCTCCCGGCCGGGCGGTACGAGACGCTGCTGCCCCCGACGGCGGTCGCCGATCTGCTGATCTACCAGTTCTGGTCGTCGGCGGCGCGGGACGCGGCGGAGGGCCGCACGGTCTTCTCCAAGCCGGGCGGCGGCACGCGGGTCGGCGAGAAGCTGACCGAGCTGCCGCTGACGCTGAGCAGCGACCCGGCGGCGCCCGGTGTCGAGGCGGCGCCGTTCGTGATCACGCACTCCTCCGGGGACGACGCGTCGGTGTTCGACAACGGGCTGCCGCTGACCGCGACCGACTGGATCCGGGACGGCGTGCTCAACCAGCTGATCACCACGCGCCACACGGCGGGCCTGACGGATCTGCCGGTGGCCCCCGGGATCGACAATCTGATCCTGGACGGGGGCGGGCCGCGCTCGCTGGAGGAGATGGTGGCGGCTACGGACCACGGCGGGCGCTGCCTGTTGCTGACCTGCCTGTGGTACATCCGCGAGGTCGACCCGGCCACGCTGCTGCTCACCGGGCTGACCCGGGACGGGGTCTATCTCGTGGAGGGCGGTGAGGTCGTCGGCGAGGTGAACAACTTCCGATTCAACGAGTCGCCGGTGAGCCTGCTGTCCCGGGCCACCGAGGCGGGCCGCACCGAGCGGACGCTGCCCCGCGAGTGGGGCGACTGGTTCACCCGTGCCGCGATGCCCGCGCTGCGGGTCCCGGACTTCAATATGAGTTCCGTGAGCAAGGGCGTGTGATCCGGCCGTACGAATCGGCCGAATAGACTGGTCCACGCCCATTCACCATCCATCGATTCCCGACTACTACCAGGAACGCCATGACACGCCTCGGCGAATCCGTCGCCCGCGCCAGCGCACTGCTCACCGCAGACCTCTCCTCCGACACGACCGTGGAGAAGCTGCTCGAGGAGACGGGCTCCCGGCGCTATCTGGACCTGACGGACCTGTCGGCGAAGGAGCAGGCCGAGCTGATCGCGGCGCGTACGGTCGAGATCCTGCCGGGCGTGGACAAGCTGGCCGAGCGGATCGAGGAGCGCCGGACGGCGGGCCGGGGCCTGCGGCTCAAGCTGGGCATCGACCCGACGGCCGCCGATGTGCACCTCGGCCACGCCGTGCCGGTGATCATCCTCAGCCGCTTCCAGCGGATGGGGCACGACGTCACCCTGCTCATCGGTGACTTCACCGCCAAGATCGGCGACCCCACCGGGCGTACGGCCGAGCGGCCGCCGCTCACCGACGAGGACATCGCCCGGAATCTGGCGGGCTACCGGGAGCAGGTCCGGCCCTTCTTCGACTTCGAGAAGGTCAGCTTCCGGCAGAACAGCGAGTGGCTGGCGCCGTACACCTTCCCGGAGCTGCTGGGGCTGCTCGCCCAGGTGCCGGCGTCCCAGCTGCTCCAGCGCGACGACTTCCGCAACCGGCTGGCCGAGGGCTCCGGGCTGACCATGTCGGAGCTGCTCTACCCGATCGCCCAGGGTCTCGACTCGGTCGCGCTGGAGTGCGATGTCGAGCTGGGCGGCGCGGACCAGCTGCTCAATCTCCAGATGGGCCGCAAGCTGATGGAGCTGCGCGGGCAGAAGCCGCAGCTGGTCGTCACCATGCCGCTGATCGAGGGCACGGACGGCACGGGCGCCAAGATGTCCAAGTCCAAGGGCAACTACATCCCGCTGTCGGCGACCGCCGAGGATGTCTTCGGCAAGATCATGTCGATCCCGGACCGGCTGATGGCTCCGTACCTGCGGGCCTGGACGGAGTGGACCGACAGCGAGATCGACCTCGTCAAGGGGCGGCTGGAGGACCGGTCGCTGCACCCGATGGACCTGAAGAAGGTGCTGGGGGGCGAGGTGGTGGCGGCGCTGTACGGCCTCACGGCGGCGATGGCGGCGCGCGCCGGGTTCGTGGCGCAGTTCTCGAAGAAGTCCTTCACGGACGTCGGGACGCTGCCGGAGGTCGACGCGGCGGAGCACGGTGCCGAGTCGGTCGCGACCGTGCTGAGCAAGGTGCTCGGGTTCCAGCCGAGCGCCTCGGCGGCCCGGCGGGTCGCCAAGCAGAACGGGCTGCGCCTGGTCGTCGAGACCGAGGGCGGGCAGGAGTCCGCGGTGCTCACCGAGGCGCAGGCGGTGCGGCCGCTGGCCGAGGTGGCGGCGGAGGTCCTGGCGGGCGCCGGGCTCACGGCCGATTCGGGCAGCGTGTACCTCAAGGCGGGGCGGAAGATCGCCCGGCTGCGGGGGCTGTAGCGCGCCACGGGCCTGAGCTGCGGGTCTGAGGTATGGCCTCAGGCCCGTTCCCGCCGTCTCCGGTCGCCGCGGATCGCGGCGTACATCGGCGTGCCCAGCGCGACGATCAGCACCGCTCCGGCGAGCTGGAGGATGTGCCGTACCCAGTCGACGCCCGAGGTGTGCCGGACCCCCAGCCAGCCGGCCACCGCGTTGCCCAGGATGGCGCCCCCGATGCCGTAGATCGTCGTCAGCCAGAGCGGGATGTGCTGTCTGCCGGGCAGGATGGCCCTGGCGAGTACCCCGAGCACCAGGCCTACGATGATCGCCCACAGCCAGTTCATGGTCGCCTCCTCTTGTCAGCTTGCGGGAGATGAAGCTGCGACGCATTTCGTAGTCCGCCATACGCGGTACGGCGTAGCGATATCACCCCTCACGAGGGTGCCCCGCTCGCGTACCCCCTGGGCGCCGGGCGTAACGTTGGGTACGTCCGGAAGCGGGGAGTTCCGGTGTGGCGATCGGGTGGTGGAACGTGATGCGGAAGCACAGCGAAACCGAGGTCTTCCGGATCACCGGGGCCCGGCAGGGGCTGGCCGAGGATGTGCGGGGCCGGCAGCGGCGCTACATCATCTCGATGTCGGTACGGACTCTGTCCGTCGTGCTGGCCGCGGTGCTGTGGAACGTGGAGCGGCATGTGGCCATCGTGGCCCTGGTGCTCGGTGCGGTGCTGCCGTACATCGCCGTGGTGATAGCGAACGCGGGCCGGGAGAACGCCCCGTCGCTCCCCGGGACCTTCATCCCCGTGCCACAGCGCCCGATGCTCATCTCCGGCCAGGAGAACGGGCGTTCCAAGTCGGGCCAGGCGGAAGCCTCGGCGGAAGACGGTGGAGCGCCCTCCGAAGATGGACGCTCCGAACGCGGCTGACCTGGACTGTTTCCGTAAGCTCAGGATTTCCTCAGATCAATTGCGCGGTTCCGGTGCACTGTGCCCCGCCGCTCGTGACATACTTCGTACGCGCTCCGCATCCCCCGTCGGAGCGATGGACCGACGCCGGGCGGCTCCCCCCGTGGCTGCCCGGCGTCGCCATGTCCAGCGCGGCTTCCGTAGAGTTTGCGGTGTGAACACTCCCGAGTCCGCCTCCGAGCCCGACGTCGTCATCTGCTCCGCGAAGGGTTGCCGCGCCCCCGCCGTGTGGGTGCTGGCCTGGAACAACCCGAAGATCCACACGCCGGAGCGCCGCAAGACCTGGCTGGCCTGCGAGGAGCACCGCGGCTATCTGTCCGACTTCCTCGGGGTGCGCGGCTTCCTCAAGGACGTGGTGCCCCTGGAGGAGTGGGCGTCAGCCGCCGATCGCTGACATCGGGCGGTCGGGCTGGAGGAACGAGGGGTCGTCCAGGCCGGATCCGGCCTTCTTGCCCCACATGGCCAGCCGCCAGAGCCGGGCGATCTCCTCATCCGGCGCGCCGGAGCGCAGCGCGCCGCGCAGGTCGGACTCCTCGCGGGCGAACAGGCAGGTGCGCACCTGTCCGTCGGCGGTGAGCCGGGTGCGGTCGCAGGCTCGGCAGAAGGGGCGGGTGACCGAGGCGATGACCCCGACGCGGGCCGGGCCGCCGTCGACCAGCCAGCGCTCGGCGGGGGCGGAGCCGCGCTCCCCGTCGCCTTCGGAGGTGAGTTCGAAGCGCGTGCGCAGACTCGCCAGGATGTCCCCGGCGGTGATCATGCCGTCGCGCTTCCAGCCGTGCTGGGCGTCCAGCGGCATCTGCTCGATGAAGCGCAGCTCGTAGCCGTGTCCGATGGCCCAGGCGAGCAGGTCGGGGGCCTCGTCGTCATTGAGCCCGGGCATCAGCACGGCGTTGACCTTGACCGGGGTGAGCCCGGCGGCGTGGGCGGCCTCCAGGCCGCGCAGGACGTCGGCGTGGCGCTTGCGCCGGGTCATGGTCTGGAAGACCTCGGGGCGCAGGGTGTCCAGCGAGACATTGACCCGGTCCAGGCCGGCGCCGCGCAGGGCGGCCGCGGTGCGCTCCAGGCCGATGCCGTTGGTGGTGAGCGACATCCGGGGGCGCGGGTCGAGGGCGGCGCAGCGCTCGACGATGGAGACCAGCCCGGGGCGCAGCAGCGGCTCGCCGCCGGTGAAGCGGACCTCGGTGACCCCGAGGTCCGCGACGGCTATCCGGATCAGCCGGACGATCTCGTCGTCGGTGAGCAGGTCCGGCTTGGCGAGCCACTGAAGGCCCTCTTCCGGCATGCAATAGGTGCAGCGCAGATTGCACCGGTCGGTGAGCGATACGCGCAGGTCCGTGGCGATACGACCGTACGTGTCGATCAGCATGGCGGCCCCTCCGCGGACTGGACTGGTGCCCGATGTCGCGCCTTCTCTACGCTTCGGTCAGTTATCCCGCAGCGTACGCGACGCCTGTGACATTCAGGGTTTCGTGAATCTCACCGCGCCATCGGGCCGGTCCGCGGCGGGGCCGCAGCCGGGTGGGGTGTCAGTGCGCGCCGTGGCCGGTGAGCGAGCGCACCTCCAGCTCGGCGTACTTGGCCTTGTCCGGCTCCTCCTTGGACAGCAGGGACCCCACCCAGCCGAGCAGGAAGCCCAGCGGGATGGAGATCAGTCCCGGGTTCTCCAGCGGGAACCAGTAGAAGTCGGCGTGCTTGAACATGGAGGTCTCCTTGCCGGAGACGACCGGCGAGAAGAGCACCAGGACGACCGAGGAGACCAGCCCGCCGTAGATGGACCACAGCGCGCCCTGGGTGGTGAACCGCTTCCAGAACAGGCTGTAGAGGATCGTCGGCAGGTTGGCGGACGCGGCGACCGCGAAGGCCAGTGCGACGAGTCCGGCGACGTTGAGGTCGCGGGCGAAGACCCCGAGCACGACGGCGACGATGCCGATGCCGACGGTCGCCCAGCGCGCGGCCCTGACCTCCTCCGCTTGCGTGGCCTGGCCCTTGCGGATGACGTTGGCGTACAGGTCGTGCGCGAAGGAGGACGAGGAGGCGAGGGTGAGCCCGGCGACGACGGCGAGGATCGTCGCGAACGCCACCGCGGAGATCACGGCGAGCAGCACCGGGCCGCCGAGTTCCTCGGCGAGCAGCGGCGCGGCGGTGTTCCCGGCCTTGTTCGATGTCGTGATGTCGTTCCGGTCCAGCAGCGCGGCGGCGCCGAAACCCAGCGCGATGGTCATCAGATAGAACGCGCCGATGATGCCGATCGCCCAGTTCACCGACGTACGGGCGGCCTTGGCCGTGGGGACGGTGTAGAAGCGGATGAGGATGTGCGGCAGGCCCGCGGTGCCCAGCACCAGGGCGATGCCGAGCGAGATGAAGTCGAGCTTGGTGGTGGGGGTGAGCCCGTACTTGAGGCCGGGCTCCAGGAACGCGTGACCGATGCCGCTGTTCTTCGCCGCCTCGCCCAGCAGGTCGGACACGTTGAAGTCGAACTTGAGCAGCACCAGGAAGGTCATCAGCAGGGCGCCCGCGATCAGCATGACGGCCTTGACCATCTGCACCCAGGTGGTGCCCTTCATACCGCCGATGGTCACATAGAGGATCATCACCACGCCGACCAGGACGACGATGAGGACCTTCCCCGCCTCGTTGGTGATGCCCAGCAGCAGGGAGACCAGCACGCCCGCGCCCGCCATCTGGGCCAGCAGATAGAAGATCGACACGACGATGGTGGAGACGCCCGCGGCGGTGCGGACCGGGCGCTGGCGCATCCGGTAGGCGAGCACATCGCCCATCGTGTAGCGGCCGGTGTTGCGCAGCGGCTCGGCGACCAGCAGGAGGGCGACCAGCCAGGCGACGAGGAAGCCGATCGAGTACAGGAATCCGTCGTAGCCGGCCAGCGCGATGGCACCGGCGATGCCGAGGAAGGATGCGGCGGACATGTAGTCGCCGGAGATGGCCAGGCCGTTCTGGAAGCCGCTGAAGGAGCGGCCGCCGGCGTAGAAGTCGTTGGCGTCCTTGGTCTGGCGGCCGGCCCACACGGTGATGCCGAGGGTCGCGAGGACGAAGACCGAGAACAGTGTGATGATCAGCGGCCGGTTGTCGGACGCGCTGTCGACCGCGAGCTGATGGATACTCATGCGCCACCGTCCAGAGTTGACTTGATCGCCGCCGACTGCGGGTCGAGCTTGGCGGCGGCGTGCCGGGAGTACCACCAGGCGATGAGGAAGGTGGTCAGGAACTGAGCGAGGCCGAACACCAGAGCGACGTTGACGTTGCCGGCCACCTTGGTGTCCATGAAGCCGTCCGCGTAGTTGGACAGCAGCACGTACAGCAGGTACCAGCTGACGAACGCGATGGTGAGCGGAAAGGCGAACGAGCGGTGGGTGCGGCGCAGTTCGCCGAACTCCGCACTCGCTTGCACCTCGACGTACGGGGAATCTTCTTGCTGTCGCTGATCGTCAGGGCGATCGCTGGCCGGCGCGGTGTCCACGGTCTCTCCCGGTGACTGGCGTTCTGACGGGACGTAAGTACGGTGGTTCTCGTGATCCAGATCACGCATGGTAGGGGGAGGCCGGGCCGTTCGACAGAGGCTGGTAGTTGAAAGGGAGGAATAAGCCGATGGAGTGTTTGACTCCGGGTACTGTGGCGCGATTTCCTCCGGAATGCCTTGATGAGGCCCTTGATCAACGATAGTTTCGCTCGTCATGTACCCGCCTACGCGCGACTCGCGCCGGGCGGTCTGTACGGATGATGTGGAGACCCCATGGCTCATCGCAGACCGGCACATCCGGGCATCAGACGACGGCGCGCCCTGGCGGCGGTGCCGGCCGGGCTGGCGCTCACCGCGTCCCTCGTCCTGCTCCCCCAGGCGGCCTCGGCCATCCCCCGGGGCGCGCCCACCTCTTCGGCCACGGCCGACGGCCCGTCGCTGTCGTACGTGGTCAACACCGCCACCGACCAGGGCACCGTCGGCAAGGTGGAGAAGGCGATCACCGCCGCTCACGGCTCGGTGGTGGCCACCTATGACCGAATAGGAGTCATCGTCGCCCGTTCGGCTGACCCCGATTTCGCCAAGACGATCCGTCAGGTGCGCGGCGTCCAGTCCGCGGGTGCGTCCCGCACCGCGCCGCTGACCGCCGCCGCCACCACCGAGGTCGGCCAACCCGAGAAGGTGGCGGCGCCCCGTACCTCGGAGACCGCCGCGGCGAAGGCGCGGGCCGCCGGGCAGGAGCCGCTGGAGTCCCTCCAGTGGGACATCCCCGCCATCAAGGCCGACCAGGCCGCCAAGGTCAACCCGGGCAGCCGCAAGGTCACCGTCGCGGTCATCGACACCGGCGTGGACGACACCCACCCCGACCTGGCCCCCAACTTCTCGCGCGCCCAGTCGGCCAGCTGCGTCGGCGGCGTGGCCGACACCAGCCCCGGTGCCTGGCGCCCGTGGGACCCGGCCGAGGACTACCACGGCACGCATGTGGCCGGGGAGATCGCCGCCGCGCGCAACGGCGTGGGCGTGGCCGGGGTCGCGCCCGGGGTGAAGGTCTCCGCCATCAAGGTCAGCGAGCCGACGACGAGCCTGTTCTACGCGGAGAGCGTGGTGTGCGCCTTCGTCTTCGCCGCCGACCACGGCGTCGAGGTGACGAACAACAGCTACTACGTGGACCCGTGGAAGTACAACTGCGTGGCCGACCCGGACCAGAAGGCGATCGTCGACGCCGTCGGCAGGGCCACGGCGTACGCGCAGCGCAAGGGCGTGGTCAACGTCGCCTCGGCGGGCAACTCCAGCCAGGACCTCGCGGCCGGCTCGCTCACGGACACCAGCAGCCCCAACGACACCACCCCCGTCGAGCGCACCGTCGACCCGTCGGCCTGCCCGGACGTGCCCACCCAGCTGCCCGGCGTGGTCACGGTCGCCGCGACCGGCGTGACCTCCCTGAAGTCGTACTACTCCAACTACGGCCTGGGGCAGATCGATGTGGCGGGCCCCGGCGGCGACAAGTACCAGGTGCCCGAGCTGCCCGCCAAGGACGGCCGCATCCTGTCCACCATGCCCGGCGGCGACTACGCCTATCTCCAGGGCACCTCGATGGCCTCGCCGCATGTGGCGGGGGTCGCGGCGCTCCTGAAGAGCACGCACCCCAAGGCGAGCCCGCAGGAGATCCAGTGGCTGCTGAAGGCCCAGGCGGACAACCCGGGCTGCCCCACCGGCCCGTACGACCCGGACGGCGACGGTGACATAGACGCCGCCTGCGCCGGCACCAAGCACATCAACAGCTTCTACGGCTACGGCATCGTCGACGCGCTGGACGCGGTCACCAAGTGAGCGGCCGCAGCGTCACGCCCCACGCCCCAGCCCGCCCAACCATCAGAACCGGAGTACCCATGACGTCACGCTCCTCCGCCCTGCCGCCGCGCACCGCCGCCATACCGGCCGCCCTGGCGCTGACGGCCGCCCTGGCCTTCCTGCCCACGACCGCCACCGCCGCCGGCGGCTCCGGCGACGGCCCGGCCACGGCCTCGGGCGCCACGGCCGACGGCCCGTCGCTGAGCTATGTCGTCAACACCCGGCCCGGCCACGGGAACGCGGCCCGGGTGAAGAAGGCCATCGCCGAGGCCGGCGGCAGCGTGGTCATCTCGTACGACCGGATCGGCGTCATCGTCGTCCACTCCGCCAACCCCGACTTCGCCAAGACCATCCGCACCGTGCGCGGCGTGGCCTCCGCGGGCTCCACCCGCACCGCCCCGCTGTCGGCCCAGTCCACCACCGACATGGGCGCGCCGCAGATGCTGACCGAGAAGCAGCAGAAGGCCGTCGCCGCGCGGGCCGCCGCCGGGCAGGACCCGCTGGAGCCGCTCCAGTGGGACCTGCCCGCCATAAAGGCGGACAAGGCCCACGAGAAGAGCCTGGGCAGCCGGGACGTCACCGTGGGCGTGATCGACACCGGCGTGGACGACACCCACCCCGACCTCGCCCCCAACTTCGACCGCAAGGCGTCGGTCAACTGCGTCGGCGGCAAGCCGAACACCGCCGACGGCGCCTGGCGGCCCTCGGCCTCCGAGAGCCCGCACGGCACCCATGTCGCCGGGGAGATCGCCGCCGCGAAGAACGGCATCGGCGTCACCGGGGTGGCCCCGGGCGTCAAGGTCTCCGGCATCAAGGTGTCCACGACCGACGGCTTCTTCTACACCGAGGCCGTGGTGTGCGGCTTCGTCTGGGCCGCCGAGCACGGCGTGGACGTCACCAACAACAGCTATTACACCGACCCCTGGTACTTCAACTGCACCACCGACCCGGACCAGAAGGCCCTCGTCGACGCCGTCACCCGCGCCACGCGCTACGCGGAGCGCAAGGGCGTGGTCAATGTGGCCGCGGCGGGCAACGAGAGCTACGACCTGGCCGCCGACTCCATCACCGACCCCTCCAGCCCCAACGACACCACCCCGGGCGACCGCGAGATCGACCCGCGCACCTGCCTGGACATCCCCACCCAGCTGCCGGGCGTGGTCACCGTGGCCTCGACCGGGGCCAAGGGGCTCAAGTCCTCCTTCTCCAACTACGGTCTCGGTGTGATCGACATCGCCGCCCCCGGCGGCGACAGCACCGTGTACCAGAAGCCGGCGCCCCCGGCGGAGAGCGGGCTCATCTACAACACCCTCCCGGGCGGCAAGTACGGCTACATGGCGGGCACCTCCATGGCCTCCCCGCATGTGGCCGGTGTGGCGGCGCTCATCAAGAGCACCCACCCGCACGCCTCCGCCGGGCAGGTCAAGGCGCTGCTCAAGGCCCAGGCCGACGACACCGCCTGCCCCGACCCGTACGACATCAACGGTGACGGCAAGGTCGACGCGGTGTGCGAGGGCAGCCCCGCGTACAACGGCTTCTACGGGGCCGGCATCGCGGACGCCCTGGACGCGGTCGCCAAGTAGGAGACTGACACAATGCACGGGCCGTCGGGCGGGTTCCGCCCGGCGGCCCGTACGTATGCCCGATGCCGTGAGAGGACCGTCCGTGGAGCGCGACGACGCCTGGGGGCCGCTCCCCGCCCGTCCCCTGGCCCTGCTGGTGCCCGTGTTCCTGCTCACCGTGCTGGTCCTGCCGGTGTGGTGGGTGCTGCTGGTGGCCGGCTTCCTGGTCCTCCTCGCGGTCGCGGTCGTCGGGGAGGTGCTCGCGCTGATACCCGGGTTCGAGAAGGGCTTCTTCTCACTGATCGACTGGGCCGGGGACCGCGTGGCGGTGTGGCCGCGCTGGTGTGTGACGCTCCCCGAGCTGCTGCACGAGGGCGACGCGGATTTCTACCGGGCGCGCGTCGACAAGAAGCTCGCCGAGTGGACCCGCAAGGAAGCGGACGCCCGTGCCGCCAAGAAGCCCCCGCCGCCCGGCCCGTACGACGTCGAGCTGCGCTGCTTCCGCGGCGTCGGCGCCGAGTACGTCGTCCGGGCGGCCCGCGAGCTGGGCTGGGAGCTGAGCCACGACCGGCACTCGGACCCGGCGAGCGTGGTCAGGCTGCGCCGGCTGCCGGTCGCGGAGTGAGGGGCACCTTCAGCCCGGTGCGCTGACGCTCACCTCCTCGAACCGCGTGGCGCTGTGGGCCAGCGGGCTGCGGGAGCAGACCACGAGACCCACGTAGTAGGGGGCGTCACCGAAGCCGGAGATCTCCCCGGAGGCGAGGGAGGTCCACGTGGCGCCGTCATCGGCCGAGACAGCCGCGGCGAAGGCGGTCCCGGTGCGCGTCAGCCGCAGCAGCAGAGGGAGTCGGACGGTGGTGGTGCCGGAGAACGCGGAGGCGCCCGCCACGGTGGTGCGCAGCATGAGCTGCGCGCTGGTCCCGGCCGTGACGATCGCTCCGGCCGCCTGGTCGAAGGGGGACAGGGACTTGGCCATCAGCAGGCCGACGCGGTCGGCGGTGGCACCGGTACCAGAGATGAGACGGGCGGTGACCTGACAGTCCCCGATGACGGGCTGCCGCACGAACTGCCCGGTCATCCCCTGGTTGTTGACGGTCAGGTCCACACCGGCGCCGCGGACGGTGAAGGTCCCTTCGTGGTACGACGTGCTGCCCGGGGTACGGATCGCCACCACGCCGAAGGTCCCGAAGGCACGGTCGTCGAGGACGACATCGCCGAGATCGCCGTGGGACCACGGGTCGGGTGGGGGCGTGCCGACCGTAAGGGTCAGGGTGCCGGATGCCGTCCCGGAGGCGTTGCCCGCGGTGGTCGTGACCGAGAACTCTCCGGTCTCGGTGGGGATTCCGGAGACGAGTCCGGTGCGCTTGTCGATGCGCAGGCCTTCGGGCAGACCGACCGCGGTGAACCGTATGGGCTCGTGCGAGGCCCGCAGCAGATGGCGAAAGTCGGCGCCCTTGTTGGCGAAAGCGGTGGTTGGGGAGGTGAGTCGGGGAATGGACGGCCTCGGCATCTCGGCGCTCGCCGAGGTCGAACGCGGTCCGCGCCCGCTCGTGCTGGTCTTCGCGACGGCGTAGTGGTACGTCTTCCCGGGCGTCCCGGTCGCGTCCGCGTACCGGACCCGGGTGCCGAAGCCGACCGCTTGGACGCCGGTGGCGAGCGTCCCGTAGGGGCCGCCCGCGCGCGCCGCTCTCAGCACGGTGTAGCGGGCGGCGGGGTCGGAATCCGTCCAGGCGAGCTCGACGGCGTCGGCGCCGGCCCGGGCCCGCAGGTCGGTGGCGGTGCGCGCGGGGCGCGGCACCGACCAGCCCTCGCCGGAGGCGGAGGTCACGGTGACGTTGTCGAAGGCGCCGGTGCCGGTCTCGGCGTAGTCCTCGTCGACGCCCAGGCAGGAGGTGAGCGCGAGCCCCGCGTACGCGGTACCCCCCAGGTCGACCTCGGTGGAGCCGACTTCCGTCCACCGGATGCCATCCGGGGAGATGGCTCCGGTGCAGCGGCTGCCCTTCCGGGTCACCCGCACCCAGTACGGCGCCCGCAGCCGGTAGCCGTCGCCCGCGCCCTCGACGTACGGGGCCTCCAGCGGTGTGGCCGACTCGGGCAGCTCACCGAGGTCGGAGATCGGGAAGGAGGCCTTGGTGGTGATCGACTCCTGCTGGGACGGCGGCACGGGGGTGCTGCCGGTGGCCGAGACGGACGCCCCGGCCTTCGGGCGCACGGTCCACACGCCGCTCCAGGTGTGCAGCGGCAGCCCCTGGATCAGCATCGAGGCGTGCGGGGCGGCCGCGTCGAGGGAGCCGCGCACGGTGACGCCGATCTTGGAGTACTGCGAGCTGAGCGGCCACACGATCCGCGCGGTGACCGTGCCGTCGCCGGACAGCGGGAGGTGCGCCAGGCGGTAGGTGTCCGCGGTGCCGCTCGCCTCCAGGACGAAGCGCTCGCCGTCGAAGGCGGCGGAGCCGGGGATCGCGACGTCCCCCACGTCCCGGGTGGACCAGGGGCCCGGGAGCCCGGCGGTGGCCGACGCCCGGCCCGAGTGGCCGCTCGTGCCCAGCGCGTTGGTGGCGCTGACTGTGTAGTAGTACATCCGTCCGGCATGTACGTCGCTGTCGGTGTACGTCGGCTTGTCGATGCCGGAGGCGATCCGCTCGTACGAGCCCTCGGGGCTGGTGGCGCGCAGGACCGCGTACGAGTCCGCCCAGGCGGAGGGCAGCCAGGTCACGGTGACGGCCTGGTCCTTCCCCACCGCTGTGACGCCGGCCGGCGGTGTGGGCGCGGCCGGCGAGGGGGCCTTGGCCCCCGCGTAGGCGAGGGTGCCCCAGCTCGGCAGGTCGTCGTTGCCGCCCTCGACGACGCGGGCGCCGTCCGTGCCCCGGAAGACCGCGCTCTTCGTGTACGGGGTGTCCAGGCCCCGCACACCGGCGTAGTGGGCGTAGTACATCTCGTAGATCGGCGGCAGCGTGCCGCGGACCTTGTTCGAGACGGTCGTCTTGATGTATTTGCCGGTGCGGTCGAGGTCGGGTGTGAAGGGGACATCGCCGCCCAGGTTGTAGCGGGCTGCGTACTCGGCGTTGGCCAGGATGCGATGGTCGTCGAAGCCCCACAGGTCGACGCCCTGGTTCCAGGCGACCTGCGCGGCGTCACCCATCAGGCCGACGGCGAGCTGTTCATGGGCCTGGTCGCGGCCGCTCTCCTGGCCCTGGCCCTCGTCGGTGACGACGCGGTTCCGGACGCTGCCGTTGCCCGCGCCGGCCGCGGCGAAGCGCAGGGCGTCCTCGAAGAGCGCGGGCTCCTCACAGAAGACGCCGATGGCGAGGATGGTCTGGAGGGAGGTGAGGTCCCAGTTGCCGTTGGCGTACAGCATGTACGGCGACACGGCCGGATACCACACGCGCAGGAAGGACTCCTCACAGCGCGTGATGTCGGCCATGTCCCAGCCGTCGTAGCCGGTGTGCCGCAGCAGCTCTGCCGCGTTGACGAACTTGAAGGCCTGGAGCCCGGCGCCGAGCGGGCCGTCCGCTCCGGTGACGGCGGTGAGCGAGGCCGACCAGGCGCCCAGAATGTCGCGGGCCTTGTCGGCATGGGCGCGCTCGCCGGTCACGCACCACATGAGGGCGTTCTGGTAGGCGGCGGCCGAGTCGGCCACGGCCTGGTTCATGAAGTTGGAGGGGCCACGGCCCCAGGAGGTGATCTGGCCGGTGTTCTGCACGGTGTACGACGCCTGGGAGCGGGCGTTGGCGGCGAGCGCCAGGTATCCGTCGTAGACGGGGGATTCCTTGGCGGCGACCGCCGACTTCATCCGGGCGAGGTCCGCGGCACTGTGCAGCAGCCCGGGGTGGGCGAAGGCCCGGAGGCCGGTGTTGTCCTGGGCCTGCGCCGGGCCGGGCGCGAGCAGTCCGCTCGCGCCCGAGGCCAGCAGCAGGGCCGCGGTGCCGCCGAGGAAGCCGCGGCGGCTCGGTGCGGGGGTCGTCATGACGCTGCGGCCGCCTCTGCCTCGGCGGTGGTGATGAACCTGAGGTTCGTGACGTGCTCGTTGACGTGCATCGGCACGAAGTCGGTGGTGAGGTACCAGCCGGGCTTCTTCATCGAGTCGGCGATGACCGCGCCGCCCAGGACGAGGTTCTCGAAGGTGACGTCCTTGATCGGGTGGTCGGCGTCGTAGCCGAGCACCATGCAGGTCGCGAGCGGTTTGCCGGTGTAGGAGAGGTCCTTGACGTAGACGTTCTCGATGCCGCGGCCGACCGAGGTGTTGTACTTCGTGTTGTACATGACGCGCATGTGGATGAGCTGGCCCCAGCGGAAGTCCTCGACGCGCATGCCGTCGACGCGCACGTTCCTGATCAGGTTGGAGTCGCCCGCGTTGAGCGCGAGGCAGCCCTGGTAGCCCATCTGGGGTTCGCGGTGGTCGCAGATGTCGAGGTTCTTGAAGGTGAGGTTCTCCAGGACCTCGGGGTCATCGGTGTTGCCGTGCGTGCCCACGTTGATGGGGTGGGCGACGTCCGCCCAGAGGGTGGAGTTCTTGACGGTGATGTTCTTGGTGTCGCCGTAGTAGTCCCAGCGGTGGGTGTAGATCGCGATGCAGTCGTCGGAGTTGCGCATGAAGACGCCGTCGATGGTGACATGGGTGCTGGAGAAGATGTCGATGCCGTCGCCCCAGCCCTTGGAGCTGAAGGAGCACATGCCCTCGACGGAGACGTCGGTGGACTCCGCGATCTTGAGGGCGTAGCCGTTGGGGTTGAGCATGGTGACGGCGCCGATGTCGATGTTCTTCGAGCTCTCGACGAGGGTGCCGCCGTCCTTCGTCCCCGCGAGCATGCCCCGGCCGATGAGCTGGGAGTTCCGCACGTCCCGGAAAACGACCGTGGCCTTGAGGACAGCGCCACCGTGGACGTACACGGTCTTGCCGGAGGGGACGTTCAGGAAGCCGTCGGCGGTGTTGTGGATGCCGGGGCCGAAGTAGATGACGTCGGGGTCGTCGGCCTTGGGCCGCTTCTTCTCGATCTCACGGGCGAACAGGTGCAGGGAGTCGAAGATGTCGTCGTTGATCTGGACGACGATGTTGCGCGGTCTGTCCAGGGTGAACCGGAGCGTGTCGGCGAGTACGTCGGGCTTGATGCCGTAGGAATCGGGCCGCACCCGGACCTTTTGCACACCGCCCTTGATGTACGTCACCTCGACCTCGACCTGCCCCGAGAAGTCGAAGTGGGCGAGGCTCGAGTTGTACTGCTTCTTGCTGCCCGTGGCGGGATTGATCTCGGCGAGGGTGGGCCGGTAGACGCCGAGGGTCTGCCAACTGCCGCCGGGAACACGGACCTTTACGGTGAAGCTGCCGGTGTTGACCGGGGCTCCCGCCGGAACGGTGTACGTCACCAACTGGGGCACGCCGGGCGAGGGATCCTCCGCCCGGGCCGCCGTGGCCGTCAGGTTGGTGAGACCGGCGGCGAGCACGGTGGCGCCGGCCGCCTGGAGGGCGGTGCGGCGTGACGGGGACGGGGACATGCGTAACTCCTTGCGCTTACAGAGGGAGATGAGAGATACGGGAGGTCACTCCAGGCAGGTCGCTTGACGCCGGACGTCGACATCCCGGCGACGGATCCGTGCTCCCTCCGGAGTGAGGCGAAGTAACAGGTAGCAAACGGTTCCTACAACCGGTGGCCAGAGTGTCTGCCTGTCCGGAAAGTACGTCAAGAGTCCTCTCACACTTTCGAAAAACCCCGGGAACCACCAGGTCGCTTCCGCCCCGGCTTCTGGGCCCCGGCCACCGGGCCCATCGATTGACCCTCGTTCGGGCCGGATATAGCGTAGAAGACGCTTTCAGAAAATGTTTCCCGCACGCACCTCAGGAGGGTCATGCCCAGCGCCCAGCTGCCGAGGGCCGTGTTCGCCATGGATCCGGTGCACCTCCCCCTGCTCCTCCCCCCGCCTCTCATGGCACGGCTGAAGCAGACAGCCGAGATCGACCCCTCGCTGGTCCTCCAGGACTTCACCCCACCGCGTGCCATCGCGGCGCTGGCCGACGCCGAGGTGCTGATCACCGGCTGGGACTGCCCCCGTCTCGACGCGGACACCCTGACCGCGGCGCCCCGCCTGCGCGCGGTCCTGCACGCCGGGGGCTCCGTCCGCTCGCTCATCGGCGAGGCCCTGTGGGAACGCGGCATCAGCGTCTCCAGCGCGGTCACCGGCAACGCGCTGCCGGTCGCCGAGTACACGCTCGCGATGATCCTGCTGACCGGGAAGGACGCGTTCACGCACCGCGAGCGCTTTCGCGCCACACACGCCCGCCCCTCCCCCGCCGAGACCGCCACCACCGGCAACCTCGGCCGCCGGATCGGGATCATCGGCGCCTCGCGCGTCGGCCGTCGCCTCCTCGACCTGCTGCGGCCGTTCGACTTCGAGGTCCTGCTCTACGACCCCTATGTGAACGCCGCCGAGGCCGCCGCGCTCGGCGTCGGCCTCCTGTCCCTGGAAGATCTGCTGCGCCGCAGCGACATCGTCTCCCTCCACGCCCCCGACATCCCTGAGACCCACCGCATGCTCGACCGGGCCCGGCTCGCCCTGATCCGGGACGGCGGTGTGCTGATCAACACCTCCCGGGGCGCGCTGGTCGACCCCGAAGCGCTCACCGACGAGCTGGCCACGGGCCGGCTGCACGCGGTCCTCGACGTCACGGAACCCGAGCCGCTGTCGGCCGACTCCCCGCTGTACACGCTCCCCAACGTCTTCCTCACCCCGCATATCGCGGGCTCGCTCGGCAACGAGATGGAGCGGCTCGGCCGCATCGTCACGGAGGAGCTGGAGCGCCTGGCCGCGGGCCTTCCGCTGGCACACGAGGTGCGGCACGCGGATCTCGCCCGGGTGGCCTGACGCCCCGCGGCCGACAGGCGGTCCTGCCGTCCACAAGCAGTCCTGCCAGGAGTAACGATGGGATACGGTTTCAGCACCGACCGGTCACTACGGCGAAGGAGCCGCAACGTGAGTCAGCGTAAGGCGCCGGCTGACGCCGGGCGGGCAACCATCCGCGACGTGGCGGAGCGCGCGGGCGTCTCCGTGGCGAGCGTGTCGCGCGTGCTGTCCGGCAACTATCCGGTGTCGGACGACCTGCGCCGCCGGGTGATGAAGGTCGTACAGGACCTGGACTACGTCACCAACGCCCACGCCCGCTCCCTGGCCGGTGGCGGCACACCGACCGTGGCGATCCTCATCAACAACATCACCGGCGCGGCCTTCGCCCACGTGGCTCAGGGTGTCGAGGGGGCCGCCTCGCTGCGCGGCTGGCTCTCGCTGGTCGGCACGACCGGGGACGATCCCGAGCGGGAGCTGGCGCTGGTGAACCTGATGCGCCAGCAGGGCGTGGCCGCGGTCGTCCTGCTCGGCGGTGCCTACGACTTCGACGAGTACCAGCTACGGATGGGTCGGTTCGCGCGCTCCTTGGACGCGGCGGGCTCACACCTCGTGCTGGTCGGCAGACCGCCGCTGGAGGGCGACGTCCCGGCGACGACGGTCGACTACGACAACGGGGGCGGCGCGTACGCCATGGCCAGCCACCTCCTGTCGGTCGGCCACCGGCGGGTCCTGGTGCTGCCGGGCCCTGCCGACCTCACCACGGCCCAGGACCGGTTGAGCGGCGCCCAGCGGGCCTTCGAGGCGTACGGCGTGCCCTTCGATCCGGGCATGGTGCGGCACGGCTCCTACGACTACAGGCACGGGTACGACGCGGTGGAGGCGAGCCTGCGGGAGGGAGTGGACTTCACAGCGGTACTCGCCGGAACCGACGTGGTCGCCGCGGGGGCCATGCAGGCGCTGCGCGCGGCGGGCCTCAGGGTGCCCGAGGACGTGTCGATCGTCGGCTACGACGACATCCCGCTGGCCTCTCAGCTCACCCCCCAGCTGACCACCGTGCACGTGCCGTACGAGGAAATGGGCCGCGTGGCGCTGCGCGCCGTGGCCGACCGGCGCGAGGCCGGACCGGGTCGCCGCCGGGGCAGCGACGGCGACCATCTGGTGCTGGGCACCCATGTCGTCGTACGACACTCCGTGCAACCGCCCGCCCGGCCCGCGTAACGCCGCTCCCAGCACCACGTTACGAAAGCGTTTACCGGCACTGTTCACCCGCCCCACCGAGTCGGTGCCCGGCATTCGCCCGAGGCCGCGACGACCTGGGCAAGACCCGCTATGAGCTGTGGTGACTTCGCACAGTCGAGGGGCGGCCGACCCTCGCTCGAACGTGATCCCACGGACAGCCGGCCGTAACAATTTCCCGCACGCCTCTTGCTATCTGCGGAGCCGTCGGCCTACCGTCCTGGAACCGCTTACTACAGCTTTTGCTTGGCGGGTCCCCGCACCCGCAAGCCGACGGTCTCCGGAACGCCGTTCCTGGCCAACGCCCCGAGCCGCCGTCCTCTCGTTCTGAGACGCCCACTTTCCGAAGGATTACGGTCCGATGAACTTCACCAGCCCCAGGCGAAGGTTCGCCCGCGCCGCCGTCGCCGGTCTCGCACTGACAGGTCTGCTCTCCGCCTGCGGCGGATCCGGGGACGACGCGTCCTCCGGGTCTTCCGGTCCGGTGACCCTCCCCTTCTGGGGCTGGGCCAACGGCCAAGAAGCCGTCGTCAAGGCGTTCAACGCCAGCCACAAGGACGTCAAGCTCGAGTACACGAAGGTCACCGACCAGCTGACCATGCAGAAGCAGCTGACCAACGCGGTCAAGGCCGGCAACGCGCCCTGCCTGGTGCAGAACACCGCCGAGTATGTGACGACCTGGGTCTCCCAGGGCGCGCTCGCCGACATCACCACGTACGTGGAGCCGAGCAAGGACAAGTTCAACGCCGGGTCGTGGGCCGGCGCGCAGGTGCAGGGCAAGATCTACGGCGTCCCCACCAGCTCGGCGCCCGCCTTCACCATCTACCGCACCGACATCTTCGAGAAGTACGGTCTCAAGCCGCCCGCGACCTGGGACGACTTCATCGCCGCGGGCAAGGTGCTGAAGAAGCACGGCATCAAGATCACCAACTACGCCGGTGAGGACCCGAGCACCCTGGAGGTGCTCGCCATGCAGGCGGGAGCGCACTGGTACGCCATCGACGGCAACTCCTGGAAGGTGAACTTCCAGGACGAGGGCACCCTCAAGGCGGCGAAGGTGATCCAGGAGATCATCGACAACGACCTGAATTCCAAGCTGTCCTTCGCGGATTACGCGGCCGTGCAGCGCAACTACGACAAGGGCGGCACGGCGACCCGGCAGATCTCCACCTGGCAGATGGCGGGCATGGTGCAGAACTTCACCAAGTCCAACGGCCAGTGGGCGCTGTCGCCGTGGCCGACGTTCCAGGGCGAGGCGGCCAAAACGCCGGCCGGCACCAACCAGAGCGGCGGCGTGACCCTGGTGACCAAGCAGTGCAAGAACCAGCAGCAGGCCGCCGAAGCCGCGCTGTGGATGTCCACCAACACCGGCGCGGTCAAGACGATGGCGAGCCCGGAGACCGGCAACGGCGTGATGCCCGCACTGGCCGACAGCAACGCGTACATCGCCGAGGCGATCTCCTCCAAGCTGCTCGGCAAGAACTACGAACCGGCCAAGAAGGTCGTCACGGACAGTCTGGCCACGGTCACCACCGACTGGACCTTCGGGCCGAACTGGACCGCGATGTTCACCGAACTGCAGAGCGGCTGGGCGAAGGTCATGAACAAGGAGCAGAAGGTCACCGACCTGCTCGCGCACATGCAGAAGTGGACGGTCGACGACCTGAAGTCCCGCGGCATCAACGTCAAGGGCTGAGGCGCACCCGATGGTCCGTTCCCAGCGCTGGAAGGGCGCCGCCTTCACGGTGCCCTTCCAGCTCGGCTTCGTCTTCCTGTACCTGCTCCCCATCGGGTACGCCGTCTACCAGTCGCTGTTCCTGGAGAAGCAGTCGGGACTCGGGCTCGGCGGCGCCACCAAGGAGTTCGTCGGCCTGGACAACTACCAGCATGGCCTGACCGACTCGGCGTTCATGAACTCCATCCTGCGGGTCGTGCTGTTCGCCTGCGTGCAGATCCCGGTGATGCTGCTCATCAGCCTGGTGCTGGCGCTGCTCCTGGACGCGCTCACCTCGCGGGCGGCCGGCCGGTTCCGGATCCTCCTGCTGGTCCCTTACATGATCCCCGGGGTGGTCGCGGCGATCGTATGGGTCAACCTCTACAGCCCCGCCGTGGGGCCGCTGACGCCGCTCGGCGAGTTCTTCGGGTTCGACTGGAACTTCTTCGCGCCTTCGATGGTCTGGCCGTCCATAGGCAACCTGCTGACCTGGCACGGCATCGGCTACAACATGGTGATCATCTACTCGGCGCTCCAGGGTGTGCCCCGTGAGCTGTTCGAGGCGGCCCGGCTGGACGGTGCCTCGGAGATCCGCATCGCCCGGAGCATCAAGATCCCCCATGTGCGCGGCGCCCTCGTCCTGACCGGTCTGCTCTCGATCATCCAGATGCTCCAGATCTTCAACGAGCCCGCCCTGTTCCGGAACGTCACTCCGCAGACGGTCAGCGACAGCTTCACCCCGATCATGGTCATCTACAACCAGGCGTTCAACTCCGGCAACTACCACTACGCCGCGGCCCTGTCGGTGCTGCTCGCCCTCATCCTCGGCGTGGCCTCCTTCCTCTTCTACCGGCTGACCTCGAGGAAGGCCGACTCATGATGCTGATGGACAACGACACCAAACGGCCCCCCGTCCCTACCGTCCGGCGGCTGACCCGCCCGGACGGCGCCTCCCGCGGGCGGGGTGGTCAGCGCTTCCTGCTGATCGGGTTGATCCTGGCCAGCGTGTACAGCATGTTCCCGGTGTGGTGGCTGATCGTCGCCGCGACCAAGGACCGGGTCGGGCTGTACCAGACGAACGGCCTGTGGTTCTCCGGCATGCACCTGTGGGACAACCTGCACCAGCTGTTCACCTACCACGACGGCATCTTCCTGCGCTGGACGTTCAACTCGTTCCTGTACGCGGGCGTCGGATCCCTCGGGGGCACCCTCGTCGCCCTCGCCGCGGGCTACGGCCTCGCCCGCTTCGAGTTTCCGGGGCGCAACGTGGTGTTCGCGTGCGTAGTGGGCTCGTTCCTGATTCCGCTCGCCCTGCTCACCCTGCCGCTGTACCTGCTGTTCTCGGAGATCGGACTGGTCGACACGCCCTGGGCGATGCTGATCCCCTGCTTGATCAACCCGTTCAGCGTGTACCTGGCCAAGGTGTACACCGAGTCCACGATCCCCTACGAACTCCTGGAAGCGGCCCGCCTCGACGGCGCCGGCGAGCTGCGGATCTTCTTCAGCATCGTGCTGCGGATGATGACGACGGGCGGCGCCACCGTGTTCCTGCTCGCCTTCGTCAACACTTGGAACGCCTTCTTCCTCCCGCTGACCGTGCTGCGCGGTGAGCGGAACTGGACCCTCAACCTGGGCCTGTACAACTGGACCGGCAACCGCCTGGAGTCCGGCGTCGACCTGACCAGCCTGGTGCTGACGGGCGCGCTGCTGTCCATCGTGCCCATGGCGATCATGATGGTGGCGATGCGCCGCTACTGGCGGACCGGCGTCACGATGGGAGCCCTGAAGTGACCGTGCCGCACCACCCCGTGATCCGCGGCCCCTCGGCCACAACCCGAGGCGCCGTCACATCCCCGTAGCCGGCTCCGTTTCGGGCCCGGGCGCGCGTGGGTGTCGGCGGCGGCCCGTATCCTCATTGACCATGCTCGATGACCGCATGGCAGCCGCACCACGGTTCGCACCGCCGCCCTCCCCGTGGCCGGCCGACTATCCGGAGGGATACGCGGTCGTCGACGTCGAGACGACCGGCCTCGCCCGAGACGACCGGATCGTGTCCGCCGCGGTCTACCAGCTGGACGCGCGGGGCGCGGTGCAGGACCACTGGTACACCCTGGTCAACCCGCAGCGCGACCCGGGCCCGGTGTGGATCCACGGCCTGACCGCCGATGTGCTGGCCGGCGCCCCGCTCTTCGCGGACATCGCGGGCGAGCTGGCCGGGCGCCTGGACGGCCGGGTGCTGGTCGCGCACAACGCGGTGTTCGACTGGTCGATGCTCGCCCGGGAGTACGCGCGCGCCAGGAGCGCCGCGCCGGTGCGGCAGCGGCTGTGCACCATCGCGCTCTCCAAGGAGCTGGGCCTGCCGCTGCCCAACCACAAGCTGGAGTCCCTGGCCGCGCACTACGGAGTGGTCCAGCAGCGCGCCCACCACGCCCTGGACGACGCGCGGGTGCTCGCCGAGACCTTCCAGCCGAGTCTGCACGCGGCCGCCGCGGGCGGGTTGCGGCTGCCCCTGCTGGCCTGCCAGCCGCTGGCCGAGTGGTCCGACACCCCCCGGGCGGCGATCGGCTACCAGCGGTCGTACCGCCAGACGGGCTGGCGCCCCAGCCGCAAGCGCCCGGCCTGCCCGTACCCCAACCCGGGGCGCTACGAGCCGGGCGGGCAGCTCGTCCAGGGCATGCGGGTGGCGTTCTCCGGCGACACCTCGATCGACCGCGAGCTGCTGGAGGATCAGGCGACCGAGGCCGGGCTGCACGTGGCCACCAGTGTCTCCCGGCTCACCAGCCTGCTGGTCACCAATGACCCGGAGTCCTTCACCTCCAAGCTCACCAAGGCCCGGTCGTTCTCCACCCCGGTCATCGACGAGGCGGCCTTCACCCAGCTGCTGCGGGATGTGGCCCCCGCACCAAACAGGTGAAGTCGGCCCAACACGCCCGCCCGCCGCTCCCCCACCGCGCCCCGCAGCCCGCACCCTGTGCCCCATGGCACGTTGCGAGGTCTGCGGAAACGACTACCACATGACATTCGAGGTGCACGCGCAGGGCGCGGTGCACGTCTTCGACTGCTTCTCCTGCGCCATCCACCGCATGGCGCCGATCTGCGAGCACTGCCGGTGCCAGATCATCGGCCAGGGCGTGGAGGTGGACGGCCACTTCTACTGCGGTGCCCACTGCTCCCGGGCGGAAGGGAGGGTGGGGATCATCGACCGCGTCTGAAGCGATCGGACATCCGTCCGGGATCGGCCCTCCGGTGCCCCCAGCGGCCGGGGGGCGATCCACGGCGAGTACTGTCGAGGACGTGTACCGCTTCCTGTTGTCCCGGCAGTGGGTGATCCTCACTCTCGTGGGGCTCGTCCTGATCCCGGTCATGATCCGACTGGGCTTCTGGCAGTTCCACCGGCATGAGCACCGGGTCGCACAGAACCAGCTGATCGCCGACAACCTGGACGCGCGGGCCGTCCCCGTGGACCGGCTCACCGGGCCCGGACACACCGTCGCCTACGACGACATGTGGCGCACCGTGACCGCCAAGGGCCGGTACGACTCCCGGCACGAGGTGGTCGTGCGCCAGCGGACCGCCTCCGACGAGCAGTCCATCGGCTACTACGTGCTCACCCCGCTCGTCATGGACGACGGCCGGGCCGTCGTGGTCAACCGCGGCTGGATCGCGGCGGGCAACGACCTCACCCGCTTCCCCAAGGTGCCCGCCGCCCCCTCCGGCGAGGTCACCGTCACCGGCCGCCTCAAGCGCGACGAGACGACCGGGAACAGCGGCATCAAGGACAAGCAGGGGCTGCCCGACCGCCAGGTCATGCTGATCAACAGCGGGCAGCTGGCGAAGTCCCTGTCCCAGCCCGTCCTCGGCGGCTATGTCGAGCTGACCAAGTCCTCCCCGAAGGGCAGCGGCCAGCCCGAGGGGGTCCCGGAGCCGGACCACAGCGGCATCGGCCCGCATATGGCGTATGCGATCCAGTGGTGGCTGTTCTCGGCCGGCGTGCCCATCGGCTGGGTGATCCTGGTCCGCCGCGAACTGCGCGACCGGGCGGCCGCGCGGGCCGCCGAGTCCCGGTCCGAGCCCGAGCCCGAGCCCGCCGTGGTCTGACCGGTCACGGCCGGCCCGGCGCGGGCCGCCCTTACGTCGCCGGGGGCACCACGGCAGACTGGCCCCATGGATCTTGGACTCAAAGACCGGGTGTACATCCTCACCGGAGCCAGCCGCGGGCTGGGCCTCGCGGCCGCCCGTGAGCTGGTCGCCGACGGTGCGAAGGTCGTGATCACCGGTCGCGACGAGAAAGCGACGGCGGAGATCGCCGCCGAGCTGGGCCCGAACGCCCTCGGCGTCGCCGCGGACAACGCCGACCCGGCCACGGCCGAGCGCCTGATCGCCACGGCCCGCGACCGCTTCGGCGGCTTCGACGGCGTCCTCATCAGCGTCGGCGGTCCCCCGGCTGGCCTGACGGCGAACATCACCGACGCCCAGTGGCAGGCGGCCTTCGACTCCGTCTTCCTCGGCGCGGTCCGCATGGCCCGCACCGCCTCCGCCGAACTGCCGTCCGGGGGCGTGATCGGCTTCGTCCTCTCCGGCTCCGTGTACGAGCCGATCCCCGGCCTGACCGTCTCCAACGGGCTGCGGCCGGGCCTGGCGGGCTTCGCGAAGTCCCTCGCCTCGGAGGTCGGCCCGCAGGGCATCCGGGTCGTCGGCCTGCTGCCGGCGCGGATCGACACCGACCGGGTCCGCGAGCTGGACGGGCTGTCCGGCGACGCGGACGCGGCCCGGGCGCACAACAGCGAGCAGATCCCGCTGCGGCGCTACGGCACCCCGGAGGAGTTCGGCCGGGCGGCGGCGTTCCTCCTCTCGCCCGCGGCGTCGTATCTGACCGGCATCATGCTCCCGGTGGACGGCGGCGCCCTGCACGGCTTCTGAGCGACGCGGCGGGGCCGGGGCCGCCTAACCGCCCCGGTCCCCGCGCAGGCTCCGGACCGTGCGCTCCAGTTCGGCGACGCGGTCGGCGAGGCGGCGGTTCTTGCGGTGCAGGTCCAGGAACACATTGACCTTGGTGCGCAGCAGCCAGGGGTCGAAGGGCTTGGTCACGAAGTCGGCGGCGCCGATCGCGTATCCCCGGTAGGCGTAGTCGGAGTCCGCGTCGTCCCCGGTCAGCAGGATGATCGGGACGTCTTTGGTCTGGTCGAGGCGCTTGATGTTGGCGGCCGTCTCGAAGCCGTCCATGCCCGGCATCAGGACGTCGAGCAGGACGGCGGCGAAGTCCTGCCGCAGCATGGCCTTCAGCGCCTCCTCCCCGGAGTGGGCGCGGACCAGCCGCAGATCGAGCGGGCCGAGGACGGCTTCCAGCGCGATCAGGTTCTCTTCCATGTCGTCGACGATCAGAATCGCCGTCTTCTCGGACGCGACGCCGCTCATCTCTCCCCCCGTTCCGGTGGCCCGCTGCCCTCGCCCTCGCCCCCGCCCCCGGCCCCGGCACGGGCCGCGGCGGCAGTGGTCCCGCCGGGCGGGCCGTTCTGCGGATCCAGCAGCTCGCAGACGGCCGACAACAGCCGGTCGACGTCCACGGGCTTGGGGACGTAGTCGTTGGCGCCGCTGTCGATGGCCTTCTCCCGGTCGCCCGGCATGGCCTTGGCGGTGAGGGCGATGATCGGCAGATCGGCGAGCCGGGGGGTGCCGCGGATGGCCCGGATCGTCTCGTAGCCGTCCATCTCCGGCATCATCACGTCCATCAGGACCAGGGAGACATCGGGGCTGCTGTGCAGGACCTCCAGGCCCTCGCGGCCGTTCTCCGCGTATTTCACGGTCATGCCGACCCGGCCCAGCACATGGGTCAGCGCGAAGACGTTGCGGATGTCGTCGTCGACGATGAGGATGCGCCGCCCGTTCAGCACGCGGCGGGGGCGGCCGGCCTGCCACTCGCTGAGCCGGGTGGTCTCCGGCCAGCTCTCGTCGCGGCCGTCGCCGCCGGTCGGGAGCGCGGTGCCGGTCAGGGTGCTGTCGTCGCCGAACACCCCGCTGGGCGCGTGGTCGGCGACGTCCGGCAGCTGCTCGTCCGGCGCGGGGAGCGCGGCCGGGACGGTGGAGCCGGTGGCCCGGGGGTCGGACGGGTCGGGCGCCGGGACGATTCCGGCGTAGTGCGACGGGACGTAGAGGGTGAACCGGGAGCCGACGTCGACCTCGCTCTCGGCGACGATCCGGCCGCCCAGCATGCCGGCGATCTCCCGGCTGATGGACAGGCCGAGTCCGGTGCCGCCGTACTTGCGGCTGGTGGTGCCGTCGGACTGCTGGAACGCCTCGAAGATCACGGACAGCTTCTCGGGCGGGATGCCGATGCCGGTGTCGGTGACGGAGAAGGCCACGACGGCGTCCGCGGTCCGCAGCGTCTCCTCCCTGAACCTCGCCGCGGGCGCCCGCTCGACGCGCAGCTTCACCCCTCCCGAGGAGGTGAACTTCAGGGCGTTGGAGAGCAGGTTGCGCAGGATCTGCTGGACCCGCTGCTCGTCGGAGAACATCTCGCGCGGCACGTCCTCGCCGACCGTGATCTCGAAGGACAGGCCCCGGTCGGTGGCCAGCGGACGGAAGGTGGCGTTGACGTAGTCCAGCAGCTTGACCAGCGGCAGCTTCCTGGGGCGCACGTCCATCCGGCCCGCCTCGATCTTCGACAGATCGAGGATGTCGTTGATCAGCTGGAGCAGGTCGGAGCCGGAGCGGTGGATGGTGGCGGCGAACTGCTCCTCCTGGGCCGACAGCCGTCCGTCGGGGTTGTCGGCCAGCAGCCGGGCCAGGATGAGCAGCGAGTTGAGCGGGGTGCGCAGCTCGTGCGACATGTTGGCCAGGAACTCGGACTTGTACTGCGAGGCGGTGGCCAGCAGCGCGGCCTTCTCCTCCAGCTCCGCGTTGGAGCGCTGGAGCTCGTTGGAGCGCTGGCGCAGCTCGGTGGTGAGCCGCTGGGACTCCGACAGCAGGGACTCGGTGCGGGCGTTGGCGATGATGGTGTTGATCGAGACGCCGATGGTGTTGACGAACTGGTCGATGAAGGCCAGATGGACCTCGCTGAAGCGGCTGAAGGAGGCCAGCTCGATCACTCCGAGCATCTGGTCCTCGTACCGGATCGGCAGGATGACGACGCTGGCGGGGAGCGCGGAGCCGAGCCCGGAGTCGATGCTGATGAAGTTCGGCGGCACATCGGTGATCAGGATGCGCTTCTTCTCGATGGCCGCCTGGGCGATCAGCCCGCGGCCCGCCGACCCGCTCTGCGGCAGCGGTCCCTTCTCCGGGTTGACGCCGTATCCGGCGATGAACTGGAGGCCCTCGCCCGGCTTGGCCCCGGGCTCGGTGAGGAAGAAGGCCCCGAACTGGGCGTTGACCAGCGGGGTGAGCTCGCGCAGGATCAGGTCGGCGACGTCGACCAGATCGCGGTGGCCCTGCATCAGGGAGGCGATGCGGGCGAGGTTGGACTCCAGCCAGTCCTTGGCGCGGGTGGTCTCGCGCAGGTTGGTCACCATGAGGTTGACGTTGTGCTTGAGCTCGGCGACCTCGCCCTGCGCCTCGACCGACACGGAGCCGGTCATGTCGCCCTGGGCGACGGCGGAGGCGACCTCGGCGATGGCCCGCACCTGGGTGGTCAGGTTCAGGGCGAGCTCGTTGACGTTGGTGGTCAGCCGCTTCCAGGTGCCGTAGACCGCCTCGACACGGGCCTGGCCGCCCAGCCGGCCCTCGCTGCCGACCTCGCGGGCGACCCGGGTGACCTCGGAGGAGAACGAGGAGAGGGTGTCGACCATCGTGTTGATGGTGGTCTTCAGCTCCAGGATCTCCCCGCGCGCGTCCACGTCGATCTTCTTGGACAGATCGCCCTGGGCGACGGCGGTGGCGACCTGGGCGATGTTGCGGACCTGCGAGGTCAGGTTGGACGCCATGAAGTTGACGTTGTCGGTGAGGTCCTTCCACACGCCGGAGACGCCCGGCACCTGAGCCCGCCCGCCGAGCTGGCCCTCGGTGCCCACCTCGCGGGCGACCCGGGTGACCTCGTCGGCGAACGCCCGCAACTGCTCGACCATGGTGTTCACGGTGTCCTTCAGCTCCAGGATCTCGCCCCGGGCGTCCACCGTGATCTTCTTCGACAGGTCGCCGTTGGCGACCGCCGTGGTCACCTGGGCGATGTTGCGGACCTGCGAGGTCAGGTTCAGCGCCATGAAGTTGACGTTCTCGGTGAGCTCTTTCCAGACCCCCGAGACGCCGCGGACCTGGGCCTGGCCGCCCAGGTTGCCCTCGGTGCCCACCTCGCGGGCCACCCGGGTCACCTCGTCCGCGAACGCGGAGAGCCGGTCCACCATCGTGTTGATCGTCGACTTCAGCTCCAGGATCTCGCCCTTGGCCTCCACCGTGATCGTCTTGCCCAGGTCTCCCTCGGCCACGGCGGTGGCGACCTGGGCGATGTTGCGGACCTGGGAGGTCAGGTTGTCCGCCATGAAGTTGACGTTCTCGGTGAGGTCCCTCCAGACTCCCGAGACCCCGCGGACCTGGGCCCGGCCGCCCAGCTCCCCCTCGGTGCCCACCTCACGGGCCACCCGCGTGACCTCGTCCGCGAACGCCGACAGCTGATCGACCATCGTGTTCACGGTCAGCTTCAGCCGAAGGATCTCGCCCCGGGCGTCCACGGTGATCTTCTGCGAGAGGTCGCCGTTGGCCACCGCCGTGGTCACCTGGGCGATGTTGCGCACCTGGGAGGTGAGGTTGGACGCCATGAAGTTGACGTTGTCCGTCAGGTCCTTCCACACCCCCGAGACCCCCCGGACCTGGGCCCGGCCGCCCAGCTCCCCCTCGGTGCCCACCTCACGGGCCACCCGGGTCACCTCGTCCGCGAACGCCGACAGCTGATCGACCATCGTGTTCACGGTCAGCTTCAGCTCCAGCAGCTCCCCGGTGGCCTCGACGGTCACCTGCCGGGTGAGGTCGCCGCGGGCGACCGCCGTGGTCACCGCGGCGATGTCCCGCACCTGGGCCGTCAGCCGGGACGCCATGGCGTTGACGGCCTCGGTGACCTCGCGCCAGTCGCCGGACAGCCCCTGGACCTTGGCCCGGACGCCGAGCCGGCCCTCGGTGCCGACCTCGCGGGCGACGCGGGTGAGCTCGCCGGTGAACAGCGACAGCTGGTCCACCGTGCGGTTGACGCCACGCCCGAGCCGACGCAGATCGCCGCGCAGCTGGCGGTTGCCGTCGTGCAGGTCCACGCGCTTGGTCAGATCGCCGGAGGCGACCGCGTCCAGCACCTGGGTGGCGTTGGAGACCGGGCCGACGAGCGCGTCGAGCAGCTGATTCGCCGCGTCCACGCTCGTCGTCCAGGCCCCTTGGCCGGGGCTGGCCGTGATCCGCTCGTCGAGTCTGCCCTGCCGGACCACCTCGCGGCGGACCCGTTCGAGCTCCGACGCCAGATGGGCGTTCCGGGCCACGAGTTGATTGAACGCTCCGGCCATCTCGCCGAGCGTGCCTTCCTCCGAGCCGTTGGCGCGTACGGAGAGGTCCCCGTCGCACAACGCCTGCATCGCGCCCAGCAGGGATCGCAGCCCTGCGGCGCTCACCCGCTCCTCGCCCGGCGCGAAGCCGGGGGGTTCGGGTCGGATGTCCACGGGAGTCGGGTCATTTGCCATGACATCGTCTCTTAAAGATCGATTCGCACACCTGTGCCTGTCATAATATGGCACCTACATGACCTAATTGTCCCAAATTGCCAGGAGCAGCTGGTGGGAGCCTTGCTTCCTCTTTCGCGGGAGTCCGTCTCGCGGACCACGCTGCCCGGAACCGTCGGGGCGCCGGCCGCGGCGCGCGCCTTCGTGCGCACCACGCTCACCGGGCCGGGAGCGGCGGCGGCCCTGGGGCCGCGCCCCCTCCGCGACCGGCTGACCGAGGACGCGGTGCTGCTGGTGAGCGAGCTGGTCACCAACGCCGTGCTGCACGCGGGCACCGAGATCGAGGTCATCTGCCGGCTCCAGGCCGGGCACCCGGGCGTCGTCGTCGAGGTGACGGACCTGCACCCGGCCAGCGCGGTGTACGGCGGCCAGGACACCGGGCGCCGCGGCCGCGGCCTCCAGCTGATGGGCGCGCTCGCCGACTCCTGGGGCGTGACCTACCACCGCACCCGCAAGGCGGTGTGGTTCCGGCTGGACGCGGCGCAGGAGGAGCTGGGGCCCGCCGCCGTCCCGGCCGACACGGTGGGCGGCGAGGTGCGCTTCGCCAAGGCCCTCGCCCCGGCCGCGCCCGCGCGGCAGCGCGACAGCTCCGGCGGATGGGTGGACCGCGGCGGGCCCTCGTTCCTCGCGGAGGCCAGCGAACTGCTCGCCGGACAGCTCGACGAGAACATGGTCGCCGCCCTCGCCGGTCAGCTCCTGGTGCCCCGGCTCGCCGACTGGTGCGCGGTGTGGCTGAGCACCGAGGGCGAGCGGCTGCGGCTCTGCCGCGTCTGGCACAGCGACGAGCGCCGGAACGACTCGCTCCGGCTGTCCCTGGAGAACCATCCGCCGCCGACCGGCCTCGACCCCTCGGGCACCCCCTGGCCCTGGCCCGAGCCCGCGGACAGCCGTGGCGCGGGCGGGGCCGCGCTGGCGTTCCCGCTGCTGGCCCAGGGCCGCAGCCATGGCGTGCTGCTGCTGGGCCGCGCGGGCGTGCCACAGCTGACCGAGGGCGTGGCCCGGCTGTCGGGCGACGTGTCCCGGCGGGTGGCCCAGGCTGTGGCCACCGCCCGCCGGTACACCCGGCAGGCGACCATCAGCCGGGCGCTCCAGCGCCGGCAGCTGCCCACCTCCCTCGCCCATATCCCGGGCGTCGAGACGGCGATCGTCTACGAGCCGCACGGCGAGGGCCAGACCGTCGGCGGCGACTTCTACGATCTGTTCCCGATGGGCGGCCGCCGCTGGTGCTTCCTGCTCGGCGACGTCTGCGGCAGCGACCCGGAGGCGATGTCGGTGACCGGCCTGGCCCGCCATCTGGTCCGGCTGCTGGCCCGCGAGGGCCACGGCGTCGAGTCGGTCCTCGGCCGGCTGAACCAGGCGCTGGTGGAGGAGGGCGCGGAAGCCGTGGCGGTCGGCGGCGAGCAGGCCAGGCCGCGCTTTCTGAGCCTGCTGTACGGGGAGCTGGAGCCGGACCCGGCCACCGGGAGCGCACACTGCACGCTGGCCAGCGCCGGTCATCCGCTGCCGCTGCGGCTGACCGGCGACGGCTCAGTGGTCGCCGCGGGCAGCTCCCAGATGCTGCTGGGCATCGACGAGAGCGCCGAGTTCCACGCCGACACCTTCGACCTGGAGCTCGGCGAGACACTGCTGTGCGTGACCGACGGCGTGACCGAGCGGCGCAGCGGCAACCGGCAGCTGGACGACGACGACGGCCTCGCCGACATCCTGCGGGGGTGCGCGGGCCTGGGCGCCAAGGCGGTGGCGGAACGGGTCCGCCGCGCCGCCCATGACTTCGGCCCCGAGCCGATCGACGACGACCTCGCGGTGCTGGTGCTCGAGGCGGTGCCGGTGCAGCGGCTCGGCCTGGCGGCCCGGCTCTGAGGGGCTCAGCCGGCCCGGACACCCGGCCGGGGCTTACTCGCCCAGGCCCGCCAGGTCGCGCAGCCGACGGGCCTGGGCGGCCCGCTCGGCGGCGCGCTGGTCCTCGTACGTCCGCTCCCCCGCCCCGCGCAGCAGCGCCTTGGTCTCGATCACGGCGTCACGGTCCGCGGCGAGCAGCGCCGCGGCCAGGTCCCGGACCGCGGCGTCCAGCTCCGCGGCGGGCACGACCAGATTGGCCAGGCCGGTGCGCTCGGCCTCCTCGGCGTGGACGAAGCGCCCGGTCAGACAGATCTCCAGCGCCCGGGCGTAGCCCACGAGGGAGACCAGCGGATGGGTGCCGGTGAGGTCGGGGACCAGCCCGAGGCTGGTCTCGCGCATCGCGAACTGCGCGTCGTCCGCGCAGACGCGCAGATCACAGGCGAGGGCCAGCTGAAAGCCCGCGCCGATGGCATGGCCCTGGACGGCGGCGACGGAGACGAGGTCGGGCCGCCGCCACCAGGTGAACGCCTCCTGATACCCGGCGATGGCCGCGTCCAGCTCCGCGTCGGAGCCGCGGGCCAGCTCAAAGAACGACGGCTCGCCGTCGAACCCCTCGGGCGTGAACGCCTGCCGGTCGAGCCCCGCGGAGAAGGACTTGCCCTCGGCGCGCAGCACCACGACCCGCACGCTGCCCGGCAGCGCCCGCCCGGCCTCGGCCAGCGCCCGCCAGGTCGCGGGCGACTGGGCGTTGCGCTTGCCGGGGTTGGTCAGGGTCACCGTGGCGATCGCTTCGTCAACGGTGAGGTGAACGCCGTCCTTGTCCAGCAGGGTCACGGAAGCCTCCGGTGGGTGCGGTCACATGACTAAGTGACTGCACAGTAACCACCCGGCCGACGGTCCGATCAACCGGGTGGCACCGCTCACACCTACCGGTACGACGCACACGGGCCGTCAGGCCGTTGTTGCGGCCTTCTTGCCCCGCGTCGCTCCACCGCGACCACGCAGGGCCACGCCCGACTCACTGAGCATCCGGTGGACGAATCCGTAGGAACGGCCGGTCTCTTCGGCCAGCGCCCGGATGCTCGCACCGGAGTCGTACTTCTTTTTCAGGTCTGCCGCGAGCTTTTCGCGCGCGGCGCCGGTCACCCGGCTGCCCTTCTTCAGAGTCTCGGCCACCCGTGCCTCCTCATGGGAAGTGCGCTCTGGACTCTCATGATCACCCCTAGGCGGCTTCCTGGCCACCCATTCGGCAAGGTCGATAGCGGAAGGATTCCCTGAATTCATGGGGTGATCGCCGCCGGAATTAGAGATTCCGCAGGCAGCCGCGCCCTTCAGCGGTCCACATCGTGGACGAATCACCAGGTCAGGCCGTGGGTGGGCGTAATCGCGACAGCGCGCGCCGGCGCACGGCACGCCTCACGCGCCGGTCGGCGGTGACGCGCCGTGGTACCAGCCGTTCTCACTCAGATGAAGGATCACGCCTAGGCCGAATGATCTATGGCGAATGATCTCCGGTGATCCCCCGTGCCCGCCCGTGACCTCCGGCGAACTCCGGTGAACCCCGGTGACCGCTCGGAAGCCGGTCAGGCGAGCGCGACCAGGTCCGCGTAGTCCTCGCCCCACAGGTCCTCCACGCCGTCGGGCAGCAGGATGATCCGCTCCGGCTGGAGCGCGTCGACCGCGCCCTCGTCGTGGGTCACCAGCACCACCGCGCCCGTGAAGGTGCGCAGCGCGCCCAGGATCTCCTGACGGCTGGCCGGGTCGAGGTTGTTGGTGGGCTCGTCGAGCAGCAGGACGTTGGCCGAGGAGACCACCAGCGTGGCCAGCGCCAGCCGGGTCTTCTCGCCGCCGGACAGCACGCCCGCCGGCTTGTCGACGTCGTCACCGGAGAAGAGGAAGGACCCCAGCGTCTTGCGGATGTCCACCAGATCCAGGTCGGGGGCGGCCGAGCGCATGTTCTCCAGGACCGTGCGGTCCGGGTCGAGCGTCTCGTGCTCCTGCGCGTAGTAGCCGAGCTTCAGGCCGTGTCCGGGGGTGACCTGGCCGGTGTCCGGCTTCTCGACCCCGGCCAGCAGCCGCAGCAGGGTCGTCTTGCCCGCGCCGTTGAGCCCCAGGATGACCACCCGCGAGCCCCGGTCCACGGCCAGGCCGACATCGGTGAAGATCTCCAGCGAGCCGTACGACTTGGACAGCCCCTCGGCGGCCAGCGGCGTCTTGCCGCACGGGGCGGGGTCCGGGAAGCGCAGCTTGGCCACCTTGTCGGACTGCCGCACCGCCTCGAGGCCGGAGAGCAGCTTCTCGGCGCGGCGGGCCATGTTCTGCGCGGCCACCGTCTTGGTGGCCTTGGCGCGCATCTTGTCCGCCTGGGAGTTCAGCGCCGCGGCCTTCTTCTCGGCGTTGGCCCGCTCCCGCTTGCGGCGCTTCTCGTCGGCCTCGCGCTGGGCCTGGTAGAGCTTCCAGCCCATGTTGTAGACGTCGATCACCGAGCGGTTGGCGTCCAGGTAGAAGACCTTGTTGACGACCGTCTCGACCAGGTCCACGTCGTGGGAGATGACGATGAAGCCGCCGCGGTAGGTCTTCAGGTAGTCCCGCAGCCAGATGATGGAGTCGGCGTCGAGGTGGTTGGTCGGCTCGTCCAGGAGCAGGACGTCGGAGTCCGAGAAGAGGATGCGGGCCAGCTCGACCCGGCGGCGCTGACCGCCGGAGAGCGTATGCAGCGGCTGGCCGAGCACGCGGTCCGGCAGCCCGAGGCTGGCGGCGATGGTCGCGGCCTCCGCCTCGGCGGCGTAACCGCCCTTGGTGAGGAACTCGGTCTCCAGCCGCTCGTACTTTTTCATCGCGCGCTCGCGGGTGGCGCCCTTGCCGTTCGCCATCCGGTCCTCGTTCTCGCGCATCTTGCGCAGCACCGAGTCCAGCTCGCGGGCGGACAGGATGCGGTCGCGCGCCAGGACGTCGAGGTCGCCGGTGCGCGGGTCCTGGGGCAGATAGCCGACCTCGCCGGAGCGGGTGATGGTGCCGGCGGCCGGGATGCCCTCACCGGCCAGGCACTTGGTGAGGGTGGTCTTGCCCGCGCCGTTACGGCCGACGAGGCCGATGCGGTCGCCCTTGGCGACGCGGAAGGAGGCGGACTCGATGAGGATACGGGCGCCGGCGCGCAACTCGATGCCAGAGGCGGTGATCACGGGAATTACTCCAGGGCAGGGGGACGGCTGGACGGACGGGCGAAAGCGGCCGACGCCGTCTAATGCACGAGGAGAATTGCCATGCGGATTAGTTTAGCGGTGCCCGCAAGCGATTTTTCCCGGCCTGTCCACCACGCGGACCGCCCCGACCGCCCCGCCTATGTGTTCGCCGCCCACACCCCTCGGGCGCCGCCCGGCCTCCTCAGGCGCCGCCCGTGTGCACCTGGAAGGCCGCGCGGCGCACCGCCTTGGCGAGGGCCGGGTCGGGGTGGGCGGCGGCCAGCGCGACCAGGACGTGCACGGTGCGGGGGTGGCCCACGGCCCGTACCTCCTCGAGCAGCGCCGGGACCGTGCCCTGCACGGCGGACTCCAGATGGCGCACCAGCATCGGGCTCTCGCCGTGGTCGGCGACGGCGGCGGCCGTGTCCACCCACAGCCAGGTGGCCTCCTCACGGGTGAGCACGTCCATCGCGTCCTCCGGGTCGGCCCCCTCGTGCTCGGCCAGCCACAGCAGCGCGTACGGGCGCAGCGCGGACTCGTCGACCACGGCCCGCACGGTGGGCTCGGCGGGCGCCCCGACCACGCGCAGCGCCTCGAAGGCCAGCCCGCGCAGCAGCGCGTCGTCGCCGCGCGCGGCCTCGATGAGCTCGGTCACGGCGCTGCCGACGGGGCGGGCGGCGAGCCACGCCCGGTACTCGGCGCGGGCCGGGCCGGGGGTCAGGCCCGCGCAGCCGCGCAGCATGTCGGCGGCGGGCTGCTCGATGTTCCCGGCGGGGCTCTGGGCGGCGACGCAGATCTGCTCCAGCTTGAGCCACACCGCCCAGTTGCCGAGCGCGCTGAGCACGGCCTCGCGCTCGTCGGCCCCGTCCCTCCGGACCGCCTCGTCCGCGGCCTCCTGGGGGCCGTCGAGCACCTCGAGTGCGCCCACGGAGGCGAGTGCGTCCAGGGCCCAGTCGAGCAGCGTCTCCAGGTCGGGGGCGCCCGGCGCCGCGGCGAGCGCGGTGTCCTCGGGTCCTGAGGCGGGCGGGGCGTCGTCCGGGCCGGGGGCGGGCGCGGGGCCGTACGGCACCTCGCACCGCTCGGTGCGCAGCTCGGCGACGCGCTGCCTGAGCATGTCCAGGAGCGTCGCGACCTGCACCGGACCGGCCGACAGCTGAAGCAGGGACAGCAGCTGCGGCAGCGCCTCGACGACCTCGGCGACGGCCGTGGGCTCGGCCGTGAGCGGGGCCGGGCGGGCCAGGGACCAGGCGTCGAGCAGCGCGACCCAGCCGCGCAGCACCGCGCTGTCGTCGCTGTCCCAGGCGCGCAGCCGCCAGCCGGGGCGGGCGATGCCGCCGTGCAGCTCGATCAGGCCGACCAGACGGGCCCGGTCCCAGTCCGCCCGGACCTGTTCGGGTGGGACTCCCAGCGCGGCGGCCGCCTCGGCGACCGCCTCGGCGGAGAGCACGCCCGGGGCGCCGTGCCGGCTCGCGGCCCAGCGGGAGATCAGGACGGCCCCGGCGAGTCCCGTTCGGGCCTGCCGGGCCAGCTCCGTGGGCGGCGGAGTGCCCTCGGGCGGGCGGGGCGCCGGTCGGGAGCCTCGGTTCGGCACGGCCCGGCGGGCCGTGGCCATCGGCCGCTGGCGGACGAGTCGGAGCCGGGAGTCGCGCGGAGTACGGGACGTCACGGGAGCAGTCTCGCCCGTGACGGCCCGAAAGCCCAATCGGCACCCGTACGGCGGTTGCCGCCGCAGGTCGTGGCGGTCCGGCCGAGCCCGCCGAAAAACGGCCGCGCCTCACATCAGCGGCATCAGGAAGCGGCCCAGCATCTCCTCGTACCTCTCGGGGTCCGCGTTCCACATCGCGGCGTGCGGGGCTTGGCGGACCGGGTGAAGGGTGACCAGTTCCGAGTGGCGCCGCGCGAGTTCGCGCGAGGCGGACCAGGGGGCGATGGCGTCGTCGGGGCCGTGCATGACCAGCGTCGGCACCTTCAGCCGGTCCAGGTCGTCGGTCACGGCCGCGCCCGTCCCGGGCTGCCCGTCGTACGGCCCGGCCCGCCCCTCGGCGGCCCTGATCGCGAGCGGCAGCAGCGCGGAGGGGATGCGCCGGGCCGAGGCGAGCGCCCGCAGCGTGGCGTGCCGGTCGAGCACCGGCGAGTCCAGGACGAGCCCGCCGATCCGGTCCCGCAGCGCGGAGTTCACGGCGACGCGCAGGGCCATGGTGGCGCCGATGGACCAGCCGTACAGAATGATCCGCTCCGCGCCGTAGCGCACCGCGTAGCGGATGGCGGCGTCCAGGTCGCGCCACTCGGTGTCGCCGAGGTGTCCGATGCCGTCCTCGGGGCGGGGGGCGCCCGGGTCGCCGCGGTAGGTGATGTCGAGCACGGGGAACCGCCGCCGGTGCAGAAACGGCATGAGCGCCATGGGGTGCTCGCGGGTGGTGCCGAGGCCGTGCACGGTGATCACCCAGGACAGCCGGTCGCCGGGGACGAACCAGGCGGGCAGCGCGCCGAGTTCGCCGGGCACGTCGACGTCGGCGTGGTCGAGCCCGAGCGCGTCTTGCGGATTGCCGATGTACACCTGCGGGGTGAACCGCACCCGGGTGCCGGGGGCCAGGGTGCCGTGGGTCACCCGCTCCAGGCGGCGGACCACGCAGTCCGCGGGGTGCGGGGCGTCCTCGACGACGGGCCCGACGACGGCGTGGCAGCCGGCGCCGGCGAGGCCGTACGTGCCGGGGCGCAGCGAGGCGAGGCTGCGGGTGAGGGTGATCCGGCCGGCGTCGGTGGAGTGCACGGTGAGCGGCGGGTCGTGCGGCAGGGGCCGGTCGGGGCGTGGCTTGAGGGCAGCGTCGCTGGCGTACCGCCCGGCCGCCACCGCGGCCGCGCCGACACTGAGCATCGTGGTGGCGGCCACAACCGCCTTCGTCCGCTGGCGCATCCCTACCCAGTGTGGGCGGAGAGGGCGCCGCGGGCCAGCGGGCGTGCCCGGCCGGGTGATCGGCATGCCTGTCCGGGGGGCCGGGACCTGCGATGTCGTGCGGTGCGCGGTGAGCCTGCCCGCTTCCGGGACGCGACCGGGCCCGGCGGCCGCGCCCTGGCTGCCCGGGCCCGGGACTCAGCGGGTCTGGCCGTAACCGCGGAGCTTGTCCGCGGCGCGGCGCAGTTCGTCGGGCGGCAGGAGGGTCGGGGTGCGGCCGGGGACGGCGGCCGCGGTGAGCCAGACCCGGCACATCCACTCCAGCTGGGCGGTCCGGTCGTACGCCTGGTCCAGCGTGGCGCCGTGGACGACGGTGCCGTGGTTGCGCAGCAGACAGCCACTGCGGTCGCGGAGCGCGTCGAGCATCTTCCGGGCCAACTCGTCCGTGCCGTAGAGGGCATAGCCCGCGACGCGCACCGGGCCACCGAGCGCGCCGGTCATGTAGTGGATCGCCGGAACCTCGTCGACCAGGGTGGAGACCGCCGTGGCGTGCACCGCGTGGGTGTGGACGACGGCCGCGGCGTCGGTGTGGCGGTAGACCGCGAGGTGCATGGGCAGCTCGCTGGTGGGGGCCAGCTCGCCGAGCACCTGACGCCCCTCCAGGTCGACGCCGACCGCGTCGCCCGGGCCGAGCCGGTCGTACGGGACGCCGCTCGGGGTCACCAGCACGGTGTCGCCGACCCGGGCCGAGACATTGCCGGAGGTGCCGACGACCAGGCCGTCGGCGACCGTCCTGCGGGCCGTCTCCACCACCCGCTCCCAGGCCTCCGCCAAGTCCCGCTGGTCCCGGGCCTCCCCTGGGTCCGGTCGCTCCCCGGGCCCCGTCGGCCGTGCGGTCTCCGGCTCCGTCACGATGCCTCACCTCCGGGCGCCGATCATGGCAGGCGAGGCATCCTGTACGCATCAGGGAGGGGCCGGGGGATCATCGGCGCCGCCTTCGCGCAGGCGCGTCACCCCTGAGCCCACCTCAGTTCACCTCCCGTTCACCCCATGTCCTTACGGTCGTGGTGCATGCTTCGGCTGTCGCACTGATTGCCCGGGTGTGCACCCCTTCCCCTCCCCTGGGAGGGGATTTCTGACGTGGCTGCCTCGGTGGCCTCACGACGGCCAAGATGCACCACGGAATGTAGCCATCCTGCGACGCTCCGTGTCACGAAGTTCGGGGATCGCATTCCCCCACGAAGGAGTTCGATGGAACACATCACGCTTCTCATTGGGATCGTGATCGTCACGGCATTGGTGTTCGACTTCACGAACGGCTTCCACGACACGGCCAACGCCATGGCCACCACCATCTCCACGGGAGCTCTCAGCCCCCGGATCGCGGTCGCGATGTCGGCGGCCCTCAATCTCGTCGGCGCGTTCCTCTCCGTGGAGGTCGCCAAGACGATCTCCGGAGGGATCATCGACGAGGGCGCGGGGATCCAGCCCGAAGTGATCTTCGCGGGTCTGGTCGGCGCGATCGTCTGGAACCTGCTGACCTGGCTGGCCGGGCTGCCCTCCAGCTCCTCGCACGCCCTCTTCGGCGGCCTCATCGGCGCCACCCTGGTCTCCGTCGGCATGGACGGGGTCAACAGCGACAAGATCGTCATGAAGGTCCTGATCCCCGCCGTGGCCGCGCCGGTCGTGGCCGGCGTCGCCGCCCTGGTCGCGACCCGGCTCACCTACCGGCTGGCCCGCGACCGCGACCCCCAGGACACCGCGAAGGGCTACCGCGCCGGGCAGATCGCCTCGGCCGCGCTGGTCTCCCTCGCCCACGGCACCAACGACGCCCAGAAGACCATGGGTGTGATCACCCTGGCGCTGATCACGGGCGGCGTGATCGTCCCCGACTCCGACCCGCCGCTGTGGGTCATCGTCGCCGCGGGGCTGGCCATCGCGCTCGGTACGTACCTGGGCGGCTGGCGCATCATCCGCACCATGGGCAAGGGCATCACCGACATCCAGCCGCCGCAGGGCTTCGCCGCCCAGACCGGCGCCGCGACCGTCATCCTCGCCTCCTCCCACATCGGCTTCGCCCTCTCCACCACCCAGGTCTGCTCCGGCGCCGTGATGGGCGCGGGCGTCGGCCGCAAGGGCGGTGTGGTGCGCTGGTCCACCGCGGGCCGCATGGTCCTCGCCTGGGTGCTCACCCTGCCCGCCGCGGGCCTCGTCGCGGGCGGCGCGGCGCTGCTGGCGGACCAGGGCGACTGGGGCGTCACGACGGTCGCCGTGCTCGCGGTCGCCGCCTGCGCCGCGATCTGGGCGGCCTCGCGCCGCAAGCCCGTCGACCACACCAACGTCAACGACAGCACCGATGCCGGGGCGGCGCCGGCCGAGCCGGTGGGCGTCGTCACCGCCGCCCTCCAGTCCGTGGCCCCGCCGCCCGCCGGGCCGGTGGCCCCCGCCCCCGTCTCCTCCCCCGCCTCCTCCCCCTCCGCCACCCCGGCCGGCGCCTCCGCCGCCACCGGCAGCACCAGCTAAGGAAGTAACGCGATGAGCATCGACTGGGCGGCTCTCGGCCAGGTCTTCGGCGTCAGCCTCGTGGTGACCGTCGGCTTCGTGGGCGTCTTCACCCTCGGCATCCTCGGCGCCTCCCGCAAGCCCCAGCAGGCCGAGGCGGGCCAGGACACCGCCGCGGCCCCGGCGGGCGCCGGCGCCGGCATCGGCCCGGCGCGCGCCGCCGCGTACGCCTGCTTCGCGCTGTGCGCGGCGACGGTGGCGTACGGCATCAATCTGATCGTGGCCTGACGGCCTGAACCCGCACGGCTCGGCCGTGTTCCCGCAGTAGCCACGGCCGCCGGGCCGGGCCGCGCCGACCAGCGCGGACCCGCCCGGCGGCCGTGGCGTGCGTGGCGCGTGTGGGCCTCGGCACACTCGCGCATCCCGGGGCATTCGCGAGTTGACGGCCATTCGCCGCCCATGGTGGACTTCCGGAGCCAAACGGCGGCAGGAGAGGAAGCCGGTGAGAATCCGGCGCGGTCCCGCCACTGTCACCGGGGAGCGCTCTCCCATCGCACGCACAAGTCACGGTCTCCGTACGGAGGCTGGAAGACCGGGAGAAGCGCGGATCCGGGAGCCAGGAGACTCTCACCGCCGGTCACGTCGAACCAGGGCGCGGACCCTGAGTGAGGACATACCGCCATGCCCGGCACCGCCATGCCGCCGACGCCGACCCGCCCGCGGCCCGAACTCCACGCCCCGACGCGCCGAGGCACGACGGCGGACTGACGATGGGTGCCGATCACGCCTCGTACGCGTGCGGCGCCGCCCTCGGCTTCCTCGGCGACCTCGCCACGGGCGATCCGCGCCGCGGCCACCCCGTGGCCGCGTTCGGGCGCGCCGCCCTGGCCGTCGAGCGGCTGCTGTGGCGCGACCACCGCGGATCCGGGGCCCTGTACGCCGCGCTGTGCGCGGGCGGCGCGGCCGCGGGGGCCGCGCTTTCGGTGCGCGCCGTACGGGCTTTGGGCAACGACTCCTCGGGGGTCCCCTCCCGCGCCGCGCACACCGTACTGACCGCCGCCGCCACCTGGGCCGTGCTCGGCGGGACCACGCTGGGCCGGGAGGCGCGGGCCGTCGGCGGCGCGCTGGCCGCCGGGGACCTGGACGCCGCCCGGCGGCGGCTGCCGCACCTGTGCGGCCGCGACCCGCAGGCGCTGGACGAGCGGCAGATCGCGCGCGCGGTCGTCGAGTCGGTCGCCGAGAACACCTCGGACGCCGTCGTGGGCGCGCTGGTGTGGGGGGCCGTCGGCGGGGTGCCCGGCCTGGTCGGCTTCCGGGCCGTCAACACCCTGGACGCGATGGTCGGCCACAAGTCGTCGCGCTACCGGCGGTTCGGCTGGGCCGCGGCCCGGCTGGACGACCTCGCCGGCTGGCCCGGCGCACGGCTCACCGCGACGCTGGCCACCCTGGCCGGGCCCGACCCGCGCGGCGCGCGGCGCGCCTGGCTCCGCGACGGCCACCGTCATCCGAGCCCCAACGCGGGCCCCGTGGAGGCCGCGTTCGCGGGCGCGCTCGGCGTACGGCTGGGCGGCACTCTCGCGTACGGCGGCCGCGTTGAGCACCGGCCGGTGCTCAACCCCGGCGGGCGGGCGGTGAAGGCCGCCGACATCGAGCGCGCGGTACGGCTGTCGCGGCGCGTCGGCGCCCTGGCGCTCGGCGTGTCCGTCGGGGCCCGGCTGGCGGTGGGGGCGGCGCTGGGGCCGTCCCGTGCCCCACATGGCGCGCTCGCCCGCTGGGCACGGTCCTTGCGGGCGGACGGACCCGGACCGGGCAGGACGGCGCGGCCCGCGGCCGCGGGGAGGGATGGCATATGAGCGGCATACCCAGCAGGGGCGGCGGCGGCCTGCTCGTCGCGGGCACCACTTCGGACGCGGGCAAGAGCGTCGTCACGGCCGGGATCTGCCGATGGCTCAGCCGTAAGGGCGTCAGCGTCGCGCCGTTCAAGGCGCAGAACATGTCGCTCAACTCCTTCGTGACCCGCGACGGCGCGGAGATCGGCCGCGCCCAGGCCATGCAGGCCGCGGCGGCGCGCGTCGAGCCGAGCGCGCTGATGAACCCGGTGCTCCTCAAGCCGGGCAGCGACCGCAGCAGCCAGGTGGTGCTGCTGGGCAGGCCGGTGGGCGAGCTGAGCGCGCGCGGGTATTTCGGGGGGTCTGGGGGGGCGTCCCCCGGGGAAAAGCAGCACTCAGGGCGCCAGGAGACGCTGCTGGGCACCGTCACCGAGTGCCTGGCCGAGCTGCGGCGCACACACGACGCGGTGATCTGCGAGGGCGCGGGCAGCCCCGCCGAAATCAACCTGCGCCGCACCGACATCGTCAACCTGGGTCTCGCCCGGGCCGCCCGGCTGCCGGTCGTCGTGGTCGGGGACATCGACCGCGGCGGCGTCTTCGCGTCGTTCTTCGGCACGACCGCGCTGCTCTCCGAGGCCGACCAGCGGCTCGTCGCGGGCTATCTGGTGAACAAGTTCCGCGGCGATGTGACCCTGCTGGAGCCGGGCCTGGAGATGCTGCGCGGCCTGACCGGCCGCCCGACCATGGGCGTGCTGCCGTACGCGCACGGGCTCGGCATCGACGAGGAGGACGGCCTGCGTGTCTCGCTGCGCGGGACGGTGCGCGAGAGCGTCGTCGCGCCGCCGCACGGCGCGGACATCCTGCGGGTCGCGGTCGCCGCGGTGCCGCTCATGTCGAACTTCACGGACGTGGACGCGCTGGCCGCGGAGCCGGGCGTGGTCGTGCGGTTCGTGGACCGGCCGGAGGAGCTGACCGACGCCGACCTGGTGGTGCTGCCCGGCACCCGCGGGACCGTACGGGCCCTGGAGTGGCTGCGCGAGCGCGGGCTGGCGGCGGCGATCGCGCGGCGGGCCGCCGAGGGCCGCCCGGTGCTGGGCATCTGCGGCGGCTTCCAGATGCTCGGCGAGCGCATCGAGGACGAGGTCGAGTCGCGGGCCGGGACGGTCGAGGGGCTGGGGCTGCTGCCCGTACGGGTGCGGTTCGCGGTGCACAAGACCCTGGCGCGGCCGGTCGGCGAGGCGCTCGGCGAGCGGGTGGAGGGCTACGAGATCCACCACGGGGTCGCCGAGTTGCTGGACGGCGCGGACGAGCCCTTCCTGGACGGCTGCCGGGTGGGCTCGGTGTGGGGCACGCACTGGCACGGCTCGCTGGAGAGCGACGGCTTCCGGCGCGCCTTCCTGCGACGGGTCGCGGACGCGGCGGGCCGGGCGTTCGTCCCGGCGCCCGACACCTGCTTCGGGGAGCTGCGCGAGGAACAGCTGGACCGCCTCGGCGACCTGATCGAGGAACACGCGGACACGGACGCGCTGCTGCGGCTCATCGAGAACGGCGTCCCGGAGGGACTGCCGTTCGTCCCACCGGGCGCCCCACCGTTCCCGCAGGAGCCCCGGTGACCCCCACAACGGCCACCAAGCCCCCCAACGGACGCACCGCCCCCGCCGCCGCGGGCCCGGCTGCGCGGGGCACGGCACTCGACCGCCACCGCCGACGCCCCGTCGCGACCGCCCCCCATGGCCCGGGGGCCCGGGGGCTCGCCCCCGGATCGGGAAGGGGCGGGGAGGGGAACAAACCCCGGGCCACCCGCCTCCGCCCACGCCGCCATCGCCCCCTCACCGCAGGAGGAACCCCCGTATGACCGCCGCCCCCTACCCCTTCACCGCGCTCGTCGGGATGGCCGACCTGCGGCTGGCGCTTCTGCTCAACGCCGTGTCACCGGCCGTGGGCGGGGTGCTGGTGCGGGGCGAGAAGGGCACCGCGAAGTCGACGGCGGTGCGGGCGCTGGCCGCCCTGCTGCCCGGCATCGACGTGGTGCCCGGCTGCCGCTTCTCCTGCGACCCCGCCGCGCCCGACCCACGCTGCCCGGACGGCCCGCACGAGCCGGGCAGCGGCACCCTCCGGCCCGCCCGGATGGTCGAGCTGCCGGTCGGCGCCTCCGAGGACCGGCTGGTCGGGGCGCTGGACATCGAGCGGGCTCTCTCAGACGGGGTGAAGGCGTTCGAGCCGGGCCTGCTGGCCGACGCGCATCGCGGCGTGCTCTACGTCGACGAGGTCAACCTGCTGCACGACCACCTGATCGACCTGCTGCTCGACGCGGCGGCCATGGGCGCCTCCTATGTGGAGCGCGAGGGCGTGTCCGTACGGCACGCGGCGCGCTTTCTGCTGGTGGGCACCATGAACCCCGAAGAGGGCGAGCTGCGGCCCCAGTTGCTGGACCGCTTCGGCCTCACGGTAGAGGTCGCGGCGTCGCGGGACACCGACGAGCGGGTCGAGGTGGTGCGGCGACGGCTGGCGTACGACGAGGATCCGGCCGCCTTCGCCGTGCGCTGGGCCGACGAGGAGGGCACGCTGCGGGAGCGCGTCGCGGCGGCGCGCGCCCTGCTGCCGCACGTGCGCCTGGGCGACGGCGCGCTGCGGCAGATCGCGGCGGTGTGCGCGGCGTTCGAGGTGGACGGGATGCGCGCGGACATCGTGACGGCGCGAACGGCGACGGCGCTGGCGGCGTGGGCGGGGCGTACGGAGGTGACCGCCGAGGACGTGCGGCAGGCCGCGCTGCTGTCGCTGCCGCACCGGCGCCGGCGGGCGCCGTTCGACGCGCCGGGACTGGACGAGGACAAGCTCGACGAGGTGCTGCGCGAGTCCGGCGGCGCGGACGACGACCCGGAACCGGACCCGGATCCGGGCGACGGGCCCGAGGGGCAGGAAGGGCCGGACGGACCAGACGAGGGACCGGGCGGGCCGGGCGGGCCGGGCGGCGGACAGCCGCCGCAGGGCGCGCCGGAGCAGGCGCCGCCGCAGACCGGGCCCTCCGTCCCGGAACAGCGCACGGGCTCCGACGGTCCGGAGGCCGCGGGCGAGACGCCCGGTGCCAACGCCGCCGGGCCCGGCGGCGAACGCGCCGCCGTCGGCGCGGCCGAGCCGTTCCGGACGCGGCGGCTCGACGTGCCGGGGCTCGGCGAGGGCGCGGCGGGACGGCGGTCGCGCGCCCGCACGGCCCACGGCCGCACCACCGGCGCTCGCCGCCCGCGCGGGACGCTGGCCAAGCTGCACCTGTCGGCGACCGTACGGGCGGCCGCTCCGCACCAGCGCGCACGCGGACGCCAGGGCCCGGGTCTCGTCGTGCGCCGTGACGACCTGCGGGAGGCGGTGCGCGAGGGGCGCGAGGGCAACCTGGTGCTGTTCGTGGTGGACGCCTCGGGGTCGATGGCCGCGCGGAAGCGCATGAGCGCCGTCAAGGGCGCCGTGCTGTCGCTGCTGTTGGACGCCTACCAGCGGCGGGACAAAGTCGGCCTGATCACCTTCCGGGGAGCGGAAGCCGCCCTGACGCTGCCGCCCACCTCGTCGGTGGACGCGGGCGCGGCCCGGCTGGAGAGGCTGCCGACCGGCGGGCGCACCCCGCTGGCCGCCGGGCTGCTGAAGGCCCGCGAGGTGCTGCGGATCGAGCGGCTGCGGGACCCGTCGCGCCGTCCGCTGCTGGTCGTGGTGACGGACGGGCGGGCCACGGGCGGACCGGACCCGGTGGCCAGGGCCGGGCGCGCGGCGCGGCTGCTGGCCGACGACGGGGTCGCCTCGGTGGTGGTGGACTGCGAGTCGGGGCCCGTCCGGCTGGGCCTGGCGGGCGCGCTGGCCCGCGAACTGCGCGGCACGCCGGTGACGCTCGACGAACTGCGCGCCGACAGCATGAGCGCGCTGGTGCGCGACGTCCGCACCGCACCCGATACACGAACCGCACGAACCGCACGAACCGCGCGAAAGACATGGAGGGCCGCCTGATGCCGCAGGGACAACCGACCGTCGTGCCCGACGACGGGCTGACCACCCGGCAGCGCCGCAACCGGCCGCTGGTGCTTGTGCACACGGGCGTCGGCAAGGGGAAGTCGACGGCCGCGTTCGGACTGGCGCTGCGGGCGTGGAACCAAGGATGGCCGGTCGGTGTATTTCAGTTTGTGAAGTCGGCGAAGTGGCGGGTCGGCGAGGAGCGGGCGCTGCGCGTCCTCGGCGAGTCGGGAGAAGGGGGGACGGTCGCATGGCACAAGATGGGCGAGGGCTGGTCGTGGCTCCAGCGCGGTCAGCAGGACGCCATCTCCAGCGAGGAGGCGGCGCGCGAGGGGTGGGAGCAGGTCAAGCGGGATCTCGCGGCGGAGACATACCGGCTGTATGTGCTGGACGAGTTCGCGTACCCCATGCACTGGGGCTGGGTGGACACCGAGGAGGTCGTCTCGGTGCTGCGCGACCGGCCCGGGACCCAGCACGTGGTCATCACGGGGCGTAACGCACCGGAGCGGCTGCTGGACTTCGCGGATCTGGTCACCGACATGTCCAAGGTCAAGCACCCGATGGACGCCGGTCAGAAGGGGCAGCGGGGCATCGAGTGGTGAGGGTTCACATGGGAGGCGGTCAATGGTGAGGGCTCAGTGGTGAGCGTGCCGCGCCTGGTCATCGCCGCGCCCGCCTCCGGCAGCGGCAAGACCACGGTGGCCATGGGCCTGATGGCCGCCTTCGCGGAGCGCGGTCTCGATGTGTCGCCGCACAAGGTCGGCCCGGACTATATCGACCCCGGCTATCACGCCCTGGCCGTCTCGTCCCCGGCCCGCTCCGGGCGTGCGGTGCGCCCGGGCCGGAATCTGGACGCGTATCTGTGCGGGCCGGAGCGGATCGCCTCGCTGTTTCTGCACGGGGCGGCCGGTTGTGACCTGGCGGTCGTCGAGGGCGTGATGGGGCTGTACGACGGGGCGGCCGGGCAGGGCGAGCTGGCGTCGACGGCGCATGTGGCGAAGCTGCTGCGCGCGCCGGTGGTGCTGGTCGTCGACGCCTCGTCGCAGTCCCGCTCGGTGGCGGCGCTGGTGCACGGCTTCGCGTCCTGGGACCCCGAGGTGCGGGTGGCCGGGGTGATTCTCAACAAGGTGGGCTCGGACCGCCACGAGGAGCTGCTGCGCGAGGCGCTGGGCGAGTCGGGGGTGCCGGTGCTCGGCGCGCTGCGGAGGGTGCGCGCGGTGCGCGCCCCAAGCCGCCACCTCGGGCTGGTGCCGGTGGCCGAGCGGCGGGCCGAGGCGGTCGAGTCCGTGGCCGCGCTGGCCGAGCGGGTGCGCGAGGGCTGTGACCTCGAGGGCCTGCTGGCCCTGGCGCGCAGCGCGCCATCGCTGGCGGACCCGCCCTGGGACCCGGAGCGGGAGACCGCTCCCGCGCGCGGCGGCGCGGAGGCGGACGCCGGCGGGGCGCGGCCGGTCGTCGCGCTGGCGGGCGGGGCGGCCTTCACCTTCTCGTACGCGGAGCACGCCGAGCTGCTCACCGCGGCGGGTGCGGAGGTGGTGCCCTTCGACCCGCTGCGGGACGAGCGCCTCCCGCCCGGCACCGCGGGCCTGGTGATCGGCGGCGGCTTCCCGGAGGTGTACGCACCGGAGCTGTCGGCGAACGAGCCGCTGCGCGGGGCGGTGGCGGAGCTCGCGGCGACCGGAGCGCCCATGGCCGCCGAGTGCGCGGGGCTGCTGTATCTGGCGCGCTCACTGGACGGCGAGCCGATGTGCGGGGTGCTCCCCGCCGAGGCGCGCATGTCGGAGCGGCTGACGCTGGGGTACCGCGAGGCGGTGGCGATCGGCGACAGCGCGCTCGCCGCCGCGGGGACCCGGGTCCGCGGGCATGAGTTCCACCGCACCGCGGTGGAGCCGGGCGCGGGTCCGGAGCCCGCGTGGGGGCTGGTCCGCCCGGAGCGCCGTGTGGAGGGGTTCGTCCAGGGCGGTGTGCATGCGTCGTATCTGCATGTGCACTGGGCGGCGATGCCGGACGCGGCGGTCCGGTTCCTCGCCGGTTGCGCGCCGCGGAGCGGGTGAGGGGGCGGGAATTGCGGCAGGAAGTGGAGAGCGTGACCCGCTCCCCCGGCCGCCGCTGGGCCGATGCGCCCCCAGCGGCACGCCCACGGCTTGTCGTCGGGGTCGGTGCCGGGCGCGGCGTGTCCGTCGGGGAAGTGGCCGGGCTCATCCGGCGGACGCTGGCCGGGGCGGGGCTTTCGGAGGGCACGGTGGTGGAGTTGGCCACGGTCGAGGCCAAGGCCGCCGAGCCGGGGCTGGTCGCCGCGGCGGCCCGGCTCGGCGTGCCGCTGCGGGGCTACGGGGCCGCGGCGCTGGCCTCCGTCGCGGTGCCGGGCCCGTCGGGGGCCGTGCTGTCCGCCGTGGGGACGCCGAGCGTCGCCGAGGCGGCGGCCCTGCTCGCCGCAGGGCCGGGGGGCGAACTGCTCGTGGCCAAGCGGAAGTCGGAGCCGCGCGGCCGTCCCGCGCGCGCCACCTGCGCCGTCGCGCTCCGCCCGGGCGCGGCGGTCAAACACCCGCAGGGCGGGTAGGGATGACCTGCCTTCACACCGCCCGACCGACCTCAGTAACGTCTCGGGTCGGGATCCCAACCCCCGCACCGCACTGTGCCACCCGCACCACCAGCACCAAGGAGACCTCGTGACGACCCCGCCCGCGCTGCTCATCGCTGGCATCGGCACCCGTGACGAGAGGCGCACCGACGCCTTTCGCGACTTCGTACGGGAGTTGGGCGCCCACAATCCCGGCCTGCCCGTCGCGGGCGGACTGACCGGCCAGGGCAGATTTCCGCTGGGCGACGCGGTGGCCGGACTCGCCGAGGAAGGCGTGACCCGGTTCGCCGTCGTGCCGCTGACGTTGATCCCCACCGAGCGCGCGGAGCAGGACCTCACCGCCGCGCTGGACCGCGAGCTGGAGCTGCGCCCCGGCTCGTCGTTCGTCCGCGCCCGCCCGCTCGGCCCGCACCCCCGGCTGCTGACCATGCTGGAGCGCCGCTTGGACGAGGCGCTGGGCGACCGCCCCCGCTCCCCCTCCGACCGGGCGGAGACCACCGTCCTGCTGGTGGGCTCCGGCTCGGTCTTCCCCGAAGCCAACGCCGAGGTGCACCGGGCCGCCCGGCTGCTGTGGGAGGGCCGCGGCTTCGCCGGTGTGGAGACGGCCTTTGTCTCGCTGGCCGCGCCGGATGTGGCCTCGGGCCTGGACCGCTGTGCGCTGCTGGGGGCGCGGCGGGTCGTTCTGCTGCCGTACTTCCTGTTCGCGGGGGTGTCGCTGGACCGGGCCCAGCAGCAGGCGGAGGGATGGTCGCTGGCCCACCCGGACATCGAGCTGCTGACCGCCGATGTGCCGGGTCCCGCGGAGGAGCTGGCGAAGCTGGTCATGGAGCGCTACCGGGAGGTGGCCGGGGAGCAGCTCACGGAGGAAGCCGCAGGGGAGGCCGGAGACGAGGCCAAGGAGCAGGCCGGGGACGCGGCAGGCTGCCCGGCCGGCGTTCCCTCGCAGGAGAGCCGTCGCGCCGGCTCCCCCGTCGATGTCCGCTGAACAGCCCGACGTACCCGCCGGGTTCGACCCGCGCCATCTGCGTCACCACGGTGACGCGGAGGTGCGGGGCTCCGGCCCCGAGCTGACGGACCTCGCGGTCAATGTCCGGGCCGACACGCCTCCCGGCTGGCTCAAGGCCCGGCTGGCCGCCGCGCTCGACGGCCTCGCCGCCTACCCGGACGGCCGCGCGGCGCGGCGCGCGGTCGCCGAGCGCCATGGTGTGCCGGAGGCGCGGGTGCTGCTGACGGCGGGCGCGGCGGAGGCGTTCGTGCTGCTCGCACGGGCCCTCCCGGTGCGGCGCCCGGTCGTGGTGCACCCGCAGTTCACCGAGCCGGAGGCCGCGCTGCGGGACGCCGGGCACCGGGTGGAGCGGGTGGTGCTGGACGAGCGGGACGGCTTCCGGCTGGACCCGGGCGCGGTGCCGCTCGAGGCGGATCTGGTGGTGGTCGGCAACCCCACCAACCCGACGTCCGTGCTGCACCCGGCCGCCGCGGTGGCCGCCCTGGCCCGCCCGGGGCGGACGCTGGTGGTGGACGAGGCGTTCATGGACGCGGTGCCCGGCGAGCGGGAGTCGCTCGCCGCCCGCACCGATGTGCCCGGTCTTGTCGTGCTGCGCAGCCTCACCAAGACCTGGGGGCTGGCGGGGCTGCGGATCGGCTATCTGCTCGCGGAGCCGGATACGGTCGCGGCGCTGGAGCGGGCGCAGCCGCTGTGGCCGGTGTCCTCACCGGCCCTGGCGGCGGCTGAGGCGTGCAGTGCGCCCGCCGCGCTCGCCGAGGCGGCGCGCGCGGCGGACACCATCGCCGCCGACCGGGCTCATCTGGCCGCCCGGCTGGCCGAGTTCGAGGACATCCGGGTGTGTGCTCCGGCCGCCGGACCCTTCCTGCTGATCCACCTGCCGGAGGCCACCGCGGTCCGCGCCCGCCTGCGCGAGTTCGGTTTCGCGGTGCGGCGCGGTGACACCTTTCCGGGACTGGGCCCGGACTGGCTGCGGCTCGCGGTCCGCGACCCGGCCACGACCGACAGCTTTATCACCGCCCTGGCGAAGGCCCTGGCCGACCGCTGACCGGCCGACCGCTGACCGGCGCGGGGCGCCGCGCGACGGGTGGCCCGCCGCGCGACGCCCCGGTCGGCCGGTCCGCGTCAGGCTGCGTCGCCCGGCACGGCGGTGCGACGGCGGCGGGCCAGGGCGACGGCGCCGCCGCCCAGGGCCAGCAGGGCCGCGCCGCCACCCACGAGGTACGGCGTGGTGGAGCTGCCCCCGGTCTCGGCCAGGTGTTCCGGCTTCGGTTCCGCGCCGGCCTGGGAGCCGACCTGCGGGGCGCCCGGCGCCTCACAGGTCGCCTCGGCGAGGGTGACCTTCCCCTCGACCTCGGAGACGTTCAGCTTGAGCGGGTTCACCGAAACCGCCAGGCGAAGCGCCGTGGCCGCGGCGGTGCGGGACGTGGTCGAGGTGCGCGACAGGTCGAGCCGCACCGTGCCGACCCCCGGCACGTCGACCGTGGTCGTACCGCTGGAGGCGAGGTTGACCTTCTTGCCGAGCACGACCACGCTGCCCAGCACATTGGACGTGGCGGTGGGCCGCTTTCCGGCCTGGCACACCGCCTTCGAGGTGACCTGCTGGACCTCGATCAGCGGCACCGCCGGCAGCCCGGGGAGGTGCACTTTGGCGTGCGCGAGGTTGGCGTACCCCTCGGCACGGGACTTGTCGACGGTGCCACGTGCGGTGGCCACATCCGCGCGCAGGACGTTGAACGGCTTTCCCCCTTCGACGCCGTCCAGTGTCGCGCTGAGCGCGGTCTTGTTGGCGGATGCCGGCGCGCGCACCTCGTTGAGGGCGAGCGCCAGCGGAGCCTTGACCGTCTTGTTGAGCAGCGAAACGCTCAGGTCGGTGCGGAGCACGGTCGCACCGGCTCCGCCCGTCGTGTGCGTGCTCGTCTTGGCAGCGGATCCGCCGGTCTTGCCGTCGCCGTCGGTGGCGTGCGCCGCACCCGCGGGCAGCAGGCCCAGGACGGAGACGGCGGCAGCGGCCGTGGCGGCCGCCAGGCGGCGGGCGGGCATGCCGGAGTAGTTGTTGGTGGAACAGGACACGTGAGTGGACCCCCACAGGAGACATGGAGCCGCCGGCGACTCGCCACGGGGGGACACCACGGGCGCCGACGGCATCGACCCCGCAATATTTGCGGCACGTCGAGCCAACTGGCAGGTTCCTGGGGTCAGTTCACCCCAACGGGTGCCACTCGCCGATGCGTTCGATCTCCTGGATCCGTCGGACACATCCGAGTCACACCCGCCGCATCTGCCACACCGGCCACGCGGTCCTGTTCTCTCAGCAGATCACCCGCCCGCGCAGCACCACCCGCCGCGGCGCCGTCAGCACCCGCACATCGGCCCGCGGGTCGGACTCGTACACGACGAGGTCCGCGGATGCGCCCTCGGTGAGCCCGGGGCGCCCGAGCCAGGCCCGCGCGCCCCAGGTGGCCGCCGAGAGCGCGGCGGTCGCCGGGATGCCGGCCTTGACCAGTTCGGCGACCTCCAGGCCGACCAGGCCGTGCGGCAGCGAACCGCCCGCGTCGGTGCCGGTGTAGATGGGCACGCCCGCGTCGTAGGCCGCGCGCACGGTGTCGTAACGTCGATCGTGCAGCCGCCGCATGTGGTCCGCCCAGCGCGGGAACCTCTCCTCCCCGGCCATCGCCAGCTTGGGGAACGTGGCGATGTTGACCAGGGTCGGGACGATCGCCACGCCCCGCTCCGCGAAGAGCGGGATGGTCTCCTCGGTCAGCCCCGTGGCGTGCTCGACGCAGTCGATCCCCGCCTCGACCAGCGGAGCCAGCGTCTCCTCCGCGAAGCAGTGCGCGGTGACCCGGGCGCCCAGCCGGTGTGCCTCGGCGATGGCCGCCTCGGCCGCCGCGCGCGGCCAGCAGGCCGCCAGGTCCCCGCGCTCCCGGTCGATCCAGTCGCCGACCAGCTTGACCCAGCCGTCCCCGCGCCGCGCCTCCCGCGCCACATACGCCACCAGCTCCTCGGGCTCGATCTCATGGGCGTAGTTGCGGATGTAGCGCTTGGTCCGGGCGATGTGGCGGCCCGCTCGGATGATGCGGGGCAGGTCGTCGCGGTCGTCGATCCAGCGGGTGTCGGCGGGCGACCCGGCATCCCGCAGCAGCAGCGCCCCGGCGTCCCGCTCGGTCAGCGCCTGCTTCTCACTGGTCGAGTCGTCGACGGCGCCGTGTGTGTCCAGCCCGACGTGGCAGTGCGCGTCCACGAGCCCGGGCAGCACCCACCCCTCGACGGTCCGCACATCCCGGGCGGCGGTCGGCCGGTCGTAGGTGATCTTCCCGTCCACGACCCACAGTTCGTCCCTGATGTCCATGTCCCAGGCGGAGCCCCCGGCGTCCGGCCCGACGACCACCCTGCCCTTGATGTGCAGCACCGCGCTATCCCTCATGCTCGCACTGTACGAGACTTCGCCGACGCTCTGACCGGCCATTTCCCAGGGTCCGGAACGGCGCCACTCGTACAACACGAGGAGCGCTGCTACGCTCACGCAACCCAGGACGAGGGGAAGTGAGGAGGCCCGAGTGAGCGCTCCCACCGATGACCCGGCCGCCGTACACCCCGCACCACCCGCGGCACTGCCGGAGTCACCGGAGAACCCGCCCCCGGCCACCGCTGGTGGGGGTCCCCCCAGCGGTAGCCGGGGGCGCCCCCTGCCGGACTTACCGGCGGCCACCCCGCCGGACCTGGCACCCGATCCGGCACCGAGTCCGGCACCCGCCCCCGCAGTCGCCCCGGCACTCGCTCCGGCAGCCGGTTCGTCATCCGTGCCCGACGCGCCGCCTGACATCCAGGCGGAATTCCGGGACTTCTTCGAACGGCACCACGCCGAACTGGCCCGCCTCGCCCACCTGCTGCTCGGCAGCTCGGACGGCGCGGACGACCTCGCCGCCGACGCGCTGGTCGCCGTGTGGCACCAGTGGGAGCGGGTGCGCGCCGCCGACCACCCCGCCGCGTACGCCCGGGGCGTGGTCGCCAACCTGGCACGCTCCCGGATCCGCAGCCTGGTCCGCGAGCGCCGCCGGGTGGCGCTCTTCTCGTCCCAGCGCGCCGACCATGTCGACGACCCGGACATCTCCGCCGTGGTGGACGTCCAGGCCGCGCTGGTGCGGCTGCCGTTCCGCAAGCGCGCCTGCGTGGTGCTGCGCCACGCCTTCGACCTGTCGGAGCGGGAGACGGCGCGCACGCTCGGCATCTCGGTGGGCACGGTCAAGAGCCAGACCTCGCGCGGTATCGCGGAGCTGGAGCGGCTGCTCGGCTCGGCGCACGGCGGCGGGCAGCAGCCGGTGCCGGGCACACCGGAGACCGTAAGGAAGCTCCACCCTGGCCATGCGGGAGGGAACGGTCGATGATCGACCACCGCGAGCGGCACGACCGGATCGATGTCGCCGCCGAACTGCGCACCGCGGCCGAGTCCCACCGGCCGGACCGGGCCCGGATGCTGGCCCGGGTGACCGCGGGCATGGCGACGGACGGACGGCGCCGCCCCGAGCGCGGGGCCACCCGTCCGTGGACCCGCGTGGCGGGCCCGGTCGCCGGGCTCGCGGCGGCGGTGGCCGCCGCGGGGATCGTGGTGCTGGCCACGGAGCCGACCCAGCGGCCGCAGACCGTACGGACGTCGAGCGAGCCCGCCGTCCCGCCGGCGGGGCAGGACAACGGGAGCGGACGGGGGACGACGGACGACGGGTCACAGCGGCGCACCCCGACCGCCTCCCCCACCGCGGTCGGTCCAAACCACCTCGCCGACCCGGTGGTGCGTTCTCAAGGCGAGATCAACCCGGGGTCCAACCCGTACTGGGCGCAGAGCGATGTGATCGTGAAGACCGGCAAGCCGCTGACCTCGCTGACCGTCGAGCTGCGGGTGGCGCACACCGGAGGGGTGCTCACCACCGGCTCCTGGAGCACGCTGCCCACCGACGACCTGACCGTCTCGGTGCGCAGCGAGGGCAGCGCGCTGGTGTACCGCTGGACGCTGAAGGACGGGGCCACGGTGCCCGCGGGGCGGCATGTCTTCGCCGGGCAGTACAACCACGCGGAGGGCGACCGGAACATCGCCGGGGACGCCTACTCGGCCTCCGGCAACGGCCCCTCGGGCGCGTTCGCCGTCCGGGGCCGATTCCGCACGGCCAAGTGAGCCAAAGTAAATCCAGGTGAATCCTGATGAATCCTGATGAATTCTTGGCGACCTGCGGAGATATAAATGGAGCACCTTTTTGAATACAGGTTCCCATCGTCTTCTGCCCGCTTTCCGGACTCCTAAACGCTGAAGTTTCGTAACCCGGAGCCGCTGTAATTCAAGAGCATCACCACGCCGTTACACAGATGTGACGCACTCCACACGGCGACCACTTTACCCCGATAACTCCCCGACAAAGCAGCACTTTTCGACGATCCCCCGTGCGCACGCGCGTCCCCGCGCGATAACACGCCGCCCCTCCTTCGGGTAACCCCTCACCACGATGCAATTTAAGATTGTGCTGGGTAAATTCAATCCGCATGACCGCCGCACAAGCAGACCTTGCACGTGCCCGAAGAGAAATGCCGGAAGGACTGAGGCTCGAGGCCCCATGTGTCGAGGACGGAGCCGCGATCTGGCGCATCGCCCGCGATTCCGGGACCTTGGACCTGAACTCCTCCTACAGCTATCTGCTGTGGTGCCGCGACTTCGCCGCCACCTCGGTCGTGGCCCGCGACGCGCACGGGGAGCCGGTCGGCTTCGTCACCGGTTATATCCGCCCGCGGCGCCCCCGGACCCTGGTGGTCTGGCAGGTCGCCGTGGACCGGGCGTGGCGCGGCCGGGGACTGGCCGCCGCCCTGCTGGACGGGCTGGCCGCGCGCGTCGCCGAGCAGTCCGGCATCCACCGCGTCGAGACCACGATCACCCCGGACAACACCGCCTCCAACCGGCTGTTCACCTCCTTCGCCGAGCGGCACGGAGCGCCCGTGGAGCGCGAGGTGCTGTTCGACGGCGGCCTGTTTCCCGACGGCGGCCATGAGCCCGAAGTGCTGTACCGCATCGGCCCGTTCGCCACCCGGACCTGACGCCCCGCGCCAAGACCCCCGTACGCCAACCTCCACCCCCCTCACACTCATCTCCCAGGAGACTGCTGTGACCATCACCCCGCCCGCGCTGAGCGTCTTCGAGGCCCTGGAGTCGGAGGTACGCAGCTACTGCCGCGGCTGGCCCGCCGTCTTCGACCGCGCCCAGGGCAGCTACATGTACGACGAGGACGGCCACACCTACCTCGACTTCTTCGCCGGCGCGGGAGCGCTCAACTACGGCCACAACAACCCGGTCCTCAAACGCGCGCTGATCGACTACATCGAGCGCGACGGCGTCACCCACGGCCTGGACATGGGCACCACGGCCAAGCGGGCGTTCCTGGAGTCCTTCCAGAACACCGTGCTGCGCCCGCGCGACCTCCCGTACAAGGTCATGTTCCCCGGCCCGACCGGCACCAACGCCGTCGAGGCCGCCCTGAAGCTGGCCCGCAAGGTCAAGGGGCGCGAGGCCATCGTGTCCTTCACCAACGCCTTCCACGGGATGTCGCTCGGCGCGCTCGCCGTCACCGGCAACGCCTTCAAGCGGGCCGGCGCGGGCATCCCGCTGGTCCACGGCACGCCCATGCCGTTCGACAACTACCTGGACGGCCGGGTCCCCGACTTCCTGTGGTTCGAGCGGCTGTTGGAGGACCAGGGCTCCGGCCTCAACCAGCCCGCCGCGGTCATCGTCGAGACGGTGCAGGGCGAGGGCGGCATCAACGTGGCGCGCAACGAGTGGCTACGCGGCCTGGCCGACCTCTGCAAGCGCCGCGACATGCTGCTGATCGTCGACGACATCCAGATGGGCTGCGGCCGCACCGGTCCCTTCTTCTCCTTCGAGGAAGCGGGCATCACCCCGGACATCGTGACCCTCTCCAAGTCCATCGGCGGCTACGGCCTGCCCATGTCGCTCGCGCTCTTCCGGCCCGAGCTGGACATCTGGGAGCCGGGCGAGCACAACGGCACCTTCCGCGGCAACAACCCGGCCTTCGTCACCGCCGCCGCGGCCCTGGACACCTACTGGGCCGACGGCCAGATGGAGAAGCAGACCCTGGCCCGCGGCGAGCAGGTCCAGCAGGCGCTGCGCGAGATCTGCGAGGAGCACGTCCGGCTGGGCGCCGAGTACCGGGGCCGGGGCCTGGTCTGGGGCCTTGAGTTCGCCGACCCCTCGCGCGCCACGGCGGTGTGCGCCCGCGCCTTCGAGCTCGGCCTGCTGGTGGAGACCTCGGGCCCGCAGAGCGAGGTCGTCAAGCTGCTGCCGCCGCTGACCGTCTCCCCCGAGGAGCTGGACGAGGGGCTGCGGACTCTGGCCCGAGCCGTCCGCGAGACCGCCTGACACCACTTCAGGCCACATCAGGCCACATCAGATCCCCAAGAGAAAGGCGCAATCCACCGTGATCGTCCGATCCTTCAAGGACATCGAGGGCACCGAGCGGCATGTGAAGGCCAAGTCGGGCACCTGGGAGAGCAAGCGCATCGTCCTCGCGAGGGAGCGGGTGGGCTTCTCGCTGCACGAGACCACGCTCTACGCCGGCACCGAGACATCGATGTGGTACGCCCATCACATCGAGGCCGTGCTGTGTGTGGAGGGCGAGGCCGAGCTCACCAACGACGAGACCGGCGAGAAGCACTGGATCGCCCCGGGCACCATGTATCTGCTGGACGGGCACGAGAGGCACACCCTGCGTCCGAAGACCGACTTCCGTTGCGTCTGTGTCTTCAACCCGCCGATCACCGGACGGGAGGACCACGACGAGAACGGCGTATATCCCCTGATCACCGAGGCGGAGGAGGCCTGATCCAGATGACCACGGTCGCTGACCTGTACCCGACCCGCGGAAGCTCCGAGACGGTCACCCCACGGGCGGACCCGGTGGTGTGGTCCGGCCCCGGGGACCCCGGGCCGATACGGCCGGCCGAGCTGAGCGGCTTCGAGCGCGACGGCTTTCTCGCGATCGAGCAGCTGATCACCCCGGACGAGGTCGCGGTCTACCACTCCGAACTGGAGCGGCTGATCGCGGATCCCGGGGTGCGGGCCGACGAGCGCTCGATCATCGAGCCGAAGTCGCAGGACGTACGGTCGGTGTTCGAGGTGCACCGGATCAGCGAGGTCTTCGCGAACCTGGTCCGCGACCCGCGCGTCGTGGGCCGGGCCCGCCAGATCCTCGGCTCCGATGTGTATGTCCACCAGAGCCGGATCAACGTCAAGCCGGGGTTCGGCGCCTCGGGTTTCTACTGGCACTCGGACTTCGAGACCTGGCACGCCGAGGACGGGCTGCCGAACATGCGGGCCGTGTCCGTGTCCATCGCGCTGACCGAGAACCACGACACCAACGGCGGCCTGATGATCATGCCGGGGTCGCATCGTACGTTCCTCGGCTGTGCGGGGGCGACACCCAAGGACAACTACAAGAAGTCGCTCCAGATGCAGGACGCGGGGACCCCGTCGGACAAGGCGCTGACCGAGTTCGCCGACGCGCACGGCATCAGGCTGTTCACCGGTAAGGCAGGGTCGGCGACCTGGTTCGACTGCAACTGCATGCACGGGTCGGGTGACAACATCACGCCGTACCCGCGCAGCAATGTCTTCATCGTCTTCAACAGTGTGGAGAACACGGCGGTCGAGCCCTTCGCGGCGCCGGTCCGGCGGCCGGAGTTCATCGGAGCGCGGGACTTCACGCCCGTACGCTGACCTTGGCCGGGACCCTTCGGGCGTGTCCTCAATCGCCGGACGGGCTGATTTTCAGCCCGTCCGGCGATTGAGGACCGGGGTCCGGGGCGGAGCCCCCCACGCGGCGGAGCCGCATATCGATGCTGCGGGAAGGGGCGGGGAGGGGACAAAGCCCGCGGTCGGCGGCGCCTACACCCCCGCCGGGAAGCCGGAGAGCACGTCCAGCAGCCGGTCCACATCCGCCACGCCGTTGTAGACGTGGAACGACGCACGCAGATTCCCCGCCCGCGCCGCAACCGAGACACCCGCCTCCGCAAGGCGAGCCGCAGCGTGGCCGAGCCCCGGCACGGACACGATCGCCGACCCCGGCGCGGCAGCGCATCCGTGCCCCAGCGCGGTCAGCCCCGCCCGGAAGCGGTCGGCGAGCGCGCGGTCGTGGGCGCCGATGGCCGCGGTGCCCAGCTCCTCGACGAGCGAGAGGGAGCGCACGGCGCCCACGTACGACAGCAGGCTGGGGCTCTGGTCGAAGCGGCGGGCCGAGTGCGCGAGTTCCTCGACCGGCCCGTAGCAGCTGTCCCATGGCTTCTCGCCGGCCGCCCAGCCGGCGAAGACCGGAGTGAGCCCGCCGAAGTCCTCGGGCACGGTCAGGAAGGTGACGCCGCGCGGGCACATCAGCCACTTGAAGCCGACGCACACGGTGTAGTCCGCGTCATCCGCGTTCAGCGGCAGCCAGCCGAGGCCCTGGCTGCTGTCCACCAGGAGCCGGGCGCCGTGCGCGCGGGCAGCCGCGCGGATGGCGTCCAGGTCGGCGATCCGGCCGTCCGCCGACTGCACCGCGCTGACGGCGACCAGGGCGGTGCCGGGGCGCACCGCGTCCGCCAGGGCCTCCAGCGGAACGGCGCGCGGCTTGAGGTCGCGGCGCATGGTGAAGGGGTTCACCAGCGAGCTGAAGTCGCCCTCGGCCGCCAGGACTTCCGCGCCGGACGGCAGGGAGGCCGCCACCAGCCCCGCGTACACGGCGACCGACGCGCCCGCGGCGACCCGCCCGCCCGCCACCCCGGCCAGCCGGGCGAAGGCGGCGCGCGCCTCGTCCACCGCCTCCCAGGCCAGGTCGGCGCCGGGCCCGCCGCCGGCCGCGGCGTCCATGGCCTCCTTCATGGCGGCGACGGTCCGGGCGGGCGTCAGACCGGTGGAGGCGGTGTTGAGGTATGTCGTCTGCGGCGCGAATTCCGCGCCTCCCAGGGGCTCCATGTCCACCCACTATGAGAGGCGCTCACCCCCGCGTCCATCGCGGATATCTGACATGTACCCGCAAGCGTTCCTTACTTATCGCCGCTGACCTGCGACGCTTCCCAGGCCTGGCGCAGCGCCTGGGTGAAGACATCAGCCGGTTGGCCGCCCGAGACGCCGAACCGGCGGTCGAGGACGAAGAACGGCACGGCGGTGGCGCCCAGCGCGGCGGCCTCCTGCTCGTCGGCCCGTACGTCACCGGCGTACGCGGTCTCGTCGTCGAGCACCGCGCGGGCCTCAGCGGCGTCGAGTCCGGCCTCGGTGGCGGCGGAGAGCAGGGTCTCGCTGTCGAAGAGGGACCGCTCCTCGGCGAAGTTCGCGGCGTAGAGCAGGCTCAGCAGTTCGCCCTGGCGCCCGCGGGCCTTGGCGAGGTGCAGCAGCCGGTGGACGTCGAAGGTGTTGCCGTGGTCGCGCTCGGAGCGGTAGCCGAGCCCGGCGTCGGCCGCGGCCTCGGCCACCCGGGCCTCCATGGCCTGCGCCTGCTCGCGCGGGACCCGGTACTTGGCCGCCAGCATGTCGAGCACCGGCACGGTGTCGCCCTTGGGGTGGTCGGGGTCGAGCTCGAAGGAGCGGTGCACCACCTCGACCCGGTCGCGGTGCTCGAAGTCGGCCAGGCCCTGCTCGAAGCGGGCCTTTCCGATGTAGCACCAGGGGCAGACGATGTCGGACCAGATCTCTACGCGCATGAGTTCCTTCGCCCGCTCTTCGGGGTCTCGGGGGGTGTCACTGTGTCGCAGGGTCAACCATGAGACGCCCCGGTTCATTCCCCACGGGGATTGCGATCACCTGATTCGGGGTGATTGTCTCCCCGCATGGCCAACCTCATCCTCCGGCTCACCGAAGAAGAACACGAGGAGATCCGGCGTCGCGCGGCGGCCGTCGGCATGACGCTCCAGGCGTACGGGCGGGCTCAGCTCGCGCTGGACCGGGACGAGACCCGGGAGGCGTTCCTGGCCGCGTTCCGGGATTCGCTCCAGCGCTGGAAGGGCGAGTTCGCCGAGCTCAACGAGGAGCTCGCGGCCCGGCCCCGCAGCACGAGCAAGGAGATGGGGTTCGATCCGGCCACGCGTCTGAGGGACGCCTGTTGACCCGTTCCCCCGGCTTTCCCATCGACTTCCCCGCCCTGCTCCAGGCGACCGCGGACATCCCCGGCTCGCCCGCGATAGACGACTACGGGGTGCCGCTGGCGGCCATCCACCGGCACGGCGCGCACATGCTGAACCAGGACGTGTACTGGGGCGCCCATCTCAAGGCGGCAGCCGTCCTGGACACGCTGCTGCGCCATCCCTGGCTCGAACACTCCCAGGCGGACGCGGCGTGGGCCGCGACCCGGGCGGTGCTCACGATAAACGGCCTGACGGTCACCCGGGACGTGAAGGGCTCGGAGGTGCTGGCGCTGATGCGCGCCATCGCGGGCCCCGGGGTCCCGTTGCGCGACATCGCCCGCGCCCTGCGCGGCTGGACGGCGGATGGCGCGGCGGACGGGACGCCGGACGGCTGAGCCGGCTCCTCGACCCGGACGGCGCTGTGGGCGGGACCGGCCGGTCCCGCCCACAGCGCCGTTCGACAGGGCCCAGGCCGGGCTCAGACCTCGCGGCGGCCGTTCACCCGCCGGGGCAGCCCCTGCGGGTTCTCGTCGCGCAGCTCCGGCGGGAGCAGCGCGGCCGGGGCGTCCTGGTAGGTGACCGGGCGCAGCCAGCGCTCGATGGCGGTGCCGCCGACCGAGGTGGAGGTGGAGGTGGTCGCCGGGTACGGGCCGCCGTGGTGCTGGGCGGGGGCGACGGCGACGCCGGTCGGCCAGCCGTTGACCAGGACCCGGCCGGCGAGCGGGGTGAGCTCGGCGAGCAGCTCGGAGGCGCGGCCCTCGGACCCGCCGCCCTCGCCCTCGGAGAGGTGGACGGTGGCGGTGAGGTTGCCCGGCAGCCGTCCGAGCACGGCCGTGATGTCGGCGTCGCTCTCGTAGCGGGCGAGCACGGTCACCGGGCCGAAGCACTCCTCGAGGAGCACATCGTGCGGACCCTCCTCGGCGAGCAGCCGCGCCGGGACGGTCAGGAAGCCGGCGCTGACGGTGTGCTCACCGCCGGAGCCGGGGGTGACCGGGGCGTCGACCTCGGGGAGTTCGGCCCGCTCCTTGACCCCGGCGACGAAGTTGTCGCGCATGCGGTGGTCCAGCAGGACGCCGGCCTCGCTGTTGCTGACCGCCTCGGTGAGGGACTTCACCAGCCGGTCGCCCGCCTCGCCCGCGGGGGCCAGGACGAACCCCGGCTTGGTGCAGAACTGGCCCATGCCCAGGGTCATCGACCCGCCGAGGCCCGCGCCGATCTGCTCGGCGCGCTCGGCGGCCGCGGCCTCGGTGACCACGACCGGGTTGAGGCTGCCGAGCTCGCCGTGGAAGGGGATCGGCACCGGCCGGGCAGCGGCGGCGTCGAACAGGGCGCGGCCGCCCCGGATCGACCCGGTGAAGCCCGCGGCGGCCACCAGCGGGTGCTTGACCAGCTCGACGCCCGCCTGGAAGCCGTGCACCACCGAGACGACCTCGACCGGCAGCCCGGTCTCCTCGGCGGCGCGGCGCAGCGCGGCGGCGGTCACCTCGGAGGTGGCGGGGTGATCGGGGTGCGCCTTGACGACGACCGGGCAGCCCGCGGCGAGCGCGCTGGCGGTGTCGCCGCCGGGCACGGAGAAGGCGAGCGGGAAGTTGCTCGCGGAGTAGACGGCGACGACGCCGAGCGGCACCTTGTAGCGGCGCAGGTCGGGCCAGGGCGGGGTCTGAGTGGCGTCGGCGTGGTCCACGCGTACGTCGAGGAAGGCGCCCTCGTCCACGATGTCGGCGAAGGCCCGCAGCTGGTAGGTGGTGCGGGCGAGCTCGCCGGTGAGCCGGACCGGGCCCAGCGCGGTCTCGGCGTCGGCCGCCTCGACGATCTGGTCCTTCGCCTCGTCGAGGCGGTCGGCGGCGGCGCGCAGGAAGGCGGCGCGCACCGTACGGTCGGCCAGGGAGCCGCGCGCCTCGTGGGCCGCCCGCACCACGCGGTCGATCTCCTCGGCGGTGGCTTCGATCGCGACCTGCTCCCGCTGCTTCCCGGTTCGGGGGTCGACGCTCCACACTGGTGCTGACACCGCGGAATCCTCCTGCTGTGTTGCCGCTGCTTGCGTCCCGCACCTCGGCTGTTGTTCGATATGCTGAACGCTGTCCCTGATGGTGAACTCTGTCGGGACTCTATGGCTGGTCGAACAAAGGGGTCAAGGCGATGTCAACTGCCGAGACGGGTGGGGCCCAGGTCAAGTCGGCGGTCCGCACGGTCGAACTGCTGGAATTCTTCGCCGGCCGACCCGGCATGCACAGCCTGGCCGCCGTCCAGGAGGCCGTGGGTTACCCCAAGTCCTCTCTCTACATGCTGCTGCGCACCCTGGTGGAGCTCGGCTGGGTGGAGACCGACGCGACCGGCACCCGCTACGGCATCGGGGTGCGCGCCCTGCTCGTCGGCACCTCGTACATCGACGGCGACGAGGTGGTGGCCGCCGCCCGGCCGACCCTGGACCGGCTCTCGGACGACACCACCGAGACCATCCACCTCGCCCGCCTCGACGGCACCAACGTGGTCTACCTCGCCACCCGCCAGTCCCAGCACTATCTGCGCCCCTTCACCCGCGTCGGCCGCCGGCTGCCCGCGCACTCCACCTCGCTGGGCAAGGCGCTGCTGGCCACGTACTCCGACGAGCAGGTGCGCAAGATGCTGCCGGAGACCCTCGGCGGGCTCACCGAGCACACCATCACCGACCGCGAGAAGCTCATCGAAGAGCTGCATGTCATCCGCGAACAGGGGTACGCGGTGGACCGCGAGGAGAACACGCTGGGGCTGCGCTGCTTCGGCATCGCCATCCCCTACCGCACCCCCTCGCGGGACGCGATCAGCTGCTCGGTGCCGGTGGCCCGGCTCACCCCCGCCCATGAGCAGATGATCAAGGACGCCCTCTTCGACGCCCGCGACCGCCTCACCCTCGCGACCCGCCGCCTCTGACCGACTGACCGATCGCCTCCAACCCACCGCGTACGCGGGCGGATTCACCGGACCGGGCTGACACACGGGCGCCGCGGTGGTCTGCTGTGACCGAGCGAGTGAGAGGTGAGACCCATGGAGTACGCCCGCCTGGGACGGTCCGGGATCAAGGTGTCGCGGATCTGCCTGGGGATGATGAGCTACGGCGACCCCGAGCACCGCAAGTGGCAGCTGGACATCGACGCGGCGCGGCCGATCGTGCGGCGGGCCGTCGAGAGCGGCGTGACGTTCTTCGACACCGCCGACATGTACTCCAACGGCAGAAGCGAGGAGATCACGGGCGAGCTGCTGCGTGACTTCTTCCCCGGCCGGGACGACTACGTCCTGGCCACCAAGGTGTATCTGCCGATGGGCCCGGGCCCCAACGACCGCGGGCTGTCCCGGAAGCACATCCTGGCGAGCATCGACGCCTCGCTGCGGCGGCTGGGCACCGACCACGTCGATCTCTACCAGATCCACCGGTGGGACCCCGAGACGCCGATCGAGGAGACCATGGAGGCGCTGCACGACGTGGTGCGGGCGGGCAAGGCCCGATACATCGGCGCGTCGTCCATGTTCGCCTGGCAGTTCGCCAAGGCCCAGCACACGGCCGCGGCGGCGGGCTGGACCCGGTTCGTGTCGATGCAGAACCACTACAACCTGCTGTACCGGGAGGAGGAGCGGGAGATGAACCCGTTCTGCCTGGACCAGGGGATGGGGGTGATCCCGTGGAGCCCGCTGGCGCGCGGGCTGCTCGCGGGCACCCGGGACCGGGACCGCTTCGGGACGACGGCGCGGGCGGGCAGCGATCCGCTGGTCGAGAAGTGGTACGCGGACGCCGAGTTCGACATCGTGGACGCCACCCGCGCCGTGGCCGAGGAGCGCGGGCTGTCCCCCGCCCAGGTCGCCCTCGCGTGGCTGCTCGGCCGGCCCGCGGTGACCGCGCCGATCGTGGGGGCGACCAGAATCGGTCACCTGGAGGACGCGGTCGCCGCGGTCGAGGTGACGCTCGACGAGGCGGAGGTGGCCCGCCTGGAGGCGCCGTACCGCCCGCGCCCCGTCATGGGCCACGGCTGACGGGACGCGAGCGGTCCGGGGGCTCGGGCGGTCCGGGGGCTCGGGCGGTCCGGGGGCTCGGGCGGGCTCAGGTGAGCAACTGCTCCAGCGGGTCGATCCCGAAGTAGAGGACGAACAGCCCGGCCGTCCCCCACAGCAGCCAGTGCACCTCGCGGGCCTTGCCCAGCACCGCCTTGATGAGCACATACGCGATGAACCCGGCGCCGATCCCATTGGTGATGGAGTAGGTGAACGGCATCACGACGATGGTGAGGAATGCCGGAATGGCGACGTCATAGCGGTCCCACTCGATGTGCCGCACCTGGCTCATCAGCAGGAATCCGACGGCGATCAGCGCGGGGGTGGCGGCCTGGGCGGGCACCATGGTCGCCAGCGGGGTCAGGAAGAGGGCGAGCCCGAACAGCGCGCCGGTGACCACGCTGGCGAATCCGGTGCGCGCCCCCTCGCCGACCCCGGCCGCCGACTCGATGTAGCTGGTGTTGGACGAGGCCGACGCCGCGCCGCCCGCGGCCGCCGCCACCCCGTCGATCAGCAGCACCCGCCCCAGGTTGGGCACCTTGCCGTCCTTGTCCAGCAGCCCGGCCTCGCTGCTCACGCCGACGACCGTGCCCATGGTGTCGAAGAAGTCGGACAGGATCAGGGTGAAGATCAGCAGAACGATGGTGACCACGCCGACCTGCTGGAACGCCCCGAACAGGCTGAAGGAGCCGATCAGGCCGAAGTCCGGGGTGTCGACGATCTTGTCCGGGAGGGAGGGCGCGGTCAGCCCCCAGGCCTGCGGCTTGAGGTCGGCGATCTCGTTGATGACGACCGCGAGCACGGTCATGGTGACGATGCTGATCAGGATCGCGCCCTTGACCTTGCGCACCATCAGGGCGATGGTCAGCAGCACCCCGAGGCAGAAGACGAGCACCGGCCAGCCGGTCAGCCGCCCGGTCGCGCCGAGCTGGACCGGCACCGAGCCCTCCATGCCCGGGATGCGGGTGGCGAAGCCCGCGTCGATGAAGCCGATGAAGGCGATGAACAGGCCGATGCCCACGCTGATCGCCTGTTTCAGCGGCTGCGGGATCGCGTTCATCACCGCCTCGCGCAGCCCGGTGCCCACCAGCACACAGATGATCAGGCCCTCCAGGACCACCAGGCCCATGGCGTCGGGCCAGCTCATCTGCGGGGCGATCTGGTAGGCGACGACCGCGTTGAGCCCGAGGCCGGCGGCCAGCGCGAGCGGCAGATTGCCGCCGACGCCCATGAGGATCGTCATCACACAGGCGACCAGCGCGGTCGCGGTGACCAGCTGCGCACCGTCGAGATGATCCTGGAACTTGTCCTCCGCCTTGCCCAGGATGATCGGGTTCAGCACGAGGATGTAGGCCATCGTGAAGAAGGTGGCGAACCCGCCCCGGACCTCCCGGCCGAGGGTCGAGCCCCGCTCGGATATCCGGAAGAACCGGTCAAGTGGGCTGCGGGGTGGGGTGGTTGGGGCCGGTGCCTTGTCGGTCACCTGTCCTGCCATGTTGTGGCGCTCCTTAAGCGTGAATATCAGACGCGTGCGGGGTGACTGGATTGTGCCCCCTACGCGGACCGCTCAGGTTTTCGCCGTGTTACGAGATCAACTACCGTGCGGCGCAGTGCGCTTGGCCCGGGCCGTCACTCCATCGTCGAGCCGATCTCGGAGCCGTTGGCCACGACCAGGAAGCTGGTGACGGGCAGCGAGCCGTCCTGCCGCCGGGCGCCACGGGCCGTCACGGGATCGGTGGTGACAAAGGGCGGGGTGGCCGAGCCGCCGGGGCTCCAGCCGCTGCCCCGGCCGGGGCTCCAGTTGTTGCCCCGGGAGACGGCCGTGGAGCCGGTGTCGGCCTTGGCGTCGCCGTTGGAGACGGACAGATTGCGCTCCAGCAGCGCCTGCGAGCTGGCGAAGGAGTAGCCAGAGGCCTCGTTGGCGTACGCCGTGGTGCGCCGGACGCGGATCGCGCCGGTGTTGCCGTTGGCCGCGAAGCCGTACTGGGTGTTGTCCCAGGCGGCGGAGTTCCGTACGACATGGGCGGGCGAGGGGGCCGGGGCGTCGCCGCCGAGCTGGAAGCCGCTGCCGTTGCCCCGGAAGTCGCGGATGCCCCAGCGGTTCTCGCCGTTTCCGAAGGACCAGGTGTGCTCGATGGTGACCGGGCCGGCCCATCTCCACAGGTCCACGCCGTCGTCGCTGTTGTTGAACGCCCGGACCCCGGTGATCACATTGCCGGATCCGGAGCCGTGGGTGATGGCTATGCCGTCGGCCTGCTTGCCGCCGGTGGCGTCGTCGTGGTTGTCGTACGAGTCCAGATTGCGGATGACGTTGTCGTTGCTGCCCTTGCCGCGCAGGGTGAGCCCGGTGTCGCCGTTGCCGTGGGTGGAGAGGTTGTCGAAGACGGTGCTCTCACAGGAGACACAGACCAGGCCGCCGCCGGGGGCGTTGCGGAACTCGATGCCGGAAACCGTCCAGTAGTCCGCGCGCAGCGAGAGCAGCGAGGAGCCTGTGGAGAGGCGTGAGCCGTCGACTCGGACCTGCTCGGCGCGGTACGGGCGCAGCTCGACGCGGTCCCGGGCGGTGCCGTCGACGGAGCTGCGGAGGGTCCGGCCGGGGTAGTAGGTGCCGCCGCGCACCTCGATGACGGTGCCCGCCTTCGCGATCGAGAAGGCCTTCTCCAGTGTGCGGTACGGGGATTGGAGCGTGCCGGAGTCCTGGTCGTCGCCCTGGGGGGACACATACACGGTCGAGCCCACGGCGCTCGCGCCCTCGGGCGCGGCCGTCAGATAGACCCCCGCCACGGCCGAGGCCACGATGACGGCGCTGCCCAGCGGCAGAGTACGGTCCTTCCGACGGCGGTGGCGACCGCGCTTGCGCCTCAGCCCCATGGCAACTCCTGTTCTGCGTCGAGGGAACGGGCCGGGGGATCCTGGTCCGACCTGTTCCAAGCTGTAGTTGCCGCCAACCCCAGACTAGGTTGCCACGCACTCGCGGATTCTTAGATTACGAAATCGGGATGGTCGCACGAGAGGGCGGAGCAAACCTTGATCATTTCGTGGCCGGAGAAGCGACGGTGCCGATCAAAGGCGGTCAGGGCACGGTCAACGCGCGGTCAGGACGGATCGCACCGACTCGCGGGGCGTCATGGCGCGACGCCCGAAATATGGTAGCCTGAGGCAACTATTTACGCGAATGAAGGCCCAGGAGGCCCGAGATGCAGCCGCGCAGCCCCAGCCGCACCGCCTGGCTCGCCGCCGCGCACCGCGCGGACCACCAGAAGCTGGACGCGGGACGGCTGTTCCACGATCCGCTCGCCGTCCGCATGCTCGGCGCGGACGCCGAGGGCCGCGACGACGCCGACGCCGCGTCCGGGCGCCGGCGCATCCGCCTGTTCATCGCCGCCCGCTCGCGCTTCGCCGAGGACCGCCTGGCGGCCGCCGTGCGGCGCGGCGTGCGCCAGCTCGTGGTCCTGGGCGCCGGGCTCGACACCTTCGCCTACCGCAATCCGCACGAGGTGGCCGGGCTGAGGGTCTTCGAGGTGGACCACCCGGCCACCCAGGCATGGAAGCGCGAGCGCCTGGCCGACGCCGGAATCCCGCTGCCGCCGTCGCTGACCTTCGCGCCGGTCGACTTCGAGCGGGAGAGCCTGGCCGACGGCCTGACGGCGGCGGGCTTCGACCCGGCGCGGCCGGCCTTCTTCAGCTGGCTGGGCGTGGTGCCGTATCTGACCCGCGACGCGGTGTTCGCGACGCTCGGGCTCATCGCGGGCCTGCCCGGTGGCACGGAGGCGGTCTTCGACTACAGCGAGCCACCGAGCGCCATGACACCGCGCGGGCGCGTCTCCCATCGCGCCCGCGCGGCGCGGGTGGCCGCGGTCGGCGAGCCGTTCCTCAGCTACTTCGCGCCCGAGCGGCTGGCGGCGGACCTGCGGGCGGCGGGTTTCGACGCGGTGGAGGACCTGGACGCGGTCCGGCTCGTGTCCCACTACGCCGCCCACGCGCCGGCCGACGCCCGCGAACGCCGCTCGACGGCCCACGTCCTCAGCGCGACGACCGTTTCCGCTCCCCCGACCGGCCCGGCTACGCCTTCAGCTGGGTGAAGCGGATGCGGTTGCCGAAGGGGTCGCGGAGGCCGCAGTCGATGCCGTACGGGCGCTCGGTGGGCTCCTCGGTGAACTCGACGCCCTGGCTCTTCAGCGTCTCGTACGTCTTGCGGCAGTCGTCCGTGGTCAAGATGAGCCAGCCGCTCGTCGCACCCTTGGTCACCAGCTCGCGGACCTGCTGCGCCGTCTCCTCGGACATCGCCGGAGGGCCCGGCTTCTCCAGCAGGATCTGGCGCTCCGGGTGGCCGGGGACGCTCACCGTCAGCCAGCGCATCACGCCGAAATCGACGTCCGCGTTCACCTCCAGGCCCAGCTTGCCGACGTAGAAATCAAGGGCTTCGTCCTGATCGAGCACGTAAATCGCGGAATGTGTGATTGCGTTGAACATGTGCATCACGTTACCGAGCGAGCCGGACGAAAACTTATCCAAAACTGCTCAGTCGCTCGGCCGCGTCCACGCCATCGTGAAGCACGTCGGCACGCCCGTGGCTACCGCTTCCTTGCGGTAGGCCCGCGGTGACCGGCCGACGATGTCGCGGAAGGTGCGGCTGAAGGTTCCCGGGCTGCCGAAGCCGACCTCGAAGCAGATGTCCGTCACGCTGCGGTCGGTCTCCCGCAGCAGGAACATGGCCCGCTCGACGCGGCGGCGCTGGAGATAGCGGTGCGGGGTCTCGCCGAAGGTGGCCCGGAAGGTGCGGGCGAAGTGTGCCGGGGAGACATGGGCGATCCGGGCCAGGGCGGGGACGTCCAGCGGCTGCGCGTAGGCGCGGTCCATGGCGTCCCGTGCCCGCAGCATGCGGCGGTTGATGTCTTCTGCGGCACTGCTCACAGCGCCATCACACCACGGTCGGCCCCGGCAGGGAGGAGGGGGAGGGGGGAAGGGGAGGGGAGGGGAGGGGGAAGGGGAGGCCGGGCGGGGCCAGGTAACGCCCGGCCTCCCCGCTGGGGGGTGGCGGCGATCAGAGGCGGCCGGCGCCCGCGTGCCCGTCCACGATGCCGGGCACCGCGCGCGGCGCGTCGACGCGGGTGCGCAGCGTCGGCGTCCAGCCCGCGTCGTCGCCCAGTTGCTCGGCGGGGACGCCCGCGTTGTGGACGGCGAGGAGGTCGACGGGCTTGCCGTTGACGTAGTTGTTCTCCTCGGTGAGCGCCGTCCCCTTCCACTGCTTGATGACCTTGGCCCGGTCGACCGTGCCGGGCAGGGTGAGGGCGTTGGCCTCGGCGTACAGCTGGGACTCCACACCGACGCCCCAGCTGTAGACATAGCCGTCGGCGGGGGCGATGTAGTGGTTGTTGTACGCGTCGACCTTGCCGAAGCGGACGCGCGGGGCGCGCTCGACGATGTTCTTGAAGACGTTGTGGTGGAGGGTGACGCGGAGCTTGCCCCGGTCGGTGGCGCCCGCGCTGTCGCTGTTGCCGATCATGAGCGTCTTGTCGTGGTCGGCGAAGACGTTCCAGGAGGCGGTGACGAGGTCGGCGCCGCGCACCACGTCCAGCTCGCCGTCGTGCTGCTGGTAGAGCTGGCCGTAGTAGCGGGGCTGGGCGCTGTCGGGGCGGCGGCCGTCGGTGAAGGTGTTGTGGTCGACCCAGACGTGGGTGGAGCCGTAGACGACGAGGTTGTCGTACTCGGAGTTCCAGGCGCCTTCCGCGCCGTCGGTCGGGTCCCAGGCGGGGAAGCAGTCGTAGGCGTCCTCGAAGGTGAGGTTGCGGATGATGACGTTGTCCGCGCCGGTGACCTGGAGGCTGGCGCCGAGCAGCCGGGCGTCCCGGCCGGCGCCGGCGATGGTGGTGTTGGAGGGGACGGCCAGCTTGACGCGGGTCGCCTGCACCGCGGCCGACGCGGCGCGGGCGTCCTCCTGCGGGCCGGACGGCTGGGCGTCGCCCCAGGTGGCCGGGTCGTACGCGGCGAGGTAGGCGTCCAGGCCGTAGCCGTCGGTGGTGTAGTCGGCGCAGGACAGCGGCTTGCCGGAGTCGTCGGTGTTGGCGTCGATGGTGCCCTTGACGTAGATGAGCCTCGGCGCCGTGTCCCCTCCGGCCAGCGCCTTGGCGAGCTCGGCCCGGTTGGTGACGGTGAAGGTGTGGGCCTTGTCGGCCTTGGCGCCGCCGGTCGTGCCGCCCTCGGCGGAGGCCCAGCCGTCGCCCGCCGGGAGGCCGGCCCGGGCGGAGGCGTACGAGGCGGAGGGGGCTGCCGTGGCGGAGGGGGCTGCGGCGAGCGCGAGGGAGGCGCAGCACAGCACCGAGGCGACGCGAGCATGACATCTGAATGTGCGCATGTTCCGGCTCCTTGCGGGACGTGTGGGGCGTACGGGGAAGAGGCGGGGCGCGGGCCGCTACCAGGTGATCCAGCTGTCCGGGATCGCCTCGCCCAGGCGGCGTACGTCGGACGCGGCCAGCACGCCCCTGGCCCCCAGCTCGCGCGCCACGAGGCGGGCCACCTCGATCGCACCGTGCGGCTGGAAGTGGGTGTTGTCCTGCCGGCCGTCCGGGTAGTTGGGCCACTCCCCCGGGTCGAGCCAGTTGAAGCAGCCCTTGGTGGACTCGGGGCCGAGCCGCTGCCACAGCGCGATGCTCGACGCCTGTACGTCGATCAGCGGCACCCCCTCGGCCCGGGCGAGGGAGCGCATCGCGTCGGGGTAGGCGCCGTGCGTGGGCTGGGCCGTGCCCGCGGCGTCGAACTTGCGGCGCTCGACGGAGGTCAGCAGCACCGGGCGGGCGCCGCGGTCGCGCGCCCCCTTCAGATACAGCCGCAGATACTGCGGATAGGTGGTGGCCGGATCGGTGCCCCTGGTCGGGTCCTCGACCTTCTCGTCGTTGTGGCCGAACTGGATGAACAGGAAGTCGCCGGGCCGGATGGCGGCCAGGATCGCGTCCAGCCGCCCCTCGTCGTAGAAGCTCTTCGAACTGCGGCCGTTGACGGCGTGGTTGGCGACCCTCAGCCGGTCGGCGAGGAAGAAGGGCAGGGCCATCCCCCAGCCGGTCTCCGGGGCCGCCGAGGCGGCCTTCGTGGCGGCGGTGGAGTCGCCCGCGAGATAGACGGTCACCCCGGCGCGGGGCTTGCCGCGCCCGCCGGAGCGGGCCTGGGCGGTGCCGGTGGTCGCGGCGAGGGCGAGCGGGACGGCGGCGAGCGACGCGGCCGCGTGTCTGCGGGAGAGTGACATGGCGTGCGGATGCCTTTCGTCCAGGTCACGGGTGTCGAGACGGACGGGGGCGCGGGTGGGGCGCGGGCCGGCCGCCGGGGTGCGGCGGCCGGCCCGCGACGCGAGCGCGCCTCAGCTGTGCTCTTTCCAGTCCGCCTGGGCCTCGTTGAGCTCCTTGGCGACCTTGTCGCAGAACTCCTTGGCGGTCATCTTGCCGAGCAGCACCTTCTGGAAGTTCGGCTCGTTGTCCGCCTTGCTGATGGTGTTCCAGTCCGGCAGGTAGTACGGCAGCTGCACCACCTTGGTCTGGGGGTCGCTGAGCGATTGCAGCGCCGCCTTGGTCGGCGGGGCCTGCTGGATCCAGGGGTCGTTCGCGGCGTCGACGTTGGCCGGGATGGCACCGACGTCCTCGTTCCAGAGGCTGTTCATCTCCGCGGAGGCCGCGAACTCGATGAACTTCCAGGCCGCCGCCTTGTTCTTGCTCGCCTTGAACAGGCCGAGGCCGTCGACCGGGTTGGAGACGATGGTGCGCGGCTGCCCCTCCGCGGACGGCGGCATCGGCACACCGGCGATCTTGTCCTTGCCGAACGCCTTCAGATGGTCGGTGTAGCTGCCCAGGTTGTGCTGGAGCATGCCGATGTCGCCCTGGTCGAACTGGGCGACCATCTTGGTGAAGTCGTTGTTGAGGTCGGCGGACGGGGTGTCCTTCTTGTAGAGGCCGACGTACTTCTCCAGCGCCGCCACGTTCTTGGGGTCGTTGAGGGTGGTCTTGTCGCCGTTCCAGAAGGTGTCGATCCCGGACTGGGCGTACATCATCTCCATCGCCTGGGCGATGGACCCGGCCCCGCCGCGCAGGGTGAAGCCGAACTTGTTGTCGCCCTGGTCGGTCAGCTCGCCGGCGGCCTTGTAGAAGTTGTCCCAGCTGGTCGGCGCGGGCAGGCCCTTCGCCTTGAACAGGTCGGTGCGGTACCACAGGGTGCCCTGGTTGGCCGAGGTCGGGACGGAGAACATCTCCTTGTCGTCACCACCGGCCGCGCGGACGCTGTCCACCATGTTCTTGACCAGCTTGCCCTTGAGCGAGCTGTCCTGGATGCGGTCGGCGACCGGCTCCAGGGCGTCCTGGACGACCAGGTTGGCCAGGTACGCCGTGCCGACGCCGCCCACGTCGGGCAGGCTGTCGTTGCCGCCCTGGATGGCCGTGTCGTACTTCGACTGGACGTCGGCGATCGGGATCGGCACGTACTCGACCTCGATGTCCGGGTACTTCTTCTCGAACTTGGCGATGATCTCCTTCCAGATCGCGGTGCGCGGCCCGCCGTTGTTGTCCCAGAAGACGATCTTGCCCTCGCCGGACCCCTCCGACCCGGAGCTCGACCCGTCGTCCCCGCACGCGGTGGCGGTCAGGGCGAGAGTGAGCGTCACGGCCACGGCCGCGGCGCCACGTACGGTTGGTATCAGGTGCTTTCTCATGGTGCGCATCTCCTACTGAGTCTGGGGTGCCCAGCCGTCGCTGCCCGCGAGGTAGTCGGCCACCTCGTGGCCCGCGGCGTCGGCGTCCGTCATCCGCGGTCGGTCGGCGGACGGGGCAGCCCCCGGTCCGGTGGTGCGGTACTCGCTGAAACGGGCTTCCTGCCACGGGAATCCGCCCATGTCCGTCCACGGGGAGTTCTTGATCGCGGCGGGCAGCCAGGTGTCGCGGATCAACACCTGGGCGATGGCGTCCGGCTCGCCGCCGGGGTGCCAGGGGCGGCCGAGGTGGAAGGTCTGGTCGGGCGCGTCGCTGACGATCCGGCTCCGGGTGATGAGGAAGCCGTACGGATTGCCCTTCCAGGTGCTCGCGGCGGTGATGTAACCGTTGTTGCTGTCGCTGCTGCGGCTGAGCGCCTTGATGGTGGAGCGCTCGATGACGGTGGTGGCGCGCCCGTAGATGAAGTCGACATCCCCCTCGATGTACGAGTCGCGGAGGTAGACGCGGCTGATGGTGGTCAGCTTGGGGCTGTCGGTCATCAGGGTGTCCTGGTTGCCCTTGAAGGCGGTGTCCGTGAAGACGATCCGGTCGCCGGTCGTCTTCATGGCCAGCGCCTGCTCGCCGTTCAGCTCGTGGGCGGCCTCGTCGAAGTCGTTGACGAAGGTGAGGTGGCGGGCGGTCACATCGCTCGCGGCGATCAGGACGGTGGCGCTGCCGGTCGAGCCGCCGTACTCGGCGGGGGTGTCGTACACGATGACGGTGTCGCCGCGGTCCCGCCCGGTGCCCAGGAAGGTGAGGCGCGGCTTGTCGGCCGGGACCCGGACCTGCTCGCGGTAGGTGCCGGGCGCGATGGCGATCGTGATCCGCCCGTCGTTGCCCGCGGGCACGGCGTTGACGGCGGCCTGGACGGTACGGAAGTCGCCGGAGCCGTCGGCCGCGACGCGCAGCACGGTGTCGGTGCCGAGGCCGCTCTGCGGTCCGGAGAACCTCTTCACCAGGGCGGGCACGGCGGCCGCGGGGTCCAGCCGGTACGGGTAGAAGTCGCGCGGGTCGAACGCCTCGCCCCGGGTGTCGTGGCGGCCCGTGGTGTCGCGGGCGATGCTGCCGCGCTGGACCAGCTCGGCGGTCTCATCGGCCTGGTAGGGGTTGCGGATACCGTCGTAGTAGCTGTTCTCGATCACCATCTTGGTCCGGCCACGGGACCAGTTGCCGTAGGTCCACACCGGGTCCTCGTCCCGGTACTGGGCGGAGAGGTAGTTGTTGTAGAGGTGGGCGTGGGCGGCGTTGTCGATGGACGGGCTGCGCTGCTTGATGCCGGTGAACCAGTTGTGGTGCAGGGTGATGTTGGTGGTCACGTTGTCGGTCCAGCCGAGGCCGAACGCCTTGTTGTGGTCCTTGAAGACGTTCCAGGAGACCGTGACGTAGTCGCTGTCCTTGCGGATGTCGAGCAGTCCATCGCCCATGCGGGTGAAGGTGTTGTGGTCGATCCACACGTGGTGGACGGAGTCCATCTGGATGGCGTCGAAGTCCTGGGTCTTGCCGTCCCAGTCGCCCTCGACATAGCTGTCCCGGATGGTGAGGTTCCGGATGATGACGTTGTGGGTGCCGGGGTTGAGGTGGAGTTCGCCGTGGACGATCTCCGCGGTGGAGCCGACGCCGATGAGGGTCTTGTTCGAGGTGACGACGATGTCGGAGCCGAAGGGGTCGACGTCGATCGAGCCCGCGATGCGGATGATGTAGGGGTCGGGGGCGGAGGCGTATGCGATGAGGTCCTGCTGGGTGCGGACGGTGACGACTTTGCCGCCGGCGCCGCCTGTTGTGCCGCCCGCGAGGGCGGCGAAGCCGTCGGGTTTGTCGGTCCACGTGGTCGCGCCGGCGCCCGGCGCGGGACCCTGAGCGCGCGCTACAGCGCCGGGGGCGCTGAGCAGTGCGGCCAGGAGGGCGGCCACCACGGTCACCAGCGCGCCGGTGGCCCTCAGGGGTCGCGCCGTTGCAGGTGCGGGCCGTGGCCGTCTGCGGGTGGGGTTGTGCCCACCCGTCCCTCCCCCAGCTACCGCTGGGAGGTGCCCCCTCTGCGGAACGATTGCCCACAACCTCATCACGAGGCTCCTTCCGTACGGAAGCTCTTGAATGCGGCGTAGCCAGGTGTTCCCTGGCCCTTGGGGGCTGTGGCGAAGAGGCCCAGGAGGGCGCCTACCCAGCGCCAGGGGGTGGCGGCGAAGACGGGGCCGGAGGGGTGCCAGCCGGTGGCGTCTCCCGTATCGGTGAGGAAGCGGCAGCGGGCGCCTCGGGAGACCTCGATGCGGAGGTGGGCCCGGCCGTCGGGGGCGTCGCGCGGGGGTTCGGCGTCCCGTTCCCGCTCGGTGGCGACGTCGGCGAAGCGGTGGACGAGGCGGGTCCCGTCCGCCGTCCGCTCCAGGCCGATCCAGCCGAACGCGTCGCCCAGGACTGCCAGTCCCGCCTTGGCGCCCGGCACCTCGCTGTGCAGGGACAGCTCGACCGTCACCATGAACTCCTCCGCGGGCAGCCGCTGCACCAGCACGTTCGGCAGCCGCCGCAGATCGTGCGCGTCGGCCGTGCGGTGGCAGGTCAGCCACAGGCCGTCGCCGCCGTGGGCGGTGGTCCAGCCCGGCGCCGGGTTGGCCGTCCACGACCACTGGCGGCCGAACCGCCCGCCCGGGAAGCCGTCGTCGGTCGCCGGGGCCTCGGGCGGCTGCGGCTCCGCCTTGGGCTTGCGGTACGACGCGACGGGCTCGCCCCGGTCGCCCATCACGGGCCAGCCGTCCTCGCCCCACTCCATGGGCTGGAGGTGCACCACGCGCCCGTACGCGCCACGCTGCTGGAAGTGGAGGAACCAGTCCTCGCCCGCCGGGGTGTCCACCCAGGCGCCCTGGTGCGGGCCGTTGACGTCGGTGCGGCCCTGGGCCAGCACGGTCCGGTGTTCGTACGGGCCGAAGAAGTCGCGCGAGCGCAGCGCGCCCTGCCAGCCGGTCTCCACGCCCCCGGCCGGGGCCAGGATCCAGAACCAGCCGTCCCGCCGGTAGAGCTTGGGCCCTTCCAGGGTGAACCAGCCGGGGATGAAGTCCGCGTCGACGATCAGGGTGCCCTCGTCCAGGAGGGTGGTGCCGTCGGGGCTCATCCGGTGGCCGGTGAGCCGGTTCTTGACCCCGGCGCGGGACTTGGCCCAGGCGTGGACGAGGTAGGCCGAGCCGTCCTCGTCCCACAGCGGGCAGGGGTCGATCAGGCCCTTGCCCGCCTTGAGCAGGTGCGGCCTGGTCCACGGGCCGCGCGGGTCGGGGGCGTTGACCTGGTAGACGCCGGTGTCGGGGTCGCCCCAGAAGATCCAGAAGCGGTCGTCGTGATGGCGGATGCTGGGCGCCCACACCCCACAGTCGTGGCGCGGCGCGGCGAAGGACTCCGCGGGTTCGAGGCGGTCCAGGGCGTGGCCGATCAGCCGCCAGTTGACCAGGTCTCGGGAGTGGAGGACGGGCAGCCCGGGGACGCGGCCGAAGCTGGAGGCGGTGAGGTAGTAGTCGTCGTCGACCCGGATGGCGTCCGGGTCCGACCAGTCGGCGTTCAGCACGGGGTTGCGGTAGGTGCCGTCGCCCTGGTCGGCCTGCCACACCGGCCCGCTCGTCGGCGTATGCGCGGATGCGGTCATGCTGTGCCTCCCTTCTTCGCTTCTCCGCACACGCGGCGCAGAGGTGCCGCTGTCGCCGTCGGCCGCGGCCCGGCGGCCACGTGCTCGTCCGCTCATACGGTCGCCCCCTTGTCGGACAGCTGTGCCCCGATACGGGCCGCCGCCTCGCGGTCGAGGCGGCCGTCGGCGACCGCGGTGACGATGCGCCGGGTGACGGTGTCGGCGGGGGCGATGGCCAGCCGCCGGTCCCAGGCGAGGGCCGAGCCCACGCCCGGGTAGTCGCCGGTGCGCACGAACCAGGGGTCGGCGCGGGTGTCGCCGGTCGCCCCGGCGAACACCAGCGTCCAGTCCTCGGCCGCGAGCGCCAGCCAGTCCGAGGGCCGCCCGTGCACCGCGGCCTCGCCCTCGCCGCCGTCCGCGCTGAAGACCCGCGGCGGCTCGGGGCGGCGCGGCGCGCGCCAGAAGAAGCCGCCGTAGCCCGCGCCGGGGCGGCCGTTGGTGGCCGGGCTGCCGAGGGTGACGGTCTCCCCCGTGACGTTGGTGAGGGCGGTGGTGAAGTCGAGCGCCCAGCAGCCGTCGGCGCCGTGGGAGACGGTGCGTACCGCGACCGTGCGCCGCTCCAGCAGGATCTGCCGGCCGCCGGCGACCCAGGACAGCTCCTCCACGAAGCCGTCCGGGTCGCGCAGCAGCCAGCCGAGGTGGCGCTGCGAGCCGTGGTTGTCCAGTTCGGTGGGGCCCTGTCCGCGCACATAGGTGCGGCCGCCCCAGAAGTTGCGCCCGGCCACGTCCGGGACGGCCATGCCGACGCCGAGGTGGTGCGGGTGGTCGGCGGGGCGCGACTCGGTGACGGTGATGCCGGACAGGGTCCGTACGGGGTGCAGATAGGGGCGGGGGGAGAGGCCTTCGGGCAGTTGCGGGCGGTGGGTGTAGGTGCCGACGGGGCGCCCGTCGCAGCGCAGCACGGTGCAGGGGGGCCGGTTGGGCAGGGAACCGTTCATGTGTGGGGGACCTCCGCGGGGGGTGCGGCCCAGGGGGCGCGCAGTTCCGAGTAGAGGGCGAGGCGTTCCGCGCCGGCGGTGACCAGGCGGTCGATGCCCGGCACGACGCGGCGTTTCGCCGAGGGCGCCGCGCCGACGCCCGGCTCGGTGCGCCAGGCGTCCGCGGGGAGCCGGACCGGATCGGGGGCGGTGCGAATGGCTTCGACGACGCGCATGAACGCGCCGGTGCGCTGCGGGGGGACGAGCAGTTCGGTGCCGTCGCGCAGATGCGCGGCGAGGTTCTCCAGGAGGTCGGTCCGGCCGTGGTCGGTCGTCTCCGGCTCATGTCCCGGGCGCTCCAGCAGCACCCGGTCCAGCTTGTACCAGAAGGTGATCCGGCCGCGGTCGCCGTGGATCAGGACGTACGGCTCGCCAGGCCGCTCGGCGCAGAGCGTGGCGGCGACGGTGACAGTGCCAAAGCGGGCAGAGCGGGCGGTGCGGAGCCGTACGCAGGAGGTGTCGTCGGCCTCGATGTCGTTGGCGCGGAACAGCTCCAGCTCGATGGATTCGATGTCCTCGGCGCGGTCGGCGCCGTCGATGCGCAGGGCGGTGGCGACGGCGTGGGCGAGCGGGTTGGTGAGCACGCCGTCGATGACGTCCCGGCCGTCGAGGGAACGGTGTCCGGCCCAGGGGGCGCGGGTGTAGTAGCTCTCGTCGCGCGCCCAGGCGCCGGCCGCGCCGATGCCGGTGACCTCTCCGATGGCGCCGTCGGCGATGAGTTTCCGGATCGCGATCAGCGCGTGGGAGCCGAGCGACTGGAAGCCGATCTGGCAGGCGGTGCCGAGTTCGCGCAGGCCCTCGGTCATGCGGGTGAACTCGGCGCAGGAGGGCGTGGGGGGCTTCTCCAGCAGCAGGTGGGCGCCGCGCCCGGCGGCGGCGAGGGCGAGGTCGGCGTGGGTGTGGATGGGGGTGCAGATGATGGCGATCCGCGCGCCCGTGCGGGTCACCAGGTCGGCGAGGTCGGCGGACTGCTCGGGGGTGCCGAGGCCGTCGCCGAGCTCTTCGGCGGTCAGGGGGGTGAGTTCACAGACTCCGGCGAGCCGGACCAGGCCCTGGGCGGTGAGCCGCCGGATGTTGTCCAGGTGCCAGTGCCCGTGGCCGCGGGCCCCGGCGAGTACGAGGGGGATGGGTTCCATGGTCGCCTCTCACCCGATCCGTCCGGCGCCCGCGCCGCGCGCCACGTCCCGGGCCGCCTTCGCGGCGCTGTCGATCCGGCCGTGCAGGGCGGGGGTCCAGCCCACGTCGGGGTCAAGGTCTCGCTCGCTGCCGGAGTTGTACGAGTTGTAGATGGCCAGCAGGTCGACGGGGTAGCCGTTGAACTCGCTGCCCTTCTGGTGCAGGGCGCTGCCGTTCCAGCTCTTGACCAGGTCGGCGGCCTCGACATGGCCGGGCGTGGTGAACGCGTTGTTCTCGGCGTGGATCCGCGACTCGGTGGACACGCCCCACGAGTAGCGGTAGTCGGTGCCCTCGGGGACCTGGTAGGCGTTGTTGTACACGTGCACCTGGCCGAAGCGGACCCGCGGGGCGCGCTGCACGACGCCCTTGAAGCTGTTGTGGTGGAGGGTCACGCGCAGCTTGCCGCGGTCCGTGGTGACGTTGTCGCCGTTGCCGATGAGCATGGCCTTGTCGTGGTCGGCGAACCGGCTCCAGGAGACGGTCACCAGGTCGGAGCCGTTGGTGATGTCCAGCAGTCCGTCGTGGCGCAGGTAGTTGCGGCCGAAGTAGGTGGGCTCGGCGGCGTCGGGGTGTCCCTTGTCGCTGAGGGTGACATGGTCGACCCAGACGTGGGTCGCGCCGCGCAGCCAGATGGTGTCGTACGCGGTCTTCCAGTCTCCGAGGCCGCCGGTGTTGGGCTGCCAGACCGGGAAGCAGTCGTAGGCGTCGCGCAGTTCGAGATTGCGGATGATGACGTTGGAGGCGTCCTTGACCTGGAGGCTCGCGCCCTTGAGGACGGCGTCCCGGCCGAGGCCGACGATGGTGGTGTTGGAGCCGACGGCCAGCTCGACCCGCTCGGCCTGGCGCGCGGCGGAGGCGGCGCGGGCCTCCTCCTGCGGCCCGGAGGGCTTCTGGCCGCCCCAGCTCCTGGGGTCGTAGGCGGCGAGGTACTTCTCGGTGGTGTAGCCGTCGGTGGCGTAGTCCGCGCAGCTCAGCGGGCGCCCCTGGGCGTCGGTGTTGGCGTCGATGACCCCCCGGACGTAGATGATCTTCGGTACGGGGCTGCCGCCGTCGAGCGCGGCGGCGAGCTGCGCCCGGGTCCGTACGGTGAACACCTGCGCGTCGTCGGCCGCGACGCCGCCGGTGGTCCCGGCGCCCTCCGCCGCCCAGCCGTCGTCCGCCCCGAGCACCTCGCGCCCGAGGTCACGGCCGAGGTCGCGGCCGGGGGCGGGCGGCTCGGCCTGTGCGCCGGCCGGCAGGGCCAACCCGACCAGCCCGACGGCCGCCAGGGCCGCGATGCCGAGCCGGGTCCACCCCGAGCGCGCCGCGCGCGATATCGCTGGAACCCCCCGTCCCTGGGGGTGCGCCATGCCCATCTTCGGACCTCCTTGTCCGCGAGAGTCGTACTCCGATCGGCCGCGGCCCGGCTGGGCGGCGGAGTTTCGGCCTAGCCCTTGACCGCGCCCGCGCTGAAGCCGGTGATCAGCCACTTCTGGATGAAGGCGAACACGATGACGACCGGGACGGCCGCGATCACACCGCCCGCCGCCAGGGCGCCCAGGTCGACGCTGTCCGCCCCGATGAGCGTGTTGAGGCCGACCGGGATGGTCTGCTTGTCCTGGGAGCTGAGGAACATCAGGGCGAACAGGAAGTGGTTCCAGCTGTGGACGAAGGCGAAGGAGCCCACCGCGATCAGCCCGGGCCGCAGCAGCGGCAGCACCACCGCGCAGAAGGCGCGGAAGCGGCCGCAGCCGTCCACCCATGCCTGTTCCTCCAGGGACACCGGCACATTCCTGATGAAGCCGCTGATGAGGATCATGGACAGCGGCAGTTGGAAGACCGTCTCCGCGATGACCACACTCCCCAGTGAGTTGATCATCTGAAGGTTCTTGAAGATCTCGAAGAGCGGGACCAGCATCAGCGCGCCAGGAATGAACTGCGAGGCCAGCAGCGCCAGCATGAACGCCTTTTTGATCTTGAACTCGAAGCGCGCCAGCGCGTAGCCGCCGGCCAGGGCGACCGCCGTGGTCATCACCAGCGAGCAGACTCCGACGATCATGCTGTTCTGGAAGAAGATGCCGAAGCTTCGCTCGTTCCAGACCTTGGCGAAGTGCTCGCCCGTCATCGGCCACGGCACCAGCGAGGTGGAGCCCGCCGGGCGCAGGGCGAACAGCAGCATCCAGTAGAACGGGATCAGGGTGAAGAGCAGATACAGGGCCAGCGGCAGATAGATCTGCCAGCGCGGCACGCCCTGGTCGATCCCGCGCCCGCGCTTCCTGCCCTTGCCCGTGTCCGGAAGGGCTTCGGGGGCGGGGGCGAGGCCCTTCTCCGCGAGTGCGGTGGTCACTTGTTGTCGCCTCCGAACTTGCTCAGGCGCAGATAGAGGATCGAGCAGAAGAGAAGGATCACGAAGGCGACGGTGGTCAGCGCGGAGGCGTAGCCGAAGTCGTGCCCCTCGATACCGGTGTTGGCGACGTACAGCGGGAGGGTGGTGGTCTGCCCGGCCGGGCCGCCGCCGGTGAGGGTGTAGAGCAGGTCGACGTTGTTGAACTCCCACACCCCGCGCAGCAGCGTGGAGAGGATGATCGCGTCCTTCAGATGCGGCAGGGTGATGTGCAGGAACTGCCGTGCCCGCCCCGCGCCGTCGACCGAGGCCGCCTCGTACAGGTCCTTCGGGATGGACTGGAGGTCGGCCAGGATGAGGATGGCGAAGAACGGCACGCCGCGCCACAGTTCGGCGAGGACGGCCGCCCAGAAGACGGTGCCGGTGTCGGAGAGCACCGAGGTGCCGTAGCTGCCGATCCCCGCGTCCGCGAGGTAGCGGCTGATGCCGGTGGACGGGTTGTAGAGCAGCATCCAGATGGTGGTGGTCAGCACCCCGGAGACGGCCCAGGGCGAGAAGACCAGGGCGCGGGCGATGCCGCGGCCGATGAAGGTCTGGTTGACCAGCAGGGCGAGCGCGAGGCCGAGGACCAGCTGCAACAGCACCTCGGTGACGACCCATTTGCCGCTGAAGGCGAGGGCGTCCCAGAACTGCGGGTCGTCGGTGAAGATCTTGGTGAAGTTGTCCAGGCCCGCGTAGCCGTTCCGCCAGGGCTTGGTGACGTTGTAGTTCTGAAGGCTGTAGTAGAGGACGCTGAACATCGGGTAGGCGATGAAGCCCAGCATCAACAGCCCGGCGGGGGCGATCAGCAGATACGGGAGGCGGCGGGTGGAGCCTCCGGTTCGGCGCCGGGTGACCCGGGGCGGTTTCGCCACGGCGTCGGCCATGACTGCTTCTCCGTTCTCAGGGGTGCACGGTCGGGCGGGTGAAGCGCTTACCGAATGTCGTTCGGTATGTCGTGCAAAAAAACAGCTGTTCAGAAGGGGTGTCAGCCTGCGTATGGCTCGGGGTCCGCGCCGGGGGCGGCGAGGAAGCGGAAGTCGCAGCCGGTGTCGGCCTGGGTCATCTGTTCCTGGTACAGCGCGCCGTAGCCGCGGGTGTACCGGGGCGGCGGCGGTGTCCAGGCCGCCCGGCGCCGCTCCAGCTCGGCGTCGTCGACCTCCAGGCGCAGCGTGCGCGCCCCGACGTCGAGGGTGATCAGGTCGCCCGTGCGGACGAGGGCGAGCGGCCCGCCGACGTACGACTCGGGCGCGATGTGCAGCACACAGGCGCCGTAACTGGTCCCGCTCATCCGCGCGTCGGAGATGCGGACCATGTCCCGCACCCCCTTCTTGAGGAGGTGGTCGGGGATCGGCAGCATGCCGTACTCGGGCATGCCGGGGCCGCCGAGCGGGCCGGCGTTGCGCAGCACCAGCACGCTGTCCTCGGTGATGCCGAGTTCGGGGTCGTTGATGGTGGCCTGCATCGTCTTGTAGTCATCGAAGACGACGGCGGGGCCGGTGTGCTTGAGCAGGTGCTGCTCGCAGGCGATGTGCTTGATGACCGCGCCGTCCGGGCACAGATTGCCGCGCAGCACCGCCACCCCGCCCTCGTTCGCCCGCGGGTTGTCCAGCGGCCGGATGACCTCGGGGTTGTGCACGAGGGCGCCGTCGAGCTGTTCGCGCAGGCTGGTGTGGGCGACGGTCGGGCGGTCCAGGTGCAGGACGTCCTTCATCTCGGTCAACCGGCCGAGGAAGCCGGGCAGGCCGCCCGCGAAGTGGAAGTCCTCCATCAGGAAGCGGCCGCCGGGGCGGAGGTCCGCGAGCACCGGGACGGTGCGGGCGATCCGGTCGAAGTCGTCGAGCGTGAGCCGCACCCCGGACCGCCCGGCCATGGCGATCAGGTGGATCACGGCGTTGGTGGAGCCGCCGAGGGCGAGGACGGTGGCGACCGCGTCCTCGTACGCCTCAGGGGTGAGGATCCTGGAGAGCCTGAGGTCCTGCCAGACCAGTTCGACGACGCGCAGCCCCGAGGCCGCGGCCATCCGTTCGTGCCCGGAGTCGACGGCCGGGATGGAGGAGGCGCCGGGGACGGTCACGCCCAGCACCTCGGCGGCGGCCGTCAGCGTCGAGGCGGTGCCCATCGTCATGCAGTGGCCGGGCGAGCGGGCCAGTCCGCTCTCCAGCTCGGACATCTCGCAGTCGCCGATGAGCCCGGCCCGCTTGTCGTCCCAGTACTTCCACATGTCGGTGCCCGAGCCCAGCACCTCGTTGCGCCAGTGGCCCGGCAGCATGGGCCCGGCCGGCACGAAGACGGTCGGCAGGTCGGCGGTGGCGGCCCCCATCAGCAGCGCGGGGGTGCTCTTGTCGCAGCCGCCCATGAGGACCGCGCCGTCCACCGGGTAGGAGCGCAGCAGCTCCTCGGTCTCCATGGCGAGGAGGTTGCGGTAGAGCATGGGGGTCGGCTTCTGGAAGGTCTCCGAGAGCGTCGACACCGGGAACTCCAGCGGGAAGCCGCCGGCCTGCCACACCCCGCGCTTGACCGCCTGCGCGCGGTCGCGCAGATGGACGTGGCAGGGGTTGATGTCGCTCCAGGTGTTGAGGATCGCGATGACCGGCTTGCCCAGGTGCTCCTCGGGGAGGAAGCCGAGCTGGCGGGTGCGGGCGCGGTGGCTGAAGGAGCGCAGGCCGCCGGTGCCGTACCACTGGTGGCTGCGCAGCTCCTCGGGCGTCTTTCTCCGGGGAGTCCCGGGGCTCGCGGGGGCCTCGGGAGTCTGCGGGGCCTCGGGAGTCTGTGGGGTCGCGGAGGGCGTCATATCCCCCACCCCTGGACGAGCGCGGCGACCTCGGCGCGCTGCGGCTCGGGCAGCGGGCTGCTGGGCGGGCGGATGTCGCGGCGGCACAGGCCGAGCGCGGCAAGCGCTTCCTTGACGACGCTGACGTTGTTCGCCGACTGATGGGCGGCGCGCAGGTCTTCGAACGGCCGGATCTGCTCCCACACCTTCATCGCGCCCGCGTAGTCCCCGGCGCGCAGCGCGCCCAGCATGTCGAGCGAGACCTTCGGGGCGACGTTGACCAGACCGGAGGTGAAGCCGGTGGCGCCGACGGCCCAGTACGAGGGCGCGTACAGCTCGGCGAGCCCGGCCACCCACACGAACCGGTCGAGCCCCGCGTCGCGGGCGACGGCGGCGAAGCGGGCGGCGTCCGGCACCGCGTACTTGACGCCGATGACGTTGGGGCAGGCCTCGCCGAGCCGGGCGACGGCGGCGCCCTCGATCAGCGGGTTGCGCAGATACGGCACCACGCCCAGCTCGGGGACGGCCTCGGCGATGGCGCGGTGGTAGTCGACCCAGCCGTCCTGGGAGACGTACGGGTGCACGGGCTGGTGCACCATCACCATCCCGGCGCCCGCCTCGCGGGCGTGCCGGGCGGCCTCGACCGCGGTGGCCACGTCGTGGCCGACGCCGACGAGGACGGCGGCCCGGTCGCCGCTCTCCTCCACCGTCAGCTCGGTGACTAAGCGGCGCTCGGCGAGGGTGAGGGCGTAGAACTCGCCGGTGTTGCCGTTGGGAGTGACGGCCTTGACCCCGCCGTCCAGGAGCCTGCGCAGCAGTGCGCGGTAGGTGTCCTGCTCCACGGCGCCCTCGGCGTCGTACGGAGTCACCGGGATCGCCACGACGTCTGCGAGCGCCGCCCTCAGTGGTGAGTAGTCCATACGGTGCCTATCCCTTCTGGTCGAGCCGGTACGGCTGGTCGGGCCGGTGGCCGGTTGGGCCTGCTGGGCTGGGGACGGTGGCGGGTGGGGGTGAGGCGCGTGGGCGCGTGCGGGACCGTCCCCTCATCGCACGCGCCCACGCGGTCTAGGGGGCCGCCTCGGCGGCCCGGGTGGCGCCCGGGGCCGCCGGGGTTCCCGGAGCTTCCTGGACTCCCGGCGTTTCCGGGACTCTCGGCGTTTCCGGGACTCCCGGGAACGCGCGCCGGACGAAGGAGGCGATGTGGTCGTGCAGGGCGGCGGCCGCGCCGTCCGCGTCGCCGTCGAGCGCGCGGGCCAGGATCTCGCGGTGCTCGTCCGCCTCCCGCTCCCAGGACGGGACGGCCTGCCAGGCGATGGCGGAGACGAGGGCGGCCTGGTCGCGCAGCTCGTCGAGCATCCCGGCCAGCAGCGGGTTGCCGCAGGGCAGATACAGCGCGCGGTGGAAGTCGCGGTTGGCCAGCGACCGCCCGGCCGGGTCGGCCGCGGCGGCGGAGCGCTCCAGGGCCGCGCTCGCGCCGGCCAGGTCGGCGCGGGTGGTGACGGTGCGGCGCAGCGCCTCGGGCTCCAGCAGCAGGCGCACGTCGTAGACGGCGTGGGCCATGGCGGTGTCGACGGTACGTACGGTCGCGCCCTTGTACTCGCTCATCACGACGAGCCCGCGGCCGGCAAGGGTCTTGAGGGCCTCGCGGACCGGGGTCTTGGACACGCCGAACTGCGCGGCCAGCTCGGTCTCGACGAGGGGCTGGCCGGGCCGCAGCTGTCCGGTGAGGATGGCGTGCTTGACCGCCTCCAGCACATATTGCGTACGGGAGGGGATCGGGCTCGGCGCAATGTCCATGGGGCTCTCAGATCTCACATATCGCGTCTCATATATGACGTACGAAGTACGACGCGATGAAATTAGGACCGCTCCAAAGCTTCGTCAATGCTTCTGACAGAAAACCCGGGGCGGCCCTTGAGATTTGACCGAGCGTCAGGGCAGCCGTGCGAGGGCGGCGCGCACCGCCGCGAGATCCGCGTCGGAGGCCAGTCCTGCGTGGTAGAGACGGATTTCGTTCGCGCCGAGCCCGATCGCGTGCGTGGCGTCGGATTCGAGCGTGGCGGGGCTGCCGCCCATGCCGGTGACGACGGTGAAGTTCGCCGCCAGGGTGGTGCGCTCGGTCGCGTGCGGGGCGAAGGGGGTCAGCACATCGGCCCGCGCCGCGTCGTTCCCGGTGCAGGGCAGCACGACGCCGTCGGCGTGGCTGAGGATGCCGGCCGGGTCCACCCCGACGTTGGCGCCGAAGCGGTGGGGCGCCGGGTCGGCGTGCAGCAGCACCCGGAACGCCCCGTCGGCCGCGTCCCGTACGGCCGCGACGGCGTCCCGCTGGATCTCGGCCGCGACCCGGTCGCGCCAGGTGGCGAACGTGGCCGCGTGGTCGGCGCCGAGCAGCTTCTCGACCTCGGCCCACTCGGCGGCCCGGTCGCCGCCGCCCTGGGCCGCCTCCTCGTGCTCCTCCGCCGGCCTCCGGGGCGCCTCAGCCCCTGTCGACGGTCGACCGTGCTCGGCCCTTTGGCCTGACCACACCGGTCGCAGGGCGCGCAGCACCGCCTGCCGCAGCTCGTCCGGGTCGGCGCCGAGCGAGGCGTAGCCCGCGCGGCAGCTGTCGCAGAAGCACAGCGACATCAGGTATTGGGCGGCGCCGCCGAGCGGCACCCCGCCGATCTTGTCGTGCGCGTGCAGGTGGGTGACCCCGTACCAGCCGCAGGACTCCAGCTCGGTGCCGCGGGTGCCGGGCCGCGCCGCCGCCTCGGCGGCCAGGTCGACCACGTACGAGCGCACCTCGGGGCGCGCGATACAGGGCGCCCAGGGGTAGCGGTCGCCGTAGGCGTTGCGCACGGAGGTGTGCGGCAGCTCGTCGCCCATGCGGGAGTTGTGCGCGAGGACCACCCAGGAGTGCACCTCGAGCCCGGCGTCCGCGAGGGCGCCGGCCGCCTCGCCGTACGGGTCGGCGCCGTCCACCCAGGACTGCTCGTACGGGCGCAGCGGGCGGCCCGCCCAGCGCCCCGGGTCCGGCGGGTAGAGGACGGCGGCGTGGCGGGCGGTGACGATGCGGTGGCGCGGGTGGCGCGGGGTCAGCGCGCGGGTGGAGTGGTACGCCGAGGCGAGGGTGACCTGCTGGACCCCGAGGTCGGCGATGCGGCGGGCGGCGTCGGGGTCGCCGACGACGTCCCAGGGGTAGACGAAGGCGGAGGCTTTCAACGCGGTTTCCCCCTCGGGGTCGTCAGGCTTCGGTGACGGTGACGGTGGTGGCGGCATCCCCGGGAACCAGGGCCAGTCCGCGCTCGATCAGCTCGGCCAGCTCCTTGAGGTGCTCGGGGCTGGGCTCGCACAGCGGCGAACGTACCTCACCGACGTCCAGCCCGCGCATCCGCACACCCGCCTTGACCAGCGAGACGGCGTAGCCGCGCCCCTGGTTGCGCAGCTCGACCAGCGGCCGGTAGAAGCCGTCCACCAGGGCGTTCGCCGTCGCGTCATCGCCCGTGAGCAGGGCCTTGTGGTAGGCGAGGGCGATCTCGGGGGCGAAGCAGAAGACCGCGGAGGAGTAGAGCAGCACGCCGATGCCGCGGTAGGCGAGGCCGGTGAGTTCGGCGGTGGGCAGCCCGTTGAAGTAGAGGAACTTCCCCTCGGGGTCGTCGGCGCGCACCGCGCTGACGATGCGCTGGAGCAGGTCCAGGTCGCCGAGGCCGTCCTTGAGCCCGATGACGCCGGGGACCTTGGACAGCTCGACCACGGTCTGCGGGGTGAAGACGACGTTGTCCCGCTGGTAGACGATGACGTCCAGGCCGGTGGCGCCCGCGAGCGCGGTGTAGTGCCGCAGCAGCCCCTCCTGGGAGGCGACGACCAGATACGGCGGCATGGCCAGCAGCCCGTCCGCCCCGGCCTCCTCGGCGAGCTTGGCGTACTGGATGGCGAGGGCGGTGCCGTACCCCGCCCCGGCGACCACCGGCACCCGCCCGTCGGCCACCTCGACGGCGGCGGCGACGGCGACGCGGTACTCCTCGGGGGTGAGCGCGTGGAACTCACCGGTGCCACAGCACGCGAAGACGGCGGCCGCCCCCGCCTCGATCCCGCCGCGCACATGCGCGCGATACGCGTCGAGGTCCAGGCCGCCGTCGGGCCCGTAGGCGGTCACGGGGAAGAACAGCAGTCCGTCGAGGCGCTCGGCGAGTGAGGCTGAGGCTGAGGTCACGGGCTCTCCCTGTCCTGTGCGCCGACGTGCCATCACCTCATCGGCGCGTACATGTTTCTGATCGTCATCTATATTCATGAACGCAGCCACGGTAGGACAGCCCGCCCGCGCCGGTCAAGGCAGCTGCACGCACGGAGAGTCGCCCGGAACACGCCCCCACCCCTCTCCCGCGACCCTTGACGCACCCCCGCCACCCTCCCTAGCGTGTCCATGTTCATGAACGGCATCTATGTATGAATTCCCGCCCTTAACGGAGGAGTTCCCCTCATGCCCGCTCCCCGCACCGTTCTCCTCACCGGCGCCGCCGGCGGCATGGGCACCCTGATGCGCGAGCTGCTGCCCGCGACCTACGGATACCGACTGCGCCTCTTCGATGTGATGCCCATCGAGGGCGAGCCGGACGCCATCACCGCGGACCTCGCCGACAAGGAAGCGCTGCGGGAGGCCGTGCAGGGGGTCGACGCGATCGTCCATCTCGCGGGCATCTCCCTGGAAGCCCCGTTCGAGAAGATCCTGCGGGCCAACATCGAGGGCACCTACAACCTCTACGAGGCGGCACGCGAGGCGGGCATCCGCCGCATCGTCTTCGCCTCCAGCAACCACGCCGTCGGCTTCACCCCCCGCCCGGCCACCACCCCCGTCCCCGCCGAATCCCTCATCCCCATCGACACCCCGCGCCGCCCGGACACCTTCTACGGCCTGTCGAAGTCCTTCGGCGAGGACCTGGCGTCCTTCTACTGGGACAAGCACGGCATCGAGACGGTCGCCATCCGCATCGGCTCCTGCTTCCCCGAGCCGACGTCCGTGCGCATGCTGTCGGTCTGGATGAGCCCGGCCGACGGCGCCCGCCTCCTCCACGCGGCCCTCACGGCGGAGGACGTCGGCTACACGGTGGTCTACGGCAGCTCGGCCAACACCCGCCTGTGGTGGGACCTCACCTCAGCCCGCGCGCTCGGCTACGAGCCGCAGGACGACTCGGAGCCGTACGCGGCGAAGCTCATCGCCGAGCAGGGCGAACTCGACCCCGACAACCCCGACCACGCTTACCTTGGCGGCCACTTCTGCACCAACCCGCCTATTTGGCCGCACTGAGGATGTTGCTTTGGGACTGAGAGCCTGCGTCTGAGGCATGCATGACAAGGCAGAAGCCGCTGCGTTACGAGGCTGGTCAGTGCAACTGCCAGCAGTACGTGGGACCGCAGCCTCTGTCGCAGGTGTTCGCGGAAGAACTGACAGATCTCGCGTGACCGGGATGGCGAGGCCGCGCCCTCCATGGCGTTGGGACCACTGATCGTGTGTTCCATGGGGATCCCGGTGGCCGCCACCGCGCGGAGATACCCGGCCCGGAACGGCCCGCCAAAATGAGCGGCAATCCACGCGCGCCCGCCGGCTCCCCGGCGGTACGGTCGAAGCCCCTCCGTCGGCCGAAAGGAGCGCGCCCCGATGCCCGCACCGTCCGGCTTCGCCTACCGACAGCGCGGCGACGGCAGCGTGGTCATCACCCACAACGGCCGGGCGGCGGCCACCCTGCGCGGCGCCCGCGCGGCGCAGTTCATCGGCGAGGCCGAGGCGGGCGATCCGCAGGAGGTGATGGCGCGCTGGACCGGCAACTACCGCAGGGGCAACGAGCGCACCGCCCGCGACCACCCGCGCAACCGCCACTGACCGGCGCGCGCAGGGTGCGTTGTCCGGCGTCATACCCGGCTGTCGCTGCGCGGGACGGTGGTCTCCACCGCGGGGCGAGGGCGGTCGCGTTCGGCCCACCGTACCGCCGGGCCCATCGCGTAACCGGCGCCGAGAAAGAGCCCGCCGAGCAGCAGCCAGCCGGGCAACCCCCAGGTCATGAGGAGCGTGGTGACCAGCAGCGGTCCGAGGGTGCGCGCCACGGCCACACCGGTGCCGAAGAAGCCTTGATACTGGCCCACCTGGTCGGACGGAGCCAGATCGAAGCCGATCTGCCAGGAGCCGGCGGACTGCTTCATCTCGCCGAAGACCTGGAGCAGCGCGGCGGTGACGAGGACCGCCGCGGTGGCCCACGCCGGGAGCCTGGCAGCCGACACGGCGAAGACCGCGCATGAGGCGAGCAGGATGACGCCCGCGCCGCGCACGGCTCGCGACGCCGAGCGCAGATCGGTGACCGCACGTGCCGTGCGGACCTGGAAGAGCATCACGGCAAGGGTGTTGAGGACGAAGAGCGCCGAAGCCAGCCAGGTCAGGTGGGGAGTGCGGGCGGCGATCCACAGTGGGATCGCGAGGCTGAGCAGGGGCAGCCGTAGCAACAGCACCGTATTGATGAGCGTGATGACGGCGTACGGCCGGTCGCGCAGCACCGCGAGTCGGGGCTCGTCGTTCATGCGCCGGTGAGTGTCCTTAACGGCGGGCAACCGCAGCAGGATCAGGGCGCAGACGAGGAAGCTGAGCGCGTCGACGACGAAGACGGCGAGGAAGGCCGTGCGGGTTCCGTTGTTCAGGACCAGACCGCCGAGGGCCGCGCCAATGGCCAGCCCCGCGTTGAGGGTCGACTGCATGTGTGCGAGCACTCCGGTGCGTTCGGCCGGATCGACGAGGCCCGCCAGCAGCGCCTGCCGGGCCGCCGCGAGTCCCGACTGGGCGGTTGCGTACAGGCTGGCCACGAGCAGGAACGGCACGAACGAGCGGATGACCAGGAAAGAAGCGACCATCACCGCGGTGGCGAGAGCGAGCAGCACCGCCATGGTGCGCGGTCCGCGCCGGTCGGCGAGATGGCCGAGCGGCACCCCGGCCAGGGAGCCGACAGCCCAGGCGATGGTCAGGCCGAGGCCGAGCCGAGCAGGCGACAGGCCGGCGACCTCGGTGAAGTACAGTGCCGAACAGGTGTAGTACACGCCGTCGCCGATGGAGTTGCTCAACTGGGCGGCAGCGAGAATCCGTGGCCCCCCTGGGGGCGGGATCATTCGTGTCGACACATCGATCCTTGAGGCAGGAGCCGCTCAGAAGCGCTCACCATCGCTGACCACGCCACGGTAGGCAGCAGACGCCCCAGGCATCAGGGACAATCACGGCCCAGGACAGTGGGCCACTTTGCGCGAGCTGTCCGCGGAGCCGCGCGGGTTGGAGCCGCATAGAGGTCAACGGTCAGGGCGGCCCCCCGATGCGGCCTGAGGTTCGGGCAGCCAGTCCCGGGCCGGGTCGTACTCCAGCCACCGGCTGCGCCCCGCCTCCGCCGCGAGGGCGCTCAGCAGCGCGGGCAGGTGAGGGGGTCCGCTGCCGCACCACAGCAGCGACCAGGCGTACAGCGGCGTGGGGTCGACCAGCGGAACGGACCGGATCCCCGGAATGTGCGGAAGCGGCACGTCGGCCGGTATCAGCGAGAAGCGGCGCGGGTCCGCGGCCAGGCCGGCGAGGAAACCGTCCAGCCCCAGGTTGGTGCCCTCGGCGTGGTCGCGGATGCCGAACCGCTCGGCGAAACGGTGCAGGAAGTCGAGCCGGTCCAGCGTCGCGGGGGCCCACAGCAGGCTGCCGCGCAGTTGCTCGGGCCGCAGTGCGGACGCGTCTGCCCGTGGATGGTCGGCGCTGAGAACGGCGTCCACCGGCTCCAGTCGTACCAGACGGTGTGTCAGCCCTGCGGGCAGCGGTGGATGGACGCGGCCGAACGCGGCGTCGATGTCGCCGCGCAGCAGCGCCGCCGCCACCGACGGCAGATCACGGCCGTGTCCGAGCTCCAGCGGTGGTGCGTCGCTTCCCGCCGCCACCTGTGCCAGCGTCCGCATCGGTGCGTAGAGGTGGCCCCACACATCGACCCGCAGCGGCCGGTGTTCGTCCCGGGCCGCGGCCACGGCCCGGTCCGCGGCGGCCAGCGTCTGCCGGGCCGGTTCCAGGAAGCGGTGGCCGGCGCGGGTCAGCTCCACCCCCTGGCCGGTGCGCAGGAACAGCGCGGTGCCCAGCACGGACTCCAGGCGGGCGATCCGCTTGGACAGCGCCTGTTGTGAGATCGACAGCCCCGCGGCCGCCCGTCCGAAGTGCGACTCCTCGGCGGCGCGAAGGAAGGCGTGCACCTGCGCCAGATCGAGGTCCATGGCTCTCACCCTAGATGTCCCTCCCGGGAGGTGCGCGCCTCTTCTCCGAAGTTTAAGTTTGACTGCAACCAGGTTTCATGCAGACTGTAACTCGTCAGGAGACGACCACGTCGGCACATGCGCAACCACGTCGCTTTCCGGCGAGGCTCCCCCCGTCGTAGCGACAGGGAGAAAGAGGAACAATGAACCGGCGCGCGCTCGTCACAGCGGGAACTGGTGGAATCGGTCTGGAGACCGCGGTGGGCCTCGCCGCGGCCGGATACGCGGTGACCGTGGTCGGCCGCGATGCGGCGCGGGGCGGCAGCGCCGTCGAGCGCATCAACGCCGTCGGCACCGCCACGGAGGCCCGGTTCGTCACCGCCGATCTCGCATCCCTGTCGGAGGTACGGGATCTCGCCGACCGCGTGACGGCGGACGGTGCCCTGAGCGTGCTGGTCAACAATGTCGGAGCGATGTTCGACGACCGGCGCGTGACACCCGACGGCATCGAGGCGAGCTTCGCGCTCAACCATCTCAGCCCCTACCTGCTGACGGAGTTGCTGCTCCCCGCCCTGCGCGCCGGCGCTCCCAGCCGCGTCGTGAACGTCACCTCCGGCTCGGTCCGCATCCCCACCGGCCGCATCGACACCGCCGAGCAGCAGGGCGGGTACTACGGCCTCCACGCGTACGGCCGCGCAAAGCTCGCCAACCTCGCCTACACCCTGGACCTGGCGCAGCGCCTGAAGGGCGACGGCATCTCCGTGTTCGCCGCCGATCCCGGCGGCGCGGTCACCACCATGACCACCGGGACCATGTCCTCGTCCCGAGTTGTCGCCCCCTGGCTGCGGCCCTTCTGGCCGCTGGTCCACAAGGCCTTCCAGCGCACCACGTCCGGGACACCGGCGCAGGCCGCCCGCTCGTCGGTCGTCTCGGCACGGCGGCCAACTTCCGCACGCTCTTCACCCAACACTGCGGACTGACCCCGTCGGCATACCGCGGCATGTACTCCTGCGACGGTGCCGGACCGGCGGCGCCGGAGCAGCCGACGTCTCGTGGTCGTTGACGTTCCTCGATGGGCGCCGCTAGCGGGCCGCCGCCGGGGAAGCCGTGTGGTCCGTGCGTGCCGGGTCCGGGGCCAGCTCTCGCAGGAGGCCGGGGGAGAAATTGCCGCCGGTGAGGATCGTGGCCAGCGAAGCGACACCGAGGTCGTGGCGCAGTACGGCGGCGATGCCGACCGCGCCCGAGGGTTCCAGGATCAGGCCCAGGGTGTCCCGCACCAACCGCAGCGCCCGCCGGATGTCCTCCTCCTCGACGAGGAGGACCTCGTCGACGACCTCGCGCATCCAGGCCACCGCCGCGGGCACCGGCACCCGTACGGCGATGCCGTCCGCCATGGTGCGCACCGGTCCCGTGGCCTCGGGCATGCCGGTGCGCCAGCTCGTCGCCATGGCGGGGGCGCCCGCCGCGCACACCCCGATGATCCGGGTACGAGGTGAGCGGGCCTTCGTCCAGCAACCGATGCCGCTGATGAGTGCGCCGTTGCCGACCGGGACCACGATCGCGTCGAGACCGAGCGGGGCCAGTTCCACGGCGATGGTGCCGGCTCCCTCCGCGATGAGCGGCTCGTCGCCGTCCTCCACGAAGACGCTCTCCGGGCGGGTGCCGGCGTACGCCCGTGCCGCGTCCTTGGCGGCGTCGAAGTCGGCGCCCGACAGCACGACTTCGGCGCCCAGTTCCCGCATGCGCGCCACCTTGTTGGGGTTGGCGTCGTGGGCGGCGAACACCGTCACCGGGATACCGCGAGCCCGCCCGACATACGCCATGGCCTGGCCGAAGTTGCCGGCCGAGGCGCAGACGACATGCCCCGCGACCGCCACTTGCCGCAGAAAGAGGTCCGCTCCGCGGCCCTTGAAGGACCGGAGCGGGTTCAGTGTCTCCACCTTGACCACGATGTCCCGGCCGAGTGCGCGGGAGAGCGAGGGGTCCGAGAACTGGGGAGTGTGGAGGAAGGCGGGGGCGATGAGACGGGCGGCCTCGTCGATGCCGTCAGGAGACAAACTCGTTACGGTCATGACTCGTCCTAGGCCGGCACTCGGCGAGCCGGAGGCGTGGTCCCACACGTGGCGCCGCTGGCCGTCCGGGGCCGCGCCGTTACGTCAGGGAAACCGGGGCACCGGTGGCACTCCAGACCGTGCCGCGCCGTTCGTGCCGGATGAGTTCCGAGACGGCATGGGCAACGCGGGGTCCGACCTCGCGTTCGACCAGGTACAGCGCGAGGTCGATGCCGGAGGTGACGTTGCCGGAGCTGAGCAGGTTGCCGTCGTCGACCATACGGGCCTCCACCGGGACAGCCTTCGTTCCGGCGAGGTCCTGGCCCCGCTCGTGAGTGACCAGCGGCCGGCCGTCCGCCAGGCCCGCGTGGGCGAGGAGGAGGGAACCCCCGCAGACGGTGGCAACGGTCATGTCCGGGCGGGCCAGCGCCTCGCGCAGCCGGTCCGGCAGATCCGTGGACCCCGCCTGGCCGAGAATCCAGCCGATGCTGCCGGCGACGCCGGGATCCATCGAGAGGCTTCCCGCGGCGCCGGGGACGACGATCACGCTTTTCTTGTTCACGTCCACGGCGGAGGTCGCGGTGAGCTTGATCGACGGGAATCCACTGACCACGTCCCGTGCGCCTTCGGCACTGACGAACTCGGTGGACACCCCTCCGCCGGAGAACTCGCCTGCGGAGTGGAAGACTTCGAAGGGCCCAAGGACATCGAGGGGGTCGAAGCCGTCGAAGAGCGCGATCTGTACGTGCATGACACAAGTCCTTTGTCTCGTCATGGTCAGGAAGAGCAGTCGGTGAAACAGCGCCGGAGGTAAAGGGGAACCGGTCAGCGCAGCATCCGGCGCAGCGCATGAGCGCTTGCGGTGACGGCCTGGTTGAACCGGGGGCCGAGATGGACGAATGGCAGGAAGCCGTGCGGCAGGTCCGCTTCGCGGACGGCTGTGACCGGGACACCCGCGGAGCGAAGCTTGCCGGCGTAGGACTCACCTTCATCACGCAGCGGATCGAATCCCGCCGTGACGAGGTGCGCCGGCGGCGTGTCCGGGGCGACCTCGCCGTAGACGACCGACACCCGCGGATCCGTACGGTCCACTCCGGGGCGAAGGTAGTGGTCCTGGAACCAGCGGATGTCGTCGTCGGTCAGCAGGAATCCCTTGCCGTACGTGTCCCGGGACGGGTGACGAGTGGCCAGGTCGGTGGCGGGATACAGCAACCACTGCCCCGCCGGGACGGGGCCGTGCCCCCGCCCGGCGGCACGACGGGCGGCCACCGCGGCGAGCGTGGCCCCCGCGCTGTCCCCACCGACCACGATCCGGTTCGGGTCGATGCCGAATTCCTCGGCCCGCGAAACGGTGTCGTCGAATGCCGCCAGTGCATCGTCCACCGCGGCGGGGAACGGGTCCTCGGGGGCGAGCCGGTAGTCCACCGACAGCACTCGGTGGCCTGAGTGTTCGGCGAGAAAGCATCCCACGTGGTCGTATCCGGCGCGGCTGCCGAGCACCCAGCCTCCGCCGTGGAAGAACACCAGCGCACCCGACGTTCCGGGGCAGGACGCGGGTTCGTACAAGGTTGCCTCCAGAGCGTTCTGCCCGCCCTTCAGGCACACCTCGGACACCGTCACCGCCTGCGTCGGCCGCCGGCCGGCACGGAGCATCGGCGCGTTGCGCTCCAGCGCCGCGCGGGACACCTCCGGTGAGTCCTCGACCACCAGAGCCGACTCCTTGTCGCCGAGGGAGCGGATCAGCAAGCGGGCGTCGACGGCCAGTGCTTCACCATCCACGGTGATCTCCGGGCCCGCCAGCGCCGACCGCACCCGATCCGGCAGGCGGCCCAGCAGCCCGACCATCACCTCCTGTGCCCGCACCCCCATCGGCACCGAGGTATCCCTGGCCATGTCGACCCCCCATCAAGTTACAGCTTGACTGAAATGACGTTTCAGGCAGACTGTAACTCAGCGCAGAGGGTCACGCCAGTGAGTGCGGCCCTTACGCAGTGACAGGAAGAAGGAGGAGAGGAACTGATGACGGTACCCATGGACACTGAAATCGCGGCCGCGCTGTCCCCGATCATCGCGGCGGCGGAGGCTGCTCCCCCGCTGGCACCCGGTGACTGGCAGACCCGGCGGGAGGTGTTCGGCACGGCAATAGCCGCTCAGGCCGCAGAGCTCCACGCCCCTCCCTGCGTCAGGGTGACGCCCTGCTCGGCCACGGCCGGCGACGGGGCCACGATCCCCTTGCGCCTGTACCAGCGGCAGGATGCCCAGGGGACGTCACAGAGGGCGCCACTGGCCGTCTACCTTCACGGCGGCGGGATGTTCCTCGGCAGCCTTGACACCCACGACACACAATGCCGCATCTATACACATCTCTCCGGCGTCGCGTTGCTTTCGGTCGGCTACCGCCTCGCCCCCGAGCATCCGCACCCGGTCCCCGTAGAGGACTGCTACGCCGCTCTGCGCTGGGCCGAGGCGAACGCCTCCGACCTCGGCATCGACCCCGCTCGCATCGCGATCATGGGAGACAGCGCCGGTGGTGGCCTCGCGGCCGCCGTGGCTCTTCTCTCCCGGGACCGCCGTGGCCCCGCCCTGGCAGCCCAGATCCTGATCTACCCCATGCTCGACGACCGGACCGTCGTCGCCCAGCCCGACCTCGCCGACACAGCAACCTGGAGCGCGGAGGACAACCTCACCGGCTGGCGCTGCCTGTTGGGTGATGCGGCAGGCGGCCCTGACACCCCTGCCTATGCCGCCCCCGCCCGCGCCGACAACCTGCGCGCGCTTCCACCCGCTTACATCGAAACAGGCCAGCTCGACCTATTCCGGGACGAGAACATCGCCTACGCACAACGGCTCAGCCGCGCCGGGGTACCGGTCGAGCTCATCCAGTACCCCGCCGTACCCCATGCCTTCGACACCTTCGATCCCGCGGCAGCCGTCAGCCGCCGCGCGGTCGACAATCGTGTACGGGCATTGGGCGCCCTGTGAGCGCCGGCCACCGGCACTCGGCGTACAGGCACTGAGCCAGGCAGCCGCTTGCGGTGTGCCGCTACGCGGCGGTCGCGCGGTTGGCGGCTTCCCACAGGGCCGTGCCGAGCTCCTCGCTGTGGAGCTGGACGGAACCCCTGGCGGGGCGGGTGTGGACGAAGTAGGAGCCATCAAGGGCCTGTTGGCGGGTAGCCAGCTCAATCAGCCGTTCGGCGCCTTGGCGAGGGGTGCCGATGAACGGGCGGGCGGCGGTCTTCAGGAGGCTGCCGGTCCGTCCCATGTACCGGCCGAAGTCCGAGGCCATGATGCCGGGATGGAAGTCGCCGACGTCCACGCCCGGGTTGCGGCGGTGGAACTCGCGGAGCAGCACTCCAGCGGCGAGCTTGGCCCGGGCGTAGGTCCGGTGGCCCGACACACGCGGCTCTCCCACGAGGGCGGCGGCGAGGTTGTGCGGAGAAAGGACGGCATTGGTGTGGGACCGGGAGTTGGTCAGAAGGACGCGGCCGGTGCCGAGCCTCCCGGCCAACTGTGTCATCAGCAGCCACGGCGCCAGGGCGTTGGCCTGGAAGGAGGCATCGATCCCGTCGTCGGTGAGGCGCGGGGGCATGACGCCTCCGGCGTTGAGGGCCAGCACGTCGATGTTCGGGACGGCGTGGGCCAACCGCGCGGCCAGACTGCGGGTCTGGGACAGGCTGGTGAAGTCGGCCGTGTAGGCGGGCGCGCGCAGTTCCTCACCGATGGCCCTTGTGCGTTTCTCGTCGCGGCCCACGAGGTGCAGTGCGGCGCCTCGGGCGCTGAGGAGGCGGGCGGCCTCGGCACCCGCACCCGAGCTCGCCCCCGTCAGCACAATGATCTTGCCCGTGAGGTTCATTCGAGCGTCATCCTTTCGGCGCGCCGCTGACCGAGAGGCGGTCGGCGGCGGGGCTGGGGGATTCGACGGCGCCCAGCAGGCACTGGGCCAGGTCGGCGCGGCTGATCGCCAGGGGCGAGGGGGTTTTGATGTCGGGATGGGCGGACCAGGCAGGTGAGGCGGGCCGGTCGGTCAGCGAGCCGAAATAGGCGACGGTGAAGTCGAGCCCCGAGGCGGCGAGGATCGCCTCCGCGGTGTCGAAGTCCTGGTAGTCGCGGCGGATGAGCAGCCGGGTCAGCGCCTTGAGCGGCCACGCGGTGTGCTGTCGTGAGGCGCCGCTTCCCCAGGCCAGCGGCATGGCGATACGCCGTACCCGATGCAGATGCATGGCGGCCACCAGATTCGCTGTGGCCCGGGCCATCACCGCGGAGCCGGTACGCGCCTTGAGCCAGAGCGGATTGCCCAGTGCGCTGACGATCGCGTCCTGCCCGTCGACGGCGCGGCGTACGGCGGCCAGGTCATCGCCCACAGCACCCTCCACGATGCGCAGCCCCGGCGCCTCGGCCTGATCCGCACCCCGCCGTACGAGTGCGGTCACCTGGTGTCCGCGCTCCAGGGAGTGGGTGACCACCTGCCTGCCCAGGCCGCCGTTGGCGCCGACCACGAGGAGCTTCATCTCCGTCATCTCACTTCATCACTCATATTTCAGCTGGCCTGAAACTCAGGGCCCAGTCCTGTTTCGCGCCCACTGAAACTGGAGACTGCCCGGAACTCCAGTTAAAGTCAAACTGAAACTTTCCGAGGAGGAACGAGGAGTCGTGACCGCCCAGCCCCCGCCCAACAGCACCGCCTTCCTGCTCGCCGCCCTGGGACGGCGAGCACGCGAGGACGTCGAACGGGCACTCAAGCCGACCGGTTACACGCTGCGCCATCTCTCGGCCCTCGGTCACCTGATGGGGGAACCGGGAATGTCCTACAGCGAACTGGGCCGCAGGGCAGGGATCACCGCACAGAGCGCCCAAGCCACCGTTCGGCAACTGGAAGAGCGCGGTGCCGTCGAGCGCCGCACCGACCCCGGGCGAGGCCGCACCGCGGAACTCCACGTCACGGAAACCGGCCAGGAGCTCCTGCGGGCGGGGCGCGATGCCTACGCCGAAGTGGATGCCGCCCTGGAACGCGTGCTCGGGAAGCAACGGCGCCAGGACCTCACCGGGCTCCTCCTGTCGGCGTTGTCCGGAGTCTCTTCCAGGAAGGACTGAGACCAGGCCCGCTCGCCGGGCCGGCCAGGGACCCCATGGGTGACAACCCTTGGTTGTCGGCTCGCCCAGCAGGTTGTTGGCCCGTCCGGTGCCACCGCCGATTACATGATCCGCATGCAGAGACTGATCCCCACGGGAGATCCGGCGCGCCCGGTGGAGTTCACCGAGGACGCCCAGCCCGTCCCGGCGCCGGACGAGGCGCTGATCCGCGTCGAGGCGTTCACGCCGAACCGAGGCGAGACATTCCTCCTCGAACGGCCGGAGCCGGGCCTGCTGCCCGGCAAGGACGTCACCGGCCTGGTGGTGCAGGCAGCCGCCGACGGCTCCGGCCCACGGGTCGGCACCCGCGTGGTGGGCCACCCGCCCCGGGGAGGGTGGGCCGAGTACGCGGCCGTGCCCACCCACTCGCTCGCCGAACTGCCCGACTCCCTCAGCGCCGTCGAGGCCGCGGCCCTGCCGCTGGCCGGCATCACCGCCCTGCGGCTGCTGCGCACTGCCGGCAGCATGACGGGCAGGCGGATGCTGGTGACCGGCGCCTCGGGCGGCGTCGGCCACTACGTCACCGAGCTGGCCGCCGCCGCGGGCGCGGAGGTCACCGTGGTGACCGCCACCCCGTCGCGCGCCGAGCGGCTGCGCGCTCTGGGCGCCGCGGCGGCCGTGCACGCGGTGGCCGAGGCGCGGGGACCGTTCGACGTGGTGCTGGAGTCCACCGGCGGCGCCGACCTGCCAGTCGCGCTTTCCAAGCTGGCCGCGGGCGGCACGCTGATCTGGTTCGGCCAGGCCAGCCGCACCCCGGCGACGCTGGACTTCTTCGATCTCCTCAACGGCCCGGAAGGCGCCGTCATCCGCCACTTCCACTACGCGGGCCCCAACGCGGGCCCGCCCTACGGCCACGACCTGGCCACCCTGGTGCGCCTGGTGCACGACGGACGGCTCCATCCCGAGATCGACCGCACCGCGGACTGGGCGAAGACCGCCGAGACCCTGGTCGACCTGCGGGAGCGCCGGATCCGCGGCAAGGCGGTCCTCACCACGGGGGTGGCGTCGTGAACGTCGCCGACCTCGCCGCGGAGAATCTGACGCGCGCCACCGCCGCCGGTCTCGACCCGCATGAATACCAGCGTGTCACCACCGAATTGACCTCGGCCGACGGCTGGGGACAGGCGTTTACGAGGGCCGCTCGCCGCCACCTCGTACGCGCGGAACAGGCCGCCTCCCCCATATCGGCCGGCGAGCACTACCAAGCGGCCGCGCGCTGGTTCCACATCGCCACCCTGGGCCCGTACACGGACCGGGCTCCGGCCGAGACCCAAGCCGCCGCCGAGGCCGACGCCGCGATGCGCCGTGCGCTGGAGATTCTGGAACCCGGCGCCCGCCGAGTCGACGGACCCGCCTTCGCCGGCTGGCTCCGCGGCCCGGCCGACGCGCCCGCCACCGTCGTCGTCGTGCCCGGCCTTGACTCCGGCAAGGAGGAGTTCCACGCGGTCACCTCGGCGCTGCTGCGCAGGGGCCTGGCCGTGTTCACGATGGACGGCCCCGGGCAGGGCTCACTCGCGGCCACCACCACGGTCCGGCCCGACTATCACCAGGTGATCGGGCAGGTCGTGGACGCGCTCGGCGTCGACCGGGTCGGGCTCGTCGGTCTCAGCCTGGGCGGTTACTACGTCGCGCAGAGCGCCGCCCACGACCCCCGCGTGGCCGCCGCCACCACCGTGAGCGGTCCTTTCCGCCTCGACTGGGACACCTTTCCGCCCCCGCTCCGGAACATCCTCACCCGGCGCGCCGGAGGAACCCGGGCGGCCCGTGACTTCGCCGACCGGGTCGACCTGTCCGCGCCGGCGCCCCGCATCGCCTGCCCGCTCCTGGTGGTCGACGGTGGCCAGGACGACATCTCAGGAGTGATCTGCGGGGAGCCGCTGGCCCGCCTGGCACCGCGCGGCGAGTACCTGCTCGTCCCGTACGGCGACCATCTGCTGGGCAACGCCCACGCGGACTGGCTGCCCGCGGTCGCCGACTGGATGTCCGAGGCGCTCGGGATGTGACGATCTCCCGGTCGTCGGAGTATTCCCGGCCGAGGCACGGCCTGGCAGAGTCCCGATCATGAAAGACATTCGAAGACAGCAGCTGGGGCTGTTCCCCGGAGTCGCGCTGGCCGCCGCGCTGCCGGGGATCACGCTCGACGAGACCGGCGAGTCCCCGCTGTTCGGTTACTTCTTCGCGTACATCCTCTTCGCGGGCATCAGCACCGCGCTCTGGGCCACGCCCAAGGATCCGTACCAAGGGCTCCTGTTGCCGATCCTGGCAGTCATCGGCCTCATCCAGGACACGCTGGTGTGGTACCTCATCGCCTGGCTGTCCGAGGTCCGTGTGGACAGCGTGTGGTGGGCGCTGGCCGGGGCCTTCGTGGTGCGGGGGTGCTGCTGGGCCGCCGTGTGGATCCTGCCGTCCGGGACGTCCGGGACGCCGACGCCGGACGGCACTTCGGAGACGTAACGCGCGCCGAGCGCACTCACCCCACCGCCGCCGCCCACTGGTCGACGGTGCTGACCTCGGCCTGTCCCGGGAACACCTTCTCGATCAGCAGCCGGTGAACCTCCGGGTCACGGTCGGCACAGCCGTCGGCCAGCACGGTGAGCCCGTAGTCGAGGTCGGCGGCCTGGCGCAGCGTGGACAGGACGACGCCGCTGGTCGCCAGGCCGGTCAGGACGAGCCGGGTGATTCCGGCGGACCGCAGGACCAGCTCCAGATCGCTGCCGGTGAAGGCGCTGACCCGCTTCTTGGTGACCACGACCTCCCCGGGCCTGGGCGCGACGTCGGGGTGGATGGCCGCGTGGGGGTCGCCTTCGGCGAAGGCGCCAGGCGGCAGGGCGCTGAACATCGCATTACGGCCGGACACTTCGGGGTGGCCGGAGCGGAAGCCGATGACCACGTACACGACCGGGATGTCGGCCCGGCGGGCGGCGTCGATGGCGCGGCCCAGGCGGGGCAGGTAGTCGGGGTCGTCCTGGACGCGGGCCACGATGCCCTCCTGGATGTCCATCACGAGCAGCGCGGTGTTGTCGGGCACGTTCACGTTCACTGAACCTTTCCATGCATTTAGGTAGTAGTAGAAGACCGGTCGTCGGCCCCGATCCGGCCCAGCGAGCGGTCCACGACCGTGACCGCCAGGAACACGGCGGCGACGGCGAGCATGAACCAGGCCAGACCGTGCAGCCCGCCGGTGTCGGCGCGGGTGCCGTAGAAGGCGCCGTACGCGCTGGAGGCGACGATCGCGCCGAGGTAGAAGAAGGTACGCATCAGCCCCGCCGAGGACCCGATCCGCTCCGGGTCGGCCTGGTGGTACACCGCGTTCTGGAGCGCCAGGTTGTTCAGCCCCTGCGGTATGCCGAAGAGCAGCGCGACAGCGATCAGCAGCCACACCGGGCTGTCCGGCCGCAGCAGGAGCATCGTGGCGCACGCGGCGATCTGCCCCAGAGCGCCGACGACGAGCTTGCCGCGCACCTCGGGGCGGCGGCCGGTGGCGGTGGACACGGCGATCCCGACCAGGAACACCGGCAGCTGCGCAAGACCCGCCTGCGATGCGCTCAGCCCCCGCCCCTCCTCCAGCCACTGCGGGTAGCCGTACAGAAAGACGTACGACACGACGGCGGCGAGGACGGTACGCCCGTATGTGAGGACCAGCGGCCGGTTGCCGCCGAGCACCCGCAGATCGATGAACGGCTCCGCCACCCGCAGCTCCCGCACCGTGAACCCGGTCGCCGCCAGAGCCACGAGCACCGGCAGATACCAGCGGTCGGCCCGCGGCTGCATCAGGAACAGCAGCAGTGAGACGAGCATCGCGGCGAACAGCGCCATCCCGGCCAGGTCCAGCCTGATCCGCTCGCCGCCGCGTTCCGAGGGGTCCGACGGGTCCGACGGGGGCGCCTTGGGCAGCCGCCGGGCGCCGAGGATCAGACCGGCCACCGCCAGCGGGATGTTGACGGCGAACGTGGTGCGCCAGCCGCCCACGCCGATCAGCAGCCCGCCCAGGGACGGCCCGATGACGGCGACGGTCTGGTTGGCGACCGCGAGCGTGGTCAGCACCCCGGCGGGGCTCTCCCGCCCCGTCCGCCGGGCCTCGCCCCGGATCAGGTACATCGCCGCCGGATAGCCCGCGCACGTACCGAACCCGAGCACCACCCGCGCGGCGATCAGCACCCCCAGATTCGGGGCCAACACCCCCATCAGCCCCGCGATCCCGCCCAGCGACATCCCGGCGAGGAACAGTCGGCGCGGCCCGTAGAGGTCGATCAGCCGACCCACCACGGGCTGGCCTATCGAGGTGGCCAGATAGAGCGCGGACACCAGCCACGCCGTCTGCGCGGGCGGCGCCCCGAGCGCGACGCCGATCGGCACCAACGCCACCGCGACGATGGTGGAGTTGATCGGGTTCAGCACCGAACCCAGGATCATCGGCGCGAGCAGCCTCCGGTCGAAGGCGTCGCCCGTCCGTTTCCTGGCCCTCCGTCGCACGAGCCGCGCGATCATGCGCGGCTGAGCCGGTCCAGCAGGGCCAGCGCCTTGATGATGTCCTGCCGCTCGTCTTCCGTGTAGCCGGATTCGAGCGCCTGGGCGAGCCATTCCTCGCCTGCCCGCCGCTTGTCGTCCACGTACGCGCTACCGCTCTCGCTCAGCGAGATGAGCTGCCGCCGCCCGTCGTCGGGATCGGGCCGCCGCTGGATCAGTCCGCGCTCGTCGAGCACACCGAGCGTGGCCGCCATCGACTGCGGCCGTACGCGCTCGGCCACCGCCAGATCGCTGGTCGAGGCCGGGCCGTCCTTGCTCAGCCTGCTGAGCACGGCCGTCTGCGTGGGGGTGAGCTCTTCGTTGTCGTACGTCTCCTTGAGCCGTCGACGCAGCCGCCCGACCACGACCCGGATCTCATGCGCGGCGCGCACGGCGGAGGCGGACATGTCGTGAGGGGTCTCTGCCATGCCTTCACGGTAAACCCTTCAGTCCAGCCTGTCCAGCTGAAACTGAACAGTCTGGACTGCATAACTGCTCAACTGAGAGCAGCGCCGAACCACGTGGGCAGATGGCCGAGCAGATCCTGCTGGTCTTCGCCCACCCACGCCACGTGGCCGTCCGGCCGCAGCAGCACGGCGGGCACGTCCAGCTCCTCACCGACATCGACGACGTGGTCGACGCGATCCGCCCAGCCCGCCACCGAGAGCCGGCCGGTCTGGTCGAGCAGCAGTCCCCGGCCGCCGTGCATCAGCTCGTAGAGGCGACCGCGCTTCAACGTCACGTCCCGCATCCGCCGGCCGAGCAGCTCATGCCCCTCGCCGAAGCCGAAGTCGTAGCGGACCCCGATCGCGATGATCTTCTCGATCAGGTGGCGGTTCACGTCCTCGAAGTTCATCAGTTCCGACAGCAGCCGACGCACCGCCTGCGGACCCGGCTCGGGGGACATCAGCTCCATCTGCGCGCGGGTGCTGTCCAGCACGTCGGCGGCCACCGCGTGCCGTTCGGTGTGGTAGCTGTCCAGCAGCCCCTCCGGCGCCCAGCCGTTGACCTCGGCGGCCAGCTTCCAGCCGAGGTTGAACGCGTCCTGGAGGCCGAGATTGAGGCCCTGCCCGCCCGTCGGCGGGTGGACGTGCGCCGCGTCGCCGGCCAGCAGCACCCGGCCGGTCCGGTAGCGCTCGGCCAGCCGGGTGGCGTCGCCGAAGCGGGACAGCCAGCGCGGTGAGTGCACGCCGAAGTCGGTGCCGGCGAACACCCGCAGCTGTTGCTTGAACTCCTCCAGGGTCGGCGGCACCGAGCGGTCCTCGGCCACCCGCTCGGCGGGCACGACGACGCGGTACACACCGCCCCCGAAGGGCCCGAGGCCGAACCTCAGATGGGTCTTGCGGACTTCGGCCACCACGGCGGCCACCGTGGTCTGCTCCACCGCCACCTCCATCTCGCCCAGCAGCGTGTCGTGCCTGGAGGGCTCGCCGGGGAAGCCGACGCCGAGCAGCTTCCGTACGGTACTGCGGCCGCCGTCGCAGCCGACGAGGTAGCGCGACCGCAGTCGCGCGCCATCGGCCAGCTCGACGGTCACCCCCTGCTCGTCCTGGCTCAGCCCGACCAGCTCACAGCCGCGCCGGATCTCGGCGCCCAGCTCGGTGGCGCGCTCGGCCAGCAGGCGATCGGTGGTGGGTTGCGGGATGCCCAGGACGTAGGGATGCGTGGTGTCCAGCCCGCCGGGCGAGGGCTTGGTGATGGCGGCGAAGAAGCCGCCGACCGGGTGCTGCCGACCATGAGCGAGGAACCGCTCCAGCAGGCCGCGCTGGTCCATCACCTCAATGCTGCGCACGTGCAGCCCGAGCGAACGGACATACGCGGTCGGCTCCGCCTCCTTCTCCAGTACGAGCACGTGCACGCCGTGCAGCCGCAACTCCCCGGCCAGCATCAAACCGGTCGGCCCGCCGCCAGCGATGATCACGTCAATCACGAAATTCCCCATGCCATGAGATGGAACGTTCTGGCCTCGGCCGAGGATTCTGCGCCACGACCGGGGCCTTGCCGCAAGGCCCCCCATGAGCTATAGGTTGATAGTGGCGGGGAGAGTGTTCTCCTTGCCTTTTGTCGTGAGCTTGACCGGCATGGATCAGAACCAGGTGCTGGAAGCGTTCCGCCTCGAAGCCGGGGAACTCACGAAGGCTGTTGCCGGTCTGTCGGAGGCCGAGTGGGATCGCCCAACACGGTGTGAGCCCTGGTCCGTTCGCGAGTTGCTGGGGCATGTGCGGATCGTGATCGCCTGGCTTCCGCAGATGCTGGACAGCCCGGCTCCGGACAGCGCCGAGGTCACTGCGGTGGGGTATTACAGGCCGGACGATCGGTTCAGCCCGCAGACGAACGCCACCCGCATCGACCTGGCCCGCAACCACGCGGCAGAGCACGCCAACGGCGCCGCTCTCGCCGACGACTTCGCCGCAACGTGGCAGCGGGTGGACCGGTTGTGCCGGGACCAACCGGAAAACCGTGTCGTGCGGACGCGCCACGGCGACGCGATGCTGCTCTCGGAGTTCCTGATCACCCGGGTGGTGGAGGTCGCGGTTCACGGCCTGGACGTGGCGGATGCGCTGGGATGCGAACCGTGGCTGACTGCGGAGGCCGGGATGGTTGTGCGGCACCTTCTGCTCGGGCCCGGCCAGTTGGACGCCGTACGTGCACTGGGCTGGGACGAGCCCACCTTCCTGCGCAAGGCCACGGGTCGCGCGGCGCTCGACGCGGCGGAGACCGCGCGGGTCGAGCGGCTCGGTATCCAGTGGCTCACGCTCGGCTGACGCCGACCAGTTGCCGCACACGCCCCGCACAACCCGCACTGGCCTGTGAAATCCCCAAGATCATGGGCCTACGTGCACATACGCGGCCCATCGCAACGGATCTGTCGGGTCGTTCAGACGAAGCGCGGCCACAGAATTATGAAGTGCGCGAGCGGCGTTGCGGGCATCCGGGCGACCGTCGCGGTGGAGAGCGGCATAGACGGCGGTAGCCACATCCGGGGCCGAGCTGTCGTAGATGCTCCACATCGTCGCGATCACATGCCGGTACCCGGCCAACTGCATCGTCGCGGCCAGGTGCATCGCCTCGTCGGGCACGTTCACACCTCCGGCGGCTGTGTCACACGCTGACAAATACGCCAGTTCGGCGTGCGGTAGATGCAGCCCGTGGAGTTCAGCCAGAGTGAGCCGCCCGTCGTACAGCAGGAAAGAACTCTGCGACGCGTCCATGAGGTTCTGCTCGGCATGGCAGGCAAAGTGGACCCACGGACTCTGGCCCAGAGCTTGCAGTACCGCCTCGCGTGTGGCCCTCCGCCCAATCAGTGGGGGCGTGATCGAGACCTTCGGGAGGCGGGCGTGGAGTTCACCCAGTTCACGCTCCACTCCCGGCAGCGACGGCTGACCCGGAGTTTCCGGCATGCCAATGGCCAACAACCCGTCGAATGGCGGGCTTTCCTGCTGATCATCGTGGGCGCGACGCAGGGCCGTGAGTGTCGGCGTATACGAGGAGACGACAAGATCGGGCACAGCACGAACCCCGGCCACCCGGGCTGCCTCGGCGGAGGCGGAACGATGCCGAGGGTGGTGTCCGGCGGCGTGCAGCGGCAGCAGAGCAAGCCGGCCAGTGGGACACCACCACACGCGCGGCGGCAGCCCGTCCGCGGTGTCCGAGGGGCCGAGGTGGTCCAGCACCGGCCCCGCTATCCGATCCCACAACCAGTCCAGCACGTCGTGCACAGCATGACGGTCGGCTTCCCGGCGCAGAAAGGGACGCCTGCGCTGCTCACGTCGTGAGAGCAGTACGTTGAGGAACGCCACCACCTGCCCCGCCACATCGGCCTGAGCAAGGTCCGGCAGGTCGATGACCTCGACCGGCGCGGTAGCGTCTCTGAGCAAGAGAGCGTGGCAGGCGATCTCGCTCACGTTGATGATAACGACCGCCCCCCGGGTAGCCGCACGTCTCAGTTCGTCGAACGGCACCGGGGCCAGAAAACGCTCGAACCCTTCCAGACGGCGAACTTGAGCGACGAGATCATCCCATTCACGACACAGCTCGGCACGCTCCTGCGCCAATAGTTCGTGTGGTAACGGAGACAGTGCGCTGTCCTTGTGTGTTTGGGCCGAGTTGGTACTCGCAAAAGGCTGTCGGGCGTCCAACAGCTGGCGTACGCGCATCAGGTCGGCTGCCAGCGTTGGAGCCTTCTTCTCCAGATCCGTCAGGTCACCCCGGGTGTGGAGCGACTGGTTCTGGATGATCGTCCGGCCCTGTTCGAGAATCTCGACGGCACGCTCCGGCTCGCCGGCCAGTATGCAGCAGGCAGCCGCAGCGGAAGCGAGCCCAGACCATTCGGTCAAATGATTCTCTCGTGCCCTGCCGCTGAGTCCGTGCCACGCCAGTTGTGGCAGGAGAAGCACGGCCCGGCCATACCCCTCTGCCGCGAGAACGTAGTCGCCGAGTGCGACAGCGGCCCGTCCCCAGGTAGCGCAGCTTTTGATGCGGTCCGGCAGCGTGGCGACGGTAATGTCCGCAGCGTGGCGGCAGCACCTGATGGCCTCGCGTAGATCGGCGGGGTCGCGCTCGTGCTGGTATCGATGCCTCAGGGCTTCACCGAGGCTCTGCCAAGCCCTTGAAAGCCCGATGTCGTCGCCGCGCGCCGCTGCGACAGCCTCCCGGGTGAGGGCCACGGCACGATCAAGGTCCGAACTCTCTTCCCGCTCGAGGACATCGACACCGACGCCGAGCACCTCGGCGAGACGCCCCAGAAGTTCCCAGTACCAACGATGCGTCTTGGACGTGACGGCTACGGCCTGTTCGGCGGCGTCGATGGCTTCCTTGAGGTCTGCTGGTGATTCCTCGCGTCGGAAGCGGCTCAGCAGCAGATCAGCGAGCATTGATTGATGGAGCCCCACGTCGGGGTGGTTGCGCGGCGCCGCCGCCACGGCCTCACGCGCCCACGTGATCACCTCGTCGAGGCCCTCCGTACCGAAGCCCTGCCGCAGACGAGTCAGCAGGGCCTGGATGAGGTGAGATATGGCCATGGCACGGTAGGGCCCCGGTGAGCCAGGCGGGTACGCCGCGACCGCCTCGGTCGCCAGTCGGATGGCACGGTCCAGGTCCGCCGGTTCCCAAGTGTGCTCGAACCTCAAAATGAGGGCCAGGCTGAGGCCGGACAAGGCGAATGGGTTGTCCTCTGGGGCGGAGACCGCCTCGGTGCCAAGTCGAATGGCTGCTTCGAGATCCTCAGGTGACCTGCGCAGTTCGTACCTGACTCGGTATGAGGCTGCGAGATTTCCCAAAATGCGTCCCCGATCGTCGTCGCGCTCCGCAATCGCGGCCAAGGCCTCCTCCTCGACACGGATGGCCCTGTCGATATCCGACGGATCCCCAGTCCGCTCGTATCGGAAGTACAGGGCCGCCCCGAGCTGGGTCAGAAACCGCGCTCGGCGGGTGTCGGGGGCTTCGGCAAGCACCCTCTCCATGATCTCAACGGAAGTGTCCAGATCGGCGGTGTCTCCCAGCAGGTCGTAGCGCGTCAGTAAGCACTCTCTCAGTGTGGTCGTGTAGCGGCCGAGGTCAGGGTCCTCGGGACTCGCTGCTTCGAAGGCAGTCAGGCCCAGCTCTATTGCCTCATCAAGGTCGGACAGGGTGTCCGTGCGCTCGTAGCGAAGGAACAATGCCGACGCCAGACGATTCATCCGGGACGCCCGGTGACGATGTCCGGGCTGCGTTTCGACCACCGCCTGGCGTCCGGCGAGCACGGCCTGCTCCAGATCGGTCAGCGCACCGCCATGTTCGTAGCGGGACAACAGCGACTCGCACAGCAACGTCAGACGGCGAGACAGCTCCGGATTCTCCTTGGCCGTGGACTCGAGCGAAAGCTGACGGAGCTCAATGGCCTCGTCAAGATCGTGCGACTGCCCGGTGTGTCGGAACCGGGTCCACAGAACGCCGGCAAGCTGGGCCAGCGGCAGGCCCGGCACATCGAGTCCACTGATCGAGAGTTCGAGGGCACGGCGGAAACACGTCACGGTCTCGTCGAGGGTCTTGATGTCCCGCGTTCGCTCGTACTCCTGGTACAGCCGCCTTGCCTTGTCGCGTGTCTCGGCGGCCCGTCGGTCGAGGGTGGCGACGGCCTCGTAGAATTCCGCCGGCGCGCCAGCCGGATCCAGCTCAGCCCTGAGCAGAAGTAGCCTCACCCCATGGCCGAGGTCGGCGTACGAATCGCTGTCCGAACGGGAAGCGTGCCGCGTCATATAGAACTCCACGAGCGCGTCAAGCGCCTCGAAGGAGACGATGCGTTGGCCTGAGCCACCGTCCCGGATCATGAGCGCCTCGAGCTCATTCGCCTCGTCCAGCGCCGCATCATCGAACAGCGCCGACGTATCCCCCCGATCCCTGAACTGCGCCGCCCGGGAGAGAAGCGCCGTAATGAGCCGCTCGCGCACGGCATCTACTCTACCGGTGCCAGGTTGCACACGAACGGACGGCAAGTCAGTTGGGGGCGATCACAGGATGCCGACGTCTGAGCACAAGAGCAGTGAACCTTGGGAACGATCCTCGGACTTCGTATGGACCGACAAGGCCTACGACCTGTTGCAGCAGGACCTCCTCCACGCCGAGATCAGTTTCGCCGGAGGCGTGCTGAGCTCCCGGGTTTGGGGAAGTTGTCCTCGGTGCGCGGGGCTGCTGGACGACAGGCAAGTCCTGACAGCGGTCAGCGACTTCATCACGTCCCGCGGCACGGCCGCCGAGGAGTCTTCGGGCGGGGAACCGCCCTTTGTGGTCGTCGATGTCACGTGTCACTGCGGTGTGCAGCACCCCAACGCCCCTGAGGGGTCGATGGGTTGCGGAGTCAGCTTCCGGGTGGAGCTGGAAGCCGAAAGCGACCCAGCCGCTCATCAGGGACAGACATGACCGCGTACCGGCCCAGGCGGCCGACAAGCAGCCCATCAGCCTCCGACCTCGCCGAGCGGGACGCCTTTGCCGCCATGTCGGCCACGTCCCTGGACGTGGTCCGCGCAAGCGCCGAGACCTGGAGAAACGGGCTCTCAGCCTTCGTCACCCTGGTTACCACGGGCATCGTGATCAAGGGGCGCGATACGACAGGTGTCTTGTCCACAGGATGGCGGATGGCTGTCACCCTGCTCATCGGCGGCGGGCTGCTCGCCGCGATCCTCGGGCTGTGGCAGGCGCTCGCGGCTCAGGCCGGTACTCGGCCCAGAGCGACCACGCTGGCTGCCATTCATCGCGCATACAGTTCCGTCGCCGCATACCAGGTCGCCCTGGCCAACGCGGCCGCCACCCGCGTCCGGCGCGCGCAGTACCTCGTTGCCGTCGCGCTGGCCCTCCTACTCGCCGGCATCGTGGTCACCTGGTGGGCGCCCGCCGCCGACGCCAAAGAACAGAAGCCTGCCTACCTGAAGGTGCGTCACCAGGGACGGTCCAGTTGCGGAACGCTGCGGTCGGCGGATGGCGGCTACCTCAGGCTCAAGAGCCCCGGAAGCCATGAACTGGCTGTGATTCCGCTGGTCAAGATCACCAATATGCGAATGGTCAAGTCCTGTAAATGAGCCGGGCAGCACCTTCAGAACCCGTCGGCGCGGGCCCCGCGTCAGCGGTGGCCCGCGCCGTCTCTCGGACGAGTTTTAGCGGTGTGCGGCGAACCCTACGAACTGGGTCCACGCGTCGGGGGTGACGGCCAGGATCGGGCCGGTGGTGTTCTTGCTGTCCCGGACGTGGACGGTGTCGGGGCGGGTGGCGACCTCGACGCACTCGCCGCCCTCGCTGCCGCTGTAGCTGCTCTTGAACCAGACCAACTCGCGTATGTCTCCGCTCATAGCTCCCCCAGCAACTTCTCGATGAAGATGGACGACTCTCGTGGGTTGAGAGCCTGGGCCCGGATGATCCCATATCGGGCGGCGATGATGTGGACATCTTCCCGGTCAGTGAGCAGAGCGCTGCGCCCCTGACCCTCAAGATACGCAAGTTGCTCGCCGCCCCTGGGAGTCATCAGGGTGAACGGCCCGTCCAGGCCAGCGCTGTCTTCCCGCCCCAGAGGCATCACCTGGACTTCCACGTTGCGCCTCTCCCCGACCAGGAGCAGGTGTTCCAACTGCCCACGCAGTACCTGCACACCGCCAATCGGCCGCCGCAGAACGGACTCCTCGACAACGAAGCCCAAGAGGGGCGCCGGTCGTGCGCCGAAAATCGCCTGCCGCTCCATCCTCGCGGCTACACGCTGTTCGACGATCTCTTCATCCAGCAGTGGACGCCGCATCCCGAGTACGGCTCGCGCGTAGTCCTCCGTCTGCAACAACCCGGGCACGGCCAGATGTGCGTAAATCTGCACCTCAGCCGCCACCGCCTCCAACCGCGCCGCATCGCGGAAGAACGCCGGATACCGCGCCTGCGCCAGCTCCTCCTTCATCGCCGTCAGCACGCCTCCGGCGTCCAGCACCTCATCGGCCTTGTCGACCAGCTCCGGCTTGGGGATACGCCGCCCGCACTCGACCGACGCCACCTGGTCCACGCTGTACCCGATAAGCGACCCCAATTCCGCCCGAGTGAGCCCGGCGCGTTCCCGGAACAGCTTCAGCTGCTTACCGAAGCCCCTCAGGAACGCGGACCGCTCCGTACCTGCCATGTCACACCCCTCCCATCACACTTCGCGTGTTCGTACAGGCACTGTCCGTACACGCGCGCTTCCTGGTCAGGCTAGGCACAAGCGCACAAGGCTGGCTCCCATGACGACCGAAAATGCCCCCTCACGAGGTACACGCCCGGAACAGTTCCCTCCGGCACCAGGCGAGTTCGCCATGCGCTTCACCGCGACTCCACGCGGCGCGCGCCTCGCCCGGCGGCTCGTATCGCACCGGCTCGCCGCGTGGGGCTACCCGTACGATTCCGGCCCCAACGAGACCGCCACCCTCATCACGAGCGAGCTGGCCGCCAACGCCGTACGCCACGGCCGCGTCCCCGGGCGCGACTTCCACGTACGCGTGACCGTGCCGCCCACCAGCCCCAAGCCCGTGATCCGGATCGAGGTGTCGGACACCCGCGCCGAGAAGCAGCCTGCGCTCGGAACCGCCGCCCTGGACGCGGAAACCGGCCGTGGCCTGTACCTCGTCTCGCAGCTCGCCGAGCGCTGGGCCGTCGAGCCCCGGCCAGGCGACGCGCCCGGGAAGACCGTGTGGGCCGAGGTCTCGACCGGCACCAAGCCGCCGGACTCCTGCTGATACCGGGTTTGTGGTGAGTATGAGACGACGACACGCCGATGCCACGGCGTGTCGGTGTCTCATACTCACCACAAAGTCACTGCACGTCGGCGGGGGCGGGCTCGGGCCCGGACTCGGTGGCCTGCGGAGCAGGAGCAGACGCGCGGGACGGACGGGGGCGGGAGCGGGAGACGGCCACGCCGGTCAGGCACAGCGCGCCACCGAGGAGGGTCAGCCACGCGGGCACCTCGTCGAGGAACGCCCAGCTCAGCAGGACCACGATGGCCGGGACGGCGTAGGTCGTCGCGCCCAGTCGGCTGGCGGGCATGCGGGCGAGGGCGTAGGTCCAGGTGGTGAAGGCGAGGGCGGTGGGCACCACGCCGAGGTAGAGCATGTTGAGCGTCGCGGAGGTGGGGGCGTCCGGCAGTTCGGTGGCCAGTTGCCCGGCGAAGGGGAGGCAGGCCACCGTACCGACGAGGCAGCCGTACGCCGTGATCTGGAGCGGAGTCCCGTACCCGAGCGCGGGCTTCTGGGCGACCACGCCGGTCGCGTACGCCATGGCCGCGAGGAGGCACAGCGCCACGCCGAGCACCGAGGTGCCGCCCTCGTGGCCGGACGAGGTCGACAGGCCGACCACCACCGCACCACCGAAGGAGACCGCCATTCCGGCGAGCAGCCGTGGCGGCAGCGCTTCGCCGAGCAGCCGGGCCGCGAGGAGGGCCATCAGGATCGGTCCGATGTTGACCAGGAGGGCCGCCGTACCGGCGTCGACCAGTCGCTCGCCCCAGTTCAGGGCGACCATGTAGCCGCCGAACCAGACCACTCCGGAGACGAGGATGCCGCGCCAGGCGCCCCGGGGCGGCAGCCCCTCGCGGCGTATCGCCACCAGGGCGAACAGCACCAGCGAGGCGGCGAGCAACCGGCCGAGTGCGAGCGCGCCCGGGGAGTACGCGGCGCCCGCGCTGCGGATGGAGACGAAGGCGGACGCCCAGGCGAGCACGGAGAAGGTGGCGGCGCCGGCCGTGAGGACGCCGGGAGAGGCGAGGCGGGAACTCATGTGCGCAGCCTAAGGGCCGAACATTTTGGTGTCCACCGAAATATTCGACGGTGAAAAGTTGCGCCGGATCACTGCCAGGCGTCCGGCGCGAGCCCCAGCAGCTCACCGAAGGCCGCCTCCCCGTCGTCCGTCACTCGCAGCGCCCGCCCGCCGTCTTCCGTCCTCGCCACCCACTCCCGGCGCAACGCCACGCCGCACAGCCGGGCGCCGACCACTCCACCCAGATGGCGGCGGCGCTCGGTCCAGTCCAGGCAGGAGCTGGCGATCGGCCGGCGGCCCCGGTACTCCGACTCCAGGTCGACGCCCGCGCGGGCACACCACTCCCGCCCCGCGTCGGTCAGCTCGAACGCCCCCTCCGTGTACAGCAGCCCGCGCTCGGCCATGGCGTCGGTGATCGCCATGCCGAGCCGCCCCGCGAAGTGGTCGTAGCAGGTCCGCGCGCGGGCCAGCGGGTCGGACGCGGCGACGACCGGCACCGTGTACGGCGCGTCCCGGCCGGGGATGGCGTGTGAGGCGAGGGAGTCGACGAGGCGCGCGGTTTCCGCGTCGGCGATCCGTACGTACGTGTGGCGGCCCTGCCGCTCGGTCACGCAGATACCGGCGTCCAGCAGGCGGGTCAGGTGCCCGCTCGCGGTGGAGGGGGTCACCCCGGTGATCCGGGACAGCTCTCCCGCGCTCCATGCCCGCCCTTCGAGCAGAGCCATACACATGGCGGCTCTGGTCTCGTCAGCCATGGCGGCGGCAAGGGCAGCGAGGCGGGCGGCGGGCGGAGGGGAATCGGTCACGCCTCCATCATGCCCCAACACTTCGGCACCTGCCGAACCGTTCGCTAGCGGCCAGGTGATCCTTCGAGTTCGGCCAGGGCGAGCTCGTAGATGCGGTGCTCATCCTCGGTCACCGGCACTTCCCCCCTTCCGTCCTCGATCGCGGCGTCCAGCCACTCGTGAATGATCACCTCGATGATGTCCGGCACCCCCGTGCCCAACAGCATCTCGACCAATGGCCAGGCGTGCATCGTGATGGGAAACCTCGCGGCCCGGTGATGCACCCTGGCTTCCTGCCAGATCTTCCGTGCCGCCTCCGGGCCCTCGACCTGGGCCGCGTCGTACAGCAGACGGCACCAGCCGATGTCGATGCGGTCGAAACAGCCACTGAACTCACTGACCCAGGGATCGATTTCGGCGACCTCACGGAACAACGCGACTGCCGCGGCCCGCTCACCGGCGGAGTAGAGCTCGTGCGCCTGCCTCAACTTCGCGTCCAGCCGCCCCTGCGGCGTCGCCCCGTGCTTGGCCACATAGGCGTCCATTTCCGCGAGGTAGTCGCTGAGCTCGGCCGCGAGGCTCCCTATGTGTTCGGCATACCGCCACAGCTCATCGGTCTCGTCCTCGTCGATGCCGTGGGCTTCGGCTTCCCGCAGCAGTGCAATGGCCCGGTCGCTGTCCTCGTCCATCTGGTCCGGGTCCGCGCCGTCGTCCAGGGAGTCCAGCCAGCCGTACGCCCCGGCGAGCGCCAGGGCACCTCGCAGGTTCTCGTCCTCGCCTGCGGTCGCCAGATATGCCTCCACGGCCGACGCGACATGGGACCAGTCCGCCTCGTCGGTCAGCTCTCCGGCAGGGGTGAAGAACGCACCGAACTCCGACGGCAGCTTTCCGGAGATGACCATGCTGGTGACACTGGCGGGAACCGGTGGCAGGTCCATGCATCTTCCTTCAACGAGGTGGCGGGCTAGGACCGGACCGAGGCGCGTAGCCGGGCCGCGTCCTGGCCGGGGGGCAGTCCGTAGACGCTTCGGTATTCGCGGTTGAACTGGGTCGCGCTGACGTACCCGACCGCCTCGGCGGCCTGAGCCGCCGTCGTGTTGCCCGCGACCAGGCGCCGCCGCGCCTCCCGCAGCCGCAGGTGTTTCTGGAACTTGAGCGGGCTCATGCCGGTGGCGGCTTTGAAGTGCCGGTGCAGGGTCGCGGGGCTCATGTGGGCCACGGCGGCGATCCGGTCGATGCTGAGCGGTTCGGCGTAGTGGGCGAAGATCCATGCGGCCGCCGCGCGCACTCGGGACGCGGCGGAGTCGGCCAGTGACCACTGGCGCAGGACGGGGCCGAGCGGGCTGCGCAGCAGCCGGTAGAGGATCTCGCTCTCGATACGGGCGGCCAGGGGGCGGATGTCGTCGGGGGTTTCGAGGAGCCGGACCCAGCGGGTGACCGCGTCGATGAGTTCCGGTGACATCGGCGCGCTGAGCTGCCCGCCGACGGTCGCCGGTGAGGGCGATTCCGGCCCTGACCCGTCGAGCTCCAGCAGCAGCTCGGCGAGGACCGCGCCGTCGAGCCGCATGATCACGGACCGGTACGGCAGCTTCTCGAAGACGGCGGTGACGGGCAGGTCGAGCGTGTTCAGGAGCATCTCCCCGGGCGGGGTCACCCAGCTGCGGTCTCCCACGACAGTGCGCTTGGCACCGTCGGCGATGAAGCAGATCATCGGGTCGTACCGCACGTCGACGGGGTCGATCGGCTCGTCGACCGCGACCACCAGGAGCCGGGGCACCGGAGTCTCGGACCACAGGCCCCGCCCGTGGCGGTCGATGGCCGCGGCGAGCTCGTCCAGCATGGGACACACCCTTCTCGTGAGAGGATCAGGCAATCCTATGCGATCTGTGGCCCATGACGCCCGGCGGCCGCGTTCCTACCGTGGACGGCATGACACAGCACGACAGCAACCCCACGGACCCCACCGACCCCGCCGCCCTCCCGCACCGCAGGCTCGGCACCCAGGGCCTGGAGGTCGGGGCGATCGGCCTGGGCACCATGGGCATGACGATGGCGTACGGCGCCGGGGACGAGCAGGGCGGCATCGCCACCATCCACCGCGCCCATGAACTCGGCGTCACCCTCTTCGACACCGCCGAGCTTTACGGCATGGGCACCGGCAGCAACGAACAGCTGCTCGGCCGGGCCGTGAAGGGGTTCCGCGACGAGGTCGTCATCGCCACCAAGTTCGGCTTCGACCTGAGCGACCCCAGCAGGGTCGGGCACGCCATGGACAGCCGCCCGGAACGCATCCGCACGGTCACCGAGAACAGCCTGCGCTACCTGGACACCGACCGCATCGACGTGCTGTACCAGCACCGGGTCGACCCGAACGTACCCGTCGAGGACGTGGCCGGGACGGTGGGCGAGCTGATCGCCGAAGGCAAGGTGCGCTACTTCGGGCTGAGCGAGGCGGGCCCCGACATCATCCGGCGCGCCCACGCCGTGCACCCGGTGTCGGTGCTCCAGACCGAGTACTCGGTGTTCGAGCGGGCCGTGGAGGTCGAGGTGCTGCCGGTGGTGCGCGAGCTGGGGATCGGCTTCGTGCCGTACTCGCCGCTGGGCCGTGGCTTCCTCACCAGCGCGGTGAAGCCCGCCGCCGAGTACCCCGCGGACGACATGCGCAGCTGGGACGATCGCTGGCAGCCCGGCAACTACGAGAAGAACCTGGCCGCCGTCCGGGAACTCACCGCCCTCGCCGACGCCAAGGGCATCGCGGTCACCCAGCTGGCGCTGGCCTGGCTGCTGGCCCAGGGCGAGGACATCGTGCCGATCCCGGGCACCCGCAGCCCGCACCGCCTGGCGGAGAACGTGGCGGCCGCGCAGGTCACCCTCACGCCCGAGGACCTGGCCCGCATCCGGGAGATCCTGCCGCGCGGCGCGGCCGGCTCCCGCTACCCCGAGGAGATGATGCCGAACTGGTGAGCCCGTGCGGCGGGTGTGGACGCTGCGCCAAGCAAGAGGAGACGCAGCGTTAAGGACACCAGTGCCTTCTCACGTCAGCATTGAGCGCGTCGCTCAAATCACCGCAGACGGAGGAGCAGCATGAACCGCATGAGGAAGAGGCTCGGCGTCGTCCTCGGTACGGCCGCCGTGTTCGCCGGCACCGCGCTCGTCAGTGCCGAGCCGGCGGCGGCCATCCCCTCCCTGGGCGAGTTCTCTTTCACCCCCACATGGCTGGACAACGGGCGCAACGTCATGGTCAATCTGTCCGGAGGCGTAAGCGCGGGATACGCGGAGTGGCGCCAGGACCCGCGGAACGGGGCCCCCGGTGACGCCATGCGTGTGCACGACGACAACGCGGACGGGTACGGAATCGAGGCCGTCCTCACGTACGACGGGCGCAAGGCCACGACTCGGGGTCACAACTCGCCTTACACCAGCCCCTGGGCGACGGGGGACCTGGACGAAGACCGGAACTACCTCATGCGCGTGTGCGTGGTCAGGGGAGACGCCGAGAAGTGCACCGAAGCCGTGGTCACTGCCTAAGCGGCCGGGAGCGCCACCGTGCCGTAGAGCGTCCAGTGATCGGACTTGCCCGAGGTCGCGGACACCGCGCACCTGGTGAACCGTGCCGTCTTGGGCGCGAAGATGTAGTCGATCTTGTGCATGGGCTTGCCCTGGGCGTTGGCGTTGGAGGTCGGTGCCCCGGACCGCGGGGCATCGGGGTCGCCCAGCTGGCTGCATTCCAGATAGCGGTCGTACACCGGTATCAGCACCGTGCTGGGCCCTCCCTCGCCCTCCGTGGCCTCGGGCACCGGCGGCACCACATTCAGGTCGCCGCCGAACACCGGCCGATATCCTTTCGCCTCCCATTTGTCAGCCAGATTCCGCAGCTCTTTCGCCTGCTTGGTGCGCCATTCGCCGGTGTTGTCGTCATATCCCTTGCCCGCGCTGAGGTGGGCGGTGCAGGCCATCACCGCGCGTGAGGGGATGGCCGCGCACAGGGCGGTGCGCTGTTCCTTACCGGGCGGGGAAGTGAAGTCGTAGCGTTCATAAAAGGTGTTCTCATCGGGCACCGCGATGGCGACGCCGAAGGATCCCCGGTCCACATTGTCGGGTGCAGGGCCCATGGCGCACTGCTTCTGGAGGAGCGGCCCGTTCAAACGGTTGTGGATGGGAGCGAACCGAACGTCCCATCCGCGCTGGGTGGCCTCTTCCAGCATCTCCTCCACGTGTTTCGCGTATTTTTCGCAGAATTCCTGGAAGAAGATGACATCCGGCATCTCATGAGCGACCGGGTCCGCGAGCCGGGCCCGGATCTGCTCGTTGAACTCGGCATATCCGGGGCGGTCGGCGGACCATCCGCAGTTTGCGTTATGGTCGGCGCAGACATTCCAGGTCATGACGTTGAGACTGTGCGCGGCCGTCGGTCCCGCCGACGGCAGGGTGGCCCCGCCGGGGACCGGCTCCAGTACGAAGCGGCCCCAGGTGCCGGGGCTCGCGGCGGTGGCGCGCAGGGTGCCGTCGTCGCCCGCGGCCCAATACCGGTCGGCGTAGCCGTCGGCCACGCTCTTGAGGGTGACCCCGTACGAACCCGCCGGTGCGCCCGCGGGCGGCGCGGACCAGCTGGGTTCGTACTGCTGCCAGCTCCCGAGATTGGCGCCCCTGGCGCGCAGCATTCCCTCGCGCTCGCCGGCATCGGTGAACTCAGCCGTGGCGAAATAGCCGGTGGCCTCGGAGCGGAGGCTGATCGTCTTCGCGAAGTGATTGGTATGGAGAGTGAAGCGCTCCCACGAACCGACCGTGCTGCTTCGCGCGCGCATCCGCCATTCGTTCGCGCCGGTGTCACTCATCTCAACGCTGACATATTTGCCGTTCGCCAGCGACTTGAGCGCCCACTTCTGACCGGCCGACTTGGCGATCGGCCCGGCGTCCCCTGACACATCCGTGGCGAATGCGGGCGTCATGGACTGGACGCCCAGGCCCGCAATCAGGCCGCACAACGCCAGGAAGACATAGATGAAGCGCCGCATGTCTCCCCCATTACCCAGACATGACAGACACTACGCGGCAGCCGCGGACTCCACGAAGCTCAACAGCACTGCCAGGTGAAGATGGCCTTGTCGAAACGGCCCGCGGCGAGGTCATCGGGGCGGATCAGCCAGTACAGCGCACCGCTGTCGCCCCACATCATGTCCGCGTCCTCGTCGGAGTCGAGCTGCGCGAGCAGCACCCACCCCTCCGCCTCCTTCTCGATCCGCGGGTCCTCCCAGGACACCTCGCCACCCAGCGCGCCATGGGCCACCACGATCTCCACGGCGGTCTGGACGGACTGGGCGTGGCCGCCGATCTGATGCGCGACACCGCTCTCGTCATTCCACACCGCCCTCTTGAACGCGTCCGGAAGCTCGTCCTCGCCGAAGGCCGCGGTCAGCGCGAGCGAGTCGAAGTCGGGGGCGCTCGGGCCGACGCGGACGGTCAGCGGCACCTCCGGATACGGGGTGAGGCCCGCCGGAGCGGGCCGCTCGGGCGCGTCGGCGGACTCGGGCGGGAGGTGGAGGAGCCGGGCCCCGACCCAGGTGTCCGGATCGGCGGTGTCGACAAGTGCGTCGTCGTCCTCGTCGCCGTAGTAGAAGAAGGCGAGCCGGCCGTCCGCGGGCAGCGCTATGTCCAGCTGCTCCCTCGGCAGCGCGGCGCAGTCGACCTCCGCCACGAACGCCAGCGGCCCGCACCCCTCCCACACCGGCCAGTCCACCCCCTCGGGCAGCCGGGGCAGTCCGCCGAGCCGCCCGACGACCGGATCGTCGGCCTCGGCCTTCCGGAGGTGGGCGGCGGGGCGGGACAACGCGATCCAGCGGTCGGCGAGTTCGGCGGACAGGTGGGTGCGGGCCAGGGCGTGCAGCGCGTCAGGTGCGGTGGTCATGCGGCCATCATCGCGGGCGGGACCGACAGGGATGTGGCGGCCAAGGCCCTGGCCTCATTTTTCGGTGTGGCGGAACAGGGGTGCCGAACAATTCCGACCCCGGTGAACTCGGAGACGCAACGCCCCACAGCGACACCGTGCGAATCACGAACGCAGCCCACGGGGGTGGACGACGACCGCATTCGCACGACAGCAGCCATCGGGGCCTGGCCCACAGAAAGAGGACAAGATCGTGAACGCACAGAAGAGCATCACCTTGGCGATGGCGACCGCGGCCCTGGCCGGCGGACTCGCGCTGGCGGCTCCGGCCCAGGCAGTGAGCACAGTCCGGCCGACGGCCGCCGCGTCGGCCCAGCACGGCGTCCACATCGACGGATACGAGCCCGACTCGGTTGTCACGCGGGGCGCCTGCAAGGGCTGGATGAACACCAAGAAGACCAACGGTCACTGGTTCGCCCAGGGCGTCGTCCAGTCCTGGAGCGGCACCGACTGCGCCATGATCCTTCAGCGCAAGCACAACGGCGGGGCCTACAAGATGATCTCCGGCCAGCACATCGTCAAGGACCGCAAGGACTCCACCGGCTACTACTGGGACCACACGGGCTACAAGTCCCGGGTGTGCATCGCCAACCTCAACTGGCACGACACCTCCTGGCACTGCGGCAAGGGCATCTGACCACAGCTGACGTGCACCGGTCCTGAACCAACGCGGGCGCTCGGCACAGCCGGGCGCCCGCGCGCACGCTCGAAAGGAACCCGACATGAATGTGCGCGAGCACCTTGGCGAGACGCTGGAATTCGAGGATTACGTACGAAGGCGGCACAACGCTCTGCTGCGCACCGCCCGGCGCCTGGTCCCCGACCCGCTCGACGCTCAGGACCTTCTCCAGACGGCGCTTGCCCGGACGTACGACCGCTGGGACGGCATAGCGGACAAGCAGCTCGCCGACGCCTATCTGCGCCGCGTCATGATCAACACTCGCACGGAATGGTGGCGGGCCAGGAGGCTGGAGGAGTCCCCCACCGAGCAGTTACCGGACGCGAGTACCGGGGACTTCACCGAGCAGCACGCCGACCGAGCCCTGCTGATGGACGTCATGAAGGTGCTCACCCCGAAGCAGCGCACTGTCGTCGTGCTGCGGCACTGGGAGCAGATGTCCACCGAGGAGACGGCCGTCGCCCTGGGCACGTCGATCGGAACGGTCAAAAGCACGCTGCACCGCTCGCTCGCCCGGCTCCGCGAGGAGCTGGAGCGCCGCGACCACGAGACCGCACCTCCACACCCGCCGACGGGCTGCTCCGCGATCGGGATCGAGACGCAGGTCAAGGAACCGTAAAGCGGGGACGTTCGTTACCTCGGGCATGACCGCTATGACCTCCGGCTCGAACCTCCCCCTGCCCGTCGCGCGCGTGGCGGTGGACGTCACCGCCCCGGTGCGGCTGGACGTGTCGGGCCTGCTGCTCACCGCCAACGGCAAGGTGCGCTCCGACGACGACTTCATCTTCTACAACCAGCCCGCCGGCCCCGGCGTGACCCACCGCGCCGGCGCGGGCGGGGCGGGTGACACGATCACCGTCGACACCGCCGCCGTGCCGGGCGACATCGAGAAGATCGTGGTGACCGCGAGCCTGGACGCGCCCGGGGCGACGTTCTCGGGCACCGAGCCGACGGCCACCGTGCGCGGCGCGGACGACGGGGCCGTGATCGCCACCTTCACCCCGCCCCAGCTGGGCGCCGAGACCGCGCTCGTGGTCGTCGAGGTGTACCGGCGCAATGGGGTGTGGAAGGTCCGCGCGGTCGGGCAGGGGTATGCCAACGGGCTGGCGGGCATCGCCACCGACTTCGGTGTGACGGTGGAGGAGCCCGCCGCGGCCCCGGCCCCCGCTCCCGTACAGGCGCCGCCGCCGTCCGGCCCGCCCGCCGGTTTCCAGCCCCCGCCGATGCCCACCGCGCCGCCGCCCGCTCCCCCGGCCGCTCCCCCGGCCGCCGCGGCTCCGGCGCCCGGCGCGGGGAAGATCAACCTCGACAAGGGCCGCGTCAACCTCCAGAAGAACCAGACGGTGTCGCTGGTCAAGGGCGGCCGGCCGCTGCTGAGTTCGGTCAAAATGGGCCTGGGCTGGGAGCCCGCCTACCGCGGCAAGGACATCGACCTCGACGCGTCCGTGATCGCCTTCGGCGTGGACCGCAAGAAGATCGACGCCTGCTTCTTCGGCAAGCTCGCGATTCTGAACGGCGCGATCCAGCACTCCGGCGACAACCTCACGGGCGAGGGCGGAGGCGACGACGAGACCATCACGGTCCACCTCGGCGGGCTGCCCGCGGAGGTCACCGGCCTGGTCTTCACGGTGAACTCCTTCTCCGGCCAGAAGTTCACCGATGTCGCCAAGGCCTACTGCCGGCTGCTTGACGCGGGCACAGGCGAGGAGCTGGTCCGCTTCGATCTGACCCAGTCCGAGCCGCGCACGGGCGTGATGATGGCCAAGTTCATCAAGCAGTTCTCGGGCGAGTGGGAGATGACCGCGATGGGCGAGTACGTGGACTCCCGGACCGTGCGCGGCATGGTCAAGCCCGCCGGCCGGGCGCTCTGAACCTCCGCGGGGCAGCGAGCCGTGCCGCTGCCCCGCCGCGGCCGTGTCTTCAGACGGCTTCCGCGGCCGACCGGACCGTCCTGCCGGGCCTTGATGCGGGGGCCGTCGGCAGGTCGCGCGCGCGCCCGATGGGGGAGAAGACGAGGATGAGCGCGGCCAGCGGTACTCCGGCCGTCGTGATCCACATGGCTGTGCGGAGGTCGAAGACGGTGCCCAGCCATCCGCCGAGCAGCGCGCCCAGCGGGATCGTTCCGTAGTTGAGGAAGGATGTGCTCGCCGTGAGGCGCCCGAGGAGCTCCGGCGGGCAGTAGCGCTGCTGGAAGCTCGCCTTGATGACGTTTCCGGCCACCACACCCGCCGACACGAAGAATCCGCCGATGGCGAAGAGAAGGAGCCCGGCTCCGGCGGAGGCGGTCGGGATGAGCAGTGCGAAGATCGCGAACCCCAGCTCGAACAGCAGCGTGGCGCGGGCGGTCCCGATCCGGCCGGCTGCCCTGCGTGCGATGAACGCCCCGGCGATGCCCCCCGCGCCGGCGGCCGCGATGATTCCGCCGACCGCTCCGGGCGCCAGGCCCACGGTGTCGACGAGAAAGACGACCTGGATCGACTGATAGCCCATGAGCGCCAGGTTCGAGGTGGCTGCGAACAGCGTCAGGGTGCGGATCCAGGGGTCCCGGGCGACCAGCCGCAGCCCTTCGCCGACCTCGCCGAGCAGGGCTTTGGGGCGGACGGCCGCCCGGTCGCGGCGTGGCTCGCGATGCCGGATGCCCAACAGGCAGACGAGGGAGACGAGAAACGTCCCCGCGTTGGCGAACATCGCGTTCACCGCGCCCGCCACCTGCCCGATCAGACCGGCGGAACCGAGACCGGCGAGCTGCGCGGCTGACGCGCTGCCGTGCAGCTTCGCGTTGCCCTCCGCCTGGTCCTCGGGGGCGAGAATGCTGGGCAGATAGGCGCTGTAGGCGGTCTGGAAGAACACCGCGGCGGTGCCCGTCAGCAGCGCGATGACCACCAGCAGGCCGACGCTCAGCCGGCCGGTCCACGCCGCGACCGGAATCACCGAGAACAGCAGGAAGGACACCGCGGCGGCGGTCAGCATGACCGGTCTGCGGCGCATCCGGTCCACCCAGGCCCCGGCGGGGAGCCCGATGACCAGCCACGGCAGCCAGGCGGAGGCGCTCAGCACCCCGACTTCCAGCGTGGTGGCATCCAGGGTGGAGACAGCGATCAGCGGCATCGCCACGGAGGTGACGGAGGAGCCGAACTTCCCCGCGGTCTCCCCGCACCACAGCAGCCGGAAGTCCCGGTGCCGGCGCAGAAGGCCGACCCGTCTCTCATCACTCATCCGTTTCCCCGCCCACTTCGTCGCTCGACGTACCGAGACAACCTATGTTGCAGAGCTTCCTTTGCAAAGGGTCCTATGCAAAATATTCTCTGCAACTCGCGCACACGCGCATACGCGCATACGCGAACCGCCCCCGCTACCGCCGGGCGGCGGGAACGGGGGCGGAAGGAAGAGCGATGCAGAGCCGCGGAGAGGGAAAGATCAGCCGCGGGAGCGCTGGCGGCGCCAGGGGCCGGTGATGGCCAGCATGATGCCCGGCTCCTGGATGTTGGCGAAGAGGGTGTCGCCGTCGGGCGAGAAGCAGACGCCGGTGAACTCGCTGTACGCAGGCTCCTCGGCGGTGCCGCCCGCCGCGTCAGCGGCTGGTGTCAGCGCGAGTTCGTTGCGCGCGATCGGGTACGTGCGGCCGTCGTCCGTGGCGCCGAAGAGGTGCTGGACGCCCTCGCCGTCCTCGGCGATGACCAGGCCGCCGTACGGCGAGACGGTGATGTTGTCGGGGCCGTCGAACGCGCCGTCCTTGGACGGGTCGGGGTTGACGCCGAGCAGCACCTTCAGGGTGAGGGTGCGCCGCTTCGGGTCGTAGAACCACACCTGGCCGTCGTGCGCGACCGGGCTCTCCTCACGGGCGTACGAGGAGACGATGTACGCGCCGCCGTCGCCCCACCACATGCCCTCCAGCTTGCGCGCCCGGGTGACCTGGCCGGTGTCGAACTGCTTGCGCACCGAGACCGACTTCGCGTCGCGGTCGGGCACATCCACCCAGTCGACGCCGTAGACCGTGCCGGTCTGGGTCGCGCGCGACAGGTCGTCGACGAAGTTGCCGCCGGAGTCGAAGCACTTGGGGGCCTGGAGCACGCCCGCGTCGTCGGCGAGGGTGCCCAGCTTGCCGCGCCCGTGCTCGAAGCCGCGCGGCGGGACCCAGCGGTAGAAGAGGCCGTTGGGGCCGGAGGCGTCCTCGGTCAGGTAGAGGTGGCCGCGCTTGGAGTCGACGACGACCGCCTCGTGGGCGTAGCGGCCCAGCGCCTTGATCGGCTTGGGGTCGCGGTTGGCCCGGCGATCCCGCGGGTCGACCTCGAAGACATAGCCGTGGTCCTTGGTCATGCCGTTCTTGCCGGCCTTGTCCTCGGTCTCCTCGCAGGTGAGCCAGGTGCCCCACGGGGTGCTGCCGCCCGCGCAGTTGGTGGACGTGCCCGCGATGCCGACCCACTCGGTGACGTGGTCGCCGTGCTTGGAGACCTCGACGACGGTGCAGCCGCCGGAGGCCGCCGGGTCGTAGACCAGGCCCTCGATCAGCGGGACCGGGTGCGGCCAGTCGGCGCGCGGGCCCTTCAGCTCATGGTTGTTGACGAGCAGCGTGGCGCCGCGGGTGCCCTCGAAGGTGGCGGTGCCGTCGTGGTTGGAGGGGGTGGACTCGCCGGACTCCAGCTTGGTCTGGCCGGTGCGGGTGATGACCCGGTAGCTGAAGCCGGCGGGCAGGGCGAGGAGGCCCTTCGGGTCGGCGATGAGCGGACCGTAGCCGAGCCGGGAGCCGCCCCGCTCGGCCGCCGCGTCGGCGGTCTCGGTGGGCTCGGCGGCGAGCGCGCCGGGGGCGGTGGCGAGCACGCCGGCGCTGCCGACGAGGGCGACCCCGGCCCCGGTATAGGCGGAACTCTTCGCGAAGTCTCTGCGGCTGAGCGGCATCTTCGTCTCCTGATTGGCCAGATCTGTCCACCGACTGCGCGCATACGCTCCCGCCCCCGGTCGAACAACAGTTGAACTGGACGCGACATCGACGGACGGATTGGCGCCGGCGGGTTGAACCGCTCACCACCGCTCGCGGACCCCTCCGACGCCCGATCCCACACCCCGGCCGGCGCCGCCGGCCACCTGTCAGGCGCGCGAACGCGCCTTGAAGGCCGCCTTACGCGCCTGCTTGGCGGCCTGCTTGTCCGGGTGCAGCCGCCCCATCGCCTCCAGCACCTCAGCCGTCGCCGGGTGGTCCACCCGCCACACCGAGTCGAAGAAGGTCTCCGACTGCTCGACCAGGCCGCGCACCAGATCCCGCAGTTCGGCGGAGTCGCCATCCGCGGCGAGCTGCGCCGCGATGGTGTCCACCGTCAGCCAGAACACCATCTCCTCGGACGGCTCCGGGATCTCCGGCATCGCGCGCTCGGCCAGCCACACCCGGGCCAGGCCGCCCAGGTGGCGGTCGTCGAGCACCTCGCGCAGCGCGGGCTCGGCCGCGGGCCCGACCAGCGAGAGCGTCTGCTGGCAGGCCAGCCGGCGCAGCGGCGCGCCCTCGTCGTCGCCGCGCGCCGCGGCCAGCAGCTCGCCCGCGGCCTGGTCGGGCGTACGGCGCGCCAGCCACTGCTCGGCCTCGGCGCGCGCGGCCGTTTCCGGGTGCCCGGGGAGGGCGTCCAGCAGGATCTCCGCGCCCTTGTCGGCGAGGTCGCCGACGACCGGGGCGCCGATACCGGCGTCGAGCATGCGGCTGCGCACGCCGAAGACGCCGAGCGGGGTGAGCCTCACCATGCCGTAGCGGGAGACGTCGTCCTCGTCGGGGTCGAGCCGCGACTCGGTGGTCTCGGGGAAGCGGCCCTCGCCGTCGACCTCTTCGATCAGCGCCTCGTCCACGGGCTGGTACTCGACCAGGCCGGTCGGCTCCAGCATCCGGAACTGGTCGTCGAGGCGCACCATCGCCTCGGAGATCTCCTCGAGGATGTCGTCGGTGGGCTCCTCCATGTCATCGGGGACGATCATGGCGGCGGCGAGCGCGGGCAGCGGCACGGCGCGGCCGGAGTCCTCCTCGTCCAGGGCGGTCAGCAGATACAGATTGCCCAGCACCCCGTCCAGGAAGTCGGCCTCCTCCTCGGGGTCCCAGTCGATCGCGTCGAGGTCGAGCTCGCCGTCGTCGCCGATCTGCTCGACGATCTCGGCGAGGTCGGGGGCCGCGGCGTCGGCGAGCACGGTCTCGAAGCCGCCGAGCCAGATGTCCAGGATGTCCCGCGGGCTGCCCTCGGTGATCAACCGCAGGTCCTCGCCGGGGGTGGCGATCCCCGTGACCCCGTCCTCGCCCGGCTCCGGGCCGGCGTCCGCGTCCGCGTCCCCGGTCTCCGCCGCGGGCTCCTGGACCTCGATCAACCCGGTGTCGACGGCCAGCTGCCAGGCCTCCGCCGCGTAACCCGGCCCCTCCTCGTCGGCGCCGAGCCCCAGGTGCTCGGCCGCCGCCCGCAGGTCGGGCTCGGTGAGTACGCCGCCCGCCGCGACCGCCCTGCGCGGTCCGGCCCAGCGGGCGAGCCGCACCGCGCGAGCCAGCAGCGGGGCGGCGAGGGCGTCCCTGGCGAGTTCGGCCTCGGAGCGAAGCCGCACGGGCGGCATGGTGGGGCGGTCTCCGGGCATCGGCGGAGTCATCTCCTCGGGAGCGGATGAAGCAGACGAAACGGATGAACGAATAGTGGAACGAGTGGGAAGGGTCTTGCTCGGGAGGGGCCCGGCGCTGCGGGCGCGACCGGTCCCAGCCTAGACGGAAGGTGGGGCGGTTTCGTCCCGATGTGCCACCGCGGGGGCGGCAGCCCGTGAATTCGGCCAACCATCCGCCGTCGGACTTGGACGGCCACGGCCCCGGGCGCCGGAGCGCGACGGGCGCCGCGCCGTGCGCCGGTTCACTCCTGACCTGGCCGTACACCAGCCGTTCCTTGACAACCGCACGGGCGACGACAGACATTGACGCGCGTAGAGGATTGTTCCGTCGCCACCACAACGCCTGTGTTCAGCTCCGCACTTTCCTCATCGGAGGCACCGCCATGTCCCCACGCGCCCCGCGCGGACCCGCCACCGTCACCGCCGTCGTGGCCGCCGCCCTCGCGGCCGGGCTGCTCATCGCCCCGCAGTCCGCGTCCGCCGCCGAGGTACGGATCCACGACATCCAGGGCTCCACCCGGATCTCCCCGTTCGCGGACCAGCAGGTGTCCGGGGTGCCCGGCACGGTCACGGCGATCCGCGCCTTCGGCTCGGCCCGCGGCTTCTGGCTCCAGGACCCGCACCCCGACCGGGACCGGGCCACCAGCGAAGGGATCTTCGTCCACACCGGTTCGACCACCCCGTCGGTCGCCGTCGGGGACGCGGTGCGGGTCTCCGGGACGGTCGGCGAGCACTACCCGGGCGGCACCGGCGCGGGGCTTCAGTCGGTCACCGAGCTCACCCGGGCGACTTGGACGGTCGAGTCCTCGGGCAACGCCCTGCCCGCGGCCTTCGCGCTCACCCCCTCCGCCGTCCCCGACCGCTACGCGCCCGCCGCGCCGGGCGGCGGCAGCGGCAACAGCGGCAATATTGAAGGGCTGCGGCTGCGCCCGAACTCGTATGCCCTGGACCGCTACGAGTCGCTGGAAGGCATGCGCGTCTCGGTCAAGGACGCCCCGGTCGTGGGTCCCACCTCCGCGTACCACGATCTGTGGGTCACCGCCGAGCCCGGCCACTCGCGCACCGCGCGCGGCGGCGCGCTCTACAGCTCGTACGGCGACCCGAACTCCGGCCGGGTCAAGGTCGGCTCCCTCATTCCGTTCACCCAGCGCCCCTTCCCCGTCGCCGATGTGGGCGACAAGCTGACCGGCACCACCGAGGGGCCGCTGGACTACGACAGCTTCGGCGGATACGAGATCCAGGCCACCGCGCTCGGGCAGCTCGCGGACGGAAACCTGGCGCGGGAGACCACCCGCAAGCAGCAGGCCGACGAGCTGTCCATCGCCACCTACAACGTGGAGAACCTCTCCCCCAAGACCGCGCAGACGAAGTTCGACCGGCTCGCCTCGGGCCTGGTGCGCAATCTCGCCACGCCCGACATCGTCGCCCTGGAGGAGGTGCAGGACGACAACGGCCCGACGAACGACGCGGTCACCAGCGCCGGGCAGACGCTGAAGAAGCTCACCGACGCGATCGCGGCGGCCGGCGGCCCGGCGTACGAGTGGCGGCAGATCGACCCGGTCGATGACCAGGACGGCGGGCAGCCGGGCGGCAACATCCGGGTGGCCTTCCTCTTCAACCCCGCGCGGGTCTCCTTCACCGATGTCGCGGGCGGCGACGCCACCACCCCCGTGCGGGTGACGGACGACCACGGCAAGGCGGGGCTGTCGGCCTCCCCGGGCCGCATCGACCCGGCGAACCCGGTCTGGAAGGGCAGCCGCAAGCCGCTGGCCGGGCAGTTCTCCTTCCGCGGCCGCCCGGTCCTCGTCATCGCCAACCACTTCAACTCCAAGGGCGGCGACCAGGGCCTGGACAGCCGGTTCCAGCCCCCGGCCCGCCGCTCGGAGACCCAGCGCACCGGCCAGGCCGGGGTGGTCAACGCCTTCGTCAACAAGCTGCTGGCCGTGGACCCGAGCGCCCGGGTCGTGGTCGTGGGCGACCTCAACGACTACCAGTTCTCGCCCGCGCTGGCCGATCTCACCGCCGGCGGGGTGCTCACCGACCTGGTCACCGCGCTGCCGGAGAACGAGCGCTACGGCTATGTCTACAACGGCAACTCGCAGGTGCTGGACCACATCCTCACCAGCCGCGCCGTGCGCCGCCCCGACTACGACATCGTGCACATCAACGCGGAGTTCGCGGACCAGTCCAGCGACCACGACCCGCAGATCGCCCGAGTGAAGCCGTAGCGCTGCTGAAGTGTCCGGCCAGCATAATTAAATAGACCTGTACGGCGAAGGGGCCCAGAATCCAGCGCAGGAAGCCACCGACCCCTGCCACACGGAGTGTGCACACCATGCCCCTGGGCCCCTTCGGCCGTACCGCCGTCGCCATGATCACCCCGTTCGGCGCGGACGGCGCCCTCGACCTCGACGGCGCACAGCGCCTGGCCACCCATCTGGTGGACCGGGGCGGCTGCGACGGAATCGTGGTCAGCGGCACCACCGGCGAGTCCCCGACCACCTCCGACGCCGAGAAGGAGGCGCTGCTGCGGGCCGTCGTGGCGGCCGTCGGCGACCGGGCCCGGGTCACCGCCGGGGTGGGCAGCAATGACACCCGGCACACCGTGGAGCTGGCCCGAGCGGCCGAACGGGCGGGCGCGCACGGCCTGTTGGTCGTCACCCCGTACTACAACCGCCCGCCGCAGGACGCCGTGGCGGAGCACTTCCGCACCGTCGCCGACACCGTCGGCCTGCCGGTGATGCTGTACGACGTCCCCGCCCGGACCGGCACCGAACTCGCCGCCGACACACTGCTGCGGCTCGCCGAGCATCCGCGCATCACGGCCGTCAAGGACAGCGCCTACGACCTGTCGAAGGCGGCGAAGGTGATGGCGGCCACGGATCTCGCCTACTTCTCCGGCTGCGACGAGCTGAACCTGCCGCTGCTGGCTATCGGCGCGGCCGGATACGTCAGCGTCGTGGCCAACGTCGCCGGGCCGCAGGTGCGTTCGGTGCTGGACGCGTACGACGCCGGGGACACGGGCGAGGCGGCCCGGCGCCATCTGGCCCTCGCGCCGCTCGTCGAGCGGATGATGTCCGCCGGCGCCCCGGGCACGGTGACCTCCAAGGCGCTGCTCGGCGCCCTCGGGCTGCCCGCGGGCCCGGTGCGGGCCCCGCTGCTCCCCGCCGACGGAGAGCTGACCGACGGGCTGCGGGTCGTGTACGACAAGGTGGCGGGCGGCCTCTGACGAGGACCGCCCGCCCGCCCTGCTCAGTTGTGGCTGTGCAGCGCCTCGTTGAGGCCGCCCCACGAGCCGCTGCGCGGCAGCGCCTCGACCGCGCCGCTGACGGAGTTGCGGCGGAAGAGCATGTTGTCGACGCCGGACAGCTCCAGCGCCTTGATGATCGTGCCGTCCGGCACGGTGACCCGGGTACCGGCGGTCACATACAGGCCCGCCTCGACGATGCAGTCGTCGCCGAGCGAGATGCCGATGCCCGCCTCGGCGCCCAGCAGGCAGCGCTCGCCGAGGGAGATCGTCTGCTTGCCGCCGCCCGACAGCGTGCCCATGATCGACGCGCCGCCGCCGATGTCCGAGCCGTCGCCGACCACGACGCCCGCGCTGATCCGGCCCTCGACCATGGAGGTGCCCAGCGTGCCGGCGTTGAAGTTGACGAAGCCCTCGTGCATGACGGTGGTCCCGGAGGCCAGGTGGGCGCCGAGCCGGACGCGGTCGGCGTCGCCGATGCGCACCCCGGCGGGGATCACGTAGTCGGTCATCCGCGGGAACTTGTCCACGCCGGTCACCGCCAGCTGGAGCCCCTCGGCGCGGGCCGCCAGGCGGGCCCGCTCGACCTGGTCGACGGCGACGGGGCCGAGCGAGGTCCAGGCCACGTTGGCCAGCAGGCCGAAGATGCCGTCCAGGCTGAGGCCGTGCGGCTTGACCAGGCGGTGGCTGAGCAGGTGCAGCCGCAGATAGGCGTCGTGCGCGTCGAGCGGCTTGTCGTCGAGGGAGCCGATGACCGTACGCACGGCCACGACCTCGACCCCGCGGCGCGCGTCCGGCCCGAGGGCCCCCCGGGCGGTGTCGCCGAGCAGCTCGGCGGCGCGCTCGTCGCTCAGCCGCTCGGTGCCGGCCGGGCCGGGCTCGGCGACCAGCTCGGGGGCCGGGAACCAGGTGTCGAGGACGGTGCCGTCCTCGGCGAGGGTGGCGAGACCGGCGGCGGCTGCGCCGGTGTGGGTGGTGCTGGCGGTGATGGGAGCGTCGGTCATGGTCAGAACGCTAACCGGAGGCGGGCCCGGGAGGCGAACCGGTCTCAGCGAGCGGTCCCGGACGGCACGCCGTCGCCGTCCTCGCCCATGATCCGCGCCAGCGCCGCGCGGGTGCCCTCGCGGTCGTAGGGGCGGCCCGTCAGCAGGGCCTGGAGGGCCATCCCATCGATCAGGGCCACCACCGCGCGCGCCGCGGCGGGGTCGGGCACGAGCCGACTCAGCACCCGGACCATGCCGTCCACCCACTCCGCGGCGACCGGCCGCACCGCCTCGTGGCGCAGCGCGGAGAGACACAGGTCGTACTCCAGCACCAGCCGCTCCCGGTCCCCGGCGAACAGCTCCTCGACCCAGCGCGCCAGCTGCCCGGCCGGTCCCACGGCCGGGTCGTAGCGCTCCGCCCAGCGCTCCACATCCGCCAGCCACTCCTCGTTGACCTTCCGGAGCGCCGCGACCAGCAGATCGTCGAGGGTGGCGAAGTGGTACGTGGTCGAGCCCAGCGGCACATCGGCCGCGGCCGCCACGGCGCGGTGGCTGAGCCCCGCGATGCCGCGCTCGCGGACCACGGCGACCGCGGCGTCGATGATGCGCCGGCTCCGCTCGGGGTCGTAGCGGCGGGCCATCAGTGGGCCCCGCCCAGGTTGAGCACGATCACCCCGGCGATCACCAGCAGCACCCCGATCACCTTGGCGGCGGTCGCGGCCTCGCCGAGGAAGACCATGCCGATCGCCGCGATGACGGCGGTCCCGGCCCCGGCCCATATGGCGTATGCGGTGCCGACCGAGATGGTCTTGAGCGTCTGCGCGAGCAGGGCGAAGGCGACCACATACCCGACCACGGTGACCAGCGAGGGCCAGAGCTTGCTGAAGCCTTCGCTGTACTTCATCGAGGTGGTGGCCAGGATCTCGGCGGCGATCGCCCCCGCGAGTGTCAGATATCCCATGCGTACGAGTGTACACAACGATGCGTACGACCGTACGCAACGGATCACCGGAATACGCGAAAGGCCCCCGCGCGGGGTGCGCGGGGGCCTTTCGGGGTGTGGCTCGGACGGTGTGGCTCAGACGTTGAAGCCGAGCGCGCGAAGCTGCTCGCGACCGTCGTCGGTGATCTTGTCGGGGCCCCACGGCGGCATCCAGACCCAGTTGATCCGCAGCTCGTTGACGATGCCCTCGGTGGCCGACTTCGCCTGGTCCTCGATGACATCGGTCAGCGGGCAGGCCGCCGACGTCAGCGTCATGTCGAGGGTGGCGATGTTGGCATCGTCGATGTGGATGCCGTAGACGAGGCCCAGGTTGACCACGTCGATGCCCAGCTCGGGGTCCACGACGTCGTACAGGGCCTCGCGGACCTCTTCCTCGCTGGCCGGCTTGACGGCCGTTTCCACGTTGTCACTCATGCGATCTTCCCTTCGGCGCGCTCGCCCAGCGCCTGGGCGGTCGCATCCTTCCACGCCATCCAGCTCAGCAGGGCACACTTCACCCGGGCCGGGTACTTCGAGACGCCGGCGAACGCCACCGCGTCCTCCAGCACCTCCTCCATCGCGTCGTCCGGCTCGGTCTTGCCCTTGGACTGCATCAGCTCCAGAAACGTTTCCTGGATCTTGCGCGCCTCGTCGAGCTCCTTGCCGACCAGCAGGTCATTGAGCACGGACGCGCTGGCCTGGCTGATGGAACAGCCCTGGCCCTCGTAGCTCACATCCTCGATGGTCTCGCCGTCGAGCCGCACCCGGAGGGTGATCTCGTCCCCGCACGTCGGATTGGTGTGGTGTACCTCGGCGTCCCCGTCCCTGAGCCCCCGCCCGTGCGGGTGCTTGTAGTGGTCGAGGATCACGTCCTGATACATCGAATCAAGCTTCACGCGGCACGCCCCTACCCGAAGAAGTTCCGAACGTGCTCCAGGCCCTCGACCAAGGCGTCGACCTCGGCCGGGGTGGAGTACAGATAGAACGACGCTCGCGTGGTCGCGGGAATTCCGTACCGCAGGCAGACGGGGCGGGCGCAGTGGTGGCCGACCCGGACCGCGATGCCCTCCTCGTCGAGCACCTGGCCCACATCGTGGGGGTGGATGTCGCCGAGCGTGAAGGAGATCGCGGCGCCGCGGTCCTCGGCCGTGGTCGGGCCGATGATCCGCAGATCGGGGACCTCCAGCAGCCTGCGCACCGCGTACTCGGTGACCGCGTGCTCATGGCGGGCGATGTTGTCCATACCGATCGAGGTCAGATAGTCCACGGCCGCGCCGAGGCCGACGGCCTGGGCGATCGGGGGCGTACCGGCCTCGAACTTGTGCGGCGCGGGGGCGTAGGTGGAGGAGTGCATCGAGACGGTCTCGATCATCTCGCCGCCGCCGAGGAAGGGCGGCAGGTCCTCCAGCAGCTCCTGGCGGCCCCACAGCACGCCGATGCCCGTCGGGCCGCACATCTTGTGGCCGGTGAAGGCCACGAAGTCGGCCTGAAGCGCCTGCACGTCCATCGTCATGTGCGGGGCGGCCTGCGAGGCGTCGATCACGACGAGGGCGCCGACCTGCTGCGCGCGGCGGACGATCGCCTCGACCGGGTTGACCGTGCCCAGGATGTTGGACACCAGGACGAACGAGACGACCTTGGTCTTCTCGGTGATGATCTCGTCTATGTTCGACAGGTCAAGACGGCCGTCGTCGGTGAGGCCGAACCACTTCAGCTTCGCGCCCGTGCGCTGCGAGAGCAGCTGCCAGGGGACGATGTTGGAGTGGTGCTCCATCTCCGTGATGACGATCTCGGTGTCGCTGTCCACGCGGTAGGGCTCATCGGCCCAACCGAGCATGTTGGCGACGAGGTTGAGCGACTCCGAGGCGTTCTTGGTGAAGATCACCTCGTCCCGGCTCGGCGCGTTGATGAAGGCGGCCACCTTGTCCCGGGCGCCCTCGTACAGCGCCGTGGCCTCCTCGGCGAGCACATGCACTCCGCGGTGCACATTCGCGTTGTGCACCTCGTAGTACTCGCTGAGTACGTCGAGCACCTGGCGCGGCGTCTGCGAGGTCGCCGCGTTGTCCAGGTACACGAGCTTCTTGCCGTCGTGGACCAGCCGGTCCAGGATCGGGAAGTCCTTACGGATCGCCTCGGTGTCGAGGAGGCCCGGCAGCTGTGTCATGTCCCTGCGCCTCCGTATCCCGCGCCGAATCCCTCGCCGCCGAAGCGGCCCCTGTCGTCGTCACTCACTCGTCGCGCCGCCCTTCACATAGGCCTCGTAGCCCTCTTCCTCCAGCTTGTCCGCGAGCTCGGCGCCGCCGGACTCGGCGATCCGGCCCGCCGCGAAGACATGGACGTAGTCGGGCTTGATGTAGCGCAGGATGCGCGTGTAGTGGGTGATCAGCAGGGTGCCGACCTCACCGGTCTCGCGGACGCGGTTGACGCCCTCGGAGACCACGCGCAGCGCGTCGACGTCCAGACCGGAGTCCGTCTCGTCGAGGATCGCGATACGGGGCTTCAGCAGCTCGAGCTGGAGGATCTCGTGGCGCTTCTTCTCACCGCCGGAGAAGCCCTCGTTGACGTTCCGCTCGGCGAAGGAGGGGTCGATCGAAAGGCGCTCCATGGCCTCCTTGACCTCCTTCACCCAGGTGCGCAGCTTCGGCGCCTCGCCGCGGATGGCGGTGGCCGAGGTGCGCAGGAAGTTGGAGACGGACACCCCGGGGACCTCCACCGGGTACTGCATGGCGAGGAAGACGCCGGCGCGGGCCCGCTCGTCGACGGACATGGCCAGCACGTCCTCGCCGTCCAGGGTCACCGTGCCGCCGGTGACCTGGTACTTCGGGTGGCCCGCGAGCGAGTACGCGAGCGTGGACTTGCCCGAGCCGTTGGGGCCCATGATGGCGTGCGTCTCGCCCTGCTTCACGGTCAGGTCGACGCCGCGCAGGATCTCGCGGGGGCCGCCTTCGGCCTCGACGGAGACGTGCAGGTCGTGGATCTCAAGCGTTGCCATGGGTGCCTCAGGACTCCTGGGTGACGGAGACGAGCACGTCGTCCCCTTCGATCTTTACGGGGTATACGGGGACGGGGCGCGTCGCGGGGAGGCCGGACGGCTTACCGGTACGCAGGTCGAAGCTGGAGCCGTGCAGCCAGCACTCGATCTGGCAGTCCTCCACCTCGCCCTCGGACAGCGACACGTTCGCATGCGAACAGATGTCGTTGATCGCGAAGACCTCGCCCTCGGTGCGCACGAGCGACACGGGCACGCCGTCAAGCTCCACCCGCTTGGGGGTGTCGTCTTCCAGCTCGCTCAGCGCGCAAGCGCGTACAAAGGTCTGGCTCATGCGACGGACGCCTCCAGCTCGGCCTCGATCTTGGCGATCAGGCGCTCCTCCAGCTCGGGGATGCCGATCTGCTGGACGAGCTCGGCGAAGAAGCCGCGGACGACCAGACGGCGGGCCTCGTCGGCCGGGATGCCGCGCGCCATCAGGTAGAACAGCTGCTCGTCCTCGAAGCGGCCGGTCGCGCTCGCGTGGCCGGCGCCGACGATCTCGCCGGTCTCGATCTCCAGGTTCGGCACCGAGTCGACGCGCGCGCCGTCGGTCAGGACGAGGTTGCGGTTGAGCTCGTAGGTGTCGGTGCCCTCCGCGGCGGCGCGGATCAGCACATCGCCGATCCAGACCGCGTGGGCGTCCTTGCCCTGGAGCGCGCCCTTGTAGGCCACGTTGCTCCGGCAGTGCGGGGTGTCGTGGTCGATGAAGAGCCGGTGCTCCTGGTGCTGGCCGTTGTCGGTGAAGTACAGGCCGTAGAGCTCGGCCTCACCGCCCGGGGCGCCGTAGATGACGCGCGGGTGGAGGCGCACCAGGTCGCCGCCGAAGGTGACGACCACGGACTTGAACGTGGCGTCACGGCCGACGAGCGCGGTGTGCTGCGCGGCGTGGACGGCGGTGTCGTCCCAGTCCTGGATGGAGACGACGGTGAGCTTTGCGCCGTCGCCGATCAGATACTCCACATTGGCCGCGAGGGTGGCGTCGCCGGTGTGGTCGATGACCACGACGGCCTCGGCGAAGGCGCCGACCTCCACGACCTGGTGGCCGTAGGCGGTGCCGCCCTCGCCGTGCACGGAGATCCGCACGGGCTCGGTGAGCACGGTCTCCTTGGCGACCGAGACCACCGAGGCCTTCTCGAAGGAGCTGTACGCCTGCGCCGCGACCCGGTCGACCGGCTTGCCGGCCTTGCCCAGGCGCGGGTCCGTACGGTCCACGGTCTCGGCGGTGACACCCTCGGGGGCGCTCACCTCGACCCGCACACCGCCGGTGGCCTCGGCGGTGCCGTCGTGCAGACCGCGCAGCCGCTCCAGCGGAGTGAACCGCCAGTCCTCCTCGCGGCCATGCGGCACCGGGAAGTCGGCCACGTCGTACGACGCGATGGCGCCGACCCTCGCATCGGTGGGCTGGCCCACCTGGATGGCACCGTCCGTGGTGGATCCGGCCGGAATGGTTTCAGCAGCCATGGCAGCTGTACAGCTCGCTTTCTGGTGACGTACCTCGGCCCTCCCTCAGGACGGCCGCCGCGGGTATCGGGGGAAGGGTCCGGCGTCAGCCGACCGCGCCTTCCATCTGCAGCTCGATCAGCCGGTTGAGCTCCAGCGCGTACTCCATGGGAAGCTCGCGCGCGATCGGCTCGACGAAGCCTCGCACGATCATCGCCATGGCCTCGTCCTCGGACAGGCCGCGGCTCATCAGATAGAAGAGCTGGTCGTCGCTGACCTTGGAGACGGTCGCCTCGTGGCCCATCGACACATCGTCCTCGCGGACGTCCACATAGGGGTAGGTGTCCGAGCGGGAGATGGTGTCGACCAGCAGCGCGTCGCACAGCACATTGGACTTGGAGCCCTCGGCGCCCTCGCCGATCTCGATCAGACCGCGGTAGGAGGTGCGGCCGCCGCCGCGCGCCACCGACTTGGAGATGATGTTCGACGAGGTGCGGGGCGCCATGTGGACCATCTTGGCGCCGGCGTCCTGGTGCTGGCCCTCGCCCGCGAAGGCGATGGACAGGGTCTCGCCCTTGGCGTGCTCGCCCATCAGGTAGACGGCCGGGTACTTCATGGTCACCTTGGAGCCGATGTTGCCGTCGACCCACTCCATGGTCGCGCCCTCGTAGGCCACGGCGCGCTTGGTGACCAGGTTGTACACGTTGTTCGACCAGTTCTGGATGGTCGTGTAGCGGCAGCGGGCGCCCTTCTTCACGATGATCTCGACCACCGCGGAGTGCAGGGAGTCCGACTTGTAGATCGGCGCGGTGCAGCCCTCGACGTAGTGGACGTACGCGTCCTCGTCGACGATGATCAGCGTCCGCTCGAACTGGCCCATGTTCTCCGTGTTGATCCGGAAGTAGGCCTGGAGCGGGATCTCCACGTGCACGCCCTTCGGCACGTAGATGAACGAGCCGCCGGACCACACCGCCGAGTTCAGCGAGGCGAACTTGTTGTCGCCGACCGGGATCACCGAGCCGAAGTACTCCTGGAAGAGCTCCGGGTGCTCCTTCAGACCGGTGTCGGTGTCCAGGAAGATGACACCCTGCTCCTCGAGGTCCTCACGGATCTTGTGATAGACGACCTCGGACTCGTACTGCGCGGCGACACCCGCGACCAGGCGCTGCTTCTCGGCCTCCGGGATGCCCAGCCTGTCGTAGGTGTTCTTGATGTCCTCGGGCAGCTCTTCCCAGGAGGCGGCCTGCTGCTCCGTGGAGCGCACGAAGTACTTGATGTTGTCGAAGTCGATACCGGAGAGGTCCGAGCCCCAGGTGGGCATGGGCTTCTTCTCGAAGAGCTTGAGGCCCTTCAACCGGAGCTTCAGCATCCACTCCGGCTCGGACTTCTTCGCCGAGATGTCGCGGACGACCGCTTCGGAGAGGCCGCGCTTGGCCGCGGCACCGGCCACATCGGAGTCGGCCCAGCCGTACTCGTAGTTGCCCAGCCCATCGAGCTCGGGGTGAGCAGTCTCCGTGGGGAGAGTCATTCGGGGTTCCTCCCGGCCGTGCTGGCAGATGCTTTGGTGGTCTTGGTCTTGCTGAGGATCTTGCTGGGGGACGCCTTCTCGGCCTTGCCGGTCCCGGGGATGTAGGTCGTGCACACCCCGTCGCCATGGGCGATGGTGGCCAGACGCTGCACATGAGTCCCGAGCAACTGGGAGAAGACCTCGGTCTCCGCCTCGCACAGCTGCGGATACCGCTCGGCCGCGTGGGCGACCGGGCAGTGGTGCTGGCAGAGCTGTTCGCCGACCGGTGCGCTGCGCGCCGTAGCAGCGTACCCGTCCGCGGACAGTGCGCGGGCGAGAGCTCGGGCGCGGGCCTCGGGCTCCGCGGCCTCGACGGCCTCGCGGTACGCCACGGCCTGGGCGGCGAGCCTGGCACGCGCGAAGGCGGCGACCGCCTCGCGGCCCTCCTCGCCTCCGCCGGCGCTCTGCTCGATCCAGCGCAGGGCGGCCACGGCCAGCTCGTCGTACGCCTGGTCGAACGCGTCACGCCCGCAGTCGGTGAGCGCGAAGACCTTGGCCGGGCGGCCGCGGCCGCGCGCCCCGTACACCCTCTTCTCGCGGGGCTCGACGACGCCGTCGGCGACGAGGGTGTCGAGGTGGCGGCGCACGGCCGCCTGGGTCAGCTCGAGCCGCAGGGCGAGCTCGGCAGCGGTGGACGGGCCGTGGTCGAGGATGGAGCGGGCGACCTTGTTACGGGTGCCGTGCTGCTCATCGGGCGCGGGCACGGGCACGACGGACCGCGCGGCCGACTCGACCGCGCGTTCCGCCGGAGCTTCGCTCGCGTATTTCACAACGCCATTGTTGCGTAATTCCCGGCAAAGGTACAAGCGCGGTCCCCCCGACCCCCCGGTGGAGTGCGTCACTAAGGCACACCTAACTTGGCCTGCGGAAACGGGGTCGGTGACCGCCCTGCCCGCCGGCGCCGGCCGGGCGATTCGTAGACTGCCCGGCATGCGAGAAGAGCCCGCCGTCGACATCGTCGGCCTCGTCAAGCGGTACGGCTCGAAGACCGCCGTGGACGGGCTCGACCTGTCCGTGGCGCGTGCCGCCGTGACCGCCGTGCTCGGCCCCAACGGAGCGGGCAAGACCACCACCGTCGAGACCTGCGAGGGATACCGCCGGCCCGACGCCGGCACGGTCCGCGTCCTCGGTCTCGACCCCGTGACCCAGGCGGCCGCGCTGCGCCCCCGAATCGGCGTGATGCTCCAGTCCGGAGGGGTTTACTCCGGAGCGCGCGCAGAAGAGATGCTGCGCCACACCGCGGGCCTGCACGCCCACCCCATAGACGTCGACCTCCTCATCGAGCGGCTCGGCCTCGGCTCCTGCGGCCGCACGCCCTACCGGCGGCTCTCCGGCGGCCAGCAACAGCGCCTCGCGCTCGCCATGGCCGTCGTCGGCCGCCCCGAGCTGATCTTCCTCGACGAGCCCACCGCCGGACTCGACCCCCAGGCCCGGCGCGCCACCTGGGAACTCGTCCGCGATCTGCGCCGGGACGGCGTGACCGTCGTCCTCACCACGCACTACATGGACGAGGCCGAGGAGCTCGCCGACCACGTCGCGATCGTCGACGGCGGCAAGGTCATCGCCCAGGGCAGCCCCGAAGAGCTGTGCCGCGGCGGCGCGGAGAACACCCTGCGCTTCACCGGCCGCCCCGCGCTCGACCTGCCCTCCCTGCTCAAGGCGCTGCCCGCCGACTCCGCGGCCGACGAGCTGACCCCCGGCTCGTACCGCGTCACCGGCAAGATCGACCCGCAGCTGCTGGCCACCGTCGCCTCCTGGTGCGCCCAGAACGGCGTCATGCCGGACCGGATCTCGGTCGAGCGCCACACCCTGGAGGACGTCTTCCTCGAGCTGACCGGCAAGGAGCTGCGCGCGTGACCGCCACGGGAACCTTCACCCCCCAGCCGGGCGCGGCGCCGCTGCACCGCATGATCCGCACACAGGCGGCTCTGGAGACCAGGATGCTGCTGCGCAACGGCGAGCAGCTGCTGCTGACCGTGATCATCCCGTCCCTGCTGCTGGTGCTGTTCAGCACCGTCGACATCGTCGACACGGGCGCGGACGGCAAGGCCGTGGACTTCCTCGCCCCCGGCGTCCTCGCGCTCGCCGTGCTGTCCACCGCCTTCACCGGCCAGGCCATCGCGACCGGCTTCGAGCGTCGCTACGGCGTCCTCAAGCGGCTCGGCGCCTCGCCCCTGCCGCGCTGGGCCCTGATGACCGCGAAGACCTGCTCGGTGCTGGTCACCGAGGTGCTCCAGGTCGCGCTGCTGACCGTGATCGCGCTCGCCCTGGGCTGGTCCCCGCACGGCAACCCGCTCACCGTCGCCCTGCTCCTCCTCCTCGGCACCGCCGCGTTCTCCGGCCTCGGCCTGCTGATGGCGGGCACCCTGAAGGCCGAGGCGACCCTCGCGGCCGCCAACCTCGTCTTCCTGCTGCTGCTCGTCGGCGGCGGGGTGATGGTGTCGCTGGACAAGTTCCCGGACGCGGTCCGCGGCGTGCTGGAGCTGCTGCCGATCTCGGCCCTGTCGGGCGGCCTGCGGGATGTGCTGCGGGACGGGGCGGGGGTGCCGTGGGGCGATCTGGGGATCCTGGCGGTGTGGGCGGTGCTGGGGCTGGGGGCGGCGGCGCGCTGGTTCCGCTGGGAGTAGGGCGGGCTTCTGTAGGCGGGGGACTCCCCCCGACCCCCCTCGTGCTGCGTCTCCACGGGGGAGCGACTCCCCCCACACCCCCCTCGTGCTGCGTCTCCACGGGGGAGCGACTCCCCCCACACCCCCCTCGTGAAAAGCTGCACAAGCGCCCGCCTACGATGGGCGACGTGCCCTCTTCGCTGAACCCCCTTGAGCAGATCGCCCGCCGCTGGCAGCCCTCCGCGCGCTTCGTCGAACGCGCGGCGCTGGTCGCCGTGGTGATGACCGTGGTCATCGTGGTGACGGGCGGCGCGGTCCGGCTGACGCAGTCCGGGCTCGGCTGCCCAACCTGGCCGACCTGCACGGAGGACAGCCTGACGCCCACCCGCGAGATGGGCATCAACGGAGCCATCGAGTTCGGCAACCGCATGCTGACGTATGTGCTGTGCGCGGTCGTCGGCGTGTTGATCATCGCGGCCCGCGCCCGTACGCCGATGCGCCGCTCGCTCACCCGGCTCGGCTGGGCACAGTTCTGGATCGTGATGGGCAATGCCGTCGTCGGCGGCATCACGGTGCTCACCGGCCTGAACCCGTACATCGTCAGCTCGCACTTCCTCCTGGCCACCGCGCTGCTCGTGGTCACCGTCGTGACCTGGCAGCGCGCCCGCGAGGGCGACGCCGAGCCGCGCGACCTCGTCGCCCGTCCCATCCGTCAGCTGACCTGGCTGCTGGTCGGGGCGACCGGTGTGCTGATCCTCATCGGGACCGTGGTCAGCGGGGCCGGGCCGCACGCGGGCGACGCCCGGAAGGTGCACCGCATCCCGCTGGACTGGCAGGAGATCACCCAGCTGCACGTGGACTTCGTGTACATCGTGCTGGGCCTGAGCGCCGCCCTGTGGTTCACGCTGCGCGCCGTGAAGGCCCCGGCCGCGCTGCGCCGCCCCGTCGTCGAGTTCCTCGTCGTCCTGCTCCTCCAGGGCGTGATCGGCTACGTTCAGTACTTCACGCACCTGCCCGAAGTCGTCGTCGGCGTCCACATGTTCGGCTCCTGCCTGGTGCTGATCGCGGTGCAGCGGGTCCTGCTCTCCCAGCGCGAGCGCGCGGAGCTGCCCGCCCCGGTCGCGGCCCCCGCCCCGGCTCAGCCCGTCGCCGAGGCCGCCGGGTCCAGCCGGTAGACCCGGCGCGCGGTCCCGGCCGCGACGAGTGCGGCGATGCGCCGCGCCTCGGGCCGGGTGCAGACGCCGTCGGCGACCCACTCGGCCGCCAGCCGCGCCATGGCCCGTACGAACAGCCGGGCGCCGGTCACATACAGCTCGGGCAGCGCCCGCGCCCCGGTCGAGAACAGCAGCTTGCCGAACGGCGCCTCGCCGAGGGTCTCCCCCGGCCGCGGCCCGGCGTCCGCGTAGACGTGCGAAAAGGTCGCGGCCAGTTGGGCGGCGCGGCGGTGGTGCGGGCGGCCGGGCAGCAGCACCAGGTCGGTGCCGGCGCCCGCGGTGGCGTGCAGAAAGCCCGCGAGCGGCTGCGGGTCGGCGCAGTGCAGCTGTACGGGCAGGCCGGTCGCGACGGCGCTCCACAGCAGATGCTGAAGCAGCGCGGGGTCGGCGGGACGGGCGCGCGGAGTGCGTCCGCCGAGCCAGCGGTCCGCGGCGCGCCGCACCTCCCGGGGGTCCGGCGGGGTCTCGTCGCAGAAGGTGATGCCCAGGGCGAAGGCGGTGGCGTGCTGGGCCGCGGAGTACAGGGCCTCGGCGGTGTTGCCGATGAACGAGTCGACCGAGCCCGAGGTGTCCGCGACCTCCTCGGCCAGCGGCTCCAGCCGGATGACCTCGTGGACCGGGCCGTCCGCGGCCGCGGCCAGTTCGGCGGCCGAGGTGAGCTCGCCCGGCGACCCCGACTCCAGCAGGAAGGTGCCGATGCCCGCGCCGCGCAGCAGCAGCCGCCCCGCGTGGTACGCGCCCAGCTCGCGCCGCCGGGCGAGATAGCGGACGGGGGCGCAGTGGGCCTCCAGGCCGAGCAATGGGGGGCACCAGCGGCGTACGGCCAGGCCGGTCCAGCTGTCGAAGAAGGTGGTGCCCGCGGGGGCGGCGGCGCCGGAGCCCGCGGCGGCGGCGAGATGGGCCTCGAACGAGCCGAGGCCGAGCTCGGTGTGGAGGGTGCCGTGGCTGTGCTGGTCGATCAGCGGCGGCAGGACGCCGACCTCTGCATGCGGGGAGGGGTCCCAGGCGTCCTCCGGGGCGGCCGAGGAGGCCGGGTCGGCCGAAGTGCCCGTCGCCTCGTCCGTCACCGCCGCCTCCTCGCCGTCGGGCATCGAAGGGCTTAACGGGCGAAACGGTGGTGAGGTGTCGCCAGGCCCGCCCCCGAGCGTGACCCGCCCCGGCCCACCCGGCAAGAGCGCCCCTCGGGGACGGGAGGGTTTCCCCCCTCCCCGCCCCTTCCCGATCCCGGGGCAAGCCCCCAGCCCCCGCGCCCTCGCGGGTTCAGGGCCCCTGCCGATATGCGGCTCCGCCGTGTGGGGGGCTCCGCCCCAGACCCCGGGGTCCAGGGGCAAAGCCCCTGCCACGCGGCGGAGCCGCAAAGAGACACTGCGGGAAGGGGCGGGGTGGGGGCTGCGTCGATTTGCTGCTCCGCAGCGTGGCCGCCGCAGGCCTCAAGATCCGCCGGCCAGGGCCCAGGCCCGGCAGGGGCACCGACGCGAGGCCTGGAGCAGAGCCCGGCCCGGACCCCGGCGCCGGGCCCGGCGCGCGGTGGGCCTCCCTCCCTCGCCCCGAAGACAGCCCGGGGTCGGCTGGGGCCGCGCCCCTCGTTGCCCGCCGGGCCCGGGCTTGGCCCGACAAGGCGGGGCCGACCCCGTACGCGAGCCCAGCCCAGCCCTGGCCAGGGCCGGCGTGGACGCCAACCGCGCGGCGGGGCCCATGGAGATGCTGCGGGAAGGGGCGGGGCAGGGGAGAAAGAGCCGCCGCGGCGGGGGCTACGCGTTGGGCGGGCCGCCGAGTTGGATCCCGGCCATGCGGGTCCACTCGTACGGCCCGGTGCGTACCTTCGCCGCGAGCTCGCCGGCGAAGTCGTCGTGCAGGGTGATCCCCGCGGACTCCGCGGCGCGGCGGGCCGTGTCGTGGGACGGGGCGACCAGGGTGCCCCAGTCGCCGTTGGCCCCGACGAGGGCGACGCGGACGGTGCCTCGGCCGATGTGGGCGAGCTGGCCCTCGGCGCTGCCGCCGTGGTCCCGCGCGAAGGCGGTCATCTGGTGGGCGAGCCGCTTGACCTGCTTCTCGGCCTTGGCCGACGCGGCCTTGCCCGCGCGGCCCTCGGGCTCGGGCTCCGTCTGCGTGCTGTCTGCCATGAGACCGATGCTACCGGTCAGTAATCGGCGCGGGAAGGGTGATCAGCGCAGGAAGGGGTCCACGGCGACGGCGGCGAACAGCAACGACGCATAGGTGATGGACCAGTGGAACAGCCGCATCTCCTTGAGCTGCGCCCCCGTGATCCCGGCCTTGGCGCGCGCCTGAAGCGCATGCGCCTCCTTGAGCCAGAACGCGCCCAGCACCGCGGCCACGGTGGGGTAGAACCAGCCGGTGTAGCCGAGCGGCCAGAGCAGCAGCGAGACGACGACCATCACCCAGCTGTAGAGGACGATCTGCCGGGCGACCGCCTTGTTGCCCGCGACCACGGGCATCATCGGCACGCCCACGCGCGCGTAGTCCTCCTTCACCTTCATGGACAGCGGCCAGTAGTGCGGCGGCGTCCAGAAGAAGATGACGAGGAAGAGAATCACCGCGGCCCAGGAGAGCGAATTGGTGACGGCGGACCAGCCGATGAACACCGGCATACAGCCCGCGATGCCGCCCCACACGATGTTCTGCGCGGTACGCCGCTTGAGCAACATCGTGTAGACGACGACGTAGAAAACCAGCGCGCCGAGCGACAAAATCGCGGACAGCGGGTTGACCAGGAACCAGAACCAGGCCGTCGACCCGATCGCGAGCGCGAAGGCGAAGACCAGGCACTCGGCCGGCGAGACCATGCCGGTCACCAGCGGGCGTTGCGAGGTGCGGTCCATGAGCGCGTCGATGTCGCGGTCGTAATACATATTGAACGCGCCCGCGCCACCGGCCGACAGATAGCCGCCGACGCAGGTGGCGAGCACCAGCCACAGATCCGGGACGCCCTGGGCGGCCAGGAACATCACCGGCACCGTTGTCATCAGCAGCAACTCGATGACACGCGGCTTGGTCAGTGCCACGAACGCCTTGACTCGGGCACCGAGCGGCCGGCGGCTCCGGCTCGAATCGAGCACCCCCGCAGGACGGGAATCGACGGCCGTCACGCACACCCCTGGTAGAAGGCAAGAACAAGCAAGCACCGGACATGAAGAGCCGGTAAAGACTTGCGCGTACCACGCCACTCTAGACGTTGCGGATACGCCGCCCGCCGCCGGGGTCGGCTCGTGTTCGCGGAGCTCGTGGCCTCCGGGGGAATGCCGCATCTCCGGCATTCGTTCCCCGTATGCCGGGTACTCGCTCGAAAAGATGACCGTTGTTCCAGGGGTAGGCTCGACAAAGCCGGTGCGCATGTCGCCGGATATCGACATTGTGGAGAGGAGCCCTGACTCAGGGTGAGCACGAAGCCGACTACCACAGATCTCGAGTGGACCGATGTGGACCAGCGCGCCGTGGACACGGCCCGCGTCCTGGCCGCGGATGCAGTGCAGAAGGTCGGCAACGGCCACCCCGGCACCGCCATGAGCCTGGCCCCCGCCGCGTACCTCTTCTTCCAGAAGCTGATGCGGCACGACCCCTCCGACGCCGGATGGGTGGGCCGTGACCGGTTCGTCCTCTCCCCCGGTCACACCTCGCTGACCCTCTACATCCAGTTGTACCTGGGTGGGTTCGGCCTGGAGCTGGAGGACCTGGAGTCGTTCCGCACCTGGGGCTCGTTGACCCCGGGCCACCCGGAGCACGGCCACACCACCGGGGTCGAGACCACCACCGGCCCGCTGGGCCAGGGCGTAGCCAACGCGGTGGGCATGGCGATGGCCGCCCGCTACGAGCGCGGTCTGTTCGACCCGGAGGCGCCCGCGGGCGCCTCCCCCTTCGACCACACCATCTGGGCGATCGTCTCCGACGGCGACCTGGAGGAGGGCATCTCGGCGGAGGCCTCCTCGCTGGCCGGCCACCAGAAGCTCGGCAATCTGATCGCGGTGTACGACGACAACCACATCTCGATCGAGGGCGACACCGCGACCGCCTTCTCCGAGGATGTGCTGAAGCGGTACGAGGCGTACGGCTGGCATGTGCAGCGCGTCGAGCAGGCGCCCAACGGCGACTTCGACGTCCAGGCGCTGTACGCGGCGCTGAAGGCGGCGAAGGCCGAGACCGAGCGCCCCTCGATCATCGCCACCCGCACGATCATCGCCTGGCCCGCCCCGAACGCGCAGAACACCGAGGCCGCCCACGGCTCGGCGCTCGGCGCCGACGAGGTCGCCGCCACCAAGCGCGTCCTCGGCTTCGACCCCGAGCAGAACTTCGAGGTGGAGGAGCGAGTCATCGCCCACACCCGCGGTCTGCTCGACCGGGGCCGCGAGGCCCACGCCGCCTGGGACAAGAAGTTCCAGGAGTGGCGGGACAACAACCCCGAGCGCGCCGCCGAGTTCGACCGGATCAGCGCCGGTGAGCTGCCCGCGGGCTGGGACAAGGCGATCCCGGTCTTCGAGCCCGGCAAGGACGTGGCCACCCGCAAGGCCTCCGGCCAGGTGCTCAAGGCGCTCGGCGGGCTGCTCCCCGAGCTGTGGGGCGGCTCGGCCGACCTCGCGGGCTCGAACCTCACCACCATCGACGCGTCCTCGTCCTTCCTCCCGAAGGACAACCCGCTTCCCGAGGCCGACCCGTACGGCCGCACCGTGCACTTCGGCATCCGCGAGCACGCCATGGGCTCGACCATGAACGGTGTGGCGCTGCACGGCAACACCCGTATCTACGGTGGCACCTTCCTGGTCTTCTCCGACTACATGCGCCCCGCCGTCCGGCTCGCCGCCCTGATGAAGCTCCCCGTCACCTATGTGTGGACGCACGACTCCATCGGCCTGGGCGAGGACGGCCCGACCCACCAGCCGGTCGAGCACCTGAGCGCGCTGCGCGCCATCCCGGGCCTGAACATCGTGCGCCCGGCCGACGCCAACGAGACCGCCATCGCCTGGCGCGAGATCACCCGCCGCCACACGGAGCAGCCGGCCCCGCACGGCCTCGCGCTGACCCGGCAGAACGTGCCGACGTACGACGTCAACGAGGACGCCGCCAAGGGTGGGTATGTCCTGGCCGAGGCCGAAGGGCCCGAAGGGCAGAGCACTGCCCCGCAGGTGATCCTCATCGGCACCGGGTCCGAGGTGCAGCTCGCCGTCGAGGCGCGCGAGCAGCTTCAGGCCGCCGGCGTCCCGACCCGCGTGGTCTCGATGCCCTCGGTCGAGTGGTTCGAGGAGCAGGACCAGGCGTACCGGGACAGCGTTCTGCCGCCGTCCGTGAAGGCCCGTGTGGCCGTCGAGGCGGGGATCGGCCTGACGTGGTACCGCTTCGTGGGCGACGCCGGCCGCATCGTCTCGCTGGAGCACTTCGGCGCCTCCGCCGACTACAAGGTGCTCTACCGGGAGTTCGGCCTGACCGCGGAGGCCGTTGTCACCGCCGCCCGCGAGTCGCTTGAGACCGCCGGGCGCTGACGCCGTATACGAACCTGTAGCGACGAGTAGGAGATGCAAACCCGATGACAGACGCACTCAAGCGGCTGGCCGACGAAGGCGTCGCGGTCTGGCTCGACGACCTTTCGCGCAAGCGCATCACATCCGGCAATCTGGCCGAGCTGATCGACCAGAGCCATGTGGTGGGCGTGACCACCAATCCGTCGATCTTCCAGAAGGCGATCGCCGGCGGCGACGGCTACCAGCAGCAGGTGGCCGACCTCGCGACCCGCAAGGTCACCGTCGACGAGGCCGTCCGCATGATCACCACGGCGGACGTCCGGGACGCCGCCGACATCCTGCGCCCGGTGTACGACGCGACCGGCGGCCAGGACGGCCGGGTCTCCATCGAGGTGGACCCGCGCCTGGCGCACAACACGGCCGCCACCATCGCCGAGGCCAAGCAGCTGGCCTGGCTGGTGGACCGGCCCAACACCTTCATCAAGATCCCGGCCACCCGGGCGGGCCTCCCCGCGATCACCGAGGTGATCGGGCTCGGCATCAGCGTCAACGTCACGCTGATCTTCTCGCTGGAGCGCTACCGCGAGGTCATGGACGCCTTCCTGGCCGGCCTGGAGAAGGCCAAGGCCGCGGGGCTCGACCTCCAGAAGATCCACTCGGTGGCGTCCTTCTTCGTGTCCCGCGTGGACACCGAGATCGACAAGCGCCTCGACAAGCTGGGCACCGACGAGGCCAAGGCGCTGCGCGGCAAGGCCGCCCTGGCCAACGCCCGCCTCGCGTACCAGGCGTACGAGGAGGTGTTCGGCTCGCACGACAAGTCGACCGCGCCGTCCGAGCGCTGGGCCGCCCTGGACCGGGCCAACGCCAACAAGCAGCGCCCGCTGTGGGCCTCCACCGGCGTCAAGGACCCGGCCTACAAGGACACGCTCTACGTGGACGACCTGGTCGCCCCGGGCACGGTGAACACCATGCCGGAGGCCACGCTGGAGGCCGTCGCCGACCACGGCGGGATCACCGGTGACACGGTGCGTGGTACATACGAGCAGGCCAAGGCCGATCTCGACGCGCTCGCAGGCGTCGGAATCTCGTACGATGACGTTGTACAGCTCCTCGAGGACGAGGGCGTCGAGAAGTTCGAGGCGTCCTGGAACGACCTGCTGAAGTCCATTGAGGCGGAGCTGGGCCGCCTCGCTCCTTCGGAGGCGTGAGAGATCTTGTCACTTTCCACGAGCGGAGCCAATCCGCTGCGTGACCCCCGGGACCGGCGGCTTCCGCGCATCGCGGGGCCGTCGGGCCTGGTCATCTTCGGCGTCACGGGCGACTTGTCCCGCAAGAAGCTGATGCCGGCCGTCTACGACCTGGCCAACCGTGGCCTGCTGCCGCCGGGCTTCTCGCTCGTCGGCTTCGCCCGCCGCGACTGGGAGAACGAGGACTTCGCCCAGGTCGTCCACGACGCGGTCAAGGAACACGCCAGGACCCCCTTCCGCGAGGAGGTCTGGCAGCAGCTCGCCGAGGGCTTCCGCTTCGTGCCCGGCGAGTTCTCCGACGACGAGGCGTTCGAAAAGCTGCGGGGGACGATCGAGGAGCTGGACAAGGCGCGCGGCACGGGCGGCAACTTCGCCTTCTATCTGTCGGTCCCGCCGAAATTCTTCCCCTCCGTCGTCCAGCAGCTCAAGAAACACGGACTGTCCTCCGGGCCCGGCGACTCCTGGCGGCGCGCCGTCATCGAGAAGCCCTTCGGCCATGACCTGACCAGCGCCCAGGAGCTCAACCAGGTCGTCCACGACGTCTTCCGGCCGGGCGACGTCTTCCGGATCGATCACTACCTGGGCAAGGAGACGGTCCAGAACATCCTGGCGCTGCGCTTCGCCAACACCATGTTCGAGCCGCTGTGGAACCGCTCGTACGTCGATCACGTACAGATCACCATGGCCGAGGACATCGGCATCGGCGGCCGGGCCGGCTACTACGACGGCATCGGCGCGGCGCGCGACGTCATCCAGAACCATCTGCTGCAGCTGCTCGCGCTGACCGCCATGGAGGAGCCCTCCTCCTTCGACGCCACCGCGCTGGTCACCGAGAAGCTGAAGGCGCTCAAGGCCGTCAAGCTGCCGAAGGAGCTGGGCAAGCACACCGTGCGCGGCCAGTACTCCCACGGCTGGCAGGGCGGCCAGGAGGTGCTGGGCTACCTGGAGGAGGAGGGCATCGACTCCAACTCCAATACCGACACCTATGCCGCGATCAAGCTGGAGATCGACAACCGCCGCTGGGCGGGCGTGCCCTTCTACCTGCGCGCGGGCAAGCGGCTCGGGCGGCGGGTCACCGAGATCGCGGTGGTCTTCCAGCGCGCCCCGCACTCCCCCTTCGACACCACCGACACCCAGGAGCTCGGGGAGAACGCCCTGGTCATCCGGGTGCAGCCGGACGAGGGCGTCACCATCCGGTTCGGCTCCAAGGTGCCCGGCACCTCCATGGAGATCCGGGACGTGACGATGGACTTCGCCTACGGCGAGTCCTTCACCGAGTCCAGCCCCGAGGCCTACGAGCGGCTGCTGCTCGATGTCCTGCTCGGCGATGCCAACCTGTTCCCCCGCCACCAGGAGGTGGAGGAGTCCTGGCGGATCCTCGATCCCGTCGAGGCCTACTGGGACCAGCACGGCAAGCCCGAGCAGTACACGGCGGGCACCTGGGGGCCGAAGGCGGCGGACGAGATGCTCGCACGAGACGGACGGAGCTGGCGCCGGCCATGAACATCGATCTCACCGACACCACGTCCAGCCAGATCAACGCTGCTCTGGTCCAGGCGCGGAGGGCGGCGGGGATACCGGCCGTGGGCATGGTGCTCACCCTTGTCATCGTCACCGACGAGGGCAATCACTACGACGCGCTGAAGGCCGCGAGCGACGCGTCCAAGGAACATCCCTCGCGCATCCTGGTCGTCATCAAGCGGCCGGGGCGCTCGCCGCGCGACCGCAAGGTGGCCCGGCTGGACGCGGAGGTGCGGATCGCCGGCGAGAGCGGCACCGGCGAGACGGTGCTGCTGCGGCTCTACGGCGAGCTGGCGGCCCACGCCCAGTCGGTGGTGCTGCCGCTGCTGCTGCCGGACGCCCCGGTGGTGGTGTGGTGGCCGGACGACGCTCCGGAGCACCCCAGCGAGGACCTGCTGGGCCGGCTGGCGGCCCGCCGGATCACCGACGCCCAGGCCACCGAGGACCCGGTGAGCACGCTCGGGCTGCGGGCCAGGACATACACCCCGGGCGACACCGACCTGGCCTGGACGCGCATCACTCCGTGGCGCAGCGTGCTGGCCGCGGCGCTGGACCAGAAGCACTCGACGATCACCTCCGCGGTGGTCGAGGGCGAGGCGTACAACCCGAGCGGCGAGCTGCTGGCACTGTGGCTCGCCGAGCGGCTGCGGGTCCCGGTGCACCGGCAGGTCTCGGACGGCCCCGGGCTGACCGCGGTGCGGCTGGAGACGGCCGACGGCACGATCTGCCTGGACCGGGCGAACGGGTCGCTGGCCGAGCTGGCGATGCCGGGGCAGCCGGACCGGCATGTCGCGCTCCAGCGGCGGGACAAGTCGGAGCTGATAGCGGAGGAGCTGCGCCGTCTCGACCCGGACGAGATGTACGCCTCGGCGGTGAAGTTCGGGGCGAGCCGGCTCGGCAAGGGCGTGATGGGCTCGACCCCCGACCCGTCGGTGGCGCGAACCGGTTCCGCTGCCGGATCCGGCTCGGGCTCCGGTGGTGGCGGCAAGGCCGGCGCCGAGGCCCGTCCGGAGGCCCCGCGCCCGGTGCCCAAGGCCCCGGCGAAGCCGGGCGGCTCCGGTTCCGGCTCCAGTGGTGGCGGCAAGGCCACCGGCAGGGCGGCGTCGTGACCGCTCCGCAGGTGGTCGTCCACCGCGACAAGGAGCTGATGGCGCAGGCCGCGGCGGCCCGGCTGATCACCAAGGTGGTGGACGCCCAGTCCGCCCGCGGCTCCGCGTCGGTCGTGCTGACCGGCGGGCGCAACGGCAACGGCCTGCTGGCCGCGCTCGCCGAGGCGCCCGCCCGGGACGCGGTGGACTGGTCGCGGCTCGACCTGTGGTGGGGCGACGAGCGGTTCCTGCCGGACGGCCACCCGGACCGCAATGTCACCCAGGCGCGGGAGGCGCTGCTGGACTCGGTGGGTCTGGACCCGGCCCGGGTGCACGCGATGCCCGCCTCCGACGGCCCGTGGGGCAGCGATGTGGAGGCGGCCGCGGAGGCGTACGCCGAGGAGCTGGCCCGGGCCGCGCGCCCGGAGAACCACGGTGCGGCGCCGTCCTTCGACGTGCTGCTGCTGGGCGTGGGCCCGGACACGCATGTGGCCTCGCTGTTCCCGGAGCTGCCCGCCGTGCGGGAGACGGAGCGGACGGTGGTGGCGGTGCGCGGCGCGCCCAAGCCCCCGCCCACCCGGATCAGCCTGACCCTGCCCGCGATCCGCGCGGCGCAGGAGGTCTGGCTGCTGGCGGCGGGCGAGGACAAGGCCAAGGCGGTGACGATCGCGCTGTCGGGCGCCGGGGAGATCCAGGCCCCGGCCGCGGGCGCGTACGGCCGCCGTCGCACGCTGTGGCTGCTGGACCGGGCCGCCGCGGCGGGCCTGCCGCGCGAGCTGTACCCCCCGGCGTCGCCCTGACCGGAGGCGAGCCCTTGCAAAACCGACGGGCCGGACCGGGCCCACCCCGTGTGAGCGGGGCGAGCCCGGCCGGCCCGTCCGGCGTGTGCGGCTCTTTGTGTGTGCTCGGCGGCCTCAGCGGCCGCGCAGCGAGCGGTATGTGGCGACCAGCCCGGCGGTGGACGGGTCGAGACCCGGCACCTCGGCCCCCTCGGTGAGCGCGGGCTCGACGCGCTTGGCGAGGACCTTGCCGAGCTCCACCCCCCACTGGTCGAAGGAGTCGATGTTCCAGACGGCTCCCTGTACGAACACCTTGTGCTCGTACAGCGCGATCAGCTGACCGAGCACCGAGGGGCTCAGCTCGGCGGCCAGGATCGTGGTCGTGGGGCGGTTGCCGCGGAAGGTCTTGTGCGGCACCAGCTCCGGAGCCACCCCCTCGGCGGCCACCTCCTCCGACGTCTTGCCGAAGGCCAGCGCCTGGCCCTGGGCGAAGAGATTGGCCATCAGCAGGTCGTGCTGGGCGGCGAGCTTGGGGCTCAGGTCGGCCACCGGGTTGGCGAAGCCGATCAGATCGGCCGGGATCGTCTTGGTGCCCTGGTGGAGCAGCTGATAGTAGGCGTGCTGGCCGTTGGTGCCGGGCGTCCCCCAGACCACCGGGCCGGTCTGCCAGCTCACCGGCCGGCCCTCGCGGTCCACCGACTTGCCGTTGGACTCCATGTCGAGCTGCTGGAGATAGGCGGGGAACTTGGACAGGTAGTGCGAGTACGGCAGCACGGCGTGCGACTGCGCGTCGAAGAACTGCCCGTACCAGATGCCCAGCAGCCCGAGCAGCATCGGGGCGTTCTCCTCCGGCGGGGCGCAGCGGAAGTGCTCGTCGACGAGGTGGAAGCCGGCCAGCATCTCGCGGAAGCGGTCCTGGCCGATGGCGACCATCAAGGACAGGCCGATGGCCGAGTCGAAGGAGTAGCGCCCGCCGACCCAGTCCCAGAACTCAAACATGTTGTCGGTGTTGATGCCGAACTCGGCGACCTTCTCCGCATTGGTCGACAGCGCCACGAAGTGCTTGGCGACCGCTTCCTGGCCCGCGCCGAGACCGCTCAGCAGCCAGCGGCGGGCGGAGGTGGCGTTGGTAATGGTCTCGATGGTGGTGAAGGTCTTCGAGGCGACGATGAACAGCGTCTCGGCCGGGTCCAGGCCGCGCAGCGCCTCATGCAGATCCGCCCCGTCGACATTGGAGACGAAGCGGAACTCCAACTCGCGGTGGGTGTAGGCGCGCAGCGCCTCGAACGCCATCGCCGGGCCCAGGTCGGAGCCGCCGATGCCGATGTTGACGATGTTCTTGATGCGCTCGCCGGTGTGCCCTCGCCACTCCCCCGAGTGGATCCGGTCGACGAATGTGCCCATCTTGGTGAGCACCGCGTGGATTTCCGCGACGACGTCCTTGCCGTCGGACTCGATGACGGCGGAGTGGGGCGCGCGCAGCGCGACATGCAGCACCGACCGGTCCTCGGTGGTGTTGATCTTCTCGCCCCGGAACATGGCGTCCCGCAGCTGGGTCACGCCGGTCGCCGTGGCCAGCTCCCGCAGCAGCCGCAGGGTCTCGTCGGTCACCAGGTGCTTGGAGTAGTCCAGATGGAGGTCGCCGACCGACACGGTGAACCGCTCCGCGCGGCCGGGGTCCTGGGCGAACAGCTCGCGCAGATGTGTGTCGCCCAGCTCCTGGCGGTGTGCGGCCAGTGCGTTCCACTCGGGCAGCTGGTCGAGTCTGCTGCGGCCGTCTGCGTTCATCTCGGAATCAGCCCACTTCTTGTCGGTGCCTGGCCCCCGTGCCCCCAACCTAGTTGATCGGGGCCCGTATCCCCGGGACGAGGGCCACCAGGCCGCCGGCGAAGAGCACGGCGGCCGCCAGCGCCGGGGTGTTCAGCCCCCACGCCGCGGCGATGACCCCGCCGAGCAGGGCGCCGAGCGGGCTGCCGGCGATCGACAGGGTGCGGAAGGCGGCGCTGACCCGGCCCAGCATCTCGGCCGGGCTGCGCTGCTGCATCATCGTCACCTCCGTGACGTTCCAGATGATCCCGGCGAAGCCGAAGACCCCGAGGGCGGCCACGGCGGCCGGCAGCGTGCGGATCGTGCCCAGGGCGAGCAGGGCGGCGATCTGGACGAGGCCGCACACCATGATCGTGGGGGCGCGGCCCAGCCGCTCCGCCACCCGCGCGGCCACCAGCCCGCCCGTGACGCTGCCGATCCCGTACGCCGTGATGACGGCCGCGTAACCGCCGTCCCCTGCGCCCAGCCATCCGGTGATGTGCAGCACCAGCGTGGCGATGAGGGCGCCGATGCCGATATTGCACAGCGTGGTCGACACGCACAGCGCCCGCAGCAGCCGGTCCCGCCACAGCACCTTGATGCCCTCGCCCATGTCCCGGCGGATCGTGCGCCCCGGCGCCCGGGGCTCCCGCCGCGGCGCCCGCGCACCCCCGCCCAGCGAGGCGACCAGCGCGGCGGCGGCGAAATACGTGACCGCGTCGGCTATGTACGGCATCGCGATGCCGAGGCCCAGGGCCACCGGCACCAGCGGCGCGCCCACGAACCGGCCCATGACCTCCTGCCCGGTCATCAGCCTGGCGTTGGCCCGGCTCAGGGCCTCCCCGGGCACCACGGACGGCAGCAGGGCCGTGGCGGCGTTGTCGAAGAGGGTTTGCAGGGTGGTCAGCGCGAAGGCCAGGGCGAGCAGCAGGCCGATCGAGGCATGTCCCAGCCATACTGCGACGGCGAACGCGGCCATCAGCACCCCGCGCGCCGCGTCCACCGCCCACATCGCCCGCCGCTGGTCCACCCGGTCGGCGATGGCCCCGCCGAGCAGCCCGAACAGCAGCCACGGCAGAAATCCGCACGCGGTCACCAGCGCGACCAGCACCGCGGAGTCGGTCAGCGAGACGGCCAGCAGCGGAAGCGCCGCCCCGCGCAGCGCGTCCCCGAACCGGGACACCACCGCGGCCCCCCACAACCGCCCGAAGCCGCCCCGCCAGGCAAGCGGCACGGACCGCCCGGCAGCCTGCTCGTCCGCCTCCACCGTGGCCATGACGCCCCCTCCCGACCCGCACGGCACCTCACGTCACGACCGTAGCCCCCACCACTGACAACGGCCCGGCCGCGCACCCCCGTCAGAGGTGCCCGGCCGGGCCGTCGTACGTGCGTCGTCCCGCCTGTCGCTCAGATCTCGCCGCGAAGCTTGGCGAGAGCCTCGGCGAGGATCGCCTCGCCGTCGGCGTCGCTCCGCCGCTCCCGCACATACGCCAGATGCGTCTTGTACGGCTCGGTGCGCGGCGGGTCCGGCGGGCTGTCCCGGTCCTTGCCGGCCGGGAAGCCGCAGCGGGGGCAGTCCCAAGTGTCCGGGATCTGCGCGTCGCTGGCGAAGCTCGGCACAGTCTCGTGCCCATTCGAGCACCAGAAGGAAATGCGCAGCCGAGGCGCCGATTCGCCTCGCTCCGCTTCTCCCATCGGCCCCGCTCCGACCCGACTTCCACGGATCGCGTTGCCACTTGCCACGGTCGTAACTCCCTGCGTGATGGTGCCGCGAAGCATTGGTAGGCAGCTCCGCTGCCGGGCGCCCCAGTCTACGTAAGGCCCAACGCGCGTCCAGTAGGAGGAGTTACACCGCCTCCGGCCTTCGGCCGGGAGGTGCCCCCGAGGACGCAGACCCATGATAGGCCGCGCTCACGACGGTACGTCAGCTATCGGCTCAATCGAGCTTCATCAGCAGGCCGAGCACCACGATGCAGACGAACCAGAGCAGGCCGACGACGATGGTGATCCGGTCCAGGTTGCGCTCGGCGACCGAGGAGCCGCCCACGGACGACTGCATGCCACCACCGAACATGTCGGACAGACCTCCGCCCTTCCCCTTGTGCATGAGCACCAGCATCATCAGCAGGAGGCTGAAGATGATGAGGGCGATCGAGAACCCCATGACCACGGCTGGAACCAACTCTCTCGGGCTTGGACGGGACGGTAGGGAACGGGGGCCGGGTGGTGACGCGCACCACCTCGACCCCCGCCAGGGTACGCCGAGTGACCTGCTACGGCCTACTCACCGTCCTGCTCACTGGTCGCGGAACCGGACGATCTTGACGAACTCGTCCGCGTCCAGGCAGGCGCCGCCGACCAGCGCGCCGTCCACGTCCGGCTGCGCCATGATCGCGGCGACGTTCCCGGACTTCACCGAGCCGCCGTACTGGATCCTGACCTTGTCGGCCAGCTCCTGGCTGTACAGCTCGGCCAGGCGGCCCCGGATCGCCCCGCAGACCTCCTGGGCGTCCTCGGGGGTGGCCACCTCGCCGGTGCCGATGGCCCAGACCGGCTCGTACGCGATCACGATCCGCTCGGCCTGCTCGGCCGGGACGTCCTTGAGACCCCCGTCGACCTGCGCGAGCGTGTGCGCGACCTGGTTGCCCGCCTTGCGCACCTCCAGGCCCTCACCGACGCACAGGATGGGGGTGACGTCGTTCTTGAAGGCGGCCTTGACCTTGGCGTTGCACAGCTCGTCGGTCTCGTTGTGGTACTGGCGCCGCTCGGAGTGGCCGACGGCCACATAGGAGCAGCGCAGCTTGGCCAGCATCGCGCCGGAGATCTCCCCGGTGTACGCGCCGGAGTCGTGCGCCGAGATGTCCTGGGCGCCGTACTTGAGCTTCAGCTTGTCGTGCTCGACCAGGGTCTGAAGGGTCCGGAGGTCCGTGAACGGCGCCAGGACCGCGGCCTCGACGTCCTCGTAGTCCTTGTCGGTGAGCGAGAAGGTGATCTTCTGGACGTGGGCGATGGCCTCGAGGTGGTTGAGGTTCATCTTCCAGTTGCCCGCGATCAGCGGGGTGCGGTCACTCACGGTGTTCAGTCCTCCAGTGCTGCCAGGCCGGGGAGCGTCTTGCCCTCGAGGTATTCGAGGCTCGCTCCGCCGCCGGTCGAGATGTGGCCGAAAGCATTCTCGTCGAAGCCCAGGATCCGCACGGCGGCCGCGGAGTCGCCGCCGCCCACCACGGTGAAGGCCGGGCTCTCGACCAGCGCCTGGGCGACGGCCTTGGTGCCCGCGGCGAAATCGGGGTGCTCGAAGACGCCCATCGGGCCGTTCCAGAAGACGGTGGCCGCGTCGGCCAGCTTCGAGGCGTACAGCTCGCAGGTCGCCGGGCCGATGTCCAGACCCATCTGGCCGGCCGGCATCTCCGCGGCGGACACGGCCTGGGGGTGCGCCGGGGCCTTCGTCTTCAGATCCGGGAACTCGGCGGCCACCAGGACGTCGACGGGGAGCACGAACTCCACGCCGCGCTCCTTGGCGCGCGCCAGGTACTCCTGGACGGCCGGGATCTGGTCCTCCTGAAGCAGCGAGTTGCCGATCTCATGGCCCTGGGCCTTGAGGAAGGTGTAGGCCATGCCGCCGCCGATGAGGATGCGGTCGGCCCGCTCCAGGAGGTGGTCGATGACGCCGAGCTTGTCGGACACCTTGGCGCCGCCGAGGACCACCGCGTACGGGCGCTTCACGTCGTCGGTGAGCTGCTTGAGAACGTTCAGTTCGGAGGCGATCAGATGGCCCGCGGCGTGCGGCAGCCGCGCCGGAAGGTCGTACACCGAGGCGTGCTTGCGGTGCACCGCGCCGAAGCCGTCGCCCACATAGACGTCCGCGAGAGCGGCGAGCTGATCGGCGAAGGCGCCGCGCTCGGCGTCGTCCTTGCTGGTCTCACCGGCGTTGAAGCGCAGATTCTCCAGCAGTGCCACATCGCCGTCGCCGAGCCCGGCCACGGCCTGCCGGGCGCCGTCCCCGACCGTGTCGGTCGCGAAGACGACCTCCTTGCCGAGGAGTTCACCGAGCCGCCGGGCGACCGGGGCGAGCGAGAAGCGGGGGTCCGGCGCGCCCTTGGGCCGGCCCAGGTGGGAGGCGACGATCACCTTGGCGCCCGACTTCACGAGCCCGGCGATGGTCGGCACGGCAGCGCGGATGCGGCCGTCGTCGGTGATCGTCTCGCCGTCGAGCGGGACGTTCAGATCGGCACGGACGAAGACCCGCTTCCCGCCGACCTGAAGATCGTCAATCGTCTTCACTGAGGACTCCTAGTTCATGGGAACAGGGCCCGTACGACAGCGTCGTACCGGGCCCTGTCCTGGCTCATCGCGGCAGCGGTCAGAGCTGGTTGCCGACGAAGACGGTCAGGTCGACGAGGCGGTTCGAGTAGCCCCACTCGTTGTCGTACCAACCGATGATCTTGACCTGCTTGCCCTGGGCCATGGTCAGCGAGGAGTCGAAGGTGCAGGAGGCCGGCCAGTTGACGATGTCCGAGGAGACGATCTCGTCCTCGGTGTACTCGAGGATGCCCTTGAGCTGACCCTCGGCGGCCTTCTGGAAAGCGGTGTTGACCTCGTCCCTGGTGACCTCGCGGTCCAGCTCGACCACCAGGTCGGTGACCGAGCCGGTGGGCACCGGGACGCGCATGGCGATGCCGTCCAGCTTGCCCTTGAGCTGCGGGAGCACCAGGGCGGTCGCCTTCGCCGCACCGGTCGAGGTCGGGATGATGTTCTCCGCGGCGGCCCGCGCACGGCGCAGGTCCTTGTGCGGGAAGTCCAGGATGCGCTGGTCGTTGGTGTACGCGTGCACCGTGGTCATCAGGCCCTTGGTGATGCCGAAGGCCTCGTCGAGGACCTTGGCCATCGGGGCGACACAGTTGGTGGTGCAGGACGCGTTGGAGATGACGTGGTGGTTGGCGGCGTCGTACTTCTCCTGGTTGACGCCCATCACGATGGTGATGTCCTCGCCCTTGGCGGGCGCGGAGATCAGGACCTTCTTGGCACCGGCGGCCAGGTGCTTCGCCGCGTCCTCGCGCTTGGTGAAGATGCCCGTCGACTCGATGACGATGTCGGCGCCGAGCTCCGCCCAGGGCAGCTTGGCCGGGTCCCGCTCGGCGAACGTCTTGAACGTCTGGTTGCCGACGGTGATGGTGTTGTCGGTGTGGCTGACCGCCTGCTTCAGCCGACCCAGGATGGTGTCGTACTTCAGCAGGTGGACGAGAGTGGCGTTGTCGGTCAGGTCGTTGACACCGACGATCTCGATGTCCGCGCCCTGGTCCAGGAGCGCGCGGAAGTAGTTGCGTCCGATGCGGCCGAAGCCGTTGATGCCTACGCGGATCGTCACGAACCGATCTCCTCGTTGGTGTGCCGGTATGGACGCCGGCGAGCCTTATTGGATGTCCCCGACCGCGTCCGACCCTACCGCTATCACGGGACGTACGTGACATTGGCACCGGCGGCCCACGTCCACTGAAAAGTGGTACGGACCGCCGGCTTCGATTCACCTATGAGGCACTTTCCGTCACAGCTGGTCAACGCCGCAGCGCACGCAGCGCAATTGCGCCACAAGCCACATATGGCTTGAAAGGGCCACGGGACGCCCCCGGCTTCGCGGTGGAAGCCGGGGGCTTGAGAGGTCTGTCGTACGGGCGGTCGGTCCGCCCGGCCGGGGTGGTCAGCCGACCATGCCCTCGGCCATCTCCTCGGTCAGGCTGGACTCGGTGCCGGGGATCCCCAGGTCCTGGGCGCGCTTGTCCGCCATGGCCAGCAGGCGGCGGATGCGGCCCGCTACCGCGTCCTTGGTCAGCGGCGGGTCGGCGAGCGCGCCCAGCTCCTCCAGGGAGGCCTGCTTGTGCTCCATGCGCAGCCGGCCGGCCGCGGCCAGGTGCTCGGGCACCTCTTCGCCCAGGATCTCCAGCGCGCGCTGCACCCGGGCCCCGGCGGCGACGGCGGCGCGGGCCGAGCGGCGCAGGTTGGCGTCGTCGAAGTTGGCGAGCCGGTTGGCGGTGGCGCGGACCTCGCGGCGCATCCGCCGCTCCTCCCACGCGAGCACCGACTCATGGGCGCCGAGCCGCGTCAACAGCGCGCCGATGGCGTCACCGTCACGGACGACAACGCGGTCAACACCGCGCACCTCCCGCGCCTTGGCGGCGATCTGGAGCCGGCGCGCGGCGCCGACCAGCGCGAGCGCGGCCTCGGGGCCGGGGCAGGTGACCTCCAGCGAGGAGGAGCGGCCGGGTTCGGTGAGCGAGCCGTGGGCGAGGAAGGCCCCGCGCCAGGCTGCCTCGGCGTCACAGGTGGCGCCCGAGACGACCTGCGGCGGCAGCCCGCGGATCGGCCGGCCGCGGCCGTCGACCAGCCCGGTCTGCCGGGCCAGCTGATCACCGCCCGCCACCACCCGCACCACGTAGCGGCTGCCGCGGCGCAGCCCGCCGGGGGCCATCACCACCAGGTCGGAGGAGTGCCCGAAGATCTCCAGGATGTCCTTGCGCACTCTTCGGGCCGCGATGCCCGTGTCCAGCTCAGCTTCGATCACGATGCGCCCGCTGACCAGGTGCAGACCGCCCGCGAACCGCAGGATCGCCGAGACCTCCGCTTTCCGGCAGCAGGTGCGGGTGACGGGGAGCCGGGAGATTTCGTCCTTCACCGCTGCCGTCATCGCCATGGGCCGATCCTTCCATGCATCCGAAAAATACGGTCGTACGCGGCCGCCAGAAGCTCCGGGTCGTGCTTCGGGGAGCCGTCGGGCCTGGCCACCGGCGCCAGCTCGACCGTGCCGCCCAGCCGCTTCGCGGCGTCGCACAGACTGCCCTGGTCGGGGACGGCGGCCTGGTCGGCCAGCACCACGTCGAAGGCGAGTTTAGGGGCGTGTCGGGCCAAAACCTCCAAATGACGCTGCGGGGAGAAGCCGTCGGTTTCGCCGGGCTGGGGGGCCAGGTTCAGCGACAGGACCCTTCGGGCCTTGGTCTCGGTGAGCGCCTCCAGCAGCTCGGGGACCAGCAGATGCGGGATCACGGAGGAGAACCAGGAGCCGGGGCCCAGGACCACCCAGTCGGCGTCAAGGACCGCCTCGACGGCCTCGGGGACGGCCGGCGGGTCATGCGGCACCAGATGGACCGACTGCACCTCGCCGGGGGTGAGCGCGACGGTGGCCTGCCCGCGGACCGTGGTCACCTCGTCCGGCCGGCCCGGGTCATGGCCGCGGACGAACGCCTGGAGCTCCAGCGGGACCGCCGACATGGGCAGCACCCGGCCGTGCGCGCCCAGCAGCTTGCCGACCAGGTCCAGCGCCTTGACGTGGTCGCCCAGCTGCTCCCAGAGGGCGACGATCAGCAGATTGCCGACCGCGTGGCCGTGCAGCTCGCCCTCGCTGATGAAGCGGTGCTGGATGACCCTGGCCCAGGTCTGGCCCCAGTCGTCGTCGCCGCACAGCGCGGCCAGCGCCTTGCGCAGATCGCCGGGCGGCAGCACGTCCAGCTCGTCGCGCAGCCGCCCGCTGGAGCCCCCGTCGTCGGCGACGGTGACGACGGCGGTCAGATCGCCGGTGATCCGGCGCAGGGCGGCGAGCGAGGCGGACAGCCCCATCCCGCCGCCGAGCGCGACCACCTTGGGCTGCGCTCCTCTGCTGGTACGGGATCCGACCAGCCGCCGCAGCCGTCTGGTCCTGATCGTCACTCGCGCCCCATGTCACGGTGGACGATGACGGTTTCGACTCCCTCGGCGGCGAGTCGGGCGGCGAGCCGCTCGGACATCGCGACGCTGCGGTGCTTGCCCCCGGTGCAGCCGACGGCGATGGTCACATAGCGCTTGCCCTCGCGGCGGTAGCCCGTCGCGATGAGCTGGAGCAGCTCGGCGTAGCGGTCGAGGAACTCCTTGGCGCCGGGCTGGTTGAAGACATAGCCGGCGACCTCCTCGTTGAGGCCGGTGAAGGGGCGCAGCTCCGGGACCCAGTGCGGGTTCGGCAGGAAGCGGCAGTCCACCACCAGGTCGGCGTCGACCGGCAGGCCGTACTTGTAGCCGAAGGACATGACGGTGGCGCGCAGCTCCGGCTCCTCCTCGCCGGCGAACTGGGCGTCCATCTTGGCGCGCAGCTCGTGCACATTGAGGCTGGAGGTGTCGATCACCAGGTCGGCATCGCCGCGCAGCTCGCGCAGCAGGTCCCGCTCGGCCGCGATGCCGTCCACGATCCGGCCGTCGCCCTGGAGCGGGTGCGGGCGGCGCACCGACTCGAAGCGGCGCACCAGGGCGTCGTCGGAGGCCTCCAGGAACAGGACGCGGCGCTTGACGTTCTTGGCGGCCAGGTCCGCCAGGGACTCGCGCAGATTGTCGAAGAAGCGGCGGCCGCGGACGTCGACGACCACCGCGATACGGGCCACATTGCCCTGGGAACGGGCGCCGAGGTCCACCATGGTGGGGATCAGCGCGGGCGGCAGGTTGTCCACGACGAACCAGCCGAGGTCCTCCAGACACTTGGCGGCGGTGCTGCGGCCCGCGCCCGACATGCCGGAGATGATCACCAGCTCGGGGATGGCCGCCGCCTCGGCGGCGGTGTCTCCCGGGGTGCCCGTATTCACCTGCGCTCCGTCTCCATGATTCTCATGTTCGTTCATCTGTCCGTCCCCCGCGTCGCTGACGACACCGCGCTCGCGGCCTCGTCCTCAATGATCTCTCCTGTGGCGGTGTTCACCGCCGGGGCGGCCGGGGCCGCCATGGCGAGGGCGGCGGCGACCGTCTCGGCCGTCTTGCGGCCCACCCCCGGCACCTCGCATATCTGCTCGACGGTCGCGGCGCGCAGCCGCTTGAGCGAGCCGAAGTGCTTCAGGAGCGCCTGCCGACGGCTGTCGCCGAGCCCGGGCACGGTGTCCAGCGGCCCGGCCTTCATGGACTTGGCCCGCTTGCCGCGCTGGTAGGTGATGGCGAAGCGGTGGGCCTCGTCGCGCACCCGCTGGAGCAGGTAGAGCCCCTCGCTGCTGCGGGGCAGCACCACCGGGTCCTCCTCGCCGGGCAGCCAGACCTCCTCCAGCCGCTTGGCGAGGCCGCAGACGGCCACGTCGTCGATCCCCAGCTCGTCCAGCGCCCGCTGGGCGGCGGCGACCTGCGGCCGGCCGCCGTCCACGACGACGAGCTGCGGCGGGTAGGCGAACCGCTTCGGCCTGCCGCTCTCGTCGATGGGCCCGGCGGGGGCGGCGAACTCCTCCTCGGACTGCTTGGGGTGTCCGCCCGGCGCCGCGTCGCCGTCGGGCGCCGGGCCCCACTCGCCGGTGTCCGTCTTCTCCCGGAGATAGCGGCGGAACCGGCGGCCGACCACCTCGTGCATGGCGCGGACGTCGTCCTGCCCCGCGAAGCTCTTGATCTGGAAGCGGCGGTACTCGCTCTTGCGCGCCAGGCCGTCCTCGAAGACCACCATGGACGCCACCACGTCCTCGCCCTGGAGGTGGGAGATGTCGAAGCACTCGATGCGCAGCGGGGCGGAGTCCAGCTCCAGGGCCTCGGCGATCTCCTCCAGTGCGCGCGAGCGCGTGGTCAGGTCGGAGGCGCGCTTGGTCTTGTGCAGCGCGAGCGCCTGCTGGGCGTTGCGCGCGACGGTCGCCATCAGGTCCTTCTTGTCGCCGCGCTGCGGGATGCGCAGATCGACCCGGGAGCCGCGGCGGTCGCTCAGCCACTGGGCGACCGGCTCGGCGGGCTCGGGCAGGGCGGGGACCAGGACCTCCTTGGGGACCGCGTCGCCCTTCTCCTCCCCGTAGAGCTGCTGGAGCGCGTGCTCGACCAGCCCGGCGGTGTCGACGGCCTCCACCTTGTCGGTGACCCAGCCACGCTGGCCGCGGACCCGGCCGCCGCGCACATGGAAGATCTGGACGGCGGCCTCCAGCTCGTCCTCGGCGATCGCGATCAGGTCGGCGTCGGTGGCGTCGGCGAGGACGACGGCGTTCTTCTCCATGGCGCGCTTGAGCGCCCCGATGTCGTCACGGAGCCGGGCCGCCTTCTCGTACTCCATCTCCTCGGCGGCCTCCTGCATCCGCTCCTCGAGGCGGCGCAGATAGGTGCCGGTGCGCCCGGCCATGAAGTCACAGAACTCCTCGGCCAGCCGCCGGTGTTCCTCGGCGGTCACCCGGCCCACACAGGGGGCGGAGCACTTGCCGATATAGCCGAGCAGACAGGGGCGGCCGATCTGGGCGGAGCGCTTGAACACCCCGGCCGAGCAGGTGCGCACCGGGAACACCCGCAGCATCAGGTCGACCGTCTCGCGGATGGCCCAGGCGTGGCCGTACGGGCCGAAGTAGCGCACGCCCTTCTTCTTGGGGCCGCGCATGACCTGGACCCGGGGGAATTCCTCGTTGAGCGTGACGGCGAGGGACGGATAGCTCTTGTCGTCGCGGTATTTGACGTTGAACCGGGGGTCGAACTCCTTGATCCAGGAGTACTCGAGCTGCAACGCCTCGACCTCCGTGCTCACCATGGTCCACTCGACGGAGGCGGCGGTGGTGACCATGGTGCGGGTGCGCGGGTGGAGGTTCGCCAGGTCCTGGAAGTAGGAGGAGAGCCGCGGGCGCAGGCTCTTCGCCTTTCCTACGTAGATCACCCGGCCGTGCTCGTCTCGGAACTTGTAGACCCCCGGCGACTCGGGGATCTGTCCCGGCTTGGGGCGGTAGCTGCTCGGGTCGGCCATGGTCACCACCCTACTGGCGGGGAGTGACAGTCCGGAGCGATCGGGCCGCCGCCCGGCGGCGGCTTTCCGCCCTCGGCCCCGCCCGAGGCCCCGGCGGGGTTCACGGTCCGCGACGGGTAGCGCGTAAACGCTTGCGTAAGCGTTTACGCGCGGCGTTCGATGCGGTACGTTCCTGCTCCATGGCGACCATGGCTGATGTGGCCCGGCGCGCGGGCGTGTCCGTGGCCACCGTCTCTCATGTGCTCAATGAGACCCGCCCGGTGCTCCCGGGCACCCGCCAGGCGGTGCTCGACGCCATCGACGCCCTGGGCTACACCCACAACACCCTCGCGCGCTCCCTGGTCACCGCGCGCACCCGCTCGATCGGCCTGGCGGTCTCGGCGATCAGCAATCCGTACTTCACCGAGATCCTCCAGGGCGTCGAGGCCGGCGCCCTGGAGCACGGCTACGGGCTGCTCATCGCCGACCCGCACGACGACCCCGGGCACGAGCGCGAGGCCGTGCGCCTCCTCCACGAGCGACGGGTGGACGGAGTGATCGTCGCCGCCTCCGCCGAGCCCGGCGCGATGATCGACTATCTGACCCGCCACCGGGTCCCCGCCGTCTTCCTCGACCGGCTGGTCGGCGACGGCCACGACCAGGTGGGCGCGGAGAACGCCTTCCACGTCGAGCAGCTCGTCCTCCACCTCGCCGACCTCGGCCACACCCGCATCGGCCTGGTCGCGGGCGCCCACGGGCTGAGCACCACCGACGAGCGGATCGCCGGCTACCGCGCCGGGCTGCTCCGGCGGGGGCTGCCATTCGCCCCCGAGCTGCTGGTCGGCGGCGACTCCGAGGCGGACGGCGCCCGGGACGCCACCCAACGGCTGCTGGCGGCGTCCCCGCGGCCCACCGCGATCGTCACCGCCAACAACGCGATGACCATCGGCGCGCTGCGCGCCCTGCACGAGGCGGGCCTCGGCGTGCCCGACGACATCGCGCTGGTCTGCTTCGACGACTTCTCCTGGGCCGATGTGTTCTCGCCGCGGCTCACCGCGATCTCGCAGCCCAGCCGGCAGATCGGCGCCACCGCGGTCACCCTGCTGCTCGACCGGCTGGCGGACCCCGCCCGGCCGCCGCGGACCGTCCGGCTGCCCTGCACCTTCGTCCACCGCACGTCGTGCGGATGTAGGGCATGAAGCGCCCGGACAGGACCTGAGACCCCAACGGCCCCGGAACCCCAACCCACCCACAACGTGAGGAATCGCCTCATGATCGTCGTCGCCGGAGAAGCCCTGATCGATCTGGTGCCCGACCGCCCGGCAGCGGCCGGACCCGCGGTGGACCCGGCCCTGCCGGCGCTGCTGCCGCAGCGCGGCGGCGGCCCGTACAACACGGCGGTGGCGCTGGGCCGGCTGGGCTCGCCGACCGCTTTCTGCTCCCGGATCTCGACGGACGGCTTCGGCGAGTCGCTGATGGCGGGGCTGCGCGACGACGGCGTGGACACCGCGCTGGTGCAGCGCGGCGCGGAGCCGACCACACTGGCGGTCGCGTCGATAGCCCCCGACGGCTCGGCGGGCTACGGCTTCTACGTCGAGGGCACCGCGGACCGTCTCTTCGAGCTGCCCGAGGCCCTTCCCGACTCGGTCACGGCCGTGTCCTTCGGCACCTGCTCGCTGGTGCTGGAGCCGGGCGCGAGCGCGTACGAGGCGCTGCTGCGGCGGGAGGCGGCGCGGGGCGTCTTCACCGCGCTCGACCCGAACATCCGCACCGGCCTGATCCCGGACGCCGACGCCTACCGCGCCCGGTTCCTCGGCTGGCTGCCACACATCGGCCTGCTCAAGCTGTCCCTGGAGGACGCCGCCTGGCTGGCCGGCCCCGGGGACCCGGCGGCGGCCGTCCGGGAGTGGCTGGCGGCGGGCCCGGCGGCCGTGGTCCTCACCCACGGCGGGAACGGCATCAGCGTCATCACCCGGGGCGGGGCCGACTGCTCGGTCCCCGGCGTACGGGTCGATGTCGTGGACACCATCGGGGCGGGCGACACGGTGAACGCCGCGCTGCTGCACCGTCTGGCGGCGCACCAGGCGCTGACGGCGGAGGCGGTGGCGAAGCTGGACGAGGCCGCCTGGCGGGATGTGCTCGGCTTCGCCGCGCGGGCGGCCGCCGTCACCTGCTCCCGGGCGGGCGCGCAGCCGCCCTACGCGGCCGAGCTCTGAGCCGAGGGACCTCCGAGGCCCGCCGCCGGCGCGGCGGGGTCCGGAGTGTGCCGCGCCCGGCGGGGGCGCGGCACACTCCGGGCGCTACTTCGCGGCCGCGCGCCGCCCGGAGACCGTCGCCTTCGCCGCGGCCTTCTTGACGGCGGTCTTCGCGGCGACGGTCTTGGCTGCGGCGGTCTTCTTGGCCGCCGCCTTCTTGGCCGGAGCCTTCGCGGGGGCCTTCTTCGCGGTCTTCCGCCCGACCGGCGGCGCCACCGCGTCGCTCACCAGATCCCCCAGCATCTCCCTGAGGAACTTGCCGGTGTGGCTGGCCGGGACCGAGGCCACCTGCTCGGGGGTGCCCTCGGCGACGACCAGACCGCCGCCGCTGCCGCCCTCCGGGCCCATGTCCACGACCCAGTCCGCCGTCTTGATCACATCGAGGTTGTGCTCGATGACGATCACGGTGTTTCCCTTGTCGACCAGCCCGGACAGCACCTTGATCAGCTTGCTGATGTCCTCGAAGTGCAGCCCGGTCGTGGGCTCGTCCAGGACATAGACCGTGCGCCCCGTCGACCGCTTCTGGAGCTCGCTGGCGAGCTTGACGCGCTGCGCCTCACCGCCGGAGAGGGTCGGCGCGGGCTGCCCGAGCCGGACGTAGCCGAGCCCGACCTCGTTGAGCGTGCGCAGATGGCGGGAGATCGTCGGCACCGCCTCGAAGAAGTCGAGCGCCTCCTCGATGGGCATGTCCAGCACCTCGGCGATGGACTTGCCCTTGTAGTGCACCTCCAGGGTCTCCCGGTTGTAGCGCGCGCCGTGGCAGACCTCGCACGGCACATACACATCCGGCAGGAAGTTCATCTCGATCTTGATGGTGCCGTCGCCGGAGCAGTTCTCGCAGCGGCCGCCCTTGACGTTGAAGGAGAACCGCCCGGGCTGGTATCCGCGGACCTTGGCCTCCATCGTCTCCGCGAACAGCTTGCGCACATGGTCGAAGACGCCCGTGTACGTCGCCGGGTTGGAGCGCGGGGTGCGGCCGATGGGCGACTGGTCGACATGGACCACCTTGTCGACGAGGTCGTCGCCGGCGACCCGGGTGTGCCGGCCCGGGACGGCCCGCGCCCCGTTCAGCTCGCGCGCCAGGTGGGTGTACAGGATGTCGTTGACCAGGGTCGACTTGCCCGATCCGGAGACGCCGGTGACGGCGGTGAGCACACCGAGCGGGAAGGACACATCGATGTCCTGGAGGTTGTTCTCCCGCGCGCCGTGGACCGTCAGCTGCCGCCCGGGGTCCATGGGCCGGCGCATCCCCGGCAGCTCGATGGCCCTCTTCCCGGCCAGGTACTGCCCGGTCATCGAGTCCTCGTTGGCCAGCAGCTCCTTGAGCGGCCCGCTGTGGACCACCTTGCCGCCGTGCTCACCCGCGCCCGGGCCGATGTCCACCACCCAGTCCGAGGTCTTGATGGTGTCCTCGTCGTGCTCGACGACGATCAGGGTGTTGCCCAGGTCGCGCAGCCGCACCAGCGTCTCGATCAGCCGGTGGTTGTCGCGCTGGTGCAGCCCGATCGACGGCTCGTCCAGCACATACAACACGCCCACCAGGCCGGAGCCGATCTGGGTGGCCAGCCGGATGCGCTGCGCCTCGCCGCCGGAGAGCGTGCCCGCCGCGCGGTTGAGCGAGAGATAGTCCAGGCCGACGTCGACCAGGAACCGCAGCCGCTCGTTGACCTCCTTGAGCACCCGCTGGGCGATGGTCTTGTCGCGGGCGCTCAGCTTCATGTCGCGCAGGAACTCGGCGCACTCGCTGATCGACATCGCGGAGACCTCCGCGATGGAGCGGCCCTCCACGGTGACCGCCAGGATGAGCGGCTTGAGCCGGGTGCCCTCACAGGTGGGGCAGGGCACCTCGCGCATATAGCCCTCGAAGCGCTCACGGCTGGAGTCGCTCTCCGCCTCCGTGTACCGACGCCTGACGAACGGCACCGCCCCCTCGAAGGCCGTGACATAGGCGCGCTCCCGCCCGTAGCGGTTGCGGTAGCGGACCTCGATCTGCGTCTTGTGCCCGTAGAGCAGCGCCTTCTTGGCGCGCTGCGGGAGCCCGGCCCAGGGGATGTCCGTACGGAAGCCGAGCGCGTCGGCCAGGCCGCCGTAGAGCCGGGCGAAGTAGTCCTTGGTGTGGCCGTGGGACCAGGGGTGGATGGCGCCCTCGTCGAGCGACTTCTCCTCGTCCGGGATGATCAGCTCGGGGTCGACCTCCATGCGGGTGCCGATGCCGGTGCACTCCGGGCAGGCGCCGAAGGGCGAGTTGAACGAGAAGGAGCGCGGCTCCAGCTCCTCGAAGGACAGGTCGTCGTACGGGCAGTAGAGGTGCTCGGAGAACATCCGCTCGCGCTGCGGGTCGTCCTCGTCGAGGTCGACGAAGTCGAGGATCACCATGCCGCCGGAGAGGCCGAGCGCGGTCTCCACGGAGTCGGTCAGCCGCCGCTTGGCGCTTTCCTTGACGGTCAGGCGGTCGATGACCACCTCGATGGTGTGCTTCTCCTGCTTCTTCAGCTTCGGCGGGTCGGTCAGCTGGATGGTCGCGCCGTCCACCCGCGCCCGGCTGTAGCCCTTGGTCTGGAGGTCGGCGAAGAGGTCGACGAACTCCCCCTTGCGCTCGCGCACCAGCGGGGACAGCACCTGGAAGCGGCTGCCCTCGGGCAGCTCCAGCACCTTGTCGACGATCGCCTGCGGCGACTGCCGGGAGATCGGGCGGCCGCACTCGGGGCAGTGCGGCTTGCCGATCCTGGCGAACAGCAGCCGGAGGTAGTCATAGACCTCCGTGATGGTGCCGACCGTGGAGCGGGGGTTCCGCGAGGTGGACTTCTGGTCGATGGACACCGCCGGGGACAGGCCCTCGATGAAGTCCACGTCGGGCTTGTCCATCTGCCCCAGGAACTGGCGGGCGTACGAGGAGAGCGACTCGACGTAGCGGCGCTGCCCCTCCGCGAAGATCGTGTCGAACGCGAGGGACGACTTGCCCGACCCGGAGAGCCCGGTGAAGACGATGAGGGAGTCGCGAGGGAGGTCGAGCGAGACGTTCTTGAGGTTGTGCTCGCGAGCGCCACGGACGATGAGACGGTCGGCCACGCCGGTCGGCACCTTTCTTGAGAGAGGTGGGGGTCCGCGGGCCCCGCTGCCATGGAGCTCTGCCGGGACGCAGAGCCGGAGCGAGGCGAAGCCCCCCGACCCAGGGTAGGGGGCGCTGCGGCGATGTCTTTAAGGATGCAGCACATGAGCCTATAGCACGCACATTCGAATTGCGGCCGGAGTCCAACAGCTTCACCCGAACGTGTGGTGAGCACTACCGTCGGAACATGACCGACTACGCACGTGACGCCGCCGCGGTGCGGGGCGCGACCGACCGCCTCATGAGCTCGGTGTCCCGGCTGGAGGAGAGCGCCGTCGACGAGCCCTCGCTGCTCCCCGGCTGGACCCGCGGCCACGTGCTGGCGCATCTGGCGCGCAATGCGGACGCCCTGGTGAACCTCCTCACATGGGCGCGCACCGGAGAGCCGACCCCCATGTACGAGAGCGAGGACGCGCGCGACAGCGCCATCGAGGACGCGGCGGGCCGCCCGCTGCCGGTCCACCTCGACGACCTGCGCACCAGCGCCTTCCGCCTCTACGCGGCGGCCGCGGCGCTCCCCGCCGGCCGCCGGTCGTACGAGGTCACCATGCGGCGCGGCGTCGTCGAGCCGGCCGGCCGACTGCCCTTCCGCAGGCTGCTCGAGGTCGAGCTGCACCATGTGGACCTCGGGGTCGGCTACACCCTGGCGGACCTGCCCGCCGCGTTCGTCGAGCAGGCGCTGGACTTCCTCACCGAGGTGAGATTCGCCGGACAGCCCGGCGTCCCCCCGCTGCGGCTGGTGTCCGGCGAGGGCGGCCGGGTCCGGCACACCGGCCGCGCGGGCGCGGGCCGCGAGGACCTCACGGCGGTCACCGTCGAAGGCCCCTCCGCCGCCCTGTTGGGCTGGCTCACCGGGCGCACGGACGGGGCCGGGCTGTCCTGCCCCGACGGGCCCCTGCCGGTCCTGCCGCCACTAGGCTGAGGCCATGACTTACAGCGGAGCGGTGAAGGTCGGCGGACCGGCGGACGTGCACGAACTGACCGATCTCATGATCTCGAAGGTCGCGGTCGGCCCGATGAACAACAACGCCTATCTGCTGCGCTGCCGGGCCACCGACGAGCAGCTGCTGATCGACGCCGCGGCCGAGCCGCACACGCTGCTGACGCTCATCGGGAGCAGCGGTATCGCCTCCGTCGTCACCACCCACCGCCACCAGGACCACTGGGGCGCGCTGCGCGAGGTGGTGGAGGTCACCGGTGCCCGCACCTACGCGGGCCGTTACGACGCCGAGGGCATCCCGGTCCCCACCGATGTGCCCGTCGAGGACGGCGACACGGTGCGCGTCGGCCGGGTCGAGCTCACCGCCCGCCATCTGGTCGGCCACACCCCGGGCTCCATCGCCCTGGTCTACGACGACCCGCACGGCCACCCGCACGTGTTCACCGGCGACTGCCTCTTCCCGGGCGGGGTCGGCAACACCTGGAAGGACGCGAAGGCGTTCGAGAGCCTCATCGACGACGTGGAGACCAAGCTCTTCGACCGGCTGCCGGACGAGACCTGGGTGTACCCCGGCCACGGCGACGACACCACCCTCGGCGCCGAGCGCCCGCACCTGGGCGAGTGGCGCGAACGGGGCTGGTGAGCGACGTGTGAGGGGAGCGCGCGCCGCGCCCGCACGCCGCGCGCTCTTCCCCGCGCCGCACGCCCCGTAACCGGGGGCGCGCGGCGGCGGTTGGCGCTTCATGCACGACGACCGCCCCCCGTCGATGGTCCGGCTCGCCGCCGCGTCCCTGGTCGGCACCGCCATCGAGTTCTACGACTTCTTCGTCTACGGCACCGCGGCCGCCCTCGTCCTCGGCCCGCTCTTCTTCCCCAATGTCTCCCCGCTCGCCGGGACCCTCGCCGCCTTCGGCACCTTCGCCGTCGGCTTTCTCTCCCGGCCCCTGGGGTCGGCGCTCTTCGGCCCGCTCGGCGACCGGTACGGCAGACGGCCGGTTCTCATCCTGTCGCTGCTGCTCACCGGCGTCGCGACGGTCGCGGTCGGCTTTGTGCCCAGCTACGACTCGATCGGCGTCGCGGCCCCCGTGCTGCTGCTCGTGCTGCGCTTTCTCCAGGGCCTCGGGCTCGGCGGCGAGTGGGGCGGCGCGGTGCTGCTGACCGTCGAGCACGCGCCCGAGCGGCGGCGCGGGCTGTGGGCGGGCTTCCCGCAGATCGGCCCGTCCGTCGGCTTCCTGCTGGCCAACGGCGTGATGCTGACCCTGTCGGCGACGCTGACCGAGGACAGCTTCCGGTCCTGGGGCTGGCGGGTGCCGTTCTGGGCGGCCGGCCTGCTGGTGGCGGCCGGGCTGCTGCTGCGCGCCCAGCTCGCGGAGTCGCCGCGGTTCCAGGAGCTGGCCGAACGCGATGAGCGCGCCGCGGCGCCGCTCGCCGAGGTGCTGCGCCACCACTGGCGGCTGGTGCTGCTCACGGCGGGCGGGCTCGCGGTGGGCTACGCCGTGTTCTACACCGTGACGACCTGGTCGCTCGTGTACGGCACGGAGCGGCTGGGGGTGGACCGCACGGTCATGCTCGGCTGTGTCATGGCGGCCGTGGCGGTCCTGGGCGCGCTGACGCCCCTGGCGGCGCATCTCGGCGACCGCCTCGGGCGGCGGACCATGTGCCTGGCGGGCTGCACCGCCACGGTGTTGTGGATGTTCCCGATGGTGGCGCTGTTGCACACCGGGCGGGTGCCGCTGATGTTCCTCGGCTTCCTGGGTGCGCTGCTGGCCTTCATCGCGATGCTCGCCGTCACGGCGGCCTATCTGCCCGAGCTGTACGAGCCGCGGGTGCGCTGCACGGGCGCGGCGCTCGGCTACAACCTCGGGGGCGTGCTCGGCGGCGGGCTCACCCCGCTGGTGGCGACGGCCCTGTCGCGCGGCGACGGTCCGCCGTGGGGCGTCGCCGCGTATCTGACGGGCATCGCGCTGCTCAGCCTGGGCTGCTTCGCGCTGCTGCCGGAGACCCGCCCGGCGGACGGCGCGGACCGCCGCCTCTCGCGGCCGATGGAGGCCGGGGAGGCGACGGTCTAGGGCCCGCTCCGGGGTCAGGGCGGCCCGGGGCGAGTTCGGCCCGCTCCGGGGCCGTCAGGGCGGCCCGGGGCGAGTTCGGGGCGGGAGCCGGCGGGTGCGGCCGCCGGCTCCCTGTGGGGTGGATCAGGCGTCCACGCTGTCCCGGTCCGTGGCCTCCGGGTCCGACTCGCCGGCCGCCCGCTCCCGCTCGGCCTGCTTCTTGGAGGCGTAGAGGCTGGTGACCGTGGTGATGGCGAGCACCGAGCAGATGACCCCGAGGGAGACCGGGATGCTGATCTCGGGGACGTTGACCCCGGACTCGTGGAGCGCGTGCAGCACCAGCTTCACGCCGATGAAGCCGAGGATCACCGACAGCCCGTAGGACAGGTGGACCAGCTTCTTCAGCAGCCCGCCGATCAGGAAGTACAGCTGGCGCAGGCCCATCAGCGCGAAGGCGTTGGCCGTGAAGACGATGTACGGGTCCTGGGTGAGGCCGAAGATCGCGGGGATCGAGTCGAGCGCGAACAGGACGTCCGTGGTGCCGATCGCCAGCATGACGATGAGCATCGGGGTCATCAGGCGCTTGCCGTTCTCGACGATGAACAGCTTGGTGCCGTGGTACTTGTCGGTGGACGGGAAGCGCTTCTCGACCGCCTTCAGGAGGCGGTTCTCCTCGAACTCCTCTTCCTCCTCGTCGGCGCGGGCCTCCTGGATCAGCTTCCAGGCGGTCCAGATGAGGAAGGCTCCGAAGAGGTAGAAGACCCAGGCGAAGTTCGAGATGATCGCGGCGCCGGCGCCGATGAAGATCGCCCGCAGCACGAGCGCGATGAGCACGCCCACCATCAGCACCCGCTGCTGGTAGATCGTCGGCACCGCGAACTTCGCCATGATCAGCACGAAGACGAAGAGGTTGTCGACGCTCAGCGACTTCTCGGTGATGAACCCGGCGAAGAACTCACCTGACGGCTGGCCGCCCGCGAAGATCAGCAGGCCGAGGCCGAACAGCCCGGCGAGGGCGATCCAGACGGCGGTCCAGATCCCCGCCTCTTTGATCGAGACCTCGTGTGGTTTGCGGCCGCCTATGAAGAAGTCGACGGCGATGAGGGCGCACAGACCCACGATGGTCAGCACCCATAGGGTCCAGGAAACGTCCACTGTTCCTCCGGCATTCGTACGGCAATTTCAGCGTCGTCGCTGCCGGAGGTCTCTTCCGCCCGGGCTCGCGCCGCGGGCCGACGCCCCGGGATCACGTCCGGCCCGGCCAGGGCGCCGGACGCGATCCGTACTGACGGGAACGCCGCGATAGGAGTACTCCCCTCCGCGTAAAGAAGAGTACAGGAATCACCAAGGAAGAGTAAAGAGACGGGTAAATCCCCTGCTCAGCGGCCCTCTCTCGCAAAGTAACGAAGTATCAGGAGTCAGCGTCCGTAGGACTGTCGGGCCCGCGCCACCTGGGCCAGCACCTGCTCCACCACCCGGCTGCCGGCCGGCACCAGCGACGGCTCGTACGTCCAGGCGTGCCCCACCCAGGGGTCTGCCAGGTGGTCGTCGGGGACCGGGGTGACACGCAGCAGCGAGCGCCACAGCGGGTCCAGCACCGGGCCGTAGGCCTGCGCCTCCTGCCGGTCGGCGACCATCATCAGATGCACGCCCACCGAGGGCCCCTCGTCGGCGAGATAGCGCAGCTGGGTGACGGCCCGGTCGTCGAAGCCGTGCGGGAAGTCATTGACGATCAGCAGCTGTTCGGCGACGTCCAGATCGGGCGGCAGCGCGTCCGCGGCACCGCTGCGGACCGCCATCTGCACCAGGTCGACCCGGCGCGTCAGCGCGGCGAGCGTCGCGCTGACCCCCTGGGCGCCGGCCGCGGGCGGCCCGCTCAGCACACCGGAGCTGAGCAGCGGGGCGAGGGACGCCGCGGCCGAACCGGCCGGGTCGATCACATGCACCGAAAACTCACCCGCCGGGTAGACCGCCAGCAGCCGCGCGGCGTGCGCGACCGCCGTCTCCGCGGCCAGCCGGCGCAGCTCGCCGGAGTCCACCAGCGCCGCGTCGGACAGCCCGTCCCGCCCGCTGTCGATCCACAGCCCCCGCTCCAGCGGCAGCCGCACCAGCATCGGGATGCGCAGATCCCGGCGCTCCGGGAGGTGCACCTCGCCCAGGCGCAGCGCCATCGGGATCTCCATGGGCACCTGGTAGGCCTGCCAGACCGGGCTGTCCCAGCGGGCGAACGCCGGAGGCAGCGCGGGCTCGACCACCTCGGCCTCCGCGGCGAGCTGGGCCAGGTCCCGGTCCAGGACCGCGCGGGCCTGCTCGACCAGGGTGGTGTGCTTGGCGCGGGCCGCCGCGCGGGCCGAGTCGGCGACCGGGCCGACGCGGGTGCGCGGGTCGGAGAGCACCCCGTCCAGCTCCTTCTCCATGCGGGAGTCGGCGAAGTCGACGGCGCTGCGGTAGGCCGCGGCCGTACGGGCCAGGTCCTCGAACATGCCCCAGACCTGGTTGTACAGCCGCTCGTCCATGGTCCAGCCCGAGGCGTCGCCCGCGACGGGCTGGGCGGGCCGGCCCGGCTGAGCGGGCGGGGCGACCGGTGGGGGCGTCGGCGGCGCGGACGTACGGCGGCCGGGGTGCTGGTAGTTGACCGGCCCGCCCGAGCCCGGCCCACCCGCGGCGGCCGAACCGCCCGCGGGCGTCTGCTGCGGCGCGGCGGCGGGCTCGGCCACCGGGCCGCTGCCGCCGGCCGTGGCCGTACGCACCCGGCCCTCGCCCTCCGGGCGGGGCGGCGGCGGGGCGATCGAGCGGGCCATGCCCCGGGCGACCGCGTCATTGATCCGCGCGGCCAGCTCGACGGCCTCAGGCAGCCCCTGGTCCTGAAGCATCGAGGCCAGCCCGCCCGCGTACCCCTGGCCGACGGCGCGCACCTTCCAGGCGCCCTGTCTGCGGTACAGCTCCAGGGCGACCACCGCGGACTCCGAGTCCAGGTCGGTGATGGTGTAACTGGCGATCTCGGCGCCGTCCAGGCCGGTGACGGCGAGGAACGGCGCGGGCATGGCGCCGAAGCGGGTGGGGCCTCCCACCCCCGTCGGCAGGGCCAGCAGCACATTGACCCGGTGGACATCCTCGGACACCGCGCCGAGGTCCACGGCGAGCCGGTGGTCCGCCGCGGCCTGCCTGGACACGTCGATGCCCGGGAGCTGGGGCGCGGCGGGGTGCGCGACCCACTCGGTCCCCCGCACCGTGCCCTGCTCGTCGCCGAGCGTCGCCCCGGCCACGACCGGATGGCCCGCCGAGACCCGGATCTCCAATCGGGTCTGGGGCAGTGCGTGGTTCTGCCCCCGGACCAGCTCGGCCGTCATGGCTGCGTCCCCCTCATTGTGTTTCGTTGTAGCGAAGTGTGTGTGGTGCTTGTCGGGTGTGTGCCGAGGAGAGCACATCGGCCCGGCGGGCGTGCGCCTACCGGGCCGACGGGCTCAACTGCTCACAGATGCGGCACGATGTGCGGCATCAGGTCCTGGAAGGTGCGGCCGTTGGCCGGCTCGCCCACGGCCTTCATCGCCCAGCCCGAGCCGGCGCGCTCCACCTTGGCCATGATCTGCGCGGTGTACTGCCCGCCGCCGGTGAGGGTGTAGCGGGCCAGCTCCTGGCCGTTGGTCTCGTCCACCAGGCGGCAGAACGCGTTCTGCACCTCGGCGAAGGTCTGGCCGGTGAAGGAGTTCACCGTGAAGATGATCTGGTCGATGTGCACCGGCACCCGCTGAAGGTCGACCAGGATGGCCTCGTCGTCCCCGCCCTGGCCGGCACCGCCCACCAGGTTGTCGCCGGTGTGACGCACCGAGCCGTCGTCGCTGACCAGGTGGCGGAAGAACACGACGTCCGTCGGCTGCTTGTCGGCGAACAGGACCGCAGACGCGTCCAGGTCGATCTCGCGCGTACGGGAGCCGAACAGCCCGCGGCGAGGGGCCGCCTGCCAGCCAAGTCCCATCCGCACCGCGGTCAGGGTGCCTCCGTCCGCCTTCTGAAGGCTGATGGACTGACCCTTGGACATATTGACCGTCACGTGCTGTCCCTACTCTCGTTTCTCGAAATCCCCGCGGCCGGTTCGGTCGCACGGCCTGTTCAGAACCCTATGCACTGGAACAAGGCCGCCATCCGCCCTGACCGGCTTTTGTGTCGGTCTTGCAACACAGCGGGACGGTACGGCCGGTGGCGGGGCGCCGCAGCCGTCAGGAGAGCCCGGCCTCCTTCATCTGGCGCAGCTCTTTCTTCAACTCCCCCACCTCGTCGCGCAGCCGCGCCGCGACCTCGAACTGGAGCTCGGCGGCCGCGGCCCGCATCCGGTCGGTCATCTCCTCGATGAGCTCGGCCAGTTCGGCGGCCGGACGATCCGTCAGCGCCCCGTCCTTGCCCGCCTTGCCGCCGCCCTTGCCCGCCTTCTGCCCGGCGAGGGCCGGCACCGGGGCCTTGGCCTGCCCCTTGGCGCCCTTGCCGCCGTCGGTCTTGCGGTAGCCGGAGCCCAGCAGCTCCTTGGTGTCGATCTCCTCGCGGGCGATGGTCGCCACGATGTCGCCGATCTTCTTGCGCAGCGGCTGCGGGTCGATCCCGTTGGCCTTGTTGTAGGCGACCTGCTTCTCCCGGCGCCGGTTGGTCTCCTCGATGGCCTTCTCCATCGCCGCGGTGACCTTGTCGGCGTACATATGCACCTGGCCGGAGACGTTACGGGCGGCGCGGCCGATGGTCTGGATCAGCGAGGTGCCGGAGCGCAGGAACCCTTCCTTGTCGGCATCGAGGATCGCGACCAGCGAGACCTCGGGCAGGTCCAGGCCCTCGCGCAGCAGGTTGATGCCGACCAGGACGTCGAACTCGCCCGCGCGCAGCTCGCGCAGCAGCTCCACGCGGCGCAGGGTGTCCACATCGCTGTGAAGATAACGGACCTGGATGCCCACCTCGAGCATGTAGTCGGTGAGGTCCTCGGCCATCTTCTTGGTGAGGGTGGTGACCAGGACGCGCTCGTCCTTCTCCGTGCGCGTACGGATCTCGTGGATCAGGTCGTCGATCTGCCCCTCGGTGGGCTTGACGACGACCTCGGGGTCGACGAGGCCGGTCGGGCGGATGATCTGCTCCACGAAGCCGTCGCCGCGCGAGAGCTCGTACGGGCCGGGGGTCGCGGAGAGATACACCGTCTGGCCGGTGCGCTCCAGGAACTCCTCCCACTTCAGCGGGCGGTTGTCGAGCGCGGAGGGCAGCCGGAAGCCGTGCTCGATCAGCGTCCGCTTGCGGGAGGCGTCGCCCTCGTACATCGCGCCGATCTGCGGGACGGTGACATGGGACTCGTCGATGACCAGGAGGAAGTCCTCCGGGAAGTAGTCCAGCAGGGTGTGCGGCGGGGATCCGGTCTCGCGGCCGTCGATGTGCAGGGAGTAGTTCTCGATGCCGGAGCAGGTGCCGATCTGGCGCATCATCTCGATGTCGTAGGTCGTCCGCATCCGCAGCCGCTGGGCCTCCAGCAGCTTGCCCTGCTTCTCCAGCCGGGCCAGGGTCTGCTCCAGCTCGGCCTCGATCCCGGCGATGGCCTTCTCCATGCGCTCGGGCCCCGCCACATAGTGGGATGCCGGGAACACATACAGCTCCTGGTCGTCGCTGATGACCTCGCCGGTGAGCGGGTGGAGCGTGGACAGCGCCTCGATCTCGTCGCCGAACATCTCGATCCGGACGGCGAGCTCCTCGTAGACCGGGAAGATCTCGATGGTGTCGCCGCGGACCCGGAAGGTGCCCCGGGTGAACGCCATGTCGTTGCGCGCGTACTGAATGTCGACAAAGCGGCGCAGCAGCTGGTCGCGGTCGATCTCCTGGCCGACCTTCAGCGGCACCATGCGGTCCACGTACTCCTGCGGTGTGCCGAGGCCGTAGATGCACGACACCGAGGCCACCACGATCACATCACGCCGGGTGAGCAGGGAGTTCGTCGCGGAGTGGCGCAGCCGCTCGACCTCCTCGTTGATCGAGGAGTCCTTCTCGATGTAGGTGTCCGACTGCGGGACGTACGCCTCTGGCTGATAGTAGTCGTAGTACGACACGAAGTACTCAACCGCGTTGTTCGGCAGCAGCTCGCGGAACTCGTTGGCGAGCTGGGCGGCGAGGGTCTTGTTGGGCGCCATGACGAGCGTCGGCCGCTGGAGCTTCTCGATCATCCACGCGGTGGTCGCCGATTTTCCGGTGCCGGTCGCGCCGAGCAGGACGACATCCTGCTCGCCACCGCGGATGCGCCGCTCCAGGTCGGCGATCGCGGTCGGCTGGTCACCGCTGGGCTGGTACGGGCTGACGACCTCGAAAGGCGCCACCTTGCGTTCGATCTGGGATACGGGCCGCATGACACCCACCGTACGACCCGCCACTGACAACGGCCGACCGGCCGAACCCGGGGCCAGGAGGGGTGACCCCCGCTCGCGCCCCCGGCGCCCGCCCGGGCGGCCCGTGCTTCACTCTGTCCAACCGCGACCTTTCCTCCGGGACGGCACGACTGGGACCCTCTGCCCGTCCGCGAGTCACGCGAGCCAGACGACGCGAGGAGTCCGTATGCGCATCCGCCCCACAGCCGCCCTCACCGGCGCGCTCATCGGCATGTCCACGCTCTTCCTCTCACCGGCGGTCGCCCAGGCCGACCAGCCCGACGACCAGGCGCAGCAGACCGTCACCATCGCCCACCGGGGCGCCTCCGCCTATGCCCCGGAGAACACGCTCGCAGCCGTCGACGCGGCCGACGACCTCGGCATCACCTGGGTGGAGAACGACGTCCAGCGCACCAAGGACGGCGAGCTGATCGTCATGCACGACACCACGCTGAACCGCACCACGGACGCCGAGGAGGTCTTTCCGGACCGCGCCCCCTGGAAGGTCTCCGACTTCACCATCGACGAGATCCGGCAGCTGGACGCGGGCAGCTGGTTCAGCACCGAGTTCGCGGGCGAGGGCGTACCGACCCTCGAGGAGTACCTCGATCGGGTGGAACACAACCACCAAAAGCTCCTCCTGGAGCTCAAGGCCCCCGAGCTCTATCCGGACATCGAACGCCAGACGCTGCGCGAGCTGCGCAGAGAGGGCTGGCTGGACCGCCGCCACGTCAAGCACAAGCTGATCGTCCAGAGCTTCAGCGGGGAGGCCGTGAAGCGGGTCCACGACCTGCGGCCGGACATCAAGACCGGCTTCCTCGGCACGCCCGCGCTCGGCGACCTGGCGACCTACGCGGAATTCGCCGACCAGATCAACCCGAGCTACAAGACCATCGACGCCGATTATGTGGCCGCGGTCCAGGACGTGGAAGGCGCGCACGGCCGGCCGTTCGAGGTCTACGCCTGGACGGTGAACGACGGGCCGACGGCGGTGGACATCGCGGGCATGGGCGTGAACGGCATCATCACCAACAAGCCGGACGTGGTGCGGGACGCGCTGGAGGACGCGGGCTACGAGGTGCCGGCCGCCCCGGCGGAGGTCTCGTAGCGGCTCTCGCGGCCGCTGTCGCGCGGCTCGGGGGGCGGGGCACCACGGCCCCGCCCCCCGTCCGGGGAAGCGCTGTCGGACCCGGCGCCTACCCTGAAACCGTGACGATCTCAGGAGAGCGGGAAGAGCCGGCGGAGCGGCGCGAGGCACGCGGGTGGTGCTGGAGCGTGCTGGACTCCCCCATCGGCCCGCTGCTGCTCGCGGCGACGGATCAGGGCCTGGCCCAGGTCGTGTTCCACGCCGACGAGGCGACGGCGGCCGAGGCCGTCTCGCGGCTCACCGCCCGGCTCGGCGCGGCCCCGACGCCCTCGCCGGCCCGTGGTTCCGACGCCGGGGACGACACCGGGGGCGACGTCGGGGGCACGCCGGACCGCCTCGTCCATCTCGGCACGGCCGTGCGCCAGTTGGAGAGCTATTTCGCGGGCTCGCTGCGCGAGTTCACCGTCCCCCTGGACTGGTCGCTCACCGCCGGTTTCAACCGCCGCGTCCTGCGCGAGCTCGCCGACCACGTGCCGTTCGGCACGGTCGTCGGCTACGGAGAGCTCGCCGACCGCGTGGGCGATCCGGGCGCCGCCCGGGCCGTGGGCGTGGCCATGGGCAGCAATCCGCTGCCGGTCGTGGTGGCCTGCCACCGCGTCGTCGAGAGCGGCGGCGGCATAGGCGGCTTCGGCGGCGGGCTGGAGACCAAGCGCACGCTACTGGCCCTGGAAGGGATCCTTCCGCAGCCGCTCTTCTGAACCGGTCTACTGAACCGGGCCGTCGCCCCGGAAATATCTTGTTCCGGAAAACTCCCTCCCGTCTTGTCGTGGACACGTTTCGCTCCTATCTTTGGAGCGCTCCCGAGAGCACGGCACCGCGAGCTCTTTCTTGAAGGCTGGACCGCATTCCCCCACACAGCACTTCCCCCCACAGCGGATAAGGCCTCCCCGGATATGCCGTGAAGAACCGCGGACGACCACATATGCCCGCGGCCACTGCCGGACATCCGGACATCCAAACATCCGACGAAATCGCGCCGGGACGCGCACGTCGGCACGCTCCACACCGCGGGCTTTCCACCCCCCACGGTTCAGTCACGCTTCATCCACGTTCGATGGGAGAACCATGTCTTTTGGCCTGCTCGCCGGCGGCGCGGTCGCGGCGTTATTCGCATCGGGTATTTCCCCGCAAGGTGCGTCGGTCACCGATGTGCCGACCGAGAAGATCCAGGTCACCATCAACACCGTGAACGGATCGGGCTGCCCCAAAGGGACCGCCGCCGTCGCCGTCTCCGGCGACAACACGGCCTTCACGGTGACCTACAGCGACTATCTCGCCCAGGTCGGCGCGGGTGCCGACCCGACCGACATCCGTAAGAACTGCCAGCTCAACCTGGGCGTCCACGTACCGCAGGGCTTCACGTACGCCATCGCCAGCGTCGACTACCGCGGCTACGCCTACCTGGAGAAGGGAGCGAAAGGCACCGAGAAGGCGAGTTATTACTTCCAGGGTTCGGCGGACACGACATCACGGACCCATGACTTCAGCGGTCCGTACAGCGACAACTGGCAGACCCGCGACTCCACCGATTACAGCGCCCTGGTCTGGGCGCCCTGCGGCGTGGAACGCAACTTCAACATCAACACCGAGCTGCGGGTGAACGCGGGTACCTCGCCGGCGGGCAGCACCAGCTTCATGGCCATGGACTCGACCGACGGCAGCAACAACACGATTTACCACATCGCCTGGAAGGAATGTCCTTCCGTCCGGTAAGGCGCGAAACTCCACCAGCCAGGGCGGCGTCGGAGCCTGCCCGGCTTTCCGTCGTCGTCCACAGACGATCGAATGGAGAATCATGCCAGGTGCAATGTTCGCAGGCAGCGTGGCCGCGGCTTTGTTCGCCACGGCACTCGCTTCCTCTCAGCCCGCGTCCGCAAAATCGCCGTTCGACGACCCGCCGCCCGACAAAATCGTGATCACGGTCGCGACGGTCAACGGTTCGGGCTGTCCGGCAGGGACCGCGGCGGTGGCCGTATCGCCCGACAACACGGCCTTCACCGTCACCTACAGCGACTATCTCGCCCAGGTGGGCAAGGGCGCCAAACCGACCGACTTCAGAAAGAACTGCCAGCTCAACCTTGTGGTGCATGTGCCGCAGGGCTTCACGTACGCGATCGCCAGCGTGGACTACCGCGGCTACGCACACCTGGAGAAGGGCGCGACCAGCGTCGAGAAGGCGTCGTACTACTTCCAGGGATCGTCGAATACGGCGGCGAAATCCCATGAGTTCACCGGCGTCTTCGACGACAACTGGCAGGCGACCGATGTCTCCGACATCGCCACCGTGGAGTGGGCCCCCTGCGGCGCGCTCCGGAACTTCAACATCAACACCGAGTTGCGGGTCAACGCCGGCACCTCGGACACCACCAACACGACGAGTTTCATGACCATGGACTCGACGGACGGCAGTGTCAGCACCACCTACCACTTCGCGTGGAAGGAGTGCCCGCCGGCGTAGCCACCCCCCGCCGGACTCCGGGCCCCGTGCGCCCCGCTCCCGAGGAGAGCGGGGCGCACGGCTGCGTCGTGACGCGGCGCGTGCGGGGCTCAGGCGCCCGGTCCGCCCCAGGCCGGATGGCGCGGGTCGTCCGCGCGGACCACCACATCCGCGGCCTCCGCGGGCCGCACCTCCTCCTCGTAGCGCGCGAAGGCGGGCAGCGTCCACTGCTCGTCCTCGTCCGTACGGCGGGCGAGGGCGGCCGGGGACAGCCGCAGATGCACGGACAGGTCGAACGGGAACCAGCGCCCCAGCAGCAGCGCGCCGTGGAGCAGCAGCACCCCGCCCAGCGGCAGTTCGACATACGGGGAGCGGGTCGCCCGGTCGGTCACCGGGTCCCACAGATCGGGGAGCACCCGCCCCGTGCCGCCCGGCGCGGGCTCCAGCGGGCCGAAGACCTCGCGCCACAGCGCTCCGGTGTCCAGCCACATGTCGTAGTACGCGTCGGCGTCCCGCCGCCCGTACTCGTAGCGCAGCGACGCCGCGCGCAGAAAGCCGCCCGCCGCGACCACCAGCGCCGGGCGCCCGCGCACCCGCAGCGCCTCCGCCAGGCCGTGCGCCAGTTCCCCGGGGCGCGCCGCCGGGGCCCCGTCGACCGCCACCCGCAGCCAGGGGCCGCCGTCCGCCGCCGTCAGATCCGCGACGCGGTCGGCGAGCGCGCCGGTCAGCCGTTCCCAGGAGATCGCTTCGAGCCGCACAGCCCCCATCATGCAGGGAGGAGTCGCGCAACTGAACGCGGGCGTACGATCCCCTCATCCCGTCCGGAGGAGTCCCCGCCATGTCGTCGCAGATCGCGCTGTTGCGCGGCATCAATGTCAGCGGCCACAACAAGTTCCCGGTGGCCCGGCAGCGCGAGCTGATGCTGGACCTGGGGTTCGACGGCGTCACCGTCCATCTGCAGACCGGCAACATCGTCTTCGCCGACCCCGGCACCCCGCCCGAGCGGACGGCCCGTACGATCGCCGACCGCATCACCGCCGACCTCGGCCTGACCGTGCCGGTGATGGTCCGTACCCGCGACGAGCTCGCCGCCGCCATCGAGGCCAACCCCTATCCCGAGGCCACGGCCGAGCCGAAGACGCTGCATGTGGTGTTCCTGTCGGCCGCCCCGGCCGACCCGGCCCCGCTGGAGGCCCTGGACCTGGCCTCGTACACGCCGGACGAGTTCCGGCTGTCCGGCCGGGAGATCTATCTGCGCACCCCGAACGGCTCCGGCCGCTCCAAGCTGGCGGACAAGGTCACGCGGGCGCCGCTCGGCGTCACGATGACGGCCCGCAACTGGAACACGGTCACCAAGCTGCTGGCGCTGGCCGACGCCTGACCCGGCCCGCCCCGCTCATTCAGACTTTCTCAACTCCAGCCGTACCGCTGCCTCAGCCGGGCCACGACCAGGTCGAAGCGCGGCCGGTCCAGGGCGCAGGCCTCCCGGCGCATGCCCTCCGGGTGCACCCGCAGCACCCGGTCCAGGTCCACCCACGAGTCGCGCCCCGCCCGGTCCCACGGCCCGGACCCGATGGCCACCCACTCGCGGTCGCCGTCGTGCCGCTTGCTCGACAGCTGTACGGCCAGCAGGGTCCCGGCGCGCTCGCGGGCGACGACGAGCACCGGCCGGTCCTTGCCGCGGCCGTCCAGCTCCTCGTACGGCACCCAGGTCCAGACGATCTCCCCGGGGTCCGGGTCGCCGTCCGGGTCCGGCGCGTACTCCGTCCGCACCCGGCCGACCTGGCGCGGATGCGCCTCCGCGGTGGCGGTGGGGCCGGTGCTGCCGGGAAGCGGGGGCTCGGCGCCGTCGTGCTCGTTGAATGGCGTGATCACGGCCCACACGTTAGCCCGTCCGTGGTTCCGGGTGGCGTGTGAGGGTCCGCTCAGGTGGCAAGGGGCCGTAGTGATGCCTTTGTGACTTCTGATGTGGGAAGGGGCAGAAGGTGCCAGATATTCTCGACCCGGTGGCGGGCCTCGTCAAGCGGCGCAAAGACCCCGTCGTCGTCCAGACGCTGCGTGCCACGGCCGCCGCGACCATCGCGTACGCCGTCGCGCTCCAGCTGAGCAGCGAACCGGCCCCGCTCACCGCGCCGCTCACCGCCCTGCTGGTGGTGCAGGTCACCCTGTACGCCACCATCACCACCGGCATCCGCAGGGTGAACGCGGTGGTCGTCGGCGTCATCATCGCGATCGGGTTCAGTGCGCTGGTGGGGCTGACCTGGTGGAGCCTGGGGCTGATCATCCTGGTCGCGCTGACCGTCGGCAATTTCGTACGGGTCAGCGAGTTCGTCGTCGAGGTGGCGATCAGCGCCATGCTGGTCCTCGGCGTAACCCGGGTCGGCGCCACGGCCTGGGACCGCGTGCTGGAGACGCTGATCGGCGCCGGGGTGGGACTGGCCTTCAACCTTCTGTTCGCCCCGCCGGTGTGGGTCGAGACCGCCGGCGAGTCCATCGAGGACCTCGCCCGCCGCATGCGCCGGCTGCTGCTCCACATCGGCGAGGAGCTCGGCGGCCACACCCCCGTCGAACGCGCCGCCGCCCGGCTCCACGAGGCCCGCCGCCTCGACCAGGACATCGCCCAGGTGGACGGCGCCCTCCGGCAGGCGGAGGACAGCCTGCGGCTCAACCCCCGCGTCAAGGAGGGCCTGCTCTACCGCGTCGTGCTGCGCACCGGCCTGGACACCCTGGAGATCTGCATGGTCGTCCTACGGGTCATGGCGCGCACCCTCACCGACCTCGCCAAGAAACGGACCGACGAGCCCCTGTTCCCGCCCGATGTGGCGACCGCCCTGGAGGACCTCTTCGTCCACCTCGCCTCGGCCGTCGAAAGCTTCGCCGTCCTGGTCACCACCCAGGTCAGCGCCAACGCCGAGGAGGCCGAGTCCCGGCTGGCCAGCGAACTCACCAAGGCCCACGCGAGCCGCGACGAGGCCGCCCACACCCTCCTCCAGCGCGTCCAGCAGCATCCGCGCCAGTGGCAGCTCCATGGCGCCCTGCTCGCCGAGATCGACCGGATCCTCGACGAGCTGGACATGGAGCAGCGCTCCATCCGCCTGATGGAGGAGCTCGACCGCAGCGCCCGCGAACAGCGCGAGCGCTACCCCCTCCTGCACAAGCTCCAGCGCCGGCTCCGCGAGCGCCGCGCGGAGGGCGGCGGCCCGGCCTGACCGCGCCCCGAACCCCCTGAAAGCCGTCCCGGAGCTGCGGATAGGGTCGTGGCCATGGGGACGCCGATCATGGGTACGCCCGGTCCGGGGCCCGCCTGGGTGCCGCCGACCGACGTCGAGCAGGCTCTGGTCGCCGCCAAGTCCCGCGGGGACTGGGACGGTTATCTGCGGGTGCTGCTGGGCGCCGACACCCTGGCGTACGCGCCTCAGGAGAAGGTCGACCGCAAGAAGTTCGCCACCCCATGGCTGCCGTACCGGGGCCCGGACGGCGGCGAGTACTTCGCGGTCTACACCCGCGGCGAGCTGCTGCCGCGCCGCCCCGACGTCGTGGCCTGCCCGGTCTCGCTCCCGCTGCCGCCCGAGGAGTGGTGGGGCGAGGAACTGCGCGGTCTGTTGGTCAACCCCGGCACCCCCTCCGAGGCGTTCTTCCCCGAGGCCCGCCGCGAGCGCCGCCGCTGGAAGGCCCTGAGGAAGGACGTACCGCGCCGCGGCCACGACGACGACGCGCTGCTGACCAAGTACACCGGCCACCTGCACGGCCCCCTCGCCCACGGCCTCGCCTGCGGCGCCCACCTGGCCGTGCACCGGCAGGATCTGTGGAACGACATCGGCGACGTCTGCACGGACTACCGCACCGACGTCGCGGCCCTCGCCGACTCCTGGGACATCACCGACCGGCACGGCTGGCAGGAGCAGATGACGTATCTGCTCGAAGGCCGGAACAGCCCGCCCCAGCCGGAGTTCCTCCTCCGCCTCCGCCAGGCGATATCCCGCGACCGCTGCGCCGCGCACACCGACCCGGAGCTATGGCGGCGGGCGGCCGTCGACTCGCTCCGCGAGCGCGGCGCGGACGACGCCGAGATCGCGCACGTCCTGGACATCCTCGAGCAGATCGTCCGCTACGAGGGCCGCTTCCGCGCGGACAGCATCCTTCCGCCCGACGGCTGTGTGACCTCGGCGCTCGGCTACGACTACGGCCGCGCGGTCAACGTCGCCCGCTGGGGCCTGGGCGCCCGCTTCGCGGAGAAGTCCGAGGTCGAAGAGATGGTGACCCTGGTGGGCGAGCTGTGCCGGGAGCAGTACACCTCCTGGGCGGACTTCTCGGCCGGCTACATCCTGGGGCGGGCGCTGCGCTTCGACGAGGAGTCCTTCGGCCATATGTACAGCTCCGCGCTCTCCCCGCACCGCATCCTCACCCAGGACCCCGCCAGCCCCTGGCGCAACATCCCCTTCCAGCTCACCTCGGACTGATCCGGGGCCGGGCCCCGCGGCAGTAGCGACGTAGCGGCGGCCCCGGGCCGGGCCCCTTCCTCCAGCGCACTGCGCTGTGCCGGGGAGGGCGCGCGTGTCCCCGATCAGCTGGTTGCCGTCAATGCTGCGCGCGCGGCGGTGAGGATCTCCTCGGAGAGGGGGGAGCCTTGGGTGGCTCGGGCCAGGACGAGTGCGCCGAGCATGGTGCACAGCCGGGTGATGCCGTCCTGGTCCTCGGTGGCGAGCCACTCGGCGAAGTCGCCCACTCCCTCGGTGTAGATGCGGCGGGCCTCACGATCTCCGGGTTCGCGCGCGATGTCGGTGGCGAGTGCGGCGACGGGGCAACCGTCTGCCGCGCTGTCGCGGTGCTCGACGGAGAGGTAGGTGTCGATCAGCGTCTGCTGGGCGGCGTCGCGCTGCCCGGCGTGCTGCTCGAGTCCGTCATTGCGGAGCCGGGTGAGTCCGTCGAACGCGTGGGCGGTGGCTTCGTCGATAAGCGCCTCTTTGGAGGCGAACTGCTTGTAGAAGCCGCCGTGGGTCAGGCCGGCCGCCTTCATGAGGTCGGCGACGCTGACGTGGGTGCCCTGCTCCCGGAACATCCGCGAGGCGGTTTCAACGACCCGCCTGCGGTTCTCCTCCGCTTGCGCCTGCGATACGCGGCCCATCAGCCACCTCCCGGTTGGATTTCGATCGCCATCTATTCTAGGCTCGGCTTTAGATTGTTATCGTAATCTAAATCGTGCGGGCCTCTAGTCGCCCGCAACGCTGGGAGCAGACATGGAACTGAAGGACGCGGTCTCGGTGGTCACCGGCGCCAACCGGGGGCTCGGGCGGCATCTGGCCGCCCAACTCGTGGAGCGCGGGGCGAAGGTGTACGCGGCGGCTCGCCGCCCCGAGACGGTGGACCTGCCGGGCGTCATCCCGCTGCGGCTGGACGTGACCGACGAGGAGTCGATCAGGGCCGCGGCCCGTGCCGCATCCGACGCGACGCTGCTGGTGAACAACGCGGGCATCTCCACCGCCACGCCGCTGATCGCGGGTGGCCTGGACACGGTGCGCCTGGAGATGGAGACGAACTTCTTCGGTCCGCTCGCCGTGACCCGGGCTTTCACTCCTGTCATCGAGGGCAACGGCGGCGGCGCCGTGCTCAACGTCCTCTCCGTCCTGTCCTGGCTGCACCCGGCCGGCCTCGGGTCCTACGCCGCGGCCAAGGCCGCGGCATGGGCGCTGACCGACGCGGCCCGGGAGGAACTGGCGCCGCGCGGCATCACCGTCTCGGCGCTGCACGTCGGATACATGGACACCGACATGGCCGCGGGCGTTCCCGCCGATCAGAAGGCCGACCCCGCCGATGTGGCCGCACAGGCCCTGCACGGCGTCGAGACGGGCCTGCCCGAGATCCTCGCCGACGAGACCACCCGGTACGTCAAGCAGAGCCTGGCCGCTTCGCCGAACGCGGCGTGAGGCGCGCCCGCCGCACCCTCGCCTCCCCCTGCCAATCCTTGAGTAAGGACATACCTGATGCGTTACACGACCTTTGGGCACCGGACGGGACTGCGCGTGTCCGAGTACGCGCTCGGCACGGCGAACTTCGGAACCGGCTGGGGTGCCGGCGCTGAGCCGGACGAGGCGCGCCTCATCTTCGACCGATTCGCCGAAGCCGGTGGCACCTTCCTCGACACCGCGGACACCTACCAGTTCGGCGAGTCGGAAGAGCTGACGGGGAAGTTCGTCTCCGCCGACCGGGACCACTTCGTCCTGGCCACCAAGTTCACCCTCGGGGCCGCGCCGCAGCCGGGCGTCTCCACGACGGGCAACAGCCGCAAGAACATGGTCGCCTCGGTGGAGGCCAGCCTGAAGCGCCTGGGCACCGACCACATCGATCTGCTCTGGGTGCACTTTCCCGACGGGCTCACCCCCATGGAAGAGATCCTGCGCGGGCTCGACGACCTGGTGAGGTCCGGCAAGATCCACCACGCCGCTCTGTCCAACTTCCCCGCGTGGCGGGTCTCGCGCGCCGTGACGCTCGCGGACCTCAAGAACTGGGCGCCCATCGTGGGCATCCAGAACGAGTTCAGCCTCGTCGAGCGGACCGCCGACCGCGAGTTGCTGCCGATGGCCGAGAGCCTCGGACTCGGCGCCGCTCTGTGGTCCCCGCTCGGCGGCGGACTGCTCACCGGAAAGTACCGGCGCAGCACCGAGGGGCGCCTCAGCGACCTGGGGGCGGTCATCCACACGGAGAACACGGGCCAGAAGATCGCCGTCGTCGACACCGTCCTGGCCATCGCCGAGGAGATCGGCGTGACGCCTGCCCAGGTGTCGGTGGCCTGGGTGCGGGAGCGTGCCGTTCAGTCCGCGACCTCGCTCGTCCCGATCATCGGGCCGCGCAACCTCACCCAGCTCGACAGCTACCTGGGCGCTCTTGACGTCCAGCTGTCCCCCGAGCAGTTCGCCCGCCTGTCGGAGGTCAGCGCGGTGCCGCTCGGAGCTCCTCACGAGGCGATCGCCGGATCCCTGGCCGGCATCCAGGGAGGCGACTCCCACCGCATCATCGCCCCGGCCGCGCCGGTGGCCTGACGCCCGAAGGCACTGCGACTACCTCGTACTGGGTGAAGCCCGGGATGAACAGAGAGATCCCGTCCCCCTCGCGGACGAGAAACGGAGACGATGATGAAGACTTTCATGGTCGAGCGGTACGGCGACAAGGCCGGGGTGCGCGCCGGTGAGCTGCCCGACCCGCAGGTGGGCGACGACGACGTCCTGGTCCGGATCCACGCGGCGAGCGTCAACCCGCTCGACCTCAAGCTCCGCGACGGGGACTTCAAGGCGTTCCTGCCGTACCGTCTCCCGCTCATCCTGGGCAACGACCTCGCCGGGGTGGTGGTCCAGGCGGGATCGTCCGTGACGCGGTTCGAGGTGGGCGATGAGGTCTACGCACGGCCCGACAAGGACCGCATCGGCACGTTCGCCGAACTCATCGCCGTCCACCAGGACGATGTGGCGATCAAACCCGCCACGCTCACCATGGAGGAGGCAGCGTCCCTTCCCCTGGTCGCCCTGACCTCGTGGCAGGCGCTGGTCGATCGGGCACAGGTGCAGCCAGGTCAGAAGGTCCTGATCCACGCGGGCTCAGGCGGCGTCGGCACCATCGCCATCCAGTTGGCGAAGCAGTTGGGCGCGCACGTGGCCACCACCGCGAGCACGGCCAAGATCGACCTGGTGAAGGAGCTCGGCGCAGACGTCGTGGTCGACTACAAGCACCAGGCTTTCGAGACGGTCCTGCACGGCTACGACGTCGTCCTCGACACCCTCGGTGGCGAGACGCTCGAGAAGTCCCTGCAGGTACTCAAGCCCGGCGGGAAGGTCATCGGCATCGCAGGCCCTCCCGACCCGGCCTTCGCCCGCGAGCTGGGCGCGAACGCGATCCTCCGACTGGCGATGAGTGCGCTGAGCTTCAAGATCCGGCGCCGCGCCAAGCGCCGCAACGTGACGTACTCGTTCCTGTTCATGAAGGCCAGCGGCGACCAACTGCGCGAACTCACGCCGCTCATCGAGGCCGGGAAGATCCGTCCCGTCGTCGACCGCGTCTTTCCGTTCGCGGAGACCCGGGAGGCCATGGAGTACGTCGAGAAGGGCCACGCGAAGGCCGGCAAGGTCGTCGTCGCGATGACGTGAGAGGGGCTGAACCAGGAAGAATCCATCCGACGGATCGAAGAAATCGAGAAAGAACTCCGATGAACCAGGAAAAGGACGCTCTCTACACCACTCCACTCAACGGTGAGTGGCAAAAGGCTTCTTTCAGCAACGGTTCCGGTGAGAACTGTGTCCAGCTGATGGGGATATCAGGCGGTGTCGCCATAGGCGACTCCAAGCGCCCGGACCGTCCGGAGCTGCGCTACACCCCCAGCGAGTTCGCCGCTTTCGTCCAAGGCGTAAAGGCCGGCGAGTTCGACCACCTGCTCAGCGACTGACCGCAAGCCCAGAACGCCCCCGTTGGCGATGCCAACGGGGGCGTTCTGGGCTTCCGCCGCCGCAAATTCGGTGGCCGGTGCGCTCGTCCGCGCCCCACAGTGGTGGCACACCACTGAACGAGCAACGGGGGATCCACGTATGTCGACACTGCGTGTCACCGCTGAGCGGCTGACGATTCATGAACACCCCAACGCCGACGCGCTGGAGCTGGCGCAGGTGGGGCTGTACCGGGCCGTGGTGGCCAAGGGGGCTTTCCGGTCCGGGGAGTTCGCCGTGTATGTGCCGGAGCAGGCGGTACTGCCCGAGGAGCTGATCAGCGAGCTGGGGCTGACGGGGAGGCTGGCAGGGGCCCAGCACAACCGGGTGAAGGCGATCCGGCTGCGCGGGGAGCTGTCACAGGGGCTGGTGTGCCGGCCGCGGGCGCTGGCGGGGGTCGACCTGGAGCGGGCGGCGCGGGAGGGGGTGGACTTCGCGGAACGGCTCGGGATCGTCAAGTGGGTGCCTCCGGTGCCGATCGCGATGAGCGGAGACGTGGCGTCCGCGCCGGATCTGGTGGCGTGGATCGACATCGAGAACCTCAAGCGCTACCCGGACGTGTTCGAGGACGGGGAGGCCGTCGCGGTCACCGAGAAGCTGCATGGGACGGCGTGCTGTCTGACCTACCTCGCGGACAGCGGGGAGGTGCAGGTGACCTCGAAGGGGCTGGGGGCGCAGCGGCTGGCGCTGGTGGAGGACGAGAAGAACCTGTACTGGCGGGCCGTGCGCGGGCACGGCGCGCCCGCCGTGGCGGCGCGGGTGGCCGCCGAGCTGGGTGCGGCACGGGTCGGGATCTTCGGCGAGGTGTACGGGGACGGGGTGCAGGACCTCGGGTATGGGACCGACAGCCGGCGCGGTGTGCCCGGCTATGCCGTGTTCGACATCGCGGTGGACGTCGGCGGGCGGACGCGCTGGCTGGATCCGGAGGAGATGGCGAAGGTGCTGGGCGGCGGGCTCCCGGTGGTTCCGATCCTGTACGCCGGGCCGTACGACGCCGGGCGGGTGCTGGAGCTGGCCGAGGGGCGCGAGACCGTTTCCGGGAGCGGGCTGCATATCAGGGAGGGGGTGGTGGTCCGGGCGGCGAGCGACCGGTACAGCCCGGTGCTCGGCGGGCGGGCCATCGCCAAGGTGGTCAGCGGTGCGTATCTGACGCGCAAGGGCGGCACCGAGTACGAGTAGGGGTGGGGCCGAGGATGGCCGGGGCACCGGAGTCCTCGGCCACCGCCCTGGCGATCGGCGGCATGGCGCCCGCGCATGCGGAGCGGGCCCGGGGGCGTAGCCTGCCCCCGAGCCCTGTGATGCCGCCCAAATACGCACGCCGGTCGGTTGTGGACACGGGTCAGTCTGATGCCGTCGTGTTCTGCCTTTGAACTACCGCGCATCGAAGCTGCACGGGCCGGAGTTGAACCGGCATCCGACGACTCGGGCCCGGGCCCGGTCGATCCGGCGATCGGCGGCGAATGCTGAGTCTGGAGCGAGAGTCTGAGATTGATCGCGGTCTGCCTCTGCCTGATTGGGCTATCCCGGCCTGGTGAGCGCCGGGAGGAGGATTTGAACCTCCACTGACGACCGCGCCGTCACGACAAGCTTCAGCTTCAGCTTGCGCTCCTCGCGCACCCCGCCCGCGCTCGGGCGGACGGGGAGTTCATCACGCTACCCGAACAGGTAGCCGAAGACCACGTCGCCGACGCGCTGGTCGGTGGCCTCCGCGCCGTTCGCCTCCTCGCGGGCGAACTTGACCGCCTGCTGGAGCTTTTCGACACGGTCGAGAAGCTCGTTGACACGGCGGGCCGGGAGGGCGCCGGAGAACTTGACGGTGGTCCAGTAGCCGACCGGGATGTCCTCGTAGTAGACCTCGACCTGGGCCGGGTGCTTGTCCGTGGCCTCCGCCTTGACGTGGTTGCGCGGGACCTTCTTGGTGCGGAGGGTGCGGACCGGCTCGGTCTTCCAGGAGTCCGTGGACGGGTCCAGGGACCAGAACTCCGCGGCGTCGAGGACCGGGAGCTTGCGGACGAGGGCGTTGAGGTCGGTCAGCTGCTTCTCGAGGAAGAGGAGGTAGGAGACCGGGACGTCGCGCAGCAGCGTGCGGCCCTCGACCGTCACATCCGCCTTCGCCGAGCAGTTCGACCAGTCCTTGGTGGCGGTGACGTCGAAGAGGCGGGTCAGGATGGCCGCGGTGTCGCGCAGCACGTCCTCCCCCTTGACCTGCACCCGGGTGGACTCGGGCGGAAGCTGCTCGCCCTCCTCGTCCTTGGGCTGGTACGTGCGGGATATACCGGCCAGCAGGGCCGGCTTCTGAAGACCGTGGTGGGCGGCCGTCAGGTCCTGCTGCGACTTGGACTTGACGCCCTTCTCCACGGCGATGATCTGATTTAGTTTCGCCACACCCGCACGTTAACAGGCGGGTGTGACAGCGCTCGAACGAATTGTTCAGTAGAGGGGGTAGCGGGAGCGCGGAAGGACCACGTCCTCGTAGGGCTCGTATGTCTCGACCGACTGGTGGAACACATAGGCGAAGTCGTCGGCGAGTTCGGCGATGGTGCCCCGGCCCTCGATCTGCGCCAGCCACATCGGAGGCAGGCGGAAGTCGCCGTAGTAGGCGCCCAGCAGATTGCCGCAGATGGAGCCCGTCGAGTCGCTGTCGCCCGAGTGGTTCACGGACAGCAGCAGGGCCCGCTGGAGGGGGGTGCGCCGCCACTTCGGGTCGTAGCCGAGCCCGCCGCCCTTGCTGAGGAGGTTGCGCTTCGGGGCCGTATGGGCCAGGGCGCTGTAGACCGCGATGGCCAGGGCCTCCTCGGCGATCCACCCGCCGCCGAGCGACTCGGCCTTCTCCGGGGTGGGCTCGCCCTCGGCGGCCAGGGCGACGGCCTTGCGCAGTGCGGTGCTGGTCTCCTCGTGTCCCGGGTAGCGGGTGAGCAGCTCCAGGGTGCGCAGGGCGGCGCCCTCCAGGGAGTCGCCGTCGAGGATGAGGGCGATCATCGCGGCCAGGGCGCCCGCCGCGTAGTAGCCGGTGGGGTGGCCATGGGTGATCTGGGCGCAGTGCGCGGCGAGTTCGAACGACTCGCGGGCGCCCGAGCCGGTGAGGCCGAAGGGGGCGGAGCGCATCACCGTGCCGCAGCCCTTGGAGCCGCTGTTCACCGGGCCGGGGGTGCCGTCGAGGGCGTCGGAGTACGAGGGGATGTGCTCCGACGCGAGGCCGGACAGGCAGGCGTTGCCGGGGGCCCGGCGCGCGTACAGCCACTTCTGCTCGCGCAGCCAGCCGGAGCGCACCAGGTCCTGGTCGTCCCGCGCGGGCGGCGGCGTGGAGTGGTTCTGGGTGTCGAGCCAGCGCAGATAGGAGTTGCGCACGATGGCGACCTCGGCGCCGCCGATGCCCTTGGCGGAGTACCTGGCGCCCGCCCGTATCAGCCCCTCCGCGGTGAACAGGGTCATCTGGGTGTCGTCGGTGATGCGGCCGACGACGCCGCTCGAGTCCGGGACGAGAGCGGTGATCCCCTTCTCCCCGTGGACCTCGTGGATCCGGTGCAGGGAGAGGAACTCGATCGGGTTGCCCAGGGCGTCGCCGATCGCGCCTCCGAGCAGACAGCCGCGGATACGAGCCCGCCTGGCGGCCGTTTCGTCCCATGACTCGCGGATCATCGCGCGGCTCCTGATGTGCTCGGGTGCTCAGATGCTCGGGCCATGATTCCAGACCGCGGATCACGGATCGCGCCGGGTGCGCGGCGTTAGATTCGTAGTGGGAGATGGTGCGCCATGCCGAGCCGACTGATCCGTACGGGCGACGAGCCGCTGCACGCGCGCAGCCCGCTGCGTATGCGCTGTGCGCTGGCCATCTGGGGCCTGGCCTGGGCCGTAGCGGGCACGGTGGTCTTCTGGATGGTCCACCGGCCCGGCTGGGCGGCCGCCTGCGGGGTGCTCGCCGTCGTCACCCTGACCGATCTGGTGCTGGTCGTCCGGCACATCCGGCAGGGGCCGCACTACCAGCCCGGCCGGGATGTGCCGCCGTACGCGCCGGTGCGCGGCCCGTATCCGGCGGGCCGGCGGGGGCCGAGGTTCGTCAGCCGTTTTCACCGAAGCGCGCGGCCTTGACGAAGTCCGGGCGCGGGTCGAGCGCCGCCGCCAGGCGGAAGTGGCGCGTCGCCTCGGCCGGGCGGTTGGCGCGCTGCAAGGTGCGGCCGAGGGCGAAGTGGGCGAACGCGTTGTCCGGTTCCCGCTCCAGGACGAGCTGGAACTCCAGCTCGGCCGCCCGGAGCTGCGCCGCGCCGAAGAAGGCGCGGGCGCGCAGCAGCCGGGCGGCGGTGTTCTCCGGGTGGGCGGTGATGACCGAGTCGAGCAGCTTCACCGCGCCGCGCGGGTCGCGGGCGGCCAGCAGCTGCTCAGCCGCGCGGTAGTCGATGACATGGGTCTCGGGCGTGGGCTCGGACACAACCGTTTCCTTCCCGGAGCGCGCCGACGACCACCGTCGGCCGCGAAGTCGATCGTCGGGCGAGGTGATCGCGTCGGTGCGGGTGGTGATCGTTGGTTGGTACTGGCTGGACAACAATGACTCCACACCGGGCATTCCCGCCAGAGCCCCGCCGCCCCCGCACCCCAGCCGTCGGCCCCCCGTGCCTCAGCCGTCGGCCCGCGCGCCGCCCGCCGCCCGCTCGGCCAGCTCCGCCCAGACCTTTCTGACCTGCGGCTCCAGCTCCTCCAGCGGGCCGTCGTTGTCGATCACGACATCGGCCACGGCCAGCCGCTGCTCGCGCGTCGCCTGGGCCGCCATCCGGGCCCGCGCCTCGTCCTCCGTCATGCCGCGCAGCCTCACCAGCCGGTCGAGCTGGGTCCCGGGCGCGGCGTCGACCACCAGCACCAGGTCGTAGAGAGGGGCCAGGCTGTTCTCGGCGAGGAGGGGGACGTCGTGGACGACGATGGCGTCCGGCCCGGCGGCCGCCTCCAGCTCGGCGGAGCGGGCGCGGACCAGGGGGTGCACGATCGCGTTCAGGGCGCGCAGCCGCTCGGGGGCGCCGAAGACGATGCCGCCCAGCTTCGGGCGGTCCAGGGCTCCGTCGGGTGTGAGGACGCCGGGCCCGAACTCGGCGGCCACGGCCGCGAGTCCGGGGGTTCCGGGCTCGACCACCTCACGGGCGATCCGGTCGGAGTCGATCAGCACCGCTCCGTATGAGGACAGCATGCGTGACACTTCGCTCTTGCCCGCACCGATTCCGCCCGTGAGACCCAGCCTCAGCATGGGGCAAGCCTATGCGCTTCCGTCGCCTTCGCGCTCTGCCAGGAAGCGCTCGAACTCGGCGCCCAGCTCGTCCGCGGAGGGCAGCTCGACCGGCTCGGCGACCAGGCTGCCGCGGCTCTCCGCCCCGGCCACCGCGTCGTACTGGTGCTCCAGGCCGCGAACCAGCGCGACCAGGTCCTCGTCGCCCTCCGAGATCTGCCGCTCGATCTCCTCCTGGGTCTTGAGCGCCTCGTTGCGCAGCGCGTGGGCCGCCCCGGGGAGCACCAGGCCGGTGGCCGCGGTGATCGCCTCCAGCGCGGTGAGCGCCGCGTCGGGGTAGGCGGAGCGGGCCAGGTAGTGCGGGACGTGGGCGGCGACGCCGAGCACGTCATGGCCGGACTCGGCGAGCCGGTACTCGACGAGGGACTCGGCGCTGCCCGGCACCTGGGCCTCGTCGAAGTAGCCACGGTGACCGGGCATCAGGTCGGAGCGGTTGCCGTGTGGGGTGATGCCGACGGGGCGGGTGTGCGGAACGCCCATGGGGATGCCGTGGAAGTTCACCGACAACCGCACGCCGAGCCGCTCGATCAACTGCCGCACGGCCGCCGCGAAGCGCTCCCACTCCACATCCGGCTCGGGCCCGGAGAGCAGCAGGAAGGGGGCCGCGGTCGCGTCGCGCATCAGGCGCAGCTCGATCGCGGGGGTCTCGTAGTCGGTCCAGCGGTCGCGCTTGAAGGTGAGCAGGGGGCGGCGCGCCCGGTAGTCGACGAGCCGGTCGTGGTCGAAGCGGGCGACGACCTGGTGCGGCAGACCGTCGAGCAGCCGCTCCACGATCTGGTCGCCGGTCTCACCGGCGTCGATGTAGCCGTCGAAGTGGTAGAGCAGCACCAGCCCGGCCGAGTCCCGGGAGGTTATCGCGTTGACTTCCGCGAGCCCGCTCGGCTCCCACTCGTACAAATCCTGCGGATCTAGCACTGTGACCGCTCCTCCTTGTGTTCCGTTCGGGGAACGTCGGGCGGGGGCACGGCATTCCCGGTCCTCCGTCCTTGTCCGGGTGACGTCTGCGCAGAGTGAGATCAGGACAGTACGCGATGGCGCCCCGTTCCCCGGGAGATGGTGACGGAGCGTCATGAAGGGGTTGACCGCGCCCAAGCGGCGCCCCTAACTTCGCGACGCGTCAGAGGTTCACGCTGTCGTCTCACGTTCAGCCACAAGAACATTCACGCGTCACGAAGGTGCCACCCCTGACCACGGCAGGAAGGCGGAACGCCCCATGCACTCCCACACCCCCACCCGCTCCCGGACCCGTGCCCTCGTCGCCGCACCCGCCGCCGGGATCCTCGCCATGGGTGGCCTGGTCGCGGCGGGAACGGCCGTGAAGGACGGACGCCCGCACTCCGCCCGCCCGATCCCCGTCTCCGACGCGGCTCAGCTCAAGGAGGCCCTCGCGGCCGCCAGGCCCGGCGACACCATCGAGCTCGCTGACGGCACGTACCGCGGGGGCTTCGTGATCACCGCCTCCGGGACCTCGGGCTCCCGGATCACCCTCACGGGGTCCCCGCGAGCGGTGCTCACGGCGAGTGACGGCTATGGGTTCGGACTGCACCTGGACGGCGCCTCGTACTGGACGGTGCGCGGCATCACGGTCACCGGCGGCCGCCAGGGGATCATGATCGACCGAGCGGAGAGCGTCACGGTCGACTCGGTCACGGTGCAGGGTCGCGCCTAGGTGGCGTCCGGGCATGCGTAAGGCCCGCTCTCCGGGGAGAGCGGGCCTTACGTCAGCCGTTCAGGCCGCCAGCCGAAGCCGGGCGGCCGGTGATCAGCTCTGGCCGCCGGCCAGCTTCTCGCGGAGCGCGGCCAGCGCCTCGTCCGACGCCAGGGCGCCGGAGTTGTCGGCCGACTCCGAGGAGTACGAGCCGCCGGACGCCTGGCCACCCTGCGCCGGGGCGCCGCCGCTCGCCTCGGCAGCGGCCTGCTCGTCGGCCTCGCGCGACTTGATGACCTGCGCCTGGTGCTGCTCGAAGCGCTGCTGCGCCTCGGCGTACTGGGTCTCCCAGGCCTCGCGCTGGGTCTCGAAGCCCTCGAGCCAGTCGTTGGTCTCGGGGTCGAAGCCCTCGGGGTAGATGTAGTTGCCCTGGTCGTCGTAGGACGCGGCCATGCCGTACAGGGTCGGGTCGAACTCGACCACGGACGGGTCGGCACCGAAAGCCTCGTTGGCCTGCTTCAGCGAGAGGCTGATGCGCCGGCGCTCGAGGTCGATGTCGATGACCTTGACGAAGATCTCGTCGTTGACCTGGACGACCTGCTCCGGGATCTCCACGTGGCGCTCGGCCAGCTCGGAGATGTGGACCAGGCCCTCGATGCCCTCGTCCACGCGGACGAACGCACCGAACGGAACCAGCTTGGTGACCTTGCCGGGGACGACCTGGCCGATCTGGTGGGTCCGGGCGAACTGCTGCCACGGGTCTTCCTGGGTCGCCTTGAGCGACAGGGACACGCGCTCGCGGTCCATGTCGACGTCCAGGACCTCGACCGTGACCTCCTGGCCGACCTCGACGACCTCGGACGGGTGGTCGATGTGCTTCCAGGACAGCTCGGAGACGTGGACCAGACCGTCGACGCCACCCAGGTCCACGAAGGCACCGAAGTTGACGATGGAGGAGACGACGCCGGAGCGCACCTGACCCTTCTGGAGGGTGGTGAGGAAGGTCTGGCGGACCTCGCTCTGGGTCTGCTCCAGCCAGGCACGGCGGGACAGGACCACGTTGTTGCGGTTCTTGTCCAGCTCGATGATCTTGGCCTCGAGCTCCTTGCCCACGTAGGGCTGAAGGTCGCGGACGCGGCGCATCTCCACCAGGGAGGCGGGGAGGAAGCCACGGAGGCCGATGTCGAGGATGAGACCACCCTTGACGACCTCGATGACGGTACCGGTGACGATGCCGTCTTCTTCCTTGATCTTCTCGATGGTGCCCCAGGCACGCTCGTACTGGGCGCGCTTCTTCGAGAGGATCAGGCGGCCTTCCTTGTCCTCCTTCTGAAGGACAAGGGCCTCGATCTCGTCGCCGACGGCCACGACCTCGTTGGGGTCGACGTCGTGCTTGATCGAAAGCTCGCGAGAAGGGATGACGCCTTCGGTCTTGTAACCGATGTCGAGCAGGACCTCGTCCCGGTCGACCTTCACGATGACGCCGTCGACGATGTCGCCGTCGTTGAAGTACTTGATCGTCTCGTCGATCGCGGCGAGGAAGGCTTCCTCGGAACCGATGTCGTTTACCGCCACCTGCGGGGTGGTGCGGGTTGCCTCGGTGCTGCTCGTCATGTGGGAAAGGGCTCCGGTTACGGACATGAAGTCGTAGGTACTGCTACGCCGGGACCCGTTATCGCACTGCAGAAGCCGGACAGCCTCGGAGGCGTTGATCTCTTCCCGAGGGATCGAAAAGCGCCTCGGTGACCGAGGGACATACAACAGATGCGAGCGCGGCCTGCTCCGTCTGAGGCGCGCAGGCCCGCAGCGCAACTTGTAGCATACGGGGGCAGCCGGGCATGGTCAATGCACGAAGAGCCCACCCGGGACTTTTCGCCCCAAACCCGGCAAGTCGCGCGGTCCCTGCTGCGACGCGGAGTCCAGCCGTTCCCCACAGCCACAGGTCGACACAGAGAGTACGACGACGCGCCCGATGGTCCAAGAACACATGCCCCGTGCAACCGACGAGCCCGGAACGCCCGGCGCCACCGAAGATCTCATAGCGCCGCCCGACGAGCCGGCCGAGCCCACAGCCACCCGGCGGATCGCCGGCGACACGGAGAGCAGCCGGGCCAGCCGCGGCTGGTGGGACCGCAACGCGGACGAGTACCAGGAGGAGCACGGCGGCTTCCTCGGCGACGACCGCTTCGTCTGGGGCCCCGAAGGGCTCGACGAGGCCGAGGCCGGGCTGCTCGGCCCGGCGGACGGCCTCAAGGGGCTCACCGCCCTGGAGGTCGGGGCGGGCGCGGCACAGTGCTCACGCTGGCTGGCGGCCCAGGGGGCGCGGCCGGTGGCGCTCGACATCTCCCACCGCCAGCTGCGGCACGCGATGCGGATCGATACCGAAGCAGGCGCGGCGGTCTCGGCGGGCGAAGCGGGCGCGGGGCCGGTCGCGCTCGTCCAGGCCGACGCCACCGCGCTCCCCTTCCGGGACGCCTCCTTCGACCTCGCCTGCTCGGCGTACGGGGCGATCCCCTTCGTCGCCGATCCGGTGCGCGTGATGCGCGAGGTCCACCGGGTGCTGCGGCCGGGAGCGCGCTGGGTGTTCTCGGTGACACACCCCGTGCGGTGGGCGTTCCCGGACGAGCCCGGCCCCGAGGGGCTCAGCGTCGCCGCCTCCTACTTCGACCGCACGCCGTACGTCGAGCAGGACGAGACGGGCCGTGCCGTCTATGTGGAGCACCACCGGACGCTGGGCGACCGGGTCCGGGACGTGGTCGCCGGGGGCTTCAGGCTGCTCGACCTGGTCGAGCCGGAATGGCCCGCCTGGAACGACCAGGAGTGGGGCGGCTGGTCCCCGCTGCGCGGGAATCTGATCCCGGGGACGGCGATCTTCGTGTGCGAGCGGCACTGAACGGGACCTGAAGGTGCGGAGCAGGGGCTGACAGGATGGTCCGATGACCGCCCGCCGTACGCCCAGCACGCCCCGTACCGATGTGCTCGACGCGCTTCCCGTACGGGCCGCCGTGCCCGCCCTGCTGCGCGCGCTCGACGACCGGGGCGCGGCGGTGCTGTGCGCCCCGCCCGGGACCGGCAAGACGACGCTGGTGCCCCTGGCGCTCGCCGGGGCGGCGGGCGGCGGGCCCGCCCGGCGCGTGCTGGTCGCCGAGCCGCGGCGGATCGCGGCGCGGGCCGCCGCGCGGCGGATGGCGTGGCTGCTGGGCGAGGAGTCGGTCGGCGGCCGGGTGGGGTTCACGGTGCGCGGCGAGCGGCGGGTGAGCCGCGAGACGGCCGTGGAGGTGGTCACCACCGGTGTGCTGCTTCAGCGGCTCCAGCGCGACCCCGAGCTCGCCGGGGTCGACGCGGTGGTGCTCGACGAGTGCCACGAACGGCACCTGGACGCCGATACGGCGGCCGCCTTCCTGCTGGACGTACGGGCCACCCTGCGGCCCGACCTGTGGCTGATCGCGGCGTCCGCGACCACGGACGCGGAGGGCTGGGCCCGGCTGCTGGGCCCGGACGGCGGGCCCGCGCCGGTCGTATCGGCCGAGGGGGTGTCGTATCCGGTCGAGGTGGTGTGGGCGCCGCCCGCGCGCCCCGTCCGCCCGCCGCACGGAATGCGGGTGGACCCCGCTCTCCTCGACCACGTCGCGGCGGTGATGCGGCGGGCGCTGCGCGAGCGGGAGGGGGACGTGCTGTGCTTCCTGCCGGGCGTCGGGGAGATCGCGCGTGTCGCGGGGCTGCTCGGCGGCGCCGGCGCGGAGGTGCTTCAGGTGCACGGTCGCGCGCCCGCCGCCGTGCAGGACGCGGCGCTCGCGGGCGGGGGCGGGGGCGGCGGACGGCGGCGGGTGGTCCTGGCGACCTCGGTCGCCGAGTCGAGCCTGACCGTCCCGGGCGTACGCACCGTCGTGGACTGCGGGCTCGCGCGCGAGCCGCGGGTGGATCACGCGCGGGGCCTGAGCGCGCTGACGACCGTACGCGTCTCGCGGGCCGCGGCCCGGCAGCGCGCGGGCCGGGCCGGGCGCGAGGCGCCGGGCACCGTCTACCGCTGCTGGCCGGAGGCCGAGGACGCCCGGCTGCCGCGCTTCCCGTCCCCGGAGATCGGCGTCGCGGACCTGACGGCGTTCGCGCTCCAGGCGGCGTGCTGGGGAGACCCCGACGCCTCCGGCCTCGCGCTGCTCGACCCGCCGCCCGGCGGCGCGATGACCGCGGCGCGCGAGGTGCTGACCGCGATCGGCGCCGTGGACGGCGCCGGGCGGGCCACGGACCGGGGCGCGCGCATGGCCCGGCTGGGCCTGCACCCCCGGCTCGCGCGGGCGCTGCTGGACGGCGCGCGAGATGTCGGCGCACGCCGGGCGGCAGAGGCCGTGGCCCTGCTCAGCGAGGAGCCGCCCCGGGACTACGGCGACGACCTGGCAGCCGCCTTGCGCACCGCCCACCGCGGCACGGACACGTACGCCGCCCGCTGGCGCCAGGAGGCTCGCCGTCTCGAGGGCGCGCTGCGGTCTTCCGGCCATCCGACGGCCGAGGCGGCCCAGGCGGGGGCCGAGGCCGGGGCCGGGGCGGCTGGGGGTGAAGCACCGGCGCGGGCCGACACCGCGAGCACGGTTGCGCCACGCCGCGCCGTGCCGGACGCCGACGCGCGGGGCGCGAACAGCCGTCAGCACGCTCAGGCCCCGCGCTCCACCACGCGGACAGCCGAGCGCGATCGGGCATACGCCGCTCCGCACGCCACTCCCCCGAGCGGCGTGCGGAGCGGCGGCAGCCCTGACGCTGCGGCGCCGGGATCGGTCGGCGACAGCTCAGCCCGAAGGGCGGCTTCCGCCCCCGCTGCGCCGGGCGCCGCGGCACCGAGCGCGACCCGGGGCGCGGCCGGTACGGGAGCGCCACGCGGCACCGCGCCGGGTCCCGGCGATCACCCCGCCGCCGCACCGGCAGCAGGCGGACACCGGCAGGCACGGGCCGACGCCGCGGACCACACCACCACCCCAAGCGCCCGCGGCGCGGGCGCGGTGGGTGATGACGCCGTCGTGGGGCTGGTCGCCGCGTTGGCCTTCCCCGAGCGGGTGGCGCGACGACGCGGGGAGAGGGCGTATCTGATGGCGTCGGGCACCGGGGCGGAGCTCGGCGAGGGGTCCCGGCTGCGGAACGCGCCGTGGCTGGCAGTGGCGGTCGCGGACCGGCCGGTGTCGGCGGCGTCGGCGCGGGTGCGGCTCGCGGCCGTCGTGGACGAGGAGACGGCCCGTACCGCGGCGGCGGCCCTGTGCGAGCGGCGGGAGGAGGTCGGCTGGTCCGGCGGGGACGTCGTGGCGCGGCGGGTGGAGCGGCTGGGGGCGGTGGAGCTGGCGGTACGGCCGCTGGCCGCGCCCGATCCGCAGCTGGTGCGCGCCGCGCTGCGGGACGGGCTGCGCGGCGAGGGGCTGGGGCTGCTGCGCTGGTCCGCGGAGGCCGTCGCCTTCCGGCAGCGGCTGGCGTTCCTCCACCGGGAGTTGGGCGGCGCGTGGCCCGATGTGTCCGATCCGGCGCTGCTGGCGGACCTCGACGCCTGGCTGGGCCCGGAGCTCGGCAGGGCGCGGCGGCGGGCCGACCTGGAGCGCGTGGACGCGGGCCAGGCGCTCGCCCGGCTGCTGCCCTGGGCGACCGGGGACGCGGCCCGCTTCGACGAGCTGGCCCCGGAGCGCGTACGGGTCCCCAGTGGCTCGCGGGTGCGGGTGGACTACGGCCAGGAGCAGCCCGTGCTGGCCGTCAAGCTCCAGGAGCTGTTCGGGTGGCAGGAGACGCCCCGGATCGCGGGCGGGCGGGTGCCGCTGCTCGTACACCTGCTGTCACCGGCCGGGCGCCCCGCCGCGGTCACGGCCGATCTGGCGTCCTTCTGGCGGGAGGGCTACCGGTCCGTGCGCGCGGAGCTGCGCGGCCGGTACCCCAGGCACCCCTGGCCGGAGGACCCGGCGGCGGCCGAGCCGACGCGGCGTACCAACGCCCGCCGCTGAGCAGCTGAGCCGCCGGGCCCCGCGCGCCCGCCCCGGCGGCCGTCAGCACTCGATGAGGCCGTCGAACTCGCCCGCCCCCGGGAACGGCCGCTCCACCGGGTAGGGGGCGATCCACACCAGCGCCTGCTCGAAGGTCATGTACGAGCCGTTGTCCGTGCACTGGCCGACCACCAGCGCGTTTCCCCCGCAGCGCCACGCCGCGTAGTTCCAGGGAGATTCGCCCTCCGCGTCGCGCACGGCGACCTCCGGCTCCCCGAGCCGCTCGGTGAACAGGACGACGGCGGCGCGCCATTGCGCGTCGAAGTGCGCGCGGCCCGTGTCGCGCTCGAAGCGCCATTCGGGGTCGTCGGCGTGGTGTTTCTCCAGCCAGTCGATATTGCCGCTGAGCCCGCCCGCGGCCAGCTCCTCGTCGAAGTCGTCGGCCTCGTAGTAGTAGCAGAACGGTATGTGGCACTCCTCGTCCTCCGCCCGCTCCTCCGGCGGCACGGCGAACCACTCGGGGACGACGTAATGGCCGGTGTTGGTGGCGAAGGCGGCCCTCCGGGCTCCGTCGTCCACGGGCGTCCAGCCGAAGCGCCGGGCGGCCGCGGAGGTGGCGCCGGGCGTCCATTCCAGGCGCGCCAGCTCGGCGAGCTGATCGGCGAGTTCGGGGCTGGGCAGGCAGGTGGTGGTAGGCATGGGCGTACGGTACGGGCACCCACCGACAGCGCCGACACCGCCGACAGCGCTGACAGCGCTGACAGCGCTGCCGGCACCGCCGGCACCGCCGGCACCCACAGCCCCGTCGCCCCCGTCACACCGGGGCGGGTACGGGCCGTGGGGACGGGGACTCGTCGTGGGCCTCGGTGCCGCCCCCTGGGCGGCGGCCGCGGGCCTCCAGCACCAGGGACAGCGCCAGCAGCCCGGCGCCGAGGACGAGGAAACCCCAGGGCAGATAGGCGGTCAGCAGAAGGACGAGCTGCCGCTGGGACTTGACCAGTTTCACGGTGTGGTCGATGTAGTCCTCGCGCATCTTCACATGGCCGGAGAAGACGGTCACCCTGTCCCGGTCGCCGAGCAGCGTGCCGCCGCGCAGCTCCTCCCGGTGGATCTCCTCGCCGTTGACGGGCGCGCCGGTGGTGGGCTCGACCCAGAACATGCGCTTGGTGGTGTACCAGCGGGTGGTGCCCGCCTTGCGGACGGTCTCGGGGGTGATGCCCTCGACCGGCATGGTCTTCGGCAGCGCCACCTTCGTCCAGGGGATGGTCTGCTCGAAGTAGTAGACCTCCAGGCCGCGGAAGTTCCGGGTGCCCTTGTAGTGGATGGGCGCGGAGGTCCTGGTCTGGGCGTCGAAGTAGTTGTAGTCGCGCTTCTCGGTGAGGAAGGGCCACTTGTACTCGATGCCCTCGCGGCGGACCGGGTCCCCGTCGACGTGTTCGCCGCCCTGGTGGACCGGGTCCTGCGAGTGGGCGTCGAAGACATAGCGTTCGGGGATCTTGGAGACCATCTTGCCGTCGGGCCCGGCGATGTACGACAGGGCGTCCCAGACGACGACATCGCGCCCGGCCGCCTTTCCGGCCTTCCTCGCCGCGGCCACGTTTCCGCGGAGCGTCTGCACGATGCTGACCTTGGGCACCTTGCGGGGCTGCATGGTGGCGTAGTCGAGAAGCACGGCGGGCTTGGCCTCGAGGACGGCGGTCTGGTACTCGCTGGGCGGGATCTTGGCCAGCCGGGGGAAGGCGTACCAGCGCAGCAGCGGCGCGAGGGCGGTGAAGAAGACGGCGAAGGCGAGCAGCACCAGGCTGGCTTTGCGGCGCATGGCGGGATGTCCCTCCCTCGGGGCTCAGGGGTGCTCGGGCACGGTGGTGAGCAGCGGTTTGGGGGAGGTCTTGCCGCTGGGGACGCCGATGGCCGTCATCGTGAGGACGAGGGCGAGGGCGGCGGCCAGTCCGATCGCGGCGGCGGCGAGGGCGCGCATGTCTCAGCCTCCGGTTGCTGCGGCGCACGGGGCGCCCTGACGGTGCGTCAGGGCTGGGGCACCGTAGCAACGGGGGGCGGAGATGAGAACACGAAGGCGGGAACGCGAAGGCGGGAACGCTTCGGGATGAACGCCACACCGCCCCTGGGCCCGGTGGGGGCGCAGGGGCGGTGGGGTGTCGGCGTGGTGCCCGGCGGTCTCGGCCGGTTACTGGGCCGTGGGCTCGGAGCTGGGCTCGGCCGTGGGCGGCTCCGTGGGCGCAGCCGCGGGCTCGGTGACGGTCAGCTCGATGGTCAGGACCGCGCCGTCGGCGGTGGTGAGGCGGAGCAGGAAGGTGCCCGCGTGGTCGTCGGTGTAGATCTTGGGGAGGACGAGCTTGCCGTCGGCGTCCGTCTTCAGGGTGGTCAGGGTGTGGATCGGCTGACCCTTGTCGTCCTTGAAGTAGGGGCCCTTGTCGTTCTCGGTGGGCTTGTCCGTCGCCTTCGCCGCATCATCGACGATCATGGTGGCGGTCACCGGCACACCGGCCGCGGCCTTGCCCTTGTAGCTGGCCTTGACGCCGACCGCGTCGGCGAAGGAGCCGCCGGTCTCGGCCTTGAGGTCCTTGTCGTCGGCGCGGGCCAGCGCGTCGGCCTGCGGTACGGGGCGGGCCTTGACGGTGGCGGCGATGTCGGTAGCGGTCGCGGTGCGGCCGACGACCGTGACCCGGACCGTGAAGGACCCGGTGGTCTCGCCCGCGCGCAGCACCGGGGCGGTGGCGGTGCCGTCGCTGCCGGTCATGCGGCTGACGCGGGTCGCGTTCCAGGGGAAGCGGGCGTCGGTCTCGCCTCGGATCTCGTACTGCACCCACACGCCCGCGACCGGCTTGCCCGCCGCGGTCTCGGCGCGGACCCGGGGCTTGTCGGCGAACTGCTCGCCCGCCGTGGCGGTCAGCTTCGCGGTGCCGACGGCCTTGAGCCGGGCGACGGTGGCCGGGGCGGGCGTCTCCGGAGAAGGCGTCTCCGGGGAGGGCGTCTCGGGGGAAGGCGTCTCGGGGGAAGGCGTCTCCGGGGCGGGGGTCTCGATCCCGCCGTCGTCGGTCGCGGGGGGTTCGGGGGTGGGGCTGTGGTCGCCGCCGGGCTCGGTCGGGTCGGGCAGCGGCCTGGGGCTCTCCGAGCCACCGCCACCGTCGCGGCCGCCGTCCGAGCCGCCGCCGGTCTTGTCCGGGTCGGGCAGCACGCCGGTGCCGTCGGGCACCTCGTGGGTGCCCTTCTTGTAGTACTCGAACCAGGACAGGACGGTGGCCAGATACTCCTGCGAGTGGTTGTAGCCGAGGATCGCCCGGTCGAGATGGTCCTTGACCGACAGATCGCGGCCGTTGGCGCACAGATACGCGCCGGCCGCGAGCGCGGCGTCATAGATGTTGTTCGGGTTCTTCTCGCCGTCGCCGTTGCCGTCCCGGCCCCAGGTGGCCCAGGTGGACGGGATGAACTGCATGGGGCCGACGGCGCGGTCGTGGGTGGTGTCCCCGTCGTACGCGCCGCCGTCGGTGTCGGTGATCCTGGCGAAGCCGTTGCCGTTGAGCACCGGGCCCAGGATGGGCGTGAAGGTGGTGCCCTCGGCGTCGACCCGGCCGCCGCGCGCCTGGCCGGACTCGACCTTGCCGATCGCGGCGAGCAGCTGCCAGGGGAGGTTGCAGCCGGGCTTGGACTCCTTGAGGGCCGCCTCGGCCTTCTTGTACGCGTCGAGCACGGTCGCGGGTATGCCCGCCTCGGCGGTGGCCTTCTTGTCCGGCAGCCCCGGCAGGTCGATCGAGGTGCCGGGCTTGCCGGGCTTCTGAAGGGGCGGCAGATCGGTGTGGTAGGACGAGCCGCCGTCGATGGGGGTGTCGGACGGTGCCGGCGTCTCGCCGGCGCTGTCGTGGTGCCGGTCTTCCCGGGCCGTGCCTGCGAAGCCGGGGGCCTGCGAGGCGGTGAGGGCGGCCATCGCGACCGCCGCCACCGCCGTCGTGGCCGCTCCCTTACGCAGTCGTCGGCCGATCTGCGGTGCCATGCGTATTCCCCTCCCGTCGAGCAGTGTGCGCGCTCCCCCGCGCCAACCCTCGTGACACTACGACAACTTGCCGCCCCGCAGCTACCGGGCAGCTACCGCCAGGCACCGCGCGTGTCGCCCCCTGGGGGGCGGCCCTGACGCCCCGGCCGCCCCCTAGTGCGCCGCCGATTCCCAGTCGGAGCCGGAGCCGACGGAGACATCGAGCGGGGCCCGGAGTTGGAACGCCCCGGCCATCTCCCGGCGCACCAGCGCCTCCACCCGCTCGCGCTCCCCGGGGGCGACCTCCAGCACGATTTCGTCGTGCACCTGGAGCAGCATCCGCGACGACAATTCCTCTCGCGTCAATGCCTCGTCCACCCGCAGCATCGCGATCTTCACGATATCCGCGGCGGTGCCCTGGATCGGGGCGTTGAGGGCCATCCGCTCGGCCATCTCGCGGCGCTGGCGGTTGTCGCTGTTGAGGTCGGGGAGATAGCGGCGGCGGCCGAGCATGGTCTCGGTGTAGCCGGTGGCCCGGGCCTCGTCGACGACCCGCTGGAGATAGTCGCGCACCCCGCCGAACCGCTCGAAGAAGGTGTCCATCAGCTTGCGCGCCTCGTCCGGCGTGATGGCCAGCTGCTGGGACAGGCCGAACGCCGAGAGTCCGTACGCCAGCCCGTACGACATCGCCTTGATCTTGCGGCGCATCTCCGGGTCGACCGCGTCCTTGGGGACGCCGAACACCTGGGAGGCGACCGTGGTGTGCAGGTCCTCGCCGGAGGTGAACGCCTCGATCAGGCCCTCGTCCTCGGACAGATGGGCCATGACGCGCAGCTCGATCTGGCTGTAGTCGGCGGTCAGCAGCGACTCGAAGCCCTCGCCGACCACGAAGCCGCGCCGGATGGCCCGGCCCTCGTCGGTGCGCACCGGGATGTTCTGGAGGTTGGGGTCGGTGGAGGAGAGCCGGCCGGTGGCCGCCACGGTCTGGTTGAAGGTGGTGTGGATGCGGCCGCCGGGGGCGACGGTCTTGATCAGGCCCTCGACGGTGGAGCGGAGCCGGGCCTGCAAACGGTGGCGCAGCATGATCACCGGGAGTTCGTGGCCGGTCTGTGTGGCCAGCCAGGCCAGCGCGTCCGCGTCCGTGGTGTATCCGGTCTTGGTCTTCTTGGTCTTGGGCAGGCCCAGCTCGCCGAAGAACACCTCCTGGAGCTGCTTGGGGGAGCCCAGGTTGAACTCGTGGCCCACCGCGTCATGAGCCTCCTTGACGGCCTGCTGCACGGCCGCGGCGAACTGCTGCTCCATGCGGTCCAGCCACGCGCGGTCCGCCGCGATGCCCGCCTGCTCCATGCGGGCCAGCAGCGCGGAGACGGGCAGCTCGACATCGCGCAGCAGCTCCACCGCGCCGACCTCGGCGAGCCGCTCGCCGAACGCCGTGCCCAGGTCGAGGATCGTCCGGGCCTGGATCATCAGGGCGTCCTGCTCGGCCTGCTCGTCGGCGCCGAAGGCCAGCTGCCCGCTGTCGGCGGCCTCGGCCGGGGACAGCTCACGGCCCAGATACTCGACCGACAGGGCGTCCAGCGCGAAGGAGCGGCGGCCGGGCTTGACCAGATAGGCGGCGAGCGCGGTGTCCATGGTGACCCCGGCCACGGTCCAGCCGTGCTCGTCGAAGACCCGCATCACGCGCTTGGCGTCATGCATCACCTTGGGCCGGCCCGGGTCCGCGATCCAGCCGGCGAAGGCCTGCTCGTCCGACTCGTCCACCTCCGACGGGTCGAAGCAGACGGCGGGGCCGGAGGCGGTGGCCAGGGCGATCTGACTGACGCTGCCGCTGCCCAGCGCCCAGGTGTCGAGGGTGGCCAGGCCCAGCGGCTCGGCGCCGTGCAGCTCCAGCCAGGGGGCGAGGTCGCCCGAGCCGATCACCGCGCCGTCCACCGCGACGCCGGGGGCCGCGGCCGCGGGCTCCTCCTCGGCGGCGCCTGGGTCGACGGCCAGGACGCGGTCCCGGAAGTTCTGGTGGCGGAACTCCAGCGCGTCCATGATCACCGAGAGCGCCTGGCGGTCGTACGGAGCGCGCGCGAGCCCGTCGGGGCCGGCGGACAGCTCGACGTCCCGCACCAGCTCGGTCAGCTGCCGGTTGAGCTTGACGGCCTCCAGGTGCTCGCGGAGCTTGTCGCCGACCTTGCCCTTGACCTCGCCGACCCGCTCCACCAGCTCCGCGAAGGAGCCGAACTGGTTGATCCACTTCGCGGCGGTCTTCTCGCCGACGCCCGGGATGCCGGGGAGGTTGTCCGACGGGTCGCCGCGCAGCGCGGCGAAGTCCGGGTACTGCCGCGGGGTGAGGCCGTACTTCTCCTCGACCTTGGCGGGGGTGAAGCGCGTCAGCTCGGAGACGCCCTTCGTCGGGTAGAGGACGGTGACGTGGTCGCTGACCAGCTGGAACGAGTCCCGGTCGCCGGTGACGATCAGCACCTCGAACCCCTTGGCCTCGGCCTGGGTGGCGAGGGTGGCGATGATGTCGTCGGCCTCGAAGCCCTCCACCGCGAAGCGGGGGATGTTCATCGCGTCGAGCATCTCGCCGATCAGCTCGACCTGCCCCTTGAACTCGTCCGGCGACTTGGAGCGGTTCGCCTTGTACTCCGTGAACTGCTCGGAGCGCCAGGTCTTGCGCGAGACGTCGAACGCCACGGCCAGATGCGTGGGCCGCTCATCACGGAGCGTGTTCGCCAGCATCGAGGTGAAGCCGTAGATCGCGTTGGTGGTCTGGCCGGTAGCGGTGTTGAAGTTCTCCGCCGGCAGCGCGAAGAATGCCCGATATGCCAGGGAATGCCCATCCAGCAGGAGCAGCCGGGGGCGGTCTCCCGCACGGTCGGCGGTCGCGGGCGCTGCGGTCTTCTTCGATGCTTTCTCTGCCACGCCCCCGATCCTGCCACGCCCCACCGACAACACCGCCGCTCGCACAACACCGTGAGCGCAGCAGTCGGCCGCCATGGCAGGATCGGGGGCGGACACTCGCCACTCAGCAAGGGAGACAGCGACGTGACTCCGCTCACCGCCGAAGCGGCGGGCTTCCAACCCGAAAGGGTTGCGGTCCAGCCCGAACCGATCCCCGAAGAGACAACAGAATGATACGGCGGCGCTACGCACCGCAGCGCCAGGGAAGGTGAGTCACATGGCAGCCAAGCCGCCCGCAGGAGACCCGGTGCAGGACGCACCCGAGGTGGCCGCCCCGCAGCACGCCGCCGCCGGGCTGCCCGCCATCGGCCACACACTGCGCATCGCCCAGCAGCAGATGGGCGTGCGCCGCACCGCGCTCACCCTCCTCAGGGTCAACCAGAAGAACGGCTTCGACTGCCCGGGCTGCGCATGGCCCGAGGGCGACAAGCGCCACAAGGCCGAGTTCTGCGAGAACGGCGCCAAGGCCGTCGCCGAGGAGGCGACGCTGCGCCGCGTCACCCCCGACTTCTTCGCCGCCCACCCTGTCGCCGACCTGGCCACCCGCAGCGGCTACTGGCTCGGCCAGCAGGGCCGCCTCACCCAGCCGATGTATCTGCCCGAGGGCGCCGAGTCGTACGAGCCGGTCACCTGGGAGCGCGCCTTCGACCTCATCGCCGAGGAGCTGCGCGCCCTCTCCTCCCCCGACGAGGCCGTCTTCTACACCTCGGGGCGCACCAGCAACGAGGCCGCCTTCCTCTACCAGCTCTTCGCCCGCGAATTCGGCACCAACAACCTGCCCGACTGCTCGAACATGTGCCATGAGTCCTCCGGCTCGGCGCTGACCGAGACCCTCGGCGTGGGCAAGGGCAGCGTGCTGCTGGACGACCTCCACCAGGCCGATCTGATCATCGTGGCCGGGCAGAACCCGGGCACCAACCACCCGCGGATGCTCTCCGCCCTGGAGCGGGCCAAGGCCGGCGGCGCGAAGATCATCAGCATCAACCCGCTGCCCGAGGCCGGCCTGGAGCGGTTCAAGAACCCGCAGACCCCGCGCGGCCTGGTCGGCGGCGGCACCGCGCTCACCGACCTCTTCCTCCAGATAAGGCTGGGCGGCGACCAGGCCCTCTTCCGCGCCCTGAACCGGCTGATCCTGGAGGCCGCCGACACCGGCGCGGGCGCGGTCGACGAGGAATTCGTCCGCGAGCACACCCACGGGTTCGAGGAGTTCGCCGCCGCGGCCCGCGCCGCCGACTGGGACGAGACGCTGCGCGCCACCGGCCTGGAGCGGGCCGAGATCGACCAGGCCCTGCGGATGGTCCTCGCCTCCGAGCGCACCATCGTGTGCTGGGCCATGGGCCTGACCCAGCACAAGCACTCCGTGCCCACCATCCGGGAGGTCGTCAACTTCCTGCTGCTGCGCGGCAATGTGGGCCGCCCCGGCGCCGGGGTGTGCCCGGTGCGCGGACACAGCAATGTGCAGGGCGACCGCACCATGGGCATCTTCGAGCGCCCCGCCCCGGCCTTCCTGGACGCCCTGGAGCGGGAGTTCGGCTTCGCCCCGCCGCGCGAGCACGGCCTGGACGTCGTACGGGCCATCCGGGCTCTGCGCGACGGGCAGGCCAAGGTCTTCTTCGCCATGGGCGGCAACTTCGTCTCCGCCTCCCCCGACACCGAGGTGACCGAGGCCGCGATGCGCCGCGCCCGGCTCACCGTCCATGTGTCCACCAAGCTGAACCGGTCCCATGTGGTCACCGGCGCCCGGGCGCTGATCCTGCCCACGCTCGGCCGTACGGAGCGCGATCTCCAGGGCGGCGGGGAGCAGTTCGTCACCGTCGAGGACTCCATGGGCATGGTGCACGCCTCGCGCGGGCGCCTGGAACCCGCGAGCCCCGGGCTGCTCTCGGAGCCCGCCATCGTCTCCCGGCTGGCCCGGCGCGTGCTGGGCGACGAAAGCCGCACCCCCTGGGAGGAGTTCGAGAAGGACTACGACACGGTCCGTGACCGCATCGCGGCCGTGATCCCCGGCTTCGAGGACTTCAACGCCCGGGTGCGCCGGCCGGGCGGGTTCGCGCTGCCGCACGCCCCGCGCGACTCCCGGAGCTTCCCCACCGCCACCGGCAAGGCCAACTTCACCGCCGCGCCCGTCGAGTACCCGCGGGCGCCCGAGGGCCGGCTGCTGCTTCAGACCCTCCGCTCCCACGACCAGTACAACACCACCATCTACGGCCTGGACGACCGCTACCGCGGCATCAAGAACGGCCGCCGCGTGGTGCTGGTGCACCCCGACGACGCCCGCGCGCTCGGCTTCGCCGACGGCACGTACGCCGACCTGGTCAGCGAGTGGACGGACGGCAGCGAGCGGCGCGCGTCCGGCTTCCGGGTCGTCCACTACCCGACCGCGCGCGGCTGCGCGGCCTCCTACTACCCGGAGACCAACGTCCTGGTCCCGCTGGACGCCACCGCCGACACCAGCAACACCCCGGCCAGCAAGTCCGTGGTGGTCCGCCTGGAACAATCCACCCCCGCCTAAGCGTTTGCTCAGTCGACTGACAGGATGCGGCCAGGACAGAACGACGGCAGGACACCCGAGCGATTGGAGCAGGACCCGATGGGCGAGCAGACCGGTGTGACGTTCCCGCAAGAGGTCATCGACGAGTACGCGGCGCTCGGCGTCGACCTCCCCGCGCTGTTCTCCGCCGGGCACCTCGGCACCCGCATGGGCGTGCAGATCCTCGAGGCCTCCGCCGAGCGCGTGGTGGGCACGATGCCGGTCGAGGGCAACACCCAGCCGTACGGGCTGCTCCACGGCGGCGCCTCGGCGGTGCTCGCCGAAACGCTCGGCTCCATCGGCTCGATGCTCCACGGCGGCAGCGCCAGGATCGCCGTCGGGGTCGACCTCAACTGCACCCACCACCGCGGCGTCCGCTCCGGCCTGGTCACCGGCGTCGCCACACCCGTCCACCGTGGCCGCTCCACCGCCACGTACGAGATCGTCATCACCGACGAGCAGGACCGGCGCGTGTGCTCGGCCCGGCTGACCTGTCTGCTGCGCGAGGTCGGCACGGAGCAGGCGCTGACCGAGGCCGCCGGCGAGGCCAAGGACGGCCCGGCGCGCTGACGGCGGGCGGAGTTGGGCCCGGCCACCCGCCGGGCCCTCCCAGGCCCCCACAGCGCCGCGCCCGAGCACCACCCCGAACGGCCCCCGTCCGCACGGCCGTTGCCCGCCCGCAGAGGCGGCTCTACGGTCTTCCCATGGGGGCATCGACCCGTCACCCGCCGACCCGCGCACGGACCCGCACAGGCGCCGTCCGCGCCCTCGCGCCGACACTCGCCGCCGCGCTGGCGCTCGCCGCCGCGGCGACCGCGTGTAGCGGCCCGGAGTCACGCCCCGCCCCCGCCCCGCGAAGCACCTCGGCCAACAGCGCCTCCCCTCGGGCGACTTCACCCGTCCGGCTGTGCTTCGACCTCATCTCGCACTGGGCCGGGCAGGATCTGCGGGGCAGCACCTGGGCCGGGCTCGACTGGGAGCAGAAGGGGATGTCCAACCAGCAGTTCGAGATCTACGACGACATCGTGCACGCCGCGCGGGCGGAGCAGCGGCGGCGTGGCGCCGCGGCCGCCAGGAAACTGATCAGCCAGGAGACCCTGCGGCGCTGCACGGCGGAGGGGGGCGCGACCCACAGCTCGGAGAACTGGCGCCCGCCGTCATGACCGTCAGTCGTAACACTCCGTAACATTCACGCAATGCAAGACTAGGTCTTGACTTAGACCCGCGCCTGTACCGTTGATCTTTTGACGTACATGATCCCACTTCAGTCCACACACCCCCCGTCGCTCCCCCGCACTGCTTAGCGGAACTGCGGCTTCTCAGTATCCGGACTTCACAGGTTCAGCGCATATGCCCCATTCATCCCTTAGGTTCCGCTACACGGACACGGCCTGGCGACCTGTGTCATAACAAGACAGTCACATCATGGTCTGGCCCACTGCCCCCCGCTGCCCTACGCGCCTAGAGTCACAGCCAGTCACCACGCCGTCGGGTGTTCACTCAACATCCGCCGAACGTTCCAGAATCTCCGGCGACGGCACGCGGAAGCGGGGCCGGCCAGGGAAAGGATTCCTCGTGCGACACCGTTCCTTGCTCATCATCACGACCGCGGTCACTGCGGGAGCACTCACCCTCAGCGCCTGTGGGTCGCGCGACAAGAGTGACAGCAGCAGCGGCGACAACAACAACAAGAAGACCACCGTTGTCATCGGTGTCGACGCCCCGCTGACCGGCTCCCTGTCCGCCCTCGGCCAGGGCATCAAGAACTCGGTCGACCTCGCGACCAGAGTGGCCAACAAGAACAACGAAGTGCCCGGCGTCACCTTCAAGATCAAGGAATTCGACGACCAGGCCGTGCCCTCGTCCGGCAAGCAGAACGCCACCTCGATGGTCGACGACAACGAGATCCTGGGCGCGGTCGGCCCGCTGAACTCCGGCGTCTCCCAGTCCATGCAGGGCGTGTTCGCCAAGGCCGACCTGGCGCAGGTCTCCCCCGCGAACACCAACCCCGAGCTGAGCCAGGGTCCCGACTGGGCCGCGAACAAGAAGACCCGCCCCTTCAAGACGTACTTCCGCACCGCGACGACCGACGTCATCCAGGGCCGCTTCGCCGCGCAGTACTACTACAAGGACGCCAAGAAGCGGAAGGTCTTCGTCGTCGACGACAAGCAGACCTACGGCGCCGGCCTCGCCAAGATCTTCTCCGAGGAGTTCAAGCGCCTCGGCGGCAAGGTCGTCGGCACCGACCACCTGACCGTCAAGGAGACCGACTTCTCCGGCATCGCCGGCAAGGTCAAGTCCACCGGCGCGGACTCCGTCTACTTCGGTGGCCAGTACCCCGAGGGCGGCCTCCTGTCCGACCAGGTCAAGCAGGCCGGGGCCGACGTCCCGATCATGGGCGGCGACGGCATCTACGACCCCGCCTTCATCAAGGCCTCGGGCACCAACAACGACGGCGACCTGGCCACCTCGGTCGGCTACCCCGTCGAGGACCTCGCCTCCGCCAAGAACTTCGTCAAGGAGTACGCGGCGCAGGGATATGACGACCCGTACGCGGCCTACGGCGGCTACTCGTACGACGCCGCCTGGGCGATCATCCAGGCCGTCAAGACCGTGGTCCAGGAGAACGACGGCAAGCTGCCCGACGACGCCCGCGCCAAGATCACCGAGGCGCTGAACAAGGTCTCCTTCGATGGCGTGACCGGCAAGGTCTCCTTCGACCAGTACGGCGACACCACCAACAAGCAGCTGACCGTCTACGAGGTCCAGAAGGGCGCCTGGAAGTCCGTGAAGAGCGACACCTTCAAGGACTGACCCTTCAGGGATCTGCCCCGCACATCACCCCCCAGCCGCGCGGAGGCGCAACAGCGCCCCCGCGCGGCGTCATATCCGACACGCTCATCGGAGGCCCTGCGGTGCACGAACTGCCGCAAACGCTGGTCAACGGCCTGACCCTTGGCGCCCTCTACGGCTTGATCGCCATCGGGTACACCATGGTCTACGGCATCGTCCAGCTCATCAACTTCGCCCACGGCGAGATCTTCATGATCGGTGGCTTCGGAGCCCTCACCATCTACATCTGGCTCCCCAGCGGCACCGCGCTCTCCCTGGCCCTGCCCCTCATGCTGATCGGCGGCGTCGTCGCCTCGGTGGCCATCGCCACCGCCGCCGAACGCTTCGCGTACCGGCCACTGCGCGGAGGCCCCAGGCTCGCGCCCCTGATCACCGCGATCGGCCTGTCCATCGCGCTCCAGCAGGCCGTGTGGGCCTTCTACCCGGACGCCAAGAAGCCGCGGCAGTTTCCCCAGTTCGAGGGCAAGTCCCTGGAGATCTTCAGCAATCTGCACATCCAGCGCGGCGACGTCTTCCTCCTCATAGCCGCCCCGCTGTGCATGCTCGCCCTGGGCCTGTTCGTCTCCAAGAGCCGTGCCGGACGCGCCATGCAGGCCACCGCGCAGGACCCCGACACCGCCAAACTGATGGGCATCAACACCGACCGCATCATCGTGATGGCCTTCGCCATCGGCGGCGCGTTCGCCGCCGTCGCCGCGCTGGCCCACGGGCTGAAGTACGGTCAGATCAACTTCGAGATGGGCTTCATCGCCGGCCTCAAGGCCTTCACCGCCGCCGTGCTCGGCGGCATCGGCAACATCTACGGCGCCATGCTCGGCGGAGTCGTCCTCGGCATCGCCGAAGCCCTGGCCATCAAGTACATCCAGGACATCCCGGGCATGGAACAGCTCGGCGGCGGTGCCTGGAAGGACGTCTGGGCCTTCACCCTGCTCATCGTCGTTCTGCTGGTCAGGCCACAGGGCCTGCTCGGCGAACGCGTGGCGGACCGGGCGTGAGGAGGGAACACATGACCACCGACACGAACAAGACCACGGGCGAGAACACCCAGCGCGGGGGAAGCCCCGCCACGCTGCGGGCGATCACCGCCGCCGGCGGCCTCGCCTCCGTCGTCTCCACCTTCCTCGCCTGGACCTGGACCGACGAGTTCCCCGGCGACCTCACCTTCAACGGCTACCCCGGCGGCCTCCAGCTCCTCACCCTGGTGCTGGGCCTGGCCACCATCCTCTTCGCACTGTCCGCCATGGACCTGCGCGGCCTGCGCTGGCTCACCCCCGCCGGCTCCACCCAGGCCCTGCGGCTCATAGCCCTCGGCACCTTCGCCACCACCTGGTTCACCATCATCGCCATCGCCGTCGACCTCGGCGGCGTGGCCAACTGGGAGCCCGGCGCCTGGGTTGCCGCCGTCGCCAGCGTGATCCCCCTCGCGGCCCTCCTGCTCCCGAACGACACCCGGCCGCTCAAGCGCCCGGCGGAGCTTCCCTCCTGGGCCGAGATCCTCATCATCGCCGCGGTCTTCGCGGTCGGGCTCTACATCGTCAACTACGGCATCCAGACCGACGCGGACAACCCCGAGCCGTTCCTCGGCTATCTGATCGCCGTCGGCTTCGCCGCCGCCGCTCTCTTCAAGGCCGGGGTGATCGCCCGGCTGAGCGCGCTCACCGGGGAGTATCGTTCCATCACTCTCATCGCGGCCCTGGTGACCGCGGTGGTCTTCCCGTTCACCCAGAACAAAGCCAGCTACACCGAGCTCGGCGTCAACATCCTCATCTTCGCGACCGTCGCCCTCGGCCTGAACATCGTGGTCGGCCTGGCCGGCCTCCTCGACCTCGGCTATGTCGCCTTCCTCGGCGTCGGCGCGTACACCGCCGCCCTGGTCTCCGGAGCCGGCTCCTCCACCATCGACCTCCACCTCCCCTTCTGGGCCGCCATCGTCGCGGGCGCCGTCGTCTCCCTGATCTTCGGCGTCCTCATCGGCGCACCCACCCTGCGGCTGCGCGGCGACTACCTCGCCATCGTGACCCTCGGGTTCGGAGAGATCTTCCGCATCGTCATGCTGAACCTCGACGGCACCTCCGGACCCTCCGTCACCAACGGCCCCAACGGCATCCCCAACATCCCCGCGCTGGAGATCTTCGGCTTCAACTTCGACGAAGATCACACCGTTCTCGGCCACACGCTCGACTCGAACGCCAACTATTTCTTCCTGATGCTGCTGGTGACGATCGTCGTCGTGCTCGTCTTCAGCCGCGCCGGCAACTCCCGTATCGGACGCGCCTGGGTCGCCATCCGCGAGGACGAGACCGCCGCCACCGCCATGGGCATCAACGGCTTCCGCGTCAAGCTCATCGCCTTCGCCCTCGGCGCCACCCTCGCCGGTGTGGCCGGCACCGTCTGGGCCCACGTCCAGACCACCGTGGTGCCCGAACAGTACGTCTTCGCCGGGCCCGTGCCCCCCAACTCCACCTTCCTGCTCGCCGCCGTCATCCTCGGCGGCATGGGCACCATCGGCGGCCCGCTCCTCGGCGCCACGCTCCTGTTCCTGATCCCCAAGAAGCTGGAATTCTTCCAGGACTACCAGCTACTCGGTTTCGGTATCGCGCTCATCCTCCTGATGCGCTTCCGCCCCGAAGGGATCATCCCCAACCGGCGTCAGCAGCTCGAATACCACGAGAAGGACCAGCTCGACGCCCCCGACCAGCCCCAGCTCTCCGGCAACGCCGTCGGCGTGACCAAGGCGGAGGCGTAACAGAGATGACGACCACCACCTCTCCCGTACTCAGCGCCAGCGGCGTGACCATGCGCTTCGGCGGACTGACCGCCGTACGCTCCGTCGACCTCACCGTCAACTCCGGCGAGATCGTCGGCCTCATCGGCCCCAACGGCGCCGGCAAGACCACCTTCTTCAACTGCCTGACCGGGCTGTACGTCCCCACCGAGGGCAGCGTCACCTACCAGGGCAGCGTCCTGCCGCCCAAACCCCACCTGGTCACCCAGGCCGGCGTCGCCCGCACCTTCCAGAACATCCGGCTCTTCGCCAACATGACCGTCCTGGAGAACGTGCTCGTCGGCCGCCACACCCGCACCAAGGAGGGCCTGTGGTCGGCCCTTCTGCGCGGCCCCGGCTTCAAACGCGCCGAAGCCGCCTCCAAGGCACGCGCCATGGAACTCCTCGAGTTCACCGGGCTCGCCCACAAGGCCGACCACCTCTCGCGCAACCTCCCCTACGGCGAACAGCGCAAGCTGGAGATCGCCCGCGCCCTCGCCAGCGACCCCGGCCTGCTCCTCCTCGACGAGCCCACCGCCGGCATGAACCCCCAGGAGACCCGGGCCACCGAGGAACTCGTCTTCGCCATCCGGGACCAGGGCACCGCCGTCCTCGTCATCGAGCACGACATGCGGTTCATCTTCAACCTCTGCGACCGCGTCGCCGTGCTCGTCCAGGGCCAGAAGCTCATCGAGGGCACCCCCGACGTCGTCCAGAGCGACGAACGCGTGATCGCCGCCTACATCGGCACCCCCTTCGAGGGCGAGCCGGGCGCGGAGGAGGCCGCCGAGGTCGAGGCCGCCGAGGCGCAGCAGAGCACCGGGACGGGCGCGACCCCGCAGAGCACCACAGCACGTACGGAGGACGGACAGTGACCGCACTGCTCGAGGTCGAGGACCTGCGCGTCGCCTACGGCAAGATCGAGGCCGTCAAGGGCATCTCGTTCAGTGTCGAGGCCGGCCAGGTCGTCACCCTCATCGGCACCAACGGCGCGGGCAAGACCACCACCCTGCGCACCCTGTCGGGGCTCCTCCAGCCGCTCGGCGGCTCCATCCGCTTCGACGGCAAGCCGCTGAACGGCGTCCCCGCCCACAAGATCGTCGCCCTGGGGCTGGCCCACTCCCCCGAGGGCCGGCACATCTTCCCGCGCCTGACCATCGCCGAGAACCTCCAACTCGGCGCGTTCCTGCGCAAGGACAGCGACGGCATCGCCGCGGACGTGCAGAAGGCGTACGACCTCTTCCCCATCCTCGGCGAACGCCGCACCCAGGCCGCGGGCACCCTCTCCGGCGGCGAGCAGCAGATGCTCGCCATGGGCCGCGCCCTGATGTCCCGCCCCAAGCTGCTCATGCTCGACGAGCCCTCCATGGGCCTCTCCCCGATCATGATGCAGAAGATCATGCAGACGATCGCCGAGCTCAAGGCCCAGGGCACCACGATCCTTCTCGTCGAGCAGAACGCCCAGGCCGCCCTGTCGCTGGCCGACCACGGCCATGTGATGGAGATCGGCAAGATCGTGCTGTCAGGGACCGGCCCGGAGCTGCTGCACGACGAGTCGGTGCGCAAGGCCTACCTGGGCGAGGACTGACCCCCGCGCCGCCCCGACAACCTGCGAGGGCCTGTCCGTACCACCGCGGTACGGACAGGCCCTCGTCTTGTGCTGTCGCTACTGCTGCTGCTTCTTCTCCGCCGCGTCCTCGATGACGGCCTCGGCCACCTGCTGCATGGACAACCGGCGGTCCATCGAGGTCTTCTGGATCCAGCGGAAGGCGGCGGGCTCGGTCAGCCCGTACTGGGTCTGGAGGATGCTCTTCGCGCGGTCGACGAGCTTGCGGGTCTCCAGGCGCTGGGCGAGGTCGGCGACCTCCTTCTCCAGCGTCTTCAGCTCGGTGAAGCGGGAGACGGCCATCTCGATGGCCGGGACCACGTCGCTCTTGCTGAACGGCTTCACGAGGTACGCCATGGCGCCGGCGTCCCGCGCCCGCTCGACGAGCTCGCGCTGCGAGAAGGCGGTGAGCATGAGGACCGGGGCGATACGGTCGGCGGCGATCCGCTCGGCGGCGGAGATCCCGTCGAGGACCGGCATCTTCACATCGAGAATCACCAGGTCGGGGCGGTGCTCCTGAGCGAGCGCGACGGCCGTCTCACCATCGCCCGCCTCGCCGACGACGGAGTACCCCTCCTCCTCGAGCATCTCCTTGAGGTCGAGGCGGATGAGGGCCTCGTCCTCGGCGATGACCACGCGGGTGGTGTGCGGGGGGACGTGCGACTGCGCGTCGGGGGCGTCAGTGGTGCTCAATGTGCTCCTCGCTCCTTAACAGGTGGGGCACCACGAGCCTACCTAGCTGCGGTAAGGTGGACGCGCAGCGGGTCGTTGGTGACCTTCGAAACCGCAAGCCCCGGTAGCCCAATTGGCATGAGGCAATGGATTCAAAACCCATACAGTGTCGGTTCGAGTCCGACCCGGGGCACTTTTCCTTCGATTCCAAGGTCACAGCAGAATCGCTGCCCTTCACTCGATGAAGTGAACATCCCTTCGAGCGGGCAACGCGCACGCCAGCACCAGCCACGCTCGATGGCGTGTACGACCTCGAAACGCGCAAGCGAGCCCTCGCTCTCGTCGGCCAGGGCCGAAGCCTCAACTCCGTGAGCAAGCAGACCGGGATATCCCGTGCCGCGATTCGTGCCTGGCAGATCCGGATCGAACCTCTGTCCCAGGGCGACGCGTGTCCCAGATGCGCACCGGAGCCGCGGCCGCCGGAGGACCCCGCCGCCTACGCCTACCTGCTCGGCCTGTACCTCGGCGACGGTTGCGTCAGCCGCCTCAAGAAGGGCGCGTACTTCCTTCGCATCGCATGCGCGGATGTCTGGCCGGGCCTCATTGACGCCCCGGGGGCTTTACACCAAAACGCTCGACCAGTTAGGCATCGACTGGAAGCAGCCGAACGCCTGGAACATCTCCGTCGCCAAGCGCGCCTCCGTCGCCCTCATGGACGCCCACATCGGGCCGAAGTACTAGGCGCGCGCCCAGCGCCCCGCACTCCGGCCCGCGTCGGACCCCTACCGCAGGTCGCCCTCGCCGATGTGGTGCACGCGGACGAGGTTGGTCGAGCCGGAGACGCCGGGCGGGGAGCCGGCGGTGATGATGACGAGGTCGCCCTTCTGGCAGCGGCCGATCCGCAGCAGTTCCTCGTCGACCTGGGCCACCATCTCGTCCGTGGACTCGACCATCGGACCGAGGAAGGTCTCCACACCCCAGGTGAGGTTCAGCTGGGAGTGGGTCGACGGCTCGGGGGTGAAGGCGAGGAGGGGGATGGGTGAGCGGTAGCGGGAGAGGCGGCGGACGGTGTCGCCGCTCTGGGTGAAGGCGACCAGGAACTTCGCGCCGAGGAAGTCGCCCATCTCCGCCGCCGCGCGGGCGACCGCGCCGCCCTGGGTGCGGGGCTTGTTGCGTTCGGTGAGCGGGGGGAGGCCCTTGGCGAGGATGTCCTCTTCGGCCGCCGCGACGATACGGCCCATGGTCTTGACCGTCTCGATGGGGTACTTGCCGACGCTGGTCTCGCCGGAGAGCATCACCGCGTCCGTGCCGTCGATGACCGCGTTGGCGACGTCCGAGGCCTCGGCCCGGGTGGGGCGGGAGTTCTCGATCATGGAGTCGAGCATCTGGGTCGCGACGATGACCGGCTTCGCGTTCCGCTTGGCGAGCTTGATCGCGCGCTTCTGGACGAGCGGCACCTGCTCCAGCGGCATCTCCACGCCCAGGTCGCCGCGCGCGACCATGATGCCGTCGAAGGCATCGACGATCTTTTCCAGGTTCTCGACCGCCTGCGGCTTCTCGATCTTCGCGATGACCGGGAGCCGGACGCCCTCCTCCTGCATGACCCGCCGCACATCCACCACGTCGTTGCCGTTGCGGACAAAGGACAGGGCGATGATGTCGGCGCCGGTGCGCAGCGCCCAGCGGAGGTCCTCGATGTCCTTGTCGGAGAGGGCGGGGACGGAGACGGCGACTCCGGGGAGGTTGAGGCCCTTGTGGTCGGAGACCATGCCGCCTTCGATGACCATGGTGTGCACGCGCGGACCTTCTACGTCCACGACTTCAAGGGTGACCCGGCCGTCGTCGACGAGGATGCGCTCGCCCCGGCTGACGTCGGTGGCCAGGCCTTTGTAGGTGGTACCGCAGCGCAGCCGGTCGCCCTCGATCGGCTCGACGGTGATGGTGAACTCATCCCCGCGTTCAAGGAGTACAGGGCCTTCATGGAAACGGCCGAGACGAATCTTCGGACCTTGAAGGTCGGCGAGGATGCCGACGCTGCGACCGGTTTCCAGCGCGGCCTTTCGGACTCGCCGGTAACGCTCCTCGTGCTCGGCGTAGGTGCCGTGGCTGAGGTTGAAGCGGGCCACGTCCATTCCGGCTTCGACGAGCGCCTTGATCTGCTCGTACGAGTCGGTTGCGGGTCCCAAAGTACAGACGATTTTTGCTCGGCGCATGCCGCGAGCCTACGACTTACCAGTCGGTAAAGAACCGGGATCCAGCCACTCCCCCATGGCCTTTGGGTAGCCGGTCGTCGACAACTAATGAAACGTGCGCGGGTCCGCTCTGATGAGCGGTTAATCTGACCCGCGCACGTCAGTGTGCGGGTCGCTCAAAGCTGCGGAGGCGACATCGTAAAGCGGGCGTTGACCTGCGCGTACACGGTCTGGCGCTGGGGTTCGAGGTCCAGGGCGGGGGCGGCCTGGGGCGCGCCGCCGTAGCCGGCGGAGCGCGCCGCCCCGTAGGCGACGGGGTAGGGCTGCTCGGCGTGCTCCGCGTTGAGGTCGGCGAGCTCGACGAGGGCGACGAGCCGGGCGTCGAGGGCGCCCGCGTACTCACGGGCGCGCTGGACCGCTTCCCGTACGGCCTGGCGGCGCGCTTCGGCATGGGCGGGCGAGTCGGGGCGCAGGGCCCAGAAGGGGCCGTTGACCTGGGTGAGGTCCAGGTCGGCGAGGCGGGTGGTGAGCTCGCCCAGCGCGGTGAAGTCGGAGACGGTGGCCGAGAGATGCACTCGGCCGTGGTAGGCGTGTATGCGCTCGTGACGGCCCTTGGCGGTGAGCTGCGGGGTGATGGCGAAGGCGCCGGTCTCCAGCTTCTCGACCGCCTGGCCGTAGGACTTCACGAGGTCGAGGACGTGGGCGTTGCGGCGGGTGAGGTCTTCGAGGGCGGTGCGGCGGTCGCTGCCGCGGGCGCTGACGGTGACGCCGAGGCGGGCGATCTCGGGGTCTACTTCGAGGCGGGCCTCACCGCGGACCGCGACGCGCGGGGTTTCGGGGGTGCCGTAGGGCACGGCGGTCAAAGGCTGCGGGGAGGCGTGATCCATGGGGTGGGCTCCTTGCGCGCGGGTGAGGAGAAAAGCAGAGGAAGGGGGAGAAAAGGGTGGGGCGGTGGGTGCGGACGCCTTGTCAGACGGGCGTCTGAACGCGGCCCTGCCCGGGGCGGTCTCGGTGCAGCGACAGGGCGATGTCCACGAGCGGGACGCGGGGCAGCTCGGCGACGCGGTCGAGGTCGACCCAGGCGGCCTGGTCCGTGGAGCCGTTGGTCTCGTGGCGCAGTTGCCCGCCGACGACATGCGCGGTGTAGACGACGCGGAGGCCGTGGAAGTCGGCGTCGCGGCCGCGGCGGCGGGCATAGCGGTGGTGGACGGAGTCGATGCCGAGCAGGTCGTCGATCTCGACGGTGTAGCCGGTCTCCTCCTCGACCTCGCGGATGGCGGCGTCGTACGGGTCTTCGCCGTGCCGGATGCCGCCACCGGGCATCGTCCACTGTTTGGCGTCGGGGCCGACCCATCGGGCGAGGAGGATCTTGCCGTCCTGGATGCAGACGGCGTACGCGGCGACTCTGAGCTGTCTGTTGGCCATCACCCAAGGATGGCCTGGGTGTCGGTTGATCGAAAGCCGGGGTGGTCAGGTACTGGTGTGGGCGAGGCGGTCGCGCTGCTCGGGGAGGTGTCCGCCGATGACGGGGGCGCCGGGGCCGGTGGGCGGGAGGCCGAAGGTGGTGAAGGCGGTGCGCCGCGGGAGGGCGTAGACCGGTTCGGTGGTCAGTGAGTTGAGGATGACGGCGGAGCGCCAGGCGGCGAGGCCGAGGTCGGGTGCGCCCACGCCGTGGGAGTGGCGCTCGGCGTTCTGTACGTAGATGGAGCCCTTGACGATGGGGTCGAGGACGATGCGGTGGTGTTCGTCGATGCGGGGGCGTTCCCGGGAGTCGCGGCGGATGTAGGGGTCGAGGGCGGCGATGAGGGTCTCGATGCGCCGTTCGCGGTAGCCGGTGGCGAGGACCACGGCTTCGGTGGTGTGGCGGCTGCGGGTGCCCTGTTGGCGGTGTTCGAGGTGGAGTTCCAGGCGGGCGTCGGCGATGCGGCCGGCGGTGCGGACGGTGACGTCGGGGGTGAGCACGGCGTCGGGCCAGCCGCCCTGTCGGGCGCGGCGGTAGAGCTCGTCGTGGATCTCCGTCATGGTGTCGTGCGCGATGCCCTTGTAGAGCTGCCACTGGCGGCGCAGCAGTTGGTCGCGCACGCACTCCGGCAGGGCGTGGAAGTAGCGGGTGTAGTCGGGGGTGAAGTGTTCGAGGCCGAGCTTGCTGTACTCCATGGGCGCGAAGGCGGGGGTGCGGGTGAGCCAGTGGAGGCCTTCGGCGCCGGGCGGCCGGTTGCGGAGCAGGTCGAGGAAGACCTCGGCGCCGGACTGGCCGGAGCCGACGACGGTGACATGGCCGGTGGCCAGCAGCTGTTCGCGGTGCTGGAGGTAGTCGGCGGAGTGGATGACGGGGACGCCGGGGGCGTCGACGAGGGGGCACAGGGGCGCGGGGACGTGGGGTTCGGTGCCGACGCCGAGCACCAGGGAGCGGGTGTAGCTGCGGCCCATGTGCAGGGCCTGGCCCCTGGCGTCGAGTTCGGTGAAGTCGATCTCGAAGAGCAGGTGGTCGTGGTTCCAGCGGACGGCGTCGATCTGGTGGCCGAAGTGGAGGCTGGGGAGGTGGTGGCTGACCCAGCGGCAGTAGTCCTCGTACTCGGCGCGTTCGATGTGGAAGCGCTCGGAGAGGTAGAAGGGGAAGAGCCGTTCGTGGGCCTTGAGGTAGTTCAGGAAGGTCCAGGGGCTGGCCGGGTCGGCGAGGGTGACGAGGTCGCCGAGGAACGGGACCTGGACCCTGGCGCCGTCGACGAGGAGGCCCGAGTGCCACTGGAAGGCGGGGCGCTGTTCGTAGAAGGCGGTGCGCAGGCTGGGGACGCCGTGGGCGAGGGCGGCCAGGGAGAGGTTGAAGGGGCCGATGCCGATGCCGGCGAGGTCCAGGGGATGTTCGGGGCAGGCTGCGGCGGGCGCGGGGGTGGGAGCGGGAGCGGGGGTGGTGTTGTGGGTGGGGGGTTGCGCGGTGCTCATGGGGAGTTGCCTTCCACGAGTTCGACCAGCGCCCGCAGGTCGCTGGGCTGGATGTGCGGGTTGAGGACGGTGGCCTTGAGCCACAGCCCATCGGATGTGGCGGCTCGGCCGAGGACGGCCCGGCCCTCGCGCAGGAGGCGGCGTCGTACGGCGGCGACGGCGGCCGGGCCTGCTCCGGTGGGCCGGAAGAGGACGGTGCTGATGGCGGGGCGTGCGTAGAGGTCGAGTCCGGGGCGGGAGTCGATGAGGTCGGCGAGGTCCTGGGCGGCGGCGCAGGCGCGCTCGACGAGGTCGCCGAGGCCGCGGCGGCCGAGGGCGCGCAGGGTGACGGCGATCTTGAGAATGTCGGGGCGGCGGGTGGTGCGCAGGGAGCGGCCGAGGAGGTCGGGGAGGCCGGCGGCGGCGTCGTCGGCGGCGTTGAGGTACTCGGCGCGGTGGGCGAGCGGGGCGAGGGCGGCGCTGTCGGGGACGGCGAGGAGGCCGGCCGCGGCGGGCTGCCAGCCGAGTTTGTGCAGGTCGAGGGCGGCGGTCCGGGCTCGGTCGAGCCCGTCGAGCCTGGTCCGCAGGGTGTTGCTGAACAGGAGCGGGCCGCCGTAGGCGGCGTCGATGTGGAGGGTGGCCGCATGGCGGTCGCAGAGGTCGGCAATGGGCGGCAGGGGGTCGATGGCGCCGGTGTCGGTGGTGCCCGCGGTGGCGACGACGAGCAGGGGGCGGCCGGGGAGCCCGGTGAGGGCGTCGTGGAGGCGGGCCGGGTCCAGGACGCCGGTGGGGGTGGGGATCGTGAGCGGCTCGGGGAGGCCGAGGAGCCAGGCCGCGCGGTGGACGCTGTGGTGGGCGTTGGCCCCGCAGACGACCTGGAGGGGGTCCGTGGCGCCCGCCGTACGGGCGGCCTCGCGGGCGAGCAGCAGGGCGAGTTGGTTGGCCTCGGTGGAGCCGGTGGTGGCGAGGGCGTCGGGGGCCGGGCGGCGGGGGTGGACGAGCCGGGCCAGGGCGCGGCAGGTCAGCGTCTCGAGCTCGCCGGCGGCGGGGGCCTGGTCCCAGGAGTCGAGGGAGGGGTTGAGGGCGCTGGCGGCGAAGTCGGCGGCGGCCGCGACGGCGAGCGGCGGGCAGTGCAGATGGGCGGTGCAGTGCGGCTCGGCGGGGTCGGCGGCGCCCGCGGCGAGGGCCCGGACGAGGGTGTGCAGGGCTGCGCGGGCGCCGGTGCCGACGGTGGGCAGCACGGGCTCGGCGGCGGCCCGTACGCGGCGGGCGACGGCGCGGGGGCCGCCGGGCGGGAGGGGGCCGCCGCGGTCGGCGGCGCCGGTGGCGAGGGCGTGGAGGACGGTGTCGAGCATCGGGCGGAGCGCGCGCGGGCCTTCGATACCGCCGGCCAGGAGGCGGGCGGTCCCGGAAGCGGGCACAGGCATGGGTGTGCCCCTCGTCTCGAGTTCGGGCGGGGTGGGAGCGGTCCTGGCGATGTCTCGGAGGCGGCGCCGATCGCCCGGGAGGCGGGTCTCGCGGCGTCAGTGGACGGACCAGACCTCGCGGAACGGGCGGAACTTCGGCGAAGCTTCCGGAACACGGCCTAAAGTACTTCGCAGGCAAGCGGTTCGGGGCGTGGCGGCGGCAGGTCCACTCGTACGTGGTAGTGCCGGTGCGGGAATTGATCGCGGAGCGGCACGCGGCGGTTTCCGTACGATGCCGGGCACGGAACGGCAGGAGGCCAGGGGGGCGCGATGGACCGGCAGCCGGACGACAGCGATCTGACCGAGGAGCTCATCGCCTCGGTGCTGGCCGCGACGCGGCTGCTGGTGGCGATCTCCGCGCGGGCGCTCGCCTCGATCGACGAGACGCTGACGGCGACGCAGCTGCGCGCCCTGGTGGTGCTGGACAGCTGTGGCCCCGCGAAGCTGGCGGCGCTGGCGTCCGGGCTGGGGGTCAACCCGTCCACCGCCATGCGGACGGTGGACCGTCTGGAGTCCCTGGGGCTGGTGGACCGGCGGGTCAATCCGGACAGCCGCCGGGAAGTGGTGCTGCGGCTGACGGACCGGGGCGCGGAGGTGGTGGACCGGGTGCTGGAGTACCGGCGCGCGGAGATCGCCGTCCTGGTGGAGCGGTTGCCCGCGGATGTGCGGTCCGGGCTGGTGCGCGGGCTGCGGGCGTTGGGCGCGGTCGCGGACGAGCCGGACCTCCGCGCGGCCGGGCCGCCGGGGGCCGGGCCCGCCCGGGTCAGCGATGTGCTCGCCGCCGCTTCCGGGGAGGTCCGTCCGCGTCGTCCGGTCCGGTGAGCGCGGGGTGGCGGTACGGCCGGGCCGGGGTGCGGGAGCGGTAGACCACGTACGGCCTGGCCAGGTAGCCGAGGGGGGCGGCGAAGGCGTGGACGAGCCGGCTGAAGGGCCACAGCGCGAACAGCGCCAGGCCCAGCAGGGCGTGCAGCCGGTAGACGAGGGGCGCGTGGGCCATGGCCGGGACGTCGGGGTCGAGGGTGAACAGGCTGCGGAACCAGACGGACACGCCCTGCCGGTAGTCGTAGGCGTCCTTGCTCGCGCCCGTGGCGGTCGCGGTGAGCCCGGCCAGCAGGACGGCGGCGAGCACCGGGTAGACGGCCCGGTCGCTGCGGCTGGTCGCCGCCCGTACGGCGGGCACCCGCAGCCGCCGGTACAGCAGCAGCCCCAGGCCCGCGGCGGTGGCGAGGCCCGCGGTGCCGCCGACCAGCAGCGCGTTGGCGTGGTACAGCCCTTCGCTGACGCGCAGCCGCTCGGTGAGCGACTCGGGGACGACGAGGCCGACGACATGGCCCGCGGCGACGAACAGCAGCCCGAAGTGGAAGAGCGGGCCGCCGATGCTCAGCAGGCGGTGTTCGTGCAGCTGGCTGGAGCGGGTGGTGAAGCCGAAGCGGTCGTAGTGGTAGCGCCAGGCGGTGCCGGCGGCGAAGAGCACGAGGACGAGGTAGGGCAGTACGCCCCACAGGGCGATGTTCAGGTGTTTCATCGGCCGGTTCCTCCCGGAAGGTGGCCGGCGCGCTCGGGGGCGGTCGCGGCGAAGGGGGTCAGGCCGACCGCCTCGGCGGGCGGTCCGCTGCGGGCGAGGGCCAGGGCGGTGGCGCGGTCGGCGGGGGACGGGCCCGGCAGGGTGTCGCAGACGCCGAGCAGGACGTCGGCGTAGGGGCTGTCGTGGTCGGCCAGGGCCATCCTCAGCAGCTCGATCGCGGGGCGGTGTTCGCTCAGCAGCCGCACCCCCGGGGCGGGGCAGCGGGCGGCGAACTCCAGGGCCAGGGGCAGGTGGTCGGGCAGCTCGTCCTCGGGGGGCTCCCAGCCGTGCGCGCGGTAGCGGGCCTTCCAGTCGGCGAGCGAGCCGCCGCGGCGCCGGGTGTCGCCGTCGGTGTAGTAGGTGAGGTGCAGGGTGCGCCGTCGGCTGCGGTCGAAGGTGACGACGTAGCGGGCGGCCAGGTCGAGTACGGGGATGTCCCGTACGGCGGCGCAGAATCGCAGCAGCGGCGCGGTGCCGGGGCCGGTCAGCTCGCCGAGGGCGTCCCGTACCAGGGTCAGGCGCGCGGGCCAGTGCCGGTCGGGGTAGCCGAGGAGGAGGGCGGCGGCCTGGTGCACAGCAGGGGTCGCCGGGTTCGTTGCGTGCCCCGGGCTCATGGGGCTCACCGCTGTTCCTCGGCGTGGCGCGGGAACAGTCCGCCGGGGCGTCCGCGGCCGTTCCAGTTGAGCAGGTTGAACCGGCCGGCGAGCCCGGCACCCGCTCCGGAGGGGGCGGGCACCGGTGGGGCGTGGAAGTCGTCGGCGCCGGGGAAGCCGTCCGGCATCATGCCGGGCAGTCCGTCGGCGTCGAGGCTGCACGTGTCGGTGGGACCGGCGCTGCCTGTGCTGCCCGAGCCCGCGGCGTAGCCGGTGGGGATGACGTACCGCTCCTCGTACTTGGCCAGGGCCAGCAGTCGGTACATGCCCTCGATGGCCTCCTGGTCCATGCCGACCGCGCGGGCGATCGCGGGGTCCCGCTCCTCGCCCAGGTTGATCCGCCGCATGTGGCTGCGCATGGCGGCGAGCCGGCACAGAGCCGCCTCGACCGGCTCCGGGTCGCCCGCGGTGAACAGCTCGGCGAGGTACGAGACGGGGATGCGCAGGGCGTCGATGGCGCCGAAGAGGTTGGCGGGCTCCTCGCCGTCGTGGCCGGTGGCGGTGAGCGCGTCGACGACCGGGGAGAGCGGCGGGATGTACCAGACCATGGGCATGGTGCGGTATTCGGGGTGCAGCGGCAGCGCCACCTTGTACCGGGTGATCAGCGCGTGGACCGGGGAGCGGCGGGCGGCCTCGATCCAGTCGTGCGGGATGCCGGACTCCTCGGCGGCGCGGGCCACTTCCGGGTCGTCGGGGTCGAGGAAGCAGCCGAGCTGGGCCTCGTACAGGTCCTTCTCGTCGGGGACGGCGGCGGCCTCACCGACCTTGTCCGGGTCGTAGAGCAGCACGCCGAGGTAGCGCAGCCGGCCCACGCAGGTCTCGGAGCAGACGGTGGGCTCGCCGGCCTCGATCCGCGGGTAGCAGAAGGTGCACTTCTCTGCCTTGCCGCTGCGGTGGTTGAAGTAGACCTTCTTGTACGGGCAGCCGCTGACGCACATCCGCCAGCCGCGGCAGCGGTCCTGGTCGACGAGGACGATGCCGTCCTCGACCCGCTTGTACATCGCGCCGGAGGGGCAGACGGCGACGCAGGAGGGGTTGAGGCAGTGTTCGCAGATGCGCGGCAGGTAGAACATGAACGCCTGCTCGTACTCCAGGCGGACCTTCTCGGTCATCTTGGCGAGTACGGGGTCGCCGGCGAGGTGTTCGGGGCCGCCGCCGAGGTCGTCGTCCCAGTTGGGGCCCCAGGTGACGGCGGTGGGGCGGCCGTCGATGAGGGAGCGGGGCGGGGCGGTGGGCAGGTCCTCGCCGAGGGGGGCGGTGGTGAGGTTGTCGTAGTCGTACGTCCAGGGCTGGTAGTAGTCGTCGAGGGAGGGGAGTTCGGGGTTGGCGAACAGCCGGGCCAGGCGGCGGGCGCGGCCGCCGGTGCGCGGTACGAGCCGGCCGTTCTTCAGGTGCCAGCCGCCCTTCCACTTGTCCTGGTCCTCGTAGCCGCGTGGATAGCCCTGGCCGGGGCGGGTCTCGACGTTGTTGAACCAGACGTATTCGGTGCCGGACCGGTTGGTCCAGGTCTGTTTGCAGGTGACCGAGCAGGTGTGGCAGCCGATGCACTTGTCGAGGTTCATGACCATGGCGACCTGGGCCATCACCCTGGGGCGGGACGGCTGGCGGCGGGGCATGTCAGTACTCCACGTTCTGGGACCGGCGCCGGATGACGGTGATCGCGTCGCGCTGGTTGCCGGTCGGTCCGTAGTAGTTGGGGGCGAAGGAGAGCTGGGCGTAGCCGCCGATGAGGTGGGTGGGCTTGATGAGCAGCTTGGTGAGGGCGTTGTGGGTGCCGCCGCGGCCGCCGGTGGCTTCGGACTTGGGCACGTTCACCATGCGTTCCTGCACGTGGTACATGAACACCGTGCCTTCGGGCATGCGGTGGGAGACCACGGCCCGGGCGACGACGACGCCGTTGGCGTTGACGGCCTCGATCCACTCGTTGTCGGCCACGCCGATGGCCTGGGCGTCGGGCACGCTGAGCCAGATGACGGGGCCGCCGCGGGCCAGCGTCTGCATGATCAGGTTTTCCTGGTACTCGGAGTGGATGGACCACTTGGAGTGCGGGGTGACATAGCGGACGGTCACGGAGCGGCCGGCGTCATCGGGGCCGGTGCCGGGTGGCGGGGCCTCGCCCAAGGCGGCCATGTCCAGCGGGGGCCGGTAGACGGGCAGTTGCTCGCCGAGCTCGGCCATCCAGTCGTGGTCCAGGTAGAAGTGCTGGCGGCCGGTGAGGGTGTGCCAGGGCTTGCGGTGCTCGGTGTTGATGGTGAACGGCGCGTAGCGGCGGTCAGGGGCCTCCTTGCCGGACCACTCGAAGCTGGCGCCGACCTGCACCGGGCGGGTCTGGGTGTCGGAGAACACCACGCGGCGCTCGGCCACCGAGGCGCCCAGTTCGGTGAGGCCCGAGTCCGGTCCGCAGCGGTCGGCGAGCTGCCGGAATCCCTCGGCGGCGATGCGCCCGTTGGTGGTGCCGGAGAGGGCGAGGATCGCCTCGCACATCTTGGTGTCGGTGTCCAGCAGCGGCCGTCCCTTGGCGGCGCCCCGCGTGGCGGTGCCACAGCGGTCGGCCAGCCAGGCCGCCTCCGGCGTGGGGTCGACGCCCACGCCCTTGACCCGCATCCCCTGCCGTTCGGCGAGGGGGCCGAAGGCGGCGAGCCGGTCGGCGACGGCGGTGTAGTCGCGCTCGACGAGGGCGAAGTCCGGCAGGTTCCGGCCGGGCTCGGCGCCCGTCACGGCGCCGGTCGCGGCGTCGCGCCAGTCCGGGACGGTGCCGCCGGGCTGGGCGGTCTCGCCGGGGGTGTCGTGCATCAGGGCGCAGGCCACCAGGTCGTGGGCGACCTCCAGCCGTCCGGCGGCGAGTTCGCTCAGCTTGCGGGCGAGGCCGTGGAAGATCTCAAAGTCGGTGCGGGCCTGCCAGGGCGGGATGATCGCCGGGGTGAAGGCATGGACGTACGGGTGCATGTCGGTGCTGGACAGGTCGTGCTTCTCGTACCAGGTGGCGGCGGGCAGGACGAGGTCGGCGAAGAGCGTGGTGGAGGTCATCCGGAAGTCCAGCGCCAGCAGCAGGTCGAGCTTCCCGTGCGGCGCCGTATCGCGCCAGGTCACATCCGCCGGGCGGTTGCCGGGCGGGGCCTCCTCTGCGGTGGCGTTGTCGCGGGCGCCGAGCAGATGGCGCAGGAAGTACTCGTTTCCCTTGGCCGAGGAGCCGATGAGGTTGGCTCGCCAGACGGTCAGCACGCGGGGCCAGTTCTCCGGCGCGTCCGGGTCCTCGCAGGCGAAGTCCAGTCCCCCGGTGGCCAGTTGTTCCGCGACCCACTCCCCCGCCGGCCGTCCGCTCTCCTGCACCCGGCGGCCCAGGTCGAGGGGGTTGGTGGAGAAGGTGGGGTACGAGGGCATCCAGCCGAGCCGCATGGACTGGGCGACCAGGTCCGCGGTGTGCCGGCCGGCGAACAGGCCGCGGCCGGTGGGGGACGCCAGCGCGTCGGCGCCGTACCGCTCGTAGCGCCACTGGTCGGTGTGCAGATACCAGTACGGGGTGCCGGCCATCTGCCGGGACGGCCGCACCCAGTCGGCCGCGGTGGCCATCTGCTGCCAGCCGGTGAAGGGCCGCACCTTCTCCTGGCCCACGTAGTGCGCCCAGCCTCCGCCGTTGACGCCCTGGCAGCCGGTGAGCAACAGCAGGGTGAGGAAGGAGCGGTAGATGGTGTCGGAGTGGAACCAGTGGTTGGTGCCCGCCCCCATCACGATCATGCAGCGCCCGCGGCTCTTCTCGGCGGTGGCCGCGAACTCGCGCGCCGCGCGGATCACGGCAGCGGCCGGGACGGAGGTGATGGCCTCCTGCCAGGCGGGGGTGCCGGGCACCGAGGCGTCGTCGTAGCCGGTGGGCCACTGTCCGGTCAGGCCCGGGCGGCCCACCGCGTACTGGGCCATGAGCAGGTCGAAGACCGTGGTGACCAGCCGGCCGCCGAGCCGCCGCGCGGGGACGGCGCGCCGGACGGTGGCGCCTGGCACATCGAAGCGGGGCAGTTCGACCTCGACGGTCTCGACGCCTGTGGTTCGGTGGAAGGTGAGCCGGGGCGTGATGCCCGCCAGGTCCAGGTTCCAGCGGCCCTCGCCGCCCTTGCTCCAGCGGTCGCCCATAGTGCCGTTGGGGACGACCGGGCGGTCGGTCTCCGCGTCGTGGAGCACCGGCATCCAGCGCCGGGCCGCCTCGTCGGCGTGGGCGGCCAGGCCCGGGTGGGTCGCCTCCAGGTCGGCGGCGGTGAGGAACTTGCCGGGGGTGTGGTGTCCGGACGGCTCCCGCTCCGTCGGTTCCACCAACTCCACCAGGAACGGCAGGTCGGTGAAGCGGCTGACGTAGTCGGTGAAGTAGGGGACCTCGCGCTCGGCGAAGCACTCCTTGAGGATCACGTGCCCCAGCGCCATGGCGACCGCGCCGTCGGTGCCGGGGTGCGGGTGCAGCCACTCGTCGGCGAACTTGGTGGCGTCCGCGTAGTCCGGGGAGACCACCACCACCTTCTGCCCCCGGTAGCGGGCCTCGGCCATCCAGTGGGCGTCGGGGGTGCGGGTGACCGGGACGTTCGACCCCCACAGCATCAGATAGGCGGCGTCCCACCAGTCGCCCGACTCGGGTACGTCGGTCTGGTCGCCGAACACCTGGGGGGAGGCGATGGGCAGATCCGCGTACCAGTCGTAGAAGGAGATCATCGGCGCGCCGATCAGCGACATGAAGCGGGCGCCGACGGCGTGCGAGGCCATCGACATGGCGGGGATCGGGGAGAACCCGGCGATCCGGTCCGGGCCATAGGTCCGCAGGGTGTGCACATGGGCGGCCGCCGCGATCTCCAGCGCCTCCTCCCAGCCGATGCGCACCAGCCCGCCCTTGCCGCGGGCCGACTGGTAGCGATGGCGCTTGTCCGGGTCGCCGGTGATCTCCGCCCAGGCCGCCACCGGGTCGCCGAGCCGCGCCTTGGCCTCCCGGTAGAGCTCGACCAGCACGCCGCGGGCGTGTGGGTAGCGCACCCGGGTGGGCGAGTAGGTGTACCAGGAGAAGGAGGCGCCCCGCGGGCAGCCGCGGGGCTCGTACTCCGGGCGGTCGGGGCCGACCGAGGGGTAGTCGGTCTGCTGGGTCTCCCAGGTGATCAGCCCGTCCTTGACGTACACCTTCCAGGAGCAGGAGCCGGTGCAGTTCACGCCATGCGTGGAGCGCACCACCTTGTCATGCGCCCAGCGCTCCCGGTACGGGGAGTCCTCCACGACCTGGTCGGTCCGGTACACGGCCCGCAGGTCTCGGGTGGTCGGGGTGCGCCTCAGGGACGCCCCGGCCCGCAGGAGACGCTCGGTCACCGCTGCTGCGGCTGCCTCGGCCTCCGATCGTGTTGTGCGACGCGCCACGGACCAACAACTCCTCTGGGGTGGGGCCCCGTGCCGTTTCCCCCGGCAGCGGACGTGACCTGATTCGGTTCGCGCCACAGCATCGCTCGCACATCAGCCGCACAGTCTGACTGCTTTCAGCCATTTAGCATCACCTGAAACTGTTTTTTCTTGCACTTTGCAATGCTTGCCTCAGGCCTATGACTTGCCCACATGGCAAAAGTGAACGGGAGTTGACTGCGCGTCAAAGCTGCCTGGCGGGCGGGTGGGGTGCGGGCCTCTTCAGCGCCCGGACGGCGCCGGACGGGGGACCTTGCCGTTTCTTGACCACTTTTTCTGGCCGGATCTTCGACCGGCCCACGCGCCGAACGAGACCAGCGCCCATGCCACAGAGGCAGCCCACGCCATCACATGCCCGACGGCGACGAGGCCGTACGGCCCCTCGGCGGCGCCGACGGCGGCCGTGGACACGGAGTACATGCCCAGCGGGAAGACGATCGTCCACCACGTCGGCTCATAGCTCAGCGGCACCCGGTGCACCCCGTGCCGCCAGACCCCGGCGGCCACCAGCACCGGCAGCAGACAGGTGGCCCAACCCCACATGACCAGGAGAAACCCCTCGACCGGGGCCCGCAGGGGCGAGGTGCCAAGCCCCTGTGCGACGAGCCGGGCGCCGGCCAGCAGGCTGATCGCGCAGGCGCCCATCGTGACCCAGTACGGCGGTGTCAGCTCCCGCGGCCGGACGCCGAAGCGCAGCAGCCGGCCCGCCACCCCGGTGGCCACCACGACGTACAGCACCACCCCCAGCGCCCAGCCGGCCGTCTTCGCCGCCAGGGCCCGGTGGGGTTCCAGCGCGCCGGCCGCCAGCACCACGGACTGGAGCCCCACCACGCACAGAAACCAGCCGCCCTCGACGCGCCGCAGGGCTCCGGCCGGGCCGAGCCCGCGCACCACGCGCCCCGCGCACCACATCAGCGCCGGCCATACGGGCAGGGCCACGGCCAGCAGAGTCGCCGCGGCCGGCCACCACGGCCCGGCCGCCAGCCGGGTGGCGAGCACATCGGAGCCCGCGACGAAGGTGAAGAAGCCGAACACCGTCGCCGGGTCCCTCAGCTCCGCCGCCACGTCATGCCGGTGCCTCGTCACGCGCCGCGCCCAGGCCGCCAGCAGCAGCCCGTACATCGCCACGGCCACCGCCAGCAGCCCGTCCGACAGCCATCGCGCACCCGCCGATCCGACGGCCTGCGAGACGATCCCCGTCGCCATCACCGGAGCGAAGCCGCCCGGCGGCAACTCCCGGTCCGGCCGCGCCCATCTCATCCACATCACGCCAGGAGGCTGCCACCGGCCCGGCGCGCCGACGCCGCGGTTCGGCGGGGCGGGCCCTCGGCGGGGGTGCGTTCGGCCAACGGCACCCCATGATCTGGCCACGCCGTCTTGGTGATTGCTTGGCGCTATGCAGAGATACGCGATACCCGGCGGGGCGCCGGGCCGCCCCGGGTACGCGGGACGGCTCGAATGGCTGTCGCGAACAGGGCCGCGAACAGGTGAACGCCCCCTGGGGAGGGGGCGCGGGGCGATCGAAAGATGCTGGTTTGTGGGGGTTCGTGATGCCCTTCTGGTGCGGTTGTGTCGTGCGTGCTTCTGGGGCCTCCTGCCGGGCCTACGCCTCGTTCTCCTGGGCCTGCCGGACGTGCAGCGCCCGGCGCAGATCGTCGATCTCGTCGCCCAGGCGGCGGCGCAGCTCCGGGGAGGTGGAGGCGGAGGCCGACGGGTCGTCGCTGTTCAGGCACTCCTCCCCCAGCCGCAGCGTCCGCTCGTCCACCGTCGACGGGAAGCCCCAGCGGGCGACCGAGTCCGCGATGGCGGGGCCACGGCGGTCGGCCAGGGCGACGGCGGCCGGGAAGTAGGCGGTGACGTACTCGTCGAGGAGGGCATGCTGTTCGGGCTGCCAGAAGCCCCCGGCCGTGGCGGTGACCAGGTAGTTCGACAGCTCGGGGCCGTCGTCGGGCTCGAACAGCGCGGCCCAGGCGGCGCGTTTGGCCTCGGCGTCCGGGAGCGCGGCGCGGCAGCGCGCGGCGCCCTCCTGGCCGGTGGCGCTGGAGTCCCGGACGAGCTCGGCGTCGATGTCGCCGGGGGTGGCGGCGCCGAGGACGGCGAGCCGTCCGAGGATCTGCCAGCGCAGCTCGGGGTCGAGGGCCGGGCCGCCGGGGACGGTGTCGCCGTCGAGCCAGTCGCTCAGCTCGGCGGCCGAGGTGGCGCTGTGGATGAACGTGCGCACGGCGGCGAGCCGCAGCCCGGGGCCCGAGCCGTCCTCGGTACGGCGCAGCAGGTCGCGGCAGGTGGCGGTGATGGTGGCGAGGGCGGCGGCGCGGCGGTGGGCGGGCAGATAGCGGTCGGCGATCTGGTTGCGGGCGAAGGCGAGCACACCCTGGACGATGGCTATGTCCGTCTCGTGCGGGAGGTGGGCGCGGGCGGCGTCGAGATAGGCGCCGGGCGCCAGCTCCCCGTCGCGCACCATGTCGCGCGCGGCGTTCCACACGACGGCGCGGCTGAGGGCTTCGGGGAGGCCGGACAGGGAGCGCAGGACGGTCTTCCAGGAGCCGGGGTCCAGGCGGATCTTGGCGTAGGTGAGGTCCCCGTCGTTGAGGAGCAGCAGATCGGGGCGGGGCCCGGTGAAGGGGAGGGTCAGTGCGCCGTCGCCCTCGTTCAGCTCGGCCTCGACGCGGTCGCGCAGCACGAGCTTGTGGGGGGCGGCGGGCTCGTGGTCGTACAGGCCGATGGCGATGCGGTGGGGGCGGGGGCTGCTCTCGTCGGTGCCCTGGTGGTGGATCTCCGCGGTCCACCGGCCGCCGTTGGTGGTGATCACGGGCGTGAGGGTGTCCACTCCGGTGGTGCGCAGCCAGCGATCCGCCCAGGCGTGGACGTCCCGGCCGGACGCCTCGGCGAGCGAGTCGATGAAGTCGGCGAGGGTGGCGTTGCCGAAGCGGTGCCGGGCGAAGTGGGCGTTGATGCCGTCGAGGAAGTTCCGCTCGCCGAGCCAGGCGACGAGCTGGCGCAGCGCGGAGGCGCCCTTGGCGTAGGAGATCCCGTCGAAATTGAGCCGGGCGGCGGCGGTGTCGGGGACCTGCTCGGGCTCCGGGGCCACGGGGTGGGTGGAGGGGCGCTGATCGGCGTCGTAGCCCCAGTTCTTGCGGCGGACGCCGAAGTCGGCCCAGGTGTCGGTGTAGCGGGTGGTCTCGGTGAGGGTCTGGTAGCCCATGTACTCGGCGAAGGACTCGTTGAGCCAGATGTCGTCCCACCACTTCATGGTGACCAGGTCGCCGAACCACATGTGGGCCATCTCGTGGGCGATGACCATGGCGCGGGTCTGGCGCTCGGCGTCGGTGACGGCGGAGCGGTAGACGAATTCGTCGCGGAAGGTGACGAGACCGGGGTTCTCCATGGCGCCGGCGTTGAACTCCGGGACGAACGCCTGGTCGTAGGAGTCGAAGGGGTACGGCTCGTCGAAGATCTCGTGGTAGCGGTCGAAGCAGCGGCGGGTGATGTCGAAGAGCTCGTCGGCGTCGGCCTCCAGGTACGGCGCGAGGGAGCGGCGTACGTGCAGGCCGAACGGCAGACCGGCGTGCTCGGTGCGCACCGAGTGGTACGGGCCGGCGGCGACCGCGAACAGATAGGTGCTGATGGGCGGGGTGGGCGCGAGCCGCCAGCGGCCCTCGTGCGGTTCGCCGACGCGGGTGGCGATGCCGTTGCCGAGGACGGTCCACTCGGGCGGGGCGGTGACGTGCAGCTCGAAGACGGCCTTGAGGTCGGGCTGGTCGAAGCCGACGAAGACGTCGTTGGCGTCGGACATACAACACATGGTGTAGAGGTATGTCTCGCCGTCGGCGGGGTCGGTGAAGCGGTGCATGCCCTCGCCGGTGCGGGAGTAGCGCATGTCCGTCTCGACGCGCAGCTCGTGCTCGCCCTCGGCGAGCCCGGTGAGCGGCAGGCGGCCCTCGGCGATCACGTCGGCGGCGTTGTCGAGGGGGAGCTCCTGGCCGTCGAGCACGGCGCGGTGCAGGGCGGCCGGTTTGAGCTCGGCGAAGGTGTCTACGTCCGTTTCGCGCGCGGTGAAGCGGATGGTGGTGGTGGAGCCGAAGATCTCATCGCCACGGGTGAGGTCGAGGTCGATGGTGTAGCGATGGACCTCGATGAGGCTGGCTCGGGTCTGCGCTTCGTCGCGCGTCAGTACGGACATGAAGACATGCTGCCCTACTGCCTGTGGGGGTCACACGCGTGGGAAGAGGTTGCGGGGCGCGCGGGTCCGGTGGGGGTGCGCCTGCTGTTCGTGGTGGTGCCGGGGGCGGGGGCTCCGAGGCTGTCACGCCTGGACCGCGCCGGTCCGGTGTGGGGTGCGCGTGGGGTGCGTGGGTGGTGCCGGGGGCGGGGCCTCCGGGGCTGTCACACCTGGACCGCGCCGGTCCGGTGGGGGTGCGCCTGCTGTGGGTGCGTGGTGCGGGGGTGGGGCCTCCGGGGCTGTCACCCTGGACCGCATATTTACGGCGCCGGTGCCCGGAAGCGCGGTGTTACCCGGAACTTCGCGCCACAAATATGCGTAAGCGTCCAGGGCACCACCCCTGCACCCCCACCCCCTCCCGCCGTCGGCGGCTCCCCCTGCGTCCCGCCCCCGGTGCCTTGCCGCCGGGGGCTCCGGACCGGCCGGGAAGCGTCAGCAGCGCCGCAGGCCGGGCCCGCCCGCCGGGCCGCCCGAGCGCATCGGGGGTCAGGGGGCGGAGCCCCATGGAAACGGGAAGGGGCGGGGTGGGGAAAGGCCCCCCTCAGCCGCGCGGGCGCGCGGTCACGTTCGCAGACGACGGCCATGCGGCGGCCGGTCCCGTCCGGCCCGGGGCCTTCGGGGCCCGGGCCGCAGAACTGTCGGCAGGCGTGTGCCACGTCGTGGACGCGTCGGCCCGGCGCGGCGGTGTCCCAGTCGATGAAGGCGACGGGGCGGGGGCGGTAGACGGTGTTCTTCGGGGACAGGTCGTTGTGGCACACCACCTCGTCGCCCTCGGCGAGCGGCGTCCCGGCGGTCAGGTCGTGGAACTCGCGGATCAGGCGGGCCATCGCGGCCAGGCTCTCGTCGTCGCCGACGGTGGGCGGCTGGTCCGGCTGCCATGCGACGTGACCGTCGAGGTACGAGAGCACCTCGCGGCCCTGCTCGTCGGTGCCGAGGTGGCGGGGCGCGCCGGGCCAGCCGTGCCGGGCGAAGTGGGTGAGGCGTACGTAGGCGGCCCGTTCGGCGGGGCGGCGCCGGACGGTGTTGCCGACCCGGACGACCTCGGTGACGAAGCCGCCGGGCAGCGGCTCCTCGTCCATCAGGAGCGCGCGATGGTCTCGTGGTGCCGGATGACCTCGGCGATGATGAAGTTGAGGAGTTTCTCGGCGAAGGCGGGGTCGAGCTTGGCGCTCTCCGCGAGGTCGCGGAGCCGCGTGATCTGGCGGGCCTCGCGGGCCGGGTCGGCCGGGGGGAGCTTGTGGGCGGCCTTGAGGTAGCCGACCTGCTGGGTGCACTTGAAGCGCTCGGCCAGCATATGGACCACGGCCGCGTCGATGTTGTCGATGGAGTCGCGCAGCCGGGCGAGTTCCGCGCGGACGGACTCGTCGATCTCGTCGTTGGTGCTCATGGCGGTGAGCCTATGCGGCCCGGCACGCTCCGGTTACCGGCGGGTGACCGCCCCCGGCCCCTGTGGGGGGTGGGTGAGGGGCCGGAGGCGGTCGGGTCGGAGTGCTCTCCCCGGTCGAGCGCCTCCACCCTGGAGGAGTGGGTTATGGATCTGCGGGTTCCATTCGGGGTGGGAATTCCGGGTGCGGAGATATCGTCGGGAGATGATCGCGAAGCTTCAGTGCATCGTCGTGGACTGCCCCGACCCCGGGGCGCTGGCCGGTTTCTACGCCGGGATCCTGGGCGGGCGGGTGGACGACAGCAGGCCGGAATGGGTGACGCTCACCTCGCCGGAGGGGGTGAGGTACGCCTTCCAGGCGGCGCCCGACCACAAGCCGCCGCGCTGGCCGGACCCGGACCATCCGCAACAGTTCCATCTGGACTTCGACGTCGAGATGATCGAGGACGCGCAGCGGGAGGTGATCGCCCTGGGCGCGACGTTCCTGTACGACAGCGGGGGCGAGCGGGCGGGGTTCCGGGTGTTCAGTGATCCCGCGGGGCATCCGTTTTGTCTGTGTTACGGGCAGGGCTGAGCGCCCCTGGCTGATGGGCCAGGGGCGCACACGTGTCAGCCGCCGAGCTGGGTGGCGCCTGCCTTGATGTCCTTGGCGAAGGTGCTCACCTCGGTGTAGACGCCGGGCTTGCCGGGGCGGGCGCAGCCGTCGCCCCAGCTGACGATGCCGACCTGGATCCACGCCCCTGCCTCGTCCTTGCGGAACATCGGGCCGCCGGAGTCGCCCTGGCAGGTGTCGACGCCGCCGGTGTCCATGAATCCGGCGCAGATCTCCTCGCCGGCGACAAGGTCGCTGTACGCCCTCTTGCAGGTGGTGTCGTCGACGAAGGGCACGGTGGCCTTGAGCAGGTAGCGCTGCTGGCCGCCGCCCTCGACCGCGGCGCCCCAGCCCGCGACGGTGAAGTCGCCGTTGTTGTAGGCGGTGGTCTCGGCGATCTTGAGGGTGGGCTGGTTGATGGGCTGGGCGAGCTTGATCAGTGCCCAGTCCTTGCCGGTGCCGTTGTAGCCCGGGGCCTGGAGGACCCGGGTGGACTTGACCTTGACGGCGCTGGAGCTCTGGAGGTCGACCACGCCGGCGGTGGCGGTGATGGAGGTGTTCGCGCCGCTGCCGGACACACAGTGGGCGGCTGTGAGCACGATGTCCTGGGTGTAGAGGGCGCCGCCACAGCCCATGGACAGCCGCACCATGAACGGGAATTCACCCTGGGCGGCGCGGGTGCCGCCGACGACGGAGGGGCCGGGCTCGGGGCTCTTGGCCTGGGCCAGGGAAGTGCCGGGCAGCAGGCTGAACGCGGCGAGGGCGACGGCTCCGACGGCGGCCGCTCTCTTGACGGGCTTCCGGTGATTCCGCAACGGAGTTCCCTTCGTGGGGGGTTGAGCTACTTGCCAGGCTCATGCCAAGCAGCGTTGCGATTATCCGAACGGCCCGATCGGCCTGACAAGGGTCGCTTTCCGGCCAGGCCTGCGGCGCGACCGGGCCCGGCGCCCGTATCGTGGAGACAGGGGGCACGGCGGACGACGGCTACGGGGTGACGGCGTGGCGGCACCGGGCAGCGACATCGAGCACGGATTCCCGCACCTGGACACCGTCCGGGCCGCGCTCACCGCGCTCTACAAGCGCCTGTCGTACGACGGGGTGCGGACCTTCGGGCTCAGCGTGGCCCCGGGCGATGTGGCCTTCTCCGACCAGGACGATCTCTACCTCGGCGCCCAGCGGGTGGCCCGGGTCATGGTGCGGCATCTGCGCCTCCCCGACGCCCGCATGATCGTGAGCTTCCGCGAGATGCGGCACGCGGGAAACGTCGAGCTGGCCGCGGGCCCGGAGTACTTCGTCGAGCTCAACTCCCGCTTCAAGACCCACCGCCGGGACATCGGCGCGGCCCTCGCCCACGAGGTCACCCATGTGTATCTGCACCGGCTCGACCTGGCGTTCCCCGGCACCCGCGACAACGAGATCCTCACCGACACCACGGCCGCCTATCTCGGCGCGGGCTGGCTGCTGCTCGACGCGTACCGCGAGAGCTCCGTCTCCAGCCAGAAGCTCGGCTATCTGACCCCGGAGGAGTTCGGCTATGTCCTGGCCAAGCGGGCGCTGACGTTCGGCGAGGACCCGGCGATCTGGTTCACCAGCCCGCAGGCGTACGAGGCGTACGTCAAGGGCCTGGACGTGGCGCGGCGCGACGAGCGGCAGCCGCCGCTGGCCGCGTCCGGCTGGGCGGGCCGCCGCCGGTATGCGCGGGACCGCCGGTTCGCGCAGGTCGATCCGCTGGCGCCGGTGACCGGCGGGGGCGGGTACGCCTTCGAGAGCGGCTCCCCGCTGCGTGTCACCTTCCCCTGCCCGACCTGCCGGCAGCGCATCCGAGTCCCCGTGGGCGGCAGGATTCGGGCCCGGTGCGGGCTGTGTCGTGCGGTGCTGGAGTGCGACACATGATCCAGGCGTCGTAAGGTCGGCCGTATGAGCCCCTCCATCGCCACCAACACCCGTGTCGGCCGCGACGAACTGCTGGAGTTCGTACGGCCGCGCCACCGCGCCATCCTGATGACCCGCCGCGCCGACGGCTCGCCGCAGGCCTCGCCGCTGACGTGCGGCGTCGACGACGCGGGGCGCGTCGTCGTGTCGACGTACCCCGAGCGCGCCAAGGTCCGCAACGCGCGGCGCGACCCGGCCGTCAGCCTCATGGTGCTCTCGGACGAATGGAACGGGCCGTGGGTCCAGATCGACGGCACCGCCGAGGTGATCGACATCCCCGAGTCGGTGGAGCCGCTGGTCGAGTACTACCGCAATATCGCGGGCGAGCACCCGGACTGGGACGAGTACCGCGCGGCCATGGTCAAGCAGGGCAAGTCGCTGATCCGGATCACGCCGGAGCGCTGGGGCCCGATCGCCACCGGCGGCTTCCCCGCCCGGCTGGTCGAGGACTGAGCGGCCCCGGGGAAGTAGGGGTGGGTTCCCGCGTCGTCTGGTGCAGGGGGCACCTCCCAGCGGTAGCTGGGGGCGCCGTGCCAGGCGGCGTGGGGGCCCGCCTCTACTTCCTCGGGGTCGCTCAGGGCTGACGCACCCGGGTCAGCACGCGCCGGGGCGGGCGTAGAGGAGCACCACCATCCCCTGCACCTCCCGCTCGGCGCACCGGCGGAAGTGCTGGGCGAGCACCTCGCGCTTCGTCCGCTCCTGCGGGGTGTCGTCCGGCCGCCGGCCGGGCGGGTCCGTCACCACGGCGATCCGCTCGGCGGTCATCATGCGGGCGCGGATGCGGGGCGCGCCAACGCACGGGCTTCCCTCGTCACTGCTCGCTCCTCCGTCGCTGCGCGGCTCCTCAGTCCAGCCCGCACAGCGCGCCAAGACACGCTCATGCCGGCACCTCCGCATCGGGGCCGCGGGCGCCGGAGGTGATCAGCGGCGGGGCGTCGGGCGCGCGCAGATAGCCGAGCAGGACCTCCTCCAGGGACGGCTCTCTGACGATCCAGCCGTCCTCGGCCGGCGGGGCCGACGGGCGGATCAGCGCCGTGAGTTGACGGCCCGTCACACGCCTCTCGACCACGGTGTGGCGGGCGATCTCGGCCGTTCCGTGGTCGGCGCGCGGGCCGGTGATCAGGCGGTGGGCGGCCTGGACGGCTTCGGTGTCGCCCGCCAGCCGGACCCGGCCGCCGCCCATCAACAGCAGGAAGTCGCAGACGCCGTCGAGTTCGGCGAGCACATGGGTGGAGATGACCACGCTGGTGCCGTGTTCGGCTGCCTCCGCCATCAGGGCGCCCATCATCCGGTGCCGCCGCAGCGGGTCCTGATCGGACATCGGCTCGTCGAGCAGCAGCAGGTCGGCGCGTTTGCCGAGGGCGAGGGCCAGGGCCACACAGGTGCGCTGGCCGCCGGAGAGGGAGCCGACGCGGGCGGCCGGCTCCACCTCGGCCTCGGCGATGACGCGCTCGGCGGCGGCCTGGTCCCAGCCGGGGTTGAGTTCGCGGCCCAGGCGCAGGGTCTCGTCGACGGTGAAGCGCGGGTAGAGCGGCTTGTCCTGGGCGACGAAGGCGATGCGCCGCCGCGCCTCGGCGGACCGCGGGTCGGCGCCGAAGACCCGTACGGCGCCGGTGGTCGGCGCGATGAGGTCCGCGGCCAGGGACAGCAGGGTGCTCTTGCCCGAGCCGTTGGGGCCGACCAGGGCGCAGATGCGCCCCGCGGGCAGCCGGAACGTGACGTCCCGCAGGGCCCAGCCGCGCCGGTACTTCTTGCCCAGTCCGGTGGTCTCCAGGGCGGTGGAGGGATCGTGTCGGTCGGTCACCCGTGCTCCCTGTTCAGGACGGTGCTCTCGCCGGTGGTGGTGGGGCCGTCGGGGAAGCGCTCGTCGAGGACCGCGGCGATCAGCGCGGCGACGTCCTCGCGGTCAAGACCGGCGGCGCGCGCCCGGTCCGCCCAGGCCGCCAGCTCGGCGCGCAGCGGCGAGTCGGCGGCGGCGCCGGGCCGGGCCAGCGAGCGCCGTACGAAGGTGCCGAGGCCGGGCCGCGGTTCGACCAGGCCCTCCCGCTCCAGTTCGCGGTAGGCCTTGAGGACGGTGTTGGGGTTGATCGCGGTGGCCGCGACGACCTCCTTGGCCGTGGGCAGCCGGTCCCCCGGCTCCAGCAGGCCCAGGCGGAGCGCCTGCTTGGTCTGCTGGACGATCTGGAGATAGGTGGCGATGCCGCTGCGGCGGTCGATGCGGTATTCCACCACCCTCCACCACCCTTTCACTAATCAGTTAGTGGAATGATGATGTGGCGATCTCCGAGGGGTTGTCAAGGCGGGCCGGTGGCGGGGGCGGAAACCACGCGGCGCCCGCCCCCGGTCGGGTGGGGGCGGGCGCCGTGCGGCCGGTCCGTACGCCGTTGTACGGGCGGAGTCCTGAGGAGTTACCTGATCAGACGGTCAGCGAGCGGTCGGTCGGGCGGATCGGGGCGGGCAGCGCGCTGGTTCCGGCCAGGTAGCGGTCCACGCCGCGGGCGGCCGAGCGGCCCTCGGCGATGGCCCAGACGATCAGCGACTGGCCGCGGCCCGCGTCGCCGGCCACGAAGACGCCGTCGACGTTGGTGGCGAACTCCGCGTCGCGGGCGACGTTGCCGCGCGCGTCCAGCTCCAGGCCGAACTGCTTGACCAGGCCGTTCTCCTGGTCGGTGCCGGTGAAGCCCATGGCCAGGGTGACCAGCTGGGCCGGGATCTTCCGCTCGGTGCCCGGCTGCTGCTCCAGCTTGCCGTCCTTGAACTCCACCTCGGTCAGGTGGAGCCACTGCACATTGCCGTCCTCGTCGCCCTCGAAGTGGGTGGTGGAGACGGAGTACACCCGCTCACCGCCCTCCTCGTGCGCCGAGGTGACCTTGTAGAGCATCGGGAAGGTCGGCCAGGGCTGGCCCGCGGAGCGCTCCTCGCCCGGGCGCGGCATGATCTCCAGCTGGGTGACCGAGGCGGCGCCCTGGCGGTGGGCGGTGCCGACGCAGTCCGCGCCGGTGTCGCCGCCGCCGATCACCACGACGTGCTTGCCCTCGGCGCTGATCGGGGCGGTGACATAGTCGCCCTCCTGCACCTTGTTGGCCAGCGGCAGATACTCCATGGCCTGGTACACGCCCTTGAGCCGGCGCCCGGGCACCGGCAGATCGCGGGCGGTGGTGGCGCCCGCCGCGATGACCACGGCGTCATAGCGCTTGCGCAGCTTGGCGGCGTCGATGTCGCGGCCGATCTCCACCCCGGTGCGGAACTTGGTGCCCTCCGCGCGCATCTGCTCGATCCGGCGGTTGATGTGGCGCTTTTCCATCTTGAACTCGGGGATGCCGTAGCGCAGCAGCCCGCCGATGCGGTCGGCGCGCTCGTACACGGCGACCGTGTGGCCGGCCCGGGTCAGCTGCTGGGCGGCGGCCAGGCCGGCCGGCCCGGAGCCGATGACGGCGACGGTCTTGCCGGACAGCCGCTCGGGCGGCTGCGGGGTGACGTCGCCCGTCTCCCAGGCCTTGTCGATGATGGTGACCTCGACGTTCTTGATGGTCACCGCGGGCTGGTTGATGCCCAGCACACACGCGGCCTCGCACGGGGCGGGGCACAGCCGCCCGGTGAACTCCGGGAAGTTGTTGGTCGCGTGCAGCCGCTCGCTGGCCTCCCGCCAGTCCTCGCGGTAGGCGTAGTCGTTCCACTCGGGGATCAGGTTTCCGAGCGGACAGCCGTTGTGGCAGAACGGGATGCCGCAGTCCATGCAGCGGCCGGCCTGCTTGCTGATGATCGGCAGCAGCGAGCCGGGGACGTAGACCTCGTTCCAGTCCTGGACGCGCTCGCCCACCGGACGGGTCGTGGCGACCTCGCGGTCCGTGCTCAGAAAGCCCTTGGGATCAGCCATTGGTCGCCGCCTCCATCATCTTCTCGGTGGTCTCGGACTCGGAGAGCCCGGCTCGCTCGGCGGCGTCCTTGGCGGCGAGCACTGCCTTGTACGTGCTGGGGATGATCTTGCTGAAGCGGGCGAGCGCGGCGTCCCAGTCGGCGAGCAGCGCACCCGCGACGGTGGAGCCGGTCTCCTCGTGGTGGCGGCGCACCACATCGTGCAGCCACGGCCGGTCGGTGTCGTCGAGCGCCTCGATCGCCTCGACGTTGCCGACGTTGACGTTGTCCCGGTCCAGGTCGACGACATAGGCGATGCCGCCGGACATGCCCGCCGCGAAGTTGCGGCCCGTCGGGCCGAGCACCACGGCCCGGCCGCCGGTCATGTACTCGCAGCCGTGGTCGCCCGCGCCCTCGGAGACCACGGTCGCGCCCGAGTTGCGGACGCAGAACCGCTCGCCGACGCTGCCGCGCAGGAACATCTCGCCGCCGGTGGCGCCGTACGCGAGGGTGTTGCCCGCGATGGTGGAGTACTCGGTGAGGTGGTCGGCGCCCCGGTCCGGCCGGACGATGACCCGGCCGCCGGACAGGCCCTTGCCGACGTAGTCATTGGCGTCGCCCTCCAGCCGCAGGGTGACACCGTGCGGCAGGAACGCGCCGAAGGACTGGCCGGCCGAGCCGGTGAAGGTGATGTCGATGGCGTCCTCGGGCAGGCCCGCGCCGCCGAACTTCTTCGTCACCTCGTGGCCGAGCATGGTGCCCACGGTGCGGTTGATGTTGCGGATGGCGACCTGGGCGCGGACCGGCTGGGCCGCCTCGGCGCTCTCCGCGTTCAGCGCGTCGGCCGCGAGCTTGATCAGCTCGTTGTCCAGCGCCTTCTCCAGCCCGTGGTCCTGGCCCACCACCTGGTGGCGCGCCGCGCCCTCGGGCAGCTCCGGGACGTACAGCAGCGGGGCGAGGTCCAGGCCCTGCGCCTTCCAGTGCTGCACCGCGCGGCTGGTGTCCAGCAGTTCGGCGTGGCCGACGGCCTCGTCCAGGGTGCGGAAGCCCAGCTCGGCCAGGAGCTCGCGGACCTCCTCGGCGATGAACTCGAAGAAGTTCACCACGAACTCCGGCTTGCCGCCGAACCGCTCGCGCAGCACCGGGTTCTGGGTGGCGATGCCGACCGGGCAGGTGTCCAGGTGGCACACGCGCATCATCACGCAGCCGGAGACGACCAGCGGGGCGGTCGCGAAGCCGAACTCCTCGGCGCCGAGCAGCGCGGCGATCACCACGTCGCGGCCGGTCTTCAGCTGGCCGTCGGTCTGCACCACGATGCGGTCGCGCAGGCCGTTGAGCAGCAGCGTCTGCTGGGTCTCGGCCAGGCCCAGCTCCCAGGGGCCGCCCGCGTGCTTGAGCGAGGTGAGCGGGGAGGCGCCGGTGCCGCCGTCGTGGCCGGAGATCAGCACCACATCGGCGTGCGCCTTGCTGACGCCCGCGGCCACGGTGCCGACGCCGACCTCGGAGACCAGCTTGACGTGAATGCGCGCCTTCGGGTTGGCGTTCTTCAGGTCGTGGATCAGCTGGGCGAGGTCCTCGATGGAGTAGATGTCGTGGTGCGGCGGCGGGGAGATCAGGCCGACGCCCGGGGTGGAGTGCCGGGTCTTGGCGACCCACGGGTAGACCTTGTGGCCGGGCAGCTGACCGCCCTCACCGGGCTTGGCGCCCTGCGCCATCTTGATCTGGATGTCGTCGGAGTTGACCAGGTACTCGCTGGTGACGCCGAAGCGGCCGGAGGCCACCTGCTTGATCGCCGAGCGGCGCGCCGGGTCGTACAGCCGCTCCGGGTCCTCGCCGCCCTCGCCGGTGTTGGACTTGGCGCCCAGCTGGTTCATGGCGATCGCCAGGTTCTCGTGCGCCTCCTTGGAGATGGAGCCGTACGACATGGCGCCGGTGGAGAAGCGCTTGACGATCTCGCTGACGGACTCGACCTCCTCGATCGGGATCGAGGGCCGGTCGTTCTTGTCGTTCTTGAATGCGAACAGGCCGCGCAGCGTCATCAGCCGCTCGGACTGCTCGTTCACCCGCTCGGTGTACATCTTGAAGATGTCGTAGCGGCGGGAGCGGGTGGAGTGCTGGAGCCGGAAGACCGTCTCGGGGTCGAAGAGGTGCGGCTCGCCCTCGCGGCGCCACTGGTACTCGCCGCCGATCTCCAGCGCCCGGTGGGCGGAGGGGATGCCGGAGACGGGGTACGCCTTGACGTGGCGGGCGGCGACCTCCTGGGCGATGACGTCCAGGTCGGCGCCGCCGATCTTGGTGGCGGTGCCGTGGAAGTAGGAGTCCACGAAGGACTCGTCCAGGCCGACGGCCTCGAAGACCTGCGCGCCGCGGTAGGAGGCCACGGTGGAGATGCCCATCTTGGACATCACCTTCAGCACACCCTTGCCGAGCGCCTTGATCAGGTTGCGGATCGCGGTCTCGGCCTCGACACCCGGCAGGAAGGTGCCGGCGCGGACCAGGTCCTCGACCGACTCCATCGCCAGGTACGGGTTGACGGCCGCGGCGCCGAAGCCGATGAGCAGCGCGACATGGTGCACCTCGCGGACGTCGCCCGCCTCGACCAGCAGGCCCACCTGGGTGCGCTGCTTGGTGCCGATGAGGTGGTGGTGGACGGCTGAGGTGAGCAACAGGGAGGGGATCGGGGCGTGCTCGGCGTCCGAGTGGCGGTCGGAGAGCACGATCAGCCGGGCGCCGTCCTCGATGGCGGCGTCGGCCTCGGCGCAGATCTCCGCGATGCGCGCGGCGAGCGCCTCGCCGCCCCCGCCGACCCGGTACAGGCCCGACAGGGTCGCGGCCTTCAGGCCGGGCATGTCGCCGTCGGCGTTGATGTGGATGAGCTTGGCCAGCTCATCGTTGTCGATCACCGGGAAGGGCAGGGTGACGCTGCGGCAGGCGGCCGGGGTGGGCTCCAGCAGATTGCCCTGGGGGCCCAGCGAGGAGATCAGCGAGGTGACCAGCTCCTCGCGGATGGCGTCCAGCGGCGGGTTGGTGACCTGCGCGAACAGCTGGGTGAAGTAGTCGAACAGCAGCCGCGGCCGCTCGGAGAGGGCGGCGATCGGGGAGTCGGTGCCCATCGAGCCGATCGGCTCGGCGCCAGTCTTGGCCATCGGGGCCAGGATGACGCGCAGCTCCTCCTCGGTGTAGCCGAAGGTCTGCTGGCGGCGGGTGACCGAGGCGTGGGTGTGCACGATGTGCTCGCGCTCGGGCAGGTCGGTCAGGTCGACCAGACCGGCCTCCAGCCAGTCGCCGTACGGCTGCTCGGCGGCCAGCTCGGCCTTGATCTCGTCGTCCTCGATGATGCGGTGCTCGGCGGTGTCCACCAGGAACATCCGGCCCGGCTGGAGCCGGCCCTTGCGCACCACCCTGGCCGGGTCGAGGTCCAGCACGCCGACCTCGGAGGAGAGCACGACCAGGCCGTCGTCGGTGACCCAGTAGCGCCCGGGCCGCAGACCGTTGCGGTCGAGGACCGCGCCGACCTGGGTGCCGTCGGTGAAGGTGACACAGGCCGGGCCGTCCCAGGGCTCCATCATCGTGGAGTGGTACTGGTAGAAGGCGCGCCGCGCCGGGTCCATGGAGGGGTGGTTCTCCCAGGCCTCGGGAACCATCATCAGCACGCTGTGCGGCAGCGAGCGGCCACCGAGGTGGAGCAGCTCCAGGACCTCGTCGAAGGTCGCGGAGTCGGAGGCGTCGGGGGTGCAGATCGGGAAGATCCGCTCCAGGCTCTTGTCCCCGAACAGGTCGCTGACCAGCTGCGACTCCCGGGCGCGCATCCAGTTGCGGTTGCCCTTGACCGTGTTGATCTCGCCGTTGTGCGCGACGAAGCGGTACGGGTGGGCCAGCGGCCAGCTCGGGAAGGTGTTGGTGGAGAACCGCGAGTGGACCAGCGCGACGGCCGTGGCGAAGCGGCGGTCGGACAGGTCGGGGAAGAACGGCTCCAGCTGACCGGTGGTCAGCATGCCCTTGTAGACCAGGGTGCGCGAGGACAGCGAGGGGAAGTAGACCCCGGCCTCCCGCTCGGCGCGCTTGCGCAGCACGAACGCCTTGCGGTCCAGGGCCAGCCCGCTGCTGGCCCCGTCGGCGACGAAGAGCTGGGCGAAGGCGGGCATGACGGAGCGGGCGGCCTCGCCGAGCAGGTCGGGGGCGACCGGGACCTCGCGCCAGCCGAGGACGGTCAGGCCCTCCTCGGCGGCCATCCGCTCGATGTGGTCGGCGGCGGCGTCGGCCTCGCCGTCCGGGAGGAACGCGATGCCCACGGCGTACGAGCCGGCCTCGGGCAGCTCGAACCCGCTGACACTCGTCCGGAGGAACGCGTCCGGGACCTGGACGAGGATGCCCGCGCCGTCACCGGACCGGGGGTCGGCACCGGTGGCTCCGCGGTGCTCAAGGTTGCGCAGCACGGTCAGAGCCTGCTCCACGAGCTCATGGCTGGCCTCGCCGGTGAGGGTCGCCACGAAGCCGACGCCACAGGCGTCGTGCTCATCGCGCGGGTCGTACATCCCCTGTCGGGCGGGGTGGGATGCGGAGCGCATCGGCTCTCCCGTCGTCGTCTACGGCATTTGGGTGTGCCGAGGGACGACGCTGGCCCTCCGCCAAGAAATTTTCGTGCAGGTTACATGATGGGTCGCTTCTCGGGAAGCGGATAGCACGTTCCATCATGCGGACACCGGGCACGAGGGATGAAGTGAGGCAAGGGGGATCAAAAGATCACCCCGCCGGGAGCGCGAAGCGGGCGACGTTGCCCGCGGCGCTCCGGCGTTATGCCCGTTGGTAAACGGATTGAAACCGTCGAGTTACGGCGCAATCTTGCGGCTCGCCGTATGGTAAATCAACCCACGGCCGTGCCAAAGAGTATGCCCAAGGCATATGTCACACCGGCGGCCGCGCCACCCAGCGCCAGCTGTCGCAGTCCGCTGAACCACCAGCTACGGGCCGTCACCCGCGCCACCACCGCACCGCACGCGAACAGCCCGATCATCGCCAGCACCACGGCCGGCCACAGCGCCGACGCCCCCAGCAGATAGGGCAGCAGCGGCAGCAGCGCGCCCAGAGCGAAGGAGCCGAACGAGGACACCGCCGCCACCAGCGGCGACGGCAGATCGTCCGGGTCGATGCCCAGCTCCTCGCGGGCGTGTATCTCCAGCGCCTGCTCCGGGTCCCTGGACAGCTGCTCGGCCACCTGGCGCGCCAGCCCGGGCTCCACGCCCCGCGACTCGTACAGCGCCGCCAGCTCCTCCAGCTCGTCCACGGGGTGCTTGCGCAGCTCGACCCGCTCGACCTCCAGCTCGGCCTCCACCAGCTCGCGCTGGGAGGCCACGGAGGTGTACTCCCCGGCCGCCATCGAGAACGCGCCGGCGGCGAGCCCCGCCAGCCCGGTGATCACGATCGTCTGCCGGTCCACGGCGCCGCCCGCCACACCGGTCATCAGCGCGAGATTGGAGACCAGACCGTCCATGGCGCCGAACACGGCCGGCCGCAGCCAGCCGCCGTTCACATCGCGGTGGGTGTGGTTGTCACGGTGTGCGATGTGCGGCGGTTCGGTGCTCGCGATGACAGACATGATGGATACTGCGCTCCCTTCGAGGGGGGTGCGGGCGTGGCCGCCCTCATCCCAACAGCTCGAAGGTACGCACGAATTCCTTGTCCCCGCCAGCAAGGAAGGCCGAACTTACCTCGCTGACCTGCGGAAATACGAAAGGCCGCCGAACCCGGGCGGGTCCGGCGGCCTTTCCGGGAACACTACTTGGCAGGTTCGGCCGGTTCGGCCGGCTCGGCCGCGGCGGTCTTCTCGGCGCCACCGTCCTCCGCCTCGGCCTGCTTCTCGGCGCCACCGTCCTCAGCGGCCTGCTCGCCCTCGGCCACCGCGGCGGGCTCCACGATCTCCTCCCGGCCGGGAGACTTCTTCGCGGAGATCACCATGTAGGCCACCGCCGCCAGGAAGACGAAGATCGCCGTCCAGTTGTTCAGCCGCATGCCCAGCACATGATGGGCGGTGTCCACCCGCATGTACTCCACCCAGAAGCGGCCCACCGTATACGCGGCGACATACAGCGCGAACGCCCGGCCGTGTCCGAGCTTGAACTTCCGGTCCGCCCAGATCACCAGCAGCGCCACACCGACGCACCACAGCGACTCGTACAGGAACGTCGGCTGGTATGTACCGGCCACCCGCCCTATCCCCGGGTCCGCGTCGATCTTCAGGCCCCAGGGCAGATCGGTCTTCTCGCCGTACAGCTCCTGGTTGAACCAGTTGCCCCAGCGGCCGATCGCCTGGGCGAAGGCGATCCCCGGCGCGACCGCGTCGGCCCACGCCGGGAGCGGGATCCCCCGGCGCCGGCAGCCGATCCAGGCGCCGAGCGCGCCCATCGCGATCGCGCCCCAGATCCCGAGGCCGCCCTCCCAGATCTTGAAGGCGTCCACCCAGTCGCGGCCGTCGGTGAAATACAGCTCGTAGTCGGTGATGACGTGATACAGCCGGCCGCCGACGAGGCCGAAGGGCACCGCCCACACGGCGATGTCGGCGACCGTGCCGACCCGGCCACCTCGGGCGACCCAGCGTCGGCCGCCGAGCCAGACCGCCACGAAGACACCGATGATGATGCAGAAGGCATAGCCGCGCAGCGGGATCGGGCCAAGGTAGATCACGCCGGACGACGGGCTGGGAATGTATGCGAGGTCCATGTCAGAGTCGACGCTACCTTGCCGAGCGGCGGATGCGGCAACCCACCCGGCGCAACGGCTGGATAACTCTAGCCCTTGACGACCATCCGCTTGAGCTTCCGCGGGCTCAGCGGCTTGTTCGGATCGCCGTAGATCGACTTCCCCTCCAGGAGAACGGTCGGCGTCGAGCTGTAGCCCGAGCGGGCGAAGCCGTCATTGGACTTCCGCACCCACGCGTCGTGCCGGCCCTCCTCCACACAGCCGCGGAAGGTCTTGGTGTCCAGCCCCGGGACCTTGCCCGCCAGCTTGATCAGCTTCGACTTGTCCGCGTATGTGTCCTTGGTCTCCGACGGCTGGTTCTTGTAGAGCACATCGTGGTACGCCACATACTTCCCGGCGTCCTGCGCACAGGCCGCCGCGTTCGCCGCGGTCAGCGAGCCGGTGCCGCCCAGGTTCCCGTCGATGATCGTCACCAGGTGGTAGCGCACCTTCAGCCGCCCCTTGTCCTGAAGCTGGTGCACGGTCGTACGGAACACGTCCTCGAACTGCTTGCACCCGGGACAGCGGAAGTCCTCGTACACGGTCAGCGTCTTCTCCGCGCTCGCCTTCCCCGTCGGGATCACGGTGCCGCTCGCGCCCCGGGGGGCGACCGCCGCGCCCCCGGACTTCGCGTCCCCGCCGGTCCTGGTGGCGACCATGCCCACCCCGGCGGCCACCCCGAGCACGGCCACGACCGCCCCGGCCACCCCCATGCCGCGGCGCCGCTTGGCGCGGATCCGGTCCTTCTCTCGCTGTTCCCGCAGCCGCTCCCGGGCGCTGCTCTTACCCACACGGTTTTTCTCGCTCACGCCCTCGACAACGAGGCGGAGGAGCCCCACTGAGCTCCTCCGCCCCGTATTCCCTCTATCGGGGGACGCGAACGCCGTCCGCCAGCTCACCCGCCAGCGCCCGGACGGCCGTCAGACCCGCCTCCAGGTCCTCGGCGTCCATCAGCCGCCGCACAAACGCCGTGCCCACGATGACGCCGTCCGCGTACTCGGCCACCTCGGCGGCCTGCCGGGCGTTGGACACCCCCAGCCCCACGCACACCGGCAGCGAGGTCGTCGCGCGAGTGCGCTCCACCAGCACCCGCGCCCCCTGCCCCACCGATTCCCGGGTGCCGGTCACCCCCATGATCGAGGCCGCGTACACAAAGCCGCTGCCCGCCGCGGTGATCTTCGCCAGCCGCTCGTCAGCGCTGCTCGGCGCCACCACGAAGACCGTGGCCAGGCCGTGCTGCTCGGCGGCCTTCCGCCACGCCTCCGACTCCTGGACCGGCAGATCCGGCAGGATGCAGCCCGATCCGCCCACCGCGGCCAGATCGGCGGCGAACCGCTCGACGCCGTACCGGTCCACCGGGTTCCAGTACGTCATGCACAGAACGGGCGCCCCCGTAGCCGCATGCACCTCGCCGACCGTACGGATCACATCGCGGATGCGAAGTCCGCCCCGCAGCGCGATGTCGTCGGCGGTCTGGATGACCGGGCCGTCCAGCACCGGGTCGCTGTACGGCAGGCCGACCTCGATGACATCGCAGCCGCCCTCGACCATCGCCGTCATCGCCCGCACCGCGTCGTCGACGGTCGGATAGCCGGCGGGCATATAGCCGATGAGCGCCGCGCGCCCCTCCGCCTTGGCCTTCGCCAGCACGGACCCCAGCAGCTCTGCGCTCATCACTTCTCTCCCTCGTAGAGCCCGAAATACCGCGCCGCCGTGTCCATGTCCTTGTCGCCACGGCCCGACAGATTGACCAGCACCAGCCCGTCGCTCCCCAGCTCACGCCCCACCTCGAGCGCCCCCGCCAGCGCGTGTGCGCTCTCGATCGCCGGAATGATCCCCTCGGTGCGGGACAGCAGCCGCATCGCCTGCATCGCGGCGTCGTCGGTGACCGCCCGGTACTCGGCCCGCCCCGAATCCTTCAGATACGCGTGCTCCGGGCCGACCCCCGGGTAGTCCAGACCGGCCGAGATCGAGTACGGCTCCAGGATCTGCCCGTCCTCGTCCTGGAGCACATACGACCGGGACCCGTGCAGAATCCCCGGCTCCCCCTTGGTCAGCGTGGCCGCGTGCTCCCCTGTCTCCACGCCGTGCCCGGCCGGCTCGAAGCCGAACAGCCGCACGGAGTCGTCCGGCAGAAAGGCGTGGAAAAGCCCAATGGCATTGGAGCCGCCCCCCACACACGCCGCGACCGCGTCCGGCAGCCGGCCGACCCGCTCCAGGATCTGCCGCCGCGCCTCCACGCCGATCACCCGGTGGAAGTCACGCACCAGCGCCGGGAACGGGTGCGGTCCGGCCGCGGTCCCGAACAGATAGTGCGTGCGGTCCACATTGGCCACCCAGTCGCGGAACGCCTCGTTGATCGCGTCCTTCAGCGTCCGGCTGCCGGTCTTCACGGCGATCACCTCGGCGCCCAGGATCCGCATCCGCGCGACGTTCAGCGCCTGGCGCTCGGTGTCGATCTCACCCATGTAGATCACACACTCGAGCCCGAACAGCGCACACGCGGTGGCCGTGGCCACGCCGTGCTGCCCGGCCCCGGTCTCGGCCACCACCCGGGTCTTGCCCATGCGCCTGGCGAGCAGCGCCTGGCCCAGCACGTTGTTGATCTTGTGCGATCCGGTGTGGTTGAGGTCCTCCCGCTTCAGAAAGACCCGCGCGCCGCCCGCGTGCTCGGCGAACCGCGGCACCTCGGTCAGGGCGCTGGGCCGCCCCGTGTAGTTGACCAGCAGATCCTCGAACTCGGCGGCGAAGGTCGGATCGCCCTTCACCTTGTCGTACTCGGCGGCAACCTCATCGACCGCGGCGACCAGCGCCTCGGGGATGAACTTGCCACCGAAGGCGCCGAAATACCCCTCGGCGGTGGGGACCTGACCCTCCGGGTCCGGGACAAAGAAGCCAGACGGCATCTGACGTACTCCTCAGTCGGGGCGGATGCCCCACAAGTCATAACGGACAAACGACACGATGATCGCTGCGCGCGGTCGGGGGTCCGGGGGTTTTTCCCTACCCGCCCCTTCCCGCAACTGGGGTCGCGCCCCCAGCCCCCGGCGGTAGCCGGGAGAGGCGGCAGGACCGGTGGACGGCGCGAGGGCTGCGGGCGCTCGGGGGCGCGGTGGGCTTTCCCCTGACCCGCCCCTTCCCGGCCCCTGCCGATGTGCGGCTCCGCCGCGCGGGGGGCTCCGCCCCAGACCCCGCCGGCAGCGGGACCGCAGAACCGGCGCACGGCCAAGGGCTACGCCCCCGGACCCCACCGACGGCAGGGCCGCCGCCCACCGGAGAAGCCGAGGGCTCCGCCCCAGACCCCAGCGGTAGCCGGGCAAGGCCGCAGAGCCGGCTTACAGCCAAGGGCTGCGGACCGGACGCTCCCCGGGGCTCCGCCCCAGACGCCAGCGGTGGCTGGTGGCTACGGGCAGGTGGCGGGGCGCCGTCGGAGGCAGGGCCGCCGTGGACGGCACGAACGGAGGGAGGCCCCCTGGGTACGCCTCAGACGACGAGGGGGCCAGTCAACCGGCCATGCTCGCCGCTGAGGCGACCCACCCGTCCCGGCGCTGCTCAGGCCTTGGCCGGGGTCACCGGCGGGAGGGGGTGGGGGTGCAGGGGTGGTGCCCTGGACGCTTACGCATATGTGTGGCGCCAAGTTCCGGGTAAGGCAACGCTTCCGGGCACCGGCGCCGTAAATATGCGGTCCAGGGTGACAGCCCCTTAAGGCCCCGCCCCCGGCACCGATCCACGAACCCTCAGCGCACCCCGCCGCGCCATCGGCGCCCATTGACCTGGCCAGGCTCGCAGCCGATGTGGTATCGCACGCGCCGCCCCCGCACCCGCCTCGCGGGCGCGCGGCAGCCTCGGGGGCGGCACCCCCGGGCCAAGCGCGCGTACGTGTCCATGAGGGCCTCAGTCCCGCCCGTGCCGCAGCGCCGGATGCGCACCCGCCGCGACCAGGTCCGCGACCGCGCCCTTCGGGTCCCGGCCGGTGACCAGCGACTCGCCGACCAGCACGGCGTCCGCCCCGTCGTTCGCGTAGGCGATCAGGTCGTGCGGCCCGCGCACGCCCGACTCCGCGACCTTCACCATGTGGTCCGGGATCTCCGGCGCGACGCGCGCGAACGTCCCGCGGTCCACCTGGAGCGTCTTCAGGTTCCGCGCGTTGACGCCGATCACCCGCGCCCCCGCGTCCACCGCCCGCGCGACCTCTTCCTCGTCGTGCACCTCGACCAGCGGCGTCAACCCGATCGACTCGGCACGCTCGATGAGCGAGACCAGCGCCTCCTGGTCCAGCGCGGCCACGATGAGCAGCGCGACATCCGCGCCGTACGCCCGCGCCTCCCACAACTGGTACGAGGTGACGATGAAGTCCTTCCGGAGCACCGGAATGTCGACCTTCGCCCGCACCGCCTCAAGGTCGGCCAGCGATCCGCCGAAGCGCCGCTGCTCGGTCAGCACGCTGATGACCGCCGCGCCGCCCGCCTCGTAGTCCGCGGCGAGCCCGGCCGGGTCGGCGATCGCGGCGAGCGCGCCCTTGGACGGGCTGGAGCGCTTGACCTCGCAGATCACCTTGACGCTGTCGCCCTTGAGCGCGGCGACCCCGTCCTTGGCCTGGGGTGCCTTGGCGGCCCGCTCCTTGAGCTCGTCGAGGGTGACGCGCGCCTGCCGCTCCGCGAGGTCGGCACGGACTCCGTCGATGATCTCGTCGAGCACACTCACGCGAGCGGCCCCCTTCCAGACGGGGATGAAGCTTCTGATCACTACTGGCGCAGCAGGCGTCCATTCGGAGGCGAGCACTTCACCAGGCACTGCGATGGTAGCTGCCGACGGACCGAGGTCTCGCATCCGGTTGACGCGGACCTGCGCATTCGACCTTCCCAAAGCCGATGCGGAACATCCGCCTACTTCCATTGTCTACGGTCACGGAGTTAGGAAACTTCCGAAGGGGAAGTTCCGGATAACGGTGAAACCCAGAACCGCCCCGGACAGCAGCCACCCGTGCACGACCCTCAGCGGCACGACCGGCCCCGCCGTCCGCCCCCGTGCGCAGTCCGCGAACCACCGCAGCCACACCACGGCGAACCCGAGGTAGCCGAGGACGGCGAGCGCGTTGGCCCCGAGCGCGGTGAGCGGCTCCCCATGGGCGACCGCGTACGCGCTGCGCAGCCCGCCGCAGCCGGGGCAGTACACGCCGGTGAGCCTCAGCAGCGGGCAGGCGGGGTAGTGGCCCGGCTCGTTGGGGTCGACGAGCCCGACGAAGGCGAAGGCGGCCAGGACCGCCGCGAGCACCCCCACGGGAGCGCCCAGCCGACCCACAAGCCCGGCCCCAGGGCCATCCGACGGCGCGGGTGTTTCCTCGGTCACATCGCCGAGTCTCCCCGCGGATACACGAAGGCGCAGCTCAGGGCCCGCGTACCCGCCTCCGTACGGACGTACTCCGGAGGACGCACACCGGACCCCGCGCCACATCTCAAGACGGATCAGGCGGGTCGCCTCAGCCCCGCACCCCGCCCCGTCCAGCCCAGCCCCGGCCTACTACTGGGTCTGCGCCTGCGGCTGCGGCTGGCCCTGCGGCTGGCCCTGCGGCTGCCGCTTCGGCGCCTGCCCGAGGCCTGCCGCGCGCATCGCCACGCCGACGACGCCGCCGAGGGCCACCACGACCATGCCCGCCCAGAAGCCGATCGGGTTGGCCAGCACGACGAACGCGCCTGCGACACAGAAGCCGATGAAGGCGATGGTGACGCCGGTCCAGGCGGCCGGGGTGTGTCCGTGGTTGTTACCCGCCATGAATACTCCTCGTTGCTCTACTGCCCCCGGGTCCCGGGCGCGCGGGGCGAACGCTCCCACGTCATTGTCCCCGACGCGCGAAACCGCCTTGAGCGGGGGTACCGCTCAGACCGGGGCCGGGCCGGGGCCGGGCCGGGGCCGGCCAAACCGCTCAGGCCGAATCCGCCCGCTCCGTCGGGTCCTCGCCGCGGTCGAGGGCCTTCCACAGCTCCTCGGGCCGCTCCGGATCCGCCGCGGACCCTCCGCGCCGCGCCCGCGCCGCCGCGCCGTGGCTCTCCCCACCGCCCGCGCGCTCGTAGCGGCCGGACATGGCGGGCCAGTGGCGGCCGTAGCCCAGCGCGAGCACCCCGGCGAGCAGCAGCAGCAGCCCGCCCACCATGGCGACCCAGGGCCACGGGGTGTACGCCACGTCGTGGATGGCGCTGTCGGCCAGGCCGGTCGCCTTGGACGCCTTCTCCTCGAGCGCCGCCTTGTCGGACGCGCCCAGCATCGCGCTGACCACGATCCCCGCCCCGCTGAGGGCCAGCAGCCCGGAGACGGCGTAGCGGCCGAGGCGGCTGACGGCGAACACCGCGACGAGCGCGGCGAGGCCGACGATGGCCAGCGCTCCGGGCAGCCCCGTGATGTCGTCGCCGTTCGCACGCTGCGGCAGGGTGCCTTGGGCGACCGCGGCCGTGCCCTTGGCCCAGGTACGGCTGGTGGCCAGCAGGACGAGTGCGGCGCCGAGCGCGCCGGACAGCAGCGCTATGCCGAGGCTGCGTCTACGGCCGCGCGCGGCTGAGGCGGTGGGCTCGTGATGGGCCCGGGGCTGGGGTACGGCTGCTGCGCTCACGCGTACCACTATCCCCCACGGGTCGGACAGCCCCGTCGCGGGGATACGGTATGCCTGATTCGACGCCGGACACCCGGAACGTCAGCCCCGCTCCAGAACATCAGCCGACCCTAAACGTCAGCCCCGCTCCAGCCGTCCCGCCGTGTGCACGGCCCGCAGCACCGCCGCCGCCTTGTTCCGGCACTCCGCGTCCTCCGCCACCGGGTCGGAGTCGGCGACGATCCCCGCGCCGGCCTGGACGTATGCCGTCCCGTCCCGCAGCAGCGCCGTACGGATCGCGATCGCGGTGTCGGAGTCGCCCGCGAAGTCGAGATAGCCGACGCATCCCCCGTACAGGCCGCGGCGGCTCGGCTCCAGCTCCTCGATGATCTGCATGGCGCGCGGCTTGGGGGCGCCGGAGAGGGTGCCCGCGGGGAAGCAGGCGGTGAGCACGTCGAAGGCCGTGCGGCCCTCGGCGAGCGTGCCGGTCACGGTGGAGACGATGTGCATGACATGGCTGTAGCGCTCGACCGACATGAAGTCGACGACCTCGACGCTGCCGGGCTCGCAGACCCGGCCGAGGTCGTTGCGCCCGAGGTCGACGAGCATGAGGTGCTCGGCGCGCTCCTTGGGGTCGGCGAGGAGCTCGTCGGCGAGGGCGGCGTCCTCCTGCGGGGTGGCCCCGCGCGGGCGCGTGCCCGCGATCGGGTGCACCATCGCCTGCCCGTCCTCGACCTTGACCAGCGCTTCGGGGCTGGAGCCCACGACGTCGAACCCCTCGAAGCGCAAGAGGTACATATACGGGCTCGGGTTGGTGGCCCGCAGCACGCGGTAGACGTCCAGGGCGCTCGCCTCGCAGGGCGTCTCGAACCGCTGGGAGGGCACGACCTGGAACGCCTCGCCCGCGCGGATGCGCTCCTTGATGTCCTCGACGGCCGCCATGAAGTCCGGCCCGCCCCACAGCGCGGTGTACTCGGGGAGCTCGGAGGCCGGCAGGGCGGTGGGGCCCGTGGGGACGGGGCGGGCGAGGTCGGCGGCCATCGCGTCGAGGCGCGCCACCGCGTCCGCGTAGGCCGCGTCGACTCCCGTGTCGAGGTCGTTGTGGTTGATCGCGTTGGCGATCAGCAGGACGGTGCCGTCCCAGTGGTCGAGTACGGCGAGGTCCGAGGTGAGCAGCATGGTCAGCTCGGGCAGCCGCAGATCGTCCCGGCCGCTCTCGCCGATCTTCTCCAGGCGGCGCACGATGTCGTAGCCGAGGTAGCCGACCATGCCGCCGGTGAACGGCGGCAGATGGACCAGCCCGCCGAGGTCGCGCGGGGTGTGCAGGGTCTCGATGGTGGCGCGCAGCGCCTCGAGCGGGTCGCCCTCGGTGGGGACGCCGACGGGCGGGGTGCCCAGCCAGTGCGTGCGGCCGTCGCGCTCGGTGAGGGTGGCGGCGCTGCGTACACCGATGAAGGAGTAGCGGGACCAGGACCGGCCGTTCTCGGCGGACTCCAGGAGGAACGTGCCGGGGCGCTCGGCGGCGAGCTTGCGGTACAGCCCGACCGGGGTGTCGCCGTCCGCCAGCAGCTTCCGGCTGACGGGGATGACACGGCGGTCGGCCGCCAGCTTGCGAAAGGTCTCGAGGTCCATCGTGTGCGCAGCCTGAGTCATGGCTGGCGAGCCTACTGGCCGAGCGGCAGGACGTCGGAATCGAAGCAGGTGCGGTCGCCGGTGTGGCAGGCCGCGCCGACCTGGTCGACCTTGACCAGAACGGTGTCGGCATCGCAGTCGAGGGCGACGGACTTGACCAACTGGATGTGGCCCGAGGTGTCGCCCTTGACCCAGTACTCCTGGCGGCTGCGGCTCCAGTAGGTGCAGCGGCCGGTGGTGAGGGTGCGGTGCAGCGCCTCGTCGTCCATCCAGCCGAGCATCAGCACCTCGCCGGTGTCGTACTGCTGGGCGATGGCGGGGACGAGACCGTCGGCGTTGCGCTTGAGGCGGGCGGCGAGGGCCGGGTCGAGGGCGGAGGGGCGGTCTGAGCCGGTCATGCGACCATTCTGCACTCCCGGAGCCCGGGGCCGGGCCGCGCGCCGGGGCGCCGGGCGCGCGTGGGATCCCGATGGCTCGGATGTCGGTGGGATGGGGCATGCTTCGGGCATGACGTTTCCGCCGTCGCCGAACGATCCCAACCGGCCTGGAAACGGCGGGGGGTTCGGGCCACCGCCGGAGCAGGGCTTCGGACCACCTCCCGAGCAGGGCTTCGGGCCGCCCACACAGCCCGGCCCGCCCGCGCCGCAGGGCCAGCTGCCGCCGTCGGGCGGCTTCGGGCCGCCCTCCCCCGCGCTGCCGCCCGGCGCACCGCCTTCCGGTGCGCTCCCGCCCGGCGCGTTCCAGCCCCCCGGCGCGCTTCCCCCCGGTGCCTATCCTCCAGGTTCACTGCCGCCTCCGCCCCCGCCCCCGCCGGGCCGCAACTCCAGGACGGCGGCGATCGCCATCGCCGCGGTGGTGGCGGGCGCGCTGGTCATCGGGGGAATCGTCCTCGCCACACGGGACAGCGGCGACAAGAACGAGGCGTCCAACGACACGAAGTCGTCGGGCTCCCCTTCGGGCTCTCCGTCCGCCTCGGCCTCGTCCTCCCCGTCGGCGTCCGCCTCCCCCTCCGACGAAGGGTCCGGCTCGGCCGACCCCGGGCAGGGCGCGCCGCTGGGCGGCGGCAGCGACGTCCCCGACGACGGCACGTCCCCCTCGGCCTCGTCCTCCGACTCCGCGGACCCCGGCGACCTGGTGCCGTATGCGGTGCTCAAGCCCGGTGAGTGCTTCGACCACCCCGCGCTGGACAGCAGCGTGACGAAGATCGAGAAGCGGGGGTGCAGCAGCCCGCATGACGGCGAGGTGGTCGCCAACGAGACCCTGACCGGGGACTTCTCCACCGAGAAGGAGATCCAGGACAAGGCGCTCACGCTGTGCGAGACGGACGCCAAGAAACGACTGAAGTCCATACCGAACGACGGCCGGATGTATTACTACTACGCGCTGTACCCGGCGCTGGGCACCTATCGGATCCAGGGCGAGGACCAGGTCTCCTGCGCTCTGACGCTCAGCTCGGGCCCGGGCGGCAAGAAGCTGAGCAAGCCGCTTCCGGGCTGACGGACTGACGGCTGCTGACGGGCTGACGGGCTGACGGCTGACGGCTGACGTGGCCTCATCCGGGGTGGCTCCGGGGGCGTCCCGGAGGCACCCCGGGCGCGCGATGGCACGGCGTGCCAGTGGCGGGGGCCGAGGGGCGGTCGTAGGGTGGGCGGTATGTCCACTCACGCGAGGCGCGAACGGCTGCTCCTGGCCGACCTGTTGGAGACCGCAGGCCCCGAGGCCCCGACGCTGTGCGAGGGCTGGACCACCCAGGACCTCGCCGCCCATCTGGTCGTGCGCGAGCGCCGCGCCGACGCGGCCGCCGGTCTGCTGCTCAAGCCGCTCGCCAAGCGGCTGGACCGGGTGCAGGCCGAGTTCGCGGCGAAGCCGTACGCGGAGCTGGTCCGGCTGTTCCGCGAGGGCCCGCCGCGGAGCTCGCCGTTCGCCGTCAAGCAGGTGGACGAGGCGGCCAACACCGTCGAGTTCTATGTGCACGCCGAGGACGTCCGCCGGGCCCAGCCGAACTGGCAGCCGCGCGAGATCGACCCGGTCTTCGCCGACGCGCTGTGGTCCCGGGTCGAGCGGATCGCCAAGGTGGTGGGCCGCAAGTCCCCGGTCGGCCTGGTGCTGCGCCGCCCGGACGGCCGTACGGTGGTGGCGCACCGGGGCACCCCGGTGGTCACGGTCACCGCGGAACCGGCAGAGCTGGCGGTCTTTCTGTTCGGCCGCCAGGACGTCGCCCGGGTCGAGCTGGAGGGCGACAAGGAGGCGGTGGCCACGCTCCAGACCGCGAAGCTGGGCCTCTAGCCCCGCGTCGGTCGGAGCGTCGGCGCACCACCCCCTCGCCTCACCTCACCACGGTCACAGCGCCCGGTTCACCGCGGCCAGGACGGCGTGCACCGAGGCGGTGAGCACGGAGGTGTCCTGACCGGCCCCCCAGCGGACGGTGTCGCCGACGCGGCATTCGACGTAGGCCATGGCGGGGCTGCCGGGCCCCGCGGCGGTCGCGTGCTCGGCGTAGTCGAGGATGTCCACGGCGAGCCCGGCGCCCGCCAGGGCGTCGGCGAAGGCGGACAGCGGCCCGTTGCCCGTCCCCTCGTACCGGCGTTCGCCGTCGCCCGCGTGTCGCAGGTCGCAGACGAACCGGTGCTCGCCGGGGGCGGTCTCCTCGGTGCTCCATGACGCGAGGGTGACCGGCCCGTCGTGACCGGGCGCCAGATACGCGCCCCGGAACAGCTCCCACAGCTCCTTCGCCGTGGCCTCCCGGCCGCTGTCGTCGGTGGCGGCCTGCACGACGTGGGAGAAGTCGGCGCGCAGCCGCTTCGGCAGGTCGAGGCCGTAGTGCGCCCGCAGCAGATGGGCGATGCCGCCCTTGCCGGACTGGCTGTTGACGCGGATGACCGCCTCGTAGGTGCGCCCCACGTCGGCCGGGTCGATGGGCAGATACGGCACCGCCCATGGCGCCTGCCCCTCCGGCACCCCGGACTCGACGGCCTGCCGGGCGTGCCTGGCCAGCCCCTTGCTGATGGCGTCCTGGTGGGTGCCGGAGAAGGCCGTGTAGACCAGTTCGCCGCCGTAGGGGTGGCGGGGGTGGACGGGCAGCCGGTTGCAGTGCTCCACGGTGTCGCGGACGGCGTCGATGTCGGAGAAGTCGATCATCGGGTCCACGCCCTGGGCGTACAGGTTCAGGGCGAGCGTGACCAGGTCGACATTGCCCGTGCGCTCGCCGTTGCCGAACAGACAGCCCTCGACGCGCTGGGCGCCCGCCAGGACCGCCAGTTCGGCGCAGGCGACCCCGGTGCCGCGGTCGTTGTGCGGGTGCACGGAGAGGACGACGTCCGAGCGCCGCTCCAGGTGGCGGTGCATGTACTCGATCTGGTCGGCGTACACGTTGGGGGTGGCGCACTCGACGGTGGCGGGCAGGTTGTGGATCACCGGCCGCTCGGGGCAGGCGTCCCACAGCGCGGTGAGGCCGTTGCAGACCTCCAGCACGAAGTCGGGCTCGGTGAGGTTGAAGACCTCCGGAGAGAACTGGAACCGGATGTCCTCGGGCCGCGCCGCCGCGAGCCGGGCCAGATGCCCGGCGGCGTCCCGGATCATCTCGTGCACCTCGGCGCGCCCGCGGCCGAGCACCACCTCGCGCCAGACCGGGGCGGTGGCGGTGTAGAGGTGCACCACCGAGCGGGGCAGGCCCTCGATCGCGGCGAAGGTCCGCTCGATCAGATCGCGCCGGGCCGGGGTGAAGACCACCACGGTCACATCGGCGGGGACCGCGTCGCTCTCCGCGAGGTGGCGTACGAAGTCGAAGTCGGTCCGGCTCGCGGAGGGATAGCCGATCTCGATCTCCTTGAAGCCCATCGCGACCAGGAGGTCGAACATCCGGCGCTTGCGCGGGGTGTCCATCGGCTCGGCCAGGGCCTGGTTGCCGTCGCGCAGATCCACCGGCACCCACAGCGGTGCCCGCTCGATCCGGCGGGCCGGCCAGGCGCGGTCGGTCAGGGGCACCGCGACCCGCTCGTACACGGACCGGTAGCGGTGGTACGGCATGGCGCTGGGCCGCTGCGGGTTCCAGGAGGGGACGTGGTCGTCATGAACAGCCATGGGGCCGGGGTTTCCTTCTCTCGATCGGAGGGCGACCGGCGAGCAGCACGGCACTCCGCGGCGGGGTGCCGGTCGGATCAGGCCCCGCCGCGGCAGCCGAGAAGGAGACCACGCAGCGTCATGCGGAACAGGCTAGCCACACCTCAGGTCCTCAGACAAGCTGAGGACCTGAGGAATACTGGAGAGAGGGGACGTGCCGCGGAGCGGCCGCCCCTGGGAAGCCATGAGCGCTCCTGGGAAGCTATGACCCTCCGCGAAAGCGATAAGACGACCCTCCCTGAAAGTCGCTCCCTGAAAGGTGAACCGGATGCCGCTGGGCGCCCTCCGTCCCACTCCCCTGGTCGACCAGGCGGCCGCGCGGCTGCGCGAGGAGATCACCGGGGGCCATTGGCCGGTCGGCACCAGGCTCCCCGGCGAGACCACCCTGGCCAAGACGCTGGGCGTGGGCCGCTCCACCGTGCGCGAGGCGGTGCGCGCCCTGGCCGGAGCGGGGCTGGTCCAGGCCCGACAGGGCTCCGGGGTCTTCGTCATCGCCACCGAGCCCGCCGAGGACTGGCCGGCCCGGCTCCGCCGCGCGGCCGTCACGGACGTGTTCGAGGTGCGCATGCTGGTCGAGGTGCAGGCCGCCCGGCTGGCCGCGCTGCGCCGCACCGACGCCGACCTCACCGCCCTCGGCGCGGCCCTGGACGCCCGGAGCGCCGCCGCCGCGGGCGACGACGCCTCGTTCGTCGACGCCGACATCGCGCTGCACGCGGCGGTGGTCGGCGCCGCGCACAACCCCGTGCTCACGGACCTGTTCGCCGAGTTCGCCCCCCGGCTGCGGCAGGGCCTGATCGACCTGGTGGACCTGCTCGCCCTGCGGACCGGAGCGGCCGGGACGCCGAACCCGGGCGACGAGGCCCACACCGCGCTGGTCCGGGCCATCGAGCGGGGAGACGCGGAGACGGCGGGCCGCGTGCTCCAGGCCGAGCTGGAGCAGACCCTGACCCGGCTGCGCGACGGCGACGGCCGCCTCGGCTGAGCGACACCGCGCTGACGGCCAGGGGACGGCGGCCATCCGGTCGGTGAGCGCGCGCTTCTGCCCCTCGGTGTCGTATCAGCGATCGAACCCCGCTGACGAATCGAGGCCGATTTTGCCCGGCCGCAGCCGGAGTGATGTCATCCGATTCGGCTAGCATGCGTTTTTATTCGCGATGTGGTGCGGCGGGCCAGGGGAGGGACGGCCGCAGCGCCGGGCGCGCTGATGTCCTCTTCGGGAGGTAACGGGGAAATGTCGTTCGACAGCGAGTGGTCTCAGCTCAAGGCGGACGCGGCCGGGCAGCAGAGCGCCCATACGCGACTCAACCAGCTTGCCGCGGCCGGCGGGGGCGAGGACGGCGGCAAGGCCTCCGATCTCATCGTTCACCAGGACGACTTGGGCGCCGTGGGGCACGAGGCCTTCGTTCTGCACGGGGAGCTCCAGATGTGCGCCCATATCTCCAATCACCTGGACCACTCGAAGAAGAGTCACGCGAACGACGACGAACTGATCGCGGCCTCGCTCCGAAACCGGGACGGCTCGGCCGTCAGCGTTTCCGAGATATCCAAGATGGTGAAGTAGCGGAAACGGGGGAATGACGATGGGGACTCTCACTTACACGGATCTCGTCGGGGTCGATCTGGGAAAGCTCAGTACCGCGGTCACGGACTGGAAGTCCGTTGTCGATGGTTTGAAGAAGCTGGTGAGCGATGCGCGTTCGGGACTGCTGAAGAAGTCGGAGGGTGCGCGGTGGGCTGGGCTCAACGCGACCGTCACGCATGAATTCGTCAAGAAGACCGTGAAAGAGTTCGAGGACCTGTACAAGGAGGCCAACAGCATCTGGGTCATCCTGGACGACGGGCATTCCGAGCTGACCAAGATTCAGTCCAAAGTCAAGTGGCTCGTCGCAAGGGCGCAGGAAGACGGGTTCACGGTCTCCGACGACTCCGACGGCACCGTGAGTTTCCATGAGTCCGGGGAGGGCGGGTCGCGGTGGTCACTGGACTCCACGCAGTCGTACACCGAAGCCGTCAATCATGAAATGCGCCGGGCCGTCACGACCGACCTTCTGGTCAAGCGCGCACTGGCCAAGATCCACGGCGGAGACCCGTCCGACGCGGGCCACACCCAGTACCACACTCTGCTGGACGTATAACGGGGGAGTCGCGACGGTGGAGCCCGGTGGCCATGGGAAGCCCAAGGTGTCTGCGCGCGCACGACCGGAGGGGCCGGTGCCGGGTCGGCGCCGGCCCACGTCCCCGCCGACGCCGCCCTGCGCCCTCCCCCGCCCCTCCCCAGCGGACGGCGGCCATCCGGCCGGCGAGCGCCCGCTTCCGCCCCTCGATGTCGCGGTGGTCGATCCGCTGCTCCTGGGGCCCGGCCGCAGCCGGAATGATGTCATCCGATTCAGCTGGCATGCGTTTTTATTCGCGATGTGGCGCGGCGAGCCAGGGGAGCGACGGCCGCAACACCGGACGCGCTGATGTTCTTTACGGGAGGTAACGGGGAAATGTCCTTCGATAGCGAGTGGTCTCAGCTCAAGGCCGAAGCAGCCGGGCAGCAGAGCGCCCATACGCGACTCAACCAGCTTGCCGCGGCCGGCGGGGGCGGCGGGGGCGAGGACGGCGGCAAGGCCTCCGATCTCATCGTTCACCAGGACGACTTGGGCGCCGTGGGGCACGAGGCCTTCGTCCTGCACGGGGAGCTCCAGAAGACGGCCGACATCGCCGGGGCCGGGGCGGACAAGGACGGCGTGGGGTCGTCCATGCAGTCGGCCAAGGCGCTGAGCGACCATAACTTCACCATGGGCGACGAGTTGAGCACGACGGTGTCCGTCTGGACTTCCCAGGTGAATACCATGTTGCAGATGTGCGCCCATATCTCCAATCACCTGGACTACTCGAAGAAGAGTCACGCGAACGACGACGAACTGATCGCGGCCTCGCTTCGACACCGGGACGGCTCGGCCGTCAGCGTTTCCGAGATATCCAAGATGGTGAAGTAGCGGAAACGGGGGAATGACGATGGGGACTCTCACTTAAACGGATCTCGTCGAGGTCGATCTGGGAAATCTCATGATCGCGGCCATGGACTGGAAGACCGTTGTCGATGGTTTGAAGAAGCTGGTGAGCGATGCGCGTTCGGGACTGCTGAAGAAGTCGGAAGGTGTGCGGTGGGCTGGGCTCAACGCGACCGTCACGCATGAATTCGTCCGCAAGACCGCGAAAGAGTTCGAGGACCTGCACAAGGAGGCCGGCAGCAGCTATGCCGTCCTGGACGACGCGTATGACCAGCTGACTGCGAGTCAGGACAAAGTCAAGGGGATCGTCAGAGACGCGGAGGTCCACGGGTTCAAGGTCTCCGACAACTCCGACGGCACCGTGCGTTTCGTCGGCGGGCGGCCTCCTGGAGCACTTCCACGAGGACAACGTGGGGTCCCGGGTAGCCGGTCCGGGTGATGGTCGGGGCGCACGACACGAGATCGCGTTCCGCACGGAAGATCGCCACCTGCAATCCCGAGGGATGCTGGAGGGCCGCGACGCCGTCGCCGAAGACGTACTCCGCGCCATCCCGGGTCCGCTCGTACAGCAGCCCCGTCAGGTCCTCGCGCAGTGGGCCGGTGCGCCGCGTCGCGCGGAAGCCGTACGGGCGCGCGGAAGCCGTACGGGCGCTGGGGTGCAAACCCTCGCAAACCGGAGCAAGCTGGGGACGGGCGGGAGAACAACGACCGGCCGTACGGTGGGCTTGTCTCTCTCCCCCCGGCAGCCCGGGCAGCCCGGGCGAAGGAGGAGTCCCGGTGAACCGCTACCCGCCGATCGCCGATCACGGCATGGTCGGCGATCTTCAGACCGCCGCGTTGGTGTCCTCCGAGGGATCGGTCGACTGGTGGTGTACGCCGCGCTTCGACTCGCCCAGCGTGTTCGCGTCCCTCCTGGACAGCGAGCGGGGCGGCTACTGCCGGCTCGCCGCGGATCTCCCCGGCGGGGACGACGGCGCGGGCACGGTCCGTCAGCTGTATCTGTCCGACACCGCGGTCCTGGTCACCCGGTTCATGGCTCCCGGCGGCGTCGGCGAGGTCGCCGACTTCATGACACCGCTCCAGGGCGCGGCGCCGACCGACCGGCACCGGCTGATCAGGCTCGCGCGGGTGGTGCGGGGCGCGCTGCCGTTCACGCTCGTCTGCCGCCCGCGGTTCGACTACGGGCGTGCGCCGCACACGCTCGCCCGAACCGGCGACCGCTCGGCGGTCTTCCGGGGCCCCGGCACGGATCTGCATCTCCAGGCCTCCGAACAGATCGCTTTGCAGAACGACCGCGGTGACGAGAGCGGCGGCGACATCACGGCCCGCTTCACCCTCCGGGCGGGCGAGATCGCCGCCGTCGTCCTCACCAGCGTCTCCAGCGGCGGGCCCGCCCCGACCCCGCTGTCGTCGAGCGCCATCCGTGACGAGCTGGAGGCCTGCCGCGCCTTCTGGCTCGGGTGGCTGCGCTCCTGCACCTACCGGGGACGCTGGCGGGACATCGTCAACCGCTCGGCGATCACCCTGAAGCTGCTCACCTACGACCCGACCGGGGCATCGATCGCCGCGGCCACCGCGGGGCTGCCCGAGCAGATCGGCGGTGAGCGCAACTGGGACTACCGGTACACCTGGATCCGCGACGCCTCCCTGTCGGCGCGGATCCTGGTCGACCTGGGCTTCGTCCGGGAGGCTCAGGTCTTCCGCGGCTGGCTGCGCGAGCGCATCGGGACCGCGGGCACCGCCTCGGGCGAGCCGCTTCAGATCATGTACCGGGTCGACGGCGACCCCCGCCTCACCGAGGAGACCCTCGGGCACCTCGAGGGCTACCGGGGATCGGCCCCGGTCCGGATCGGCAACGCGGCCGCGGACCAGATCCAGCTCGACATCTACGGCGAGGCGGCCGACACCCTGGCCCGGGCCGGCGACATCGGGGGCCTGCGAGGCTGGCGGGCGTTCTCGTCCATGCTGGACTGGCTCGCCGACGCCTGGGACCGGCCCGATGAAGGGATCTGGGAGACCCGGGGCGGCCGCCAGGACTTCACGTACAGCCGGCTGATGGCCTGGGTCGCCTTCGACCGCGGCATCCGGCTGGCCGCCGAGTACTCCCGCCCCGCCGACACCGCCCGCTGGACACGCGCCCGCGACGCGGTCTTCCACCAGATCGTCGAACGCGGCTGGAGTGCGAAGCGGGAGGCGTTCGTCCAGCACTACAACACCGACGTACTGGACGCATCGCTGCTGCTGATGCCCCGAGTCGGCTTCCTCTCCCCGCGCGACCCCGCATGGCTGACCACTCTCGACGCCATGGACCAGGAACTGGTCAGCGACAGCCTCGTCTACCGCTACAACCCCGAGGCCTCCCCCGACGGGCTGCGCGGCTCCGAGGGCACCTTCAACCTGTGCAGCTTCCTCTACGTCGAGGCGCTCGCCCGGACCGGCCGGCTGACCCAGGCCCGCTACGCCTTCGACAAGATGCTCACCTACGCCAACCACGTCGGTCTGTTCGCCGAGGAGATCGGCCCCTCGGGTGAGCAGCTGGGCAACTTCCCCCAGGCCTTCACGCATCTCGCCCTGGTCGCCGCGGCCATGGCGCTCGACAAACAGCTCGACCAGGCCGAATCCCGGCCGCCGATGACCACCGCACCCATGTGATACGCGATGACCGAAGCAGCAGCCCCGGCCCCGGAACGCCCGCACAGCGCACTGCGAGGGGTACTGGTGCCGCTCGCCCTCGCCCAGTTCATCTGTAGCTTCGCCGGCTCCAACATGAACGTCATGATCAACGACATCAGCAGGGACCTGAACACCAGCGTGCAGGGCGTACAGGTCGCCATCACGGTCTTCCTGCTGGTCATGGCCGCCCTGATGATCCCCGGCGGAAAGCTGACCGACCGCTACGGCCGCAAGCGGTGCTTCCTGGCCGGGCTGATCGTGTACGGCGTCGGCGCGCTGCTGAGCGCGGCCTCCCCCGCCCTGGGCGTGCTCATCCTGGGCAACTCGATCCTGGAAGGCGTCGGCACGGCCCTGCTCATCCCGCCCGTCTACATCCTCACCACGCTCTACTTCACCGAGGTGACCTCACGCGCCCGTGCGTTCGGCGTCATCATGGCGCTGGGCGGCATCGGCGCCGCCGCCGGGCCGCTGATCGGCGGGCTCATCACCTCGACGCTCGGCTGGCGGGCCGCGTTTGTGTTCCAGGCCCTGGTGATCGCGCTCATCGTGCTGCTCAGCCGCCGCGTCCGGGATCCGCTGCCACCGGATCCCACGAGCCCCTTCGACACGCGCGGGGCAGTGCTCTCGGCGGTCGGCCTGGTGCTCCTCGTCATGGGCATCCTGGCCGCCGACAACAACCTCTGGCTGATGCTCGGCCTGCTCGTGCTCGGCGCGCTCGTGCTGGTGTGGTTCTTCCGGTGGGTGCGCGCCAAGGAACGGGCCGGCGAAGAGCCTCTGCTGTCCATGAGCCTGTTCCGCGACCGCACCTCCAACCTCGGCCTCGTCACCCAGAACGTCCAGTGGCTGATGCTCATGGGGACGTCCTTCGTGGTGGCGGCGTACCTCCAGGTCGTACGCGGCTACGACGCGATCCAGACCGGCGTCATCTTCACCGCGGCCACCCTCGGCCTGCTCGCGTCGTCGCTGGCCGCCGAACGCCTGGCGAAGCGACGCGCCCAGCGGACCCTGATCGTGACGGGCTTCGGCGCCACGATCGCCGGCATCGTCATCCTCCTCGCCCTGGTCGGCGGCTCCCCGAGCCCCTGGGCCCTCGCGCCCGGGCTCCTCGTGATCGGACTGGGCCTCGGGCTGATGCTGACCCCCTCGGTCAACATCGTCCAGTCGAGCTTCCCCGAGGAGCAGCAGGGCGAGATCTCGGGCCTCTCACGCAGCGTGTCCAACCTCGGATCCTCGCTCGGCACGGCCATCGCCGGCACGATCCTCGTCGCCAACCTCACCACCCACGCCTACGCGGCCGCGATGAGCACACTCGCGGTCATCGGCGTCCTCGGCCTCACCGCCGCGACCCGCCTTCCCCGGCAGCCGAGTGCCTGAACTGGGCAACGCGGCCGCCGGAGAAACCTCGGCTATGACTCGGCGGCTCCGTGCCCGGCAGATGGGCGCCAGTGCCCGACGTATCCCTCCCGGAGGGGACCGCCCAGCAGCTCCAGCACGCCGCGGGCCGCGGTGGTCAGCGGTGCCGGGTCGGCGCGCTCGGCAACGGCGAGGTGCCCACGGAGCAACTCCCGGCCGAGGACCGGATCGGCCGCGGTCAGGCGCCGGGGCAGCCACTTGCCGGCCCCGTTCCAGGCGCGGCGATGAGCGATCAGGAGATGTGCGGCTTCGTTCAGCGTCCGGTCGGCGATGGCCAGTTGCTCATGGCGGTCACTGCCGAGACCGGTCTCGGCCAAGTCGTCCAGAAGGTCGGTGAGCAGGAAGCGGCCGAGCTCGCTCTCGTTCGGGGTAAGGGGTTCGGGCCCGGCAGCGAGCAGGGCCTGGGCCTCGGCACGCCAGGTTTCGACATGGCCATCCGGGTCGTGCAGCAAGACGGACTCGGCGTAGATGAAGAGCGCGGTCGCCCGGCGGCTGGCCCTGGCTGCCGCGAACACCTCCCCCAAGTCGGCACGGGTGTGCAGGAACACCTCGGCGAGGCGGCCTTCGTGACGGAGCACTTCTCGGCGGCTGATGCCGTCGTCAGGGAGAAGGACAGCGATGTCGAGGTCGCTGCCAGGGGTGGCCCGACCGGAGGCGCTGGACCCGCCGAGCGCGGCACCGAGCGCGTCCGGGTAGCGGGCCAAGACCAGTCTCCGGGCTTCTCGGGCGTACTCAGCGACCGCGCCGGAACCGGTCGTCTCCGGGAAGGTTGTGGGGTCAGGCTGTGACTGGGCATCCATGGCTGCCATCGTTCCAAGCCGACGGGCGAATGTGGGCGTGGAGGTCAATGAGATGGTGCTCGATGCCGCTTCCTCCATCCTGGAGTACGACTTCGACGCGTGACCGGGGGGGTTCGGCGCTCATGTCTCCCGGACCAGGCCGCCGAAGAAGACCTGGGTCTCGGTGAGCCTTCCGTCCCGCACGGTGATCAGCTCGACATTGCGATAGCGTCCGCCGGTCTTCAGTTCGTACTCGTAGAGGAGGAAGACGTCGTCGCCCCCGGCTGGGACCGCTTCCAGGACCTTCTGGTACCGGAGGCGATCGACCGTGGGGAAGCAGCGTTCGAAGAACGCGGCCTTGTCGATGTGGTCGTCCTGCGGGCTCGTGAAGACGAAGTCCTCGGCGATCAGCCGGTCCGCGGTTTCACGGTCCTGTGCGAGATAGCTCTCCATACATGCGCGGACGACATCGACGTTCGCCATAGCTGGTCCTCCTTCCGGGCCGGGTCTGTCTCCTGGCCTCCATATGGGCAGACCGATCCCGTCGCCGGAACTCATCGGTGATGGCCGTCGGCGCGTGAATCACGCGGGTGGGATGCGATGACCCGATCGCCCCACGGGACGGGCGCGCCGACCCGGAGTCGGAGCAGCTCAGTTCAGGGCGGCGAGCAGGCCCACGTGGAAGGGGCTGAGGTCCGCTGTGCGGTCGGTCAGGACCTTGGTGAGCCAGTCGGGGTCGCCGAGCAGGGCGCGGCCGACCGCGGCGAGGTCGAACTCGTCGCGCTCCATCCGGTCGAGCAGTTCTCCGATGCCCGTGACCTCGCCCTGTCGGCCCTGGATCACATCGGTGAACTCGTTGTCGAGGCCGATCGCGCCGACGGAGATCGAAGGCTTGCCCGTGAGCTTCTTCGTCCAGCCTGCGAGGTTGAGGTCGGACCCTTCGAACTCGGGCTGGTGGAAGCGGCGGGTGGAGCAGTGGAAGGCGTCGGCTCCGGCGTCCGCCAGCGGGGCGAGCAGGGCTTCGAGTTCCTGCGGCGAGCGGGCGAGCCTGGCGTCGTAGGCGCCCATCTTCCACTGTGAGAAACGGAGGGTGATCGGGAAACCCGACGAGACCGCCCGGCGGACCGCGGCGATGACTTCGGCGGCGAAACGGGAGCGGGCGACGAGGTTCCCGCCGTAGGCATCGGTACGCCGGTTGGTCCGCTCCCAGAGGAACTGGTCGATGAGATAGCCATGGCCCGCGTGTATCTCCACGCCGTCGAACCCGATCCGCTCGGCGGCTTCGGCAGCCGTGGCATAGGCCGCGACAACATCGTCGATGTCCGTCCGGGTCATCGCCCGGCCGGACTCCGTACCGTCGACGGCGATGCCGGAGGGGCCCATGGGCGGGGCGGCGGGCACGGGCGGGGTGCCGGGTTTGCGGTCCATACCCACATGCCACAGCTGGGACATGATTTTCCCGCCGGCGCTGTGCACCGCGTCCGTCACCCCGGCCCAGCCCGCCAGGGCCTGTTCTCCGTGGATACGGGGGACGCGGTCGCTGCTGCCCGCCGATTCATGGCCGATGTACGTCCCCTCGGTGATGATCAGGCCCACCCCGCCCGCGGCCCGCCGGGCGTAGTACGCCGCCACATCCCCGCCCGGTATGCCGCCGGGCGAGAACTCACGGGTCATCGGCGCCATCACGATCCGGTTGGGGAGGGTGAGGTCGCCCACGGTGAAGGGACGCAGCAGGACATCCTTGGCGCGTGCCGCGGAGGTGCTGGACATGGCTGGTCTGCTTTCTCTGTCGGGGCGGTGTGACAAGGTCTCAGTCCGTCGCCGTCGTCGGGATCCGGGCGCGGTCCGTCTCTTCCGCCGGATCGGACGGCTTGGCGGCCACGTTTCCCCCGACGAACCAGGCGAGGGCGAAAGCGGCCGCGGCGAGGACGGCCGTGCCGATGAGGACGCCGTGCAGTCCGCCGATGAACGCCTCCTGGACGGCGTGGCGCACCTGGGCGGGCATCCTGTCGACCGAGGCCGGGGTCACCTCGCCCGTGGAGGTGAGCCTTTCGGCGGTGCGGTGGCCGAGCCGGTCGGCCAGTTCGGCCGTCATCCGGCCGATGTGTACGGCGCCGAGGGCGGCGACGCCGAGTGAGCCGCCGATCGTACGCAGCAGGGTGACGGTGCCGGTGGCGGCGCCCATGTCGCGCGGCGGGGCGGTGTTCATCGTGGTGAGCAGCGTGCTCTGCATCAGCATGCCGACGCCGGCGCCGAACACCAGGGGGAGGGCCGAGGCGGCGAACACCGGGGTGCCGGTGTCGAGCAGGAGCAGCAGGAACACGCCGGTGACGGTGAGGGCGGCGCCGGTGATCGGCACCACGCGTTCCAGACCGCCCCGGTCCATCAGCCGGCCGGTGATGAGCTGCGCCGCCAGCATGCCCATCATCAGGGGCAGGCCCTGCATGCCGCTGACGGTGGAGGAGGAGCCCTGCACGAACTGCATGTACTGGGGCAGGTAGTTCGCCACCGTGATCAGCGCGGCGCCGACCAGGAAGCTGAGGACCTGGGCGAGGGCGAAGTCACGGCTGCGGAACAGCCGCAGCGGGATGACGGGCTCCGTCGCGCGCCGTTCCACCCGGAGGAACGCCGCGAGGGCCGCGGCGGCCACCGCGCCGAGCAGCACGATCTGCGGTGAGGCCCAGCCGTAGCGGGTGCCGCCCCAGCCGGCCAGCAGGGTGAGGGACAGGATGGCGGCGGTCAGCAGGGCCGTACCGGGGTAGTCGATCCGTCCGCCGGCGCGCGCTTGTGGCAGCCGTACGCCCTTGCCGACGGCGAGCAGCGCGGCGATACCGAAGGGCACGTTGACGTAGAAGACCCAGCGCCAGTCCAGGACGTCGGTGATGAATCCGCCGAGCAGCGGCCCGCCGACGAAGGCGACGGGCAGCATCACGCCGATCATCGACTGGACGCGGCCGCGTTCCTGAGCGGGGATCAGTACGCCGATGACGGACATCGCACCGACCATGAGACCGCCGGCCCCGAGGCCCTGGGCGGCGCGGAAGGCGATGAGTTGTCCCATGTTCTGCGCGAGCCCGCACAGGACGGTGCCGATCAGGAAGAGCACCACGGACCAGAGGTAGGCGCCTTTGCGGCCGTAGAGGTCGCCGAGTTTGCCCCAGATCGGGGTGGTCGCGGCCAGGGTGAGCAGGTAGGACGTGACGGCCCAGGAGAAGTGGTCGAGGCCGCCCAGGTCGCCGACGATGGTCGGCAGTGCGACGCCGACGATCTGCCCGTCGAGTGTGGCGAGGAAGATGCCGAGCATCAGGCCGAAGATGCCCAGGTAGGGAGGGTTCCGCCGGGCGGGAGGGGGCGTGTCCCCCGGGTCGCCGGTCGTGGCGTCGCCGGTCATGGCCGCGCTCCCCCGCCTCAGCCGGTATACGGGCGGGCGGCGCGGGCGTCCCGCAGCGCCAGCCCCCACCAGGCCAGCTGGTCGAGCAGGGACTTGGCCGCGGCGTCGCACTCCGGGTCCAGGGGCTTGCCGTCCGCGTCGAACTTGTCGCCGTAGTTGTGGAAGCTGACGGTGTTGCGGATGGTCACCGCGTGCAGTTCGGCGAGGACGCCCCGCAGGTGTTCGACGGCGCGCAGGCCGCCGGAGATGCCGCCGTAGGAGACGAAAGCGACCGGCTTGGCGTGCCACTGCGGGTTGTGCCAGTCGATCGCGTTCTTCAGGGCCGCCGGGTAGCTGTGGTTGTACTCCGGGGTGACGATGACGAACGCGTCGGCCGCCGCCAGGCGCGGAGCGACGGCGCCGAGCAGCGCCACATCCTCCTCCGACGGCTGCTGCCCGAACGCCGGCATGACGGTCGGCACCGGGGTCTCGACCAGGTCGACAAGGTCGGCCTCCATGTCCTCGCGCTGGGCGATGTGGCCGGCCGTCCACTCGGCCACCACGGGCCCGAAGCGGCCGTCCCGGGTGCTGCCGACGAGGACCGCCACCCGCAGGGGGCCGTCGTTGAGGTCGTTCATGGAGAGGCTCCGTTCGATGTGTACAACGTATCCGTCGAGATACAACGTACGCATGACTGTGTACGTTGTCCACTCATGAATACTCTGTACACTGGGCGGTCCTGAAAGGAGCTCACCCCATGCCCCCTCGGAAAAAGCCGGAGCGGTCCGAGCGGCCGGAGCCCGCCTTCCTGTGGGAGCGGCTGGACCGCCCGGCCCCCGCCCCGCGCTCCACGCTCACCCCCCGGCGTATCGCCCAGGCCGCGGTGGCGATCGCCGACGCGGAAGGCCTCGACGCCGTCACCATGCGCCGCCTCGCGACCGATCTGGGGGTCGCCCCGATGGCCGCGTACCGCTATGTGTCGGGCAAGGACGAGCTCCTCGAGCTGATGGTCGACCATGTCTACGGCGAGATGACGCCGCCCGAGGGCGCCAAGGACTGGCGGCAGGCCGCGCGGGCGCTCGCCCAGCGCACCAGGGCGGTGCTCCTCCAGCACCCCTGGGTGGCCCGCGCGGCGGTGTTCACGCTGACCCCGAACCAAGTGGCCGTGGTCGAAAGCGCCCTCGCCTCGCTCGCCGAGCTCGATCTGGACGTCGACACGATGATGGCGGTCTGCCGCGCCGTGGACTCCTATGTGAAAGGCGCCGTGGACCGGGAGATCGGCCTCGCGGAGCTGATGCAGGAGCAGGGGTGGTCCAGCGCCGACGAGACGCGCATCGCCCTCGCCCCGCGCATGAGCTGGCTGATGAACACCGGCCGGTACCCGACATACGCCCGCTACATCAACGAGGCGACCCGCAAGGACGACGCGCAGTGGCAGTTCGAGATCGGGCTCGACGCCGTCCTCGACGGGATCGCGGCCCGCTTGGGGATCTGAGCCATGAGCGCGCGGAGGCGGAGTCCGGCCGGCCGCCCCGCCCTTGGCGCAACGTACAACTGGTACCACGTGCAACGCTTCGGCGCCTGTCGTCGTCTCTTCAAACGGGCACATGACGTGGCCCGGTCATGACTGGACGGGGGTCGGAACGGTGACATACGAGGGCGGCAACGAGGACGGACAGCCGGCGAACCAGCGGCCACCCGTACCGCCGAGACCCCCGACCCCGCCCGCCGCCGGGCCACAGCCCACGCTGCCCGCCTATCCGCAGCAGCAGCCCGGCGGGCCCGGGGGTGCCCCCGGGGCCGCCCCGGGCCCGCCGTGGCCGACTCCCCCGCCGCCCCCGCGGCGCGGCGGGGGCAGGGTCACGGCCATCCTCGCCATCGTCGTGCTGCTGCTGGCAGGCGGCATCGCGGTCGCGCTGTTCGAGCACGACCGCTCCGGCGACCCGGCGGCGAAGAAGTCATCGCGTCCGGCCCACGCCCTGCGGCAGAAGTGGGAGACTCGGCTGCCCGACGCGCACGTCCGCGGCACCCTCAGCGGACTGCCCGCCCTCTGGACCACCTCGCGCGGCCCCGTCTACGCCGACGACAACGGCGTACGCGCCTTCGACCCCGAAACCGGCAGGACGCTGTGGACGGTGCGAACGCCGAAGGGGGCGAGCGAGGTCTGTGCCATAGCCCCGCGCCCGAACTCCGACGGTGTCGGCGCCGCCGTCTATGACGCCGGCGGCGATGACTGCGCGTACCTCGTCGTCTTCGACACGGACACCGGACGGACCCTGTGGTCCAAGAACCTGGCGCGCGACAGCAAATCCCTCACGCCGCATGTCGAGGTCGGCGAGGACGTGGTGGTCGCGGGGATCGGCCCGGTGTCGGCCTATGCCATCTCCGGGGGCGAGAAGAAGTGGACGCTGACGTCACGCGGCCGCGACTGCGGGACCGACATCGCGTGGTCCGCCGGCTATCTGGCCGCCTCCAGCAGTTGCAGCGACGTCACGCCGGAAAACCAGCTGAGCATCCTGGATCTACGGGACGGAGATGCCGACTCCTGGAAGTTCCCGAACGAGAAGCGGGACGTGGAGCTGGTGGTGGGGAACGACCCGCTGACGCTCATGCTCGCCGAGGAAGAAGACAGCAACGACACCAAGCGCTATCTCCAGACCTATACGAAGGACGGAAAGCCCGACAAGACCTTCCCGATGACGGGCAAGCGCAAGAACCTCCAGTTCGACCCCACGGCCACCGCCGTCGGGGACGACTCGGTACTGCTGTCCTCCTACGACAACACCTCGGGCCTGGGGGCCACCGACCTCAGGACCGGCACGGTGCTGTGGTCCAAGGCGGACACGATCCAGGTCGGCCTGGAGTCCGGCAAGGTGCTCGCCGTGAAGGCCCCCGAGCAGCCGGGGCAGGATCCGAACGTCGTCTCCATCGGGCTGCGGGACGGCAAGGAGGAGCCCCGGGGCCTGCTCCTCACCCCCCGGCACTCGCTGAGCCGCGTACAGAGCCTGACCGCCGGCGTGTGGGGAGGCACGCTCTACGTGGTCAACCAGGAGATCGACGACCCGAAGGGCGGGCGAGTGCTGCGCGCCTTCGACATCAGCGGGTGACACCCCCTACAGGCGCACCGGGTGCCCCGCCTCCCGCAGCGCCTCCTTGACCTGGCCGATGCGCAGGTCACCGAAGTGGAAGACCGAGGCGGCGAGGACCGCGTCCGCGCCGGCGTCGATCGCCGGGGAGAAGTCGGCGAGCCGGCCGGCGCCGCCGCTGGCGATGACGGGGACGGTGACGTGCTTGCGCACCCCCTCGATCATGGCGGTGTCATAGCCGTCCTTGGTGCCGTCGGCGTCCATCGAGTTCAGCAGGATCTCCCCCGCGCCCAGCTCGGCGGCGCGGTGGGCCCACTCGACGGCGTCGATGCCGGTGCCGCGGCGGCCGCCGTGGGTGGTGACCTCGTAGCCGGACGGGGTGACCGGTCCCCCGTCGGGAGTAGGCGCGCAGCGGCGGGCGTCGACGGACAGGACCAGGACCTGGCTGCCGAAGCGCTCGGCGATCTCCCGGATCAGCTCGGGGCGGGCGATGGCGGCCGTGTTGACGCCGACCTTGTCCGCGCCGGCCCGCAGCAGCTTGTCGACGTCGTCCACGGTGCGGACCCCGCCGCCCACGGTGAGCGGGATGAAGACCTGCTCGGCGGTGCGGCGCACCACGTCGTAGGTGGTCTCGCGGTTGCCCGAGGAGGCCGTGATGTCGAGGAAGGTCAGCTCGTCGGCGCCCTCCTCGCCGTAGATCTTGGCCATCTCGACGGGGTCGCCCGCGTCCCGCAGGTTCTGGAAGTTGACTCCCTTGACGACCCGGCCGTTGTCCACGTCCAGGCAGGGGATGACTCGGACCGCCAGGGTCATGACGCTCGGGCTCCTCGGAATGCTTCTACTTCGACTTCCACCAGGACACGCGAGTCGACGAAGCCGGACACCACGACCAGGGTCGCGGCGGGGCGTACGGCGTCGAAGAGCTCCTTGTGGGCGCGGCCCACCTCGTCCACATCGCGCGCGTGGGTGAGATACATACGGGTACGGATGACCGATTCGACGCCGAGGTCGAACTTCCGCAGCGCGTCCAGCGCGTTGCGGAAGGCCGCCAGCGTCTGTTCGTACGGATCGCCCTCGCCCTGGAGGACCCCGCCCACCAGCGGCATCGTCCCGGCGACCAGGACCCGGTCACCGGCCGCGACGGCCCGGGCGAAGCCGATGGTCTCTTCCCAGGGGCTGTCCGCCTGGACGCGCCGCACACTCTCGGCTGAGGTCATACGGATACCGCCTCCAACGCCTCTTCCAAGGTGAACGCCTTGGCGTAGAGGGCCTTGCCGACGATGGCGCCCTCCACACCCTCCGGTACCAGGGTCGCAAGGGCACGCAGATCGTCAAGGGAGGAAACGCCGCCGGAGGCGACGACCGGCTTGTCGGTCGCGGCGCAGACGTTCTTCAGCAGCTCCACGTTGGGGCCCTGGAGGGTGCCGTCCTTGGCGATGTCGGTGACGACGTAGCGGGCGCAGCCCTCGGCGTCCAGGCGGGCCAGGGTCTCGTACAGGTCGCCGCCGTCGCGGGTCCAGCCGCGGCCGCGCAGGGTGGTGCCGCGGACGTCGAGGCCGACGGCGATGCGGTCCCCGAACTCGGCGATGATCTTGGCGACCCACTCCGGGGACTCCAGCGCGGCGGTGCCGAGGTTGACGCGGGTGCAGCCGGTGGCGAGGGCCGCGGCGAGCGAGGCGTCGTCGCGGATGCCGCCGGAGAGCTCGACCTTGATGTCCATGGTGCGCACGACCTCGGCGATCCGCTCGCGGTTGTCGCCGGTGCCGAAGGCCGCGTCCAGGTCCACCAGGTGCAGCCACTCGGCGCCGGCCCGCTGCCAGGCGAGGGCGGCCTCCAGCGGGTCGCCGTAGGACGTCTCGGAGCCGGACTCGCCGTGGACCAGGCGTACGGCCTGGCCGTCGCGGACATCGACGGCGGGGAGGAGTTCGAGGCGGTGGGTGCTCATGGGAGACCTTACGGTGAGGTGCGGGCGGGTACGGGAAGGCCTGGCCAGGGCGGGGCGTGCCGCCGGTCAGAGCGTGTCGAGCCAGTTGCGCAGCAGCTGCGCTCCGGCGTCACCTGACTTCTCGGGGTGGAACTGGGTGGCCCACAGTGGTCCGTTCTCGACCGCGGCGACGAACGGCTCGCCGTGAGTGGCCCAGGTGACCTTGGGGGCGCGGATGTTCGGGTTGGTCACTTCGAGCTCCCAGGTGCGGACCGCGTAGGAGTGCACGAAGTAGAAGCGGGCGTCGTCGTCCAGGCCCGCGAAGAGCTGGGAGTCCTCGGGCGCCTCGACCGTGTTCCACCCCATGTGGGGGACGACGGGGGCCTTCAGCTGCTCGACGGTGCCGGGCCACTCGTCCAGGCCCTCGGCCTCGACGCCGTGCTCGATGCCGCGCCCGAAGAGGATCTGCATGCCCACGCAGATGCCCATGACCGGGCGCCCGCCGGACAGCCGGCGCCCCACGATCCAGTCGCCGCGGGCCTCGCGCAGCCCCTTCATACAGGCGGCGAAGGCGCCGACGCCGGGCACCAGGAGGCCGTCGGCGGCGGTGGCGCGGTCGTAGTCACGGGTGATCTCGACATCCGCGCCGACATGGGCGAGGGCCCGCTCGGCGGACCGTACGTTGCCGAAGCCGTAGTCGAAGACGACGACCTTCTTGGCGCCGGCCGTCAACTCCACACCTCCAGCCGAAGGATTCCGGCCGTGAGCGACATCGCCGCGCCGATGCCGAGCAGCACGATGACGCTCTTGGGCAGGCCCTGCTTGACGAAGGAGTAGACCCCGCCGAGCAGAAACAGACCGAGAACGATGAAGACAGTGGAAAGACCGCTCACAGGGCGCCCTTCGTGGAGGGGAGAATTCCGGCGGCCCGGGGGTCGCGCTCGCTCGCGTAGCGCAGCGCCCGCGCCAGCGCCTTGAACTGGCATTCGACGATGTGGTGGGCGTTCCGCCCGTACGGGACGTGGACGTGGAGGGCGATCTGCGCCTGCGCGACGAAGGACTCCAGGATGTGCCGGGTCATCGTCGTGTCATAGCTGCCGATCATCGGCGCCATGTTCTCCGGCTCGGTGTGCACCAGGTACGGGCGGCCCGAGAGGTCGACGGTCACCTGGGCCAGCGACTCGTCCAGCGGCACCGTGCAGTTGCCGAAGCGGTAGATCCCCACCTTGTCGCCGAGCGCCTGCTTGAAGGCGGCGCCGAGCGCGAGGGCGGTGTCCTCGATGGTGTGGTGGGAGTCGATGTGCAGGTCGCCCTCGGTCTTGACGGTGAGGTCGAAGAGACCGTGGCGGCCGAGCTGGTCGAGCATGTGGTCGTAGAAACCGACACCCGTCGATACATCGACCTTGCCGGAGCCGTCGAGGTCGATCTCGACGACGACCGAGGTTTCCTTGGTGGTGCGCTCCACACGGCCCACGCGGGTCATGCGCTTCTCTCCTTCATCAGCTCACGGACCGCGTCGAGGAACGCGTCGTTCTCGGCCGGGGTACCCGCGGTGACCCGCAGCCTGCCCGGCACTCCGTTGTCACGGACCAGAACCCCCCGGTCCAGCAGGGCCTGCCACGCCGTGTGGGCGTCCTCGAAGCGGCCGAACTGCACAAAGTTGGCGTCCGAATCGGTCACCTCGCAGCCGAGTGCGCGCAACTCGCTCACCAGCCGGTCCCGCTCGGCCTTGAGCGCCTCGACGTACCCGAGCAGGGTATCGGTGTGCTCGAGGGCGGCCAGCGCGGTGGCCTGGGTGACGGAGGACAGGTGGTAGGGCAGGCGGACCAGCTGGACGGCGTCCACCACCGCCGGGGTGGCGGCGAGATAGCCGAGGCGCAGCCCGGCAGCGCCGAAGGCCTTGGACATCGTTCGGGAGAGGACCAGCCGGGGCCGTCCCTCGATCAGCGGAAGCAGCGAGGGGCGGTGGCTGAACTCGCCGTACGCCTCGTCGATCACCACCAACGCCCCGGCCGCGTTCGCCCGCGCCGCCTGGGCCGCGTCGTGGAGGGCCAGGACGGTCTCGGCCTCGACGGCGGTGCCGGTCGGGTTGTTCGGCGAGGTGATGAAGACGACGTCGGGGCGGTGCTCGGCGATGGCCGCGCGGGCCGCGTCGACGTCGATGGTGAAGTCGGCGTTCCGCGGGCCGGAGATCCAGCGGGTGCCGGTGCCGCGTGAGATCAGCGCGTGCATCGAGTACGAGGGCTCGAAGCCGATGGCCGAACGCCCGGGCCCGCCGAAGGTCTGGAGCAGCTGCTGAAGCACCTCGTTGGAGCCGTTGGCGGCCCACAGGTTGGCCACGCCGACCTCGTGCCCGGCGGTGCGGGTCAGATACTTCGCCAGCTCGGTGCGCAGCTCGATCGCGTCCCGGTCCGGGTAGCGGTTGAGGTGGCGGGCCGCCTCGGTGACCCGCTCGGCGATCCGGGCCACCAGCGCCTCGGGCAGCGGGTACGGATTCTCGTTGGTGTTCAGGCGCACCGGCACATCCAGCTGGGGAGCGCCGTACGGGGACTTGCCGCGCAGCTCGTCCCTGATGGGGAGATCGTCGATCCCGGTCACTTGTCCCCTGGCACCTTCCAGTCGAACCTTGCCTTCACCGCGGCGCCGTGGGCGGGCAGATCCTCCGCCTCGGCGAGCGTCACCACATGGCCGGCCACTTCCGCCAGCGCCTCCCGCGTGTAGTCCACGACATGGATGCCGCGCAGGAAGGACTGCACCGAGAGCCCCGAGGAGTGACAGGCGCAGCCGCCGGTGGGCAGCACATGGTTGGACCCCGCCGCGTAGTCGCCGAGGCTGACCGGCGCGTACGGGCCGACGAAGATCGCTCCGGCGTTCCGCACCCGGGCCGCGACCGCCGCCGCGTCCCTCGTCTGGATCTCCAGGTGCTCGGCGGCGTAGGCGTCCACGACCGCGAGCCCCTCGTCGACGCCGTCGACCAGCACGATGCCGGACTGGCGCCCGGACAGCGCCGGGCGGATCCGGTCCTCGACGTGTTTGGTGGCGGCGACCTGCGCGTCCAGCTGCTTCTCGACCGCCGAGGCCAGCTCCTCGGAGTCGGTGACCAGCACCGAGGCGGCCAGCGGGTCGTGCTCGGCCTGGCTGATCAGGTCGGCGGCGACATGGACCGGGTCGGCGGTGGCGTCGGCGAGGATCGCGATCTCGGTGGGGCCGGCCTCGGCGTCGATGCCGATGCGCCCCTTGAGCAGCCGCTTGGCGGCGGCCACAAAGATGTTCCCCGGCCCGGTGACCATGGAGACCGGGCGGCACTCCTCGGTGCCGTACGCGAACATGGCGACCGCCTGGGCGCCGCCCGCCGCGTACACCTCGTCCACGCCGAGCAGCGCGCAGGCCGCCAGGATGGTGGGGTGCGGCAGCCCGCCGAAGTCACGCTGGGGCGGCGAGGAGACGGCCATCGAGCCGACCCCGGCCTCCTGCGCGGGCACCACGTTCATCACTACGGAGGACGGGTAGACGGACCGCCCGCCCGGCACATAGAGCCCCACCCGCTCGACCGGCACCCAGCGCTCGGTGACCGTGCCGCCCGGCACGACCTGCGTGGTGTGGTCGGCGCGCCGCTGCTCGCGGTGGACCAGCCGGGCCCGGCGGATGGACTCCTCCAGGGCCGCCCGCACGGCGGGGTCCAGCTCCTCAAGGGCGCTGGTCAGCGCCTCCTGGGGGACCCGCACCCGCTCGATCGTCACACCGTCGAACCGCCGCGCGTAGTCGATCAGCGCCGCGGTGCCGCGATGGCGCACGTCGTCGCAGATCGGCCGCACCTTCTCCAGGGCGGCCTCGACGTCGAGCTCGGCACGGGGCAACAGGTCGCGGTCGATCCCGCCCTCCGGGAAGGCGGCACCGCGCAGATCGATACGGGAGATCACGCGATCAATTGTCTCAGACCCGCACCGGCGGCCCGCCCCCCGTATCAGTGAGTGATACGTACCGTTCCTCGACAGTGAGCGGAGTGCCCCCCACACTGGCACGCCCCGAACGGTGCTGGGCGCTCCCCCAGCTACCGCTGGGAGGTGCCCCCTGGTCGTCCGCTTTCGCAACCGGGCGGCGACACGGATCCTGTCCGTGGTCCGATCCCGGAAGGGCGGAGTCCCTGACGACCTGGCCATGTGGATACAGCCAGAGGCGACGGGGAGGCCCTGAACCATCTCTCTGGTGGAGCAGGGGCCCCGCACGCTGGCACCGCACCCGGCGTCCCAGATCGCACAGCCAAGCTACCCCTGCCTGCCCCGAAGAGCACAAGCCCACAAGCAGCACATCACACGATCGAGCTAAGCCGATTCCATACTCCCCCACCCGAGTGAACATGTGCCGCCCCCTACAGTTTGGCTCTGACCGCAAGCGTTCAAGCGGTTACTCAGCGGGAATGGGGATCCGTACGGGGGTACGGAGAACAGGAGGGGACACGGCTGTGACCGAGCCACGCGACGGCGATCCACCCCCGGGGCTCGACCTGACCACCGCGGAGTGGGGCATGTGGCAGGCGTTCCGCAACGGCAGCACCCACGATCTGCGCACCGCCCACCCCCAGCGCAACGACCCCTCCGGCCCCTACGCCTGGGGACCCGAGCGCAGTGTGCGCGCCCGGGTCGTCGCCCTCCTGCTGCTCGACGGCCCTCCCCCGCAGCCGGGCCGGGTGGCCGCGCTCAAGCTCAACGGGGTGCACATCACGGGCCAGCTGGACCTGGCCGGCGGCTCCATCGAGCCGTATGTGGAGATGAAGAACTGCCGCTTCGAGCAGGAGGTGCTGCTCCCCGAATCCCACTTCACCACCCTCCGCCTGGTCGGCTGCGCCCTGCCGCGGCTGGAGGCGGCCCGGCTGCGCACCGAGGGCGATCTGCATCTGCCGCGGTGCATCGTGGAGCACGGCATCCGGCTCACCGACGCCCATATAGGCACGGATCTGCTGCTCAACCAGTTAGTGGTGCGCCGGGACCGCCGGGGCCAGTCGATCACCGCGGACGGGCTGACCGTAGGCCAGGATCTCCAGGCCGAGATGATCGAGTCACACGGCGAGCTGAGCATGCGCGGCGCGCAGATCGGCGTGTCGCTCAGCCTGCGCGGCGCCCAGCTGCGCAATCCGTACGGCCGCCGGGCGCTGAACGCCCCGCAGCTGACCGTCGAGCGCAGCCTCTACCTGACCGCCGCCGGGGTGAGCAGCTACGGCAGCTCCACCCCGCCGTACGGCACCAGCAACACGCCGACGCGCGGGACGCGCATCCAGCGCTTCGAGTGCGAGGGCGGCATGCGCCTGGACGACGGGCGGTTCAACGACGCGGTCGACTTCGACCAGGCCCGCTTCATCATGGAGAACGACCAGGAGCTGTCGCTGCGCCGCATCCAGACGCCGGAGCTGCGGTTCGTCGGGGAGCGGCCGCAGCGCGGGCGGGTGATCCTCTCCGGCGCGCGGGTGGTCAACCTGGTCGACAAGTCGGTCAGCTGGCCGGGCCCCGGCGGGCTGGCCATGGCTGGCTTCTCCTACGAGTGTCTGATCCCGGTCGGCCACTTCCCGCTCTCCCGGCGGCTGGAGTGGGTGGCGGCCGCGACCCCGGAGTTCTCCCGGGGGCCGTACGAGACGCTCGCCACGGCCATGCGTACCAGCGGCGAGGACGCGGAGGCGCGCGAGGTGCTGCTCGCCAAGGAGCGGCGGCGGCGCGAGACGCTGCCGCCGGCCGGAAAACTCTGGGGATATCTCCAGGACTGGACCGTGGCCTACGGCTACCGCCCCGGCCGGGCGGCGGTGTGGATGGCGGTGCTGTGGGCGATCGGCTCGGTGTTCTTCGCCCACAACCGGCCGGATCCCATCAAGCCGGGCGAGTCGCCGAACTGGAACGCCTCGCTGTACACCCTCGACCTGCTGCTTCCGGTGATCGACCTGGGCCAGGACGGCTACTGGAAACCCGACGGCGCGGTGCAGTGGGCGGCCATCGTGATGGTCATGCTCGGCTGGATACTGGCCACCACGGTCGCCGCCGGCGCGTCCCGGCTGCTGCGCCGCCAGTGATCGGAGCGCGCGGGGCCATTAGGCTTAACGCCCGTGACCTCCGCGCGCCTTCCGCTCTTCCCGCTGAACACGGTGCTGTTCCCGGGGCTCGTCATGCCCCTGAACGTCTTCGAGCAGCGGTATCGCGCCATGATGCGCGATCTGTTGGCGCTCCCCGAGGACGCGCCGCGCCGCTTCGGCGTCATCGCCATCCGGGACGGCCGCGAGGTCGCGGCCACCGCGATCGGCCTCCCGGACCCCACCGCCGAGCCCGAGCGCGGCGCGGCGGCCGGGTTCGGGCCCGACCCCATGAAGTCCTTCCACGCCGTCGGCTGTATCGCGGACGCGGCCACCATCCGGAAGCAGAAGGACGGCACCTTCGAGGTGCTCGCCACCGGCACCACCCGCTTCGAGCTGCGCTCGGTCGACTCCTCCGGCCCGTATCTGACGGCCGAGGTCGACGAGCTCGACGAGAAGCCGGGGGACGGCGCCGGGGCGCTGGCCTCGGGGGTCGTACGCGCCTTCCGCACCTACCAGAAGCGGCTCGCGGGGGCCCGCGAGCGCACCCTGGCCGCCCAGCAGGAGCTGCCGGGCGAGCCGTCCGTGCTCTCGTACCTGGTCGCGGCCGCCGCCGTGCTCGACACGCCCGCCAAGCAGCGGCTGCTCCAGGCTCCCGACACCGCCACCCGGCTGGCCGAGGAGCTGAAAATGCTGCGCGCGGAGAGCGCGGTCATCGGTAAGCTCCCGTCGCTGCCGGCGGTCGATCTGACCCGCCACCCCACCAGCCCCAACTGAGCACACCACCGGATATGGCCAAGAAGAAGTCCTCCGCCGGTACCCCGGCCACCACCGCCCTGACCGCGGCGGGCACCGACTTCACGGTGCACGCCTACGAGCACGACCCGGCGGCCCCCTCGTACGGCGAGGAGGCCGCGCAGGCCCTGGGCGTGGATCCCGCCCGGGTCTTCAAGACCCTGATCGCGAACGTCGACGGCGGACTCACCGTCGCGGTGGTGCCCGTCTCCGCCACGCTCGACCTCAAGGCCCTGGCGGCGGCGGTGGGCGGCAAGCGCGCGGCGATGGCCGACCCGGCGGCGGCCGAGCGCACCACGGGCTATGTGCTGGGCGGGATCTCCCCGCTCGGCCAGCGCAAGCGCCTGCCCACGGCAGTGGACGCGTCGGCGGCCACGTACGAGACGATCTGCGTCTCCGCGGGCCGCCGCGGGCTGGAGGTCGAGCTGTCGCCGGAGGATCTCGCCGCGCTCACGGACGCGGTGCTGGCGCCGATCGCGCGCTTCGACGCCCGGCACGCGCCGCCCGTGGTCTGAGACGCCGGACGGCACTCGCGTCAGGACGCGGGCGCCGTGCGCTTCACGTCCGCGGCGGTGGCCTCGACGCAGAACTTCTGCCACTTCGGGCTGCCGTCGGAGTCGTCGGGCTCGGCGCAGGCCTGGAGCCTGAAGTTCCCTTCGGCCGGGACCATCGAGGTGTGGTTGTCGTTCCCGGTGGCGATGACGTCCCGGGCCGGTTTGCCGCCCTCGGGCGTGATGACGACCTGGTCGCCCACCTCGCCGCTGGTGATCTTGGCCCAGGCCGCCGCACAGTCCGGGCTGTACTTGAGCTGGAGGACCACTGGCTGATCCTTTTGGCGCAGCACCTGGGCGTCGTCGTCGCAACCGGCCTCGGCGGGCTTCAGCATCCGGCACCGCTCGCCCCTGCACTCCTCGGCCTTACCGCCGGTCGGGCCGGCCGCCGAGGACGGTCGCGCCTGATCGTCGCCCCCGCTGTCGCTCTCGAACAGCCCGGACACCACAGCCGCGGCCATCGCGGCGACCACCGCGACGACCGTGGCACCCACGAGTGTCTGCGGTCCATGGCTGCTGATCCAGGATCCGATCCGCCGTAAACGGCTCCGCGCGCCTCCGCTGCCGCCGGGCGCCGGGTCCGGGGCGGGGTCCGGGGCCGGATCCGGTCCCGGGGCCGCCGGTGACTCGTCACGTCCCGGGGACGGAGAGGTGGACGCTCCACCGTTGTCCGATCCCATGGCCACCTCCCAGAGGGGTTCCACTACGCCAGACTGAATCACCCGAAGTATCCCAGCGATGACCGACAGTGAACAGAGCGCCTGTGCGCCACCGTCCCCGTCAGCCAGGTCTCAGCGGTGGTTCGTCGGCCACGGTCAGTGCCCGCACCACATGCCCGTCACGGATCTCCACATCCAGCTCGGCGCCGACCCCGAGCGGGGTCCGTACGGCGAGCGCCGCCCCGGTCAGCCGCCCGCTCTGCCGCGTCCACTCCAGCCCGACCAGCACATCGGCGGCCAGTGCGCCGGGGTCGGGGCCGCTCGGCTGCGGTGGGCGCCACACGGGCGCCGGGCGCCCCCAGGGCTCGCTCACCCCCTCGATCCGGCTGAGATAGGCGCGCCTCGACCAGGCGGGCGAGGCGAGGTGGGCCAGGGCCGACCGGGCCGCCGCCGGGGTCTCCAGCACCACCTCGGCCCGGCCTTCCGCCAGCGCCGTCTCCAGCAGCGTCTCCGGCACGGCCCGGGGCCCGGCGCCGGTCGGGCCGACCTTCAGCACGACCCCCGCCCGCCGGTCGTCCGCCGGGGTCGCGAGCCGGCCGGAGGGCCGGCCGGCGTCCGGCGGGGCCGGGTCCGCCCCCGCCGCCAGGCGGCGTACCGCGGCGACGAGCGCCGTGAGGTCTTCGCAGGAGGTGACGGCGCCGGTCGGGCCGGTCACCAGCCAGCCCCCGCTCCCCGCCGTCACCCGCACCCCGGGCCGGGCGCCCGCGCGCAGCGCCGCGGCGGCCACGGCCCGACGGGCCGCGAGCCCGCTGGTCCACGGCCGCGCCCAGTCGAACGCGCCGCGCTCTCCGCACGCCCCGCACATCCCGCGTCTCCTTCCTCCCGACCGCGCCGACCGCACCGGCCGAACACGGCCTACGGCATGACGTCGCCGCTGTTGGGGCCGAGGGTCTGGCCGACGTACAGATTGCCACCGGGGTCGCTGGCGAGCAGGACGGCGGTCGGCGCGACCTCCTCGGGCCGGCCGAACCGGCCCAGCGGCAGCTCCGCCTGTTTGGCGGCCTTCCACTCCGGGGTGATCGCGGCGACCATCGGCGTCTCGATCGGCCCCGGCGCGATGGCGTTCACCAGGACGCCCCGCTCCGCGACCTCCAGCGCCAGCGACTTGGTCAGCCCGATGACCCCGGCCTTGGCCGCGGCGTAGTGGGCCAGCGAGCGGCCGCCCTTGATGCCCAGCTGCGAGGCGATGTTGATGACCCGCCCCCAGCCGCGCTCCGCCATCTGCGGGACGGCGTAGCGGCAGCAGAGGAAGACCCCGGTGAGGTCGACCGCGATGGTCTCGGACCACTGCCGCGGGTCCATCTCCAGCAGGGGCGCCTCGGTGAGGATGCCCGCGGCGTTGACCAGGATGTCGATGCCGCCGTACTCGCTCACCGCCGCCGACATCGCCGCCTCGACGACGGCCGCGTCGCTCACGTCCAGGGCCGTGTACCCGGCCGCGCCGCTCTCGGCGGCCACGGCCTTCGCGCGCTCCGCGTCGCGGTCGGCGACCACGACCCGGGCCCCTTCGGCCGCGTACGCCTCGACGACGGCCCGGCCGATGCCGCTGGCCCCGCCGGTGACGAGCGCGGTCCGTCCTGCCAGCACACCTCTCCCCATGTCCCGCCTCATGTCGCGCCCCGTGTCCTCCCTCATGCCGGCATCCTCACGGTGAGCCCGCCGTCCACGACCAGGCTCTGCCCCGTGATGTACGAGGCGTCGTCCGAGGTCAGATAGGCGATCGCGGACGCGATCTCCTCGGGCCGCCCGACCCGCCCCACCGGGATGCCCGCCGCGGCGCGGGAGAGCCCGGCGGGGCCCAGCGAGTTGACGGGGTCGGTGGACTGCGGGGATTCGATGAGCCCGGGGATGAGGGAGTTGACCCGTATCCCCCGCGGGGCGAGTTCGACCGCGAGGCTGCGGCACAGCCCCAGCACCCCGGCCTTGGCGGCGGCGTAGTGGGCATGGTAGTCCCAGCCGTAGACCCCGCCCGCGATGGAGGACACCGCCACCATCGCGCCGGATCCGGCCATCCGCCGGGCGGCGGAGCGCAGGGTCCGCAGCACTCCGGTGAGGTCGACAGAGAGCATGTCGTCCCAGGCCTCGTCGGTGAGTTGGTCGAGCGGCGCCCGGCGCAGCACCCCGGCGTTGGCGACGGCGATGTCCAGGCGGCCGAAGACGGTCAGGGCGTGTTCCGCGAACGCCTCGACCTGCGCGGGGTCGCGGACGTCCACCTCGTGGCGGACGCACTCCCCGCCCGCCGCGCGCACCAGGCGCTCGGTCTCCCCGGGGTCGTGGGGGTCGCCGGGGTAGCTGCCGATGACGGTGCGCACCCCGCGGCGGGCGTACTCCACCGCGAGCGCGCGGCCGATGCCGCTGGCCGCGCCCGTGATGACGGCGACCGGCTGGTCGGACTGGTCTGTTCGTACCACTGTTGGTCTCCGGGTGGGTTCAGTCGTCGACGGTGTCGACGCTGCGGGCGGCGAACATCACGAAGCCGGACAGGAAGGTGCCGACCGCGCCGACGAGCAGTGCCGTCTGGTTCCAGTGCGCGCCGGAGGCGAGCATCGCGGTGGCGATCGCGCCGGCGGCGATGGCCCCGGGCTGGCTGAAGGCGTTGATGAACGAGGTGCCGGTGGCCCGGCACTGGGTGTCGTAGCACTCACCCATGTAGAAGAGCATCGCCGCGTACGGGCCGATCAGGAAGAACATCCCGAGCGAGTACAGGATCACCACGGAAACGGTGCCGTGGGCGACGGTCAGCATGAGGGCGAAGAGGATCCCCGAGAGGATCCAGCCGAAGGCGATCACATTGCGGCGTCCGTAGCGGTCGCCGGCCCAGCCGTGGAAGAGGTATCCGGCGAAGCCGACGGCGTTGATGACGATGAACAGCACCAGGGAGTTGGCGAAGCTGATGCCCTTGGCCTTGGTGAGGACCGTGGTGCCCAGGACGCTGAAGATCTGGATGCCGAACCAGTTGACCAGCCAGGCGAAGCTCAGCACCAGGGTGTTGCGGCGGGCGCGGCCGCGGAAGATCTCCACCAGCGGGGCGGCGGGGGTCTCGTCCACGCCGTACTCGGCGGCGAGCTGCCGGGCCTCGTCGGCCTTGCCCTCCTGGCGCAGCTTGCGCAGTCGCCGCTGGAGCTCGAACTGCGGGGTCTCGGGCAGGCCGCGGCGCAGCAGGGCGATGGCGATGGCGGGGAAGGTGGCCAGCAGGAAGCAGCCGCGCCAGCCGACGAGCGGGAGGAATATGGCCACGAAGGCGGCGGCGACCAGGGTGCCGACCGGCCAGCCGGACTGCACCAGGCTGTAGACGAAGCCGCGGCGCTTCTTGATCGCCTCGTCTTCGGTGACGGCGTAGATCTCGTTCAGGTAGGTGGTGTTGACGGCCTGTTCGGACAGTCCGAGGCCGCCGAGGGAGCGGATGCCGACCAGGTAGGAGGCGTTCATGGTGCCGGCCGAGGCGGCGGAGGCCAGGGCGGTGCCGGACACCGTGAGGATCATGCCCTTGCGGCGGCCGAGCCGGTCGACGAGCGGGCCGACGCCGAGGACGACGACGGCCGTTCCGACCGAGATCAGGGTGGAGACGAGGGCGGCGTGTTCCTCGCTCCACCCGAAGCGGTCGGAGATCTCCGGCAGGAGGGTGCCGAACAGGATGTAGTCGTAGACGGCGAAGACCCAGGCGCAGAAGGCGATGGCCGTCGCTCGTCTGGTGGTGCGGACCCCGATGCGCGGCAGTCTGCGGGTGGGGGTGGTGGGTTCGGAGGAGACGGTGGTCATGACAGGTGCCCCTTGTCGGAAGCGGGGGTTCGCCGCGCCGTCGCGGCGAGAGCGGGAGGGTGAGGGGGTTGCTTCGGCCGGGGGTGGGGCCGGGAGCCCGGCGGCGTATCGCCTGTCGTCCGGGGAGGGGTACCGGGGAGGGGTACCGGGCCCGGACGCGGGGTGGCCGCGCCCGGGGGCTGGGTCGAGCGGGTGTCGGGCCCGGGGGAAGCGGGCCCTGGGGAAGCGGGCCTAAGGGCTCCGGGAAGGGAAGCGGGCCCTACGAAAGGGGGGTGCGGGTCTTGAAGTCGGTGGCGATCTCGTCGAACGTGGACCAGCGCACGCCCTCGTGACCGCTGATGTACTCGATGAGCCGCTCCAGCATGAGGAGCATCTGGGGCCGGCCGGAGACATCGGGATGGATCGTCATGGTGAACGCGGCGTAGTCCATCTCGCGGTACACCCAGTCGAACTGGTCGCGCCAGGTCTGCTCCAGGTCACGCGGGCTGACGAAGCCGTGGCTGTTCGCGCTCGCCTTGATGAACATCATGGGCGGCAGGTCGTCGAGGTACCAGTTGGCCGGGATCTCGATGAGCCCGGTCTCCTCCCCGCGCACCAGCGGCTTCATCCACTCCTCGGCCGGCCGCGAGTAGTCGATCTTCGTCCAGCTGTCCCCCACCCGGACGTGGTACGGCGTGAAGTCGTTGTGCATCAGCGAGTGGTCGTAGGTGATGCCGCGCTCGATCAGCAGCTCGTTGGTGACCGGCGAGAACTCCCACCAGGGGGCGACATAGCCGGTGGGGCGGCGGCCCGCGACCTTCTCGATGAGGTCGATGCTGCGGTCGAGTACGGCGCTCTCCTGGGCCCGGGTCATGGCGATGGGGTTCTCGTGCGAGTAGCCATGGGCGCCGATCTCATGGCCCGCGTCGACCACCTGGCGGGTCTGGTCGGGGAAGGTCTCCACGGAGTGGCCGGGGATGAACCAGGTGGTGCGCAGTTCCTTCCGCTGGAACAGGCGGAGCAGCCGGGGCACCCCGACCTCTCCGGCGAAGAGGCCGCGGGAGATGTCACAGGGCGAGTCCTCGCCGCCGTAGCTGCCCAACCAGCCCGCCACCGCGTCGACATCCACGCCGAACGCCACAAAGATCTCTTTAGCCATGGTGGTTCCTCTCCAGTGAGTTGTTGAGTTCGGCCCGCACCCGCGCCGGGTCGCCGTAGCAGCCGAGCAGGGCGATGAGCAGGATCCGCGCCTGGGACGGGCGCAGTGTGCCGGTGGGTACGGCCCCGGCCCGCAGCAGATCGGCGCCGCCGCCGTTGCCGTACACCGCGGCGACGGGCCCCGCCTGCACCCGGGTGGACAGGGCGACCACGACGCCGGAGGCGGTGAGCCGGGCCACCTCCTCGGCCACCGCCGGGTTGGCGTTGCCCGCGCCGGTGGCTTCGAGCACCACCGCCCGGGCGCCGGCGTCGGCCACCGCGCGCAGCGCCCGGGTGTCGCAGCCGGGGTAGCAGGCGACGATGTCGGTGCGCACCCGGTCGGGGTCGGGGCGGAAGGCCGCGAGGTCGAGCGGCTTGGGGCGGACCGGCACCGCCGAGATCGCCACCTCGCCGTCGCCCACCCGCCCCAGCGGGCCGCCGTCGGGGGCGGCGAAGGCGGCGGGGGCGGTGGTGTGCGCCTTGCGGGTGCCCCGCGCCGGGTAGATCTGGCCGTCGAAGGAGACCAGCGCGCCCAGGTCGCGCGCTTCGGCGGCGGCCGCCACGGCGATGGCGTCCGCGAGGTTGCGCGGGCCGTCGCTGTCCGCGGCGTCCGCCGGGCGCATGGCTCCGGTGAACACCACGGGCCGCGGATCGTTGTGGAAAAGGTCCGTCAGATACGCGGTCTCCTCGAGGGTGTCGGTGCCGTGGGTGACGACGACCCCGCTCACCGCCTCGTCCGCCAGCGCCTCGCGGGCGGCCACGGCGACGCCGTGCATATCGGCCGGGGTCAGCAGATAGCTGCCCAGGCAGAACACGTCCTTCGCTTCGACCGCCACCCCCACGGGCCAGGGGAGCCGCTCCAGCAGAGCGTCCGCCGGATCGGCGGCGAGCCTGGTGCCCTGGGCGTCATGGCGCGTGGCAATGGTTCCGCCCGTCGACAGCACGACGATTCTGCGCACCCCTGCCTCCTCATCCACGGATAACTGCGGCCACGGAAAGCCGTGGCGCAAAAACGCGCCACTGTGGCTCGATTCATTGCCCAAACGTTTGGGGCAATCGTTTGGGTAGGATGTGCGTCACCGACGGCGGGTGTCAAGGGGTCCGCTGTTACCATCGCGCTAACTGGCTGTACCGAGGTCCGTGTACGGCAGTGGACAACCGGAGGCCGAGCCGAAGTGGGCACGCAGCGAGCACGACCGGTCACCCTGCGGACCATCGCCGACCAGCTCGGTCTGCATGTCTCCACGGTCTCGCGGGTGTTGCACGCCAAACCGGATGAAAGTCTGCGCGCCGCCTCCAGCACCACGGTCGAGCGCATCCGCCGGCTCGCCGACGAACTCGGCTACCAGCCCAACCCCCATGCGACCAGCCTGCGCACGCGGCGCAGCAATCTGGTCGGCGTGCTGGTCCCCCGGCTGTCCGACATCGTGCTCGCGACGATCTACGAGGGCGTCGAGGAGGCCGCCGCCGAACACGGCCTGTCGACCTTCGTCGCCAACACGGGTGACAACCCCGAGACCCAGCGCACCCGCACCAACATGGTCATCGGGCGGCGCGTCGACGGCATGATCTTCGGCGACGCGTATGTGGACGGGCGCTTCCTCGACGAGGTGGCCGGCCGGGACGTACCGTTCGTCCTCGTCAGCCGCACCGCGGCCGCCCACCCCTCGGTGACCTGCGACGACTACCTCGGCGGCCGTCTGGTCGCCGAGCATCTGCTGTCGCTCGGCCACCGTGATGTGGCCGTGGTCGCGGGCGAGCCGTACGCCAGCACGGGCATCGACCGCACGGCCGGGCTCGTGGACCGCTACCGCGAGGCGGGGTTCCCCGTTCCGGCGGACCGCATCACGCACTCCCGCTTCGACGTCTCCGGCGGCCACGAAGCGACCGCGCGGCTGCTGGACACCCCGGACCCGCCCACGGCGGTCTTCGCGGTCAACGACTTCGCGGCCATCGGCGCGATCGGCGCGCTGCGCAACCGGGGGCTACGGGCCGGAGCGGATGTGGCCGTCGTGGGCTTCAACGACACGCCTCTGGCGGCGGAGTTGCCGCTCCCGCTCACCACGGTCAGATCGCCCATGCTGGACATGGGCCGCCGGGGGCTGAGGCTTCTGGTCAGGCTGTTGGAGGGGGAGCCGGTGGAGTCCGAGCGCCTCGCCCCGGAGCTGATCGTCCGGGCCTCCAGCGTCCCGTCCTGAACGAAGCGGAACACACCGGCCCGGCGTACACCGGGCCGGGCACCCGCGCCCGGATTACTTCGGCCCCTGCGGACCCAACGGCCCCTGCGGACCGAGTTCCGCCGGCTCCTCGTCCCGCGGCCCGAACAGCGCGGTGAGCCCCAGATGTACCGCCATGGCCGCCAGCGACCAGGCCAGCAGCGCGCCCTTGGCCCCCAGCTTCAGCGGCGCGTCGAACGACACGCCCCGGCCCACCGCCCTGGCGTGGGCCTCGATGCTCGACTCGGGCCCGAGCCACACGCCGAGCCGCCAGGCGATCACGGAGGCCAGCACCCCGCCGATGGCGAGCCCCACGACCAGCGCGATCCCGCCCCGCCGGAAGAACCAGAAGACGACGGCCGCGGACACCGCGCCGAAGGCCAGCGCCCACAGGGCGAACACCGCGTCCGCCCCCATCGCCTGCTCGCCCTCCGCGTCCTTCGGGTAGTAGATCCCGTCGCCGATCCAGACCAGCGGCACCCGCGGCGCGAGCCACAGCCACACCAGCCCGAGCAGCACCCCGGACACCGCCACCCCGATCGCCACCAGCGCCGCCTGCACCAGCTCGGCGCGCAGCTCGGGGCCGGGCTCGGACTGGTCCGGAGCCGAGGGGCCCGGCCCGGAGTGGTCCGGGGCTGAGGGGTACGGCACAGCACCTCCATACGGAGCCTGATGCGGCTGATGCGGCTGTTGGGGCTGATCGTGCGGAGTCAACGGTGCGGTCACCCCGTCATGGTGCCAGGCGATGGGCGTACTGCGGTCGGCGGGAGGCCCGCCGTGGCGCGTCACCGCACGGCTGCCCGCCGATACGCCCAGGTCGCGGCGGTCAGCGAGATCACCGCCACGCCCGCGCACACCCCGAGGTCCACACAGACCACGAGCCAGTCGGGCCGTCCGTCGAAGGACCGCGCCAGTGCCTCCACACCGTACGTCGACGGCAGCAGATCGCGCAGGTACGACACCGGGGCAGGCATCCGCTCGGCGGGCAGCACGCCCAGCAGCAGCGCGGCCGACATGCCCAACTGCCCGCACAGCGTGGCCAGTTCCTGACGGGGCGCGAGCAGCCCGAGCGCCGCGCCCAGACCCGCGAGCGCCGCGCCGGACAGCGGGATCACCGCGACCAGCACCCACAGATGCGCCATCGGCAGCTGGAACAGCACGCTCCCCACCACCGCGGTGACCACCGTCCCGGGTGCGGTGAAGGAGGCGTACGCGGCAGCCGCGCCGAGCACGACGGCGGCGGGCGGCACCGGCAGGGTCGCGTAGTGGTCGAGCCCTCCGCTCGCCCGCAGCTGCCCGAAGTACTGCGCCAGCAGGTTCAGCGCGACGAACGCCACGACCAGCACGCTGGACCCGGCGACCACGGACCGCGCCTCCACCCCGCCGTCCACGACCCCACGCATCAGGACCATGATCCCGACGGACTGGAACGTCGCCACGAACAGCAGCGGGATCCGGGCCACCCGGGCCCGGGACAGCTGCGCCCGGTAGACGGCGGCCAGCGCGGGCAGCAGCCGCGCCGGCGCCGCGAGCGGGGCGGGCGCGGCGTCGCCGCCGAGCCACGGCGCCTCGCCGGCCCCGGCCAGGGCGTCTTCGCCGGACACGGCCTCCGCGGGCACGACACTCACCTTGCGCTGCTCCTGTTCCCCGCGATGGCCGCGGCGCCTGTGGTCACCACGTCTGTGGTCCTCACGCCTGTGGTCGTCACGCCTTCACCAGCCCCTGCGCCCCCTCAGAGCGGCCGCCGAGCGCGAGATAGACGTCCTCCAGGCTAGGGGTCGTCAGCGTGAAGTCGTCGAGCGCGGCGAAGGCGGGGCCGCCGGTCACCGTGGCGATGGCCGCCCGCGCCTCGTCCGGGGCCATCCGCAGCGTCCAGCGCCGCCCGGAGGCCTCCGCGGCCTCCCGGAGCGCCGCGACCCCGGGCACGTCCAGCGGAGGCTCGTCGCGCCAGACGAGCTCCACCCGGACCTCGTCGGCGACCAGCGTCTTCAGCCCGGCCGGGGTGTCGCAGGCGATGACCCGGCCCCGGTCCAGCACCGCCACCCGGTCCAGCACGGTCTCCGCCTCGATCACATTGTGGGTGACCAGCAGCACCGTCGCCCCGCGCTCCGCGCGCCGCCGGTCGACCGCGGCCCACACCGCGCGCCGGGCGATGGGGTCCATCCCGGTGGTCGGCTCGTCCAGCACCAGCAGCGGCCGCTCCCCCACCAGCGCGGCGGCGAAGCAGGCCAGCCGCCGCTGCCCGCCGGAGAGCTTCTTGAGCGGGCGCCCGGCCAGCTCGCCGAGGTCCAGCTCCTCGATCACCGCGTCCCGCTCCGCGCGGGCCGCGCGCACGTCAAGACCGCGCAGCCGCCCCGTCGTCTCGGCGGCGAGCGCGACGGTCAGCTCGTCCAGCGCGGTCGAGTCCTGCCCCAGATAGCCGAGGAGGCGCGCCGCGCGCTCGGGGTGGCGTACGAGATCGTGGCCGAGCACCCGGACGCTGCCCTCGTCGGGGCGGAGCAGCCCGGTGAGCTGGCGCACCAGGGTGGACTTCCCGGCGCCGTTCGGGCCGAGCAGCCCGAACACCTCGCCGCGGCGCACGTCGAGGTCGATGCGGTCGCTCGCCCGGACGGCGGGCGCGGCGGGCACCCCTCGGCGGCCGCGCGCGGCGGGATAGGTCTTGACCAGACCGCGCACGGTGCACACCACATCGCCGCCCACAGCCTGTTTCGCGCCCGTCCTCACGAGCTATGAGAGTACGCGCCCAATCACCCGAGCCCGCCTTCGGGTCGCCCGCAGTCGGCCTCCGGGTGGGGCGCCCCCAGCCGGATGCCGGCCTCAGTCCGGCGCCGGGGCGTGCTCGGCGGCCGTGCGGGTGTCGATCTCGCGCCAGAACCCCGCCCGGATCGCATAGCGGTCGTGCTCGTCGATCTGGTCGTCCTTATGGGCGAGCAGCCCGAAGCGCGCGGCGTAGCGGAGCAGTTCCCCGTCGATGCGGTGGGGGATGCGGGGGTATTCGGTGGAGAGCTGCTGGAGGTGGCCCGGGGCGGAGAGCCGCTCGATCCAGCGGCGGGCGAAGACCTGGCCCACCTCGAAGGGGTCGCCGCTGACGGTGGTGATGTCCTCCTCCCGGTCGGCCCAGCGCTGCTCCGGGCTGGTGAGCTGGGCCAGCATGGGCAGCCCTGCGGTCTCCGGCGGCTCGCCGAGCCCGGTGCCCGGGCCGCGCTCGATCCAGCCCTTGTCGGAGGACCAGCGCAGCGTGGCGCTGGGGGCCGGGTGGGGGCCCGGGTGGCTCCCGGCGGGGCCGCGGCCGAGGTCCGCGAGGTCCTTGGGCGTGGGCACCCCTCTGCCGCCGGGGGCGGAGCCCGTATCCGTGGCGTCCGCCGGGTCGGTGGCCGTGGCGGGGCCGGCGGCGTCGGAGCCGCCCGCCGGGGACGCGTCGGCGGCGGGCCGCCCGGGGGCGTCCGCGGCGCGGGCGGGCCCGCCGCCGGGCCGCGCGGTGCCGTTGCGGCCGGGGGCCGGCTCGCCGGGGACGCCCGGAACCCCGGCGACCGCCCCGGTGGCGGCCGCCGCGGCGGTTTCGGGCAGCGGGGCGGAGAGGATGGCCGCGATCTCCGGCCGGGGCTCGGAGACGGGCGCGCAGACCCCGGTGAGGTCCTTGGCGCGGACGGCCCGGGTGATCCACGCGCGGTCCAGGACCCGCCGCTCGTCGGCCTCGGCGACGAGGTCCTCGGACTGGTTGTAGTCGCCGTCGGCGGCCTGCACGGCCCACAGGTGGACGGCCACGCCGTGTTCCTTCGCGGACATCAGGCCGGGCAGCAGGTCGCCGTCGCCGGTGACGAGCACGATGTCGGAGCAGGCGCGGTTGCGGGCCAGCTCGGTGAGCTCGGCGTGCATGGCGGCGTCCACGCCCTTCTGCGCCCAGCGGCCGTCGCTGCGGGTCAGGGCGCCCAGCCGGACGGTGACGCGGGGCATGACGCGCAGCCGCCGGTGCTCGGGCTGGGGGACGCGGTCGGGGGCTCCGTCGAACCAGTAGATGCGCAGCAGTGGTCGCTCGGTCTCGGCTTCGGCGCGCTCGCGCAGTCCCTGGATGAGGGTCGCGTGGTCGACTGAGATGCGGGACCGGGCTGGCTCCCCGGCGAGCAGGCTCGCGGCGGCGCCCAGCAGATAGCCGGCGTCCACCAGGACGACGCAGCGGTCCACGTTCCACCCTCTTTCCTGAAGTCCAGTCCTCTGTCGCCCCCCGTGCGCAGCCGTGCCTCAGATTCGCGTGTTCGGCCTTATCTGGAGTGTGCCCGACGATGCGGGGGTTATCAGTCCGAACTGGATCACTGGCGTGGCGGATACGGCCTACCCTCGAAGACCCTCCTTCTCACTCACCGTAATTGCCCGAAATGCAGCCTTCGCTCGGACGTGCCAGTGTTCTTCACGGAGGGCTCTTCCTCTGGGGGGGCGATCCCAACTGGAGGCACAGCACCATGGCTAAGAACAAGAACCGCGACCGCAAGCAGCAGCAACAGCAGCAGCGGCAGGGCCGCGGGATGGCCGAACGCCAGGGCGAGCAGTCCCAGGACTCGTCGATGGACGAGCAGTCGCAGGCCATGCGGTCGGAGGGCGGCCAGGCGGCCCCTTCGGCCACTGCCCGTAAGGACCGGCAGAAGAGCTTCGGCCACAATTGACAGCCGCCGGAAAGCGGTTGAGGGGCGCGCCCGGTGCGGGCGCGCCCCTCTCGCGAATGATGGTCCGTCAGCCCGCCAGGCAGGACGGGCCCAGCAGCACCTTCAGGTCGCCGAACAGCGCGGGGTCGGCGGTGACCCGGTGCCGGTCGAGCCGGAGGACCGTCGTCTTCCGCGCCCCCTGGAGCTTGATCCGCACCTCGGTGGAGCCCCGGTGGTGGGTGAGCACCTCGCCGAGCTTCTCGACCAGCGGCGGGGTGACCTTCACCGTGGGGATGGTGATCGTGACGGGCGCGTTGGCCCCGGCCTCGGAGAGGTCGGGGACCATGAGCTCCATGGCGACCAGCCGGGGCACGTCCTCGCGCTTGTCGAGGCGTCCCTTGACGAACACGACGGTGTCCTCGACGAGCTGGGTGGAGACCAGCTGGTAGGTGGCGGGGAAGAACATGCAGTCGATGGAGCCCGCCAGATCCTCGACGGTGGCGATGGCCCAGGCGTTGCCCTGCTTGGTCATCTTGCGCTGGAGACCCGAGATGATGCCGCCGATGGTGACCACCGCGCCGTCCGCATGCTCGCCGCCGGTGAGCTGGGCGATGGCGGCGTCGGCCTTGTCGTTGAGGACGTGCTCGATGCCGAAGAGCGGGTGGTCGGAGACGTACAGGCCGAGCATCTCGCGCTCCTGGGCCAGCAGATACGCCTTGTCCCACTCGATGTCGGAGAACTCGACGTCGAGCCCGAAGCCCGGCCCGTCGCCCCCGCCGTCGTCGCCGCCCATCCCGCCGAAGAGGTCGAACTGCCCCTCGGCCTCCTTGCGCTTCACCGCGACCACGTTGTCGATCATGGTCTCGTAGTGGGCCGTCAGCCCCTTGCGGGTATGGCCCATCTCGTCGAAGGCCCCGGCCTTGATCAGCGATTCGGTGGTGCGCTTGTTGCACACGACCGCCTCGACCTTGTCCAGGTAGTCCGGGAAGGAGGCGTACTTCCCCTTCGACTTACGGCCCCGGATGATCGCCTCGACGACGTTGGCGCCCACGTTCCGGACCGCGGTGAGACCGAAGAGGATCACATCGTCACCCTGGGCGGCGAAGTTCGCCTCGGACTCGTTGACGTTCGGCGTGAGCACCTTGATGCCCATGCGGCGGCACTCGTTGAGGTAGATCGCCGACTTGTCCTTGTCGTCGCGCACCGAGGTGAGCAGCGCGGCCATGTACTCGGCGGGGTAGTTGGCCTTCAGATACGCGGTCCAGTACGTGACCAGGCCGTACGCGGAGGAGTGTGCCTTGTTGAAGGCGTAGCCGGCGAACGGGACCAGCACGTCCCACACCGCCTGGATGGCCGCGTCGGAGTAGCCGCGCTCACGGCAGCCCTTCTGGAAGGGCACGAACTCCTTGTCGAGGACCTCCTTCTTCTTCTTGCCCATCGCGCGCCGCAGCAGGTCGGCCTGGCCGAGCGAGTAGCCCGCGAGCACCTGGGCGGCCTTCTGCACCTGCTCCTGGTAGACGACCAGGCCGTAGGTGATGCCGAGGACCTCCTTGAGCGGCTCCTCCAGCTCCGGGTGGATCGGGGTGATCTCCTGCTGGGCGTTCTTCCGCAGCGCGTAGTTGATGTGCGAGTTCATGCCCATCGGGCCCGGCCGGTAGAGGGCCGACACGGCGGAGATGTCCTCGAAGTTGTCGGGCTTCATCATGCGCAGCAGGGAGCGCATGGGGCCGCCGTCGAACTGGAAGACGCCGAGCGTGTCACCCCGGCACAGCAGCTCATAGGTCTTGGGGTCGTCCAGCGGCAGCTCGAGCAGCTTGAGATCGACGCCCTTGTTCTGGCGCACCATCTTGACCGCGTCATCCATGATGGTCAGGTTGCGCAGGCCGAGGAAGTCCATCTTCAGCAGGCCGAGCGACTCACAGGTGGGGTAGTCCCACTGGGTCACGACCTGGCCGTCGTTCTTCGGCGAGAAGACCGGCACATGCTCGGTCACGGTCTCGCTGGACATGATCACGCCCGCGGCGTGCACACCCATCTGCCGCACCAGGCCCTCGATGCCGCGAGCGGTGTCGATGACCTTCTTGACGTCCGCCTCGTTCTCGTACATCCCGCGCACCTCGGCCGCCTCGCTGTAGCGGGGGTGCTTCTCGTCGGTGATGCCGGACAGCGGGATGCCCTTGCCGAGCACATCGGCGGGCATGGCCTTGGTGATCCGGTCGCCCATCGCGTACGGGTAGCCGAGCACCCGGGCCGAGTCCTTGATCGCGTTCTTGGCCTTGATGGTGCCGTACGTGCCGATCTGGGCGACCTTGTCGGCGCCGTATTTCTCGGTGACGTACCTGATCACCTCGCCGCGCCTGCGCTCGTCGAAGTCGATGTCGACATCGGGCATGGACACGCGCTCGGGGTTCAGGAACCGCTCGAAGATCAGGCCGTGGTCGATCGGGTCGAGGTCGGTGATGCCCATCGCGTACGCGACGATCGAGCCGGCCGCGGAGCCACGGCCGGGCCCCACCGCGATGCCGTTGTTCTTCGCCCACATGATGAAGTCGGCGACCACGAGGAAGTAGCCCGGGAACCCCATCTGGATGATGACGTCCATCTCGTACTCGGCCTGCTTCTGGCGGTCATCCGGGACTCCGGCCGGGTACCGGCGCTCCATGCCGCGCTTGACCTCCTCCTGGAACCAGGAGACCTCCGTGTAGCCCTCGGGCACGTCGAAGCGCGGCATCAGGTCGCGCTTGTCGAACCACCCGGTGGCGTCGATCTGCTCGGCGACCAGCAGGGTGTTGCGGCACCCCTCCTGCCAGGCGTCGGAGGAGTCGATGGCGTACATCTCGTCCGTCGACTTCAGGTAGTAGCCGGTGCCGTCGAAGCGGAAGCGGTCGGGGTCGGAGAGGTTCTTGCCGGTCTGGACGCACAGCAGCGCGTCATGGGCCACGGACTCACGGGAATAGGTGTAGTGCGAGTCGTTGGTGACCAGCGGGGGGATGCCGAGCTTCTTGCCGATCTCCAGCAGGCCGTCCCGGACCCGGTGCTCGATCTCGATGCCGTGGTCCATCAGCTCCAGGAAGTACCGGTCCTTGCCGAAGATGTCCTGGTACTCCGAGGCGGCCTTGAGGGCCTCGTCGAACTGGCCGAGCCGCAGCCGGGTCTGCAACTCGCCGGACGGGCAGCCCGTGGAGGCGATCAGGCCCTCCGACCACTGGGCGATGGTCTCCTTGTCCATCCGGGGCCACTTGACGAAATAGCCCTCCATATAGGCGTCCGAGGAGAGCCGGAAGAGGTTGTGCAGACCGGCCTTGTTGGAGGCCCACATCGTCTTGTGGGTGTAACCGCCGGAGCCGGAGACGTCGTCCCGCTTCTGGTGCGGCTGACCCCACTGGACCCGTCGTTTGTAGCGCCGCGACTCGGGGGCGACATACGCCTCGATCCCGATGATCGGCGTGATGCCCGCGCCGGTCGCCTGCTGGTAGAAGTCGTACGCGCCGTGGAGGTTGCCATGGTCGGTCATGGCGATGTGCGTCATGCCCATTTCCTGGCAGGCGTTGAACATGTCCTTGAGCCGCGCCGCACCGTCCAGCAGCGAGTACTGGGTGTGGACATGCAGGTGCGTGAAGGGCGGCTTGGTCACGGTGGCAGACCTCCGGCGAACGGTCGATGAAGGGTGTGCGGAACAGCTCCGAAGGTTACCCCTCCGGACTGACAGCGGACGGGCACCCACGAGTAGCCTCAGGCGTTGGGACGGACGGACGGGCCGTCCCGTTCGCGATCTTCGTCATGCTCTTCTTCGCGTACTCACATACTTTCTCCACGACACCAGGAGGCGCCCCGCGATGCCGACCCAGCAGACCCTGGCGGGACAGCGCGGCGAGCACATCCTCGCCGTTTTCGACACCGCCTTCGGCGAGCTGCTCGCCGCCGACCCGGCCGCCTTCCGTGTGAAGTTCCGCAAGATGGCCGCCTCGGCCTTCGCGTTCTACCGCGGCACGGCCTCGCTGTTCTACGCCGATGTGGAGCAGGAGCGCGACGGCGGCCCCTACCTGGACGAGCGCACGGGCCGGGTATGGATCCACGGTGACCTCCACGCCGAGAACTTCGGCACCTATATGGACGCCAACGGCCGTCTGATCTTCAATGTGAACGACTTCGACGAGGCGTATGTCGGCCCCTTCACCTGGGACCTGAAGCGCTTCGCGGCCTCTGTCGCGCTGATCGGGTACACCAAGGCGCTCAGCGACGAGAAGATCAGCGAGCTGGTGCGCATCTACGCCGCCGCCTACCGCGAGCGTATCCACGCGCTGGCCGTCGGCGCCAAGGACGACGAGGTGCCGCCGTTCACCCTGGAGACCGCCGAGGGCCCGCTGCTGGACGCGCTGCGTGACGCCCGCTCGCTGACCCGTTTCGGGCTGCTGGACTCGATGACCTCGATCCGCGACTTCGAGCGGCGCTTCTCGGCCGGCGGCGGCTCGGTCGAGCTGGACGCGGCGACCCGCTACAAGGTCCTGGCCTCGTTCGACGGCTATCTGGAGACGCTGCCCGAGTCCAGCCTGTCCCGGCCGGACTCCTACCGCGTCAAGGACGTCGTCGGCCGCCGCGGCATCGGCATCGGCAGCGCCGGGCTGCCCTCGTACAACATCCTCCTGGAGGGCAACAGCGACGCCCTCGAGAACGATGTGGTGATCTACATGAAGCAGGCGCAGACCCCGGCGGTCTCCCGGCACATCCTGGACGAGCGGGTGCGCTCGTACTTCCACCACGAGGGCCACCGCACGGTCATCTCGCAGCGCGCCCTCCAGGCGCACGCCGACCCGTGGCTGGGCTGGACCGAGCTGGACGGCACGGGGCAGCTGGTCGCCGAGGTCTCCCCGTACGCGGTGGATCTCGACTGGTCCGACATCGACGACCCGGCCGAGATCGCGGCGGTCGTCGCCGACCTGGGGCGGGCGACGGCCACCATGCACGCGGCCGCCGACGACCAGAGCGGCCACTCCCTGGTGCCCTTCTCCACCGAGCGGGCCATCGACGCGGTGATCGCGGCGGACGAGGGCGGCTTCGCGGAGTTGCTGGTGGACTTCGCGCACTCCTACGGGGCGCGGGCGCGGGCCGACCACCAGATCTTCGTGGACCTCTTCCGGAACGGCCGCATTCCCGGCCTGTAGGACCCTGCTCAAAGCAATAGGTGGTCCGGGCGGGGAGTGATCCCCGCCCACGATCTTGACGCCGCCCCTACAGCCGACCGTGTGACAATCGATGCTTATGGACGGTACGGGACCACTGCTGAGGGCACTGCGCGCCGCGCTGTTCACAGCGCTGTGCGTCACGCTGTCCTCGGGCGCCCACGTTCTGCTGTCGCGCACACCGCTGCCGCTGTCGACCGTGGCGGTGCTGTCCGCCGTCGTCTTCGTGATCGCGTACGCCCTGGCGGGCCGGGAGCGCGGCTACTGGAGCATCGCCGCCCTCCTGGTCCCCCTGGAGCTCGCCGCCGACACGGTGTTCACCACCGGCCAGAGCGCCTGTTACGGGCCCTCCGGCGGCCCCGTGGCGGGCTCCCTGCGCTCCCTGGGCGTGGACCTCCTGTGCGGCAGTGGCGGCATCGGCTCCCCGCTGGCCCGGATCACCGGGCCGGACGGGAGCGGAGCGCTCACGTCCGTCGTGGGCTCCGCCACCCCCTGGCTGCTGCTCGCCGCCCATGTCGCGGTCGGGCTGCTCGCCGCGGCCTGGCTGCGGCGCGGCGAGGCCGCCGTGGCCCGGCTGCTGACCTCGCTCGCCGCCTTCGCCTTCCGCCCGCTGCTGCTGGCCGTCGCGGTCGTCACCGCGGCCTTCGCGCCCCGGCACCCGGCCCCGCGGCCGGAGCGCTCCGCGAGTGCGGTCCCGGCGCTCCCCCTCCTCGTGCACTCCGTCGTGCGGCGTGGTCCGCCGTGCTCAGCCACCGCCTGAGCACAGCGATTCCCACCCTTTCGCAGACCTTCACACGACGGAGACCGATCCATCATGAGCAACCGCAACAACCACCAGAACAAGCAGGCCGCACGCGAGCGGATGCGCGCCGAGCGCGAGCGCCAGGCCAAGAAGGACCGGGCGCGCCGCCAGCTGATCGTCGGCGGCGCGGTCGTCGGCATCCTGGCGATAGCGGGCGGCATAGGCTACGCCGTCACCCAGATGAACGGCGGCGGAAACGCCAGCCAGGAGTGGAAGACGGCCGCGGAGAAGAAGGCCCTGGTCAAGCCCGCCCACACCACCGGCCCCCAGGGCACGACCGTGATCATCGGCAACAAGAGCGCCAAGAACACCCTGCATGTCTACGAGGACATGCGCTGCCCGATCTGCGCCCAGTTCGAGCAGTACACGGGCACGACCCTGGCGAAGGACATCAAGAACGGCACCTTCAAGGCGCAGTACACGATGGGCACCTTCCTGGACGACAAGAAGGAAATCAACGGGTCCGGCTCGAAGAACGCCCTGAGCGCCCTGGGCGCGGCCCTCAACGTCAGCCCCGACGCCTTCCTGGAGTACAAGTCGGCCCTCTACTCGGCCAAGAACCACCCCACGGAGAGCGACGACGCCTTCGCGAGCGACCAGAAGCTGATCGCCATCGCCCAGCAGGTCAAGGAGCTCAAGGGCAACACGACCTTCGAGAAGGCCGTGACCAACGGCACCTACGACCGGTGGGCGCTGGCCATGTCGAAGACGTTCGACGACACCAAGGACGTGACCGGCACCCCGACCTTCAAGCTGAACGGCAAGATCCTGACGACGGACCAGGGGGGCGTCCCGCTCACCCCGGACCAGTTCACCCCGCTGGTCCAGCAGAACCTCAAGAAGTAGGGCCGAGGGGCGCGCGTGGCTCAGGGGCTTACCCCTCCGCCACCTCCGAGAGGAAGCCGAGCGCCACCTTCCAGGTGGCCTCGGCGGCCTCCTCGTCGTAGTCCGGCAGCTCCGGGTCGGTGAACACGTGCCCGGCGCCCGGATAGCGGTAGATCTCCACATCGGCCCCGGCCCGGCCCATCCGCAGGTACCACGCGTTCAGCCAGTCGTGCGGCTCGAAGGGGTCCGGATCCGCGACGTGCAGCTGCACCGGCAGGCCGTCCGTCGCCGCGTCGTCGGGAAGGTCCGAGGTCCCGTGCAGAAGCAGCAGCCCGCGCGCCTTCTCGTCGCCCAGCGCGAGGTTCTGGGCGATCGACCCGCCGAGCGAGAACCCCGCGTACACCACGCCGCGGTCCGACAGCGGAGCGGCGGCGATCACGGCCCGCCGCAGCAGTTCGTCCCCGCCGATCTCCTCCTTGAGCGCCATGCCCTCCTCGGCGCTGTCGGCCGTCCGCCCCTCGAACAGATCGGGCACATGCACCTCGTGCCCGGCGGCGCGCAGCCGGTCGGCGGCCGCGTGCACGGCGGGCCGCAGCCCGTACATCGAATGGAGAAGCAGGATCGGGGAACGGGTCACTTCGTCACTTCCTTGTCGCACGGGGAGGATCAGGATAAGTGTCCATGGAGGACGTACTGCGTCCGCTCGCCGTCATCGGCGGCTCGCTCGCCATCACTCTGAGCGTCGGCTGGGCGGTCGACCGCCTGCTGCGGCGCACCGACGCCCGCCACGCGGAGACGCCGCTGTGGGGTCTGCTGCGCCGCTGCCGGTTTCCGCTCCAGGTGACGGTGTGCACGGCGCTGCTGCGCGGCTCGTACGACCAGACGCACGCCCGGGTGGTCCGGGAGCACGCCTCGGGTATCGCCCAGTTCCTGGCGCTGGTGCTGATCGCGGCCACGGCGTGGCTCGCGGTGCGGGTCTCGGCGGCGGTGGTGGAGTCCTCGTACTACCGCTATGCCGCCAGCGCGCACGACCCGGCGCGGGTGCGCCGGGTGCGCACCCAGGTGACGCTGATCCAGCGGGTGGTGACCGCGGTCGTCGGGGTGGTCGCGGCCTCGGCGATGCTGCTGACGTTTCCCGCGATGCGCACGGTGGGCGCCTCCGTGCTGGCCTCCGCCGGGATCCTGGGCATCGTCGCCGGTGTCGCCGCGCAGTCGACGCTGGGCAATCTCTTCGCCGGGCTGCAGATCGCCTTCGGCGACATGGTGCGGATCGGCGACACGGTGGTGGTGGACGGCGAGTGGGGCACGGTCGAGGAGATCACGCTGACCTTCCTGTCGGTGCGGACCTGGGACGAGCGCCGGATCACCATGCCGGTGTCGTACTTCACGGCCAAGCCGTTCGAGAACTGGTCGCGCGGCGGGGCGCAGAAGACCGGCTCGGTCCTGTTCCACCTCGACCACTCGGCGCCGGTCGCGGCGATGCGGGTGAAGCTGGGCGAGATCGTGCGGATGTCCCCGGCGTGGGACGGCCGGGACTGGAACCTGGCGGTCACGGACACCACGCCGTCCACGATGGTGGTGCGGGCGCTGGTCACGGCGCGGGACGCGGACGACGCGTGGACCGTGCGCTGTGAGGTGCGGGAGCAGATGATCACGTGGCTGCGGGAGCACCATCCGTACGCGCTGCCGCGCATCACCACGGCCACGGTCCAGCCGCCCCGGACCTCGCCCGAGTCCGAGGACCGCCGCCTCACCCGCCTCGACGACGACCTGAGCAAGGACGGCACGCGCCAGGGCTAGAGGGCCCTGCGCATGGCTCGGTGCGGGATGCCGCTGCCCTCGTCGAACTCCGGACCGTACGCGGCGTAGCCGAGCCGCTCGTAGAAGCCGAGGGCGTGCGTCTGGGCCTCCAGGTAGACCTCGGCCAGCCCGCGCCGCCGCGCCTCCGCCTCGACCGCGCGGACGAGCTCCGCGCCGAGCCCGGTGCCGCGCGCGGTCCGCAGGACCGCGAGCCGGCCGAGGACCGCGGTCGTGGCGCCGTCCACGCCCGCGCCGCCGTACTTCTTGTCCGCGGCCGCCCCGTGCAGAAAGCGGACGGTGCCCACCGGGCCCCCTGGGCCGGTGGCCAGGAGGTGGACGGCGTGCGCGTCGTACTCGTCCATCTCCTCCGGCTCCGGAATCCGCTGCTCGACGACGAAGACCTCGCGGCGGACGTCATGGCAGGCCGCGAGGGCGTCCGCGGCCACGACCTCGATCCGGTAGGTCACGCGCTGTCCGCGCGCACGGTGTCCAGCGCGTTCTGGAGGTCGTCCGGGTAGCGGCTCTCGAATTCCACCCAGCCGACGCCCCCGGGGTGCTCGAAGCCCAGGCGCACGGCGTGCAGCCACTGCCGGGTCAGCTTCAGCCGCTTGGCGAGCGTGGGGTCGGCGCCGTACGTCAGGTCGCCGACGCACGGGTGGCGGTGGGCCGCCATGTGGACGCGGATCTGGTGGGTGCGCCCCGTCTCCAGCTTGATGTCGAGGAGGCTGGCGGCGCGGAACGCCTCGATGAGGTCGTAGTGGGTGACGCTGGGCTTGCCCTCGGCGGTCACGGCCCACTTGTAGTCGTGCTGCGGATGGCGGCCGATCGGCGCGTCGATGGTGCCGCTCAGCGGGTCGGGGTGGCCCTGGACGAGGGCCTGGTAGCGCTTGTCGACCGTGCGCTCACGGAACTGCTGCTTGAGCAGGGTGTAGGCGCGCTCGGACTTGGCGACGACCATGAGGCCGGAGGTGCCGACGTCCAGCCGGTGCACGATGCCCTGCCGCTCGGCCGCCCCGGAGGTCGAGATCCGGAAGCCCGCGGCGGCCAGGCCGCCGATCACGGTCGGGCCGGTCCAGCCGGGGCTGGGGTGCGCGGCGACCCCGACCGGCTTGTCGATCACCACGACGTGCTCGTCGTCGTGCACGATCTCCATGCCCTCGACGGGCTCCGCGACGATCCGTACGGGCGGCGCGGCCTGCGGCATCTCCACCTCGAGCCAGGCGCCGCCGGAGACCCGGTCGGACTTGCCCGCGACGCTGCCGTCGACCTGTACCTTTCCCGCGGCGGCCAGCTCCGCCGCCTTGGTCCGAGAGAAGCCGAACATGCGCGCGATCGCGGCGTCGACACGCTCGCCTTCGAGGCCGTCGGGTACGGGGAGGGTGCGGATCTCGGGAATCGTACTCACCCGTCGAGTATGCCGGACCGCGCACCCCGGTTCGTACGTCAGTCCTTGTGGACGGTCCCGTCCGGGTCCAGGCCGCGGAAGGACAGGATGACGATCAGGATGCCGCCGCAGACGATGGCCGAGTCGGCGAGGTTGAAGACCGCGTAGTGGCGGGGCGCGATGAAGTCCACCACCGCGCCCTGGAGCCCGCCGGGGGCGCGGAAGATGCGGTCGGTGAGGTTGCCGAAGGCGCCGCCCAGCAGCAGCCCGAGCGCCGTTGCCCAGGGCAGGCTGTAGAGCTTGCGGGCCAGCCGGGCGATCACCACGATGACGCCGGTCGCGATCACCGTGAAGGCGATGGTGTAGGCCTCGCCGAAGCCGAAGGCCGCGCCCTTGTTGCGGACCACCTCGAACTGGAGCCAGGTGCCGATCACCTCGATCGGTTCGCGGTGCTCCAGCTTGGCGACCACCAGCAGCTTGCTGCCCAGGTCGAGCAGGTAGGCCAGCGCGGCGACCGCGAGCAGCACCCCGACGCGCCGCGTGCGCCCGGCCCCCGCGCCGTCAGCGCCCGCGACAGCGCCTTCCTCGGCCTTCCCCGCTTCTGGCGTACCGATGGCCTGCTCCGCCTCTGTCACGTGAGTCCCTCAAACATCGTCCGGGGCCAGTCTCCCCCTGGCTGAGGACGAGGGTACGGCACTTCCGGCAAGCGGTCAGCGCCGCTCCTGCCGCTGCTTGCACTCCACGCAGAGAGTGGCCCTGGGAAACGCCTGCATCCGGGCCTTGCCGATGGGGTTGCCGCAGTTCTCGCACAGCCCGTACGTCCCGGCGTCCAGCCGCTCCACGGCGCGCTCGGTCTGGTGCAGCATCTCGCGGGCGTTGCCGGCCAGGGCCAGCTCGTGCTCGCGGGTGATGTTCTTGGTGCCGGTGTCGGCCTGGTCGTCGCCGGCGCCGTCCCCGGAGTCCCGCATCAGCCCGCTGATCGCCTCCTCGGAGGCGAGGATCTCGGTGCGCAGCCGTCCGGCCTCGGTCAGCAGCTCGGCGCGCGCCTCGGCCACCTCCTCCGGCGACCAGGGCTCCTCGCCCGGGCGTACGGCGAGGTCGGTGGCGGCCACGGCGCCGGCGCGGGCCTTGGGGACGGCGCCGGGCGCCTCGGGGGCCTGCTTCGCGGCCGGCGCACCGCTCGGAGTCTTCTTAGCAACCACTTTCCTGGCTCCCGTCTTCTTCGCGGGCACCGCCTGTTCGGCCGGTGCGGCCTTCTTGGCTGTGGCTTTGGCCGTGGTCCTGGCTGTGCTCTTCTTCGCCGCGGCCCCGCGGGCCTCGGTCCCGGCGGCGGTCTTCTTGGCGGCGGTCTTCTTGGTCGCGCCCTTCTTGGTGTCCGCTTTGCTGGCGTCGGCCTTCTTGACGTCCTTCTTCGCGTCGGCCTTCTTGGCGTCGGCCTTCTTGGCGTCGGCCTTCTTGGCGTCGGCCTTCTTCCCCACCGGACTCTTCGCGGCCTTCTCGGCCGCCGTGGCGGCGGTCGCGGCCTTCGTCGCCTTCGCCGTGCTCTTCTTCACGGCGGTCTTCCTAGCCACCATGGCCGCGGCCCCTTCACATATTGTGATCTTGCACGCGAATCGTTCCGGAACGATAAATCGACTCCAGTCACGGGGCAACGGGGCACGCCGCCCGATTCGCCCGGCTTGCCCGCGGGACAAGCCGGTCTCATCGGTTGTGCCCCACCGCCCGCCCGGTAATCCGGCCATGAACCGGTACCGCGCGGTGACGCCCCGGCCGGGCGGACTCCGGCGCCCGGCGTATCGCCATTCGGGTCACCGCCCGGGCGGCCCGTACCTCAGTCGGCGCAGCCCGGAAACCGGTCGGCCCGACACCGCCCGGACCCGTACACTGGGCGAAGCGAAAGGCGTGGAAGGGGACGAGTAGCGTCGTACGCAGCCATGAGCGACCCGGGGACGGTGCGAGCCCGGGGGCGAGCGCGATGTGAAGGATCACCCCGGAGCCGCCGGAAGAACGCCCGCCCAGGGCCAGTAGAACCGGCGTCGCGACCCCAATGAGGGGGCCAGGAGCTTCAAGGCGCTCCCGGCCAAGGAGGGTGGTACCGCGGGAGCGCGAGCTCTCGTCCCTCCGACGGAACGCAACCAGCACGTGTCCGCCGGAGGAAGAATCCGATGACGCAGTACCGCCAGGTGCCCGCCCAGGTCGACCTGCCCGCTCTCGAACACGCCGTGCTCGACTTCTGGCGGGAGAACAAGATCTTCGCCCGGAGCCTCGAGCAGTCGGCGGGGCGGCCGGAGTGGATCTACTACGAGGGCCCCCCGACCGCCAACGGCATGCCGGGCGCCCACCACATCGAGGCCCGCGTCTTCAAGGACGTCTTCCCGCGCTTCCGCACCATGCGCGGCTATCACGTCGAGCGCAAGGCGGGCTGGGACTGCCACGGCCTGCCGGTCGAGCTGGCCGTCGAGAAGGAGCTCGGCTTCAGCGGCAAGCAGGACATCGAGGCGTACGGCATCGCCGAGTTCAACGACAAGTGCCGCGAGTCGGTCGGCCGGCACATCGACGCCTTCGCCGAGCTCACCAAGCGCATGGGGTTCTGGACCGACCTCGACGGCGCGTACTGGACCATGAACCCCGAGTACATCGAGTCGGTGTGGTGGTCGCTGAAGGAGATCTTCAACAAGGGGCTGCTGGTCCAGGACCACCGGGTCGCCCCCTGGTGTCCGCGCTGCGGTACCGGCCTGTCCGACCACGAGCTGGCGCAGGGCTATGAGACGGTCGTCGACCCCTCGGTCTTCGTGCGCTTCCCGCTGACCTCCGGACCGCTGGCGGGCGAGGCCGCGCTGCTGGTGTGGACGACCACGCCCTGGACGCTGGTGTCCAACACCGCCGTGGCCGCGCACCCCGAGGTCCGGTACGTGGTCGCCACGAACGGCGAGGAGAAGCTGGTCGTCGCCGAGCCGCTGCTGGAGAAGGCGCTCGGGGAGGGCTGGACCGCGACCGGTCAGGCCTTCACCGGCGCCGAGATGGAGCGCTGGACGTATCAGCGCCCCTTCTCTCTCGTGAACTTCGAGAGCGACGCGCACTTCGTGGTCAACGCCCACTACGTGACCACCGAGGACGGCACCGGCCTGGTCCACCAGGCCCCCGCGTTCGGCGAGGACGACCTGCTGACCTGCCGCGCGTACGGCCTGCCGGTGGTCAACCCGGTCCGCCCGGACGGCACCTTCGAGGAAGGCCTGGAGCTTGTCGGCGGCCAGTTCTTCAAGAAGGCCGACGAGGCGCTGACGGCCGATCTGGACGCCCGCGGCCTGCTGTTCCGGCATGTGCCGTACGAGCACAGCTACCCGCACTGCTGGCGCTGCCACACCGCGCTGCTCTACTACGCCCAGCCGTCCTGGTACATCCGCACCACCGCGATCAAGGACGCGCTGCTGCGCGAGAACGAGCGGACGAACTGGTTCCCCGACTCGGTCAAGCACGGCCGCTACGGCGACTGGCTGAACAACAACATCGACTGGGCCCTGTCCCGCAACCGCTACTGGGGCACACCGCTGCCCATCTGGCGCTGCCAGGAGAACCACCTCACCGTCGTCGGCTCCCGCGCCGAGCTCTCCGAGCTCACCGGCGCCGACCAGAGCGGACTGGACCCGCACCGGCCGTTCATCGACGAGATCACCTTCACCTGCACCGCCGAGGGCTGCGAGCTGGAGGCCACGCGGGTCCCCGAGGTCATCGACGCCTGGTACGACTCGGGCTCGATGCCCTTCGCCCAGTGGGGCTACCCGTACCGCAACAAGGAGATCTTCGAGAAGCGCTACCCGGCGCAGTTCATCTCCGAGGCCATCGACCAGACCCGTGGCTGGTTCTACACCCTGATGGCGGTCGGCACGCTCGTCTTCGACAAGTCGAGCTACGAGAACGTGGTCTGCCTCGGACACATCCTGGCCGAGGACGGCCGGAAGATGTCCAAGCACCTGGGCAACATCCTGGAGCCGATCCCGCTCATGGACCAGCACGGCGCGGACGCCGTCCGCTGGTTCATGGCCGCCGGCGGCTCGCCCTGGGCCGCGCGCCGGGTGGGCCATGGCACCATCCAGGAGGTCGTCCGCAAGACGCTGCTCACCTACTGGAACACGGTCGCCTTCCAGGCCCTGTACGCCCGCACCTCGGGCTGGGCCCCGAGCGCGGCCGACCCGGCCCCGGCCGACCGGCCGCTGCTCGACCGCTGGCTGCTGAGCGAGCTGGGCGTGCTGACCGACCAGGTGACGCAGGCTCTGGAGGCGTTCGACACCCAGCGCGCCGGCAAGCTGCTGTCGGGCTTCGTCGACGACCTGTCCAACTGGTACGTCCGCCGCTCCCGTCGCCGCTTCTGGCAGGGCGACGCGGCCGCGCTGCGCACGCTGCACGACGTGATCGAGACGGTCACCCGGCTCATGGCCCCGCTCGTCCCCTTCATCACCGAGCGGGTCTGGCAGGACCTGATCGTCCCGGTCGTCCCGGACGCCCCGGAGTCCGTGCACCTCGCCTCGTGGCCGGAGGTCGCCGAGGGCCAGGTCGACCCCGCCCTCTCGACGCACATGACGCTGGTGCGCCGGCTGGTCGAGCTGGGCCGCGCGACCCGCGCCGAGTCCGGGGTCAAGACCCGCCAGCCGCTGTCGCGCGCGCTGGTCGCGGCGTCCGGTTTCGAGTCGCTCTCCGCGGAGCTGCGCACGCAGATCGAGGAGGAGCTGAACGTCTCCTCGCTGGCCTCGCTGAGCGAGGTCGGCGGCTCGCTTGTCGACACCACGGCGAAGGCCAACTTCCGTGCCCTCGGCAAGCGCTTCGGCAAGGGCACCCAGCCGGTCGCCAAGGCGATCGCCGAGGCGGACGCGGCCGCGCTGTCGGTGGCGCTGCGCGAGGGGACGGCGTCGGTGGTCGTGGACGGCGAGACGGTCGCGCTGTCCCCGGACGAGGTGATCATCACCGAGACGCCGCGCGAGGGTTGGTCGGTCGCCTCCGACTCGGGCGCCACGGTGGCCCTCGACCTGGAGATCACCCCGGAGCTGCGGCGCGCGGGGCTCGCCCGTGACGCGATCCGGCTGATCCAGGAGGCCCGCAAGAACAGCGGCCTCGACGTGGCCGACCGGATCGCGCTGCGCTGGAGCACGGCCGACGAAGAGGTTCGTACGGCGCTGACCGACCACGCGGCGCTGATCGCGGACGAGGTCCTCGCGACGGACTTCGCTTCCGGTGACGGCGACTCCGGCTACGGCGAGGAGTTCGCCGACGCGGCGCTGGGCCTCACGTTCCGCCTCCGCAAGGCGTAGCCCCTTTTTGCGCCTAAACCGGCGCCGCTCTCGCGGACCTGGTTGCTCGCCGTATGGGTTGCGCAATTGATGGTTGCGTCTTCGGCGCGGACATCGTGGTGGGGCCGGGGCTTCGGCCCCCACCATGCGGCGGAGCCGCGTGCATACGGTTACGCACCCCAGTCCGCGAGAGCGGCGCCGGTTCAGGCGCACGACACGGGTCGGGCCCGGGAGCATCGCTCCCGGGCCCGACCCGTCTGATTACCGACCCTTACGCGCTGCGCGCTACGCCGCGCGCCGCCGCGTCAGTTGTCGTCCTCGTCGATGAGGAACCCGCGCATGGGGCTCGGCGCCTGCTGCATCGGCTGCGGGCTCTGCGGCCGCACCGGTGCCATCGGCTGGGTCATCGCGGGGGACATCTGCTGCTGGCCGCCGTAGGACGGCGCGCCGCCGCCCTGGGTGTGGCCGCCCATGGGCTGGTTGCCGCCCATGGTGTGGCCGCCCATCGCACTCGCGCCGGCCGAGGCCATGGAGCCCGTCATGGACGGGGACGGCGGCAGGGAGGCGGTCGCCGGGGTGCGCGGCGGGGCCAGCGAGTCGTCGGCCTGGTTCTCCAACTGGCGCAGCTGGCTCTCCAGGTACGACTTCAGCCGGGTGCGGTACTCGCGCTCGAAGCCGCGCAGGTCCTCGACCTTGCGCTCCAGCGTGGCGCGCGCGGACTCCAGCGAGCCCATCGCGACGCGGTGCTTCTCCTGCGCGTCCCGCTCCAGCGCGTCGGCCTTGGCGCGGGCGTCGCGCTCCAGGCCCTCGGCGCGGCTGCGGGCCTCACCGACGATCTTGTTGGCCTCGGAACGGGCCTCCGCGATCGCCTGGTCGGCGGTCTGCTGTGCGAGCGAGAGCACGCGCGCGGCGCTGTCGCCGCCCGGGCCCTGGCCCGGCTGCGGCAGCTGCGGGCCGCCGGGGCCGCCCATCGGACCGCCCATGGGGCCACCGGGGCCCATCGGACCGCCCTGGCCCATCGGACCGGGGCCGCCCTGACCCATCGGGCCGCCCTGGCCCATCGGCCCACCCTGACCCATCGGACCACCCTGGCCCATAGGCCCACCCTGGACCATGGGACCGCCCTGACCCATCGGGCCGCCCTGGCCCATCGGGCCGGGACCACCCGGACCCATCGGACCCGGTCCGCCCTGGCCCATGGGGCCCGCCGGCAGCTGCGGGGCACCGCCCGGAAGTTGGGGCGGGCCACCCATCTGCTGCTGGCCGGGCGGCACGGGCTGCGGTCCGGATATGGCGGCGGGGACGGGGGCGCCGGGTCGCTCCTGCTGTTCCGGCGGTTTACGCATGTTCTGTTGCTGACTCTGCGCGGCGGCCCGGGTCGCGGCGGCCAGTTTGGCCCGCAGATCCTCGTTTTCGCGCAGCAGACGGGTCAGTTCGGCTTCGACCTCGTCGAGGAAGGCATCGACCTCGTCCTCGTCATAGCCTTCTCGGAGGCGGACGGTCGTGAACTGCTTGTTCCGCACGTCCTCGGGGGTCAACGGCATCTCTAACTCACCTCAACGTAGTCGTCGGCAATCGGCAAGACCGTATCGTTCACACGCTGCTCGCAAAATTGCGCACGACGTTGATCAGGATCCAGACGATGATCATCAGAACGAAGAAGGACAGGTCGAGCGCCACACCCCCGAGCTTCAGCGGCTTGATGAACCGCCGCAAGAGCTTCAGTGGCGGATCGGTGACAGTGTAGGTGGCCTCCAGGATGACCACCATCGCCTTGCCGGGTTGCCATGAGCGGGCGAACTGGAAGACGTAGTCCATCACCAGCCGGAAGATCAGCACGATCAGGAAGCAATACAGCGCGATGTAGATCACCTGCAGTGCGATGTCCATCCCGCCGGTCCCTCTCCCCTTGTTCGTGCCCGGCCGTACGGCCTGTGGATGACTCGGTGTTGCCGTGTTGCGTCTCAGCTTTGGTTGAAGAACCCGCCCTCTGCGATACGGGCCTTGTCCTCCGCCGTGACATCGACGTTAGCAGGAGACAACAGGAACACCTTCTGAGTCACCCGCTCAATGCTCCCATGGAGGCCGAAGACGAGTCCGGCCGCAAAGTCGACAAGTCGCTTCGCGTCCGTATCGTCCATCTCCGTCAGATTCATGATCACCGGAGTGCCCTCACGGAAGTGTTCCCCGATAGTACGGGCCTCGTTGTAGGTCCTGGGGTGCAGCGTGGTGATGCGGTACGGCTCTCGCTCGGACACGACCTTGGGCATGATCACCGGCGCGTTCTTCTCCAAGTTCTGGCGTTCAGGTGTGATGGATGCCACGGGGGCGATTCGCGCGGGTCGTCCGGTTTCCGCTGTGAGCGGGGCGGGTTCACGCTGCGCCGGAGGATGGACGACTCGTACAGATTCGCTCCTCTCCGGCCTCGGCTCGGTTTCCGCCACCTGATGCCTGCGACGATCCCGATCGGGCTCCGGTTCGGGCTCGAACTCGTCGTCGGGGTCGAATCCCCGGCCGTCGTACCCATCGTCCTCCACGAGGCCGAGGTAGACCGCCATCTTGCGCATCGCGCCGGCCATTCTCTGCGTCCTCCGCTCTGTGGTGGATCGGCTCCGCCACCGGATGCCTTGGATCCACGCGGCCTGCCCGCCTTTTGGCGGGAATGACCATATTTTCTGCTGTGGTCCGACTTCTTCGCGACGTTACCGGAGCCTGGGTCGGACTCCGAGCACCGCCGTGCCGACGCGCACATGTGTCGCTCCGGCCGCAACCGCGTCCTCGAGATCCGAGCTCATCCCCGCCGAGACCATGTTCGCAGCAGGATGGGCCACGCGCAGGCTGGATGAGATTTCCATCAGCCGATCGAAGGCGGCCCGAGGCCACCCCGCGTACGGTCCGGCCAGCGGGGCCACCGTCATCAGCCCGTCCAGCCGCAGCCCCTGAGCCTCCGCCACCGCCTCGGCGAGCGCCTCCACTCCGTCCGGCGCGACACCTCCCCGCTCTCCCTGTTGCCCCGACTCGGCGTCGAGGGCCACCTGAATCAGACAGCCGAGTTCACGGCCGGCCCCCGCCGCCGCGCGTGACAGCGCGCCGACTAGCCGCTTGCGGTCGACAGATTGCACCATATCGGCATAACTGGCCACCGATCGCACCTTGTTGGTCTGCAATTGCCCGACAAAGTGCCAAATCAGCGGAAGGTCGGCGCATTCGGCCGCTTTCGGGGCGGCGTCCTGGTCGCGGTTCTCCGCCACATGATGAACGCCGAGTTCCGCGAGCAGCCGGACATCGCTCGCCGGGTAGGTCTTGGTCACCACAATCAACGTGACTTCTTCACGTTTGCGGTTGGCAGCCGCACAAGCCGCGGAGATACGTTCCTCCACGCGTGCGAGATTTTCGGCCAGTTCCGTTCTGCGGTCCGTCACAGCTCAGCCGTCCAACCAGACATAACTCGCGAGCCGCCCCGTGGTGCGCTCGCGCCGGTACGAGAAGTGGTCCGCGGATTCCAGCGTGCAGATATGGGGGTGATCCCCCACCGGCACGCCCGCGCGCACGAGTTGGGAGCGCGCTCCGGCGGGCACATCCACCGCCGGAGTGCCCCAACTGGTCTCGGCCCACGCCCCGGGCACCGTCTCGGCGACCTCGGCGCGCATCTCCGCCGGGACCTCGTAGCAGCGGCCGCAGACCGAGGGGCCGGTGCGGGCGAGAATGCGGGCGGGGTCCGCGCCCAGTTCGGTCATCGCACGGACCACGGCGGGCACGACCCCGGCGACCAGGCCCGGCCGCCCGGCGTGCGCCGCCCCGGCGACCCCGGCCACCGGATCGGCCAGCAGCACCGGGGTGCAGTCGGCGGTGAGGACGGCGAGTGCGAGCCCCCGACGCGCCGTCACCACCGCGTCGACCGCCGGAACCTCGCGGTCACCCCACGGCCCGTCGACCACGGCCACATCCCGGCCGTGCACCTGGTTCATCCACACGACCTCGGCCGGGTCCAGGCCCAGTGCCTTCGCCGCCAGCTCGCGGTTGGTCCGGACGGCCGCGGGGTCGTCGCCGACCGCGCCGCCGAGGTTGAGCTCGTCATACGGAGCGGCGCTCACCCCGCCCCACCGGTCGGTGAAGGCGAAGTGCGCGCCGCTCGCGTCGTGCTGTTGCGCTATCACTTCTGGATCGCTTCAGGATCGCCGTGGAGCCATGTCGGCACGGCTCACTTGAGGAAGTCCGGCACGTCCAGCTCCTCGGCCTGGCTGTCCGAGTACGGACGGGCCGGCGGGACCTGGTGGGTGGGCATCGGGGCCGGCGGGACCTCGGCGACGGGGGCCGGCTCGGGCGCGGACTCCTCCTCGCGCGGGGTGACGCTGCCGAGCCCGCCGAAGGACGGCCGGCTGCCGGTGTCGGAGGACGAGCGGCCGACGCTGGAGCCGACCGAGCCGAGGCCCTCGTCACGGCTGCCGCCGCCGTAGGAACCGAGCACCTTGTCGCGGTTCTTGGCCGGCGGCTGACCGCCGTCGAAGCCCGCCGCGATGACGGTGACCCGGACCTCGTCGCCGAGCGCGTCGTCGATCACCGCGCCGAAGATGATGTTGGCCTCGGGGTGCGCGGCCTCGCTCACCAGCTGGGCGGCCTCGTTGATCTCGAACAGGCCGAGGTCGGAGCCGCCGGAGATGGAGAGCAGCACGCCGCGCGCGCCGTCGATGGAGGCCTCGAGCAGCGGCGAGGAGATCGCCATCTCGGCGGCGGCCACCGCGCGGTCGTCGCCGCGGGCCGAGCCGATGCCCATGAGCGCCGAGCCGGCCTCGGACATCACCGACTTGACGTCCGCGAAGTCGAGGTTGATCAGGCCCGGGGTGGTGATCAGGTCGGTGATGCCCTGGACGCCCGACAGCAGCACCTGGTCCGCGGACTTGAACGCGTCGAGCACGCTCACCTGACGGTCCGAAATGGACAGCAGCCGGTCGTTCGGAATCACGATGAGGGTGTCGACCTCGTCGCGCAGCCCGGCGATGCCGTCCTCGGCCTGATTGGCGCGGCGACGGCCCTCGAAGGTGAACGGACGGGTGACCACGCCGATCGTCAGTGCGCCCAGCGAGCGGGCGATGTTGGCGACGACGGGGGCGCCGCCGGTGCCGGTGCCGCCGCCCTCGCCCGCGGTGACGAAGACCATGTCGGCCCCCTTGAGGACCTCCTCGATCTCCTCGCGGTGGTCCTCGGCGGCCTTGCGGCCGACGTCGGGATTGGCGCCGGCGCCGAGGCCGCGGGTGAGCTCACGGCCGACGTCGAGTTTGACGTCCGCGTCACTCATCAGCAGGGCCTGCGCATCGGTGTTGATCGCGATGAACTCGACGCCCTTGAGCCCGACCTCGATCATCCGGTTGATGGCATTCACGCCACCGCCGCCGATGCCGACGACCTTGATGACTGCGAGGTAGTTCTGCGGTGCTGCCACGTCGAAGGCCTCTCGCCTCGAGTTACGTGTCGTCACCCCGCTGTTGCCGCGGTGCGCCGACTGATGCCGAATGGGACGGTTCTGATCGCCGACCCCAACCCTAACGCTGAAGTTTAGGGTTACCAGTGCCTCTGTTTCCTGGAGTCTTCGGAACAGGACACTAAGTCGACAAGTGGCGCGCGTTCAACGAACACGCCGAACCTCCCGTTTTTCTTTTCACCCTATGTGATCACCCAGCGGGCAAGCGAACCAGGGTCCTGGCCTGCCGCTATGTACGTCAACTATGCGACACGGCGGGAGCCGTCGGCGCCTGGACGTCGTAGCGCTCCGCGTCCGGCACCGCCTTCATGAGCGCGGTCAGCGTCTTGGCCTTCGCAGCCCCGCGCTCGGAGCTCCCCCAGGCGACCGTGCGGCCCCGGGTCAGCCCCAGCGTGATCGAGTCATAGGACGTGACGCGCACGGTGAGCGTGTCCGCCCGGACCGTCTCGGGCAGTTGAGCGAGCACGCCGACCGCCTCGCGGCGCAGCCTGGTCGCCCCGAAATGGCGCGAACTCGGCGACCGGTCCGCCTCCACTTCCAGCAGCGGAACGCCCTTCACGGCCTGTGGGACGGTCGCGAACAGCACGCCCTCCTCGTCCACTTCGACGTACTTGCCGCTTTTCTCGACCAGCGCCTCGGGCCGGCGCTCGGTCACCCGTACGGCGATGGTGTGCGGCCAGGAGCGCGATACGTCCACCTCCGCTATCCGCGGCAGCCGCTCGCGCAGCCTGCGCTCGGTGGCGTCGGTGTCCACCGCGGCCAGGGGCTCGCCCAGCGGGACGGAGGCGGCCCGGCGCACCTCTTCCGGGGTCAGCGCGGCCGTGCCGCTGACGTTCACCTGCTCGACCCGCAGCCAGCTCGACCCGTACAGCAGCCAGGTGACCCCGGAGCCGAGGAGCGCGACCGCCACCGCCGTCACCAGCAGGGTGCGGCGGCGGGGCAGCCGGAGACGGCGGCGCGCCTTGATGACGGGCGGGGGCGGGCCGGGCGGCGGCGTCCGTCGGGCACCGCTCCTGGCGGTCGTCGCTCCGGCCACGCTTCGCGCCTTTCTCTCCGGTTGCCCCCGGCCCCACCTCTCCGGCCGAGGGCCCCGGAGGTCACCCTCCGGGGCGGCCCCGCGTACGCCCTAGCGGCGTGCCGCGATCGCCTCGTACACCATGCCGACCAGCAGCTCGTCGGCGTCCCTGCGGCCGAACTCGGCGGCGCGCCGGGACATCTCGTACAGCCGGTGCGGGTCGCCGAGCACCGGGAGCACATTGCCCTGCACCCACTCGGGGGTCAGCTCCGCGTCGTCGACCAGCAGCCCGCCGCCGGCCTTGACCAGTGGCTGGGCGTTGAGCCGCTGTTCGCCGTTGCCGATGGGCAGCGGGACATAGGCGGCCGGCAGCCCGACGGCGGACAGCTCGGCGACGGTCATCGCGCCCGCGCGGCAGAGCATCATGTCCGCCGCGGCGTACGCGAGGTCCATCCGGTCCACGTACGGTACCGGGACATAGGGCGGCATACCGGGCATGTTGTCCACGCGCGGCAGTTCGTTTTTCGGTCCGACCGCGTGCAGGATCTGGATTCCGGCCCGCTGGAGGAACGGGGCGACCGACTGGACCACCTCGTTGAGCCGGCGGGCGCCCTGCGAGCCGCCGGAGACCAGCAGCGTCGGCAGGTTCTGGTCGAGCCCGAAGGCGGCGCGCGCCTCGGGGCGGACCGCCGCCCGGTCGAGGGTGGCGATGGTGCGGCGCAGCGGGATGCCGACGTAGCGGGCGCCGCGCAGCTTGCTGTCCGGGGTGGAGACCGCGACGAACTTGGCGTAGCGGGAGCCGATCTTGTTGGCGAGGCCCGGCCGGGCGTTGGCCTCGTGGACGATGATGGGCACGCCGAGCCGCTTCGCGGCCAGATAGCCGGGCAGCGCCACATAGCCGCCGAAGCCGACCACGCAGTCGGCCTTGGTGCGCTCCAGGATCTGCTCGGCGGCCTTGATCGTGCCGCGCAGCCGCCCGGGGACGGTGATCAGCTCGGGGGTCGGCTTGCGCGGCAGCGGTACGGCGGGGATCAGCCCCAGTTCGTAACCCCGCTCGGGCACAAGCCGGGTCTCGAGCCCCCGCTCCGTGCCGAGCGCTGTGATCCCCACGGTCGGATCCTGCCTGCGCAGGGCGTCCGCGAGGGCGAGCGCGGGCTCGATGTGGCCGGCGGTCCCCCCACCGGCGAGTACGACATGCACCGAAATTCACCGCTCTCCGGACGGCCGCTTCTTGACGCGCCGTCTCATCGTCTTCCGTCTCACCCGAGCCAGCTTCTTCCACAAAGCAGGCTGCCGCATGGCCAGTGCCGCCCGCGCGCTCGGCTCCGCTCGCGCGAAGGCGATCAGCAGGCCGATCGCGAACATGGTCGGCAGCAGGGCGGACCCTCCGTAGGAGAACAGCGGGAGCGGGACCCCGGCGATCGGCAGCAGACCGAGCACCGCACCGATGTTGACCACGGCCTGGGCCGTGATCCAGGTGGTCACGCCTCCCGCGGCATACCTCACGAAGTGGTCCTCCGTGCGTCCGGCCACGCGGATACCCGCATAGCCTAGAGCCGCGAAGAGGACGAGGACCGACAGCGTCCCCGCAAGACCGAGTTCCTCCCCGGTAATGGCGAAGATGAAGTCGGTGTGCGGTTCGGGTAGTTCGCCCCATTTTTCCATACTTGCTCCGAGTCCGGAGCCGAACCAGCCGCCATTGGCCAGGGCGTAGATCCCGTGCACCGCCTGCCAGCACTGATCATTATGACCGGGCTCGGTGGCCCCGATGCAGGCGAGCCGGGACATCCGGTTGGCGCTGGTCTTGATCAGCAGCACGCCGATCGCCACGGCGAAGGCGAGCACCCCGCCGAACAGCCGGGTGGGGGCGCCGGCCAGCCACAGCAGGCCGAAGAGGATCGCGGTGAGGATGATCGCGGTGCCCATGTCCCCGCCCAGCATGATCAGGCCGAGCAGAATGGCCGCCGCGGGCACCAGCGGGACCAGCAGATGCTTCCACTGGCCCAGCAGCCGCTTGTCCTGCTTGCGGGCCAGCAGATCGGCCCCCCACAGCACGAGCGCGAGCTTGCCGAACTCGCTGGGCTGGAGCATGAACGGGCCGCCGAAGGAGATCCAGTTCTGGTTGCCGCCCACCGCCACCCCTATCCCCGGCACCTGGACCAGGCACATCAGGAAGACCGACACCGCGAGGAGGGGGTAGGCGAAGGCGCGGTGCAGCTTGATGGGCATGCGCACGGCGAGCAACAGCAGCACGCCGCCCAGCGCGGCGGCGAACAGCTGCTTGCGGAAGAAGTAGGAGGGGGCAAGACCCGACTGGAGCGCCTTGATCTGGGAGGCGGAGTAGACCATCACCAGGCCCAGCACGAGGATCAGCAGGCTGCCGCCCATGATCAGGTAGTAGGCCGTCAGCGGCCGGTCCCAGGCCCTTCTGACCCGCGTCTGCGCCCCGCGCACCGCCTCCAGCACGCTTGCGCGGGTGGGGCGGCGGGACGGGCGGGGGGCGCCCGGCCCGCGCCGGGGGCGGGTGAGGCGCATGGCCCGCTCGCGGGTGGCCGACCGGGCCCGGGGGGCCGCCCCCTTGCTCGCCGCCGTCCCCTCGCGCGCTGCCACGCCCTGACGCGCGGCGGTGCTCTTACTGGCGGCGGAGTTCTTACTGGCGGTCGCGCCCTTACGCGCGGCCGTGCTTTTACTCACGGCCGTGCTCTTGCGCGCCGAGTCGCCCTGGCGCGCTCCCGCCCGCGCCCGCGTGCCCGCGCGCTCCCGCGGATCGGCCTGGGCCCGCGGGGCCGCCTGGGCGCGTGGCGCGCCACGGCCGGTGCCCGGGCGGCCGGGCCTCCAGGGTCGCGGCGCGGCCGGCTGGTCAGCCGTCATGTCGTATCCCCTCCAAGGTCCCCGCGCGAGCGGTCCGCGCGGGGGACCGGCGGGTTACTGATCGTCCGGACCCTGGCCGGAGGCCAGGTCGCGAACCGCCGTGGCGAAGGCGTCGCCCCGCTTGTTGTAGTTGACGAACATGTCCATCGAGGCGCAGGCCGGGGCCAACAGGACCGTATCGCCCGGCCGGGCGAGCCGGGCCGCTTCCCGGACAGCCGCCGCCATCGCCCCAGTGTCGGTCCGGTCGAGGTCCACAACCGGGACATCTGCCGCGTGTCGCGCGAGCGCTTGCCGGATCAGGGCACGGTCCGCGCCGATCAGCACGACCCCGCGCAGCCGCTTCGCCGAGGCCACCACCAGCTCGTCGAAGGTGGCGCCCTTGGCCAGGCCGCCGGCGATCCACACGATGTGCTCGAAGCTGTCCAACGACGCCTGCGCCGCGTGGGTGTTGGTGGCCTTGGAGTCGTCCACATAGGCCACGCCCGCCACCTCCGCCACATGCTCGACGCGGTGCGGGTCGGGCCGGAACGCGCGCAGCCCGTCCCGTACGGCCGCGGGCGGCACGCCGTAGGCGCGGGCCAGGGCCGCCGCCGCGAGGGCGTTGGCGATGTTGTGCGGGGCCGGCGGGTTCACATCGGAGACCTCGGCGAGCTCCTGGGCCTGCTTCTGCCGGTTCTCCACGAAGGCCCGGTCGACCAGGATGTTCTCGACGACGCCGAGCTGTGACGGGCCGGGCGTGCCGAGGGTGAAGCCGATCGCGCGGCAGCCCTCCTCGACGTCGGCCGCGCGCACCAGGTCCTCGGTGGCCGGGTCGGCCACGTTGTAGACGCAGGCGACCTTGTTGCCCTCGTAGATCCGGCCCTTGTCGGCCGCGTACGCCGCCATCGAGCCGTGCCAGTCCAGGTGGTCCGGCGCGAGGTTGAGCACCGCGCCGGAGTGGGCGCGCAGCGACGGCGCCCAGTGCAGCTGGTAGCTGGAGAGCTCGACGGCCAGCACGTCGTACGGCTCCTCGCCGAGGACCACGTCCAGCAGTGAGACGCCGATGTTGCCGACCGCGGCGGTGCGCAGCCCGGCCGCCTCCAGGATGGCGGCCAGCATGCGCACGGTGGTGGTCTTGCCGTTGGTGCCGGTGACCGCGAGCCAGGGCGGCGCGTCAGGAGCCCTCAGCCGCCAGGCCAGCTCCACATCGCCCCACACCGGCACCCCGGCCTCGGCGGCCGCCTGGAACAGCGGGCTGCTCGGCTTCCAGCCGGGCGTGGTGACGATCAGGTCCGTGCCCTGGGGCAACGTGTCCCCGTCGCCGAGCCGGACCGTGACCCCCAGCGCCTCCAGCTCGGCCGCCTCGGCGCGCTGCCGCTCGCCGTCGACGCCGTTGACCACGGTCACCGCGGCCCCGAGGCCCCGCAGCGCACGCGCCGCGGGGACCCCGGAGACGCCGAGTCCGGCGACGGTGACATGCCGCCCGGCGAGGTCGGAGACGTCCAGTGTCACTGGGCTCGCCATCCCCCGTAGAAGAGGCCGAGTCCGACGATCACGCACATGCCCTGGATGATCCAGAACCGGACCACCACAAGGACCTCGCTCCACCCCTTGAGTTCGAAGTGGTGCTGTAGTGGAGCCATCCTGAAGACGCGCCGGCCGGTGAGCCGGAACGAGCCGACCTGGATGACCACGGACATGGTGATCAGGACGAACAGACCGCCGAGGATGGCGATCAGCAGCTCGGTGCGGGAGCAGATGGCCAGACCCGCGAGCGCGCCGCCGAGTGCGAGGGAGCCGGTGTCACCCATGAAGATCTTCGCGGGCGAGGTGTTCCACCACAGGAAGCCGAAGCAGGCGCCCATCAGCGCGGAGGCGACGACCGCGAGGTCGAGCGGGTCGCGGACCTCGAAACAGGACGCGGGGTTGGTGAGCGTCTGCGCGTTGGCGCAGGACTCCTGGTACTGCCAGACGCCGATGAAGGTGTAGGCGCCGAAGACCATCACGGAGGCGCCGGTGGCCAGACCGTCGAGGCCGTCGGTGAGGTTCACGCCGTTCGACATCGCCAGGATCATGAACAGCGCCCAGATCGCGAAGATCACCGGGCCGAAGGACCAGCCGAAGTCCTGGACGAAGGAGAGCCGGTCGGAGGCCGGGGTCTGCTGCCGGGAGTCGGCGAAGTTCAGCGAGAGGATCGCGAAGGCGACACCGACGATCAGCTGACCGAGCATCTTGGCCTTGGCGCGCAGCCCCAGGCTCCGCTGCTTGACGATCTTGATGTAGTCGTCCAGGAAGCCGACCAGGCCCATGCCCGCGAACAGGAACAGCACCAGCACGCCGGAGAAGGTGGGCTCGCTGCCGGTGATCACCTTCGTCAGGGCGTAGGCGATCAGCGTGGCCAGGATGAAGGAGATACCGCCCATGGTGGGCGTGCCCTTCTTGCTGCCGTGGCTGCGCGGGCCGTCGTCCCGGATGAACTGGCCGTAGCCCTTGCGCGCCAACAGCTTGATCAGCAGCGGGGTGCCGATCAGGGTCAGAAAGAGCCCGATGGCTCCCGAGAAGAGGATCTGCCTCATGCCACCCATCAGCGGACGCCCTCACCCTCGCCCTCGAGCAGAGCCTGCGCGACCCGCTCCAGCCCCACCGACCTGGATGCCTTCACCAACACGACGTCCCCCGGTCGCAGCTCGCTGCGCAACAGATCGACCGCCGCCCGCACGTCGGACACGTGCACCGACTCCTCACCCCACGAACCCTCGTTCTTGGCGCCCATGTCGAGCCAGGCGGCCTCCTGGCCACCGACCGCCACGAGCTTGCTGACGTTGAGCCTGACGGCCAGCCGCCCGACCGCGTCATGCTCGGCCAGTGACTCCTCGCCGAGCTCGGCCATCGGACCCAGCACCGCCCACGTGCGCCCCCCTTCCGCCTCCCCGGCCTTGCCCATCGCGACCAGCGCGCGCAGCGCGGCTCGCATGGACTCGGGGTTCGCGTTGTAGGCGTCGTTGACGACCGTCACGCCGTCCGGGCGCTCGGTGACCTCCATCCGCCAGCGGGAGAGCTGCCCCGCCTCGGAGAGCGCTGTGGCGATCTCGTCGACGGACATGCCCAACTCATGGGCGACGGCGGCCGCGGCAAGCGCGTTCGGCACGTGGTGCTCACCGTACAGGCGCATGGTCACTTCGCTGCACCCGGTGGGGGTGTGAAGGGTGAAGGCGGGCCGACCGCCGTCCGCGAGCCGGACATTCTCGGCACGGACGTCGGCGTCGGCGGCCTCCCCGAACAGCACCGTACGGGCCTTGGTGCGCGTCGCCATGGCGCGGACCAGGGGGTCGTCGGCGTTGAGCACCGCGACCCCGCCCTCCGCGGCGGCGGGCAGCGCCTCGACCAGCTCACCCTTGGCCTCGGCGATCGCCTCGCGGCCGCCGAACTCGCCGATGTGGGCCGTGCCGACGTTGAGGACCAGGCCGACCCGGGGTGGGGTGAGGTCGGTCAGGTACCGGATGTGGCCCTTGCCGCGGGCGCCCATCTCCAGCACCAGATGGCGGGTCGTCTCGTCGGCGGTCATCGCGGTCAGCGGCAGGCCGAGCTCGTTGTTGAGCGAGCCCGGCGTCCACACGGTGGGGCCGTGCCGCCGCAGCAGCTGCGCGATCAGGTCCTTGGTGCTGGTCTTGCCCGCCGAGCCGGTGAGCGCGACCACGGTGGCGTCCAGCCGCTGCACCACGGCACGGGCCAGCGCCCCCAGGGCGGCCTGGACGTCGGGCACGACGATCGCCGGTACGGGCGCGTCCGCGTCGGCAGGTGAGATGGGGCGGGCGGCCAGCACCGCCACCGCGCCCGCCTCGACCGCGCCGCGCGCGAAGTCGTGCCCGTCCACGCGCTCACCGGGGAGCGCCACGAAGAGGCCGCCGGGGCGCACCTCGCGGGAGTCGATCACGACGGGGCCGGTGACCTTCCGGTCCGTGTCCGGTATGTCGTGCGGCTGTCCGCCGACGATGCCGATGATCTCGGCGAGGGACAGAGCGATCACTGATCACCTCCGGCCGTGCGGGGAAGCTGCCGGGAGGGGGCTGGTGCGCGCATGGCGATCTGTCATCCCTGGTTGTCTTGGCGTTTGATGGCGAGCTCGATGGCTTCGCGCAGTACCTGGCGGTCGTCGAAGGGGCGGACCACCCCGGCGATGTCCTGGCCCAGCTCATGGCCCTTGCCCGCGACCAGAACGGTGTCGCCGGGCTCGGCGCGGGCCACGGCGGCGGCGATGGCGCGCGCCCGGTCGGCGTCGACCAGCACTTCGCCGCGTTCGTGGGCGGGCACCTCGGCGGCGCCCGCGAGCATGGTGGCCAGGATCGCCAGCGGGTCCTCGGAGCGGGGGTTGTCGGAGGTCAGTACGGCGGTGTCGGAGTAGCGGGCGACGGCGGCGCCCATAGGGCCGCGCTTTTGCTGGTCGCGGTCGCCGCCGCAGCCGAGAACGGCGTGCAGCCTGCCCTCGGTGACCTTGCGCAGGGCGCGCAGCACCGACTCGACGGCGTCGGTCTTGTGGGCGTAGTCGACGACCGCGAGATAGGGCTGCCCGGCGTCCACGCGCTCGAGCCGGCCGGGCACCCCGGGGACGGCCGCGACGCCGTCGGCGGCGGTCTGCGGGTCGATCCCGGCGACGGCGAGCGTCACGACGGCGGCGAGCGCGTTGGCGACGTTGAAGGGGCCCGGGAGCGGCGCGGCGGCGGCCACGGACTCGCCATTCGGGCCGAGGACGGTGAACTCGGAGCCGAGCGGGCCCACGGTCACGTCGGCCGCGCGCCAGTGGGCGTCGGGGTGGCCCTCGGCGGAGAAGGTGGTGACCGGGACCTCGGACAGGTCCGCCAGGCGTTTGCCGTACTCGTCGTCGTAGTTGATCACCGCGGCGCGGCTGCGCGCCTTGGTGAACAGCTGGGCCTTGGCCTGGAAGTAGTCCTCCATGTCGGAGTGGAACTCCATGTGCTCCGGGCTGAGGTTGTTGAAGACGGCGACGTCGAAGACGCAGCCGTCGACCCGGCCGAGCACCAGGGCGTGGCTGGAGACCTCCATGGCCAGCGAGCGGACCCCGCGTTCGCGCATCACCGCGAAGAGGGCCTGGAGATCGGTGGCCTCGGGGGTGGTGCGCTCGGACTTGATCCGCTCGTCGCCGATCCGCGTCTCGACGGTGCCGATGAGGCCGGTGAGCGAGCCGTCGCCCTTGGCCGCGGCCGCCTTCAGCCCGCCCTCGATGAGATACGCGGTCGTGGTCTTGCCCGAGGTGCCGGTGATGCCGATCTGGAGCAGGTCCCGGCCCGGCTCGCCGTAGATCGTGGCGGCCAGCGCGCCCATCCGGCCGCGCGGGTTCTCGACGGCCAGGACGGGCAGCCCGGTGGCCGCGGCGCGGTCGGCGCCGGCCGGGTCGGTGAGCACAGCGACCGCGCCGAGGTCGGCGGCCTGAGCGGCGAAGTCGGCGCCGTGGAGACGGGCGCCGGGCAGGGCCGCGTAGACATCGCCGGGGCGCACGGCCCGCGAGTCATGAGTGATGCCCGTGACGACGGCCTCCTCCGGGACCTTCGGGGCGTCGATGCCCAGCTGACCGACCAGCTCCCCGAGCGGGGTGGGATCGACCTTCAGAGGCCGGGGCGCTCCCGGGTAGGTCGAAGGAGCACCCTTCTGAGAGAGCTGAGAGGGCTGAGAGGTTTGAGACTGATCAGCGTGGGGCACGGCGTGAGCGTACCCGCCGCACCCGCTCCCCCGCTAAATGAGGGGGGTCCGTGCGCGGAAGCGGAGTGATCGGTGTCATGGCTTGACGATCACGGGCTGGGGTCGTAGCTGACCGGCAGCCGCGCCGCCCGCTTCCCGGACGGGGCCACCTGGAGCGTCTTCAGCGAGAACTCCATGACCTGCTTGAAGACCGGCCCGCAGACCTGGCCGCCGAAATAGCTGCCCTTGGTCGGATTCTGAACGGCGCAGTACACGGTCACGCGCGGCTGATCGGCGGGTGCGAAGCCCGCGAAGGAGGCGGTGTAGCCGCGGTAGCGGCCGGTCTTGGGGTCCACCCGGTTGGACGTGCCGGTCTTGCCCGCGACGCGGTAGCCGGGGATCTTCGCCCTCGTCCCGGTGCCCTGCTGGTTGTCGACGACGGATTCGAGCATGGCGGCCAGCGTCTTCGCGGTCTTCTCGCTGACCACCCGGGTCCGCTTGGGGTCCGGCGTGGCCGTGAAGCGCCCTCCGGAGTCCTTGGTGCCGCGCACCAGGGAGGGCTGGACGCGCTCGCCGCCGTTGGCGATGGTGGAGTACACGGAGGCCGCCTGGACGGCGTTGAGCGACAGCCCCTGGCCGAAGGGGATCGTGTACTGCTGCGAGGCGCTCCACTTCTCCGGCCGGGCGAGGATGCCCCGGGTCTCGCCGGGGAAGCCGAGCCCGGTGTAGCTGCCGAGCCCGAACTTCCGCAGATAGGAGTAAAGAATCCGGTCGGCTTCCTTCTGGTTCTTCCCCAGCTGCTCGGTGGCGAGGATGGTGCCGATGTTGCTGGACTTGGCGAGCACCCCGTTGAGGGTGAGGTACCAGGTGGGGTGGTCGATGTCGTCCGCGAAGGCGCGGTCGGCGCGCGGCAGCCGGTTGGGGACCACCACATGGGTGTCCCAGGTCGCGGCGCCCTCCTCCAGGACGGCGGCCATCGACATCAGCTTGCTGACGCTGCCCGGCTCGTACGCGTCCGAGAGCGCGGCGTTGCCCAGGACGTCCGCGTTGGCGTCCGAGATGTCGTTCGGGTCGAACCCCGGGGCGTTGGCCAGGGCCAGGATCTGCCCGGTGCGGGTGTCCTGGACGATCACATAGCCGCGGTCCGCCCTGGACTTCTTCACCTGCTCGCTGATGGCGCTCTGGGCGGCCCACTGGATGTCGCGGTCGATGGTCAGCTCGACGTCGCTGCCGGGCACCGCCGGCTGTTCCTTGACGTCGCCGGTGGGCACCTGGCGGCCGCCGGACTGGGCGTAGACCCGCTTTCCGTCCTTGCCCGCGAGCTGCTTGTTCAGCTCCCGCTCGATTCCGGCGGCGCCGTGGCCCTCGGCGTCCACGAAGCCGAGCACCCCGGCGGCGAGGTCCCCGTTCGGGTAGACGCGCTTGCTGTGCGCCTCGCGGTTGACCCCGGCCAGGACGTTGACACCCTTGCCCTTGGCCGCCGCGTCGCTCAGGGCGCTCTTGAGGTCCTTGATCTGATTCCACACCTGCGGGCTCTGCTGGCGGGCCAGGACCACGTACTGCGACTTCGGGTTGGCCGTGAGCTTGCGCTCCAGGGCCGCCTGGTCCTCGCCGAGGATCGGCGCGAGCAGCGCGGCGGCCTGGCGCGGGGCGTCGTCGACCTTGGCCGTCTTGGGGGTGAGGAGGTCGGGGGCGGCGGTGATGTCGTACGCGTCCACGGTGGTGGCCAGGTCGACGCCGTCGCGGTCGGTGATCGAGCCGCGCTCGGCGGCCAGGGTGACCGGGATGTAGCGGTTCACATTGGCCTTGGCCGCGTAGGCGTCGGCGTCGACGGCCTGCACCTGGAGCAGCCGTACGACGAAGATCAGCATGACCAGGGTGAGGCCGAGGCTGATCAGCCGAAGCCGGGGGCGCGGGCTGCCCAGCCGCAGCGGCTGGGCGGCGTTGCCCGGGCGGCGGGGCTGCCCCGGGCGGGCGGCCGCGGACCGGCGCGGGGCGGGGCGCGCGTCGCCCGTGCGGCGCGGGGCGCCCTGGCGCGGGCGGCCGTCGCCCCGCGGGCCCGCGGGGCCGGGCAGCCGGCGGGGGTCGCGGTCGCGCGGGGCGGTCACGCGGCCGTTCCCGGTCCGGGCTGGGTGCGGGCAGAGGGTCGCGTCACCGTGTCACCTACCGGGGGGCGGGGTGGAGTTCGCGGAAGTGGAGTTCGCGGAAGCGGAGGGAGCGGCGGCGGACGGCGCCGCCGAGGCGGCGGCCCTCGGGCCGGGCGCGGCCGACGACGGCGGCGCGGCCGTGGGGGCGGGGGTCGCGGCGGGCAGCGACCGCAGGGGCGGCGCGGGGGCCCGGGCCACCGAGGGCGCGCCGGACTCGGAGCCGGGCACGCCGCTGACGCTGCCGTCCGGGTTCAGGAACGCCGGGCTGCCGCCGGGCACCATGCCCAGCCTCCGGGCCTGCCGCTCCAGCGCGTCAGGGGCCGAGAGCCGGTCGACCTCCTGCTGGAGCGCCTGGCGCTCGTCGGAGAGCTCGGTGGTCTGCTTCTCGAGCCTGCTGAGCTCGAACGAGCCCTGGTTGAGGGAGGAGTTGAGCAGCAGCAGCGCGATCAGGCCGGAGCCCAGCAGCACGACGACCAGCAGCACGAACGGCGTCCGCCGTGCCGCCCGCGGCCCGGCGGCCATCATGGGGCGACCTCCTCGCGGATGCGTTCCGCGCCCCGCAGCCGCGCGGGGGCGGCACGGCGGTTCTCGGCGATCTCCTCTTCCGTGGGGAGTTCGGCGCCGCGGGTCAGAAGCTTGAGGCGGGGCTGGTAGCGCTCGGGGACGACCGGCAGGCCGGGCGGCGCGGTGGTCTCGGCGCCGGCCGCGAGCACGTGCTTGACCAGGCGGTCCTCAAGCGAGTGGTAGGAGAGGACGGCGATCCGGCCGCCGACCGCGAGGGCCGCCACGGCCGCCGGGATCGCGCGCTCCAGGACCGCGAGCTCGCCGTTGACCTCGATCCGCAGCGCCTGGAAGGTGCGCTTGGCGGGGTTGCCGCCGGTGCGCTTGGCCGCCTGCGGCAGGGCCTCGCGGATCAGCTCCACCAGCCGGGCGCTGTTGCGGAACGGCTCCTTCGCACGCTCGCGCACCACCGCGTCCACGATCTTCCGGGCGAACTTCTCCTCGCCGTACGTCCGCAGGATCCGCACCAGGTCGCCCGGCGGATAGGTGTTGAGCACCTCGGCCGCGCTGATCCCGGTGGTCTGGTCCATCCGCATGTCCAGCGGCGCGTCCTGCGCGTAAGCGAAGCCGCGCTCGGCCTCGTCCAGCTGCATGGAGGACACGCCGAGGTCGAAGAGGATCCCCTGGACGCGGGGGACGCCGAGCCGGGCGAGGACCTCGGGGAGCTCGTCGTAGACCGCGTGCACGAGCGTCGCCCGATCGCCGTAAGGGGCCAGCCGTTCGCCGGAGAGCTTGAGCGCCGCCGGGTCGCGGTCCAGCGCGATCAGCCTGGCCTCGGGGAAGGTGCGCAGCAATGCCTCGCTGTGCCCGCCGAGGCCGAGGGTGCAGTCCACCACGACCGCTCCGGGCCGCGCGAGGGCGGGGGCGAGCATGTCCAGGCAGCGCTGGAGCATGACGGGGACGTGGAGGGCGTTGCTGCTCATGCGCTGCTCGTGCGCCCTTCTGAGGGTAGGGCGAGGAGGGCACGCACCGCCGGGTCCCCGCCCGCTCTGAAGGGGAAGTGGCCTACTGGCGCCGGGGAAGTGACGTCAGGCGGCCGGAGCGGGAGGAGGCCGAGTGGTACGTACGCACCGCGCTCACGCGAAAATCCGGGATCCTAGGGGAGCGTCGGGCCTCCCACTTCGCGTCACTTTAGTCCACTCGTCCCTTCGGTCAATCAACCGGCCAACGTGCCCGGCGCGGGTGTCGAACACCCCGAACGGGCGCAAGGTAGAGGAAGCGTCACCCGTGTGGACTCCCTCACACCGAGTGTCGCGCGCCTGTCGATGCCCCTCTATGCCCTATCTAAAGAAAAGACAAAATCCGCTGGTGGAAGGTAGTGTCCTAGCCATGTCGATATCCGCGCCGCAGCCGCTGCCCCCGTCCGCCGACAGCGCCGCCCGCACGGGAGGTACGGTCACCGATCGCCTCGTGGAGGCCAACCGGAGTTACGCCGCCGAGTTCCAGGACCCCGGCATGGACGCCCGTCCCGTGCTGCGCGTCGCCGTGGTCGCCTGCATGGACGCGCGTCTGGACCTGCACAAGGCGCTCGGCCTCGAGCTCGGCGACTGCCACACCATCCGGAACGCGGGCGGTGTGGTCACCGACGACGTCATCCGCTCCCTGACGATCAGCCAGCGCGCGCTGGGCACCCGCAGCGTCGCGCTCATCCACCACACCGGCTGCGGCCTGCTGAACCTGACCGAGGACTTCCGGCACGAGCTGGAGGACGAGGTCGGCCAGCGGCCGTCGTGGGCGGTCGAGGCGTTCAAGGACCTCGACAACGACGTACGCCAGTCGATGCAGCGGGTGCGCACCTCTCCGTTCCTGCTCCACACGGATGATGTGCGTGGCTTCGTCTTCGACGTGACGACCGGTCTGCTCCGCGAGGTCATGCCCCGCGGGTGAGCCCGTTTTAAGTCCCCAAAGCCCTCCACTCCCGACAAATCACTCCGGGTTATCCACAGCCGAGTGACGAGATGAGGCAGGGACCGCAAGAATGCGTATGTGACATCGCCTCCCGCGGCTTGCGGGGGGCCGATGTCAGCGTGTTGCGGTGGGCCGGTCCGTTCCGAGGGCAGCGGCCCGAGATCGGGCCGAGGAGGGCCGGGTGACGACCTATGACGAGCGAGCGAGCCTCAGCGATCTGACCACCACAGCGGAGCGTGTCCGCAGGTCGGTGGAGGGTGTGATCGAGGGCAAGCCCGAGGTCGTGCGGCTTTCGCTGACCGTGCTGCTCGCTGAAGGACATCTGCTGCTGGAGGATGTCCCGGGCGTGGGGAAGACCATGCTCGCCAAGGCGCTGGCGAAGTCCATCGACTGCTCCGTGCGCCGGATCCAGTTCACTCCCGACCTGCTGCCGTCGGACATCACCGGTGTGAGCGTCTACGACCAGCAGCAGAAGGACTTCGAGTTCAAGCCGGGCGCGATCTTTTCCCAGATCGTGATCGGTGACGAGATCAACCGGGCCTCGCCCAAGACCCAGTCGGCGCTGCTGGAGTCGATGGAGGAGCGGCAGGTCACCATCGACGGGCAGACGTACGAGCTGCCGACCCCGTTCATGGTGGTGGCCACGCAGAACCCGATCGAGATGGAGGGCACCTACCCGCTGCCCGAGGCGCAGCGCGACCGCTTCATGGCGCGCGTCTCGATCGGCTATCCGAGCCCGCAGGCCGAGCTCCAGATGCTGGATGTCCACGGCGGTGTCTCCCCGCTGGACGATCTCCAGCCGGTGGCCCATGCCCATGAGATCGCCAAGCTCGTCGAGACGGTCCGCGAGGTCCATGTAGCCGAGGCGGTCCGGCGGTACACGGTCGACCTGGTCGCCGCCACCCGCAACCACCCCGATCTGCGGCTGGGCGCGTCCCCCCGGGCGACGCTGCATCTGCTGCGGGCGGCCAAGGCGTCCGCGGCGCTGGCCGGCCGGGACTTCTGCCTGCCCGACGATGTGCAGTCGCTGGCCGTCGCGGTGCTGGCCCACCGGCTGCTGCCCACCGCGCAGGCCCAGCTGAACCGGCGCACCTCGGAGCAGGTGATCTCGGAGATCCTCCAGCGCACCCCGGTGCCCAGCGCCGCGCCCCGCGGCGCGGGCCCGGTGCCGCCCGGCCCGGTGCCGCCCGGCGCGGCCCCGATGCCGCCCCATGGGGCCCCGATGCCACCCGGCGCCGGTCCGATGCCGCCCGTGCCGCCCGCGCCCCCGGTTGAGTACGGCCAGCAGCCGCCGGGCGCGCGGAGGCTGTGATGACGGCAGGGGGGGCACCCATGGCCCCCGGCTACGACGACGGGTACCGCGAGGGCGATCGCGAGGGTGATCGTGAGGGCAAAGAGGACAAGCGGGGGGTGCGTTCGGCGCTGGCCGGCCTGACCACCCGCGGCCGCTCCTTCCTGGCCGCCGGTGTGGCGGCCGCGGTGTGCAGCTATGTCCTGGGGCAGGCCGATCTGCTGCGGGTCGGGCTGCTGCTCGCGGCGCTGCCGCTGGTGTGCGTGGCCGTGGTCTACCGCACCCGCTACCGGGTGGCGGGCAGCAGACGGCTCGCGCCCGCGCGGGTCCCGGCGGGCTCCGAGGCCCGGGTGCATCTGCGGATCGACAATGTCTCGCGGCTGCCCACCGGTCTGCTGATGCTCCAGGACCGCGTGCCGTATGTGCTCGGGCCCCGCCCCCGCTTCGTGCTGGACCGGGTGGAGCCGGGCGGCCGGCGCGAGGTGTCCTACCGGGTCCGCTCCGATCTGCGCGGCCGCTATCCGCTCGGTCCGCTACAGCTGCGGCTGAACGACCCGTTCGGGATGTGCGAGCTCACCCGCTCCTTCAGCGCGTACGACACGCTGACGGTCGTGCCACGGGTCGAGCCGCTGCCCCTGGTGCGCTTCGCGGGTGAGGCCGCGGGGTACGGCGACGGGCGGCATCGCTCGCTCGCGCTCGCCGGCGAGGACGACGTGATTCCGCGCGGCTACCGCCACGGCGACGACCTGCGCCGGATCCACTGGCGGTCCACCGCCCGCTACGGCGAGCTGATGGTCCGCCGGGAGGAGCAGCCACAGCGCGCCAGCTGCACGGTGCTGCTGGACACCCGGCTGGTGGCCCACCAGGGATCGGGTCCCGACTCGGCCTTCGAGTGGGCGGTCTCCGGCGCCGCCTCGGCCGCGCTGCACCTGCTGGAGCGGGGCTACGGGGTCCGGCTGCTGACCGACACCGGCACCTCGGTGCCGGGCCCGGACAGCGGGGGCGGCTTCACCGGCACCGGCCATGACTCGGCGGACACGGCCGGGCTGATGCTGGACACCCTCGCGGTGGTGGACCACTCCGAGGAGGAGGGGCTCGCCCGTGCCTATGAGGCGCTGCGCGGTGGCAACGAGGGACTGCTGGTGGCGTTCCTCGGCGATCTGGACGAGGAGCAGGCGACGATGGTCGGGCGGATGCGGCACCGCACGGGGACGGCGGTGGCGTTCGTCCTGGACGGCGCCGCCTGGTCCCGGGGCGCATGGGCCGCGGACCCGCGGGAGCTGGAGGACCAGCTGCGGATGCTGCGCGAGTCGGGGTGGACGGCGCTGCCGGTCGCCCCGGGCGCCACGCTGGCGCAGCTGTGGCGGCAGGCCGACGCCCAGGGCGGCATCGGGGCCGACGCCGGCTCGCCCATGGCGGGCGGCGGCATGACAGGGGGGTGGGCATGAGCGGAAGCGTGCGACTGGCGATATGCGCCGCGCTGGCGACGGTGGCGGCGGGCTGCGCGCTGCTGCCGCTGGTCGACAAGCCCGGCTGGCTCGTGCAGGCCGGGCTGCTGCTGGTGATCCAGAGCGCGGTGGGCGCGCTGACCCGCCGGGTGCCGCTGGCCCGCCCGCTGACGGTGGCGGCGCAGGCCCTGGCGGGCCTGCTGCTGCTCACGTTCACCTTCGCGCGCCATGAGGCGTTCGCCGGGGTGCTCCCGAGCCCGCAGGCCTTCCAGGAGCTCGGCGATCTGCTGCGGCAGGGCACCGTCGACGTGGGCCAGTACGCGATCCCGGCACCGGTCACCGACGGCATCCGGCTGCTGCTGGTGGGCGGGGTGCTGGTGATAGGGCTGGTGGTGGACGCGCTCGCGGTGACCTTCCGCAGCGCAGCGCCCGCCGGGCTGCCGCTGCTCGCGCTGTACTCGGTCGCGGCGGGCCTGTCCGACGGCAGCGACGACTGGCTGTGGTTCCTGCTGGCGGCGGCCGGCTATCTGCTGTTGCTGCTGGCCGAGGGGCGGGACCGGCTGTCCCAGTGGGGCCGGGTGTTCAGCGGCGGCGCCCCGCGCCCGTACGGGATGGCTCCCTCCGGCCTTGCCGGGGCGGGCGGCGGCCAGCCGCTGGCCCCGGTCCGCACCGGCCGCAGGATCGGCGCGCTCGCGCTGGGCATCGCCGTGGCGGTGCCGGCGGTGCTGCCGTCCCTGGACGGCGGGCTGCTGGACCAGCGGAACGGCGGCAGTGGCGGGGGCGGCGGAAGCGGCACGATCTCGGCGGTGAATCCGCTGGTGTCGCTCCAGGACAGCCTGAACCAGCCGGAGAACCGGGAGGTGCTGCGGTATCGCACCAGCTCCCAGTCCACCCAGGACATGTATCTGCGGATCGTCGCGCTGGACAAGTTCGACGGGACGACGTGGAAGTCCTCGGAGAGGCATGTCCAGGACGTGCCGGACAATCTGCCGACCCCGACGGGTCTGGGCCCCTCCGTCCGCGTCTCCTCGGTCGACACCACGATCACGGCCGCCGACTGGTACGCGCAGAACTGGCTGCCCCTCCCCTACCCCGCGATGCAGGTCGACATCGACGGCCGCTGGCGCTACGAGCCGGAGGGCCGGACCCTGGTCGGCGACCGCGGGCAGACCACCCGTGGCGCGCGGTACAAGGTCAACAGCCTGGTCGTGGAGCCGACGGCGGCGCAGCTTGCCGCCGCGCCGCCGGCTCCGGCGCAGCTGCTGCGGGAGTACACCGAGGTGCCGGAGTCACTGCCGGCCGTGGTCGCCCGCACGGCGCGCCAGGTGACCGCGGGCGCCTCGAACGCGTATGAGCAGGCGGTGAAGCTCCAGGACTGGTTCGCGGTGAACGGCGGATTCCGCTACGACACGCGGGTGCAGTCGGGCAGCGGCTCGGCCGCCATCGTCAGGTTCCTGCGGCAGAAGGAGGGCTTCTGCGTCCACTTCTCCTTCTCCATGGCGGCCATGGCCCGGACGCTGGGCATCCCGGCCCGGGTGGCCGTCGGGTTCACCCCCGGCTCGGCGAATGCGGACGGCTCGGTGTCGGTCGGGCTCAAGGACGCCCACGCCTGGCCCGAGCTGTACTTCGAGGGCGTCGGCTGGACCCGCTTCGAGCCCACCCCCAGCCGCGGCAGCCAGCCCGACTACACGATGGAGCAGACGCCGTCCGGCGACTCCACCGATGAACCGACGTCGGCGCCCACCGCGTCCGACGAGCCGTCGGCGGCGCCCTCGGCGTCGGACAGCTGCGCGCAGGACAGGAGGAAGGCCGGCGAGTGCGGAGGGGCCGTGGGCGAGCAGCCCGACAACACCTCCTCGGGCGGCGGCTGGTCGATGAGCACACAGGTCGGCTGGAGTTCGTTCGCCGCGCTGCTGATCGTGATCCCCCTCCTGCCGATGCTCTGGCGGCAGCGCGTCCGGTCCCGCAGACTGAGCGGCTCCGGCGGACGCACCGAGCAGGACGCGGCCGACCGGGTGCTGGCGGCCTGGCGGGAACTGCTGGACACCGCCTGGGACTTCGGCATCGTGCCCGACGACTCCCAGACCTCGCGCAACGCGGTGGCCCGCATCGTGCGGATGGGTGAGCTCGATCCGGAGGCGGCCGAGGCGGCGCGCCGGGTGGCGGCAGCGGTCGAGCAGGTGCTGTACGCACCGCAGCCGCGTCCGGTTGCGGGCCTCGGTGACGAGGTGCGGCTGGTGCTGGCCGGATTCCGGGCCAAGGCCGGGCGCTGGGCCCGGCTGCGGGCGCTGCTGGCCCCGCGGTCGGGGGTCCGGGTGGTGTGGGCCGCGTCGGCGCGCTGGTCCGCTCTGGTCGAGCGGTGGGGCGCGCCCCGGTGGGCCCGGTGGGTGTCCGGGCTGCGGCGCCCGAGCCGCCAGCGGGGCTGACGGCAGCCGGGAACAACCGGCACAGGGAAGCGTGAGGGGCGGTCGCCATCCGGCGGCCGCCCCTCACGTCTCACGTATGGCGCGCTGTCGTCTCTTGTGCCGTGAATGCCTTGGTGTCACAGGCGCCTGCTGTCACAGGCGCCTGTGACAGCGACGCGTGACGCATCGATGTGCGCGTTTGCACGCGCGGCGGGCACAAACCGCCGCGCGTGCTCGCCGACGTTGGCTCAGTGGCCCTGCTCGTCGCGGCGGCGCTGCCACCGCTCCTCGATCCGGCTCATCATGGACCGGCGCGAACGGCTCTGGCCACGGGCCGCGGGCCCGCCCGCCTGGGGCCGCTCGCCGGGCTTGGGCGCCTTGCGCCAGCCGGTCACCGCCAGCCCGGCGCACCCCAGCATGACGAGGAAGCCCACCACGCTGATCCAGATCTGCTGCGGGATGATCACGCCGACCATCAGGAGCGCAACGCCTACCAGAAAGCCCGCGATCGCCTGATAGACCCGTCGCCGGGTGTACGTGCGCAGGCCGCTGCCCTCAAGCGCTGTCGCGAACTTGGGGTCTTCGGCGTACAGCGCTCGCTCCATTTGCTCGAGCATGCGCTGCTCGTGCTCCGAGAGCGGCACGGAGTCCTCCTACTCGTCGGTCGCGGGGGGCGACCGGGGTGCGACCCTTTCAGGATAGGCAGGGAATCGCCCCCGTGAAACCCGCCCCTCTGCGCCAATTCGCCACCAGTACGCGCGCGGCGCTTGTTGACGCTGAGACGTGCATTCCCCTCCCGCCGATCCGCCATGCCGGACGGTGTACCTCGATCATACGGGGCCAGGCGGCCGATCGGGGGGCCTGTGGCCTACTCCACCTGCGCGGACCGCTCAGACGGTCACCGAGGCCGGACGGCCGGTAGCGGTCAGTCGCGCTCGGCGAGAACGTGCAGCTGGGTGGCCACGGCGTGGAAGGCGGGCAGCTCGGCGGCCGCGGCCTCCAGCTGAAGCAGGGCCTCCAGGGCGTCGGGCTCGGTGTCGACCAGCACGCCGGGCACCAGATCGGCGAAGACCCGCACGCCGTGCACCGCGCCGACCTCCAGGCCCGCCTCCGTGACCAGCTCGGTCAGCTGCTCGGGGGTGAAGCGGCGGGGCATCGGGTCACCGGCGCCCCAGCGGCCCGCCGGGTCGGCAAGCGCTTGCCGGGCCTCGGTGAAGTGGCCGGCCAGCGCCCGGGCGAGCACCGCGCCGCCGAGGCCCGCGGCGAGCACGCTGAGGGTGCCTGCCGGACGCAGGGCCGCCACCGCGTTCCGCAGGCCCTCGGCCGGGTCGTCCACGTACTCCAGCACGCCATGGCACAGCACCACGTCATAGCCGCCGCGCTCGGCCACGTCGAACAGGTCGGAGGCGTCGCCCTGGACCCCGCGCACCCGGTCGGCGACCCCGGCCTCGGCGACCCGCCGCTCCAGCGCGAACAGCGCGTTGGGGCTCGGGTCGACCACCGTGACACGGTGGCCGAGGCGGGCGACCGGCACCGCGAAGTTGCCGCTGCCGCCTCCGGTGTCGAGCACCTCCAGCACACCGGGCACGCGCTCGCCGGCGTCGGGGCGCTGGCCCGCGGCCTTGACCCGGCGGTCCAGGGCGTCTTTGAGGACCTCCCACACCACGGCGGTACGGAGGGACGCACGGGGGCGCAGCGGATCTGACACGGCGGGTGGCTCCTCGGCGCGATGCCGCCACCGCCTCCGGCGGTGACGACGAGTTACTGACGTCGACGCTCCCAGCCTATTGCCTCCGCCGCCCCGCGCCGCGCGCCGGTCCGGGGGCCGCGCCCCCGGACCGGCTCCCGCGCCCCCGGAACCTGCCTCCCGGGCGCCGGGAGCGGGGCCTACGCGCCTTCCTTCCCGCCGGGCACGGCCGACTGTGGCTGCTGGGGCAGGACGGGCTGGAGGGACAGCATCCGCTCGACCAGGCGCAGGAACATCGCGACGGCGCGCAGCAGATCGTCTGCCTCCCGGCAGGTCGCCGCGCCCGGTATGCCCGCCTCGGCGCGGGCCCTTCGATCGGCGCCCGCGGCGAACAGGGCGCTCCACTCGGTCAGTTCGGGGGCGACTTCGGGCAGCACTTCCCAGGCACTGCGGATCCGCGCGCGGCGGCGCGCGGTGGGCTCGGGGCGGCCGCGCACGGCGAGCACGGCGGCCGCCGTGCGCAGGGCGGCCAGATGGGCGGTGGCGAAGCGCTCGTTGGCGGTCTCCAGGCCTCCGGCCTCCTCCAGGCCCTGGTGTGCCTGGGAGAGCAGGTCGAGCGCGGCGGGCGGCGCGGACGCGCGGCGCAGCACGGGGTGGACATCGCTCGCGGGACCGGTCAACGAAGGGGCAGGGGCGGCGGCGGCACGGTGCCGGCGCGCTGCGGCGGTACTGGCCATGACGAACCTCCTGTCGTCGCGTGGCGGCCGGCTGTGTGGTATAGCGACCGCCGTATGGACCCATCGTGGGGCACACCACTGACAATCCCCTCTGACCTGCGCGAACGTCTCGCAGCACCGCGGCGGCCCTCGCACGCCGCCCGGTCCGCGCGGCGGGGGCGGACCGGGGGCGCGCCGGGTCGGTAAAAGGGCCCGTCCGGATCCGGACATGTGATCGTCTTGGGTAACGGACCTGTGAGCGGGGCCACTTCGGCAGCGTGCACAATCAGCGCCATGGACAGCAGCAGCACGCGACGCCAGGCCACCCGGCAGAAGCTTTTCGAGGCAGCGGTCACCCTCATCGCGGAGCAGGGGTTCTCCTCCACCACGGTGGACGAGATCGCCGAGCGGGCCGGAGTGGCCAAGGGCACGGTCTACTACAACTTCGCGAGCAAGACCGTGCTCTTCGAGGAGCTGCTGCGGCACGGCATCGGGCTGTTGACCGCCTCGCTTCAGAGCGCCGCCGACGAGACGGCCGAGCGCGGCGGCAGCCATGCCGACGCGCTGGACGCGATGGTCCGCGCGGGCCTGCACTTCATCGCGCGCCACCCGGCGCTGACCCAGCTGTACGTGGCCGAGCTGTGGCGCACCAACCGCGCCTGGCAGTCGACGCTGATGGTGGTGCGGCGGCAGGCCACGGCGGTGATCGAGTCGGTGCTGCGGGAGGGCGTGGCCGCGCGGGAGCTGAGCGAGGACGTCGACATCCCGCTGACGGCCTCGGCGCTGTTCGGGATGGTGCTGGTGGCGGCGCTGGACTGGCAGTCGTACCAGCCGGAGCGGCCGCTGGACGATGTGCACGCCGCGCTGTCGCGGCTGCTCCAGGGACGTGTGGTCGGAGCCCCGGCCAAGGGGGTCGGAGCCCTGGCCAAGGGCGTCGGAGCCCTAGCCAAGGGCGTCGGAGCCCCGGCCGAGGGCGCCCGGACCTCGGGGTGAGCCCGGCCCGACCGGCCGGACAGGGCCCCGGCCACCACCGGGCCCCCTGTTCTGGCGCGGTTCGAACCCCGATCGAACCGCGCCGGAAGAGGGGCGCTCCCGGCAGAGCCGGGGGAGCCTCGCCCCCCCGTAATCCCCCACGGTTCCCGTGGGGGACCCCGGCCGGGTCGCCGCGCCGTTCCGCCGCCCCGTGTCGGCGGTCCGGCGCCGCGCCCCTTCCGCGCTCACCACTCTCCCGTCCGTGCAGGTCATACCCCATCCGCGCGGCTACTCATCTGACCGCCTAGGTACACGTACTCAAGCCCTGGGCACTCGTCCCCAGGCCGCGGTGCCCGGTTGTCGGTGGCGGCGGATAAAGTCGCGGTCATGGCACGGATTGCGGTGATCGGCGCTGGGATGGGCGCCATGGCGGCCGCCGCCCGGCTGGCCGTCGCGGGCCACCAGGTGGCGGTGTACGAGCGCGGGCGGACCTACGGCGGCGGGGTCGGGCGCTTCGAGCGGGACGGCTTCGCCTTCGACACCGGCCCCGGCCTGCTCCATCTGCCCGCGGTCTATCGCGATCTGTTCGTGAAGACCGGCAAGGAGACCCTGGAGCAGTCTGTCGAGCTGACCCAGGTCGACCCCGCGAGCAGACATGTCTTCGCCGACGGCACCAAGGTCACGCTGCCCAACGCCTCGCGGGCGGGGGTCGTCCGGGCGCTGGACGACGCCTTCGGCGCGGGCGCGGGCGAGCGCTGGAGCGACATGGTCAACCGGGCGCGCGAGGCGTGGGACGCCACCCGCAGGCCACTGCTGGAGGAGCCGCTGCGCGCGGACTGGCGGACCCTGGGCCGCGATCCGTATCCGGCGCCGGTCCGCCGCGGGATCTCCGGGTGGCTGCGGCGGGACGGCGGGCAGCCGGCCACCCTCGCCGACGTGGCGCGCCGCGAGCTGAAGGACCCCAGGGCCGTCGCCCTGCTGGAGAGCCACGCCGTCGCGCACAGCCTGGATCCGCGCACCGCTCCGGCCGCCGCCGCGGTGCTGCCCTATCTGGAGCAGACCTTCGGCAGCTGGTATGTGCGCGGCGGGATGCGGGCGCTGGCCGACGCGCTGTACGAGCGCTGCCGGGCGCGGAGGGTGCGGTTCAGCTTCGATGCCGAGGTCGTCGGCGTCCTCGAGAAGGACGGCCGCGCGGCGGGCGTGGATCTGGCGGACGGCTCGGTGGCGGAGGCTGACGCGGTGGTGGCCGCCGTCGACCCGGCGCTGCTGCCCGCGCTGCTGGGCGGGGCCGAGCCGTGGCGCGAGGGCGATGTGCGGCCCGGCGGCGGGGTGGCTGGGCGGCTCACCGTCCTCCTCGCGCTGCGCGGCGCCCGCCCCCAGGGCACGGCACACCGCACCGTGGTCCACGCCCCGGATCGCGCCGCGGAGCTGGCCGCCGTCTTCGGCGCGGCGGGTGACGGCCACGACGGGCTGCGCGAGCCCTGCCCCCACCCCACGGTGACCGTGCTGCGCCCGGACGACCCCACGACCCGCCCCGACGAGGACCACGAGGCCGTCACGCTCACCGCCACCGTCGCCCCGCACGGCCCGGTGGACTGGATAGACGGCACGGCCGCCGAGGAGGACGCGGAGCGGCTCGTGGCGGCCGCGGAGGCGGCCATACCGGGGCTGCGCGACCGGCTGCTGTGGCGCGAGGTGCGCACCCCCGCCGACACCGCCGCGGACACCGGCGCCACGGGCGGCGCGGTGCCCGGGCCCGCCCTGGCCGGCGCGGAGGGCCGCTTTCTGCGGCCCGCTAACCTGACCCGGCTGCCGGGCCTGTATCTGGCGGGCGGCTGGGCACATCCGGGCGGCGGGCTGGCCCATGCCGGGATGTCCGGCGCGATGGTGGCCGGGCTGATCGTCGACGGCGCGGAGTGGCGCGGCTCGCAGTGACGCGTTGACGCGACGGGGCAGTGACGCGACGGGGCGGCGCGGGAAGCCCCGCACCGCCCCGTCAAGAGCCGTCAGCCGTCAGTAGCGATACCGCTCGTCGTAGCCGCCGTTGTTGTAGTCCTGCTGCTGGTACGGGTACGGCGGCTGGTCCTGCGGGAGCCCCGTGTCGCCATCGCGCTGCTGGGGGACCCACCCCCCGCCGGGCTGCATCCCCGCGTCGGGGGCGTACTGCTGCTGCCCGCCGTACGAGGGCTCCGCGGCGTAGTGGTCGCCGTGGCCCCCGCCGCCGTACTGGTCCTGCCCGTAGGCGGCGTACTGCCCGGCGTACTGCTGGTGCTGATCGGCGTACTGCTGACCGCCCTGCTGCTGACCGCCCTGCTGCTGCTCGTACCCCTGCTGCTGGGAGCCGCCGTACGGGTCGGTGTAGCCCGCGTACGCCCCGGCGTCGTACCCGTACTGCCCGGCTTCCGCGTAGACGTCCTGGCCGTTGCTGTGGCCCTGGGCCGCGGCGTAGTCCTGGCCGTCCTGGGTGCCGTAGCCGCCGTAGCTCTCATAACCGCCGTAGCCGCCGCCGGGCCCGGCGGCGCCCGGCGCCGCCTGCGCGGCGGCCTGCGCGGCAGAGCCGCCGTAGACGCCGTACTCGCCCGTGTCGTCGGGCAGCGGCTCCGGCCGGTACGCGGGCGGCTCCTGCTCGGCCACCGGGACCGCCTCCAGGTCGGAGACCTGGAGCGTCGGCTCGGCGTCCATCGCGGGCGGGGCATCCCTGTCGTGGTCATCGCCGCGGCTCAGCCCCGGCACCCCGCGCAGCGCCCACCCGGCGGCGAAGCCGCGCCGGAAGGACAGCGTGACGTACGTCTGGCCGATCGCGAAGGTGATCGCGCCCGCGCCGATCACCGGCACGGACGGGATGAGCACGCCGACCACCACCCCGAGGAAGCCGGTGAAGGCGAGGAGCCGCCAGCGCAGCCGCGCCTTGTATTGCAGCAGCACCTCTCCCAGCAGCCACAGCGCGACGACGCCAAACGCGATGTAGAGGACCGTCCAGCCCATGCCCGCCCCTCTCGTGCGGCCGCCCGTCGGCTGCCGTCCTCAGGACCGCTGATGCAGTCCCAGATTCTCGTAGATCTCCAGTGTCGCCGGGGAGTGGTTCAGCGTAATGAAGTGAAGTCCGGGAATCTCCTCGGCCATCAACTGCGCGCACAACTCCGTGGCGTAGTCGATTCCGATCGAGCGTACAGCCGCCGCGTCGTCCTTCACCGCCAGGATCCGCTCCGCGAGGTCCGGCGGGAAGGCTGCGTTGCTCAGCTGCGCGAACCGTTCGATCTGCCGAACGTTCGTGACGGGCATGATCTCAGGGATGATCGGCGTCGTACAGCCCGCTGCGGCGACCCGGTCGCGCAGCCGCAGATAGTCCTCCGCGTAGAAGAACATCTGGGTGATCGCGAAGTCGGCGCCCGCGCGGCACTTGTCCACGAAGTGGCGGATGTCGGTGTCCCAGTCCGTGGAGCGGGGGTGCATCTCGGGGAAGGCCGCGACGCCGACGCAGAAGTCCCCCGATTCCTTGATCAGCTGGACCAGTTCGGCGGCGTAGGTGACACCGTCGGCGTTGCGGACCCACTCGCCCATCGGGTCGCCGGGCGGATCGCCGCGCAGCGCCAGCATGTTGCGGATCCCGGCGTCCGCGTACTGTCCGATGACGTTGCGGAGCTCGGCGCGGGAGTGGTTGACGGCGGTGAGGTGGGCGACCGGGGTGAGCGTGGTGTCGGTCGCGATGCGCTCGGTGACGCGCACGGTCCCCTCACGGGAGGAGCCGCCCGCGCCGTAGGTCACGGAGACGAAGGTCGGTGAGACGGCTTCGAGCCGACGGATGGCGTTCCACAGTGTCTGCTCGCCCTTCTCCGTCTTCGGGGCGAAGAACTCGAAGGAGTACGACTGCTCGCCTGACGCGAGCAGATCACGCACCGTCCGCGCGCGATCCGTCCTGGTGGAAGCTGTGCCAAGGGCCATACGGGAAGGTTAGCCAGCACTGGGGCGCACGCCCAGTGGACCGAGGCGTTATGCCCTTTTCGCCGGGTCCTGGTCCGCACTGCGGACACCCTGCCGCCGACGGGCGGCCAGGGCGCCCCGCACCGGCGGCCCGCACCGGCGGCGCTCACAGGTCGAGAGCGCGCACCCGCTTGGCCAGCTCGGCGGCGGCCGCGCCGGGGTCGTCGGCCTCGGTGATCGCCCGCACCACGACGACCCGCCGGGCCCCCGCCTCCAGCACCTCGTCCAGATTCGAGGCGTCGATGCCGCCGATGGCGAACCAGGGCCGCGCGGGCTTCAGGGCGGCGGTGTGGCGCACCAGCGACAGCCCGGGGGCGGACCGCCCCGGCTTGGTGGGGGTGGGCCAGCAGGGCCCGGTGCAGAAGTAGTCGACGCCGGGCTCGGCGGCCGCGGCCTCCGCCTCGGCCGGCGCGTGAGTGGACCGCCCGATCAGCGCATCCTCGCCGAGGATCGCGCGCGCCGCCGGGACCGGCAGATCGCCCTGGCCCAGATGCAGCACATCGGAGCCGATGGCATGGGCGACGTCCGCCCGGTCGTTGACCGCCAGCAGCCTGCCGTGGCGGCGGCAGGCGTCGGCGAACACCGCGAGGTGGTCCAGCTCCTCGCGGGCCTCCATGCCCTTGTCGCGCAGTTGGACGATGTCCACCCCCGATCCCAGCACGGCGTCCAGGAACTCCGGCAGATCGCCCTGGCGCCGGCGCGCGTCGGTGCACAGATAGAGCCGGGCGTCGGCGAGCTGCCGGCGGGCGGTGGTGGCGGCGGTGGCCATCGGGACGGCTTTCCCCCTGGATCGGCGGCGTACGGGCCGGAGCGGCCGGCCCGTACGCCGCGGGTGGTGATTCGGCGGTTGGTGATTCAGACGGTAGGGACGGTACGGATGGTGCGAACGGTGCGGATGGGTGCGGCGGGTCGGCCGTGGCTTCGGCTCATACGGCGAGCGCCTGGGCGCGGCGCTTCACCTCGGTGCCACGGTTCTCGCGCAGGGCCTGGGCCGGGGTGCCGGGGAGGCTCGGGTCCGGGGTGAAGAGCCACTCCAGCATCTCCTCGTCGCTGAAGCCGTCGTCCTTCAGCAGTGTCAGGGTGCCCACCAGGCCCTTGACGACCTTTTCGTCACCGATGAACTCGGCGGGCACTTGAAGCACCCGGTTCTCGCCACGGCGCACCGCGATCAGCTGACCCTCCTTGACCAGCTGCCGCACGCGCGTCACCTCGACGCCGAGCCGTTCGGCGACGTCGGGGAGGGTGAGCCAGGCGGGGACGAGAGCATCGATCTTTGCGTCAATCTCGGTCACGGGACAAGCCTGCCATCTAGGACTGACAGTGGGTAGTCGGGCACCCGGCACAGCCTCGGCCCAGCCGCCGTCCGCCGGCCCGCGGCCGGGGGCGCCGCCGGGGCGCGGCGAGGATCACAGGACCGCCGACTTCAGCGGCACCGACGGGTCCACGGCGCGGGCGCGGTCCAGCCGGGAGCCCTGTTCGATCAGCTTGCGGCCCTGGGCCAGATCGCGCGGACGGCCGACCGCCAGCAGGGCGACCAGCGCCCCCTCGCGCAGCCAGCACACCGACCAGGCCGCGCCAGACGGGTCGCCGCGCCAGACGAGTTCGTCGGCGGCCGCGTGGTGGCCCGCGTACTGCACGAAGCGGCCGAACTGCTCGGACCAGAAGTACGGCACCGGGTCGTAGACCGAACCGGTGAAGTGCGCGGTCCGGCTGCCGACCACATTGGTGGCGACGGTGCGCGGCCCCTGGAGGGCGTTGTCCCAGTGGTGCACCAGCAGCCGCTCGCCGTAGCGGGCGGAGGGGAACGACGCGCAGTCCCCGACGGCGTAGACGTCCGGCACGGTGGTGCGCAGCTGTTCGTCGGCGACGACGGACCGGTCCGCGGCCAGCTCGACGCCCGAGCCGGCCAGCCAGCCCGTAGCGGGCCGCGCCCCGATGCCGACGACCACCGCGTCGGCCGGCAGCCGGGTGCCGTCGCCGAGCAGCAGCCCCTGCTCGTCCACGGCGGCCACCGCCGCGCCGGTGATCAGCTCGACGCCGTAGTCGGCGTACCAGTCGGCCATGGGGGCGGCGACCTCGGCGGGGAGGGCGCTCGCCAGCGGGCGGTCGGCGGCCTCCACGACGGTCACGGCGCAGCCCGCCTCGCGCGCCGCCGTGGCGAACTCCGCGCCGATCCAGCCCGCCCCGACCACCACGATCTCGCGCTGCCCGGCGAGCACCGGGCGCAGCCGCTCCGCGTCGTCGAGCGTGCGCAGCAGATGCACCCCCGGCACGCCCTCGGAGCCGGGCAGGGTGATCGGCTCGGCGCCGGTGGCGATCACCAGGACGTCGTACGGCACCGGCCCCGACTCGGTCTCCAGCCGCCGCGCGCCGGTGTCCAGGCCCGTGACGGACACGCCGAGCCGCAACTCGACGCCGAGCGCCTCGAAGTCCACGTCGAAGGCGGAGCCCTCGGCCTTGCCGAGCAGCACGGCCTTGGACAGCGGCGGCCGGTCGTACGGCTGGTGCGCCTCGGCGCCGAGCAGCAGGATGGAGCCGGTCCAGCCCTGGTCGCGCAGCGCGACGGCGGTCTGGACTCCGGCCATTCCCGCGCCGACGATCACCACCTGCCGGCCGTTGCTCTCCGGGGATGCCGACTTCGTCGTCGTCTCATCGCTCACACGATCACTCTAGGACGGTGTGCGGTGCCGACCGGAGAACCGACGGACGAGATCTCCGGCACAGCGGGCACTGGCACACCCCGTGGCCGGGGGCTCGCCCTTCCGGGCGGTTCCGGCCTCGTACTAGGGTGGCGGGACGAAGCTCTCGCGGGAGCCCGGACGCACCGGGCTGAGAGGGAGGCTGAAGCGGCCTCCGACCGTACGAACCTGATCCGGGTCATGCCGGCGAAGGGAGGGGCGTCACGCCCATGCACGCATCATCACGTACGCCGTCACGCACATCCTCGGGTACGCGGCCATCCTCGGGTACGCGGCCGGACGGGTCGTACGACGCGCTGGTCATCGGAGGCGGCGTCATCGGCCTGGTCACGGCGTGGCGGGCGGCCCTGCGGGGCCTGCGCACCGCCGTCGCCGACCCGGCGCCCGGCGGCGGCGCGGCCCAGGTCGCGGCGGGGATGCTCGCGGCCGTCACCGAGCTCCACTACGGCGAGCAGACGCTGCTCGCGCTCAACCTGGCCTCCGCGCGCCGCTATCCGGACTTCGTGGCCGAGTTGGAGGAGGCGAGCGGCCAGGACGTCGGCTATCGCGCCTGCGGCACGCTCGCCGTGGCCTTCGACCCCGACGACCGCGCCCAGCTCCGCGAACTCCATGACTTCCAGCGGCGGCTCGGGCTGGAGTCGCAGTGGCTGACGGGGCGCGAATGCCGCCGCCTGGAGCCGATGCTCGCGCCGGGCGTGCGCGGGGGCCTGCGGGTGGACGGGGACCACCAGGTCGACCCGCGGCGGCTGGCGGCGGCGCTGCTGACGGCGTGCGAGCGAGCCGGGGTGGTCTTCCACCGGTCCCGCGCGGAGCGGCTGACGCTCTCGGCGGACCGCGCGACCGGCGCCGAACTCGCCGACGGCACACGGCTGGCGGCCGAGCGTACCGTGCTGGCCGCGGGCAGCCTCAGCGGACGGCTCGCGGGCGTCCCCGAGGACGCGCTGCCCCCCGTGCGCCCGGTCAAGGGCCAGGTGCTGCGGCTGCGCGTGCCGCCCGCGTACGCACCGTTCCTGTCCAGGACCGTACGGGCCGAGGTGCGCGGCGGGCATGTCTATCTGGTGCCGCGCGAGAACGGCGAGCTGGTCGTCGGCGCCACCTCGGAAGAGCTCGGCTGGGACACCACGGTCACCGCGGGCGGCGTCTACGAACTGCTGCGCGACGCCCATGAGCTGGTGCCCGGCATCACCGAGCTGCCGCTCGTCGAGACCTGCGCCGGGCTGCGCCCCGGCTCCCCCGACAACGCGCCGCTGCTGGGCCCGAGCGCGCTGCCCGGGCTGTCCGTGGCCACCGGCCACTACCGCAACGGCGTTCTCCTCACCCCCGTCACGGGCGATGTCATGGCCGAGGTGCTGACGCGCGGTGAGCTCCCGGACGAGGCCCGGCCGTTCTCACCGCGGCGCTTCCCCGCCGCCCACCCCACCCCACCCGTACCGCAGGAGCAGCCCGCATGAGCGCCTCCATGACCGTCTCCGTGAACGGCGAGCCCCGCGAGCTCCCCGGCGGCACGACCCTCGACCTGCTGGTCGCGGAGCTGACCCGGGCGCGCTCGGGGGTCGCCGCGGCAGTCAACGAACAGGTCGTCCCGCGCGGCCAGTGGCCCGCCACCCCGCTCGGCGACGGGGACCGGGTCGAGGTCCTCACCGCGGTCCAAGGAGGCTGAACCCCGGATGGCCGAAACGATGCACAACACGACGTACACCACGATGCGCCCTGCCCCGGACCCGGACCCGGACCTCGATCCGGACCCGCTCACCATCGCGGGGACCGCCTTCTCCTCCCGTCTGATCATGGGCACCGGCGGGGCGCCCAGCCTGGAGATCCTGGAGCGCTCGCTGCTGGCCTCCGGCACGCAGCTCACCACCGTCGCGATGCGCCGCCTGGACCCCACCGTGCAGGGCTCGGTCCTGTCGGTGCTCGACCGGCACGGCATCCGCGTGCTGCCCAACACCGCCGGGTGCTTCACGGCCGGGGAGGCGGTGCTGACCGCCCGGCTCGCGCGGGAGGCGCTCGGCACCGACTGGGTGAAGCTGGAGGTGGTGGCCGATGAGCGCACCCTGCTCCCCGACCCGGTCGAGCTGCTGGACGCCGCCGAGACGCTGGTGGACGACGGCTTCACCGTCCTGCCGTACACCAACGACGACCCGGTGCTGGCCCGCAGGCTGGAGGAGGTGGGCTGTGCCGCGATCATGCCGCTGGGCTCCCCCATCGGCTCCGGTCTCGGCATCCGCAATCCGCACAATTTCCAGCTGATCGTCGAGCGCGCCACGGTCCCGGTGATCCTGGACGCGGGCGCGGGCACCGCCTCGGACGCGGCGCTCGCCATGGAGCTGGGCTGCGCGGCGGTGATGCTGGCGTCCGCCGTCACCCGGGCGCAGGAACCCGTCCTGATGGCCGAGGCCATGCGGCACGCGGTCCGGGCCGGACGGCTGGCCCACCGAGCCGGCCGCATCCCGCGCCGCCACTTCGCCCACGCGTCCTCACCCGCCGAGGGGCTCGCCGCGTTCGACCCGGAGCGCCCGGACTTCGGGTAGGCCGGTGAGCGGCTAGCGTGGGTGGCATGGTGGCCGACCGGATCGAGCGCGAGGTGTACATCCCGGCGCCCGTCGACCGCGTATGGCGGGTGCTGACGACCCCGGAGCACATCCGCGCCTGGTACGCGTTCGGGGGCTGCGAGATCGACCCGCGCCCCGGCGGGACGCTCCGCTTCCGCTGGGACGAGCAGGGCGAGTTCCACGGCCGGGTGGAGCGGGCGGTGCCGGACGCACTGTTCCGCTTCCGTCTGGCCAGCGAGCCGGACCAGCCCCTGGGCGCGGCGCCGGGCGACTCGACCCTGGTGGAGTTCGCCCTCTCCCCCGAGGGCCCCGGCACCCGGCTCCGCCTGGCCGAGAGCGGCATCCGGGCACTCGCGGTCCCGGACGCCGCGAAGGCCAAGCACGCGGAGTACGCGGCGGCGACCTGGACCACCGCGCTGGAGGAACTGGCCGCGCTGGCCGCCGCGTCCCACAACTAAGACTTGATCCGCAGTTCACCAGGGGGTGAGCTGTGGACTGCACGCGGGGCGGGGTCCGGGCTTTCCGACGTGGTCACGCACGGGGCGTGTCTCATCCGGGGTCGCTCGGTCCCGCCGTCCGGCGTTCGGTGAGCAGAGGTCCCAGGCTGACGTGGGACTGCCACGCGACCAGCACCCCGAGGGGTGTTCTGGCACGGTGTGGTTGACTCACTCAGGGCCTCTTCCAGCCCTTCGTTGAAGATGATCTGTGCGTGCCGCGACCTGGCGGAATCCAGTCGGGCCGTCTTGGGGTCGTCGGGGTCGGCCAGGTCCACGAAGGCGGCCAGCGCTGCGGATACCAGGTCGCGTTTGCCGACGAGTGCGCAGGCAATGCACTTGTGTTCCCGGTCGCGCAGGGACTTGGTGACGCGCTCGCCGCACAGGCAGTGCTGGGACAAGGCCGTTGACCAAGTGGAGGCGCGTACGAGGCGGCCACCGGCGGCCTTACATTCGATGTCCAGGGCGGAGATGAGCGTGCCGGGCGTGGTCTGGGAGAGGCGCTTGCCCCACAGCCGGTACCAGGTGCGGATGTCGCAGTCCTCCACCGTGAGACGGGGGCCGTGGACGGCGATGATCTCCCGTGCGATCTGGCGGGCGCGGTGGCGCCGGTACTCGGCAGCGGACGCGGCGGCTTCGGCCTGGCGGGCGCGCATCTCCCAGTAGTTGCGGGACAGCCAGTCGCGGCGGAACGCCTGCTTCGGCACCCCATCCAACCGTGCGGCACGTGCACCGCCCGGCACCGTCACGGCCTTGGGCCCCAGACCCTTCGCCGCCCGGCGCTCCGCCCTTCGGGCCTGTCTCTTGGACAGTCCGTACTGGGTGGCGTTGGTGGCCCGGCGGGAGCGCTCCAGCGCCCGCGCGCGGGCCCGCTTCTTCTTGGCCTCCTTCTCCAGCCGCACCCGCTCCTGTTCGGTCAGCGTGATCTCCGAGGAGGCCGGGGTGCCTTCGTCGAGGTCCAGGGATGCGGGGAAGGAAACGACAGACAAGTTGGAGACGTTGCCGTCCACCCCGCCGATCCGGCCCAGCTCGGCGGCGCGCTGCCGCATCTGCCGGACAGCCGGGGAGGCGTGACCGGGGCGGAGGACCATCAGGCGCGCCTCGTACACCCAGCCGCCAGGCGCGGATGCCTTGCGACGGCGTACGAGATCCACCTTGTGCCAGCAGCGCGGATCGGCGAGGAAGTGCTCCACCCTGGCCCACTGGCCCGGCCCCTGCGGGATACGGACGGGCAGCACGAAGTCACCGCGCCTGCCGACTGGCCCTCCGGCGAACACCACGGCCAGCGGGCCGGTGTGGTCCCACCAGTTCGCCTTCCGCATGCCCGGCTTCCCGGCGGCGGCGAGCTTGCCGGTGGGGACCTTGCCACCCGGCACAGTCGGCTTCGGCATCCGGCGCGGCTGCATCAGGTCGTGCCGGCCGCCGTCGGTGTAGGCCATGGCGTGCCCGTGGAGGGTCCCGACCAGGCGAAAGGTCTCCCACTTGTTCTCGGTGGTGTGGGAGCGAGCGCGGCCCGGAATGCGGGTGAGGTCGTACCACCGCCCGACTTTGGGGCGGCCAAAGCGCTTGCCTGTGTTGTCGGCGAACAGGTGGCGGGACACGCCGTTCCACACCTCGTCAGCGATGTGCATGGCGAGGGCCTTGCTGGCGTGGTGCTTGAGGTGTCCAGCGTTCTCCAGATGCCGGTAGGCGCAGCGTTCCAGGGCCTCACGGGACAGGCCGAGGCGCTGGCGTACAGCCTTCGCGCCATCTCGGTCGCGCTCGTGCTTCGCCGCCCAGTAGGCATCGACCTTGGCGCGGGCGTCGCGCTGAACGGCCCGCTTGCTCGACCACATCGCGCCGAACAGCTTCTCCAGCCGGGCCAGGTCGGTGGGGTCGGTCACGGCCAGACGCAGCACCATCACGGACACGATCCCGTCGTCGGGCTTTGTCCACTTCGAGGCCTTGTTCTTCCCCCGGAACTTCCGCGTCTGCGCAGCCCCCGTGACCGTCACCCCCCCCCAAGAATTAGTTGACCTAAGAACACTACACGATGAATTCAGCTATGACAATCAAGGTAGAGTGGGTGAATGAGCGCTGAGATTCCTGGTTATCTCGACGCACGGCAGACGGCAGAACGTCTGAAGATCACCGTGCAGCACGTCTACAACCTGAACAGCTCCAACAACGACTTTCCCAGCGCCCTTTACGTGGGGCGCACCCCGCTGTGGCCGGAGGACCGAATCGATGCATGGCGGAAGCGGCACCCGCTGCGTGGAAAGCAGATGAGCTAAGCGCGCGGTACGCGGCAGTCCAGTGCAGGGGCGGACCGGGGCCGGAGCCTCAAGCGCGTCCGCTCGGCGTGGGCACGTCTGCCCATCGAACTCGGGGCTTGTCCGGTAGGGAGCGCCACTGATCCCGCACGGCCGGAGGCTACGGGGGAGCATCTCCGACCATGCGGGCGTCATTAGCAGGTCAGCCGGTGTCGTGACCGGTCCCGATGAGGTAGCCGCCGAGTCCGGCAACCACCATGAAGGTGGCCAGGACCAGCGGCCCGGCGAGTCGCCCCTGACACGCCACGGCGCGACGCCAGCAGGCGCCCCAGCGTCCGGGGGCGCGGTGCGTGGCGGGCGCCTGGCTGACGGTGCTGGCGCTGCGGGCCGGGGGCAGCGTGGCCGTGCCGTGTCCGTTCGGGGTGTGCACGGAGGCCGCGCGCCAGTGACGCTCAACGGTCACAAGGAACTGACCATGATTCGGTTCTTGTTGCTGGGTGCGGAGGATGGCCCAGCGCGCAACGAGACCGGGATCGCTGTCCACCCGCCCCGACGTGGCCGGGCACGTCATGCACTCGGCGCGATAGATCCCGTCCAGCGCACCCTGCGCGCGTTCGGCACTGAGCACCAGGTCCAAGCTTCTCAGGATGGTTCGCGTCACTGCCACGCCCCCGACGCGAACCGGCAGGGACGGGTGATGATCTCCCGATAGGTGAAGTGCTCCGGGTTCGCCTTCAGGTGACCGGTCGCCCACGTGTGCGCGGCGGCCTGGTCATCGCTGGCCTCCCCAGCCTGCTCGCACACCGCGCACTGCATGGTGAACGTGAGCGGTTCGGCATCAGGCTCGGTATCGGGGATGAGCTGGAACTCACAGAAGCGGCAGATGGCCCGAGTCATCTCCCCCCCTTCCGGCGGGAGCCCTCCTCTTGCTGTGATCGGGGTGTCGTCTCAGTAACACCGCACAGTCGGTGACCTTGCTCAGGTCCCCCGTTCGACGCGCCGCTTCCTTCTCGCGCTCCAGGCGGGCGCACTCCACACAGTTCGCGCTCATGACACTCCCGCCGCACGCCGCGCCTCTTCCAGCCGTCGCGCTATGTCACACGACTGGTCGGGCGTGCACGTCTCGCATTCGGCCCGGTGCATGAGATACGCCGCTTGAAGTTGCTGAATGTCGGCGGTGCGGGGGTGTTCGGAGACTTCGCGCTCAGGCAAGGCAACCCCCCGCCGAGCGAAGATCTTCCGGGCGTGCCTGCCATTCCTTGCCTCCGAACTGGAGCCCGAGCATGACGTATGGTCCACCCCAGCTCATGCAGATACCGACACGATCTTCGGCCATATCTCGTACGAGCGACACCACGTTCGGGTGACTGTGGCTAATCTTGCTCACGGCTGCCTGCCTCTCACATCAGGTGGTCCGCGCCCCCGGGCCCGACGCACATCGGTTGCGGGGGTACTTGCTGACTAGACGTCAGACCCTAGAAAGAGGCAGGGGTGCCGGTCATTAGCGAGTTGAAGCAGATTAGGAACCTGCCATCACCGCTACTCGCGTTCTGCAGTAGCGGCTACGCAGTAGTGCCACGAACTACTGCATAGCGTGTAGTCAGGCAGCGACGCCAAGTATCGCCATGATGTGGCGCTGCTCTCCCGTAAGCCTCCGCTTGCGCTTGCGGGCAATCTTCTCCATCACGTCTCGCGCGTCCTTCTGATGACGCAGCCACTCGGCGCCCTGCTGATTCTCGATGGCCGTCAACCGTTCGAAAGCCTTGTCGAACTCTCGAACTTCGATGTAGGCGGACGCCACGGTGAGCCTGTGGCGGTTCTTGTCTGTCCCGGAGAGACCAGGGGTTTTCAGTAGGGCGCGGTCAGACAGTTGGGCTTTGTCGGTCGATTCTTCGATGACGCGGTAAGGGTCACCGTCCGACTTGATCAGTTCCTCTTCGAGGGTCTTCATACCTACTACAGTTGAGTCGAACCCCGCGAAGCGCTGAACGCCGACGGGCTTCACACCTAGCGCGGAGGCAGCAGACGCGGCAATCCGACCCGCTTCTCCCGCAGCGTCATCCCGGTTGTTCCGGACGGCGGAGGCAGCACTCGCAAGGGCCAGCCAACCCCACACGACCAGCCGTTCCGGTTCCGCCGTTGAGATGCGCGGCTCTACGCGGTCTGCCGCCTCTACCGCCACGCGCTCAGCCTCATCCAGACGACCCTGCCGCAACAGAAGATAAGACATGGCCGCAACGGCGAATGCTGCCGTATTGGTGTCGCCAATCTCGCGAGCGTCACGGATCGCGCCGGACAGGGCACGGTACGCAAGATCGTATTGCCGGACTTGCGTCAGATAGCGCCCCCCCGAGAAGGTACGCCTCAGCCCGTGTAGCCAGTGCTCGGTTTCGCTCTTCTCCGCTATCGAAATGGAACACGGCGGAGTCAGCGTCACGGATAACCTGCGGAAGCCTCTTCGCGAGTGCCCTAAAGCCCAAGGTGTCGTACGCTGCTGCCCCGCTCCTGATCACCTCCAAGAGCGCGGGCAAGTCGGGCTCTTCGCTTGTTTGACGCGTTGGGTCTGTCAGGCTGATTGGAGGAGTGAGAGTGTTTCGCAACTCGACGAGCCCAAGCCGGGAACTGTCTTCGTTGACGGGATCGGGAGTGTCCGGCGCCATGAGCTGAGAGGTCTTGACGTGAAGGGCGCGGGCGATTTTGTTCAGCGTCTCGATGCGGACGCTTCCGCCTTGCTCCAGTTTCGCGACAGTGGAGGGTGCGAGCCCCGCGGTATACGCAAGGGTTTCCTGAGTGATTCCGGCCGCCATCCTGTGGCGCCGAAGGTTCTCGCCAATTTCCGGTAACATCTCTTACCCGCCTAACTCGAACGGCATTGGCTCAACTACACGGTACGCCGCTGTAGTCCCAAGCGCCAAAGGTCGATGACTGGTTGCACCCTCGCATGACCGCCGCAACGCGAGAGATATATATTTTGTCATGAAATGCGAGGAAAGACCCTTCCGGCTGCGCGCCGAGGTCGTCAACGAAGGCTTATGCCACGCCGGATGTGGCCCCGTATCAGCCATCAGGCACAGCCAGTACGGGGCATGGTAGGTCAGCCCACGGCACGGCCATCTCGGTCGGCATGGTCTCGGATCTGCGATTGCCCAGAATCCGCGAGCGGCGAATACCGGCGCCGCAACGAGGGTGCCAGCCCCTCGTCAATCGGAGGAATCTTCGGGATAGCGCTGCCCCGGGCCTTCACCGCTCCAGACCGTCGCTCTTGCTGCGCTGGCGGCGCTGGTTGAATCGCTTCGGGACAGGGCCCGGCATGGCACCACCTCCAATAACTGGTCATTTAAGGATGATTGAGGACAGAATGCATGGGGCGAGGCGCGCGCGAAGCGTGGTAACTCCGAATGCGCGCGACGCCGCCAGACGTGCCGCTAGACTTCTGTGAGCGGATCAGATGCCAAGGAGGTGTAATGGAACGGAACGAGTCCGAACTCCCAAGTAGATGGGAACTGGGGTTCTTGGACACACTGGTTTCCTCCTCCGAAGAAGATCTACTTCGTGCCCCTATGGGCGGAGGAAAGTCACACGCCTTCGTCAATGCCCTCGTAGCCCTCAGCGAGCTCGAAATCCTCGACGAGGGAGACCATGCGCATGCTCGCGTTAAGTCTGCCGTTGAAGACTTGCGCTTGGCGTCCACAGCGCAGGAACGGCGCTGTGCGGTGCAGCGGTTCCTCGCAGCACTGGCCGAGTTGATCGCTTGTCTCCTGCGTTTCCTCGGACGGTTGCTGATCTTGCTGTTGTCCCGGCTACTGGGTCGGGCGGCAGCAGATGAAATACCGCTCTGGACGCCCGAGCCGATCGACGCATCACCGCAGATCACGCCTCGGGGGCCCAACCTTGCCTTCCTCGTGTACACGCACCGGGGCGGGTTCCGTCGCAGCGCGCTGGGGAGCGCCGTACTAGCTGCCTGATCGCGACCCGCCGACCGATACTAGGTCGGAAGGCTCTCCACTATGTTCCAGCTTCCGGACGGGGCTCCTTGGGGTTCCGTACTGGTTGTCGCCGTCCTCGGGCTGCTGCTCCTCGGACTGAGGGCGCTTGCGCGCGAGCTATGGCCCCAAGACTCCGAGCACCGGAAAGAGTTGTTGCTAGACCGGCAGCGGGAGCGTGCCCGGCGTCGGCGAGAGATCAACTGGCGAAAGCGTGACCGCCGTCAGCGAGAGATCAACCGTCGGGAGTAACCACCGAGCGGGGACGGGCGAGGCCATCGCGTGGAGGCTTCGCCCGTCGTTTCCCGGGACCGTGGCACGTCCTCGCACACCTCGGCCGCCGCGTCGCGGGCCACGGCCAGCAGGGTCTCAGCAGCCCCGCCCATTACCGAAGTCCTGGTCTCCATACCCATTGGGGAGCGCAAAGGGTGCGAGACAGTCTCGACCTGCTGCGATACCGCCGCTGTCGATCACTCCACAACTACCTGTCTGGAGCGTGGAGCATCGGGAAGGGGCGGGGCAGGGGCAAGATCCACCGGAACACGCCCTCGCGGCAAGGCCGAACGCGGCGAAAGCCGCACCCCCGCGACGCCCGGTGTCACCGTTCGGCACCAGTCCCGCGGCCGGGCCGCGCTGGTGTCCGGGCGTGCCGGATCGGGCTCGTAGACTCCTCTCTCGTGGATACGACCCTGCATGACCCCCTGGTCGGACAGCTGCTCGACGGCCGCTACCGCGTCGACGCGCGCATCGCGGTGGGCGGCATGGCGACGGTCTACCGGGCCGTCGACACCCGGCTCGACCGGGTGCTGGCCCTGAAGGTGATGCATCAGTCGCTCGCCGTGGACGACGCCTTCGTCGAGCGCTTCATCCGCGAGGCGAAGTCCGTGGCCAGGCTCGCCCACCCCAATGTGGTCGGCGTCTTCGACCAGGGCACCGACGGCTCCCACGTCTATCTCGCGATGGAGTACGTCGCCGGGTGCACGCTGCGCGATGTGCTGCGCGAGCGCGGGGCGCTTCAGCCGCGGGCCGCGCTGGACATCCTGGAGCCGGTGCTGGCCGCGCTCGGGGCGGCGCACCGCGCGGGGTTCGTCCACCGCGACATGAAGCCGGAGAACGTGCTGATCGGCGACGACGGCCGGGTGAAGGTCGCCGACTTCGGGCTGGTCCGGGCCGTGGATTCCAACACCAGCGCCTCCACCGGCACCGTGCTGGGCACCGTGTCCTATCTCGCGCCCGAGCAGATCGAGCACGGCACGGCCGACACCCGCAGCGATGTCTACGCCTGCGGCGTGGTGCTCTACGAGATGCTGACCGGCGCCAAGCCGCACACCGGCACCACCCCGGCGCAGGTCCTCTTCCAGCACCTCAACGAGGACGTGCCTGCGCCGTCGGCGACCGCGCCCGGGGTCGCGCCCGAGCTGGACGGCCTGGTCGCCAGGGCCACCGCGCGCGAGGTCGCTCAGCGCCCCGCCGACGCGGTCGAGCTGCTCGGCCTCGCGCGGGCCGCGCGGGCCGCGCTGACCGAGGAGCAGCTCGACGCCGTGCCCCCGCAGGCCAGGGCGGACGCGCACGACGGCTCCGAGGACCGTACGAGCGTGATCCCGCGCCCGGTCGGCGGCATCGGGGGGCCGGTGCCCGCCGATGAGCAGCAGCTCAATCTCACCAGCAGGCTGGAGCTCCCGCCGGAGCCACCGCAGACCGGTCGTCCCCGGCAGTCCGCCGGCCGCGGCCGGCTGCCGCGCCGCGGGATCGTGACGATCGTCGTCGGCGTGCTGCTCGCGCTCGGCATCGGGGTGGGCGTCTGGTACATCAATTCAGGCCAGTTCACCAAGGTGCCCTATGTGCTGGGCAAGTCCGAGGCGGACGCCCGGAAGAAGCTGAAGGACGCCGGGCTCGAGGTGAAGGTCGCCCGGGAGTTCAGCGATGTCGTGGACAAGGGCAAGGTCATCAAGACCGACCCGGGCGGCGGCAAGCAGATTCGCAACACCGGCACGGTGACGATCCACATCTCCGACGGGCCGCCCCGCACGCAGGTCCCCAATGTCGTGGGCATGCCGCTCACGGAGGCGAAGCAGCAGATCTCGGACGCGAATCTGTCCATCGGCGAGGTGACCCGGACCTTCAGCTCCGAGACGCCGCAGGGCTCGGTGCTCAGCACCGACCCGAAGGCCGGCACCACTCGCCGGCCGAACACCACCGTGGGGATCGTGGTCAGCCGGGGCCCCGAGATCGAGATCCCCGATGTGGTCGGCGAGTCCGTGGACGACGCCAGGTCCGACCTCGAGGACGCGGGGTTCAAGGTGAAGATCGCGGAGGAGCGGGTGTTCTCGGACGAGGACGAGGGCTCGGTCGCGGAGCAGTCCTCCTCGGACGGGGACACCAAGGGCGCCAAGGGCGACACCATCACCCTGACCCTGTCCAAGGGCCAGGAGATGATCGAGGTGCCGGACGTCACGGGCGAGTCCGTGGACGACGCCACGGCGGCCCTGGAGGCGGCGGGCTTCGAGGTCGACGTGGACAAGCCGCTGCTGTTCCCCGGCGACACGGTCACCGACCAGTCGGTGGACGGCGGGGACGAGGCGCCCAAGGGCAGCACGATCACGATCAAGGTCAAGGGAGTCCTCTAGGCGCCGGCCCCCGTGCGCCGGGCCCGAGCCCGGCGCACGGGGGCCGGGCCGGGGCTGGCACTCTGGGCTCGTGAGTACGTCCAAGAAGCGCGCCCGCGACCGCAATCCGGTCGGCGGCCATATCCGTGTGGCCGGCGGCCTGGCCGCCATCGGTCTGCCGTACACCCGAGACATCGGCGCCGAGGTCGTCCAGGTCTTCGTCGCCAATCCGCGCGGCTGGGCGACCCCGCGCGGGGTGGCGGCGCAGGACGAGAAGTTCCGCGCGGCGTGTGCCGACCAGTCCATCCAGGCGTATGTGCACGCCCCCTACCTGATCAACTTCGGCTCGCACACGGCCGAGACGGCCGAGCGGTCGGTCGACTCGCTGCGCCACTCGCTGCGGCGGGGCCGCGCCATCGGCGCGCCGGGCGTCGTGGTCCACACGGGCTCGGCCACCGGCGGCCGGGCGCGGCCCAAGGCGCTCGCCCAGGTACGGGAACGGATGCTGCCGCTGCTCGACGAGCTCACCCACGACGACGACCCCTGGCTGCTGCTCGAGCCGACCGCCGGACAGGGCTCCTCGCTGTGTTCGCTGGTCGAGGATCTCGGACCGTACTTCGACGCGCTGGACCGCCATCCGAAGCTGGGGGTCTGCCTGGACACCTGCCATGTCTTCGCCGCCGGTCACGACCTGGCAGCCCCGGGCGGGATGAAGAAGACGCTGGACGAGCTGGTCTCGGTCACGGGCAAGGGGCGGCTGAAACTGATCCATGCCAATGACTCCAAGGACGTCGCCGGGGCCCACAAGGACCGGCACGAGAACATCGGCGCGGGATATATCGGCGCCGATCCGTTCCGGGAGCTGTTCCGGCATCCGGCGACCAAGGGGGTGCCGCTGGTGATCGAGACCCCGGGCGGCAAGGAGGGGCACGCGGCGGACGTGGCGCGGCTCAAGAAGCTCCGCGACGACTGACAGGCGTCGGGAATGACAAGCGTCGGGAATACCCCAGGGGGGTATGGTGTTTCCGCCAGGCGACGGACACGCCACTACCCTCCGGGGGGATCCGATGGAGCACCACGGCCACGCCACCCACGACGGCCACGCCGACCACAGCGAACACACCGGCCATGCGGATCATGGCGGCCACAGCGGTCACGCCCCGGCGAGCTGGGCCATGGCCATGCAGGCCACGCTGCACTGCCTCACCGGCTGCGCCATCGGCGAGGTCCTGGGCATGGCCGTCGGCACCGCGCTCGGCTGGCACAACGTCCCGACCATGATCCTGGCGATCGCGCTCGCCTTCGTCTTCGGCTACTCGCTCACCATCCGCGGCGTCCTGCGCGCCGGGCTGGACCTGCGGGCCGCCCTTCGGGTCGCGCTCGCCGCGGACACCGTCTCGATCGCCGTGATGGAGCTCGCCGACAACGCGACCATCCTGGTCTTCCCGGGGGCGATGGACGCGACGCTGGCCGACGCGCTGTTCTGGCTCAGCCTGGCGCTGTCCTTCGTGGTCGCCTTCGCCGTGACCACCCCCGTCAACCGGTGGATGATCGGCCGTGGCAAGGGCCACGCCGTGGTGCACCAGTACCACTGACGCCGCCGGCACCGCCGACCGCCGACACCTGGAGCTCCGGGCTGACGCCTAGAGCTCCGGGCCGTCTCCCGGCTGCTCCTGGTAGGAGTAGCGCTGCTCGCTCCACGGGTCGCCGATGTTGTGGTAGCCGCGCTCCTCCCAGAAGCCGCGGCGGTCGGCGGTCATGTACTCCACACCCCGGACCCATTTGGGCCCCTTCCAGGCGTAGAGATGGGGGACGACCAGCCGGACCGGAAAACCGTGCTCGGCGGTGAGCAGTTCGCCGTCCTTGTGCGTGGCGAAGATGGTCTTCTCCGCGGTGAAATCCGAGAGCCGCAGATTCGAGCTGAAGCCGTACTCCGCCCACACCATCACATGCGTGACCCCGGGAGCGGGCGGCGCGAGTTCCACGATCCGGCGCGCCGTCACGCCGCCCCATTCCGCGCCCAGCATGCTGAATTTCGTCACGCAGTGCAGATCGGCCACGACGGTGGAGTACGGAAGCGCCGAGAACTCGTCATGCGTCCAGGCGTGCTTTTCCCCGTCGGCCGTGGCGCCGAAGACCCGGAACTCCCAGCGGTCCGGCTTGAACTTGGGCACCGGCCCATAGTGCGTAACCGGCCAACCGCGTTGCAGCCGCTGCCCCGGAGGCAGCGATCCGAGCTCCCCCTCGCGGCTTTCCGACTGACCCATGGGCTCCATGGTGTCAGACCTTCGGGGGTGGTCGTGACCAGGGCGGCAGCTATCCGGGCAACTCGTACTAAGCGTGCACTTACTGGACGCCCCGGATGGGCGGTGCGACGATGCGCACAACCGGCCGTCCCCGTTCGGATTGGAAGGAGCCCCTTCGATGCAGGGCGACCCCGAGGTCCTCGAGTTTCTCAACGAGCAGCTGACCGGCGAGCTGACCGCGATCAATCAGTACTTCCTGCATTCGAAGATGCAGGAGAACTTCGGCTGGACGAAGCTCGCGACGTATACCCGGGCGGAATCGTTCGACGAGATGAAGCACGCCGAGGTGATCACCGACCGGATCCTTCTCCTGGACGGGCTGCCCAATTACCAGCGGCTGTTCCATGTGCGCGTGGGCCAGTCGGTCACCGAGATGTTCCAGGCGGACCGCCAGGTGGAAATCGAGGCCATCGACCGCCTCAAGCGCGGCATCGAGGTCATGCGAACCAAGGGCGACATCACCTCGGCCAATATCTTCGAGGACATCCTCGCCGACGAGGAGCAGCACATCGACTATCTCGAAACCCAGCTCGCGCTGATCGAGAAGCTCGGCGAGGGGCTGTACATCGCCCAGCAGATCGAACAGCCGGACACCTGAGCGGAGACCTGACCGGAGACCCGGTCAGGGCGTTACGCGGCTTCCGCGACCTGGGGCCCGGACGCCGACGCGACGGCGGGCATACCGGCCGGGCCGAGCGTGGCCGGCGACTCGCGCCGGGGGCACGCCCCGCGGCCCAGCAGCGCCTGGATGCGCCGCACACAGGAGCCGCAGTCCGTGCCGGCCTTGCAGGCGCCGGCGATCTGGCGCGGGGTGCAGGCGCCGGACTCGGCGTGCTCGCGCACCTGCTTCTCGGTGATGCCGAAGCATGAGCAGACGTACACGCGGCTCTCCAGATCGATCAGTGAGGTAACCCTTACCTTACCGTCCCCCCGGGAGGGCGGACAACGCCGATGGGGCACGGATCGTTGTGATCCGCGCCCCATCGCACCGTTCAGTCCCGGTATGTCACCGGCCTCGGCATGTCACTGGTCGCGGTACATCTCCGCGACCAGGAACGCCAGGTCCAGCGACTGGCTGCGGTTGAGCCGCGGGTCGCAGGCCGTCTCGTAGCGCTGGTGCAGATCGTCGACGAAGATCTCGTCGCCGCCGCCCACGCACTCGGTCACATCGTCGCCGGTCAGCTCCATGTGGATGCCGCCCGGGTGGGTGCCGAGACCCTTGTGGACCTCGAAGAAGCCCTTGACCTCGTCCAGCACGTCGTCGAAGCGCCGCGTCTTGTGCCCGGACGCCGCCTCGAAGGTATTGCCGTGCATCGGGTCGCAGACCCAGACCACCTGGGCACCGGAGGCCGTGACCTTCTCCACCAGATCGGGCAGCTTGTCGCGGACCTTGTCCGCGCCCATCCGGGTGATGAAGGTGAGCCGGCCGGGCTCGCGGTTCGGGTCGATCCGCTCGATCAGCGACAGCGCCTCTTCCGGCGTCGTCGTCGGGCCGAGCTTCACCCCGACGGGGTTGCGGATCCGCGCGGCGAACTCGACATGCGCCCCGTCCAGCTGGCGGGTGCGCTCGCCGATCCACACCATGTGGCCGGACACGTCGTACAGCTCGCCCGTACGGGAGTCCGTGCGGGTCAGCGCCGACTCGTAGTCCAGGATCAGCGCCTCGTGCGAGGCGAAGAACTCGACGGTCCTGAACTCCTCCGGGTCCACCCCGCAGGCGTTCATGAAGTTCATCGCCCGGTCGATCTCGCGCGCCAGCGCCTCGTAGCGCTGCCCCGCGGGGGACGACTTCACGAAGTCCTGGTTCCAGGCGTGCACCTGGCGCAGGTCCGCGTAGCCGCCCGTGGTGAAGGCGCGCACGAGGTTCAGCGTCGAGGCGGAGGCCTGGTACATCCGCTTGAGCCGCTGCGGGTCCGGGATCCGGGCCTTCTCGGTGAACTCGAAGCCGTTGACCGAGTCGCCGCGGTAGGTCGGCAGCGTCACCCCGTCGCGGGTCTCGGTCGGCTTGGAGCGCGGCTTGCTGTACTGGCCGGCGATCCGCCCGACCTTCACCACCGGGATCTGCCCGGCGTAGGTCAGCACGGCGCCCATCTGCAACAGCGTCTTCAGCTTGTTGCGGATCTGGTCCGCGCCCACGGCGTCGAACGCCTCGGCGCAGTCGCCGCCCTGGAGCAGAAACGCCTCACCCCGGGCCACGGCTCCCAGACGCTCCCGCAGCTGGTCGCACTCGCCCGCGAAAACGAGCGGCGGATAGGACTCGAGCTCGGCGATCACCTCGCGCAGAGCCGCTTGGTCCGGCCAGTCGGGCTGCTGCGCCGCGGGGAGAGACTTCCAGGTGTGGCCACCGGTGTGGGTTTCAGCGTTCACGGTCACGCCAGCAAGGTTACGGGGTCCCCACGCGCGTCCAGCCCCCTGCCCACGGGTTGAGACACCTTCCGCCGCCCCGGCCGCGGGCCGCACGGCTCCCGTCCGGCGAGCGACCACGCGGCGGAGCCGCATATCGATACTGTCCCGCGGGGCTCCTCGGCGCTACAAAGAACTCATGGGGGATGACATCAGAAACGAGTTCTCGGGGACGGCTCACACGGTCGTTCAGGCGGGCTCGATCGAACGGCTCACGATGGCCGGGCCGCCCGCCCCGCCGCCGGAGGCACTCGCCGGGCTGCCGCCCGCCCCCGGCGCGTTCACCGGGCGGCGGGAACCGCTCCAGGAGCTGCTCGCCGGACTGAAGCCGAAGAGCGGGCCGCGTGGCCGGAGGGGCCGCGGACCCGCGAGATCCACAGTCCGGGCCTGGGCCGGCCAGAAGAACGCCATCGCCCTCTCCGGGCCGGCGGGCGTCGGCAAGACCGCGCTCGTGCTGCACGCCGGGCACACCGCCAGGGCCCGCCGCTGGTACGGCGCCGAGCTGTACCTGGACCTGCGGGGTTACGAGCGCCGGCCCGACGACCGGGTCTCGGCGTACGACGCGCTCGGCTCGTTCCTGCGGGCGCTGCGCGTGGCCCAGCGCGACATCGACGGCCGGAGCGTGGGGGAGCGCCATCGCCTGTACCGCAGCGAGATGAGAGCCCTGGCCGAGCGGGGGCGCCCGGTGCTCGTCGTGCTCGACAACGCCGCCTCCATAGAGCAGGTGGCCCTGTTGCTGCCGCCGCACCCCAGGAACTGCTGCGTGGTCGTCGGACGGCACATCCTGGCCGGGGGCGTGCTGAGCGGCGTGCGCCAGCATCAATTGGACGTCCTGACCCAGGACGAGGCGGTCGCGTTCCTCGCCGCCTCGCTGGGGGCCGCCGACCCGGCGGACCTGCGGGTGAGCGGGCACCGGCGGGACGCGCTGCGCCTCGCCGAGCTGTGCGACCGGCTGCCGCTCGCCCTGGACGTGGTCGCGGCGAGGCTCGTCACCACACCGGGGCTGCCGGTGGGCGAGCTCGCCGACCGGCTGCGCGACGAAACCCGCCGCCTCGACGCCCTGCGCGCCCCCGACGCCGCACCCGCCCCCTCGTCAGCGGTGCGCTCGGCGTTCGCGCTCTCGTACGAGCGGCTGCCCGCCGCCGAGGCCCGGCTGTTCCGGCTGCTCTCACTCCACCCGGGCCCGCACCTCTCCGCCGACACCGCCGCGGCCTTGACCGGCGAGCCCGTCGCCGAGGTCGAACCCCGGCTCGAGGAGCTGCGCCGCGCGCACATGATCACGGAAGGGCGCGCCCGCACCTACCGCCTCCACAGCCTGGTGCGGCTGTACGCGGCCGAGCGCGCCGCCGCGCGGGAGCCGGCGGCGGCCCGGCACGACGCGATCGGGCGGCTGGTCGCTCACTACGCCGACCGGGCGGGCGAGGCCGACGCCTGGCTGCGCCCGTCCTCGGAGCGCGGACAGCGGCTGCGCAGCGGTGCCGAGCGGTCCCTGCTCACCAGCCGTCCGGCGGCCCTGTCCTGGCTGGTCACCGAGCGCCTGTGCCTGATCGCGGCCGTGCGGCTGGCCCACGCGAGCGGGCACGACGCCGCGGTCACCGCTCTGGCGCTGCGCCTGACCGCCTTCTTCGACCTGTACAAGTTCTGGGACGACTGGCTGGACACCCATCAGCTGGCGGCGGAGGCCGCGCACCGCTCGGGAGATCCGGCGGCCGAGGCGGAAGCACTGTTGCGGATCGGCACCGCGCACCGCCAGCAGGCCCGTCGCGCACCGGCGCTGGAGGCTTACACGCAGGCGCGGCGGCTGTGGACGGAGGTCGGCGACGAACGGCGAGTCGCCGAGGTGTGGGGCGAGGCGCTGCGCGTCCTCCAGCAGTGCGAGGACGACCTGGCTTCCCAGGCCCGCCCCGTCGACCGGGCAGCCGTCGAGGCGTACGAAAGGACGGTCGAAAGCTTCGCGGACGGGGCGGATGAGGCGGGGGGCTTCGAGGGCGCCGCCCGCGCCGCCGTACTGAGCAACCTCGGCAACCTCTACGCCGACGACGCGGTGGCCGACTTCACCGCCGCGCTCCGCTGCCACCAGCGGGCCCTCGCACTGCGCGAGCGCGGCGGGGACCTTCGCGGCCAGGCCCAGTCCCTGGCCAATCTGGGACATGTCCACTACCAGCGGAACAGCCAGGACGACCTGGCGGCGGCCACGCGCAGCTATGAGCGGGCGCTCGGCCTCTTCCAGGAGGCCGACGACGCCCACGGCGAGGCGTGGACCGCGTACAACCTGGGCCTGGTGGCCCTCAAGGCCCGGTCCGCGCGCCGGGGCGGCCCGGGCGGCCTGCGCCCGGTGAGACGGGCCAGGCGCCACTGGCGCAGAGCCGTCCGACTGCTGGAGAGCCATGGCCTGGGGGCGGAGGCACACCGGATCCGGATCGGCCTCGACCGCCTCCGGCCCGGCCAGGGCCGGCGGACACGGATCGCCGGGCTCGTCCGGAGCGCCGGCCACACGTTCGGCGTCGCCCTGACGGCCGTGGTGGTGGGCGGGGAGTTGCTCCCGGACGCGCCGGACCGCTCCGCCGTCGAGCACCACCCGACGGACTTCCTGTCCGACCTGGGCCTCCCCGCCGACTCCGGCATCGCCGGGCTCGTCGCGGACGTGATCGAGGATTTCGGGGATCCGGTCCCCGATTTCGGAGTGGACTACGTGAACGACGACGACGCGGCGCCCGACCCCTCGGGCGGCGGCGGTGGAGGCGGGGGCAGTGGGGGCGAGGGCGGTGGGGGCGAGGGCGGTGGGGGCGGCGACCACCACGGTGGCGGTGGGGGCGGCGACCACCACGGTGGCGGCGGGGGCGGTGGAGGAGGAGGCAGCCACCACAGCAGTGGCGGCGGTGGGCACGACCACGACGACCACGGCCACGGTGGCCACTGGGACTGACATCGGCGGGCCGCGCGGGAACACACGGGCGGAAACATGGGGTAGGGTCCGGCCCATGTTCGCGCGACTGACCATGACCTGGTGGTGGACCGCTCATCCGGCGGCCCACTGATCGCGCGTACGCACCGACACCGCGAAGGCCGCCCGAGGGGCGGCCTTCGGCGTTTCCGCGGGCCGTTCCTCCCTCCCGGAAGGAACCACCGCAATGCACAGTGATCCGCACCACGACCCCCGTGCGATCATCCGGCGGCTGCTCTCCGCCGACTGCCCGCCCTTCGCCCTGCTGCACCGCCGTACGCCCGGCCACGCACCCGACACCGTCGAGGTGCTGCTGGGCCCCGTCACCGAGGTGGAGCGGCTGACCGACATCCCGCTGCCGACCGGGGCACCGGGCACCGGCGCGGGTGCGCACGACGCACTGGCCCTGGTGCCGTTCCGGCAGATCCGCGAGCGCGGGTTCGACGTGCGCGACGACGGGACGCCGCTGGCCGTGCTGCGCCCCGAGGAGACGTACGAACTGCCGCTGGGCGAGGTGCTGGACGCGCTGCCCGCGCACGAGGTACGGGTCGAGGGCGGGGCCTTCGACGTGGCCGACGACGCGTACGCGGAGATCGTACGGCGGGTCGTCGAGGACGAGATCGGCACCGGCGAGGGCGCGAACTTCGTGATCCGCAGGACCTTCCGGGGCGAGATCCCCGGCTTCGGCCGCGCCGACGCCCTCGCGCTGTTCCGGCGGCTGCTGGCCGGGGAGCGCGGCGCGTACTGGACGTATGTCGTCCGCCTGGCCGACGGCCGGACGCTGGTGGGCGCCAGCCCCGAGGTGCATGTGCGGATGTCCGGCGGGACGGTCGTGATGAACCCCATCAGCGGGACCTACCGCTATCCCAGCGACGGGGCCCGGCTCGACGGGCTGCTGGAGTTTCTGCACGACCGCAAGGAGGTGGAGGAGTTGTCCATGGTCGTGGACGAGGAGCTGAAGATGATGTGCACCGTCGGCGACATGGGCGGCGTGGTGGTCGGCCCCCGGCTCAAGGAGATGGCGCACCTCGCGCACACCGAGTACGAACTGCGCGGCCGCTCCTCGCTCGATGTGCGGGACGTGCTGCGGGAGACGATGTTCGCGGCGACGGTGACCGGCTCGCCGGTGCAGAACGCCTGCCGGGTGATCGAGCGGTACGAGCCCGCCGGGCCGGACGGCGCGGGGCGCGGCTACTACGCGGGGGCGCTCGCGCTCATCGGGCGGGACGCCGGCGGCGCGCAGACCCTGGACTCGCCGATCCTCATCCGCACCGCGGATATTGACTCCGACGGCTCCCTGCGGGTGCCGGTCGGGGCCACGCTCGTACGCCACTCCGACCCGCACGGCGAGGTCGCCGAGACCCACGCCAAGGCGGCCGGAGTCCTCACCGCCCTCGGGGTGCGCCCTTCCCTCGCGGGGCGGGCCGACGGGCCCGCACTCCCCCGGCTCGCCGACGACCCGCGGGTGCGGGCGGCCCTGGATGCCCGCCGGGCCGACCTCGCCCCGTTCTGGCTGCGCATGCACACGCCCGAGGATGCCCCGCGGGCGGGTGCGCAGCCGGCCGGGCACGCCCTGGTGGTCGACGGCGAGGACACCTTCACCGCGATGCTGGCGCACCTCCTGCGGACCACCGGGCTCACGGTGACCGTGCGGCGGTTCGACGAACCGGGCGTGCGGGAGGCCGCGCTGGCGCACGAGGGCCCCGTGATCCTCGGCCCGGGCCCGGGCGACCCGTCCGACACGGCCGACCCGAAGATGCGGTTCCTGCGCGGGCTGACGGCGGACCTGGTGCGCGGGCACCGGCACGGGCTGCTGGGGGTGTGCCTGGGGCACGAGCTGCTGGCGGCCGAGCTGGGGCTGGAGATCGTACGGAAGGACGTGCCGTTCCAGGGTGCGCAGGAGCGGATCCAGCTCTTCGGGCGCGAGGAGACCGTCGGCTTCTACAACACCTTCACCGCCCGGTGCGACGGGGCGGCGACGGGTGAGCTGGCGATGCACCGGGTGGAGGTCAGCCGCGACCCGGTGAGCGGCGACGTACACGCGCTGCGCGGGCCGAACTTCGCGGGTGTGCAGTTCCATCCCGAGTCCGTGCTGACGCTCAACGGCGCGACGATTGTCGCCGAGCTCCTGGCGGCCGTCCTGGTGTGACGCCGGCCCCGGTCGGCCCCGGCTGCCTGCGGCGCGTGTCCCCTACCCGCCCCTTCCCACAACTGGGGGCAAGCCCCCAGCCCCCGTAGATATGCGGCTCCGCCGCATGGGGAGAGGCGGAGCCCCGCCGGAGGCCAGGCGGCGCAGCCGGGGCCGCAGCCCGCCAGGGCCCAGGGGGCGCAGCCCGGGCCGGGCCCCACCGAGGCCCGGTGCCGGGGCTGGGGCGCGGCCCCGACCGAAGTCCGCCGGAGGCAAGGGCACAGCCTCCGTCGATATGCGGCTCCGCCGCATGGGGAGGGCGGAGCCCCGCCGGAGGCCAGGGCGCGGCCCCCGGCCGAAGTCCGGCGGGGCCAGGAGTAGTCCCGGCCGCAGCACGCCGGGGCCAGGGGCGCAGCCCCGACCACACCCCGTCGAGGCCAGGGGCGCGGCCCCCACCGCAGCCCTCCCGGGCCAGGCGGGGGTCAGGGGGCGGAGCCCCATGGAGCGGGGAGGGGTGGGGAGGGGCGGCGCCGCAGGCTGCCGGCCCTCCCCGGACGGGCCGGGTGGGTCAGCCGAAGAACACCTCGGCTTCGGCGTACAGCGAGAGGTCCACCGTCTTGAGCCGCGCGGTGGCCTCCGTGAGCGGGACGCGGACGATGTCGGTGCCGCGCAGGGCGACCATCTTGCCGTAGTCCTCGTCCCGGACGGCGTCGATGGCGTGCAGCCCGAAGCGGGTGGCGAGCCAGCGGTCGAACGCGCTGGGGGTGCCGCCGCGCTGGACATGGCCGAGCACCGTCGTGCGAGCCTCCTTGCCGGTGCGCTTCTCGATCTCCTTGGCCAGCCACTCCCCGATCCCGGAGAGCCGGACATGGCCGAAGGAGTCGAGCGACCCGTCCTTGAGGACCGCGTCACCGCCCTTGGGCATCGCGCCCTCCGCGACGACGACGATCGGGGCGTAGCGGATCTTGAAGCGGGACTCGACCCAGGCGCAGATCTGGTCGACGTCGAAGCGCTGTTCGGGGATGAGGATGACGTTGGCGCCGCCGGCCAGACCCGAGTGGAGGGCGATCCAGCCCGCGTGACGGCCCATCACCTCGACGACGAGGACGCGCATATGCGATTCGGCCGTGGTGTGGAGGCGGTCGATGGCCTCGGTGGCGATGTTGACGGCGGTGTCGAAGCCGAAGGTGTAGTCGGTGGCGGACAGGTCGTTGTCGATGGTCTTGGGGACGCCGACGCAGCGGATCCCGTACTCACTGGAGAGCCGCGCGGCCACCCCGAGCGTGTCCTCGCCGCCGATCGCGACGAGCGCGTCGACCTCCTGCTTGGCGAGGTTGTCCTTGACCCGGCGGATGCCGTCCTGGCTCTTGAGGGGGTTGGTGCGGGACGACCCGAGGATGGTGCCGCCGCGCGGCAGGATGCCGCGCACCGCGTGGATGTCGAGGGGCACGGTGTCGCCTTCGAGGGGACCCCGCCAGCCGTCCCGGAAGCCGACGAAGTCGTAGCCGTATTCCTGTACGCCCTTGCGGACGACGGCGCGGATGACCGCGTTGAGCCCGGGGCAGTCACCGCCACCGGTCAGCACTCCGACCCGCATCGTTTTTCCCTTCTCCGATAATTTCCCGTGAATGCCCGATACGAGAATCCACGCTAACGGTGATCCAGGTCACACGGGATAGGGCGGGAAGTGAATCCCCTGACTACAGGGGCAGTTGGGTTCAGGGTTCACCCGATCGTGCGGCGGCGGTCGATGACCGGTTTCAGACGCCGGTGTCCAGGCCGCGCTCGATCGCGTACCGCACCAGCTCGACGCGGTTGTGCAACTGAAGCTTGCCGAGGGTGTTCTGGACATGGTTCTGCACGGTGCGGTGCGAGATGACCAGCCGCTCGGCGATCTGCTTGTACGACAGCCCCTTGGCCACCAGCCGCAGCACCTCCGTCTCCCGCTCGGTGAGCCGGGGGGCGACGGGGCGGTCGGGCGCGGCGGGGGCGGGGTCGCTCGCCAGCCGGCGGTACTCGCCGAGCACCAGGCCCGCGAGGCCCGGGGTGAACACCGGCTCCCCGGCGGCCGTCCGGCGCACCGCGTCCTGAAGCTCCTGGGTGCTGGCCGACTTCAGCAGATAGCCGGTCGCGCCGGACTTCACCGCCTCCAGCACATCCGCGTGCTCCCCGCTCGCGGAGAGCACCAGCACGCGCGGGCCGGGCGGGCCGGGTTCGGCGCCCACGAGCTGCTTGCAGACCTCGACCCCGGGCAGCCCGGGGAGGTTGAGGTCGAGGACCAGGACGTCGGGGTTCGCGGCCTTGGCGCGGCGCACCGCCTGCGGGCCGTCCCCCGCTGTGGCCACCACGTCGAACCCGGCCTCGGACAGGTCGCGGGCGACGGCGTCGCGCCACATCGGGTGGTCGTCGACCACCATCACCGTGACCGGCCGCCCCTCCCGCCCGCCGTCGCCCCGCCCGCCGTCGCCCCGCACACCGCTGTCCTGCCGCTCGGTCATCGTCCGGTCTTCCCCTGTCGCGGAACCTTCAACTCCACCTCGGTGCCCTGGCCGGGGGCCGAGATCCACTCGGCGCTGCCGCCCAGGTCGCGCAGGCGCCCCCGGATGGACAGCGCCACGCCGAGGCGCCCCTCGCGCTCGGCGTCGGCCAGCCGCCCCTCGGGGATGCCGGGTCCGTCGTCGCGTACGGTCACCGTCACCTCGTCCGGCTCGTCCTCGACCAGGATCCAGGCGTTCGCGCCGTCCCCGGCGTGTACCCGCACATTGTCCAGGGCGGCACCGACAGCGGACGCGAGTTCGGTGGCGGCCTCGTCGGGGAGCGGTACGGGGGTGCCCGGGCCGGAGAGGGTGACGCGGGATCCGGCGTGCGGTGCCAACAGGGCCAGCAGATCACGCCGTTCGGGTGCGCCGTCGGCGGCGGGCGCCTCGGCCTCGGCCGTGAGGAGCGCGACCCCGGCCGGGGCCACCGGCTCCGCCCGGTCCGCCCGGTCCGCCTCGTGCGCCGCGTCCCGCGGGCCGGTGGAGATCAGCGTGCGCAGCGCAATCTCCTGCTCCCCCGCCATCCGCCCCAGTTCGGTCGCCTCCCCGCCGATGGCCGCGCCCCTGCGCTGCACCATGGCGAGGACCTGGAGCACGCTGTCGTGGATGTCCCGGGCCAGCCGCTCCCGTTCGCGCGTGGCGGCCTCGATCCGCAGCGCGCGGGCCAGGGTGCGCTCGCTGGCGCGGGCCACCTCGACGACATAGCCGATGGCCACGCTCGCCACCCACACCAGCATCAGCATGTGGACGGTGTCCTGGGCGAATCCGCCCCGCTCGATGATGTTGGCCGCGCAGACGACCGTGGAGGCCCAGGCGGCCCACCGCCAGCCGCCCTTGATCGCGAAGCCGAGCACCGCCCCCGCGGTCCATATCGACGGCAGGGTGGGGGTGCCCTCGGCGATGCGGTCATGGGTGTCGACGAGCGGGGTGAGCAGGATGCCCACCACCGCGACGGTCAGATCACCGACCAGAAAGCGCAGGGTGCACCGCTCGGCCGAGGAGACCATGCGGACGGTGAGCGCGGTCCACGCGGTCAGCACGGCCATGTAGGCGCCCGCGCCCAGCGGGTGGTCGTAGTCGTCGTAGCCGTAGGCGTAGAGGGTGAGCGCGTACAGCAGGGTGAGCACCCGGTAGGCGGTCAGCGCCCGCCACAGGGGCTGCTCCACCGACATGCGCACGACAGTCTTGCCCGTACGGCCCGGCCGCAGCGCCACTTCCCCACCCCCGTGCCGGACGCGGTCACGCCCCGGCCTTGTCCCCGCTGTCGTCCCCGGCCTTGTCCCCGCCGTCGTCCCCGCCCGCGTCCCCGCCCGTGTCCGCGGCCTTCTCCTCGCGCTTGCGCGCCGCCTCGGCATCCGCGATCTGCCGCTTGGCGACGGTCGCGTAGATGTCGACGTACTCCTGGCCGGAGAGCTTCATGATCTCGTACATGACCTCGTCGGTCACCGAGCGCAGGATGAAGCGGTCGTTGTCCATGCCGTGGTAGCGGCTGAAGTCCAGCGGCTTGCCGATCCGGATGCCCGGCCGCATCAGCTTGGGCATCACCTTGCCCGGCGGCTGGATCTTCTCGGTGTCGATCATGGCGACCGGGATCACCGGGGCGCCCGTGGCCAGCGCCACCCGCGCCAGCCCGCCCGGCTTGCCGCGGTACAGCCGCCCGTCCGGTGAGCGGGTGCCCTCCGGGTAGATGCCGAACAACTCGCCGCGCTCCAGCACCTCGATGCCGCTCTTGATCGCGGCCTCGCTCGCGCCGCGCCCGCCCGAGCGGTCCACCGGCAGCTGCCCGACGCCCTTGAAGAAGGCGGCGGTCAGCTTGCCCTTCACGCCCGGGGTGGTGAAGTACTCCTGCTTGGCGATGAAGGTGACCTTGCGGTCGAGCATCGCGGGAAGGAAGAAGGAGTCGGAGAACGACAGGTGGTTGCTGGCGAGGATGGCCGGCCCCTCCGCGGGGACGTTCTCCAGCCCCTCCACCCAGGGCCGGAAGGCCAGCTTCAACGCTCCGCCGACCGACAGCTTCATGGCGCCGTAGAACAACCGAGGACCTCCTGTATCCGACGAGGAGACCTTAACGTGCCTACCCCCTCTGCGGCGCGCCGCGTACGCTGAGGTCCCGGGCCGCCCGGCCCCGTTCCACCAGTGCCCTATACACCGAACGACCGCCATATTCACCGAACGGAGATCCTCGGTGCCGCTCCTTCCCGGGGCCCAGCCGTTCCGCCATGACGGCGGAGAGATCGGCGTCCTCGTCTGTCATGGCTTCACCGGCACGCCCCAGTCGGTCCGTCCGTGGGCCGAGCACCTCGCGCGGCAGGGGCTGACGGTCTCGCTCCCGCTGCTGCCCGGCCACGGCACCCGCTGGCAGGAGCTCGCGGTCACCAGCCGGGACGACTGGTACGCCGAGGTGGACCGGGAGCTGCGCGGGCTCGCCGAGCGATGCCGGCAGGTGTTCGTGTGCGGGCTGTCCATGGGCGGCGCGCTCGCCCTGCGGCTCGCCGCCCGCCACGGGGCGCGGGTCAGCGGGCTGGCCCTGGTCAACCCGGCCCACCGCATGCACGACCGGGCCGCCCCCGCGCTGCCGGTGCTGCGCCATCTGATCCCGTCCGTCAAGGGCATCGTGAGCGACATCGCCAAGCCGGGCACGCCGGAGTCGGGCTACCAGCGGGTGCCGCTGAACGGCGCGGACCAGCTGCGCCGGCTGCTGCGGGAGGTCGACGCCGAACTGCCGCGGGTGACCCAGCCGCTGCTGCTGATGCACAGCGCGGCGGACCATGTGGTGCCCCCGGTCGACTCGGCGCGCATCCTGAGCCGGGTCTCCTCCCGGGACGTCACCGAGCTGGTGCTGGAGCGCAGCTACCACGTGGCGACGCTGGACCACGACGCGGAGCTCGTCTTCGCCGAGACCCATGCGTTCATCAGCAGGCTGACGCGGGGTATCGATGAGAACAGTGGGACGGATACGCGACTCGGGAAGGAGGGGGCGGCGGCCAGTGGCGGAGCGTGACCCGAACGAGAACGAGGCAGGCGCTCGCGACGACGACGCCGCGTTCGCCGAGATCGTCGCGGCGTACGGCAAGGAGTCCCGGGACCCGGAGGCCCCGGCGCCCTGGCCCGAGGCCGAGGACCTGCCCGACGGCGATCCCCGGGACCGAGGCGGCCGGAGCGACCGCGACGCCCGGGACGACGAGGACGATGAGGACGACGACCCGGAGGGCCGGCGCGACCCGTCGGCGCCGGTCGCGGGGGCGGGCCCGGTCGATGTGGCCAAGCCCGACAAGCCCCTCGGCAGCTTCATCGTGTACGCGCCGGGCGTCGGCCCCCGCGACTGGGAGCCCGCCGAGCCGTCCGACGACGACTTCGACGAGACCGACGAGGGCCACTTCGTCCCGCCCGAGCCGCCCCCGCTCCCCGAGACCGACACCACCTCGCGCTTCGCGTGGCTGGGCGTGCTGGGCGGCCCGCTGCTGCTGCTCGGCGTGGTGCTGTTCCAGGTGGAGCTCACCTGGTGGATCACCACGCTCGCGGTGGGCGGCTTCCTGGGCGGCTTCACCACGCTGGTGCTGCGGATGGGGGACGACGACGAAGAGGACGACGACCCGGGCCGCGGCGCGGTCGTCTGAAGCCGGTTGAAACAGACTGAGGCCGCCTGAGGCCGAGCGGCAGCGGCCTCAGGCGGAGCGACCCGTGCCCGCCCGGCCGGCGGGCGCGGCGGCGGAAACGCGCGGGAGCCGGAGCGCGGCCAGGACCGGGAGATGGTCCGACGCCGCCCTCAGGTCCGCCTCCGTGACCCCGGGCAGCCCGGCCGGCACCCCGCAGCCGAGGACCTCCACGCCCTCGGTCGTGAACAGCGCGTCGATCCGGCGCCGGGGCCGGTCCTGCGGGTAGGTGAGCTCGCTCCCCCAGGGCTCGGCCGCCCAGGCGTCGCGCAGCGATCCGGCCAGCCGGCGGAAGGCGCGGCCCTCGGGCCGGTCGTTGATGTCACCGGCCAGCACCGTGTACGGGACGCCCAGCGCGGCGAGGTGGTCGAGCACCATCCCCGCCTGGTCGTGGCGCTCGGCCTCGGCCAGGCTCAGATGGCAGCTGACCACGCCGAGCCTGATGGCGTCCGCGCCCCGGTGCCCGCCCCCGAACCGCAGCACGGCGGTGGCCAGGCCGCGCTGGTGCAGACCGGGGATGCGGGGCAGCAGGATGTCCTCGCTGCGCTCCACGTGGGCGCGCAGCGAGGTCAGCAGCATCGGGCCGGCGGTGGTGGCGCCGCCGGTGGTGTGGACGAGGCCGGTCTCGCGGGCCAGCCAGGAGGCGGCCTTGCGCCAGCGGAAGTGACGCGGCGCCTCCTGGACGCACAGGACGTCGGGGGCGCAGGCCCGGACCACCCGGACCAGCGCCTCACGGTCGTCGCGCAGCGAGCGGATGTTGTAGCTCAGCACCCGCACCACGGCGGCGTCCCGGTCGCCGGCCGAGGCCGGCAGGTCCGCGAGTACCACGTCCCGTCCCCCCGTTCCGGTCAGCCCTGGCGGGCCAGGTCGGCGGCGCCGACGAGCCCGGCCTTGCCGCCGAGCTGGGCGGCGAGCACCTGGGCGTGCGGGCGCCACTGGTTGCCCACCAGCCAGCGGCGGAAGGACTTGCGGATCGGCTCCAGGACCAGGTCGCCCTCGTCGGACACGCCGCCGCCGACGATGAACGCCGAGGGGTCGAAGAGCGAGGCGAGGTCGGCGAGGCCGGCGCCGGCCCAGCGGGCCAGCTCGCGGAAGGAGTCGATGGCGACCGGGTCGCCCTGGCGGGCCGCGTCGCTGATGTGCTTGCCCTGGATGCCCTCGGGGGTGCCGTCGCCGAGGCGGAGCAGCACCGCCGCGTTCTCCGGGGTGGCGTTGGCGCGCTGCTTGGCGTAGCGGACCAGGGCGCGGCCGGAGGCGTACTGCTCCCAGCAGCCCTGGCTGCCGCAGCCGCACAGCAGCCCGTCCGGGACCACGCGGACGTGGCCGAACTCGGCCGCGACGCCGAAGCGGCCGCGGTGCAGCTTGCCGCCGATGATGATGCCGCCGCCGAGGCCGGTGCCGAGCGTGATGCACACGACGTCGTCATGGCCCTGGCCGGCGCCGAAGCGGTACTCGCCCCACGCGGCCGCGTTCGCGTCGTTCTCGACGACGACGGGCAGGCCCACGCGCTGCTCGACCTTGTCCTTGAGCGCCTCGTGGCGCCAGTTGATGTTGGGCGCGAAGATCACCGTGGCGCGCTTGTCGTCCACGTAACCGGCCGCGCCGATGCCGACGGCCTCGATGTCGTGGCCGGCGCTGACCGTGCGCACCGCGTCCGCGATGGCGTCGACGACCCCTTCCGGGGTCGGCGGGGTCGATACCTTGCTCGTCTCGAGAATCGAGCCCTCTTCGTCGACCACGCCAGCTGCGATCTTCGTGCCGCCGATGTCGACGCCGATGGTGAGTCCCATGTGTCCCTCAGTTATTAGGTCGAACCCCGCCGGGCACAACGGTACCGGAGGTGGGGGCTCAGTCGAGGTCGATGTGTTCACTACTCGAAGACTCATCGCCCTTGTCGGCGCCATCGGCCTTGCCGTCGCGGTCGTCTCCGCCCCTCGTCCAGCGCTCCTCCTGACCCTGGACCGCGGCCCGGTAAGCGGCGAGAAGCTCGGTGCCGGCGGTGGCGAGGTGATCGAAGACCTCAGGGTTGCGTTCGACGACCGGTTCGACGGCGGCCTTCGCCTGTGCGATCAAGTGTTGTACGGCACCCTGCACGGCCGTTCCGGCCAGCGGGGCCTGGGCCCCGGCGAGCTTGTCGGCGATGGCCTCGGCCAGTTTGCGCAGCTCCTCGGCGGCGCTGCCCGGCTCGTGGCCGCCCTCACGGGCCCTGCGGCGGGCCCGCTCCGCGGCGAGGTCTTCGGCACAGGCCCGCTCCCAGGCGTCGGGGTCGATGTCGGTGACCGGGACATCGGTGTCCGGGGCATCGCCGGTGAGGGGAGTTTCGGCGGGGCGCTCGGTGGCGTCGCTCATGGCGGGCTCCTGCGGCGGAGGGACTGACGGCCCGGGGGTGTTCATCCGGGCTTGCTCCCGACGTTACCGGAATGAGGAAACAAGGTAAGGGGGCAAGGGGGATAAGGGGGGCAAGGGGCGCCTCCGTCACAGCCGTCACACGCTCTTCGGCCAGAGTTCGGGGTCCGGGGTGAAGCGGACGTGCAAGTGACCGTCGCGCAGCCCGGCGCCGGACACGGTGCAGCGGCGCAGGGCGGAGGGCAGCGGCAGCACGCGGTGGAACGGGCCGACGGTGACGATCAGTTCATCGCCGCGGCGCACCAGGCCGAGGGAGTCGCGGTCGGCGCCGGGCAGCGGCAGCCGCCACACCAGCACCCCTTCGTCGGCGAGGCGGTCCTCGACGGTCCACGGCTCGGCGGCCGGGCGGTCGGGGCGCGGCTCGGGGGCCCCGGCCGGTCCGGCGAGGGCGGCGAGCCCGGCGGCGGGGCCGCCCGGCCGGGGCGCTCCGGCCGGGCCGTCGGCCTCCCCCGGGTCGCCGCCCAGGTGCGGCAGTTCACGGACGGGGACGTCGGGCGCCCACTGCCCGTGCAGCTCCTTGAGCGCGGCCTGTTGCCGGCCGGACAGCGCCGCGAGCCAGGGGTCGGCGGTGCCGGTGGGCAGCAGCCGGTTGGCGACCACGGCCTCCACGCGGCAGCCGTACAGCGCGAGCCCGGCGCGGGCGGTGCGCAGCGCCCGGTCGGCGAGCGGCCCCGGGTCCACCACCAGCCGTACGGTGGTGGCTTCGGACTCGATCAGGTCCTGCACGCCGGCCAGCTCGCGCTCCCAGCGCTCGGCCGTCTCGTACAGCTTCTGGGCGGGCATCGGCACCCCGGCGAGCTGCGCCAGCATCGGCCGCAGGGCGCGCGCCGCCTGCCGCTCGGCGGGCAGCAGCCGCCGCAGATAGCGGCGCAGCTGCTCGGGCAGGGCGAGCACCGCGATGGTGTCGGGGGCGGGCGGCATGTCGACGACCAGGACGTCCCATCCGGCGGCGGCTCCGGCGGTGTCCGGGCCCGCGTCATGGGCGGCGCGCAGCGCGCGCAGCACCGCGAAGGCCTCCATGCCGGGCAGCCCGGTCAGCTCCTCGGGGTCCAGCGGGGTGGCGCCGAGCATGTCCAGCGCGCCGCGCCCCCGTTCCTGGAGGGTGGTTAGTTCGCCGCGGAACCAGTCGTCGGCGGCGATGCGCGCGGCCCACAGCCCGGGGGCGACCTCGACCGGTGGGTTCCACGGGGGCCGCCGGTCGGCCGGGGCGGTGGCGGGCCGGGGCGTGGGGAGGCCGAGCAGCGCCTCGGGGGTGGAGTCGCGGTCGGCCGTGAGCAGCAGGGTGCGCCGGCCCTCCTGGGCGGCGGCGAGCGCGGTCGCGGCGGCGACGGTGGTGCGGCCCGCGCCGCCGGTACCGGTGACGAGGACCGTACGCATGGAAAGGAGCCTCCGGGCAGGGTGGTGCGGTGTCTTCCCGACGGGGGCCGGGCCGGGGTTCGGTCGGGGCCGGGGTTCGGTCGGGGCCGGCGGGGTCCGGGCGAGGGGGCGCTCAGGCGGCGCTTTCCACCCGCTTCTTCAGGCCCGCCAGCGCGCGGTCGATGATGACCTTCTCGGCCTTGCGCTTGATCATGCCGAGCATCGGGATCTTGACGTCGACGGTGAGCTGGTAGGTGACCTCGGTGCGCTTGCCGCTGTCGAGGGGGGCCAGCTTGTACGAGCCGTCCAGGGAACGCAGCATCTGGGACTTGACCAGGGACCAGCTGACCTGGTTGTCACCGGTCCAGGTGTACGCCAGGGTGTAGTCGTCCTTGATCGCCCCGGCGTCGAGCAGCATCCGCACCTTCTCGGCGCGCCCGTGGTCGTCCTTGGTGAGGACGTCGGCCTCCTTCACCTCTCCGGACCACTCCGGGTAACGGTCGAAGTCGGCGATCACCTCCATCACGTCGGCCGGTGCCGCCTCGATCGTGATGCTCGAGCTGGTGTGTTCCGCCATCGCCGTCGTTCCTTCGGTATCGGTCCGCTTGATCCGCCGCCTGGGTGCCTGCCGCTGAAGGCTACCGCGCGCAGGTCACCACTCCAGGGTCCAGGGGGTGCCGGTCGAGGCGAAGTGGCCGACGTTGACGCACTCGGTGGCGCCGATCCGCATCCGGCGGGCGAGCGGCTGGTGGACATGGCCGAAGAAGGCGTAGCGGGGACGCACGGCGCGGATCGCGTCGAGGAGGGCGGCGCTGCCCCGCTCGAAGCGGCGGGCGACGGTGTCGTAGCAGAGCTCGGGGACGTCGGGCGGGATGTGGGTGCACAACACGTCGACCTCGCCGAGCGCCGCGATCTTCGCGGCGTACTCCTCGTCGTCGATCTCGTACGGGGTGCGCATCGGGGTGCGCAGCCCGCCGCCGACGAAGCCGAAGACCCGGCCGCCGATCTCGATCCGCTGGCCGTCCAGGACGGTGGTACCGGGCTGGGCGTACTCGGGCCACAGCCTCGGTATATCGACATTGCCGTAGGTGGCGTAGGTAGGGGTGGGGAAGGCCGCGAAGAGGTCGGCGTACTGCCGGCGCACCGCGGACTCGATGGCGGTCCGGCGGTCCACCTCAAGACCGCCCCACAGCCGGTTGCCGAAGTCACGGGCCTCGGCGAACCGGCGGGCGGTGCGCAGTTCCACGATGCGGTCGGCGTTCTCGACGCCGAACAGGTCGGGGAAGATCCCCCGGGAGTGATCGGCGTAGTCGAGGAACAGCACCAGGTCGCCGAGGCAGATCAGGGCGTCGGCGCCGTCGCCCGCCTTCTTGAGGTCGCGACTGTTGCCGTGCACGTCGCTGACCACGTGAACTCGCATGCGGGCCAGCCTAAGTCCTGCCGCGCCCCGCCGTCAGACGCCCGCCCGCACCGCTCCGCGGCCACCTGCCGTTACTTCCGGGTCCCGGGCCGGGTCGACTAGTCTGCGGCCAGTACGAGAGCGGGGTGTGACGCATCAAACATCTGGGAGGACCCCCTATCCCAGATGCCATACCCATCGGTAACGTCCGGGCAGTCCATCACCCCCCATTGCCCGTGTAGCGGCGCCGGCGCCCGACGAGGAGCAGCAGTCTTGCGCGAGTTCAGCCTTCCGGCCCTGTACGAGGTTCCGGCCGACGGGAATCTGACGGACCTCATCCGGCGCAACGCCGCGCATCACCCCGAGGTCGTGGTGGTCGGCCGGAAGGTCGACGGCGTGTGGCAGGACGTCACCGCGGCCGAGTTCCTCGTGGAGGTGCGGGCCGTCGCCAAGGGCCTGATCGCCGCCGGGGTGGAGCCGGGCGACCGGGTCGGCCTGATGTCCCGCACCCGCTACGAGTGGACGCTGCTGGACTTCGCCATCTGGAGCGCGGGCGCGGTCACGGTGCCGGTCTACGAGACGAGTTCGGCCGAGCAGACCCAGTGGATCCTCGGCGACTCGGGCGCGGTGGCCTGTGTGGTCGAGTCCGCCGCGCACGAGGCGGCCGTGGAGTCCGTGCGGGACACCCTGCCCGCGCTGAAGGGCCTGTGGCGGATCGAGGGCGGCGGGGCGATCGAGACCCTGCGGAAGCTGGGCGCGGACATCGCGGACGCGGTGGTCGACGAGCGCAGCGCCATCGCGAACGCCGACTCCCCGGCCACGATCGTCTACACCTCGGGCACCACCGGCCGCCCCAAGGGGTGTGTGCTCTCCCACCGCAGCTTCTTCGTCGAGTGCGGCAATGTCGTGGCCCGCCTCAAGCCGATCTTCGTGACCGGCGAGTCGTCGGTGCTGCTCTTCCTCCCCGAGGCGCATGTGCTCGGGCGTCTGGTGGAGATCGCGGCGGTGCTGGCGCCCATCAAGCTCGGACACGTCCCGGACGTCAAGACCCTCACCAATGAACTCGCCTCCTTCCGGCCGACGTTGGTGCTGGGCGTGCCGCGCGTCTTCGAGAAGGTCTACAACGGGGCGCGGGCCAAGGCGCAGGCCGACGGCAAGGGCAAGATCTTCGACAAGGCGGCCGCGACCGCCATCGCCTACAGCAAGGCGCTGGACACCTCCGCCGGGCCGTCCTTCGGCCTCAAGGTCAAGCACAAGATCTTCGACCGCCTGGTCTACAGCAAGCTGCGGGCCGTCCTGGGCGGCCGGGCCACCCACGCGATCTCCGGCGGCGCCCCGCTGGGCGCCCGGCTCGGCCACTTCTACCGGGGCATCGGCTTCACGGTGCTGGAGGGGTACGGCCTGACCGAGTCCTGTGCGGCGACCACCTTCAACCCGTGGGACCGGCAGAAGCTGGGCACGGTCGGCCAGCCGATGCCGGGCACGGTGGTCCGGATCGCGGACGACGGGGAGGTGCTGCTGCACGGCGAGCACCTGTTCAGCGGCTACTGGAACAACGAGGCGGCCACGGCCGAGGCGCTGTCGGACGGCTGGTTCCACACCGGCGACCTGGGCTCCCTCGACGCGGACGGCTATCTCACCATCACCGGCCGCAAGAAGGAGATCATCATCACCGCGGGCGGCAAGAACGTGGCCCCGGCGGTGATCGAGGACCGGATCAGGGCGCATGCCCTGGTCGCCGAGTGCATGGTCGTCGGCGACGGACGCCCCTTCGTCGGCGCGCTGATCACCGTCGACGAGGAGTTCCTGCCGCGCTGGCTGGCCGAGCACGGCAGGCCGGCCGGCTCCACGGTGGCCGAGCTGCGGGAGGACCCCGCGCTGCTGGCCGAGATCCAGCGGGCGGTGGACGACGGGAACGCGGCGGTCTCGAGGGCGGAGTCGGTGCGCAAGTTCCGCATCGTGACCACGCAGTTCACCGAGGACTCCGGGCATGTCACGCCGTCGCTGAAGCTCAAGCGGAGCGTGGTGGCCAAGGACTTCGCGCCGGAGATCGAGGCGCTGTACCAGGGCTGAGGGCCTGCGCGGGAGCGCGGCCTCAGCCTCAGAGCAGGCCCTCCAGCCGCTCGGCGAGCAGGTCCCAGCGCCAGCGCTCCTCCACCCACGCGCGCCCCCGCTCCCCCATCCGCCGCCGCAGCTCGGCGTCCTCCAGCAGCGCCACGATCCGCTCGGCCGCCTGCTCGGCGGAGCCGCCCCGCACCACCCAGCCCGTCTCGCCGTCGAGGACGGCGTCCGGCGCGCCGCCGGAGTCCCCGGCGACGACGGGCAGGCCGGTCGCGGAGGCCTCGAGGTAGACGATGCCCAGGCCCTCGACGTCCAGGCCGCCGCGGCGGGTGCGGCAGGGCATGGCGAACACGTCGCCCGCGCCGTAGTGGGCGGGCAGCTCCTCCCAGGGGACCGCGCCGGTGAACCGTACGGAACCGGCGACGCCGGTGGTCTCGGCCAGCCGGTGCAGCTCCTTGGCGTACGGGCCGCCGCCGACGATCAGCAGGACGGCGTCCGGGACCCGGTCCAGGATCCGCGGCATGGCCTGGATGAGGGTGTCCTGCCCCTTGCGCGGCACCAGCCGCGAGACGCACACCACCACCGGGCGGTCGGCCAGCCCGAGCCGGGCCCGGACCTCGGCGCCGCCCGAGTCGGGGTGGAAGGTCTTCTCGTCCACGCCGGGCGTCAGTCGGACCATGCGCGCCGCGGCCTCGGGGCCAACCGCCGCCGCGATCCGCGTGCGGGTGTACTCGCCGAGGTAGGTGAGGGTGTCGGTGCCCTCGCCGATCCGGCGCAGCAGCCCGCGGGAGGCGGGGAGCTGGGCCCAGGCCGCCTCGTGCCCATGGGTGGTCGCCACCAGCCGCCGGGCGCCCGCCGAGCGCAGCGCCGGGGCCATCAGCCCGAGCGGGGCGGCGGCCCCGAACCACACCGCGGTGCAGCCGTGCGCGCGCAGCAGCTCGGTGGCGCGCCGGGTCACCCGCGGGGTGGGCAGCAGCATGGTCGTGCGGTCCCGTACGACGGGGAACGGCTGCTCGGCGTCGAACCGGGCGGTGGCCTCGGCGCCCTCCCGCCCGCGCTTCCAGGTGGAGGCGTAGACGACGACCCGCCCAGGGTCCAGGCGCAGCGCCATGTTGTGCAGAAACGCCTGGATGCCGCCGGGCCGGGGCGGGAAGTCGTTGGTGACGATCAGGGTCTTGTCCATCGCCGCCGACAGTACCGGGTACGGGTCCCGGAGGCGGGCCGCAGCCGGGCCGCCCCGGCCTGTCGGAACGCCCCCGCCCGTCAGGGCGCCCCGGCCCGCTCCGCGGCCCGGCGGGCGGGCACCGGTGGCGGGGTCACCTTCTCGGCCGTGAACGGCCGAGCTTGTGCGCTCGGTCGTTCGCACCTCGTCGCGCTCCCGACTGTCCCCTACGACAGGACGGTCACGGGTCGCATCCACCCACCCCCAGGCTGATGTCAGGGGGAGGGTGCGGGCGCGGTGACAAGCACCCACGCCGGGCGTGCGCGATCGCGCACGTTGACCCCGGCGACGACATCGGCCGGGCCAGGGGGCACCTCCCAGCGGTAGCTGGGGGAGAGCCCGCACCGACGACAGCGGAAATGGTCCCGGTCGGACCGGTTGGCCCGCTCGGTATGCCCACAGCGCGGACAGCGCTGCGAGGTATAGGCCGCATCAACCTCGAGGAACGGCACCCCGGCCCTGCGAGCCTTGTAGGCGAGGTGCTCTCCGAGCTGGTGGAACGGCCAGGAGGAGAGAGTGCCCCGCTGGTCGCGGCGTAGCCGTACCCGCTCGCGGATCCCGCCGAGTGCCTCGACGGCGATACCGCGACCGGTGCGTTGCGCGACGGACACGATCTCCTTGCTGATGCGGTGGTTCACATGGGTGGCATGACGCTGACTCCGCCCCAGACCCCGGAGTCCAGGGGCGAAGCCCCTGCCACGCGGCGGAGCCGCATATCGACAGGGGCTCGAACGGGGCCGGGAAGGGGCGGGGTGGGGAAAGATCCGCCGGGCACCCCCTGGCCCCTGGGCCTCCGGGAGCCGGAGCGGGGGTCGGTGCCCGCTAGCCGAGCTCCGAGGCAACGTACTTGCGCCACAGGGCGGTGAACTCGTTCAGACTCGTGCCCAGCACCTCGCGCAGCGCGGACTCCACCGCCCCCTGGCGCCGCGAACTCTCCCCCACCGCGCGGTAGAACTCGACCAGCTTCTCCCCGCCCCACTTCTGCGCGATCAGGCGGCAGGCCAGCCAGCCCTCCTCGTACGCCTGGGACAGGCTCTCCGCCTTGCCGCCGAAGTTGAAGGCGCCGTCGCCCGGGAGGGCGTTCGGCAGGCGGCCGGCCTCGACGGAGCGGGCGAGCTCGGGGGCCACCTCGCGGGGGGTTCGGCCGGTGCCGAGGTAGCCCACCCAGTCGGCGAAGCCCTCGGAGAGCCACAGCGGGGTGGCGGCGGTGGTGGTGGCGCGGGTGGCCACATGGGCCGTCTCGTGGGTGAGCACGACGCGCCGGCCGAAGTCGCCGAGGATCTGGTAGGCCTCGGGGTTGACGATGACGCGGTCGGCGGCAGCGCCGTGGCCCCCGCCGACCTCGCCGGTGGTGACGGCCGCGATGCCGCGGTAGCCGCCGGCGGACGCGCCCAGCAGGGCGGCCATCCGATCCAGGGAGGCGGGCACCTGCACCACCACCCGCCCGGCCCAGGCGTGCGGCCACACCTTCCGCAGCGCGGTCACCGCCCGGTCCGCGCCGGCCGCCACCTCGCGCAGTCGCCGCCGGTCCTGGCCCACGCCGAGGACCAGGCTGCGCTCGCCGCGCACCGCGGTCACCGCGCCCTGGTCCCACAGCTGCACGGAGGTGCGCCGGCCGCGCTCCTCACCGTCGTCGGAGGCCACGTACCAGCGCCCGTCGCGCCGGGCGAGGGTCAGATACTCCTCGGCCACGACCGGCGCGGTGTCGTACCCGGAGAGCCGGTAGCGCAGTTCGACCCGGGCGGCGATCCGCCGGCCCTCGCCCAGCGAGGGGGTGAAGCCGCCGGTGTCCACCAGGTGGTAGGTCCAGGAGCGCAGCGGCACGGCGGCCAGGTTGGTGAACATCCGCCGCTGCTCGGCCCGATAGCGGGCGGAGCTCCCGTCGATGGTGGCCAGGAAGGCGTCCGCGTCCCGCTCGCGGATCGCCGCGGCCCGCCGGTCGAGCAGCCGCTGGACGGCCTGCCCGTCCCGCCCGGTGGCATCGTCGGGGGGCGGGACGCCGCCGCAGCCGGTGAGCGCGGCGGCCGACAGAGCACTGAGCGCGCACAGCGCCACCCACCGCCCGGCCCGCCGTCCGGCCCACGATTCGGCCCGTCCGCTGCCCGCCCGCCGTCCGCCCGGCCGCCACCTACCCGCCACGCCGTAGATCGTACGAGGCTCGCGGACCGGAATCAGACGCGCGTATCAGACACGTGTGATGGCCGAAATCGGCATCATCCCGACCGGGTCGTAGCGCACCCGCGCCCCCGGGTAGGGCGCGTGGATCACCTGTCCGTTGCCCGCGTACATCCCGACATGGCCCGCGTCGGAGCGGTAGACCACCAGGTCGCCGGGGCGGATGCGGCCGAGCGACACCTGGTGTCCGGCGGACGCCTGCTGCTGGGAGGTGCGCGGGATCGCCACCCCGGCCCGCCCGTACGCCCATTGGGTCAGCCCCGAGCAGTCGAAGGCGGTGGGCCCGGCCTGCCCCCAGGCGTACGGCTGGCCCACCGCCCCCTGGGCGGCCTCCAGCGCGGCGGCCGCGCGCGGCGAGGACGGCGGCAGGTCCGGCACTCCGGCCCGCCCGCCCGCGCCGTGCGGGCCCTGGAGATAGGCCGCTCGCGCGGCGGGGGGCAGGGCGTTGAACAGCCGGCGCGCCGTGGCCAGCTTGTGCCGTACGGCCCGCTTGTCGCGGACCACGGCCTCGCGGCTGCCCTCCAGCCGGGCGAGCCTGGCCGCCGCCTCCGCGCGCTGCTGGCGCAGCGTTCGCTGGGCGCCCTCGAAGACCTTCAGCTGCCCGGCCTGCCGCTTGCCGATGCGCTCCAGGGTGGCGGCCTTGGCGAGGTAGTGGGCGGGGTCCTCGGAGAGGATCAGGGCGAGGCTGGGGTCGACCCCGCCGGAGCGGTACTGCCCGCCCGCGAGGGCGCCGAGCGCCACCCGCATCCGGTTGACCCGCTCCTGGCCGCGGGCGACGCGGTCCTGGATCCGGTCGACCTGGCGGCGCAGCCCCTGGGCGTGCGCCTCGGCCGCGTTGTACCGCTCGGTCGCCCGCTCCGCCAGCGCGTAGAGCCGCTCGACCGCGCCGGGGGTGGCGCCGGGCGCCGTGGCGTCCGGCGAGGGGTCGTGCGGCTCGGCGCCGGCCGGCACCGCCGACAGCGCGGCCGCCGAGGCCACGGCGGCCGAGACGGCGGTCAGGGCGGTGGCCCGGCCCAGGGTGGTGACCCGGCCGGAACCCGGCCGAGCGGCACCGGACCGCGCCGGACCGGGCGCCGGCGAGCCGGGTGAGGAAGAACCGGGCGACGCGGAACCGGGCGAAGAAGCGCCGGGTGAGGAAGAACCGGGCGAGGAAGAACCGGGCTGAGAGGAACGCCGACAGGACGCCATGGGAAGCCGCACTCCCTTCCACTGTGTGGGAAGAACTGCGCGCAGACAGTAGCCGTACGATCGCGCACGGTCCAAGAAGCGCAGCGGGCACACAATGTGACACCCCGCCGGAGACGCAGGTCACCGGCGGGGCGGAAGCTCAGCGGAGGTTGTCGGCCGCTCTCGGATTTCCCCCGAACGGACGGTTCGGGGGAGGGCCGGTCAGACCCGGACGCCGAACATGAACGGCATGTTGTCCATCGACTCGTAGCGCACATTGGCCCCGGGCTTGGGGGCGTGCAGCACCTGGCCGTTGCCCGCGTACAGGCCTATGTGGTGCAGGTCGTTGTAGAAGAGCACCAGGTCGCCCGGCTTGAGGTCGCCACGGCCGATGCGGGTGCCGGCGTTCGCCTGGTCCTGCGAGATACGCGGCAGGGAGACGCCGGCCTGCCCGTACGCCCAGCCGGTGAGGCCGGAGCAGTCGAAGGAGGACGGGCCGGTCGCGCCCCACACATAGGGCGAGCCTATCTTCGTCTTGGCGGCGGCCAGGGCCGCGGCGGCGCGCTGCGAGTCGGGCACGTCGTTGCCCAGGTTCGCGCGCTCGTTGGAGCGGTTGGAGCGCTCCTGCTCCTTGGCGGCGAGCGCGGCCCGCTCCTTCTCGGTGAGGGTGTTCAGGAGCTGCTGGGCCTTGGAGAGCTTGCCCTGGATCTCCTTCTTCTTCTCACCCAGCGCCTTGCGGGTGTCCTCGAGGTCCTGGAGCTTCGTGGACGCCTCTTCGCGCTGCTGCTTGAGCGTGCGCTGCTTGTCGGCGATCTTGCGCAGCGACTCGGCCTGCTTGCCGCTCAGCTGGTTGAGGGTGGAGGCCTTGTCGAGGTAGCTGTCCGGGTCGGAGGAGAGCAGCAGCTGCACGGAGGGGTCGATGCCCCCGGAGCGGTACTGCGCGGTGGCCATCGAACCCAGGCTGTTGCGGAGCTTGTTGAGGTCCTCCTGGCCGCGGGCCACCTTGTCCTGGAGCTCGCCGACCTGCTTCTCCAGCTTTTCCTTCTTCTCCTTGGCGCCGTTGTACTTCTCGGTCGCCTGCTCGGCCTGCTCGTAGAGCGTGTCGACCTGCTCCTTGACGTCCTTCTTGTCCGCCTTGGGCGCGGCCTGAGCGGCCTGGGAGGAGAGGGCGACGGCCGCGGCGGCGGTCGCGGTGAAGACGGTCACCCGAGTACGGCTCGGCTGCTTGGGTCGACGGTGGGACGCCACGAAGGCGAGCTCCTTCTTCCTCCAGCCGCCTACCGGGTGATGAGGGGTCAAGACCCCGGCTCCACGAAACAAGCGCGCGGACTCGGCGGTACCCCCGCCGACACCCCGGATGAGTGATCAACCGTGCGGAGGTTCGAGCTGACCATAGTGACCTGGTCGTGATCCGTTCAAATCCCACCGACAAAAAAGTCGGTCCGGAGGCGCATCTTTTACAAACATCACACCGACAGTAACGGTCAGTTGACGCTCCGCAGGCGTCAACCGCCCCAACGGGGCACCCCCGGCGCCACTCAGGTACGCGCGAGCCGCTTGAGCAACAGCGCCGAGGAGACCGGTCGAGCCCCGGCCTTCGCCACCCCGTCGGCCACCTCGCGGTCCGTGGAGACCACGACCACCGGCCGGCCCGGCGGCTCGGCCCGCACCAGCTGCCTGATCAGCTCGTCCGCGGTCACCCCCGGCTTGCTGAACAGCACCCGCACCCCGCGCGGCGGCGCCAGCAGCACCGGCGCCGCAAGCTCCGCCCCGTCGAAGACACAGGTCATCTCCGCGCCCGTCTGGGCCGCCAGCCCCGCGAGCCCGCCCAGCAGCCGCAGCCGCTGCTTGTCCAGCGGCATCGTCGGATAGCCGGTCTTGGTGACGTTGTAGCCGTCCACCACCAAGTGGGCCTGGGGCAGCGCGAGCAGCTGGTCCAGCAGCGCGGGGTCCATCTCCGAGAGCGCCCTGGTCGCTATGTCCTTCGGCGTCATCTTGCCCGGCTCCACCGCGTCCACCGCGTCCGCCGGGCGCATCGACGCGGGCGGCAGCGCCAGTTCGCGCCGCAGTCCCTGCGCCGCGTCCAGCACCGTGTCCAGCAGCAGCCGCACCCGCATGTCCTCGACGCTGCGCCCCTCGCGGGCCGCCCGCCGGCTGGCCTCCAGCGCCGACTCCGTCTCCGCGAGCCGGGCCCGCAGCCGCCGCGCCTCACCCTCCGCCGTGGCCTGCCGCACCGCGGCCGCCGAGCGCACGGAGTCCAGCTCCGCCACGGCCTTGCGCAGCGCCGCCTCGCCGCGCTTGACGTCGCTGAGCGCGCTGCGCAGCTTACGGTGCAAGGTGTCCGATTCCTTGCGGACCGCCTCCAGCTCGGTGCGGGTCCGCTCGGTCTCGGTGCGCGCCGCGGCCCGGGCCTCGACGAGCTCCTCGCGCAGCCGCCGCAGTTCGCGCTCCGCCTCCTCGGCGGCCCGCTCGGCGGAGACCCGCTGCGCCTCCTCGCCCGCGGCCTCGACCAGCTTGACCCAGCCGACCGGCCGCAGCACATAGGCGATCGCCGCGACGTCCACCGGATCGGCGGCGGCGGGCGGCGAGCCGCCCTCGATGGCCTCGGCCAGCTCCGCCTGGGTCTCCCGCAGCCGCCCCGCGATCCGCTGCCGGAAGACCGGGTCGGACTCCACGGTGGCGGCCATGGCGTTGCCCGCGAACTTCGCCCGGCGGGTCGGGGTGAAGCGGGCGTACTGCCGCAGCTGGGCCGGGAGCTCGGTGACCGTCAGACCGCCGAACGCGTCCGCGACCAGGGCCACGACCCGGCGCCTGACCCCCTCCGGCAGGGGGCGGTCGAGCGCCTCGGCGACGCCCTCGGCGTCACCGGCCGAACCGGGGTCGCCTGTCCGCTCCACCACCTGTCACCGCTCCGTTCTCAGGCGCCCGCGCTTCTCAGGCGCCCGCGCTCGCGCCCGGACGATCGACCAGCTCGATCTGATCGACCGCGTTGCACCAGCGGCAGCGCACCGACTCAATGGTCTCATTGACCACCTCGCGCTCCTCGACCTTGGGCTCCCCGCCCAGGTCGAGATGGACGTACTCGACGACCTTGGTCGAACGCGTCACATCGAACCGCGTCAGATTGCCGCACAGGGTGCAGCGCCAGCGGGTCTCGGCTGTCGGCAGGGGCACGGCCATGGGGTCCTCGTCCGTCCTCGTCTTGATTCCACTCTCGCACTTCGGCGTGGAGTAACCCTACGGCCTGAGCCCTGCCCCGCGCCGAGGCCAGGTGCGCTCCCGGTCCGGCCCGGACGGCGGCGAGGCACTCTGGGCAGGTTGCGCCCGATACGCGATGATCTGCCCATGATCGAGACGTCGGAGGGGTCCGGCGGCGGGGCAGGCCGCCCCCTGATGACGTACGCCCTCATCGCCGCCTGCTGCCTGATCTTCGCCGTGGGCCCGGCCTCCGGACTCAACCCCGGCTATGGCACCGGGAGCGAGCTGCTGCGGGCCCAGACCGGCCATTTCGAGCGCTGGGGGGTGGTGCCCAGCGCCCTGTGGAGCGGCGCGCCCGCCGAGCCACTGACCCCGCTGACGGCGCTGTTCGTCCACGGCAACTGGCTGCATCTGCTGGGCAACATGCTGTTTCTGTACGTCTTCGGGGCGATGGCCGAGGAACGCATGGGACGGATCCAGTTCGTGCTCTTCTACCTCGCCACCGGCTATCTGGCGCTGCTCGGCTACGCCGCGGCGCACGCGGGCTCCACCCAGACCCTGGTCGGCGCCTCCGGGGCGATCTCCGGAGTCCTCGGCGCCTTTCTGTGGCTCTTCCCCCGGGCCCGGGTGACCAGCCTCTTCCCGTTTCTGTTCTTCCTGCCGCTGCGCTTCCCCGCCTGGGTAGTGCTGATCTTCTGGGTCGCGCTCCAGTGGCTGGCCGCCCGCGGGGCCGACGACCGCCCCGGGGTCGCCTACCTCGCCCACCTCGTGGGGTTCAGCCTCGGGTTCCTCTACGCGTGGGTCCGCTTCGGACGGGCGACCAAGACCGCCCGGCAATAGGACCCGCAGCGTCGCGCGCCGATGGGCGGCTCCCCCATGGCTTCGCACGGCCCCTGTCGGAGAAGCAAGCGAAGAAGCAGCGGGGCCGTGGCAGGGCGTTGGAGCGCTCACGCAGGGCAACGAACGCCGCGCAGTACGGGCTGTCGAAGAAGCAGGCGGCCCGCGCCGCCCGCCGAGCCGAGAACGGGCTGAAGCCCAAGATGGTGACCGTGCCCGGTGGTGACCGCACCGCCCGCGCCGATGGGCTTCCCCAGCAGGCGTTCCGGCGTGACCGGCTGTCCGCCCACTACCGGGAGCAGCGCGCCCGCCAGGCCGAGTATGCCGCCTCGCTGGCCGAGCACCGGCGCGATCGCGCCCGCACCGTGGCGCGGGAGATCATCGCCGCCCATGGCCCTGTGCTCGTGGTCGAGGACTGCGACATCCACATGTGGTACCGGCTGTGGGGCAAGCGCCTGTCGCAGACCACGCCGGGCATGCTGATCTCCGCCCTCGCGGTGGAGTGCGACGCGGCCGGGGGCAGGCTCGTCCGGGCCTCCACCTGGTCAACAGCCCTGTCCCAGCATTGCCTGTGCGGCGAGCGCGTCAACAAGACCCTCCGCGACCGCGCACACAAGTGCGGCGCGTGCGGCCTGGTCGGCAAGCGTGACCTCGTATCCGCCGCCTGGCCCCGTTCGTCCGCTTCGCAGATGTGGACGACCCCAAGACCGCGTACCTGGACACCGCCGCGTCCCGGCACGCACAGATCACATGTTCACAAGCGCTGGAAGAAGCGCTGCGGGAGTCAACCACACCGAGCCCGAAACCGCCCCGGCGGTCGGGTCGCGTGGCAGTCCCACGGCAACACCGTGAAACCTCTGCTCCCCGAACCGCCGGACGGCGGAACCGAGCGACCCCGGATGAGTCACGCCCGCGTGACCACGCCGGAAAGCCTGGTCCCCGCCCCGGCCGCAGTCCACAGCTCACCCTTTGGTGAGTTACGGATCAAGTCTTAGAGTGAGCGGGGCAGTCACCAGCGAGGGAGAAAGCCAGCCGTGATCACTTCGATCGTGCTCATCAAGACCGACGTGGACCAGATCCCCGAGATCGCCGAGAGGATCGCCGCGATCGACGGCGTGAGCGAGGTCTACTCGGTCACCGGGGCGCACAACCTGATCGCGATGGTGCGGGTGGCCCGGCACGACGACCTCGCGGACGTCATCCCGGGCCGGATCAGCAAGGTGCCCGGCGTGGCCTCCACCGAGACCCACATCGCCTTCCGCACCTACTCCCAGCACGACCTCGAGGCGGCCTTCGCGATCGGCCTCGACGGCTGAGTTCGCGCCCCTTCGCGGTTCAGCCGCGGTCCGGGACGCAGCGCCCGTCCTCGGTGCGGTAGCTCCACTTCGCGCCGTCCCGGACCAGCTCCTTCACCGCGCCCACGAACCGCTCGACGTGCTCGTCGGGGGTGCCCGCGCCGAAGCTGACCCGGATCGCGTTCAGCGACCGCTCCCCCGGCGCGGTCTCCGGGGCCCCGCACTCGCCCGCCTCCCCGGGCTCGCCGCCCAGCAGGGTGCGCACCAGCGGATGCGCGCAGAACAGGCCGTCGCGCACGCCGATGCCGTACTCCGCGGAGAGGGCGGCCGCGAAGTGCGAGCTGTTCCAGCCCTCCACCACGAAGGAGATGACCCCCACCCGGGGGGCGTCGTCGCCGAACAGCGACAGCACCCTCACCTCGTCCACCTCGGCCAGCCCCTCACGGACCTTGGCGATCAGCCGCCGCTCCCGGGCCACCAGGGACTCGAACCCGGCCTCGGTCAGCGCCTTGCAGGCCGACGCGATCGCGTACGCCCCGATGACGTTCGGCGAGCCGGCCTCGTGCCGGGCCTCGGTGGTGTGCCACTCCACCTCCACCTCGCCGACTCCCTCTCGGACGCTGAGGGCCACCTTGCGGCTGGCCCCGCCGCCCGCGAGATACGGCCGGGCCGCGCGCAGCCAGTCCGCGCGCCCCGCCAGCACGCCCGCCCCGAACGGCGCGTACAGCTTGTGCCCGGAGAACGCGACCCAGTCGACGTCCAGGGCGGCGATGTCCACGGGGTGGTGCGGGGCCAGCTGGGCCGCGTCCAGCACGATACGGGCGCCATGCGCATGGGCCACCTCCGCCAGCTCCCGCACCGGCCACAGCTCACCAGTCACATTCGACGCACCGGTCACACACACCAGCGCCGCGCCCGCGCCCGCGCCCGTGTCAGCCTCCTGGTCGTCCGCTCGCCACGCGGCCAGCGCCCGCTCCAGCGTCTCCACGGCCTGCCGCGGGGAGCGCGGCGCGCTCAGATAGCCGACCTCGATGCCCTCCCGCTGCTGCCACGGCAGCAGCGAGGCGTGGTGCTCGGTCTCGAACACGAACACCCGGGTGCCCTGCGGCAGCGCGGCGGCGAGCAGGTTGAGCGAGTCGGTGGTGGCGCGGGTGAAGACCACCTGGTCGTCGGGGCGGCAGCCGAGGAAGGCGGCCACCTCCTTGCGGCTGTTCTCGAACAGATCGGTGGACAGCTGCGAGAGATAGCCGGCGCCGCGGTGCACGCTGCCGTAGTACGGGGCGTAGGCCGCGATGTCGTCCCAGACCCGCTGGAGGGCGGGGGCGCTGGCGGCGTAGTCGAGTGCGGCGTAGTCGACCTCGCCGCCCGTGACGAGCGGGACCAGGACGTCCCGGCCGAGGACGGGCAGCGGGGTGTGGGTGGCGGTGGCGGCAGCAGCAGCGGTCGCGGACATGGCGAAGTCTCCCGGGAGGGCGAAGAGTTGAATGCGTCACGCGTGCGTGCGGCAGCCCGCCGTCGGGCACGCGGAAAGAAGCTCAACGCGCGGGCGAAGTCGGCACCGCGCCGGTTGAGGGGAAGAAGGGGCCGTCGGCCCTAGCGCATTCGCTGCATCACGGAAGAACTCCCTCGACGACCAGGACCCCTGGTTTTCGCGAGGGGTCCGCGCTTGCCGCAGACCTCGCTGCCTGCGGCCTGGTCATCACCCGGGGCACCCCGCCACGGACGGAGGGTTGCCGGACAGCGGGCCGGGGCCGAAGTCGCTGTCGCTCGTGACCTGCGCAGGAGTATGCCACGCCCGCCCGAAGCCCGAACCCCCTGTCCGCGATACGGACAACTCCGCCTGCGGCGTGCCTTGTCCCCGCCCCGCCCCTTCCCGAACCGGGGCTCCGCCCCGGACCCCGGTCCTCAATCGCCGGACGGGCTGTCAGCCCGTCCGGCGATTGAGGACACGCCCGAAGGGCGTCCGGGGGTCCGGAGGCTTGCCCCCTCACGCGGCGGAGCCGCATCTCGATGCTGCGGGAAGGGGCGGGTAGGGGAAGCGCCCGTCGCAGGCGCGGGGCCGGGGGGCGGCCCCGCCGGACCCGGGCGGAGGCTGCACCCAGACCGCCCGCCGCAGGGCGCTACGCGTTCGTGGCCAGAACCCACCGCTCCAGCGCCGCCCGCGCCGCGCCCGAGTCGATGGACTCCGCCGCCTTCTCCATGCCCGCCGCGATCCGCTCGGGCAGCGGCTTGCCGCCCGTCCCGCCCTCCAGCGCGACCAGCCCCGCGGCCGAGTTGAGCAGCACCGCGTCCCGTACGGGGCCGCGCTCCCCCGCCAGCAGCCGCCGCGCGACATCCGCGTTGTACGACGCGTCGGCGCCGCGCAGGGACTCCACCGGGGCCAGTTCGATGCCGACGTCGCGCGGGTCGAAGGTCTCCTGACGGACGGTGCCGCCCTCGACCACCCACACCTGGGAGGTGGAGGTGATGGTCAGTTCGTCCAGGCCGTCGTCGCCGCGGACGACCAGCGCGGAGGAGCCGCGCTCGGCGAGCACCCCGGCCAGGATGGGCGCCATGCGGATGTCGGCGACCCCGGTGGCCTGGGCGCGCACCCGGGCGGGGTTGGTCAGCGGGCCGAGGAAGTTGAAGATGGTGGCGATGCCGAGGTCGCTGCGCGCGGTCCCGACATGGCGCAGCGCGGGGTGGAAGTGCGCCGCGAAGCAGAAGGTGATGCCGGCCTCCTCGGCGACCTCGGCCACGCGCGCCGGGGACAGGTCCAGATTGACGCCGAGCTTGCCGAGGACGTCGGAGGAGCCGCTGGCGGAGGACCAGGCGCGGCTGCCGTGCTTGACCACCTTGGCCCCGGTGCCCGCCACCACGAGCGCCGACATCGTGGAGATGTTGACGGTCTTGGCGCGGTCGCCGCCCGTGCCCACGATGTCGACGGTCGGCCCGGGCACCTCGATCACGTTCGCGTGCTCGTACATGATCCGGACCAGCCCGGACACCTCCGCCACCGTCGCGCCCTTGGCGCGCAGCGCGACCGCGAAGCCGGCGATCTGCGCGTCGCTGGCCTCGCCGCGCATGATCCGGTCCATGACCCAGGCGGTGTCGTCGGCGGTGAGGTCCTGGCCGAGCAGCAGCGAGTCGAGTACGTCCGGCCAGGTGCGGGCCGTCGCGCGGTTGTCGCCTCCGGCTGGGGTCACAACGTCCATGGTCCGCTCCTGGAACTCGGCTGGTCAGGGCTGGGGCCTCATAGCTCGGCTGTGCGACGGCCCCCGGCAAGCCTATCGGCCCCATCGGCGCGGACCGGAGCGGTACGAAAACGGCCCGGGGCCCCGGGCCGGACCGTGTGGTCCGGGCCGGGGCCCTGGGGTGTGTGGCGTACAGCTGAGGTGTTCGCTGAAGGGGATCAGTGGTGGCCGTGGCCGCTGGTGATCTCCTTGTACTCCTCGGCGGTCGGCTTGGGGATGACGTTGTCCCCGCCGTAGTAGCCCTTGGACAGCTTGGCCCGGAGCTTCTCCGACCGCTTTATCTTCCGGCGCACACCGTTCTCGTCGACCTCGGGGCCGACCTCGAGCGCCTTGGGCTGCTCATGCTGGGTGAGCATGTGCAGGTCCTCCTGCGAGAGCGGCGCGTGCACCTCGATGAACTCGCCGTGCGGCAGCCGCTTGATGATGCCGGTCTCGCGCCCGTGCAGCACCTTGTCCTTGTCGCGCCGCTGGAGACCCAGGCAGATCCGCTTGGTGATGATGAAGGCCAGCACCGGGCCGACGAAGAAGCCGATCCGGACGAACCACGTGATGGCGTTGATCGACAGATGGAAGTGGGTGGCCCACAGGTCGTTACCACCACCGATCAGCATCACGAAGTACGCGGTCAGCCAGGCGACGCCGAAGGCGGTACGGGTCGGGGCGTTGCGCGGGCGGTCCAGGATGTGGTGCTCGCGCTTGTCGCCGGTGATCCAGGACTCGATGAAGGGGTAGACCCCGATCGCGAACAGGACCAGCGGGAACAGCACGATCGGGATGAACACGCCCAGGACCAGCGTGTGGCCCCACAGGGTGATCTCCCAGCCGGGCATCACACGGACCAGACCCTCGGCGAAGCCCATGTACCAGTCGGGCTGGGCGCCGGTGGACACATGGTCCGGGCGGTACGGGCCGATGGCCCAGATCGGGTTGATGGTGGCGACCGCGGAGAGGATCGCGATCACACCGAAGACCAGGAAGAAGAACCCGCCCGCCTTGGCCATGTAGACCGGCAGCAGAGGCATGCCGACGACGTTCTTCTCGGTCTTGCCGGGCCCGGGGTACTGCGTGTGCTTGTGGTAGAAGACCAGGATCAGGTGCGCCACCAGCAGGCCGAGCATGATGCCCGGCAGCAGCAGGACGTGGACCGGGTAGAGCCTGGGGATCAGGTCCATCCCGGGGAACTCGCCGCCGAACACGAACATCGAGATGTAGGTGCCGACGACCGGGATCGACAGGAACACGCCCTCGATGAACCGCAGACCGGTGCCGGAGAGCAGGTCGTCGGGGAGCGAGTAGCCGGTGAAGCCGGTCAGCATGCCGAGGAAGAACAGCAGGAAGCCGAACAGCCAGTTGATCTCACGCGGCTTGCGGAACGCGCCGGTGAAGAAGACGCGCATCATGTGCACGAACATCGCGGCGAGGAAGATCAGCGCGGCCCAGTGGTGGATCTGCCGGATGAGCAGACCGCCGCGCACCTCGAAGCTGATGTCGAGCGTCGAGGCGAACGCCTCGGACATCCGCACGCCCTGCATCGGGACGTACGGACCGTGGTAGACGACCTCTTCCATGCTGGGGTGGAAGAACAGCGTCAGATACACACCCGTGAGGATGATGATGATGAAGCTGTAGAGCGCGACCTCACCCAGCATGAAGGACCAGTGGTCCGGGAAGATCTTGCGCATGTTGGCCTTGGCCAGGCTGTAGATGCCCAGCCGGCCGTCCGCCCAGTCGGCGACGCGCTCGCCCGCGGGGGCCTTGCGGCCCCGCGCCTGCGTCTCAGTTGCAGTACTCATCCGCGCTCCCAGTAAGCAGGACCGACGGGCTCCGCGAAGTCGCCCTTGGCTTCGAGGTAACCGTCCTTGTTGACGCCGATCCGCAGCTGCGGCAGGGCGTGCCCGGCCGGGCCGAAGATCACGCGGCCGCCGTCGGAGAGGTCGAACGTCGACTGGTGACAGGGGCACAGGACGTGGTGCGTCTGCTGCTCGTACAGGTTGATCGGGCAGCCGACGTGGGTGCAGATCTTCGAGAACGCCACGATGCCGTCGTGCGACCAGTCCAGCTCGCGCTTGTCCTTGATGTTCTCCGGCTGGAGCCGGACCAGCATCAGGGCCGCCTTGGCGATCTGCGTCTGGAAGTCGTGGTCCGCCTCGCTCATGCCCTCGGGCATGGCGAAGGTGAGCGAACCGACCGAGATGTCCTCGGGGCGCAGCGCCCCACCCGTGTTGTAGTTCATCAGGCGCTTGCCCTTGGCCCACTTGGTGTGCCGGAGCTTGTCGCCCGGCAGCGGGCCGAGGTCGCGCAGCAGCACCAGGCCGGAGAGCGGCACCAGGGCCAGCGCGCCGAAGAGGGTGTTGCGGGCCAGCTTCCGCCGGCCGAAGCCGGACTCTTCCGCGCCCGCCCGGAAGTCCTCCAGGACCTTGGCCTTGACCTCGGGCTCGGCCTCGATCGGGTGACGCTCGTCGGCGATCTCCACGTCCGACATCAGCGTGCGGGCCCAGTGGACCGCGCCCGCGCCGATGGCGAAGAGGGCGATGCCGAGGGTCAGGCCGAGCGAGAAGTTCAGCGCGCTGATGTGGCCGAGCGGGAAGACATAGATGATCTTGTCTACCGGGAAGGCCACATACGAGGCGATGAAGGCGATCGTCGCCAGCATCGAGACCGTGAAGAACAGCGCGACCGTGCGCTCGGAGCGCCTGGCGACCCGCTCGTCGATGTCCTGCTGACGGTGCTCGTGCGGGGGCAGACCCGGGTCGGCGAACGGGTTGTCCGCCGTCTCTACCGCGCCGCCCTCGCCCTGCCCGTGTGGCAGGTTGTCTTCTGTTTGTGAAATGTCGTGGCTACTCATGACTTCTTGGCCTTTGCGGTCCGGGCGGCGACCCAGATGGTCAGGGCGATCATGGCCCCCATGCCGAAGACCCAGCCGAACAGACCCTCACTCACCGGGCCCAGGCCGCCGATCTCCATACCGCCGGGGGTCGCGGTCTTGTCGCTGTTGACCGTGTCCAGGTACGCGATGATGGCCTTCTTCTTCTCCTCCGGCAGCGTGGTGTCCGGGAAGGAGGGCATGTTCTGCGGGCCGGTCTGCATGGCCTCGTAGAGGTGCTTGGCGGACACGCCCTCCAGGGACGGCGCGTACTTGCCGTTGGTCAGGGCGCCGCCCTTGCCGACGAAGTTGTGGCACTGCGCGCAGTTGGTACGGAAGAGCTCACCGCCCTCGGCGATGTCCGCGCCGGCCGGGTTGTACTGCTCCTTGGTCGGAGTCACCGGGCCGGGGCCGAGCGAGGCGATGTACGCGGACAGCTGCTGGATCTCGGCGTTCGAGTAGATGTTCTTCTTCTTCGGCACCTGGGCGCCGGGCTGCTGCGCGGGCATACGACCGGTGCTGACCTGGAAGTCCACGGCGGCGGAGCCGACGCCGACCAGGCTCGGACCGTCGGTCGTACCCTGACCGCCGGTGCCGTGGCAGCTGGCGCAGCCGACGGCGTAGAGCTTCTTGCCCTCCTCGATGGCGAGGGACTGGGCGGAGCTGTCATCGGCCTTGGCCTCGCTCGGCGAGAACGCGGCGTACAGCCCCCCAGTGACCGCCAGCGCGAAGAGTAGGACGACGAGCGCAGCCAGCGGATGGCGCCGTCGTGCGGAGAGCTTTTTCACGGATTACCCCGGTGTCAGGATCTTCTGCGTCGATGCGATGAGGACGTGGTGCCGGTGCGGCGACCGGATTACTTGATCAAGTAGATCGTGGCGAAGAGGCCGATCCAGACGACATCGACGAAGTGCCAGTAGTAAGACACCACGATGGCCGCCGTCGCCTGCTGGTGGGTGAACCTCTTGGCCGCGTACGTCCTGCCCAGGACCAGCAGGAAGGCGATGAGTCCGCCCGTCACATGCAGTCCGTGGAAGCCCGTGGTCAGGTAGAACACCGAGCCGTACGGGTCGGACGAGAGCGACAGACCCTCGTGCTTGACCAGTTCGGTGTATTCGAAGATCTGACCGCCGACGAAGATCGCGCCCATGATGAAGGTGATCACGAACCAGGTGCGCAGCTTCTTCACGTCGCCGCGCTCGGCAGCGAAGACACCGAGCTGGCAGGTGAGGGAGGAGAGCACCAGGATCGTGGTGTTCGTCGCGGAGAACGGGAAGTTCAGCGCGGACGCCATTTCCTTCCAGTGCTCTGCGCCGGTCACCGACCGCAGGGTGAAGTACATCGCGAAGAGGGCCGCGAAGAACATCAGCTCGGAACTCAGCCAGATGATGGTTCCGACGCTGGTGAGGTTCGGCCGGTTGACCGTCGGGTGCGCGTGCCCGGTATCTACTGCTGTTGCTGTCGCCACGACCGACATTATGTCGGTCGCTTATCCAGCCCTCACTCCCGGGGGTACCGTTCGGAGTGTCAAGGGCATCGATGCTGCTCGTACGGCCGGTTGTGGGCGGTGGTACGCCGGCTGTCCCCGCGGTGGCCGGACGGACCCGCGGCCGGTCCGCGGCCGGTCCCTCGAAGGAGGGAGGGGCTTGCACGCCCCCTCCTCCCCAGGGCTGTACGGGAGTAGCATCCGCGCCAGGAGTCCACCCATGTAACGCGGAGGAACGATGCAGCCGACCGCCACGGTGCTGGTCTACAGCGATGACTCGGGCACCCGTCAGCAGGTGCGGCTCGCGGCCGGACGCCGGCCCGCCCCCGACGTCCCGCCCGTGGAGTTCGTGGAGTGCGCGACCCTCCCCGCCGTCCTCTCGGCGCTGGAGGACGGCGGCATCGACGTGTGCGTGCTGGACGGGGAGGCGGTTCCCGCGGGCGGCATGGGCGTCTGCCGGCAGATCAAGGACGAGATCTTCCGCTGCCCTCCGGTGCTGCTGCTGATCGGCCGCCCGCAGGACGCCTGGCTGGCCACCTGGAGCCGGGCGGAGGCCGCGGTCACCCACCCGATCGACCCGGTGGCCCTCGCCGACGCGCTGGCGGGCCTGTTGCGCAAGCGGCTCGCCGTGGACGCCTGACGGGTCGGCTGCCACCGGGTCGGCTGCCACCCGTCACACCTGGGGACGGAGCCTGGCCGACTCGGCCGGGGCGCTGCCGTCGGGCGGTGCGGTGACCACGGCACTGCCCGCGCGCCACTTGTCCCAGCCCATGTTCCAGTCGCCGAAGCCGTTGTCGAACGCCGTCATCATCGCTCCGCGGCTGTTGACGACCTTGACGATGTCGCCGAGGCGCACGGTGTCGAAGAACCAGCGCGCGTTCTCGTTGCTCATACCGGTGCAGCCGTGGCTGACGTTGGCCGCGCCCTGCGAGCCGGTGGACCAGGGCGCGGCGTGGACGTACTCGCCGCTCCAGGTCACCCGGGCAGCCCAGTGGACCAGCAGGTCGTAGGAGTTGCCGAGGCCGATGCTGGCGCCGGTCATCCGCACGGAGGACTCCTTGGCGAGGATCACCTTGATGCCGTTGCGGGTGTCGAAGCCGGGCATGCCGGTGGTGATGGGGATGGTGCGGATCGCCTGGCCGTTCCTCAGCACCGTCATCTGGTGGGTGCCGGAGTCGGTGATGGCCTCGACGCGGTCGCCGGTGGTCAGCCGCAGCGGCTTGGATTCCGCGCCGTAGATGCCGCTTGCGACCCTGATGCCCTTGAGGTTGGCGTGCACGTCGATCGTGGCGTGCGCGGGCCAGTAGTCACGCGGGCGGTAGTGCAGGTTCCGGTCGTCCACCCAGTGCCAGACGCCGTCCACCGCGGGCTGTGAGTCCACCTTCAGTGCGCGCTCCACGACGGCCCGCGCCGAGGCGTCCTTGACGGGCGCGCTGAGCTTCGCCGTGATGGGCTGTCCGACGCCGTAGGTGCCTGCCTCGGGGCCGAAGGTGACCTTCAGCCTGCTCTTTGCCTTCGAGGTGTCGAAGCCGATGGTGCGGCGCCCTGGTGCCCCGCCGGAGTCCTCGGTGCTCACCCGCAGCGTGTAGTGGGTGCCCGCGGCCAGCGGCACGGTGCTGCGCCAGCGCTTGCCGTCGGGCGTCAGCTCGCCGCGTACATAGCGGCCCGCGGAGTCGGTGGCCGTGACGTCGGTGAGGCGGCTGTCGTCGCCCTTGGCCGTGACCTCGAGTGGCTTGTCGGGGTCCGTCTTGCGGGACTCGCTGACGCCGCTGAAGGCGACCTGGTCGGCCGCGTCGTACGGTTTGGCCGCCAGCGGGTCCGAGGAAGGGCCGCCGCATCCGGTGAGCCCTGTCGCTATCAGGGGTGCCAGCAGCAGAGCGCAGCCGAGCACCGTCCGGGATCGAGGTGATCGAGGTGTGTGGCTCATGGTCACAAGCTAGAAAGCCCGGTTCCGGACGGCTCGTGGAATGAGGCAGTCGGGTGAACCGGGTCCTGACGGAACGGGGGAACACGGCACGGGGAAACGACGCAGCGGGGCCCGGACACCTGGAGAAGGTGTCCGGGCCCCGCTCGGGCCCCGGCTCAGCGGGACCCCGGTGGCCTGTCGGTCACTGGTTCTGGTTCTCGCCGCGGTAGTACTCGAACACCCAGCCGAAGAGGCCGATCAGGATGATCGGGGTCGAGAAGTACAGCAGCCACCAGCCGAAGATCACGCCCATGAAGGCCAGGGCGCCACCGACGGCCAGGGAGAGCGGCTGCCAGCTGTGCGGGGAGAAGAAGCCCATCTCACCGGCGTCGTCGGCGACATCGGCGTCCTTGTTGTCCTGCGCCCCGATGTCCACCCGGCGGGCGGTGAAGGCGAGGTAGTAGCCGATCATCACGCTCAGCCCGAAGGCCAGGAAGAGCGCGGTGGTGCCGGCGGGCTCCTTCGACCACACCCCATAGACGATCGCCATGATGAGGATGAAGACGGAGAGCCAGATGAACATCCGGCCTTGGACCTTCACTTGCCGGCCTCCTTGCCACCTGCGAGGGCCTTGTCATCGGACGAGACGGCCCCGTAGTTCTCGAGCTGGTCGAGCGCCGCGATCTCCGGGTGGTGCAGGTCGAACGCCGGGGATTCGGAGCGGATGCGGGGCAGGGTGATGAAGTTGTGCCGCGGCGGCGGGCAGGAGGTCGCCCACTCCAGCGAGCGGCCGTAGCCCCACGGGTCGTCGACCTCGACCTTCTTGCCGTACTTGGCGGTCTTCCAGACGTTGTAGAAGAACGGCAGGATCGACAGACCGAGCAGGAACGAGCTGATGGTCGAGATGGTGTTCAGCGTGGTGAAGCCGTCGGCCGCCAGGTAGTCGGCGTACCGGCGCGGCATGCCCTCGGCACCGAGCCAGTGCTGGACCAGGAACGTGCCGTGGAAGCCGATGAACAGCGTCCAGAAGGTGATCTTGCCCAGGCGCTCGTCCAGCATCTTGCCGGTGAACTTGGGCCACCAGAAGTGGAACCCGGCGAACATCGCGAAGACGACCGTACCGAAGACCACGTAGTGGAAGTGGGCCACCACGAAGTACGAGTCCGAGACGTGGAAGTCCATCGGCGGCGAGGCCAGGATGACACCGGTCAGACCACCGAAGGTGAAGGTGATCAGGAAGCCGATCGTCCACAGCATCGGGGTCTCGAAGCTCAGCGACCCCTTCCACATGGTGCCGAGCCAGTTGAAGAACTTGATACCGGTCGGCACCGCGATCAGGAATGTCATGAACGAGAAGAACGGCAACAGCACGCCGCCCGTGACGTACATATGGTGCGCCCACACCGTCACCGAAAGGCCCGCGATCGAGATGGTCGCGCCGATCAGGGAGATGTAACCGAACATCGGCTTGCGCGAGAAGACCGGAATGATCTCGGACACAATTCCGAAGAACGGCAGCGCGATGATGTACACCTCTGGATGGCCGAAGAACCAGAAGAGGTGCTGCCAGAGCAATGCGCCGCCATTGGCCGCGTCGAAGATATGCGCCCCGAATTTACGGTCCGCCTCCAGGGCGAACAGCGCGGCGGCCAGCACCGGGAAGGCCAGCAGCACCAGCACACCGGTGAGCAGCACGTTCCAGGTGAAGATCGGCATACGGAACATCGTCATGCCCGGAGCGCGCATGCAGATGATGGTGGTGATGAAGTTGACCGAGCCGAGGATCGTGCCGAAGCCGGAGAAGGCCAGACCCATGATCCACATGTCGGCGCCCACACCCGGCGAGCGGACCGCGTCCGACAGCGGCGAGTACGCGAACCAGCCGAAGTCGGCGGCGCCCTGCGGGGTGAGGAACCCGGCGACCGCGATCAGCGAGCCGAACAGGTACAGCCAGTAGGCGAACATGTTCAGCCGCGGGAACGCCACGTCGGGCGCGCCGATCTGAAGCGGCATGATCCAGTTCGCGAAGCCCGCGAACAGCGGCGTGGCGAACATCAGCAGCATGATCGTGCCATGCATGGTGAACGCCTGGTTGAACTGCTCGTTCGACATCAGCTGCGTGCCGGGGCGGGCCAGCTCGGCGCGCATGAACAGCGCCAGAAGTCCGCCGATGCAGAAGAACGCGAACGACGTGACGAGGTAGAGCGTTCCGATCGTCTTGTGGTCAGTGGTGGTCAACCACTTGACGACGACGTTCCCTGGTTGCTTACGGCGCACCGGCAGCTCGTCCGCTTCCGCGGCGGCTGCGGCGGCACCCTGAGGTTCGTTGAGGATGCTCATCGGTTCTTGGTCTCCGCGTTCCTGGCAGCGTCCGTCTGCTCAATGCCCGCCGGGATGTAGCCGGTCTGGCCCTTCTCTGCCAGGTCCGTCAGGTGGTCTCGGTACTCCTTGGGAGAGACGACCTTGACGTTGAAGAGCATCCGCGAGTGGTCCTGGCCGCACAGCTCGGCGCACTTGCCCATGAAGATGCCCTCCTTGTTCGGAGTCACCTCGAAGCGGTTGGTGTGCCCCGGGATGACGTCCATCTTCATCAGGAAGGGGACCACCCAGAACGAGTGGATGACGTCACGGGAGGTCAGGATGAACTGGACCTTCTCACCCTTCGGCAGCCACAGGGTGGGGCCGGGGCTGGGGTTGTCCTTTGTCCACTCGCCCGGGGTGCCCGCCTCGTACACGCCCTCCGCGCCCTTGGGCACGGCCGCGAGCATGCGGTCCGGGATCGAGGCGACTTCCTTGGGGGTCTTCGCGGGCGTGGACAGGTTGCCGTCCACGTTCTCCATGTAGTTGAAGCCCCAGCTCCACTGGTAGCCCACCACGTTGATCACGTGGTCGGGCTTCTTGGAGGTCTTCAGGAGCGCGTTCTCATCGCGCGCGGTGAAGTAGAACAACACCGAGACGATGATGATCGGGACCACGGTGTACAGCGCCTCGATGGGCATGTTGTACCGGGTCTGCGCGGGAACCTCGATCTTGGTCCTGCTGCGGCGGTGGAAGATGACCGCCCACAGGATCAGCCCCCAGACCAGCACGCCCGTGGCGAGCGCAGCCGCCCACGAGCCCTGCCACAGGGAGAGGATCCGTGGCGCCTCTTCCGTGACCGGCTTGGGCATTCCGAGGCGGGGGAAGTCCTTGGATGTGCAACCGGTGGCGGTCGCCAGGACCAAGCCCGCGGCCAGCGCCTGCAGCAGCTTCCGCCGCACCGGGCGCCGCGACGAGCGGTCGGAGCCGTTGGGACTCACGTAGCGCCTTCCCGAGAGTCTCGCCCGCACGGCCGCGGCCGTCTCTCAGGTCGGTCGCCGCCCCGGTGCGGGCAGGGGTTTGGATGTTTATGCGGACCAAACCCTACTGGACGCCATTTAGGGCCGCGCGGGGAGGGTGCCCAACGCGCCGGGGGGCTCCCCGAAGAGGTGGAGGAACCCGTTCGAAGCGGCTTTCAAGAGGCGGAGCAGATACTTCCGCAGACGGGGACTAGCGTTCTGTATGTGCCATATTTCGACGCCGCTTCGTCCGCCCCGCTGCACCCCGTCGCCCGCCAGGCGCTGCTCGCCGCGCTCGACGAGGGCTGGGCCGACCCGGCCCGCCTCTACCGCGAGGGGCGGCGCGCCCGGCTGCTGTTGGACGCCGCGCGGGAGGCGGCGGCCGAGGCCGTCGGCTGCCGCCCCGACGAACTCACTTTCACCCCTTCGGGTACCCGCGCGCTGCACGACGGGATCGCCGGAGCGCTCGCGGGCCGCCGCCGGGCCGGCCGCCATCTGGTCGTCTCCGCCGTCGAGCACTCCGCGGTGCTGCACGCCGCGGCCGCGCACCAGGCGGGCGGCGGCACGGTCGCCGAGGTGCCGGTGGACGGCGCCGGCCGGGTCGCGCCCGGCGCGTACGCCGCCGCCCTGCGCGACGCCCCCGGCCCGACCGCCCTGGCCTGTCTCCAGTCCGCCAATCACGAGGTGGGGACGCGGCAGCCGGTGGCCGAGGCCGCGCAGGAGTGCCGGGCGGCGGACGTGCCGCTGCTGGTCGACGCCGCGCAGTCGCTGGCCTGGGGCGCGGTCGCGGGCGACTGGTCGCTGCTGACCGCGAGCGCCCACAAGTGGGGCGGCCCGCCGGGCGTCGGGCTGCTGGCCGTCCGCAAGGGCGTGCGCTTCGCGGCCCACGGCCCGGCCGACGAACGCGAGTCGGGCCGCGCCCCCGGCTTCGAGAACATCCCGGCCGTCGTCGCGGCCGCGGCCTCGCTGCGTGCCGTACGGGAGGAGGCCGCCGCGGAGGCGGAGCGGCTGCGGGAGCTGGTGGACCGGATCCGCGCCCGGGTGCCTCGGCTGATCCCCGACGTCGAGGTGGTCGGCGACCCGGAGCGGCGGCTGCCCCATCTGGTCACCTTCTCGTGTCTCTATGTCGACGGGGAGACGCTGCTGCACGAGCTGGACCGCGCGGGCTTCTCCGTCTCCTCCGGCTCCTCGTGCACCTCGAGCACCCTGACGCCGAGCCATGTGCTGCGCGCGATGGGCGTGCTGTCCGAGGGCAACGTCCGCGTCTCGCTGCCCCTGGGGACGCGCGAGGAGGACGTGGAGCGCTTCCTCGCCCTGCTGCCGGACCTGGTGAGCCGGGTGCGCGGCCAGTTGGGCGCGCCGCGGCGGGAGGAAGCGGCCACGGCCGGCTCAGGTGTCGCGGGGCCCGCGGGCCCCGCGGGCGGCGGCGAAGAGGCGGAGCTGGTGGTCGACTCGCTCGGCAAGCTCTGCCCGATCCCGGTCATCGAGCTGGCCAAGGTCATCGGGGAGGTCCCGGTCGGCGGCCTCGTCACGGTGCTCGCGGACGACGAGGCCGCCCGGCTGGACATCCCGGCGTGGTGCGCGATGCGCGGCCACGAGTACGTGGGGGAACGCCCGGCCGAGCGCGGCACGGCCTACCGCGTCCGGCGCCGCGCGTAGGCGCCCCAGTCCTCAAGCGCCGGACGGGCTGGCCGGCCCGTCCGACGCTTGAGGACCGGGGTCCGGGGCGGAGCCCCGGCTGTGGGAAGGGGCGGGTAGGGGAAAGCCCCGCCTCAGCCGCCCATGTGGGGCTGGATCTCGGAGGCCGCCTCCTGGCCGTACGCCTTGGCGAAGCGCTCCGTGAAGTGACCGCGCCGCAGCTCGTACTCCTGCGGGCCGAGGGTCTCGATGACCAGTGTGGCGAGCATGCAGCCGACCTGGGCCGCGCGCTCGAGGGAGAGGTCCCAGGCGAGCCCGGCGAGGAAGCCCGCGCGGAAGGCGTCGCCGACGCCCGTCGGGTCCACCTTCGCCTCCTCCTCCGGGCAGCCGACGACGATCGGCTGCTCGCCGGCGCGGTCGATCCGCACGCCCTGCGCGCCCAGCGTGGTGACGCGGGTGCCGACCTTGGCCAGGATCTCGTCCGCCGACCAGCCGGTCTTGGTCTCGATCAGCGCGGCCTCGTACTCATTGGTGAACAGATAGGCCGCGCCCTCGACGAGCAGCCGGATGTCGTCGCCGCCCATCCGCGCGAGCTGCTGCGAGGGGTCGGCCGCGAAGGGGATGGAGCGCGTGCGGCACTCCTCGGTGTGACGGACCATCGCCTCCGGGTCGTCCGCGCTGATGAGGACGAGGTCGAGCCCGCCGACCCGGTCGGCGACGGGCTGGAGCTCGATCTGGCGGGCCTCGCTCATCGCGCCGGTGTAGAAGGACGCGAGCTGGTTGTGGTCGGCGTCGGTGGTGCACACGAAGCGCGCGGTGTGCAGAACCTCGGAGATATGCACGGACTCGGTGTCCACGCCGTGGCGGTCCAGCCAGGCCCGGTAGTCCGTGAAGTCCTTGCCCGCCGCCCCGACCAGGATCGGGCGCAGCCCGAGGACGCCCATGCCGTAGCAGATGTTGGGGCCGACGCCGCCGCGGCGGATGTCGAGGTCGTCCACCAGGAAGGAGAGGGAGACCGTGTGCAGCTGATCGGCGACCAGCTGGTCGGCGAAGCGGCCGGGGAAGGTCATCAGATGGTCGGTGGCGATGGAGCCGGTGACTGCGATACGCACGGCTGGTCTGCTCCTGCGGACGAAGGAGGAAAACGGACGCCTTACGCTATCGGCTCCGTCACCCCCGTACGAACGGATGAAACCCCCCGATAGTAGCCCTTTCCTTACCGCCTGCACGATGCATACGGTGGCCGTTACGGCGCCTGGAGGAACCACGTGCCACTTGGCTCCGTCTCAGCGACGTCCCCCTTGTAAGGGGTGGGACGGTACAGCTTGAGCGGAGCCGAAGGAGCGAAACGGTGAGCACCGACGACACCGACACCCCCAAGACCCCCGAGAGCGAGGATCCCCGGCCGCGGCGCCGTTCGCCACTGGCCGTCGCCTCGGTGGCGGCGGCGGTGCTGGTCGCCGGTGGCGGTGGGGCGTACTGGGCCTCGACCGCCGCGGGCGGCGGTACGCAGGACCCGGGCGCCGCGCAGAAGGACGGCTCGCCCGAGCCGCTCGCGCTGGACGGATACGGATCCGCCGGCCGGCCGGGCGTCGCGCCCGGCGAGCCGAATCCGTACGGCCAGCGGTACAAGGCCGTGGGCAAGCTGCCCGAGGGACCCGACTCGGCGGCGGTATATCGGGCGGGCGACGAAGTCACCAAGGCCGAGGTGGCGCGGCTGGCCAAGGCCCTGGACGTGTCGGGTAGCCCGCGCGTGGACCACGGCGTCTGGCAGGTCGGGGGCGCCAAGGACGCGATGGGCCCGGTGCTCCGGGTGAGCCGGAAGGCGCCGGGCGGCTGGTCGTACACGGCGTACGGGTCGCCCGGCGGCACCTCGTGTGTGGAGGTGCCGGACACCGGCTCGGACCCGCAGTCCTCCGACGCGAAGGGGGACTCCAAGAGCTGCCCCGCGTACCGCGACGGAGCCTCCGGACCCGAGGGCTCCAAGGAGTCCAAGGGGGCCAAAGGGTCCGAGAGCGACTCGGCCGTCTCGGAGCGCAAGGCGGAGCGCGCGGCCCAGCCGGTGCTGGAGGCGCTGGGACTGGACGGCGCGAAGCTGGACTCGACCCAGCTCTACGGCGCGGTGCGGGTGGTGAAGGCGGACCCGGTGCTGGACGATCTGCCGACGCACGGCTGGCAGACGAGTGTGCAGGTGGGCGCCGACGGACAGCTGGTCGGCGGCGCCGGTCTGCTGGCGAAGCCCGAGAAGGACGACACCTATCCGCTGATCGGCGCGGCCGAGGCGATCAAGGGGCTCAACAAGGGCCTCGACAAGGGCGGCGACAGCGGGCCCGCGGAGCCGCAGAAGGCCGAGAAGCCCGAGGAACCCGAGAAGGCCGAGAAGGGCGCCAAGGCCGCCGAGGTCCCGGTACACAAGGCGACCCTGGTCCTCGCGGCGCGCTCGGTGGACGGGCGGCGGGCGCTGGTGCCGTCCTGGCTCTTCCAGGCCGGGCCGTCGGGGAACACGGTCAGCTACCCCGCGGTCGACCCGAAGTTCATCAAGGGGAAGTCCTCCGGCAGCGCCCCGTCCACGGGGACCGGCAGCAGCCGGGTCGACGACATCACCTCGTACAGCGTGTCCGGCAAGACCCTGACGGTGCGCTTCTGGGGCGGGGTGTGCGAGTCGTACTCGGTCTCGGCCGAGGAGTCGGCGTCGCAGGTGAAGCTGGAGATCAAGGGCAAGCGGCTGCACCCGGGCCGACCCTGCATCCTCATCGCCAAGCTGATCGAGAAGAAGGTCGAGCTGGACAAGCCGCTGGGCGACCGCAAGGTCGTGGACGCCAGGACCGGCCAGGCCGTGCCCAAGCGGACGTAGGCTCACGCCGCGCTCGGACGCGCAACGCCGAAGGGGCGGCCCGGCCGGGCCGCCCCTTCGGCGTCTGTTCGCCGCTCCCGAAAAGGCAGCTCAGCTGAAGGAGTCGCCGCAGGCGCAGGAGCCCGTGGCGTTCGGGTTGTCGATGGTGAAGCCCTGCTTCTCGATGGTGTCGACGAAGTCGATCGAGGCGCCGTTCAGATACGGGGCGCTCATGCGGTCGGTCACGACCTTGACCCCGCCGAAGTCCTTGACGACATCGCCGTCGAGGGAGCGCTCGTCGAAGAAGAGCTGGTAGCGCAGGCCGGAGCAGCCGCCGGGCTGGACGGCGACGCGCAGCGCGAGATCATCGCGGCCCTCCTGCTCCAGCAGGCCCTTGACCTTCGACGCGGCGGCGTCGGACAGGATGATGCCCTCGCTCGCGGTGGTCTCGTCCTGAACGGTCATCTGCTTCTCTCCCGGGTCGTACGGACTGCTTGCCGTCGGCTCAACCAACGGCGTCCCGGATTCATTCCGGGGGTGGGCGCTTTTCTCCCGCGCTGTTCATGCTCGCACACGCGGGCGGCGCTCCGGAATGCGTCACATCGACGCGATGGCCATCGTCAAAGTGACATGAAGCGGATATGATAGATAGCGTCATTTTGACGATTAAGGGTCCCCGTGAAGAAAGAAGGGTGCGTGACGTGACCACCGCCCAGCCCCTCGACGTCCAGCCGACACCGCTGGCCCTGCTCCTCCTCGGCCGGGAGGCCGACCCCAGGAGCGAGCGCGGTGTGGAGTGCCCCGGCGACCTGCCCGCGCCCTCCGACCCGGACCTGGTGGCGCGCGCCCGCGCGGCCAAGGCCGAGCTCGGCGACCGGGTGTTCGTGCTGGGCCACCACTACCAGCGCGATGAGGTCATCGAGTTCGCCGATGTCACCGGGGACTCCTTCAAGCTGGCCCGCGACGCGGCCGCCCGGCCGGACGCCGAGTACATCGTCTTCTGTGGTGTCCACTTCATGGCGGAGTCCGCCGACATCCTCACCGGCGACAGCCAGCAGGTCATCCTCCCCGACCTCGCGGCGGGCTGCTCGATGGCCGACATGGCCACCGCCGAGCAGGTCGCCGAGTGCTGGGACGTGCTGACCGAGGCCGGGGTCGCGGGCGCCACGGTGCCCGTCTCGTATATGAACTCCTCCGCCGACATCAAGGCGTTCACCGGCAGGCACGGCGGCACCATCTGCACCTCCTCCAACGCGAAGCGGGCGCTGGACTGGGCCTTCGAGCAGGGGGAGCCCCGGCAGAACAAAGTGCTGTTCCTGCCCGATCAGCACCTGGGGCGCAACACCGCGGTGCGCGAGATGGGCCTGTCCCTCGACGACTGCGTGGTCTACAACCCGCACAAGCCGAACGGCGGCCTGACCGCCGACGAGCTGCGCGCCGCCAAGATGATCCTGTGGCGCGGCCACTGCTCGGTGCACGGCCGCTTCTCGCTGGACTCGGTCAACGAGGTCCGCGAGCGCGTCCCGGGCGTCAATGTCCTGGTGCACCCCGAGTGCAAGCACGAGGTCGTGGCGGCCGCCGACCACGTGGGCTCGACCGAGCACATCATCAAGACCCTGGAGGCCGCGCCGGCCGGGTCGAAGTGGGCGATCGGCACCGAGCTGAACCTTGTCCGACGACTGGCGAATCGTTTCGCCAGTGAGGACAAGGAGATCGTCTTCCTCGACCGCACGGTGTGCTTCTGCTCCACCATGAACCGGATCGACCTGCCGCACCTGGTCTGGTCCCTGGAGTCGCTGGCGGCCGGCAAGGTCGTCAACCGAATCCAGGTCGACAAGGAGACCGAGGCCTACGCCAAGCTCGCCCTGGAGCGCATGCTCGCGCTGCCGTAGTGCGCACAAGGCACAAGGGCCCGGGGTGACAAGCCCCGGGCCCTTGTCCGTTGTCCCTTGTCCCTCGTCGAGGCTGTCCCTCGTCGAGGCTCACGCCCGGGGCCGCACCAGCCCCGTCTCGTACGAGATCACCACCAGCTGGGCCCGGTCGCGGGCGCCGAGCTTGGCCATCGCGCGGTTCACATGCGTCTTGACCGTGAGCGGGCTGACCTCGAGCCGTGCCGCGATCTCGTCGTTGGACAGCCCGCCCGCGACCTGCACCAGCACCTCCCGCTCCCGCCCGGTCAGCGCGTCCAGCCGCGCCGCGTCATACGCGCCCGCCTCCCCGTCCCGCGAGCCGCTCTGCGCCAGGAACTTGGCGATCAGCCCCTTGGTGGCGGCCGGGGACAGCAGCGCCTCCCCCGCCGCCGCGATCCGGATCGCGGCCAGCAGCTCATCGGGCTCGGCGCCCTTGCCCAGAAAGCCGCTCGCACCCGCCCGCAGCGACTCCACGACGTACTCGTCCACCTCGAAGGTCGTCAGCATCACCACCCGGACGTCCTCGAGCCGCGGGTCCTCGCTGATCATGCGGGTGGCGGTCAGCCCGTCCGTGCCGGGCATCCGGATGTCCATCAGCACCACATCGGCGCCGCGGTCGCGGGCGATCTCCACGGCCTCCGCGCCGTCCGATGCCTCGCCGACCACCTCCATATCCGGCTCGGAGTCCACCAGCACCCGGAACGCGCTGCGCAGCAGCGCCTGGTCGTCGGCCAGCAGCACCTTGATCGTCATGAGACCCCTTCGCCCCCTGTTCCCCGTACTCCGCCTCGTTGACGCGACTCCCCCGTCCGCGCCTGCAAGGGCAGTCTCGCCCGGACCCGGAAGCCGCCCTGCGGCCGGGGTCCCGCCTCGCAGCTGCCGCCCAGCGCGGCGACCCGCTCCCGCATCCCGATCAGCCCGTGTCCGCCGCCGGGCTCCTCCGCCGCGGGCAGCTCCTCGGCGCAGGGACCGTCGTCGTCGACGGTGATCAGCAGCACGGCCGAGGTGCGCACGATCCGGACCTGCGCCTTGGCGTCCGGCCCGGCGTGCTTGTGCACATTGGTCAGGGCCTCCTGGACGATCCGGTACGCGGTGAGGTCCGCGGAGGCCGCGAGCGGGCCGAGCCCGTCCCGGGACACCGCCTCCACCTCCACCCGCAGCCCGGCCCGGACGAACCCCTCGACGAGCTGGTCCAGCACCGCCAGCCCGGGGGCCGGCTCGGTGGGCGCGGCCGGGTCGCCGTACTGCCGCAGCAGCCCGACGGTGGCGCGCAGCTCGTCCAGCGCCGAGCGGCTGGCCTCCCGTACATGCGCGAGCGCCTGCTTGGCCTGGTCCGGGCGGCTGTCCATCACGTGGGACGCGACCCCGGCCTGGACGTTGACCAGCGCGATGTGGTGGGCGACCACATCGTGCAGCTCACGGGCGATGCGCAGCCGCTCCTCGGCGACCCGGCGGCGGGCCTCCTCCTCGCGGGTCCGCTCGGCCCGCACCGCCCGCTCCTCGATGGCCGCGATATAGGCGCGGCGGCTGCGCACCGCGTCACCGGCCGCGGCGGCGAGACCGGTCCAGGCGAGGACGGCGAAGTTCTCCTGGGCGTACCAGGGGTGCACCCCGAAGAGCATCGCGGCCCCGGTGAGCAGGGCGACGGTGGCGAGGCCGACCCGCAGCGTGGTGGGCCGGTCGGTGCCGGCGGCGACGGTGCACAGGGCCACCACGGCGCCGAAGACGATCGAGGTGCGGGGCGGCCCGTCCTGGGAGGTGACGATCTCCACCATGGTGATCGCGCCGGTGAAGCCGAGGACGCCGATCGGGAACCGTCGGCGCAGCACCAGCGCGGCGCCGGCCAGCGCGGCCAGCAGCACGAACAGCGGGCCGATCGGATGGCGTCCGGTGTGCGGGCTGGCCGCCGCGCCGATCAGGATCAGCGCGAAGGTGAACACGGCCAGCAGCGTGTCCAGAGCGTGCGGGTGCGCGCACAGCCAGCGGTACGGGCGGGCCAGACCCGGCCCGACGGCGAGGGGAGTCACGACACCCAACGGTAAGCGCTGCACCCCGCGGGCCGGCCTCAGCCCGGGATGAGGCCGTCGTCCCTGAGCATGGCCTGGACCTCCAGGAGCGTCGCGTCGGAGGCCGGCAGGATCAGCTCCGACGGCTCCAGCGCGTCATCGGGCAGCGGCTCGCCCAGCGAGCGCACCGAGCCCAGCAGCGCGGCGAGCGTACGCCGGAAGCCGTCCTCGTCGCCGCTCTGCACCTCGGCGAGCAGCTCGTCGTCGAGCTTGTTCAGCTCGGTCAGGTGGCCGTCGTCCACCCGCACCTGCCCCTCCCCCATGATCCGTACGATCATGACGACCTCCTTCGGGGCCGGGTGGACTTACTTGTCCAGATTGTGGCGGGGCTGCTCCTGCTCCTGCTTCTTCTCCCCGCTCTCGATGGCCTGCTGCGGGGCGCCGCCCGCCAGCTCGGCCTTCATCCGCTGAAGCTCCAGCTCCACGTCCGAGCCGCCGGAGATCCGGTCCAGCTCCGCGGCGATGTCGTCCTTCGCCATGCCGGAGGGGTCGTCGAGCGCGCCGGATGCCAGCAGCTCGTCGAGGGCGCCGGCCCGGGCCTGAAGCTGCGCCGTCTTGTCCTCGGCACGCTGGATCGCCATGCCGACGTCGCCCATCTCCTCGGAGATGCCGGAGAACGCCTCGCCGATCCGGGTCTGCGCCTGGGCCGCGGTGTAGGTGGCCTTGATGGTCTCCTTCTTCGTACGGAAGGCGTCCACCTTGGCCTGGAGCCGCTGCGCGGCGAGCGTCAGCTTCTCCTCCTCGCCCTGGAGCGTCTGGTGCTGGGTCTCCAGGTCGGTGACCTGCTGCTGGAGCGCGGCACGGCGGGAGAGCGCCTCGCGCGCCAGGTCCTCGCGGCCCAGCGCGAGCGCCTTGCGCCCCTGGTCCTGGAGCTTGGCGGACTGCCCCTGCAACTGGTTGAGCTGGAGCTCCAGGCGCTTGCGGGACGTGGCCACGTCGGCGACGCCGCGCCGCACCTTCTGAAGCAGCTCCAGCTGCTTCTGGTACGAGTAGTCAAGGGTCTCGCGCGGGTCCTCGGCCCGGTCCAGGGCCTTGTTGGCCTTCGCGCGGAAGATCATCCCCATACGCTTCATGACACCGCTCATGGGCCTCGCGCGCCCCCTTCTGACGGACTACGGACTACCGGCTCCAGCACATCCAACAGACCCAGCCTACGGGCCCTGCATCCATTACCGCACTGTTCCGACCCGCTCGCGCTCCTCCTCCAGGACGATCGACTCCCCCGGCGCCTCCGGCGCAAGGAGGAGTGGGAGGAGTGGACCGCCGTTGCCGGATCGTTCCCCCTGGGGCTGGGGCCCACACCCGCAAACCCGTACCCTTGGGCTTTGTGTTCCGTAGCCGTTCAAAGGACGAGCAGGCCGCCACCGCCAAGGTGATCGCGGACCAGCCGCAGCAGACCCGTGACCCGCAGGCTCCCAAGGGCCGCCCGACTCCCAAGCGCAGCGAGGCCCAGTCGCAGCGCCGCAGCCTGGCGAACTCGCAGATGAGCCGCAAGGACGCCTCGCGGCGCCAGCGCGAGTCCCGCCGAGCCGACCTGGCGCGCCAGCGCGAGGCGCTGGCCGGTGGCGACGAGCGCTATCTTCCGGCCCGTGACAAGGGTCCGGTGCGGCGCTTCATCCGCGACTACGTGGACTCCCGCTTCCACGTCGCGGAGTTCTTCCTGCCGCTGGCCGTGGTGATCCTGGTGCTCAGCATGATCCAGGCCGGTGCCATGCAGACCTATGTGCTGCTGCTCTGGATGCTGGTCATCCTCCTGATCGTCGTCAACTCGATCGTCCTCTCCTTCCAGCTGAAGCGTCAGCTGCGCAAGCGGTTCCCGGATGAGAGTCTGCGCGGCGCGGTGCCCTACGCGCTGATGCGCACGCTCCAGATGCGCCGACTCCGGCTGCCCAAGCCGCAGGTCAAGCGCGGACAGCGGCCCTGAGCGGGTCCGGTTTCACCGGCGGGGCCGACAGCTGGCTGAGCGGCCTCGGGGGCTTGCGGAACACCGTCCGGCAGGCGCTGGTCGCCCGTCAGCTCGACGAGCGGCTCGCGGCCCACTTCCCGGTGGGCCGCCGGCTGCGCGTGCTCGACGTCGGCCTCGGCCAGGGCACCCAGGCCCTGCGGCTGGCCCGGGCGGGCCACGAGATCACCGGGCTCGAGTCCGACCCGGCGATGCTGGACGCGGTCCGCGATGCCCTGTCGAAGGAGCCCGCGGGCATCCAGGAGCGAGTGCGCCTCATCGAGGGCGACGGCCGCGACACCGGCGCGCACTTCCTGCCGGGCGCCTTCGATGTCGTCCTGTGTCACGGCGTGCTGATGTACGTGCCCGAGCCAGACCCGATGCTCGCCGCCCTGGCCCGGGTCCTGGCGCCCGGCGGCCTGCTCTCGCTCGTAGTGCGCAACGCCGACGCGCTGGCGCTGCGGCCGGGGCTCTCCGGGGACTGGGACACCGCGCTCGCCGCGTTCGACTCCCCCGTCTACACCAACCGCATCGGCCTGTCCGCCCGCGCCGACCGGCGCGAGACGCTGACCACCACGCTCACCGCGATCGGCGCACCGCTGCACACCTGGTACGGCGTGCGGGTCTTCACCGACCTGGCTTCCGACGACGCCCCGGCCCCGGCCCCGGACGACTGGGACCGGCTGCTCGCCGCGGAGGACCGGGCCGGCCGTACCGACCCCTACCGCGCGGTCGCCGCGCTCCTCCACCTGTGCGGGGTGCGCGGCTGAGTCAGCCGCGCACCCTCACCTCACCCCTACTCGGCCCGCAGACTCATCGGCCCGTAGATCTTGGACTCGTCCTCGAACAGGGTCACCTGCTCCGCCCCTCCCTCCAGCAGGGCTCTCCACTCCTCCCCGATCCACGACTCCGCGTCCCCCTGTGTCGTGAACTCATCGGGCTGCACCGCGGGCTTCGTCTCCGTACCGTCGGACTTCTCGAACCGCCATGTCCACACCATGTCCGCCTCCTCCATCCCGCCGGTCACATCATGTCTGCCCCGCAGACTAGGGGACTGATCACTCCCGACGGGGTGACCTGAGCGCGCCCGCCGCATCAGGGCGCGAGACGATCAGGGCGTGGAACTCACTCTCCTGGGCACCGGCGCCCCCGACGGACTGCCCCGCCACGGCTGCCCCTGCGCGGCCTGCGCCGCCGCCGTGGGCGACGAGGCGCGGGCCGCGACCGCACTGCTGATCGACGGCGCGCTGCTGCTCGACCTCACCCCGGGCGCGGCCTTCGCCGCCGCGCGCGCCGGATACTCCCTGACCGGCGTCGTGCAGGTGCTCCTCTCGCACCCCCACGAGGGCCCGGCCGTCGAGTTCCCCGCCGGGCTGCCCGCGCCGGGCCGGGTCCCGGACGGCCGCGAGTTGGCCCTCATCAGCGGCCACCGGGTACGCGCCCTCCCCCTGGACTCCCCCGGCACCGGCTACGAGGTCACCGGCCCCGACTCCACCCGCCTCCTCTATCTCCCGCCCGGCGCGGCCCTCGCCGGCCTGAACGGCCCCGCCGAGCCCTACGACATGGTGCTGCTCGACGTCCTCGGCCGCCCCGGCGCGCTGGCCCAGCTCCGCGCCACGGGGGCGGTCGGCCCGACCACGGACGTCCTCGCCGTCCACCTCGACCACACCGTCCCGCCCGGCCCCGAGCTGCACCGCCGGCTCGCGGCCGCGGGCGCACGGGCCGTGCCGGACGGGGAGACGGTCGTCGTCGGGGAGTACCACGCGGTGCCGGACCTGCCGCGCCGTACGCTCGTCCTGGGCGGCGCGCGCTCCGGCAAGTCCCTGGAGGCCGAACGGCGGCTCGCGGCGCGCCCTGATGTCCTCTACGTGGCCACCGGCGGCACCCGCGACGGCGACCCCGACTGGGCCGCGCGCATCGCCGCCCACCGCGAGCGCCGACCCGGCTCCTGGCGCACCACCGAGACCTGCGACCTGCCACCGCTGCTCGCCCAGGACGGCGGGCCGCTGCTGATCGACTGCCTCGCGCTGTGGCTCACCGACGCGATGGACTCCGTCGGCGCCTGGGACGACGACACCTGGGCCCACGGCGGCAGGCGCGCCCTCCACGAACGCGTCGACGCCCTGATCGCCGCCCTCCGGGCCACCACCCGCACGGTGGTGGCGGTCAGCAACGAGGTGGGCTCCGGCGTGGTCCCGGCCACCGCGTCGGGGCGCCGCTTCCGCGATGAACTCGGCCGTCTGAACGCGGCGTTCGCCGCGGAGTGCGAACAGGTCCTCCTGATCGTGGCCGGCCAGGCCCTCCCCCTCCGCGGCTGAGCCCCGCCGGGCCTAGTAACCAACCGTGAAGTGTTGGTCCTCCCCCGGGTTCTCGAGCTCGTCGAGGACCGCCACGGCGAGGTCTTCGGCCGAGATCCGGGACGTGCCGTCGGCTGTGGCGATGAGCGTGGTGGTGCCGCGTCGGTACGTTCCGGTGCGGTGTCCGGGTTCGAGGACGGCCGGCGGGCTGAGATAGACCCAGTCGGCCGGGTGCGCTCGGCAGGCGTCCAGCTGCGCGTGGCTGGCGGCGGCGATGGCGCGGTACGGCTCCGGCACGTACTCCGGGCTGTCGACGACGAGCCGGTCGGGGCTCCCCGGGAGCCGCAGGGGAGCGGCGCCGCCGACGACGAGGATACGCTTCCCGGCCTTCGCGGCCGCGTCGAGCAGCGCCGTCGTGGTCGGGACGGCGGTGTGTTCGTGCCCGGGGGCGGGACGGGTCGCGGCCACGACCGCGTCGGCGCCGTCGAACAGTGCGCTCATCCGGCCGACGTCGTGCGCGTCGCCCTCGACGGCGGTCACTCCGGCCGGCAGGGCGGCCGGCCGTCCGCTCCGGAACACCGCGACGAGGTCATGGCCCCGGCGCGCGGCTTCGTCGATCACGCGTGAGCCGACCATGCCCGCGGCTCCGACAACAGCGATCTTCATCGAGAGATCCTTTCCGATACGGGTGTTGAAACAGCGTCAGTTGAGCGAGTGGGCGCGGGAAGCTGCCCCGCGACGATCGCGGCGAGGGCGAGGCCGAACCCCACGAGCTGGACCGGGCCGAGGGTCTGACCGAGCAGGGCGGCGCCGAGCGTGGCGGCGACCAGCGGCGAGAGCAGGCCGAGGACCGCGACCGAGGTGACCGGCAGGGTGGCGATGCCCTGGAACCACAGGACGAAGGTGAGCAGACCGCCGACCAGCCCCAGCCACAGATAGCCGAGGGCGGCGGTCAGGTCGATCGCGGGAGGCGCTCCCTCGGCGAGGAAGGTGAGGGGCGCCAGGAACAGCCCTCCGGCGGTGAGTTGCCAGCCGGTGAAGGCGAGGGGGCTGACCCCTTCGGGGCGTCCCCAGCGCTTGGTGAGCGTCACGCCGAGGGCCATCGTGGCCGCGCCGGCGAGGCCGGCGACGATCCCGACGGTGTCGAGCGCCGCGTTCGGCCCGATCACCACCAGGCCGACCCCGACGACGCCCGTCACACCCCAGAACAGGCGCCGGGCGGAGAGGCGCTCGTGGAGCACGGGCACCGCCAGGACGGCGACGATGAGCGGCTGGGCAGCCGACAACGTGGCGGCGACGCCTCCCGGCAGCCGCTCGGCCGCGATGAACAGCAGCGGGAGGAACAGTCCGATGTTCAGCACGCCGAGCGCCGCGGCCTTCCCCCACCAGGCTCCGCGCGGCAGCGTCCGGGTGAACGCCAGCGCGATCAGACCGGCGGGCAACGCGCGCAGGAGCCCCGCGAACAGGGGGTGTCCCGGCGGAAGGAGTTCGGTGGTGACGATGTAGGTCGTGCCCCACACCGCGGGAGCGAGCGCCGTCAGCGCGGTGCGGGGCAGGTCTCGGCTTGTCATGCTTCGCAGTCTCACCGCGGCACGATCGATGAGTCCAACACATGTTTGTCACTTCATCGATCTCGATTCAAGATGGATCCATGGAGCTCCAGCAGATGCGTTACGTCGTCGCCGTCGCCGAGACGAACAGCTTCACCCGGGCCGCCGAGCGGTGCCTGGTCGTGCAGTCCGCCCTCAGCCACCAAATCGCCCGCCTGGAACGGGAACTCGGCGCGAGACTCTTCGAACGCACCAGCCGCCGGGTGCGGCTGACGCCGGCCGGTGAGGCGTTCCTGCCCGCCGCCCGCCAGTGTCTGGGCGCCGCCGAACGCGCGGCCGCCGAGGTCGCCGCGGCAGTCGGCGAGGTACGCGGGCGGCTCGCCGTGGGCCTGATCCCCACCGTCACCGCGGCCGACATCCCGGAGGCGCTGCGCGACTTCCGCGGCCGGTACCCGCAGGTGCGCATCAACCTGCGGGTGGGCGCGAGCGACGACCTGGTCGAGCAGGTCAGGCAAGGGTCCATCGACGTGGCGTTCCTCGGGCTGCCGACCACGGCGCGGCCCCAGGGCGTCGCCGCCCACGAACTCGCCCGCGGCCGGCTCATCGCGGTGGTCGCGCCGGACCATCCGCTCGCCGCCGAACCGGCCGTCGACCTTCGCCGGCTCTCCTCGGAGGTGTTCGTGGACCTGCCCGCCGGAACGGCCGGACGGGCCCAGACCGACCAGGCCTTCTCCGCCGCCGGCCTCGTCCGTGACGTCGCCTTCGAGGTGACCGCCGCCGACTACATCGCCCGGCTCGTCGGGCCTGGCCTCGCCGTGGCCATGCTCCCCGCCGCGTACGCGCCTCAGCTCAGCGGCGTCACCACCATCGAGGTCACCGACGCTCCGGACCGCGTCGAGTACGTCATCTGGAGCCACTCCGGCCGCACACCGGCGGCAACCGCGTTCCTCGGCATTCTCGACATCGCGACGGAAGATCGAGAGGACACATGAACCGAACCACGGGGCCGCCGCGCCGGGTAGGGTTCCGCCCGTGAGCGGTCTGAATCTCGATGACTTCGTCGACCTGATCGAGCGTCCCGACGGCGGTGTCCGGCGCGATGCCGAGGAGCGCCGGGAGCGGCTGGCGGCGCCCCCCGGGGCGCTGGGGCGCCTGGACGAGCTGGGTGAGTGGCTGGCCGCCGCCCAGCAGCGGGTGCCGGTCAAGCCCATCGAGCGGCCGCGCGTCGTGCTCTTCGCCGGCGACCACGGCGTCGCCGAGCTGGAGGTGTCAGCCCGGCCCGCCGGCACCGCCGACCGGCTCGTGCGCGCCGTACTCGACGGCGAGAGCGCCGTGGCCATCCTGGCCCGCCGCTACGGCGTACCCCTGCGCGTCGTCGACATGTCCCTGGACTGCGACCCCGACGAGCTGCCCAAGGAGATCACCCGCCACCGCGTCCGCCGCGGCTCCGGCCGCCTGGACATCGAGGACGCGCTGACCCTCGAGGAGGCCGAGCAGGCCTTCCGCGCGGGCATGGCTATCGCCGACGAAGAGGCCGACGCGGGCACCGACATCGTCGTCCTCGGCGATGTGAGCGTCGGCGGCACCACCGCCGCCGGCACCCTGATCGCCGCGCTCTGCGGCACCGACGCCTCCGTGGTCACCGGCCGCGGCGGCGCGGGCATCGACGACCTCGCCTGGATGCGCAAGTGCGCGGCCATCCGCGATGGTCTGCGCCGCGCCCGCCCGGTCCTCGGCGACCAGCTCCAGCTGCTCGCGACCTGCGGCGGCGCCGACCTCGCCGCGATGACGGGCTTCCTGCTCCAGAGCGCCGTCCGCCACACCCCGGTCATCCTCGACGGAGTCGTCTCCGCGGCGGCCGCGCTCGTCGCGCAGCGCGTGGCGTTCCGCGCGCCCGACTGGTGGCTCGCCGGGCAGAACAGCGGTGAGCCGGCGCAGGAGAAGGCGCTCGACCGGATCGCGCTCACCCCGCTGCTCGACCACGGCGTCACCCTCGGCGAGGGCACGGGGGCGCTGCTCGCCCTGCCGCTCGTCCAGGCGGCCGCGGCGCTCGCGGCGGAGCTGCCCGAGCGGACCGACGCGGCACCCGACGAGGAGACCTCCTCGGCCACCGACGACATAACCTGACCCGCCCACCCCCTTTCATCCCCTCTGCCCATATGCTCACGACATGGGAGAGGTCCGTTCGAAGTCCACAGAGGACGCCCACCGCGGCCGCCCCTGGCCGCGTCGCTCCGCCGCCTTCACCGTCTGGTATCTGCGCGCCGTCACCGCGCTGAACTTCCTCGGCGCGGTGTGGGTGTCCTTCGGCAACGACATCAGGCGCCACAACGTCGACGAGTACTTCACCCCGTACCTCCTCACCGCGGGCTTCTTCTCCGGCGCGTTCTCGATGTTCCTGGCGATCACCATGCGCCGCCGCAAGCGCGCGGCCTGGATCCTGAACCTCGTGCTCGGCGGGCTGACCGTCCCCCTGCTGGCCCTCGCGCTGACCCAGCGGCCCGTCGCCCAGCACCCGCAGAACTGGGTCTCGCTGGGCCTCACCGCCGTCTTCGTGGTCGCGCTGCTCGTCGGGCGCCGCGAGTTCTACGCCAAGGGCGACCGCTCGAACCCGAAGCTCGCGGCCGCCGTCGCCGTCGGCGGGCTGCTGATCGGCTCGCTGCTGGCGGCCGCGCTGGTGACCGTCACCAACACCGCGCCCGACGACTACCGCTCCTCGTTCCTGGACCGCTGGCACTACGGCGTGCTGCGCCTGATCTCGCTCGCGGCCCTGGAAGGCCGCTTCGAGGGCATCGAGACCCCGGGCTGGGCGAATGTGGCCATCAACATCATGAGCACGGGGCTGCTGCTGCTCGTGCTGTACGCCGCCTTCCGCTCCCGCCGCGTCGTCGACCCGATCTCCGCGGAGGACGAACGCGGGCTGCGCGCGCTGCTGGAGCAGCACGGCGACCGCGACTCGCTCGGCTACTTCGCGCTGCGCCACGACAAGAGCGTCATCTGGTCGCCGACCGGTAAATCCGCCGTGACCTACCGGGTGGTGAGCGGCGTGGCGCTGGCCGCCGGCGACCCCATCGGGGACCCGGAGGCCTGGCCCGGCGCGATCGAGCGGTGGCTGGCCGAGGCCCGCGAGCACGGCTGGACCCCGGCCGTGATCGGCGCGAGCGAGGAGGGCGGCACGGTGTACGCGCGGCACGGCCTGGACGCGCTCGAACTCGGCGACGAGGCGATCGTCGACACCGAGGAGTTCACGCTGGAGGGGCGCGCGATGCGCACCGTGCGCCAGGCCTACAACCGGGTCAAGCGCGCGGGCTACACGGTGCGCATCCGCTACCACGAGGACATCCCCGAGGAGGAGATGGCCGAGCTGCTGCGACTCGCCGACGACTGGCGGGACGGCGAGACGGAGCGCGGCTTCTCCATGGCGCTCGGCCGGCTCGGCGACCCCTCCGACGGCCGCTGTGTGCTGCTGGACTGCGCGGACCGCGACGGCAGGCCGCGCGCGATGCTGAGCTTCGCGCCCTGGGGCTCGCACGGGCTCTCCCTGGACCTGATGCGGCGCGACCGGGACTCGGACAACGGGCTGATGGAGTTCATGGTGCTGGAGCTGATCCAGCGGGCGAAGGAGGTCGGCGCCGACCAGATCTCGCTGAACTTCGCGGTGTTCCGGTCCGTCTTCGAGCGCGGGTCCAGGCTGGGCGCCGGGCCGGTCCTGCGGCTGTGGCGCTCGCTGCTCAGCTTCTTCTCCCGCTGGTGGCAGATCGAGTCGCTCTACCGCGCCAACGCCAAGTACCGGCCGATCTGGGAGCCCCGCTATCTGCTCTTCGAGAAGAGCACGGACCTGCCGCGGATCGGCATCGCCGCGGCGCGGGCCGAGGGTTTCCTGGAGGCGCCGGGGCTGCCCAAGTGGCTGAACCGCAAGCACCTGGAGACGACCGCGGCGCGCCGATAGCCGCGAGACCCCGAACCGCGGAGACCGCCGCACCCTTGCCCGTCAGGACCCCGTCTCGGAGAACCCCCCGATCCAGTCCTGCAACCGCCGCCGCACCCCTCTCCAGCGGGTGTCGTGCCGCTCCGCGCGGTTCAGCGCCCGCCGCCGCGTCCGTGGCCTGCGGCGGTAGAAGCGCCGTGCCCAGGGCGACCCCGGCCGGGCCAGCCGGACCGCGCCGACGAGCGCCAGCACCGGCACCAGCACTCCGATCACCGCGGTCCGCGGCTTGCCCTTGGCCAGCGCGAACAGGGCGAACAGGAAGTTGACGCAGACGTTCACGATCACCGCGCCGCGGTCGTGGCGCTCGGCGGCTGACACCTCGTTCACCCCGAACGGCACAAAGCCGCCCAGCACCAGGCCGACCAGCGCCGCGGTGATGACGACGACCTCGACGCTCTGCCGGCCCTGCTCGGTCCAGTACACGTCGTGCAGATGCAGGATCAGCGCGAACTCGTCGAGCACCAGCCCCGCGCCCACCCCGAACACCACCGCCGCGACGTACTCCCAGAAGCCGGCCTGCGCGCCGGCGATCGCGGCGAAGCCGCCGAGGACGGTGAGCACGACGCCGGGGACGACGTGGTGGATGTGCAGCCCGCCGGGGGCGATATTGCGGAACGGCCCCTTGCCGGCCCTGATGAGCCGGGTGATGGTGCGCGTGATCGCGAACGAGAGGATGAACGAGGCCAGGGCGAGGAGCAGCGGCAGCTTGCCCGGTTCGACGATGTTCCGATACCACCAATACCCCATGGCGTCTCAGGGTGCGCGATAGCCTGCGGCGCGATGGACACCACGCCGGAACAGTCCCCCGCACGCCCGCCCGGGCCCCCGCTGCCCGCGCAGCCCCCGCGTCCCCCGGCGCCCACAGACGACCAACCAGCGCCCCCACCACCCCCGCCGACACCACCCACCCCTCCCACCCCTCCCACCCCGCCGAACCCGCCGGACCCGCCGGACCCCCCACGCGCCTCGTGGGAAGACGGCATCCGCTTCGCCTTCGGCACGCTCACCGCCCTCCCCGTACGTGTGACGCGCTGGGATCGCGAGGCGGCGCGCGCGGGGATGCTGTGCGCCCCGCTGGCCGGGCTCACGGTCGGGCTGTGCGCGGCGTCGTTGGGTGCGGCGCTGCTGCTCCTGGGCGGCGGCGCGCTGTTGGCCGCGGTGGGCACGGTCGCGGTGCCCGCCGTGCTGACCCGCGGGCTGCATCTGGACGGGCTGGCCGACACCGCCGACGGCCTCGGCAGCGGCAAGCCGGCGGAGGACGCGCTGCGCATCATGAAGCGGTCGGACATCGGGCCGTTCGGGGTCGTCACTCTGCTGTTCGCGCTGCTCGCGCAGGTGGCCGCGCTGGCCGAGCTGTACGGGGCCGGCTGGGCGCACGGCGCGGTGGCGGCGGCCGCGGCCGGGATGGCGGCGCGGTGCGCGTTGACGCCGGCGGCGCGCGAAGGGGTGCCCGCGGCGCGGCCGGAGGGGCTGGGCGCGGCGGTCGCGGGGGCGGTTCCGTTCGGGCCCGCGCTGGGCGCGGCGGCGGTGACGGTCGTGGTGTGCGCCGTGGGCGGCGCGTCCTTCGGCGCGTACGGGGCGGTGCACCACGCGCTCGCCGTCCTCGCCGCGCTGGGCGCCGCGGAACTCCTCCTGCGCCACTGCCGCCGTCGCTTCGGCGGCGTCACCGGCGACGTCTTCGGCGCGCTCGCCGAGACGGCGGCCACGGCGGCCCTGATCGCCATGGCCCTGGGCTGACCCGTCGTACGGCTCGGCCCCCACGTCCACGGAGTGGACGCCCCGAATCCCGGCCGGGGGCCACCCCCGAACGGGTGCGCGAGAGGGCGCCCGTGCCCGCCCGTACCCGCGAGCCCGCGCGCCGGTGCCGTCGGTGGAGTTACCCTCGCGATGGCCCGCGACAGCCCGCCGCTCGGGCACCTGGTGACCCGCGCATACGATGCCGATGGGCTCGGCCGGCCCGTCCCCGTCTCAGCGGGACACCCCACGTCGGCCGAGGAACTAATCCGGAAGAGGGACCCCATCACCGTGACTTCTCTGACTCTCAGCACCTCCTCCGCCGCGACGCTGCGCGCGGACGCCGTCGTCGTCGGCGTGGCGAAGGGGGCCAAGGGCCCCGTCGTCGCCCCCGGCGCCGAGGCCGTGGACAAGGCCTTCGGCGGGAAGCTGGCCACCGTCCTGGAGACCCTCGGGGCGACCGGCGCGGACGGCGAGGTGACCAAGCTGCCCTCCGCCACCGGCCTCAAGGCCCCGGTCGTGCTGGCGGTCGGACTCGGCGACGCCCCGGCCAAGGGCGACGGTTACGACGCCGAGGCGCTGCGCCGCGCGGCCGGCGCGGCCGCCCGTGCGCTGTCCGGTTCGAAGAAGGGCGCCTTCGCGCTGCCGGTGGCGGACGCGGGGGACGCCGCCGCGGTCGCCGAGGGCGCGCTGCTCGGCGCGTACTCGTACAAGGCCAACCAGAACAACGGCGACGCCAAGAACGCCAAGAACGGCAACAAGAAGAACGGCGCACCGCTCGCCGAGGTCGCCCTGCTCGGCGCCAAGCCGCGCGACAAGGAGTTCAAGGCGGCGGCCGAGCGCGCCATCGCCCTCGCCGCCGAGGTCAACCGCGCCCGCGACCTCATCAACACCCCCTCGAACCTGCTCAACCCCGCCCTCTTCGCCGCCGCCGTGCTGGAGGCGGCCAAGGAGCACGGTCTCAAGACCGAGGTGCTGGACGAGAAGGCGCTGAAGAAGGGCGGCTACGGCGGCATCATGGGCGTCGGCCAGGGCTCGCAGGCCCCGCCGCGCCTGGTCCGGGTCGCCTACTCGCACCCGAAGGCGGAGAAGACCCTGGCCCTGGTCGGCAAGGGCATCACCTACGACTCGGGCGGCATCTCCCTCAAGCCGGCCGGCCACAACGAGACCATGAAGTGCGACATGAGCGGCGCGGCCGCCGTGTTCGCCACGGTGGTCGCGGCCGCGAAGCTGGGCCTGCGGGTCAATGTGACCGGCTGGCTGGCGCTGGCCGAGAACATGCCGTCGGGCTCGGCCACCCGCCCCGGCGATGTGCTGACGATGTACAGCGGCAAGACCGTCGAGGTGCTGAACACCGACGCCGAGGGCCGGCTGGTGCTGGCCGACGCGCTGACCCGCGCCTGCGAGGAGAAGCCGGACGCGATCGTGGACGTGGCGACGCTCACCGGCGCGATGGTGTTCGCGCTGGGCCACCGCACGTTCGGGATCATGGCGAACGACGAGGCGTTCCGTACCTCCCTGCACGAGATCGCGGGGGAGGTCGGCGAGCAGTCCTGGCCGATGCCGCTCCCCGGCGACCTGCGCAAGAGCATCGACTCCCCGGTGGCCGACCTGGCGAACATGGGTGAGCGGATGGGCGGCGGCCTGGTGGCCGGGATCTTCCTCAAGGAGTTCGTCGAGGACGGCGCGGTCTGGGCCCACCTGGACATCGCGGGTCCGGCCTTCAACGAGTCCGGCCCGTTCGGCTACACCCCCAAGGGCGGCACGGGCTCCGCGGTCCGCACCCTGGTGCGGCTGGCCGAGCGTACGGCGGACGGCGACCTGGGCTGAGCCACCACCGGTGCCGAGACCGGCCGGGTCCATGGCGGGCCCGGCCGCTCCGCGCGGGCGCCGCGGATTTCGCCTTAAACGAAATCCGGCCACCCTACGCGGGTAGTACGCGCGAGTAACCCCTGAACAGGGGTTTGGAGATATGTCACACAGCGGCCCCGCGTCCCGCCTGTCGTCAACAAGTGCGAAGATGTTGTCTCGGCAGGACAGGGCCCCCGACACCAGGGCCGAAAGCAAGATGCGGCCGAACCACAGCCGCCGCCCGGCCACCGACGGCCGGCCCCGGCGCACCATGCATGGAGGACGTGACGTGGCGAACGACGCCAGCACCGTTTTCGACCTAGTGATCCTCGGAGGCGGTAGCGGCGGTTACGCCGCTGCCCTGCGCGCGGCGCAGCTGGGTCTGGACGTCGCCCTGATCGAGAAGGACAAGGTGGGCGGCACCTGCCTGCACCGTGGCTGCATCCCCACCAAGGCCCTGCTGCACGCCGGTGAGATCGCCGACCAGGCCCGCGAGGGCGCCGAGTTCGGCGTGAAGACGACCTTCGAGGGCATCGACATCGAAGGCGTGCACCAGTACAAGGACGGCGTGGTCTCGGGCCTGTACAAGGGCCTCCAGGGCCTGATCGCCTCCCGCAAGGTCACCTATGTGACCGGTGAGGGCCGGCTGTCCTCGCCGACCTCGGTCGATGTCGACGGCCAGCGCTACACCGGCCGCCACATCCTGCTGGCCACGGGCTCCGTGCCGAAGTCCCTGCCGGGCCTGGAGGTGGACGGCGAGCGCGTCATCACCTCCGACCACGCGCTGGTCCTGGACCGGGTGCCGAAGTCCGCGATCGTGCTGGGCGGCGGCGTCATCGGCGTCGAGTTCGCCTCCGCGTGGAAGTCCTTCGGAACCGACGTCACCATCGTCGAGGCGCTTCCCCACCTCGTCCCGGTCGAGGACGAGAACAGCTCCAAGCTGCTGGAGCGCGCCTTCCGCAAGCGCGGCATCAAGTTCTCCCTCGGCGCGCGCTTCTCGGGCGTCGAGCACACCGCCGACGGTGTGAAGGTCTCGCTGGAGAACGGCAAGACCTTCGAGGCGGAGCTGCTGCTCGTCGCCGTCGGCCGCGGCCCGGTCTCGCAGGGCCTGGGCTACGAGGAGGCCGGGGTCGCGATGGACCGCGGCTATGTCCTCGTCGACGAGTACATGCAGACCAACGTTCCCACCATCTCGGCCGTCGGCGACCTGGTGCCCACGCTCCAGCTCGCGCACGTCGGTTTCGCCGAGGGCATCCTGGTGGCCGAGCGGCTGGCCGGTCTGAAGACCGTGCCGATCGACTACGACGGTGTGCCGCGGGTCACCTACTGCCACCCCGAGGTCGCCTCGGTCGGCATCTCCGAGGCCAAGGCCAAGGAGCTGTACGGCGCGGACAAGGTCGTGGCCCTCAAGTACAGCCTCGCGGGCAACGGCAAGAGCAAGATCCTGAAGACCTCGGGCGAGATCAAGCTCGTCCAGGTGCGGGACGGTGCCGTCGTCGGCGTCCACATGGTCGGTGACCGCCTGGGCGAGCAGGTCGGCGAGGCTCAGCTGATCTACAACTGGGAGGCGCTGCCGGCCGAGGTCGCGCAGCTCATCCACGCCCACCCGACTCAGAACGAGGCGCTCGGCGAGGCCCACCTGGCACTGGCCGGGAAGCCGCTGCACGCCCACGACTAGTAGTCCCGAGCGCGAACAATCCGTACAGATCGTTAGGAGCAACCGAAACCATGGCGGTTTCCGTAACCCTGCCGGCGCTCGGCGAGAGCGTGACCGAGGGCACCGTCACCCGATGGCTGAAGGCCGAGGGTGAGCGGGTCGAGGCCGACGAGCCCCTGCTCGAGGTCTCCACCGACAAGGTCGACACCGAGATCCCGGCCCCCGCGGCCGGTGTGCTCACCTCCATCAAGGTGGCCGAGGACGAGACGGTCGAGGTCGGCGCCGAGCTGGCCGTCATCGACGACGGTGGCGCGGCCCCGGCGGCCGCCCCCGCCCCCGCGGCCGAGCCCGCCCCCGTGGCCGAGCCCGCCCCCGTGGCGCAGCCCGAGCCCGCCCCGGCCCCCGTCGCCGAGGCCCCGGCCCCGGCGCCCGCTCCGGCCGCCGCCCCCGCGGGCGCTGCCGAGGGCACCGACGTCGTGCTGCCCGCCCTGGGCGAGTCGGTGACCGAGGGCACGGTCACCCGCTGGCTGAAGGAGGTCGGCGACTCGGTCGAGGCCGATGAGCCGCTGCTCGAGGTCTCCACCGACAAGGTCGACACCGAGATTCCGGCACCGGCCTCGGGCACCCTGCTCGAGATCCTGGTGGCCGAGGACGAGACCGCCGAGGTCGGCGCCAAGCTGGCCGTGATCGGCGTCGCCGGCGCCGCTCCGGCGGCCGCGCCCGCCCCGGCGGCTCCCGCCCCGGCCCCCGCCGCTCCGGCTCCGGCTCCGGCGCCTGCCCCGGCTCCGGTCGCCCCGGCCCCGGCTCCGGTGGCCGCCGCTCCGGCGCCCGCCCCGGCTCCGGTGGCGCCCGCTCCGGTCGCCCCGGCCCCGGTCGCGCCCGCCCCGGTCGCCCCGGCTCCGGTCACCCCGGCTCCGGCTGCCGCCGAGGGCGAGGGCGCGTACGTGACCCCGCTGGTGCGCAAGCTCGCCGCGGAGAACGGCGTGGACCTGGCCACCGTCAAGGGCACCGGCGTCGGCGGCCGCATCCGCAAGCAGGACGTCATCGCCGCCGCGGAGGCCGCCAAGGCCGCCGCCGCCGCGCAGGCCCAGGCCGCCGTCCCGGCCGCGGCGCCGAAGGCCGCCGCCGCGGCCCCGTCGCCGCTGCGTGGCCAGACCGTCAAGATGCCGCGGATGCGCAAGGTCATCGGCGACAACATGATGAAGGCCCTGCACGGCCAGGCGCAGCTGACCAGCGTGGTCGAGGTGGACATCACCAAGCTCATGCGGCTGCGGGGCCAGGCGAAGGAGTCGTTCGCGCAGCGTGAGGGCGTCAAGCTCTCGCCGATGCCGTTCTTCGTCAAGGCCGCCGTCCAGGCGCTGAAGAGCCACCCGGTGATCAACGCCCGGATCAACGAGGACGAGGGCACCATCACCTACTTCGACGTCGAGAACGTCGGTATCGCGGTGGACGCCGAGAAGGGCCTGATGACCCCGGTCATCAAGAACGCGGGTGACCTCAGCCTCGCCGGTATCGCCAAGAAGACGGCGGAGCTGGCGGGCAAGGTGCGGGCCAGCAAGATCTCTCCGGACGAGGTGTCCGGCGCGACCTTCACCATCAGCAACACCGGCTCACGCGGCGCGCTGTTCGACACGATCATCGTGCCGCCGAACCAGGTCGCCATCCTGGGCATCGGCGCGACCGTCCGCCGCCCGGTGGTCATCAACCACCCGGACCTCGGCGAGACGATCGCGGTGCGCGACATGACCTATGTGGCGCTCTCCTACGACCACCGCCTGGTGGACGGCGCCGACGCGGCCCGCTACCTGACCGCGGTCAAGGAGATCCTGGAGGCCGGCGAGTTCGAGGTCGAGCTCGGCCTCTGAGCCCTCGAGCCGGCACCCGCCGGTACGGCTGACAACGGCGCCCCCGCCCGGAGAGATCCGGGCGGGGGCGCCGTCGTCTGCCCGGCCGCCGTATTGTCATGTCAGTACCGTCCGGAGGAGTGTCATGGTCCATCCCGTCGTCCACTCGCTGCGCGAGCAGATCCGCGAGCACATCGTGGAGGGCATCGTCAGCGGGCGCTGGAAGCCGGGCGAGCGGATCGTGGAGCGCCGGATCGCCACCGAACTGGAGGTCAGCCAGACGCCCGTCCGCGAGGCGCTGCGCGAGCTGGAGACCCTGCGGCTGATCGAGTCGGCGCCCAACAAGGGCGTACGCGTCCGCAATCTGACCGCCGCCGACCTGGAGGAGATCTACCCGGTGCGGGCCGGTCTCGAGCAGATCGCCGCGGAGCTCGCCGCGCCCCGGCTGGCCGAGGACACCTCGGCGCTGGAGCCCGAGGTGGCGGCGCTGTACGAGGCGGACCGAAGATCCGACGGGGAGGCCCAGGTGCGGCACACCGTGGCCTTCCACCGCGAGCTGGTGCGGGCCTCGGGCAACAGTGTGCTGCTGCACACCTGGGAATCGCTGGGCATCGAGATCTGGACCACGCTGTCCATCCGCTGGCTCGGCACCCGCCAGGAGTCGTACGCGGAGGAGCACCAGGCCGTCGTGGACGCGTTCCGGCGACGGGACCCGCGGGTGGCGGAGCTGGTCAAGGAACACGTCCTGGGCTGCGCGCCACGCGCCTGACACCCCTCTGGCACTGCACGCCGTGCCTTCTTTCGCGGCACGGAATGCCAATTTCGCCTTTCGGAGAAGTTTTTGGCCTCAAGTACTTTGATCGATCATCGATCAGAATTTACAGTCGAGACATGACCGACCTCGTCAACGGAGGGATGGCCGCAGCCACCCGGAAGCAGCCCATCCAGCAGCCCGTCCCGAAGCAGTCCAGCGAGCTCGACCAGCTCCCGGACCGCGACCCCGAGGAGACCGCCGAGTGGGGCGCGTCCCTGGATGCCGTCACCCGGGCCGCGGGCCCACACCGCGCCTCGTACCTGATGCGCCGCACGCTGGAGCGCGCCGAGACCGCCGGTCTTGGGCTGCCCCCGCTGCTCGAGACGGACTACGTCAACACCATCCCCACCGCCGCGGAGCCTTCCTTCCCGGGCGACGAGGACATGGAGCGGCGGATCACCGCCTGGAACCGGTGGAACGCCGCCGCGATGGTCACCCGCGGCAGCCGTGACGGCCTCGGCGGCCACATCGCCACCTTCGCCTCCGCCGCCTGGCTCTACGAGACTGGCTTCCAGCACTTCTTCCGCGGCAAGGAGACGGACGGCTCCGGCGACCAGCTCTACATCCAGGGCCACGCCTCCCCCGGCATCTACGCCCGTGCCTTCCTCGACGGCCGGCTGACCGAGGCTCACCTGGACAACTTCCGCCGCGAGGCGGGCGGCTCGGGCCTGCCCTCCTACCCGCACCCGCGGCGGCTGCCCTGGCTGTGGGAGTTCCCCACCGTCTCCATGGGCCTCGGCCCGATCTCCGCGATCTACCAGGCGCGCTTCAACCGCTATCTCGCGAACCGCGGCATCAAGGACACCGCCGGCTCCCACGTATGGGCCTTCCTCGGCGACGGCGAGATGGACGAGCCCGAGTCGACCGCGGCGCTCGCCCTGGCCGGCCGCGAGGGTCTGGACAACCTCACCTTCGTCATCAACTGCAACCTCCAGCGGCTCGACGGCCCGGTGCGCGCCAACTTCAAGATCGTGCAGGAGCTGGAGGCGCAGTTCCGCGCCGCCGGCTGGAATGTCGTCAAGGCCCTGTGGGGCTCCGCCTGGGACGAGCTGCTCGCCCTCGACACCTCGGGCGCGCTGCTGCGCCGGCTGCGCGAGGTCCCCGACGCCCAGTTCCAGACGTACGCGACGCGCGACGCCGCGTACATCCGCGACCACTTCTTCGGCGCCGACCCCGAGCTCGCCCGGCTCGGCCAGGGCCTCACCGACACCAAGCTCGCCGAGTGCTTCCACACCTCCCGGGCCGGCCACGAGCCCCGCAAGGTGTACGCGGCGTACCGCGCGGCCATGGAGCACAAGGGCGCCCCGACCGTCGTCCTGGCCCAGACCGTCAAGGGCTACACGCTCGGCCCCGGCTTCGAGTCGCGCAACGCGAACCACCAGATGAAGAAGTTGAGCGGCAAGGAGTTCCGCGCTATGCGCGACCTCCTGGAGCTGCCCATCCCGGACAGCGCGCTGGACGACAAGCTGGTCCCGTACGTCCACCCCGGCGCCGACTCCCCCGAGGTGCGCTACCTCCAGGAGCGCCGCGCCGCCCTCGGCGGCCCCGCCCCGGCCCGCAAGGTCCACCCGGTCGCCCTGCCCGAGCCGTCGGCCAAGCCCTTCGAGACCCTGGCCAAGGGCTCCGGCAGCCAGGAGATCGCCACCACCATGGCGTTCGTCCGCCTGGTCAAGGACCTGATGCGGGACAAGGAGACCGGCCGCCGCTGGGTGCCGATCGTCCCCGACGAGGCGCGCACCTTCGGCATGGAGTCGCTCTTCCCGACCGCCGGGATCTACTCCCCGCTCGGCCAGACCTACGACCCGGTCGACCGCGACCAGCTGCTCTACTACAAGGAAGCGGCCAACGGCCAGATCCTCAACGAGGGCATCACCGAAGCCGGTTCGATGGCCGACTTCACCGCCGCCGCGACATCGTACGCGACGCACGGCGAGCCGATGATCCCCTTCTACATCTTCTACTCGATGTTCGGCTGGCAGCGCACCGCCGACCAGATGTGGGCGCTGGCCGACCAGCTCGGCCGCGGTTTCCTGGTCGGCGCCACGGCGGGCCGCACCACGATGACCGGCGAGGGCCTCCAGCACGCCGACGGCCACTCCCACCTGATCGCCTCCACCAACCCGGCGGCGGTCGCGTACGACCCGGCCTTCGCGTACGAGGTCGGCGCGATCGTGCGGGACGGTCTGCGCAGGATGTTCGGCCCGGACGCCGAGGACGTCTTCTACTACCTGACCGTCTACAACGAGACCAAGGTCCAGCCGCCCATGCCCGCCGGCGAGGGCGTCGAGGAGGGCATCCTCAAGGGCCTCTACCGCTACAAGTCGGCCGAGCTGACGGACGAGGGCGCCCCGCGCATCCAGCTCCTCGCCTCCGGCACCGCCATCCACTGGGCCCTGGAGGCCCAGAAGCTCCTCGCCGACGACTGGGGCGTGGCCGCCGACGTGTGGTCCGCCACCTCCTGGAGCGAGCTGCGCCGCGACGCCCTGTCCTGTGACGCGGCGCAGCTCAACGGTGAAGACCGGGTCCCGTACGTCACCCGTGCCCTGGCAGGCGCACCGGGCCCGGTCCTCGCCGTAAGCGACTGGATGCGCGCCGTCCCCGACCAGATCAGCCAGTGGGTCGAGCAGGACTGGTACTCGCTCGGCACGGACGGCTTCGGCCTCTCCGACACCCGCGAGGCCGCCCGCCGCCACTTCGGGGTGGACGTCCCGGCGATCGTGGTCACCGCCCTGAGCCGGCTCGCCCGCCGCGGCGAGGTCAAGCCCACGGCGGCGAAGGAAGCGGCCGAGCGCTACGGCATCTGACCGCCCCGCGGACTGCGGAAGCCCCGCCCATGCGCCATGCTGGCGTATGAGCGGGGCCGGTCGTTTCACAGGGGCCAGGAGTTCGCGGAATCGTCCAGCCAAGCGTGTGTCTCTTCGGCCGTGACCGTGAGACCGAACCGGGAGTGATCCGGTTCGCCATGGCTGACCCACCAGCGGTAGGCGCTCTCCACCTCACCCCACAATCGGCGCGGGCCGGACTGGTAGACCTTGGCCTCTCTGCGGTCATCACGGAAAACGACGACGGCCCAGGACCTGTCCGAGAGCCCGTAGAACCACACAGCGCGCCGACCATCCCGCTTGCGGTCGGGGTTGTGCGCAACGTCAGGCACACGCAGGCCCAAGGCGAAACCGACCGCGTCGAAACTCCCGGTGCCACAGAACTGCGCCTCAGTGAGCGTCGTGGTGGACGTCTCCGCGGCGTCCAGTGCCCCCGGCGGGACGTACTCGTCGTGCCGGGGCCACACGAACCGTTGAGAGCGCAGACGCATGAACGCCACGGGCCGGGTGAACGGCCCCGACGCGTTCTGTCCGTGCGGGGCGACCACGAGTCGGGCGGTCGCTTCGCCAGGACCGTAGTACGTCCCCCAGGGAACGAGGAGCACCCCGCCTGGTTTGGACTGCTCCACCCACGCGAACGGGATCTTACGTAACCCGCATGTGGCGATGACGCGATCGTACGGAGCGCGTGCGGGGTACCCGAGGAGCCCGTCCCCGTGCACCACCTGCATCGGTAGCCCGAAGCGATCCAAGGACTTCTTGGCATCCGAGGCAACAGCACCGTCCACTTCCACGGTGACGACGTTCTCAGCGCCCAGACGATGCGCCAGCAAGGCCGCGTTCCACCCTGTGCCCGTACCGATCTCCAGCACCCGGTGTCCCGGCTTCACATCCAGGTCGGCCAGCATGGAGAACACCAGGCTCGGCATGGACGACGAGGAGCTGAAGGAATTACCCGGCCCGGGACCCTCGTGCGCGCCGTCGTCCCATTGCGTGACGATGGGGTCGTCGGAGTCGGCGTATTGCTGCCACGCTTTCGGATCCTGCTCTTTGTTGACCGTGGAGTATCGGCCGGTGGCCATGTCATGCGGCCATATCAGGGCAGGCAGGAAGCGGGAGCGTGGCACGGCCTCAAAAGCCGGGACCCACTCGGCCGACATGGCACCCGTGTTGAGGAGGAGGCGGCCCAGCTCCTGACGAGTGGGCCGCCCCGCCTGCTCAGCCGAGCTTGTCACTTCTTGTGCGTCCCATCGCCGGGAGGCGTCGAACCGTCCGGGTGAGGCTCGTCGGTGGGCGTCCACGGCTGTCCGGGGTGCCCGTCGCCTCCGTCGTCGTCCTTTCCGTGCCCGCCGCCTTGTGCGAATAAATCATGACCGATGATTCTCATCGTTCCCGACGGTCTCAATGTTCCAAGAACGAAGCGGAGAGTGCGAGGTATATGCATGTTTGTCTTGATTCCCGGGGCCGGGGGTGCGGCCTGGTACTGGCATCGTGTGGTGCCCGAGTCGCACGCCAGGGGGCACGAGGCGGTCGCTGTTGAACTGCCCGGCGCCGACGAATCCGCAGGGCTGCCCGAGTACACCGACGCGGTGGTCGCTGCGATCGGCGACCATGACGACGTTGTGTTGGTGGCCCAGTCGATGGGCGGCTTCACCGCCCCGATGGTCTGCGCTCGCGTGCAAGTAGATCTGTTGGTGCTGGTCAACGCGATGATCCCGCTGCCGGGCGAGACGCCCGGACAGTGGTGGGACAACACCGGATCGCCGGCGGCCCGCGTCGCAGCAGCCGAAGCAGGCGGGTACAGCCCGGAGTTCGACCTGTCCACCTATTTCCTGCACGACGTGCCGGCCGAGGTCGCCGCCGCCGGCGCGGCGCATGACCGGCCTGAGGCCGACGCCGCGTTCAGCCAGCCTTGCGGCATCGAACGGTGGCCGGATGTGACCACTCGCGTGCTTGCCGCAGCCGAGGACCGGTTCTTCCCCTCGGAGTTCCAGCGCCGAGTGGCCCGCGACCGTCTCGGGATCAACGCCGACGACGTCCCCGGCGGTCACCTGGTCGCGCTGTCGCGCCCGGTCGACCTGGTCGACCGACTGATCGGGTATCTGCGCTGACGAGCGGCGGGCCGGACGCTGACGCCTGCCCTCGCCGCTGCCCTGGCTCGCGCCTTCGGCGTGACCATGGACGAGGTACTTGGCCGTGTCCCTGTCACTCAGGAGGATCAAGCGCGTCTCTCCTCTCTCAGGGCCGCCATCAGGGACTACGACCTGCCGGACAGACGGCCTGTCGAGGAGCCGCGCATGGGTGCGGCTCTGGAGGCCGCTGGAAGGTACCGGGACGCCGTAGACGTGGTTGGGCTCAAGAAATTGCTCCCGAGTCTCCTGCGGGACGCTACGGCTCACGCGCACGCGGCCAACACCGCAGAAGCGTGGATGACGCTCGCAGAGGTCTACAGCTCCGTGTCGCGGTATCCGTCCTGAACCTCCGAGGGATGACCCTTGCTGGTCGGCTGACAGATAAGCGGGAAGCGAAGCGGGAAGCGAAGCGGGAAGCGAAGCGGGAAGCGAAGCGGGAAGCTCAGCGCCATATCGATTCCGCCCATAACGCCAACATCGGCATTGGCCGTGACCTGGACGTGCATGGTCTGACCGTGGGACCTCAGAACACGTCCACGCACGAACTCGCCACCTGTGTGGATCTTGGCAGGCCCCGGGAGGCGCTGAGGCTGGCCGATGACCTGCCTGCCGCCCTGGCGGGTCTGCCTCCGACACGGGTAGCCCCGACGCACATCAACTACGCCAGGGCTCAGCTCGACCTCGGGAACCGTGACGGGGCGCTGGAAAACCTGAGCATCGCCTGGGACGCGGCACCACAGATGGCCCGTATCCATCCGATGGGTCGGGAAGTGTTCCGGGTGGTGTCGTCCCTGCACCGGAGGAGCAACGCGAAGTTGTTGAAGCTCTCGAAGTTGGCGGGGATTGAGCTCTGACTCCACCGCCTCGCTCGCGGAACGACGAGGGCCACAACTCCGGAGGAGTCGGTCCTGAGCACCGGGAAAGGGCGGGGAGGAACCCCGGCCCCGGGCCGCGCGCAAGGGCATGATGGACGCATGCGCGCCGCTCGGCTGATCCGTCTCTTGTTGCTGTTGCAGTCCCGGCCCTCCATGACGGGGGCCGACCTGGCGCGGGAGCTGGAGGTCTCGGAGCGTACGGTCACGCGCGATGTGGCCGCGCTCTCCGAGGCCGGGGTCCCGGTCTACGCGGACCGCGGCCGCACCGGCGGCTACCGCCTGGTCGGCGGCTACCGCACCCGGCTGACCGGCCTCGGCCGCACCGAGGCCGAGGCGCTGTTCCTGTCCGGGGTGCCGTCCGCGCTGCGCGGCATGGGGCTCGCGGACGCCGCCTCCGCCGCCCGCCTGAAGGTCTCCGCCTCGCTCCTCCCCGAGCTGCGCGACGCCTCGCACACCGCGGCCCAGCGCTTCCACCTCGACGCCCCCGGCTGGTGGCACGAGCCCGAGACGCCCGAGCTGCTGCCCGCGGTCGCCGACGCCGTGTGGGACGACCGCCGGGTCACGGCCCGCTACCACCGCCGGGACATCGAGGTGGAGCGGGAGCTGGAGCCGTACGGCCTGGTGCTGAAGGCGGGCGTCTGGTACCTGGCGGCACGGGTCGAGGGCGAGGGCGACTTCCGCGTCTACCGGGTGGACCGCTTCACCGCCGTCGGGCCGGCGGGCCCCGCCGACCGCCAGGACCGCCACGACCGCTTCGAGCGGCTGGCGGACTTCGACCTGCCCGCGTTCTGGGAGGAGCGCGCCGCGCAGTTCGCCCGCTCGCTCCTGCGCGAGAAGGTCGTGCTGCGGCTGACCGGGGAGGGCGCGCGCCGGCTGCCGCAGGTGACGGACCGGACGGCGGGCCAGGAGGCGGTCGCGGCGGCCGGGGCGGCCGGGGACCCCGACGGGCAGGGGCGGATCACCGTCACCCTGCCCGTGGAGTCGCTGGACGTGGCGTACGAGCAGCTGCTGGCGCTCGGCCCGGAGGCGGAGGTGCTGGAGCCGCCGGAGCTACGCGAGCGCTTCGCCGCGGCGGCCGCCCGCGCCTCCGCGCTCTACCGGTAGTCCGCGGCCGTCCCCTCCTTCCCGCCGGAGACGACATCCCGGAAGTAGCCGAACGCATCCGGCCGCGAGCCGTCCACATCCGTGAAGCCGTACTCCTTGGCCAGCTGGCCGCTGGACACCGACTTCCCCGACCACCGCGCCCGCTCCGGGTCCGCCGCGAGCGCCGCGACCGCCCGCCCGACCAGGTGCGGCGACTCGGCGATGGCGAAGTGCGGCTCCCGCTCGACGGCGTCGTGCCAGTTCTCCTCGGTCACCCCGAAGTGGTCGAGCATCTGCTCGGAGCGCAGAAAGCCCGGGGTGATGGAGACCGCCGTGCCGCCGAACTCCTTCAGCTCCTGGGCGAGCCCGAAGGCCGTCCGGATGGGGGCGTTCTTGGCAAGGTCGTAGAAGAGGTTCTCGCGGTAGGTCCTGTTGAATTCGGCCGTGCCGTCGGTCACCTCGACCACCAGCCCGCCCGGCCGCCGGGTCAGCAGCGGCAGCGCGTAGTAGCTGGTGACAAGGTGGGTCTCGACGCCGAGCCGGAGCATCCGCAGCCCGTTCTCCAGCTCCAGCTCCCAGGACTTCTTGTCGAAGGTGACCAGGTGCTCGCCTCCCCACACATCGTTGACGAGCACATCCAGCCGCCCCTGCTCGTCCTCGATCCGCTCCACCAGCGCCCGCACCTGCTCGGGCACCAGATGGTCGACCGGTACCGCGATCCCCGTGCCTCCTGCGGCCGTGACCAGCTCCGCCGTCTCCTCGATGGTCTCCGTCGTCCGCCCGACCTCGCTGGCCTTCTCCCGCGTGGTGCGCCCCGTCGCGTAGACGGTGGCCCCCGCCGCCCCCAGCTCCACGGCCATCGCCCGGCCCGCGCCGCGTGTCGCCCCTGCGACGAGTGCGACCCTGCCCGCCAGTGCGCCCTTTGTGCTCACGTCTGTATGCCCCTTCTCGGACTGGTGTGGACACCTCCGACCTTCGCAGTGAATCCCGCCATCTTCTGTCGTCTTTTTCTGTCGCCTTGCATTCCGGGCCACTCCGGCGTGCACAAGCGCGCACAAGGGCCGATGCTGGTCCCGTGATGGACGAGACGGAGTTCTGGGAGCTGGTCGACAGCGCTCGGGATGCCGCCGAGGGCGACCCCGAGGACCAGTCCGACCTGCTCGTCGACCGGCTGTCCCAGCTGGACCCGGACGCCGTCCTGGACTTCGCCCGTCACTTCGAGGCCCGCTCCAACCGCGCCTACCGCTGGGACCTGTGGGCCGCGGCCCAACTTCTGCTGGGGAATGTCGGCGACGACGCCTTCGACGCCTTCCGCTACTGGCTGATCGGCCAGGGCCGGGAGGTGTTCGAGGGCGCGCTGCACGAGCCGGACAACCTCGCCGAGCTGCTGGAGAGCTTCGACGAGCGGGTGGACGGGGACTGCGAGGACCTGGGCTTCGCGGCGGACGAGGCGTACGAGCAGCTGACCGGCGCGGTGCTGCCGGACCTGGGTCTGCCCTCGCGGACGGCCGAACCCGAGGGCTCGGCCGTCGACTTGGAGGACGAGCGGACACTGGCGGAGCGGTTCCCCCGGCTGTGGGAACGCTTCCGCGCCTGACTCAGTGAGGCCAGGGGCTCAGAGAGAGCGCCCCATCAGCACGTCGTCCACGTACTCTCCGTCCAGCAGGAACTCCCCCGGCAGCACGCCCTCCACCGCGAAGCCCTCGGACTCGTACAGCCGCCGCGCCGGCGCGTTGTGCCCGAGCACCCGCAGCGTGATGCGGACCGCCCCCTGGCGCCTGGCCTCCTCGTACGCCGCGCCGAGCAGCGCCCGCGCCACGCCCCGGCCGCGCGCCCAGTCGTCCACCGCCAGGCCCTGGATCGCGCGTACATGCGCGTTGCAGGCGAGCGGGGTCGGCGCGACGAGGCGTATGAAGCCCGCCGTCCGCCCCTCGGCCTCGGCGATCAGCAGCTGCTCGGGCCGGTTCCGGTCGGTGAAGAAGGGGGCGTCCGGGCTCGGCGGCGGCTGTACGGAGTGCAGCGGGGACCAGGTGCGCCGGTCCAGATCGGCGAGTGTCGCGTCGTCGGCGAGGGCGGCGGGTCGAATGATCAGATCGGACATGCGGGTCACTGTGCCATGACGGTCCGTTCGCCAGGGCGTTGAGCGGCGCATCCGGCATCCGGTATGCGATGGCGGCAGGATGGCCCCATGCGTATCGCGATCACCGGTTCGTCCGGACTCATCGGCACGGCTCTCGTCCGCTCCCTGCGCGCGGACGGCCACGAGGTGGTGCGGCTGGTGCGGCGCCCGCCGCGGGCGGCGGACGAGGTCCGGTGGGAGCCGAAGCGGCAGTGGGTGGACACCGAGGGGCTCGCGGGCTGTGCGGCGGTGGTGCATCTCGCGGGCGCGGGCATCGGCGACCGCCGCTGGACCGACGCCTACAAGAAGGAGTTGCGGGACAGCCGGGTGCTCGGCACCGCCGCCATCGCCGAGGCCGTGGCCTCCCTCGACACCCCGCCGCGGGTGCTGGTGAGCGGCAGCGCGATCGGCATCTACGGCGACACCGGGGAGCGCGCGGTGGACGAGAGCGCGCCCCCTGGCGAGGGCTTCCTCGCGGGCCTGTGCCAGGAGTGGGAGGAGGCGGCCGGGGCGGCCCAGGACGCGGGCGTGCGAACCGTGTTCGCCCGCACCGGGCTGGTGGTGGCCGGGGAGGGCGGGGCCTGGGGGCGGCTCTTCCCGCTGTTCCGGCTCGGCCTCGGCGGCCGGATGGGCAGCGGCCGCCAGTACTGGAGCTTCATCGCCCTGGACGACCACATCGCCGCCCTGCGCCACATCCTGACCACCGAGGGGCTGGCGGGCCCGGTCAACCTCACCGCACCCGAGCCCGTCACCAACCGCGAGGTGACCGCCGCCATGGGCCGGGTGCTGGGCCGGCCGACGCTGCTGTCCGTCCCCGCGCCCGCGCTGCGGCTCGCGCTGGGCGAGCTCTCCAGCGATGTCCTCGGCAGTGTGCGGGCCGTGCCCCGGCGGCTGTTGGACTCGGGGTTCACCTTCGCCCACCCGGGGATCGAGGAGGCGCTGCGGGCGGCGCTGGCCGCGCGCGGGGGTCGCCGCTGATCGACCGCCGGGGGCCGATGTGCGACCGCTGTGCGCCCATGCTCGGTCGATGCGCGTCTGGCATCGACCGTTTTTGTCCGTACTGTCATGACGGGCCCAGGGAACCCGAGTTGTGGGACAGAGGCATCCGGGCTGCCGGTCGGGGGCACCAGGCCCCCTAGCGTACGCACCGACCTCGGGGAGGGCACGTGCTCACCAGCGCGCACCGCACGGACGTCGTCATCGTGGGAGCCGGACTGGCGGGGCTGGCCGCGGCCCACCAGCTGACCAGTGCGGGGGTCACGGTCAGCGTGCTGGAAGCCGCGCCCCGCGTGGGCGGCCGCATGACCACCGATCTGATCGACGGCTTCCGGCTGGACCGCACCGGACAGCTCATCAACACCTCCTTCCCGGAGCTGCGGCGCACCCCCGGGCTCGGCGAACTCGTGCTGCGCCCCTTCGCCCCGGGCGTGCTGGTGCGCTCCGACGGCCGCACCCACCGGGTCGGCGCCACCGGCGGCGGCGGCTGGGGCACCAACGGCCGGAGCGCAAACGGCCGGGCCACGGGCAGCCGGAGCACGAGGGGCGCACTGACCACGGCGCGCGCCCTCGCGAACGCCGCCCGTGCGCCTCTCGGCGGCGCGCTCGACCAGGCCCGGCTCGGCTCGGCCCTCGGCAGGCTCGCCGCCCTGCCCGCCGACCGCCTCCTCACCCGCCCCGACCGGCCCGTCGCCGAGACCCTGGCCGGGCGCGGGCTGCCCGCCCGTACCGTCGAGGGCTTTCTGCGCCCGCTGCTCGTCTCACTGCTCAGCGACCCCGGGCTGACCACCTCCAGCCGCTGCGCCGACCTGGTGCTGCGCGGCTACGCACGGGGTCGGCTGTGCCTCCCGGCGGGCGGCGCCTCGGCCGTCCCGGAGCTGCTGGCCGCGGCCCTGCCGCCGGGCACGGTCCACACCGGCGTACGCGCCGTGACGGCCTCCACCACCGCCGTGGCCACCGCCGAACACGGCGAGTTCGCCTGCCGCTCGGTGCTGGTCGCCACCGGCGCGCGCGCCGCCGCGGACCTCCTCCCCGGGCTGCGGCTCCCGGACTTCCACCCGGTCACCGTGTTGCACCACACCGCGGACCGGTCGCCGCTGCGCGAGCCCGCTCTGGTGCTCACCGCCGGGGACCGCGGCCCGGTCGCGCACACCGCCGTCGCCAGCGAGGTCGATCCCTCGCGCACCCCGCCCGGCCGGGTCCTGATCACCTCAACGGTCCTGGGCGCCGCCGCGGCCCTGCCCGCCGCCGAGCTCGACCGGGCCGCCCGGGCCCAACTGGCCGCGGTCTACGGCACCTCCACCGCCCGCTGGGAGCTGCTCGCCGCCCACCACGACCCCAGCGCGGTCCCCGCCATGCCCGCACCCCACGATCTGCGGCGCCCGGTCCGGCTGCTGTCCGGCCTGTATGTGTGCGGCGACCACCGCGACTCCAGCACGGTGCAGGGCGCCCTCGTCTCCGGACGCCGCGCCGCCCGCGCCATCCTGCACGACCTCGGCGCGCTCCCCGGCGCCGAGCCCTCGACCCCGGGCGCGGCGGCGGCCTGACCCGCCGGCCCGGAGGACCTGCGGGGCGGCGGGCCCAGCCCGCCGCCCCGCGCCCAACCAGTTACGTCACGCCCCGCCCCGGCTACCCCAGCGCCGCCACCCGGTCCCGGTACCCCCGCACCGCCGCCGCGTCCCGGTACGGCTCGAGCCGCCGCTCGAAGTCCCGTACGTAGTCCGTGGCGCGCGCCGACCGCATCTCGGCCGCCTGCTGTGCCGCCTCCGCGCCCAGCGCGCACGCCTGCTCCAGCTCGCCGAGGCCCAGCCGCGCCGTCGCCAGCACCACTCGGCAGAACAGCCTGCTGCGCGCGTACGCCTTGCCGCGCAGCTGGAGCGAGCGCTCGGCGTGCTGGGCGGCGGCACGGTACTGCTGGAGATCGCGGTGGCAGTGTCCGAACTCGTCGGCCAGCTGCGCCTCGTCGAAGAACCGCGCCCAGTAGGGCACCTCGTCCCCCGGCCGGGCCGTCTCCAGCGCCCGCTCGGCGCGCGCCAGCGAGGCGGTGCAGGCACGCACCTCGCCCATGACGGCGTGGCCCCGCGCCTCCACGGCGTGCAGCAGCGACTGGAGGGCGGGCGGGGCGCCGCCGCCCATGCCCTGCTGGGCCACCCGGGCCAGCTGGACTGCCTCCCGCCCATGGCCGAGATAGACGGCCTGGCGGCTCATCGTGACCAGCACATAGCTGCCGTACGGCCGGTCCCCCGCGGCCTGGGCGAGCCGCAGCGCCTGGACGAAGTACCGCTGGGCCAGGCCGTGGGCCGCGATGTCGTACGAGGTCCAGCCCGCGAGCCGGGTCAGATCGGCGATCGCGGCGAACAGCCGCCGCCCCGTCGCCTCCCCGTAGGTGCCACGCAGCATCGGCTCGCCCTCGTGCTCCAGATACCGCACCAGGGCCTGCCGGGCGTGCCCGCCGCCGTACGTCTGGTCCAGGGAGCGGAACAGCTCGCCCACCGACCGCAGCGCGGCGATGTCCCCGCCGGTGACCCGGTGGCCGGGACCGCGCTGGCAGCGGTCCGTCTGCCGCTGCCGGGGCAGCGGCGGCCGGGCGCCCGGCCCGGCGGTCCTGCCCACCACCCTGACCGGCACCGCGCCCGGGGGCGGTGTGGGCGGCTCGCCGCGCGCCACCTTGTCGTCGGGTCGCCCGATCAGCCAGTCGCGGCTGGGGACCACCAGCCCCGCCGGGGTGAAGGCGATCTTCCGTAGCTCCGCCTGGCTGCCGGAGTCCTTGCGCCACAGCCCGCTGACGATGTCCACCGCCTCCTGCGGGGTGGCGGCGAACTCCAGCCCGGCATAGACCGGCGCACAGGCGTCGAGGCCCAGGTCCTGGGCGCTGAGCCGGCGTCCGAGGCGCCGGGTGAAGACCTCGGCGATCAGCGCCGGAGTGGTGCCGCGCGGCTGCTGTCCGCGCAGCCAGCGGGTCACGGATGTCTTGTCGTACCGCAGGTCCAAACCGTGCTCGAGGCCGAGCTGGTCCACCCGCCGGGCGAGCCCGGCGTTCGAGAAGCCCGCCTCCGCGATGAGCGCGGCGAGCTGACGGTTGGGAATGCGCTGCGGGGGTCGTTCCGTCATCAGCCTGCCGGTCTCCCTGATCGCTTCGTGGAAACGGCCCGAAAGTAGCCGCCGCCGGGCCACTGATCGTCTCGCTCGCCCGGCATTCATCCGATCGTGTGAGGGTCGGGTGAGAGCGCCCGGCGCAACGATCCGGCTGCGGGGGCCGGATCCGCCGGACGTAGAGTGGCTGAGGCGCACCGGACGGGCGCCGGAGCGCTGTACGAGGTCCGAAGGGATTGCCGCCGTGAGTGAGCTGCGCTTTGTCCATCTGGGATTCGGGGCGGACGCCGTCGACTACCAGGAGGCGTGGCAGGAGCAGCGGCGGGTGCACGCCGCGCGGTTCGCCGACGAGGTGCCGGACACCTGTCTGCTGCTGGAGCACCCGCCGGTCTACACCGCGGGCCGGCGCACGGCCGACAACGAGCGCCCCCTGGACGGCACCCCGGTCGTGGACGTGGACCGCGGCGGCAAGATCACCTGGCATGGGCCGGGGCAGCTCGTCGGCTATCCGATCCTCAAGCTGCCGCGTCCGGTGGACGTCATCGCGCATGTACGACGTCTGGAGGATGCCCTGCTCCTCACCTGTGCGGAGTTCGGCCTGGAGGCCACCCGGGTCGAGGGCCGCAGCGGGGTGTGGGTGCTGGGGGACCCGCTGGAGGAGCGCCGCGCGCTGGGCGGGCTGAATCTGGACTTCGATCCGCGCGTCGCCGACGAGGAGTTCGACCCCCGGCTGAACGGCCCGGAGTACGCCCCGTCCAACGCCGGCCAGCGCCGCGAGGACCGCAAGCTCGCCCAGATCGGGGTGCGGATCGCCAAGGGCGTGACGATGCACGGCTTCTCGCTCAACTGCAATCCCGACACCACCTGGTTCGACCGGATCGTGCCGTGCGGCATCCGCGACGCGGGTGTGACCTCGCTCTCGGAGGAGCTGGGCCGCGAGATCAGCGTGGCGGAGGTGGTTCCGGTGATCGAGAAGCATCTGCTGGCCGTCCTGGAGTCCGCCGTGCCGCTGCCCCGCGCCGTCTGAGGACCCTCGGTCGCCCTGGGCGTAAGGGCGTACGAATGACGGGCGTACGCTGGGGTTCGCCAAAGATTCGATGCCTCTCCACCCACTAAGGAGTGCCGGACGTGTCCGCAGTCGCACCCGACGGACGCAAAATGCTGCGCCTTGAGGTCCGGAACAGCCAGACGCCCATCGAGCGCAAGCCGGAGTGGATCAAAACCCGCGCGAAGATGGGGCCCGAGTACACCGAGCTCCAGGGCCTGGTGAAGCGCGAGGGCCTGCACACCGTGTGCCAGGAAGCGGGCTGTCCGAACATCTACGAATGCTGGGAGGACCGCGAGGCGACCTTCCTGATCGGTGGCGAGCAGTGCACCCGGCGCTGTGACTTCTGCCTGATCGACACCGGCAAGCCGCAGCCCCTGGACCGCGACGAGCCGCGCCGCGTGGCGGAGTCCGTCCAGTCCATGGAGCTGAAGTACGCGACGATCACCGGGGTCGCCCGCGACGACCTCGAGGACGGCGGCGCCTGGCTGTACGCGGAGACGGTCCGCCAGATCCACGCCCTGATGCCGGACACCGGCGTCGAGCTGCTGATCCCGGACTTCAACGCGGTGCCCGAGCAGCTCGCCGAGGTCTTCTCGTCCCGCCCCGAGGTGCTCGCGCACAATGTCGAGACCGTTCCGCGGGTCTTCAAGCGCATCCGCCCCGGCTTCCGCTACGAGCGCTCGCTCGAAGTGATCACCAGGGCGCGCGAGGCGGGTCTGGTCACCAAGTCCAATCTGATCCTGGGCATGGGCGAGGAGCGGGCGGAAATCAGCCAGGCGCTCCAGGACCTGTACGACGCGGGCTGCGAGCTGATCACGATCACGCAGTATCTGCGGCCGTCCGTCCGGCACCACCCGGTGGACCGCTGGGTCAAGCCCCAGGAGTTCGTGGAGCTGAAGGAGGAGGCGGAGGAGATCGGCTACGCCGGTGTCATGTCCGGCCCGCTCGTCCGCTCCTCGTACCGCGCGGGCAGGCTCTATCAGCAGGCGGTCGAAAAGCGCGGTGCCGTGGTGGCCGCGCAGGCGGTATGACCACCGGATGTGACCAACACGCTATGTGAGTACGGGCACACCCACGCGCCGCGCCTTGAGGGACGCCGCAGGTCAGAGCAAGATCGTCGGCTTTTCAAGGCTTCATCGGTGTTTGACCGGCCGGTCACGCACTGGTAACACCTTTGGGTAACGATTAAGCCACACAACGTTCTGTGTGTGAGCTTCGATCACACGGTTATTCGCCGCTCCCGAGGGGGACCCATGTCGGCCGCGCCCGTACGTCCGCCGTCCGTCACCGACGCGCTGCTCGCTCTGGAGGGTCTGCTGCTGGGCGGCGGGCAGCGCACCGCCCGCCGTAACGCTTGGACCGCGGTGCTGGAGGACCGTCGCCGGGCGAAGGACCGGCACGAGGCCCAGCACGTCCTGGAGGCCGTGTCCACCGGGGCTTCCCAGGCCACGTAAACTTCGCTGTATGGCGAGGAAGGAAAACTCCGAGAACCCCGGGCGTCTGAAGCAGATCGCCCTGACCTACAAGATGACCAAGAAGGTCGACTCGAAGGTCGGTCTTGTCGTCGCCGCGGTGGGAATCGTCACGTTCGGTGTCTTCCTCGCGATCGGCTTCTGGATCAACCACCCGATCTTCCTGGGCATCCTGGGCTTCGTCCTGGCTTTCCTCGCGATGGCGATCGTTTTCGGCCGCCGGGCCGAGCGGGCGGCCTTCGGGCAGATGGAAGGACAGCCGGGCGCGGCGGCGGCGGTGCTCGAGAACGTGGGCCGCGGCTGGTCGGTGACGCCCGCGGTGGCGATGAACCGCAACCAGGACGTCATCCACCGGGCCGTCGGCAAGGCGGGCATCGTGCTGGTCGCCGAGGGCAACCCGAACCGGCTGAAGTCCATGCTGGCCGCGGAGAAGAAGCGGATGGCGCGCATCGTCGCGGACGTCCCGGTGCACGATGTGATCGTGGGCACCGGCGAGGACCAGGTGCCGATCAAGAAGCTGCGCACCAAGCTGCTGAAGCTGCCGCGGGTGCTGCCCGGCGCGCAGGTGACCGCGGTCAACGACCGGCTGCGGGCGCTGGGCGACCTGATGAGCAACATGCCGATCCCGAAGGGCCCGATGCCCAAGGGGATGCGGATGCCGAAGGGCCGCTGAGACCCCGCTCCACTCCGCACACGACCGCATACGACTGGGCGGCCCGGAACCGAGGTTCCGGGCCGCCCAGTCGTTTGAATCCTCTGATGAATCCAGGGGCTCAGATCCGGATCTGCACCGAGCCGGAGAGCCGGTCGTGCAGACCGCGGGTGTCCCGGTCCCAGACCACGGCGGGGATCACGAGCAGCAGCAGCACGGCGCGCAGCACCACGCGCGGCAGGCCCAGCCGGCCGCCCTTCTCGGAGATCACGCGCAGCTTCAGCAGCAGCTTGCCGGGGGTGCAGCCGACCGTGCCGACGAAGACCACACTCACCGCGAAGAAGACGGCCAGCGCCCAGTTGCCCGCGGCCTGCGCCTTGCCGCCGGACAGCAGCGCGTAGGCGACGAGCAGGCACAGTCCCCAGTCGATGAGCAGCGCCCCCACGCGGCGTCCGAGGGGTGCGATGGAGCCCGGCCCGCTCTCCGGCAGCCCCAGTCCCTCGCCCCGGTAGCCCAGGTCGACGCCCATGTCCTCGGCGGTCGCGCGCGGCCCGGAGAGCCATGATCCGATTGCTTGCCTATTGTCCACCCGACCACGTTACTGCGACCGCATACGTTCCCCGTGGAGCGGGGCCCGCTTCCCGCGTGGCTCTCCCCCGGACCGCCCCCGCGCGGACCGGGCCCCCGCCTCACACACCCCCGGCGCATCTCACGCATCCCGGTTAACCTGGGTGAAACAAATGGGTCATGCCCGGGAAATCCCGTCTGCCTATGGTCGGCCCCAGCGCGTCAGCCGCACATGAGCCGCGCGACCGAACAAATCCCCGTCCCCCGCGGCCGGGCTAGGAGGAGTTGGATGTTCCAGAACGCCGACGACGCTCGGAAGTTCATCTCGGACGAGGACGTCAAGTTCGTCGACGTCCGGTTCTGTGACCTTCCCGGCGTCATGCAGCACTTCACCGTACCGGCGGAGGCGTTCGACCCGCACGAGGAGCTCGCCTTCGACGGCTCGTCGATCCGCGGCTTCCAGGCGATCCACGAGTCGGACATGGCCCTGCGTGCGGACCTGTCGACGGCCCGTGTCGACCCGTTCCGGCGGGACAAGACGCTCAACATCAACTTCTTCATCCATGACCCGATCACGGGTGAGCAGTACAGCCGCGACCCGCGCAACATCGCCAAGAAGGCCGAGGCCTACCTCGCCTCCACCGGCATCGCCGACACCGCGTACTTCGGCCCCGAGGCCGAGTTCTACGTGTTCGACAGCGTCCGCTTCGAGACCAAGTCGAACGAGGCCTTCTACCACATCGACTCCGAGGCGGGCGCCTGGAACACCGGTGCGCTGGAGGACAACCGCGGTTACAAGGTCCGCTACAAGGGCGGCTACTTCCCGACCCCGCCGGTCGACCACTTCGCCGACCTGCGCGCCGAGATCAGCCTCGAGCTGGGCCGGTCCGGCCTCCAGGTCGAGCGCCAGCACCACGAGGTGGGCACCGCCGGCCAGGCCGAGATCAACTACAAGTTCAACACGCTGCTCGCCGCGGCCGACGACCTTCAGCTGTTCAAGTACATCGTCAAGAACGTGGCGTGGAAGAACGGCAAGACCGCGACCTTCATGCCGAAGCCGATCTTCGGTGACAACGGCTCGGGCATGCACGTCCACCAGTCCCTGTGGCTGGGCGGCGAGCCCCTCTTCTACGACGAGCAGGGCTACGCGGGCCTGTCGGACATGGCGCGCTACTACATCGGCGGCATCCTCAAGCACGCCCCGTCGCTGCTGGCCTTCACCAACCCGACGGTGAACTCCTACCACCGTCTGGTCCCGGGCTTCGAGGCCCCGGTCAACCTGGTGTACTCGCAGCGCAACCGCTCCGCCGCGATGCGTATCCCGATCACCGGCTCCAACCCGAAGGCCAAGCGCGTCGAGTTCCGCGCCCCGGACTCCTCCGGCAACCCGTACCTGGCCTTCTCCGCGCTCCTCCTCGCGGGCCTGGACGGCATCAAGAACAAGATCGAGCCGGCCGAGCCGATCGACAAGGACCTCTACGAGCTCGCCCCCGAGGAGCACGCGGGCGTCCCGCAGGTCCCGACCTCCCTCCCGGCCGTCCTCGACTCCCTCGAGGCCGACCACGAGTTCCTGCTCCAGGGCGATGTGTTCACCTCGGACCTGATCGAGACCTGGATCGACTACAAGCGCACCAACGAGATCGCTCCGCTCCAGCTGCGTCCGCACCCGCACGAGTTCGAGCTCTACTTCGACGTGTGAGCCGAATTCGTCCGACGTAGCGTCAGACGCTGAACGGTGAAGGCCGCCACCCGGGTCCGGGTGGCGGCCTTCACCGTTTCCGCGAATCCCTCCGCCGCCGCAGATCGCATCTGCGAGGAGTTAGGGGCGATTAGCGCCGCAGATGCGACTTCAATTACCCATTGGGCTTGCATATGCGGATTAGCGTCGACGCGGGGCGGGCATAACGGCAGGATTGGCGTGCGATTCCCGCGGAGGTGGAAAGCCCATGAGCAATTCACCCCTACCCGTCAGCCCCGCCCCCTCCGGTGAGCCCGTTTCCGGGCCGTTCGCCGTGGTCCGGCTGGTGGGGGATCTGGCCCGGCCGGCTCGGCTCCGGGTGCGTGATCTGGGTGCCTGGCCTCAGCACCGGGCCCGGGTCAGCTTCGAGTGCGCGACCAGCGGGGTGCAGCACCACCGCTTCGAGGGCCCGCTGCTGCACGATGTGCTGTACGACGCGGGGCCCGGCTTCGACCCGGCCCGCCGCAAGGACCGGCTGCGTTTTCTGATCGATGTCACGGGGGCGGACGGGCACCGCGCGGTGCTCTCCTGGGGCGAGATCGATCCGGACTTCGGCCGCGCGCCCGTGCTGCTCGCCACGCGCATCGACGACACCCCGCTGGACCGGGCCGGGCCGCAACTGGTGTTGCCGCAGGACCGGTGCGGGGCCCGGCACATCAGCGGGATCACCGCGATCCGCGTCGACGGGCACTACACCGCCCGGGCGTGAGCGGCGCGGCCCATCGGCCGCCGGTCTATCGGCGCAGCCCGAGGGCGTCCCGGCCGGCGTAGCGGGCCTGGGCGCCGAGTTCCTCCTCGATGCGGATGAGCTGGTTGTACTTGGCGGTCCGGTCGGAGCGGGACATCGACCCGGTCTTGATCTGGCCGCAGCCGGTGGCCACCGCGAGGTCGGCGATCGTGGTGTCCTCGGTCTCGCCGGAGCGGTGCGACATGACCACCGTGTAGCCCGCCCGGTGGGCGGTGCGGACGGTGGCCAGGGTCTCGGTGAGGGTCCCGATCTGGTTGACCTTGACCAGGATGGAGTTGGCCACCCCGTCGACGATGCCCTCGCGCAGCAGCGTCTCGTTGGTGCAGAACACGTCGTCGCCGGTGAGCTGGCAGCGGTCGCCGAGCCGGGCCATCAGCAGCCGCCAGCCGTCGAGGTCGTTCTCGGCCATCGGGTCCTCGATCGAGGCGACGGGGTAGCGGTCGACCAGCCCGGCGAGGTAGTCCACGTGCTGCTCGGGGGTGCGGCGCACGCCCTCGCCCACGTAGTCGTAGACCCCGTCCCGGAAGAACTCGGAGGTGGCGGGGTCCATGACGACGGTGATGTCCTCGCCGGGCTTGTAGCCGGTGCGCTCGACGGCGCGGACGACGAAGTCCAGCGCCTCGTCGGCCGTGCGCAGGGCGGGGGCGAAGCCGCCCTCGTCGCCGACGCCGGTGCTGTGGCCGGCGGTGATGAGGTCGCGGCGCAGGGTGTGGAAGACCTCCGAGCCCATGCGTACGGCCTCGGCGAAGGTGGCCGCGCCGATCGGGGCGATCATGAACTCCTGGAAGTCCAGCGGATTGTCGGCGTGCGCGCCGCCGTTGACGATGTTCATCATCGGCACCGGCAGCCATCGCGCGTCCACCCCGCCGACGTACCGGTACAGCGGCAGCCGGTGCGCGGCCGCGGCCGCCTTGGCCACGGCGAGCGAGACGCCCAGGGTGGCGTTGGCGCCGAGCCGGGACTTGTTGGGGGTGCCGTCCAGCTCGATCAGGGCCGTGTCGACCGCGGACTGGTCCTCCGCGTCCAGGCCGACCACGGTGTCCGCGATGGTCTCGTTGACGGCGTCGACGGCCCGGCGTACGCCCTTGCCGTGGTAGCGGGACGGATCCTCGTCGCGCAGCTCCACCGCCTCCCGCGCCCCGGTCGAGGCCCCGGACGGCACGGCGGCGCGGCCGAGCGAGCCGTCGGACAGCTCGACGTCCACCTCGACGGTGGGGTTGCCGCGGCTGTCGATGATCTCGCGTGCGACGACGCGGGCGATGGCGGTCATGGTGCAGCTCCTCACATGCGCTGAATGTTCCCTCGTGAAACAAAGTGAGTTCCGAAAAGGAACTTACTATGGGGGCATGAGGATGCACAACGCCGACGCGACCTGCGGCATCGCCCAGGCCGCCACGATCGTGGGCGACTGGTGGAACGTACTGATCCTGCGGGAGGTCGCCCGCGGCCAGGTGCGCTTCGACGCCCTCGCCGCCGAGTTGGGCCTGTCCCGCAAGGTCCTCACCGAGCGGCTCGGCCGCCTCGTCGCCGCCGGTGTGCTGAGCCGCGGTCTCTACCAGCGCCGCCCGGTGCGCTACGAGTACCTGCTCACCGACTCCGGACGCGCGCTGCTGCCGGTGCTGGTGGCCATGCAGGACTGGGGCGACCGCTGGGCCCTCGGCGACGGGAGCCTGACCGCCACGGCGGCGGAGGACGGCGCCGAGCACGCCCGCGTCCATGCGCTGGCCGGCACGCGGCTGCCCGAGGGGCTGCTGCTGCCCGCCACAGGCGGCGCCCCGCTCGACGTGGTCGCGCCGGACGCCGCCGCGACCGTCCTGTTCAGCTATCCGGCCACCGGCGTCCAGTGGGAGGAGCCACTGCCCGGCGCCGCCGGCTGCGCCCTGGAGAACCGCCTCTTCCGCGACGCCTGGCCCGCGCTGCGGGACGCGGGCGTGGCCGTCCACGGCGTCAGCACCCAACTCCCGGACGAGCAGGCGGCCTTCGCCCGCGCCGAGTCCGTTCCCTACCCGCTGCTGTCCGACCACCGGCTGAGCCTCGCCGCCGCCCTGCGGCTGCCCACCTTCCACGGCGCGGGCAGGCTCCGGCTCAAGCGCGCCGTCCTCGTCCTCGACCCGCTGCGGACCATCCGGCATGTCCTCTTTCCCGTCGGCGACATCTCCCACGCCGTGGACGAGGCCCGGCGGCTCGCGACCGCACTGGCGCACGGCTGAGCCCCGGCCCAAACCCTCCTCCGGACCCCGCTGGTTCCGCGCCGGCTATGCCATCCTGATGGTGTGAGCGCCCTCGCTTGTCCGGGCGGGCACACGGGCGCGCCAGGAGGTGGAATGGCGCAATGGCCGGCCAAGGCGGCTCCGGAGTGGACCTCACGGTGGAGGGCGCCGTGACGGAGCAGGCCCTGGTGTTCGCCACGGCGGCGCTGACCGCCGTGTACGTACTGTCCCCGGACGGCGACGAGCTGCGGCTCACCGAGACGGCCGGCGGCCCGCGCGCCCTGTACGGCCTGCCGACCAGCTATCCGCTGTCCGGGCGCTCCCCCGTCGCCGACGCCTTCCGCACCGGCCGGCCCCAGTGGTCGACCTCCGCGAAGCTCGCCGCCTACGGGGAGGGCGCCCAGCGGGCCCTCCCGGCCGATATGTCGCTGGGCGCGCTGCCGCTGGGGGCGGACGGCAGACGGCTGGGCTGTCTGGTCGTGGTGTATCCGGGGGACGGCTTCGACGCCGAGCAGCGCAATTTCCTGGAGCTGTACGCCGATCAGATCGCCGCCCAGCTCAAGGCGGGCGACCGGGCAAGCGGCGGGGCCCCGGCCCGGACCGGGCCGCTGTCGGTGCTGCGCTCCGCGCTGGACCATCTGCACGTCGGCTCGTTCACCCTGGTGCTGGACACCGGGCGGATCGACGCGGACGCGCAGCTGCTCGAGCTGGTCGACATCGCCCCGGAGTCCTTCGACGGGCGGGTGGAGACCCTGCTGGCGCACACCGTGCCGGAGGACCTGCCCGCGCTGATGTCCATCGTCGAGCCGGGCCAGATGGCGCTCGGCAGCCGTGACCTGGAGTTCCGTATCCGCCGGCCGACCGGCGAGCTGCGCTGGCTGCGGCTGTGCTGCCGGATCCAGGGCGATGCCGTGGGCACCCCGGAGCGGCTGCTGGGCCTGGTGGCGGACGCCTCGTATCTGCGGCCCACCGCCGACGAGGTCTCCCGGGTGCAGCGGCTGTCCGCGGCGCTGGCCAACGCGATGACCGTCCGCGACGTCAGCCTGGTGGTGACCGCCGCGCTGCGCGAGCCGCTGGGGGCCGACCGGGTGGCGCTCGCCGAGCTGGAGGGCGACCGGCTGGTGGTGACCGCCCTCGACCCGCCGGAGCCCAGCGCCTGGCCGGGGATATGGCGGTCCGAGTGGCGGTCGGAGTGGCCCGATGTGCCGCTCCGCGCGCTGCCCACGCTGGAGACCGCGCTGCGCGAGGGCCGGATCACCCTGCTGCCCCCGGACGGCGGCCTGGAGCCCGGCCTCGCGGACATGGGCGCCGGCGGCCTGGCGGTCCTGCCGCTCCCGGCCCAGGGCCGGGTGGTGGGGGTCTGCCTGGTCGGCTGGGCGGAGCCGCACCGGTTCTGCCCGGAGGAGCGGTCACTGCTGACCGCGACGGCGGGTCTGGTGGGGCAGGCCCTGATGCGCACCCACGCGTACGACGCCGAGCACGAGCTGGCCACCATGCTTCAGCGCAGCCTGCTGCCCCGCCGGCTGCCCCCGCTCCCCGGCGGGGTGGCCGTGGCCCGCTATCTGCCCGCGATGAGCGGTCTCGAGGTGGGCGGCGACTGGTACGACGTCATCCCGCTGCCCAACGGCCATGTGGCGCTGGTGATCGGCGACGTCCAGGGGCACAGCGCCGGAGCCGCGACCATCATGGGCCAGATACGCACGGCCATCAGGGCCTACGCGGTGGAGGGCCACCCGCCGGACGTGGTGATCTGCCACGCCAACCGGCTGCTGGTCGGCATGGAGACGGAGCTGTTCGCCACCTGCGCCTATGTCGAGCTGGACATGGAGGAGGGCGACGCCTGGTTCGTCCGGGCCGGACATCTGCCGCCGCTGCTGCGCCACCCGGACGGCACCACCGAGGAGGTGGAGGCCGAGGGCGGGCCGCCGCTGGGGGTGCTCGCCGACGCGGAGTTCGCGATGACCGCGGTCGGGCTGGCCCCGGGCACGGTGCTCACGCTGCTGACGGACGGGCTGGTGGAGTCCGCGGCCCTCCCCCTGGACGACGGCCTGCTGCGGGTGCGACGGGCACTCTCGGAGGCGGACCCGTCCGACGCCGGGCGGCTGGCCGACTCGCTGCTGGGCGACCTCAGCCGGCGCGACGACGATGTGGCCCTGCTGTTGCTGCGCTACGACGGGATGAAGGTCCGGCCGATCCGGGCCGGGTGGGCGGTGTGGCGGCTGCCCGACGCCGTGATGCACGCGCGCCGCTTCACCGCGCGCACGCTGCGCTCCTGGCGCGTGGCGGAGGAGTCCGACATGGTCCTGCTCGTCGTCTCGGAGCTGGTCACCAACGCCCTGGTGCACACGCAGGGCCCGGTGCGGCTGGACCTCACGCTGGCCGGGGACCGGCTGCGGATCGCGGTGAGCGACGCGTCGCCGCGGGCGCCCGCCAAGCCGGTGCTCGTGGACTGGGAGTCGACCGGCGGCCGGGGCCTGCTCCTGGTCGAGGCGATGTCGGCGACCTGGGGCTCGGTGCCGGTCAGCGGCGGCAAGCAGGTGTGGGGCGAGCTCGTGGTGGCCGCGGGCCGGACGGCCGACGGGGACGGAACGCAGTGAGCCGGACCCGGGCCGGGCCGGAATCCGGAACCGGAGCCGGAGCCGGAGCCGTCCCGCCCGGTGCCGGGTGAGGAGGTGCTTCGCACCGTGAGAGCCCATCGGCGCCATGCCGCCCTCCTCGCGGTCGCGGCCTCGCTGGCCCTCGCCCTGGGCGCCTGCGGCAAAGCGACCGAGTCCGGCACCGTCGTACGGCCCGTCCCGCCCCCGACGACGGGTCACCCGACGATCGGCCTGCTGCTGCCGGACAGCACCACCCCGCGCTGGGACCGGTTCGACCGGCCCCTGATCGAGCGGCGGATCGTGCGGCTGTGCCCCGCCTGCACGGTGCAGGCCGTGAGCGCCCAGGGGGACGTGGCCCTCCAGCAGCAGCAGGTGGACTCGATGATCATCAAGGGGGTGAACGCCCTGCTCCTGGTCCCCGTGAACGCCAAGGCGATGCGCCCCGCCGTCGAGAAGGCACGGAACGCGCGCATCCCCGTCGTCTCGTACGACCGCCTCGCCGAGGGCCCCATCTCGGCCTATGTCTCCTTCGACGGCCAGGAGGTCGGCAGGCTCCAGGCGAAGGCGCTGCTGAGGGCCATGGGCCCGCGGGCGCGCGGCGCCGGGATCGTCATGATGAACGGCGACCTGGCCGACCCCAACGGGGTCGCGTTCAAGAAGGGAGCGCTGTCCGTCCTCCACGGCAGGGTCAGGATCGAGAAGTCGTACGACACGGCGGGCTGGCGGCCGGAGAACGCCTACACCAACATGTCCGGCGCCATCGCCGCGCTCGGCCCGCACCGCATCGACGGCGTCTACGCCGCCAACGACGGCCTCGCCTCCGGGGTGATCGCCGCCCTCAGGGCCAACAGCATCCGGCCGATCCCCCCGGTCACCGGCCAGGACGCCGAACTCGCGGCCGTACAGCGCATCGTGGAGGGCAAGCAGTACATGAGCGTCTACAAGCCCTTCAAGCCCGAGGCGTACGCCGCCGCCCGGATCGCCGTCAACCTGGCCCGGGGCGCGGGCCCCGGCCCGATCGCCCGGGACCGGGTCCGCGGCGACGTCCCGGCCGTGCTGCTCCGCCCGATCCCGCTGACCGTCCACAACATCCGGCAGACGGTGGTCAAGGACGGCATGTACACGATTCGCCAGATCTGCACCCCGGAGTACCGGCCGGCCTGTGTGAGGGCCGGGCTCATGCCCTGACTCTGGGATGCCATGTTCGCAATCCGGACTGTCCCAGCATTACGGGACAGCTCTTAGGGGAGATGGTTACCGTGCCGACTCCACCTCTGCTGGCGTTGCGCGATGTCTCCAAGCGATTCGGCGCCGTCCAGGCGCTCGCCGACGTCGAGTTGGAGATCCACACCGGTGAGGTCGTCGCCCTGCTGGGGGACAACGGCGCCGGCAAGTCCACCCTGGTCAAGGTGATCGCCGGGGTCGGCCCCGCCGACCGGGGCGTCTTCGCGTGGGAGGGCCGCGCGGTCCAGGTCAAGCGCCCCCACGACGCGCAGAGTCTGGGCATCGCGACCGTCTACCAGGACCTGGCGCTGTGCGAGAACCTCGATGTCGTCGGCAACGTCTTCCTCGGCCGCGAGGTGCGCAGATTCGGCATCCTCGACGAGGTGGAGATGGAACGCCGGACCCGCGAACTGCTGGCGGCGCTGTCCATCCGTGTCCCCGACGTACGCGTCCCGGTGGCCACCCTGTCCGGCGGCCAGCGGCAGACCGTCGCGATCTCCCGGGCGCTGCTGGGCGAGCCCAGGCTCCTGCTGCTCGACGAGCCCACCGCCTCCCTGGGCGTCGAGCAGACCTCGCACGTCCTCGACCTGGTGGAGCGGCTGCGCGACCACGGCCTGGGGGTGCTGCTGATCAGCCACAACATGGGCGACGTCAAGGCCGTCGCGGACCACGCCGCGGTGCTGCGGCTGGGGCGCAACAACGGCTTCTTCGATGTGACCACCACCTCCCAGGAACAGATCATCTCCTCCATCACCGGCGCCACCTCCCATGCCCGCCGGCCGCCCCGCGCCGGGGAGGCGGGGCCGTGAGCGCCCGCGCCCCGGTGCCCGCCCGGCGCGCCGAGGACGGCGTGTTCGGCGAGTTCCGGCGGCGGCTTGGCAGCGGCGAACTGGGGTCGCTGCCGGTCGTCCTCGGCCTGATCCTGCTCTGGGCCGTCTTCGAGATCCTGAACAGCAACTTCCTCTCGCCGCGCAATCTGTCCAACCTGAGCGTGGACATCGTGGGCACCGGGCTGATCGCGGTCGGCGTCGTCTTCGTGCTGCTCATCGGGGAGATCGATCTGTCGGTCGGCTCGGTCAGCGGGCTGGCGGCGGCCGCCTTCGCCGTACTGAACGTCAACGAGGGCCTGCCGGAGTGGCTCGCCCTGGTCATCGCGGTGCTCCTGGGCGCCCTGATCGGCGTCGTGCACGGGTTCTTCTTCGCCAGATTCGGCGTACCGGCCTTCGTCGTCACCCTCGCGGGGCTGCTGGCCTGGAACGGCCTCACCCTCTACCTCCTCGGCCAGAGCGGCACCATCAACCTCGACGACCAGGGGCTCGTCGCCAAGCTGACCAGCTACTACTTCCATGACATCGCCGCCGCCTACGGCCTCGCGGCCCTCGGCCCCACCGCCTTCTTCCTCGCCGCCTACCGCGACCGATGGCGCCGCAAGGCCGCCGCCATGCCGTACCGGCCGCTCCACGAGATCGCGGTGCGCACCGGCGCGATCGCGGTGGTCGCGTTCGCGGCCGCCTATGTGCTCAACCGGTTCCAGGGCCTGCCGCTCGCCCTGCTGATCTTCGTCGTGCTGGTGGCCCTGCTGGACGTGCTGCTGCGCCGTACGCCCTACGGCCGCTCGGTCTACGCGCTGGGCGGCGGCGTCGAGGCGGCCCGCCGGGCCGGGGTCCGGGTGGCGTGGGTGCGGATCTCGGTCCTCATGGTCTCGGGCACGATGGCCGCGCTGGGCGGCCTGTTCCTGGCCTCGCGGATCACCTCGGTCAGCCAGCCCTCCGGCTCCGCGATCCTGCTGCTGAACGCCCTGGCGGCGGCCGTCATCGGCGGCACCAGCCTGTTCGGCGGCCACGGCAGGACGTGGTGCGCGGTGCTGGGCATCCTGGTGATCGAGTCGCTCGCCTCCGGCATGGCCCTGCTGAGCATCCAGTCGGCCCTCCAGTTCATGATCACCGGCGGGGTGCTGCTCGCCGCCGTCGTCCTCGACTCGCTCTCCCGCAGCTCCCAGAAGACGCGCGGCCGGGCCTGACCCCGCCGGCCGGGGCGCCGCGCCATGCCCCGTTCGAGTGGATCCGCGCCGTATGCCGGACGCCGCGGTGGGCCGTACGGCAGCGTGTGGGGCCGTCGCACCGCCACAACCGCCACAAGGGGGACCGATGGCGACCCAGACCTCCGACCAGCCGATCGACCAACCGACCGGGCCGCCCACCGAGGAGCTGCGGTACCGGTCGGCCACGCTCGCGGCGCTCGAGCGGAACCCGATCAACAGCCGGTCCATGGCGCGCAGGCTGCCGCAGCTGGTGCGGCGGGCGCTCGCGCTCGGCTGGCAGGTGGACCGCAGGGCGGTGGTGGCGCTGGTGCTGTGCCAGGTGCTGTCGGGGTTCTTCGAGGCGTTCGGGCTGCTGGCCACCACCGGCACGATCACGGCGCTGATCTCGTCCGGTCACATGGCCGACCGGCTCCAGGAGGCGCTGCCCTCGCTCGCGGTGCTCGCCGGGGCGGCCGGGTTACGCGCGCTGCTGGGCATCGGCGTCTCCAACATCTCCACCCGGCTGGCCCCCCGGATCTCCCGGGAGGCCGAGATGCGGATGCTGCACGCGGCGATCAACGCCGAACTGGCGGCGTACGACAACCCCGGGTTCAACGACAAGTGGGACGCGGCCGACCGGGGCGCCGTCGTCGCCCAGGACCTGATCATCGAGTCCCAGCAGCTGACGGCCTGCCTCGCCTCCCTGGTGGCGGCGGCGGGCGTGGTGACCGTACTGCACCCGGCGCTGCTGCCGCTGCTGCTGCTCGCCGCGCTGCCGCAGGGCGTGGCCGGGATGAAGGCGGCCCGGGTGCACTACGAGACCTCGCGCGCGATGAGCGCCGAGCGGCGCACGCTCGGGCTGCTGCGCTGGTACATGGTCGACAAGGACATCGCCGACCAGCTGCGCTCGGGCACCATGGCGGCCTTCCTCCTGGGCCGCTACCGCGCCATCGGCGCGCGGGTCGACGCCGCGACCGACCGGGCGGCCCACCGGGGCGCGCGGTTCGCGGTGCTGGGCGCGCTGGCCGGAGGGGCCGCCTCCGGGCTGGTGTGGGCGGCGCTGGCGCTGCTGCTGGGCTCGGGGCGGATGTCCGTCGCCTCGGCGGGGACCGCGGTCTTCGCGCTGCGCACGGTGGGCTCCTCGCTGCGCGGCATGGTGGGCTACGGCACCCGGCTGTTCCGTACCGGGCTGTATCTGGACGACTGGGCGGAGTTCATCGAGGAGGCGGGCGGCCACCGGATGCGGCGCGGCGCGCGGGTCGCGGCCGCGCCGAAGGTGGTCAGGGCCGAGGCGGTCACCTACCGCTATCCGGAGTCGGACGCGCCGGCCCTGGACGAGGTGAGCGTGGAGGTCCGGCGGGGCGAAGTCCTCGCCCTGGTCGGCGAGAACGGCTCCGGCAAGACCACGCTGAGCAAGCTGCTCACGGGGCTGTATCTGCCCTCGGGCGGCGCGGTCACCTGGGACGACGTCAAGACCGGGGACCTCGACCCGGACGCGCTGTGGCGGCAGACCGCGGTCGTCCCCCAGGACTACGCCCACTGGCCGCTGACCGCCCGCGAGAACATCACGCTCGGCCAGCCGCACGGCGGGGACGAGGCGGTGCGGGAGGCCGCCGCGTACTCCGGGGCGCACGAGGTCCTGGACGGGCTGCGCAGCGGCCTGAACACGCTGCTGGCCCGGCAGTGGTGGGGCGGGGTGGAGCTGTCCGGCGGCCAGTGGCAGCGGATCGCCCTGGCCCGCGCCTTCCACCGGCCCGCCGGGCTGCTGGTGATGGACGAGCCCACCAGCGCCCTCGACGCGCGCGCCGAGCACCGTATCTTCGCGGGGCTGCGGCGGCTGGCGGAGGACCGCGCGGTCGTCCTGGTCACCCACCGCCTGGCGAACGTCGCGGTCGCCGACCGGATCGTGGTGCTGGACCGCGGCCGGGTGATCCAGCAGGGCACCTTCGGCGAACTCGTCGACGCGCCCGGGCTGTTCCGGGAGCTGTGGACGCTCCAGAACGACCGAGGCACGGCGCCCGAGCCCACGCCCTGACCACGCCTGCGGCGAGCTGCTCCCCTACCCGCCCCTTCCCACAACTGGAGCTCCCGCCCCAGACCCCGAGCGGCAGGCCGAGCCCGCGCCACGCGACGGCTCCGCCCCGCAGGCGCCCCACCGCCCTGGCCCGCACCCGGGGTCTGGGGCGGGAGCCCCCACGCGGCGCAGCCGCAAACCGGCTCAACGCGCCTCGGCGCCCGGGCGCCGGCACAGAGCCCCGCAGACCGGCACAGCTCCCCCGGCCCCGCACAACCCACGGCACCGCCGCACGGCACGGCTTGCCATGGCACCCGGGGTCTGGGGCGGAGCCCCAGTTGTGGGAAGGGGCGGGTAGGGGAAAACCCTCCCCCGCCAGGCGTCGCGCGACGGCTCACCCGGCCAGTCCGGCCGCCGCCGCGCGCTGCCGCGAGGCCGCTATCTCGTCGTACGCCCGGTCGCGGCCCTCCCAGTGGGAGCCCTCGACGGACTTGCCGGGTTCGAGGTCCTTGTAGACCTCGAAGAAGTGGGTGATCTCCATCCGGTCGAACTCCGAGACGTCGCCGATGTCCCGCACCTCCGCATAGCGCGGATCGTGGGCCGGGACGCACAGGATCTTCTCGTCCGGGCCCTTCTCGTCGCTCATGCAGAACATGCCGATGGCCCGGCACTCGATGACACACCCGGGAAACGTCGGCTCACCGACGGTGACCAGCGCGTCCAGCGGGTCGCCGTCGCGCCCCAGGGTGTGGTCGATATAGCCGTAGTCGGCCGGGTACTTGGTGGCGGTGAACAGCATCCGGTCCAGCCGGATCCGCCCCGACTCATGGTCCATCTCGTACTTGTTGCGAGACCCCTCCGGGATCTCCACGACGACGTCGAAGTCCATCGCGACCTCCTCCCGCGGCCACCCCCGCGCCCGGCGCGCGCTTCCAGTGTGCGCCGGGCGCGCGGGGCACGCCGTACGAAGGTCACACGCCCCGACCCAGCCTCCGGTTGGCCAGAACGGACACCTTACGGCGGACGGCCGTGACCTCGTCGGCGTGGATCTCCGCCACCAGCAGCCCCGGCGTCGCCCCCAGCCGCTGCCGCACGGTCCCGTCGGGGCCGACGACGGCGCTGTGCCCGATGCCGGTGGGGGCCGTCGGGTCGGCCGCCTCCGCGGCCAGGGTGCCGGTGGCCGCGGGGTCGGCCTGGCCGACGGCGGCCAGCCATACCGTGGCGTCCAGCGCCCGGGCCCGGGTCAGCAGTTCCCACTGCTCGCGCTTGCCCGGCCCCGCGCCCCACGAGGCGGGCAGCAGCGAGAGCCGCGCGCCCGCGTCGGCGTGGGCCCGGAACAGCTCGGGGAAGCGCACGTCGTAGCAGGTGGCCAGGCCGATCCGGAGGCCCTCCAGGTCGAAGGTCACCACCTTGGAACCGGGCGCGACGGAGTCGGACTCGGCGTAACCGAAGGCGTCATACAGATGGATCTTGTCGTAGGAGGTCTCGACTCCGGGCCCGGTGGCCAGCAGGGTGTTGGCCACCCGCCCGTCGGGCGCCGGGGTGAACATGCCCGCCACGATCACCACTCCGCAGTCCTTGGCGATCCGCCGGACCTCGGTGGCCCACGGCCCGTCCAGCGGCTCGGCGAGCGGCGCCAGCGGGGTGCCGAAGCACGCCATGGAAGCCTCAGGAAAGACGATCAAACGGGCATCGGCCGCGGCGGCGCGATGCGCCTGCTCCCGGAGGACGGCAAGGTTCTGCTCCGGGCGCGGGCCGCTGACAATCTGGCTCAGTGCGATACGCATGACGCGAACTGCCTCATTCCCTGGACGTTGCCTCGAGTGGTCCCTACGGGTGTGTACGTGACGCCCCGGGGGTGCGCTCATTGTGCGGCCTGCGCATAACTGACCGTCCGTCACCCGAAAGCCGCCGCACGAAAGCCGTCGGCCGCACGACCGGTGAGGTCATGCGGCCGACGGCCCGTATCCGTCTCCGTATCCGTTTCCGTGTCAATTCACTTGTGGATTCACGCCTCCCGGCTCCTGCGCATCAACACCCCCGCCGCGAAAAGCCCGAGGACGCATGTGATGGCGCCGACAACGACGTTGTTCCAGATCATTCCGGCGTCGGGGAACCGTGTGACCACCCAGGGGGAGATGATCATCCATACACCGATCGCGGACATCGCCCAGCACAGGCTGTACATCCGGCGCGGCGCCGTGGTCAGGCCGATGCCCAGCAGGGCCACGCCGATGCCCAGGATGAGGTTGTTGACCGTGAGGTCGGGGCGGGCGCCCGAGAAGTGGACCACCCAGGGGGAGATCGCGAAGTAGAGACCGGCCAGAAGCACCGGCCCGTCGACGAAGACAACATCCCGTGCACCAACCATGCGTGCGTACCGCTCCCGCATTTCGGTTACGTCGGGGTGATGCGTGATATCACTCCTGTGGCGTGAGACGTCGGCCATACGACTCGCCTCCTTCGATCCATGCAAGTCTGACCGCGCAGTGCGGCGCGCTGCCGCACCACCATTGTGCGCCTCGCCTTGATTTATAGGTAGATGTCTGTTTGAGCGGGAGGGAAGCGGATATGCCCGTGAGGCGGCATTCCGAGCCGCATGCCGAATGGCATTCCGAACGGCACTCCGGACCGCGGCCGGAGCCCGTGGTCGGGCGCGGCGAACTGCTGGCCCGGGGGCGCGAGCAGCTGGCGCGCGGCGGGAGCGTGCTGTTGCCGGGGCCGGCCGGGATCGGCAAGTCCACCGTGCTGCGGGCGCTGGCCGCGGAGGTGTCGGGCGGCGGGCGGCTGGTGCTGCGCTGCTCCCCCGCCGAGTCGGAGCGCCGGCTGCCCTATCTGGCCCTGATCGATGTGCTCGGGCCGGTCGCGGACGAGGTCGCGGGCGCGCTGCCCGACTGGCAGCGGTCCGCCCTGGACGAGGCGCTCACCGGGCGGCGCGGCCCCGCCGACCCCGCCGAACAGCACGACGGGCACGGCGGGCACGACGGGCTGACGCTGCGCCTGGCGGTGCTCTCGGTGCTGCGGGCGCTGGCCGAGCGGGCGCCCGTACTGCTGGTGGTGGACGACCTCCAGTGGATGGACCCGCCCAGCCGCGAGCTGTTGGCGTTCGCGGCCCGCCGAGTGGGCGGGCTGCCGGTGGGGATGGTCGCGGCGGTGCGGACGGACCCGGTCCTGGCACCGTCCGGCGGTGAAGCGGAAGGGAACAGCCCGGCCTACTTTCTACGCGCGTTGCCCCCGCCCGCGCTCGTCCTGACGGTGCCCCCGCTGTCGTATCCGCAGGTCGCCACGGTGCTGAGGGCGCGAAGACCGGCGAAACTCCCCGGTTCCGTGCTGCGCGAGATCCACCGCACCAGCGGCGGCAACCCCTGCTTCGCCCTCGAACTCGCCCGCGCGCTCGCCGAGTCGGGCAGCGCGCCGCGCCCCTGCGAGCCGCTGCCGGTCCCGGCCGCCCTGCGCGACCTGGTCCTCGACCGGCTGCGCGCCCTGCCCGCGCCGGGCCGCCGGACGCTGCTGATCGCGAGCGCCGCCGAACGCCCCACTCTGGCGCTGCTGCGCGCGGCGGGCCGCGCCGAGGCCGAGGCGGAGCTCGCCGAGGCGGCCGCGCTGGGTTCGGTGGACCGGGAGCACGACCCGCACGCCGCGGTCCGCTTCACGCATCCGCTCCTCCCCGCCGCCCTGTACGCCGAGGCGGCGCCCGGCGACCGGCGCGCGGCGCACGCCGCCCTCGCCGAAGCCACCGCCGACCCGGTCGAACGGGCCCGCCATCTGGCCCTGGCCACCGCGGACCGGGACGAGCACATCGCCGCGACCCTGGCCCGCGCCGCCGCCCTCGCGCGCGAGCGCGGGGCGCCCTCGGCCGCCGCGCGCCTGGGCCTGCTCGCCGCCGACCGCACCCCCGCCGAGGCGGTGCGCACCGCCTTCGCCCGGCGGCTGGACGCGGCCGAGGACGCCCTGGTCGCGGGCGAGCCGGAGCTCGCCCGCGACACCGCCCAGGAGGTGCTGGCCAAGGCGGTGCGCCCGGCCGACCGAATACGGGCGTGGCTCACCGTCATCGACTCGGCCGGGCAGGCCATGGCGGACCTGGACGACGCCTTCCCGCAGGCCCTCGCCGACGCCGGAGCCGACCCCCGGCTGCTCGCCCCACTGCGCCTCCGGCTGTCGCGGCGCGCCCTGCTGGTCCTCGGCTCGCTGCCGCGGGCCCGCCGGGAGGCCGCCGAGGCCGCGCGGCTCGCGGCCCTGGCGGGCGACCGCCGCACCGAACTGCTCGCGCTGTCCTGCCAGGCGCGCGCCGAGGCCCTGATGGGCCACCAGGACGCCGAACACACCCTGGCCCGGGCGCTCGCCGAGCCCCAAGGCCCCCAGGACCAGCAGCTGGCCTGCGCCCCGGACGGGCCTGGCCATACGCGCTTTCGCATGCTGCTGGCGGACGACCGGCTGGAGGAGGCGCGGGCGGCGGGCGCGGCGCTGGTCCGGCTCGCGGAGCGGCGCGGCGCGGTGCCGAGCCGGATCCTGTCTCTGCGCGGGCTCGCCGAGACCGAGCTGCGGGCGGGCCGCTGCGCGCCCGCCCTGGATCTCGCGCACCGCTCCCTGCGGCTGGCCCGGGACGCCGGGGTCGGCGAGGGGCCCGCGCTGCGGCTCGCGGCGCTGGCCGAGGCGTCGGGCGGCGGCGTGGCGCGCGCCCTGTCCCTGGCGCGGGAGGCGGTGCACCGCGCCCAGGAGGACGGGGACCTGCTCCATCTGGCCCGGAACCTGTCCGTGCTCGGCCACGCCCGGCTGGTGGGCGGCGACCCCGAGGGGGCCGTCCTCGCGCTGCGCCGGGCACGGGAGATGGAGCGCGCGCAGGGCGTGGCCGACCCGGCGCGCGGCCGCCGGCAGGGTGACCTGGCCGAGGCCCTGGTGCGTATCGGCGGGCTCGACGAGGCGCGCGAGGTCGTCGAGTCCACGCGCGCCCCGGCGATCCGGCTGGGCCGGGTCGGCGCCCTGGCCGTGCTCCAGCGGGCCGAGGCCCAACTGACGGCCGCGCGCGGCGACCTGGACGCCGCGGCGGCCGCGCTGCGGGCGGCGGCGGCCCGCCTCCGCGCGCTCGGACACCGGATCGAGGAGGGGCGGGCAGAGCTGGCGCTGAGCCAGGTGGAGCTGCGCCGGGGCGACATCCCGGCCGCGCGCACCGCGCTCGACGCGGCGGCACATGTCTTCCGACGCGCCCGGGCCCGCACCTGGCTGGAGCGGGTGTCGGCGGAACTGGCCGCGGTGGAGCCGGAGTACGGCGCATACGTGCGGACGGCGGCGCCGGGGAGCGGCCCCGGCGCCGGGCCGCCCCCGGCCGCGCCGCCCCCGGCCGCGCCGCCCCCGGCCGCGCTGCCGCCGAGCGCGCTGCCGTCCAGCGGGCTGTTGGACGCGCTGGCCGAGATGGAGCGACGGGTGGCCGCGCTGGTCCTGGAGGGCGCGACCAACAGGGAGATCGCGGCCCGCCTGTTCATCAGCGTCAAGACCGTGGAGGCGACGCTCACCAGGGTCTACCGGAAATTGGGGATCCGATCGCGCGTCGACATCGTCAGACTCGCGACGCGCTGGACGGGGTGAAGTGGGATTCAACTCGGGTTTAACGCGGGGAACATGGGGTTTTCCCTATGCCACAGGTCAAGGGCCAACCCTCATTGGGTGTGTGGCGCAACGGCTTCTAGCGTGAAGCGGCCGTCGGCGATCAGGAGGTCGCCGGCCTGGTGCGCTCCGCTTCCTGTTCCCCCCACTTTCAAGAAGCCACGAGGAGAAGCATGTTCTTCAAGCTCCCCCGCCGCGCCACCCTCACCGCCGCCGCCGTCGCCGCAGCGGCGTCCCTCGCCACCGTGCTGACCGGCACCGCCGCCCAGGCCGCCCCGCAGCCCATCGTCGGCGGCACGACGACCACGTCGACCGCGTACCCGTACGTCATGCAGATCACGGACTCCTCGCAGAACCAGTTCTGCGGCGGCACCCTGGTGTCCCCGACCAAGGTGGTCACCGCCGCCCACTGCATGGTCGGCGAGACCACCAGCAGCGTCCGCGTGGTCGGCGGCCGCACCTACCGCAACGGCACCAACGGCACCGTCGCGAGAGTCAGCAAGATCTGGATCCACCCCACGTACACCAGCGTCACCAAGGGCGACGACGTGGCCGTGCTGACCCTGTCGACCTCCATGCCGTACACCGCGCTGCCCTACGTGTCCTCGTCCGACACCAGCCTGTACGCGGCCGGCAGCACCGCCCGCATCCTCGGCTGGGGCACCACCAGTTCGGGCGGCTCCTCCTCCAACCAGCTGCGCACGGCCACCGTGCCCACCGTCTCCGACTCCAGCTGTAGCGGGTCGTACGGCAGCCGCTACATAGCCTCCGACATGGTCTGCGCCGGATACACGCAGGGCGGCGTGGACACCTGCCAGGGCGACAGCGGCGGCCCGCTGGTCATCGGCGGCAAGCTGGCGGGCATCACCTCCTGGGGCGACGGCTGCGCGGCGGCGGGCGCCCCGGGCGTCTACACCCGGCTGACCACCTTCTCCTCGCTGGTCGCCACCCAGATCAACTCGTAGCTCCGAAGGTCCGGTTTCGGCCGGGGCCCGCGGCCCCGCCGGACAGCGCTCCGACGCCCGTAGGGGAGGTCCCTGATCTCCCCTGCGGGCGTCCGCCGTGGGCGCCGGGCCCGGTCAGGCCGGGAAGACCTCGTCGTGCTTCACGTACCAGGCGCGGTCGAGGTCGGTCACATTGACGGTGGTCCCCACGGTCAGCCCCGGGACGGGCGCCAGATGGGCGCGCGCCACCTCCAGCACCGCCTGGGACAGCTCGCGCTTGGTCTCGGCGTCCCGGCCGGACAGGATCGCCACCTCGATGTGGATCATGGCGTGGTGCGGGGCGCCGTCCGCGATGACGGCGTCCTCCAGCCGGCGGAACCGGGTCTTGCAGCCGGCCACCTGGGTGTCGATGGTCTTGGCGACGACCGGGTGCAGGGCGAGGCCGAAGGCGCGGCGGTCGAAGGCCTCGGTCAGGGTGTCGGAGTACTCGACGACGATGTGCGGCATGGGGAATGCGCTCCTTACGGGGTGGCGGCGGGCTGCGCTCGCGAGGACCTGTTGCCCGGGCATCGTCGCACCCGGCCACCGCGGCGCGCGCCGCGGGCCGGTCGTCTGCTTCAATAGGGGAATGGCCAGCCTCCATGACGCCGCGACGGGTCCCCTCGACCTCGAGCCGTTCTGGCCGTCCCGGCAGGCGCACCACTTCGACCGCGAGTGTTGCCGCGTATCGCATGCGCGGGCCCGCTCGCTCGGCCGCTGACGCCACCCGACCGCTCAGCCGCCCTGCTCCCGGGTGATCTCCCGGCGGCACAGCCCGCGCGCACGACGTCCACCGACGCCCCTTGAGCGCGAAAGAGCCGATTCCCATGACAAACGTCCGTAGTCTGTCCGCTTCCGCCACCTCCGCCGCCTCCGGCTCGGCCACCCCGGCCGCCGCGTCCGGCCGCCACCCCCATCCCCACCGGCAGCGGCTGCGAGCCGTCGCGCCCGACGAGGTGCCGCCGGTCGCCGAGCTGCTGCACTCCGGCGCCACCTGGCTGCCCGCTCCCCCGCACACACTGCCCGCGCTCCCCGGGCAGCCGCCGATGGTCGGCTATCTCGTGCTCGTCCCGGCCGCCGACACCGCGACGGCGGCGGCGGGCCGGCCCGAGCGGAACGAGGCGGTCACGGGCGACGAGCTGGTACGGATCGACCCCGAGCAGCGCACCGCGCAGGTGGCCGGGCGGCCGCTCGACCTGACGTATCTGGAGTTCGAGCTGCTGGCCCACCTCGTGGCGCATCCGCACCGGGTGCACACCCGCGACCAGCTGGTGACCACGGTGTGGGGCTACGGCCACGTCGGCGACGGCCGGACGGTGGACGTCCATGTCGCCCGGCTGCGGCGGAAGATGGGCGCCGAGCACCGGGGCACGATCGTGACGGTCCGCCGGGTCGGCTACAAGTACGTGCCGACCACCTGAGTCGCCCCGTACGACAGCGCGACGCCCGCCGCGCCGGGTCAGGCGACATACGGCCTGATCCGGCGCGGCGGGCTGGTGTTCGCGGTGAGATCAGCGGCCGATGGACACCGGCGGCTGGTGGCTCGGGGCCGCGGGCGACAGCGGCTCCTGGTCGTGCCCGCCGTGGTTGAGGGTCGGCAGCCAGGCGAGGGCTCGCGGCAGGTACCAGTTGCGCTCTCCGAGCAGCGCCATCACCGAGGGCAGCAGCACCATCCGGACGAGCGTGGCGTCCACCAGCACCGCGACCGCGAGGCCGACGCCCATCTGCTGCATGTCCTGCATCTGGAGCAGGGCGAAGACCCCGAACACCGCGACCATGATGGCGGCCGCCCCGGTGATCGAGCCCGCCGTGGACCGGATGCCGTCGCGGATCGCCTCCCGGGTGGGCAGGCCCCGCTCGTGTGCCTCACGGATCCGGGAGACCACGAAGACGTGGTAGTCCATCGAAAGACCGAAGAGGATCACCAGGACGAACAGCGGCATCCAGCCCTCGATCGCCCCGGCCGGCTCCATGCCCAGCGTCTCCGCGCCCCAGCCGTGCTGGAAGACGGCGGTCATCGTGCCGTACGCGGCGCCGACCGACAGCAGGTTGAGCAGGATCGACACGATGGCGATCGGCAGCGACCGGAAGCAGACCAGCATCAGCAGGAAGGTCACGGCGGCGATGAAGAGGAACACCGGTGCGATGTCGCTGTTCAGCTGGTCGTTGAAGTCGATGCTCGAGGCCAGCTCGCCGCTCACGTACGCCTTCTCGGAGACCGGACCGAGGACCTGCGGGACGATGTCGTCCTTCAGGGTGCGCAGGGCGTGCTTGGAGGTGGCGTTGGAGCCGTTCCCGGCCAGCGGCACCTCGATGCGCGCCACGCCCTCGTCCTTGTGCAGCTCGACCTCGACGTTCTTGCCGAACTCGCCCGAGGCGGCGAGCTTCTTCCTCAGATCGGTGACCGCGCCCTGGAACCGCGACGAGGACAGGTCGTCGGCCCGTACGACCACCTCGGCCGGGGCAGGGCCGCCGGGGAAGGACTCGGTGATCTCCGTGAAGGCCACGGTCAGCTTGGAGTCCTTGCCGAACTGCTTCTCCATGCCGAGCTGTTCGGTCTTCATCCCCAGGGCGGGGGCGCACAGGGCCAGCAGCAGCGCGCCCGCGAGGACGGCGAACAGGCCCGGCTTGGCCAGCACCGGCTTCATCAGCCGGCCGGAGATGCCACCGCTGGCGTGCACGCCCTTCCTGCGGCGCCGGTTCAGCAGCGGCACCCGCCCGGCGTCGATCCGGTCGCCGAGCCAGGACAGCATCGCGGGCAGCACCGTCACCGAGCCGAGCATCGAGGTGAAGACGACCAGGATGGTGGCGACCGCGAAGCCCTTGAAGAGCAGCAGCCCCGACAGGAACATGCCCGCCATCGCCATCATGACCGTGATGCCGGAGACCAGCACGGCCCGTCCGCTGGTCGCCGCGGCGATGCGCAGCGCGGTCTCGGCGTCCCGGCCCGCGGCCCGCTCGTCACGCTCGCGCCGCAGGTAGAACAGGCAGTAGTCGACGCCGACGGCCAGGCCCACCAGGAACATCACGGAGTTGGTGCTGGAGTACAGCGGCAGCTCGTGGCTGGCCAGCGCGAGCAGGCCGAAGGTGCCGACGCAGGCGGTCAGCGCGAGGAAGACCGGCAGCAGCGCGGCGACCAGGGCGCCGAAGACCACCAGCAGGATGCCCAGCGCCAGAGGAACGGCAGTGAGCTCCGCGGTCTTCATGTCGCCGGAGAGAATGCCGTCCAGGCTGTGCGCGAAGCTGGCGTCACCGAACTCGTAGAGCGTGACGCCCTCATGGGCCGCCCCGGTCTGCTTCACCGCGTCGAGCACCGGCTTCACCCGGTCCCCCGCGGTGTCCGCGTCGCCCTTCATCTCAAAGCTGATCAGCCCCTCCCGGCCGCTCTCGGAGCGCACCGGCCGCTGGATCCGCTCGGCCTCGCCGGTCTTCTCCAGCCGCGCCACGAGGTCGCCCGCCGCATCCCGCCAGCCGTCCGGCTCGGCGCTGCGCACCATCACCATCTCGCCGGCGGGGGCCTTGAGCCCGGCGTCCTCCAGGATCTTCTCGGCGCGCGCCGAGTCACCGCTGCCGTTCTGGGAATTGGTCATCTCGTTGATGCCGGACATCCCGCCGACGACCGCGACGACCACGACGAACAGCAGCCATCCGATGATCGCGGTCTTGCGGTGTCGGGTGCTCCACCCGCCGAGTCGTACGGCGAGCCCCCGCCTCGTTGCACTCATGGCGTCTCCCCCCGGGAGGTGTGAGTCCTGAACGGAACCGACAGGACTGAACGGACTGAACGGACTGTTGCGGTCACGTCATCGACACTAGAAACGGGCGGGCTCGCGCCCCAGCCGCACAAGCCCCCAGTCGGGGGAGGCAAAAGGAGAGTGCCGGGGGTGGTGCTAGGTCTACCTCGGGACGGGGGCAGGACCGAGTGACGGGCCGTGCCCGGTCCGCCAGACTTGAGCGGTGGAGGCGAAGCGTTCAAGGGGGTGTCCGATGAGGGTGCGCAGGGGGCTGGTGGCCACTGCTCGGGGGCTGGGGCTCGCGATCGCCTCGCTGGCCGGGTCGATCACACTGTTCACGCTGGCGGTGGTGTCCCTGGTCTTCATCCCGCTGGGTATCGGGGTGATCGCCACCCCGCTCGTGCTCGCCCTGGTCCGCGCGCACGCCAATCAGAGACGGCTCCTGGCCGCCCGCTGGTGCGGCGTCGAGATCCCCCTGCCGTACCGCGCCCTGCCCCCCGTGTCGCGCCCCGGGGTGGTGGGCGTGGTGGACCGCTGCACCAGGCTGCTGAAGGACCCGGCGACCTGGCGGGATCTGCTGTGGCTGTTCGTCGACCTGACCGCGGGGGCCGTCCTGGCGCTGCTGGCCTTCGGCCTGATTCCGTTCGGGGTGGAGGGCTGGACCCTGGCGCTGGGCACCTGGCGGCCGATCGTGCACGGGGCGGGTGGCTATTGGTACGGGTTCATCCCGGTCACCTCCCAGTCCACCGCGAATTACGCCGCTCTGCTGGGCTCCGGGGTCATGGTCCTGGGCGTCTTCGCCTCCCCCGTCCTGCTGCGTGCGCATTTCCTGCTCGGGCGGGCTCTGCTCGCGCCCACGCCGCGGATGACGCTCGCCGAGCGGGTCCAGCGCCTCACCGAGACCCGGCACGACGCGGTGGACACCTCCGCCGCCGAGCTGCGCCGCATCGAGCGCGATCTGCACGACGGCGCGCAGGCCCGCCTGGTCGCCATGGGCATGAGCCTGGGCACCGTCGAGGCGCTCATGGAGAAGGACCCGGCGAAGGCCAGGGAGTTGCTCTCGGCGGCCCGCGCCAGCTCCGCCGAAGCGCTGGCCGAGCTGCGCGACCTGGTCCGCGGCATCCACCCGCCGGTGCTGGCCGAGCGGGGCCTGGGGGATGCCGTGCAGGCCCTGGCGCTGCGGATGCCGCTGGCCGTCGAGGTGGAGGTGGACCTCCCGGGCCGGCCGGGCGAGCCGGTCGAGTCGGCGGCGTACTTCTCGGTCAGCGAGCTGCTGACGAACGCGGCCAAGCACTCCGGCGCCGAGCGGGTGTGGGTCGACATCCACCACGACGACCCCACCGGCACCCTGCGCATCGCGGTGACCGACGACGGGAAGGGCGGCGCGTCCGCCTCGGAGGGCTCCGGGCTGAGCGGGGTGCAGCGGCGGCTGGGCGCCTTCGACGGGGTGATGGCGATCAGCAGCCCGGTCGGCGGGCCGACGATGGTGACCATCGAGATACCGTGCGAGCTGTCCGCCCCGCGCCCCACGGCCTGACACCACCGCCCGGGGTCGCCGGTCCTCCCGGAAACCCGAAGGAAAACCCGAAGGCGGGGCCGAGTCCTGGGGTGTTAGCGTGCGACAGTCGGCCGCGGGACTCCGGCGCGACTTCCGGAACCCGCCTGTTAAGCGATGATTCGCAGCTCGTGCCCCCATTCCCCGGCCGACCCCTTCATGCCATCACCGCCGTGCCGCCAGGGGAGCCCCTCGATGGAGAACCAGGCCGACCTCGTGGCGGCCGAGGACCTGCTGCTGTTCGTGAACGCGGCGATCACCTCGACCGGACAGCGCGAATTCCGGTCCCAGGCGGACGAGCAGCGGATGTCGCTGGCCTTCCTGCACGCGTATGTGCTCGGCAACTACCGCGAGCTGTACGCGGCGACGCTCGCGCTGGACATCAACCACCACAACGCGGCGCTGATCGTGCGCAGGCTGCTGGAGACCGCCTCCGAGGCGACACCCGAGCAGCGGCGCACCGAGGGGCGGCTGATCGCCGGGCGGCTGGCCGTGCTTCCGCCGCAGCGGGTGTACCGGCTCTTCCGCGAGGTGCGCCGGGCCGGGGTCAACAACCGCCGCACCCGGGCCATCATGCGGGACTGGCTGGCGGCCCGGCCCGATCCGGCGCTCGACGCGGTCAAGTACCGCTCCGGGGTCAAGGCGGTCGCCCGCCATGCCCATCTGCGGCTCGACCGCGAGCTGGGCCCCTTCCTCTTCGCGCCCCACACCCGGCGCACCGGCTTCACCACCCCCCTGTTCGAGTCCTGGCGCCGCGCCCACTACACCCAGAGCGCGCTGTACGAGCTGCCGTACACGGTCGCCGAAGGGTTCGCGGCGCGGCACGGCATCGACCGCGGCGCCTTCCTGGAGCGGATCGCCCCGCGGCTGACCCGGCTGGAGCGGCTGCGGCTCCAGGAGTCGGCCCGTGCGCACCGGGCGGACGCGGTGGCCGCCGACCTCGCCGCCATGCCCCTGACCCGGCTGGCGAGCTATGTCCTGGCCCTCCCCCTGGACGACCGGGTCCGCCGCCGCGAGGAGCTGACCGCCGCGCTGCGGGCGGCCGCGCTGCGCACCGCGGGCCCGCGCGCGGGCAGCTGGGGCAGGGTGGCCGCCGTGCTGGACGACAGCTTCTCGGCCTTCGGCTCGGCGCAGAAGCGGCGCCGGCCGCTGGCGGTGGCGCTGGGCTGCCACTTCCTGCTGGAGGCGCTGGCGGGCGAACTGATCCCGCTGTGGCTGTCCGGCCGCACCGACGCGCTGCTGACGTACCCGATGGGGCCGACGCCGCTGGGCACCCGCGTCCTGGACGCGCTGGAGCACCGCCCGGACCGGCTGGTCATCGTCTCCGACGGCTGGGACAACGCCCCGCCCGGCCTGGCCGGCGAGGTGCTGCGAATATGGCGCACCCGCCTGGACCCCCGGGGCCGCACCAGCGTCGTCCACCTCAACCCGGTGTACGACGCGGAGGACTTCGACGTACGGCGGCTGGCGCGGGAGGTGCCGACCGTCGGGGTGCGGGACGCGGAGGACGTCCCGGCCCTGGTGGAGCTCGCCCAGTTCGCGGAGGGCCGCAGCCGGGCGGCCGAGCTGTGGGCGCATGTGGACACCCGCGTGCGGCGGTTTCTGGAGGTGGAGCGGTGAAGCCGGTGAAGCAGGACACGACGGGCGTGGCGCTCACGGGCCTGACCGCGCTGCCCTCCCAGGTGTGGGGCGCCATCCGGCTGGTGCCGCTGGTGCGCGAGGAGCCGATCACCGATCTGCGCCTGGACGACCGGCTCTACGGCGACGACTTCGCGGCCGTCGAGCTGGACCGGCGCACCGCGTACTGCTCCTACATCCCGCACGGCTTCGTCGCCAACTGGACCGACGACGGCACCCCCGCGGCCTCCTACGGCACCCAGCTGCGGCGGGACCCGCGCGGGCCGCGCCCGCCATGCGTCCCGCTCCGCTTCCACCGCCGGATGGCCCGCCGCGTCGACAAGAACCGGGTGCGCTTCCTGCCCCTGCACCTGGCCCTGGAGGGCTATCTGGCGCTGCACTTCGGCGGCCCCGAGGTGGCCTGGGAGGAGTGGTCGCACCGGGCGGTCGCCCGAGGACTGTCCCCGCGCGTCGAGCAGGCGTATGTCGGGGCCGAGGTGGAGGGGTTGCGCGACGCGCTGCGGGTCTTCGAGATCCACCCCGGCCAGTGCGGGGTCATGGTGTACGCGGCCGACGCCCTGGCCTCGGCCTTCGTGGTGCCGCACCCCGACGACTACCGCGCCCTGCACCCCTCGCTGGTCCTGGACCTCTTCGGGGAGCTGATCCACCACTACACCACGCTGCACGCGCCGGTCCCGGAGTTCCGGGCCCGGATCCGCGACAGCGCGGTGGGCTCGCTCGCCGATCTGCGGGCGGAGGCGGCCCGGCACCGGCGCGAGTGGGCCGAGTTCCACGACGGCACCATGGCGGGCGGGCTGCTCGACGAGTCGTACACCCTGCGGCGCGTCCGCACGATGGGGCCGTTCGCCCTGTCCCGCTTTCTGCCGCCCTTCCGCCGGAACACCGAGCAGCACATCGGCGAGACCATCACCCACGAGGACGGGCGCCTGGCCTACCTCAAGACCTTCCGGCTGTCGGAGGCGCAGGTCCGCCGCGGCCATCTGCTCACCCTCCTCGCCGCCCACGACTGGCGCCTGGAGGCGACGGCCGACGCCCAGGGCGTGACCCTCGACCAGCTGGCCTCCCGCATCGAGCACGCGGGCTTCGGCGCGCTGCTGCGCCAGGACATACGCGACCACTACCGCGCGGCGGCCCGCGCCCGCTAGGGACGCCCGGCGTTTCCTTCCCCTACCCGCCCCTTCCCACAACTGGGGCTCCGCCCCAGGCCCCGGGGCAAGCGCGCAGCCCCTGCCACGTGGCGGAGCCGCACATCGATGCCGCGGGAAGGGGCGGGGCAGGAGCACCCGGCGGCCGTCAGAACCCCGGGCGGCCGAGGGCCTGGAGGGCCTCGCGGCGGGCGCTGTCGTGGCGTTCCTGGCCGGAGCCGACGAGCGTCCTGGTGAGGCCGCTGTCGGCGGCCTCGCCGTGTTCCTTACTCCAGCCCACCACGAGGGCGTCCACCTGCCGCTGCCCGACGTCGAACGCCTTCATGTTGTCCTGCGCCGCCGACGCGCTGGCCTGGGCGACGTGGTCCTTGCCCCACTCGTACATGCCCGCGTAGAGGATGGACTGGGCCGCGTCGCCGAGGATCGGCACCGCGGCGGGCGTGGAGGGCACGAAGTTGAGCGCGAATCCGGGGATGATGAAGGCGGCCGTCCGGACGTCCGAGGCCCACTGCACCGCTTTGTCCCTCTTGTCGAAGAGGATGTCGGAGCTGACCCCGTCGTAGAAGCCGAAGGTGGAGGAGGCCGCGTTGATGGCGGCGGTGCGGTCGTTCGGGTGCTTGAAGTCGGTTCCGGCCAGCGTCTGCGCCGCGTACTGCCGCTCCGCGGCGTACATCCCGGCGTAGGCCGCGGGGTCCTCGGACACCCCGCGCATGATGCGCGACAGCTCCTCGGGGGACACCGCCATGCGCACCGTGCCGCCGTCGTTCCACACCCCGTCGCCGTCCGCGTTGACCTTGTAGTTCTCGTTGGTGCGGGACAGGATCTCGTGGGTGTCGGACGTGTAGTCCATGAGCATGTGGCCCAGGCTCGACCGCAGGTTGGCGGGCATCTCGTCGCCGTGCCAGTCCTTGTTGAGGAGCTTGATGGTGTCGTGCATGACCCGGGCCTCGCCCTCGGTGTGCCCGCCCAGCGGATGCTCGGTGCCCGGCACGGCGCCCGTGGCGGCCGCCTCCAGCGCGGCCCCCAGGCCCAGCCGGTTCCCCGGGGCGTCCTGGCTGAGCGAGCCGTAGCCGGTGGCGGTCTCCCAGGAGGGCCAGTCACGGTCCTGGAGCAGATACTTCAGACGCCCGTTCTGGCCGTCCGCCCCGGGGTCGAGGAAGGACGTCGCCACGTCGGGCTGCTTGCCCATGATGCCGAGCAGGGTGTCGAGCGGGTCGCCCGTGAAGTCCCGGTGGCCCGCGTTCAGCTGCTTCCACCGGCCGGTCCCGAAGTCGTCCTTCTGCTCCACGGCGATGATGTCGTCGCCGACGTCGGTCAGGAACTGCTTCCCATAGTTCTTGCCGTGCGTCATCAGATCGACGAACGACTGATATCCGGTGAGCGGGTTCAGTTCCTTGTCGAAGTTCTCGTCGCCGACCTTGCGCAGGCCCTCGCGCCACTTCGTGTAGAAGGGGTCGGAGGGCGTCCTGGTGGCCGTGGCGATCGAGGTCGCCACGCCTTCCTGGAGAGCGGTGAATTCCGTCTTGTCCTCGCCCTTGCCGAGGCTGTGGAATTTGTTGTTGAGCTGAATGACGCCCTTGGGGCCCAGCCCGTCCAGGAAGGTCTGGCTGAACGCCTTGTCGTGCTCGTTGTCGCGGAACAGCCGCTGGAACTCGGCCAGTTCCTTGCCGCTGAGCCGGTCGCCGGAGTTGAGCCTGGTCGCGAGGTCCTGGGCCGCCTTGGCCTCGACCTTCTCGATGTCGCCTTCCGCCTCGCCGTTGAACCCGTTGACCGCGCCGTCAAAGGGGTTCGTGTCCCGCACGGCCTCCTTCAGCGCGAGCTTCACGCCCTGGTCGGCGTCGTCGACCGCCTTGACCGCCGCCGCGATGTGCTCGGTCCACGACTGCTCGGTCCGGTGCAGATCCGGGTCGTGCCGCGCGGCATTGGCCTCCGACTCGCCGGCCTTGGAGAAGTCGTAACGCGCGATACCGGCGTCCGAGACCATCATTCCGGCCTTCACCGCCTCCGCGACCGCGGATTTCACCTTTCCGCGCAGCTCCACGAACTGCCGGTGGGCGTCCGTCAGCAGCGAGGCAATGGCCTTGGCCTCCGTCTGCGCGGCGGTGAACTGCTTGTCCGTGATGTCCATGCTGTCAACGGCGACGAGGTTTGCATCGCCGGTCCAGCTGCCGTCCTCGCCTACCGACTTGACTCGCTCCTGGTAGACCTTCTGGACATCCGAGAATTTCTTCGCGGCCTCTTTCCATTGCTCGGCTGCGTTCTCCAGGTACGACAGGTCGGCTGTCATGACCTGGTGGTACGTGAGCACGGTCTCCCCCATGGCAAGGCTTCAGGCGGTTGCGGTACGTCGGGTCGAATCGCGACAGTACCCCTGGCCTGGGGAAACAAGGCCTGTTCAGGGCCCGGTTCATCATGTCGAAAGAAATACTTCACAAGAAACGGCGGGCGCCCCGTCCGGTCACATCCGGAGAGGGGCGCGCACACCTCGCTACTTCGGGTCCTCCACCCGTACCTCCTTGCGGAGATCGGCCGCGATCCTGGCGGAGTCGTCCAGCGTCAGGGGCTTCGTCCCCTCGCTGGGCACCACCACGGCCACCGTGTCGAAGTCGGCCCACGCGCACAGCGGCAGCTGGCTGGGCTCGCCCTCGCCCGGGTCCTCCTTCGCCTTGATGAGCTGGCACTTCATGATGGCGTTCTCGAGGCCCTCGGGCGACTTCCGCTCCGGGGTGCCCACCACGAGCGCGTCACTGTCGCTGGTGCCCGCCGTCTCGCTCCTCTTCTTCAGGGTGCTGAAGAACGCGTCGACGGACTTCTCCGGGTCCTTCACCTCCCCGTAGGCGCCCAGCAGCTTCAGCTTCTTCGCGCCCCCGGCAGTGCGCCATTCCGCGTCCAGGCCCATGCCGCTCGTCATGCCGAACGCCTGCGCCTTCTCGCCGACCAGCGGTACCTCGCCGGAGTCCTCGCTCGCGTACTCGCCGAGCACGGTCTTGGGTGCGGTGAGCTTGTAGTCCTTGCCGTCGTCGGTGAGCTTGCCGCCGTCCTCGTCACTCCCCCCGCCGAGCAGCAGGACGCCCCCGACGATCGCCGCGACCACGACCACCGCGCCGATCACCAGGCCTGTCGTCTTTCCCTTGCCGCCGCCGCTCGGCGGGGGCTGCGGCATGCCGGGCATGCCGGGCGGCGGATAGCCCTGCTGCGGATAGCCGGGCTGCGGATAACCGGGCTGCGGCTGTTGTTGGGGGTAGGCGTAGCCGGGCTGAGGCGGCTGCGCGTACGGATTCGGTCCGCCCTGCGGCGGCTGGCCGGGCGGCGGACCTGGAGGCGGGCCGTACGGTCCGGGTGGCGGCTGGTTGTGACTCATGTGCTGCGGCCTCTCCCCATGCTGCTGCTTTCTGAACACACGTCAACAGGCATTACACAGCTGGACGCGACAAGCGGGTTCCAGCTGCGACCCCGGCAAGGATGCCAGCTTCACCGGCGGCTTTGATACCCGCGGGTACTGAATACCCGTGGGTATGCTACGGTCTGCACATGTCAGATACAGACAGTCATCGACACCCACCGGAGCCGGTCCCCCGCCTCCCCCGCGAGGAGGTACGCCGCCGGCTGCTCACCGCCGCCGGGCGAGTGTTCGCCGAGCGCGGCTACGCCGACAGCAAGCTGGAGGACATCGCCCACGCCGCCGGCTTCACCAAGGGCGCCGTCTACTCCAACTTCGGCAGTAAGCGGGAACTCTTCGGCGCGCTACTCAGCGAACGCGCCGAAGCCGAACTGGCCAGTGTGATGACCGGCATCGACGAGGCCGCGAACGTGTCCGCGCTCATCGATCAGGCCGCACGTCTGGTCGCGCAGCGGATCGTCCAGGACACCGTCAGGGGCCGGCTCGGCCTCGAATTCGCCACCCATGCCACCCGCGACGAGGAGACCAAGGCGGCGGTCACCCCCATGCGCCGCGCCCAGCGGGCGGCGGCGGCCGACGCCGTCCGGGCGGCCACCGAACGCGTCGGCATCAGACCGCCCATCGACCCCGAGTTGGCCGGAGTGATCCTGCACTGCCTGACCAACGGCCTGTCGATGGAGCATCTCGTCGACCCCGAAGGGATCGACGCCTCTACCGCGGAGCGGGCGCTGGGCGCCGTGCTCGGCTGGCTGACCGGGGAGGCATCGTCATGAAACGCAAGGAATACGTCGACTGGCTGCGGAACTTAGGGATCGTCTTCCTGTTCCCCTTCCACACCGCGCGAATCTTCAACGACAATCCAGAGTTTTACGTCAAGGGCCCGGAGAACGTCTTCTCCTCGGCCTTGGTCAACGTCTCCTCCTTCTGGTTCATGCCGCTGCTTTTTCTCCTGGCCGGCATGTCGAGTTATTACGCGCTGCGGAAGCGAGCGGCCCGGGGCTATGTGAAGGAACGCTGTCTGCGACTTCTGGTACCATTCCTCTTCGGCTGCGCTGTCATCGTGCCGCCGCAGGCGTACTACGCGATGAAGTTCCACCACGGCTATCGCGGCAGTTACCCCGACTTCCTGTGGTCCTACTTCACAGATTTCTCCGACTGGTCAGTGCTGACCTCGATCTCACCGGCGCATCTGTGGTTCATCCTCTTTCTCTTCGTCATATCGGTCACCCTGCTGCCCCTGATGCTCACGGTGATCCGGCGCCAGTACACGCCGTCCTGGCTGAACGACCCGGTCCTCGCGCTGCTCCCAGCGGCCGGCCTCGCGATGCTGTCCTTCCTGCCGGAGATCGGCGGGGAGAACATCTTCACCTACGCCGGATATGTACTGCTCGGTTTTCTCATCGCCACAAGAGATACGATCATCGACACCCTGGAAAGGGCCCGGCGCGGCTATCTGTGCATCTCCGTCCCGGGCGCCGTCGGGATTCTTGTCGAGAGATTCGCCAGAGGCAGCCAGACGGATCCGCTGTCCGCCGCCTGGCACTATCCGGTGTACTGGGCGACCCTGCTGGCCATGCTCGGGTACGGGAAGCGGTATCTGGACCGCGCATCAGCCTTCATGGACTATTTCAGCCCGGCGGCTTTTCCGGTCTATATCTTGCACCAGACCTATCTGATCATCACCGCGTACTATGTTCTGCGGACCGTGGAGCACAGCGCCATCGCCTTCGCGATCATCATGGTGCTGCCGCTCTGCCTCAGCGTCGCGAGCTACGAAGCCATCCGCAGAACGCCAGGGCTGCGGACCATGTTCGGCCTGCGGGCACACCAGCCGGCCGCCACGCTCCCGATCAGTTGAACTCCCGGATCACTTGACCTTTACACCGGTGTCAGTCCCTAGGGTCGCCTCATGACCACGCACACGACGACGCTCACGCAAGCGCCCATCTCCCTCTACGGCTTCCTGCGCCCCAAGCCGGAGCGCGCCGACGAGGTCAGGCAGCTCCTCTCCTCCCTCGTGGAGCCCACCCGCCAGGAAGAGGGGAACCTCCAGTACCACCTCCACGAGCACGAGGACGGCCGCCTCTTCCTGTACGAGCTCTGGCGCTCTCAGGAAGACCTGGACCGCCACAACGCCCAGCCGCCGCTCTCCGACTTCCTGGCCAATCTGCTCGACTACCTCGAAGAACTCCCCGAGGGCTACTTCAACACCATGATCAGCCACTACCCGCAACCATAAGGACGGCGGGCTTCGACGTACGCGGCCGCTCCGCGGAGATCACCGCGCCCGGATAGGGCGAACATCGCCCGTTCGTTCAGTCAGTGATGTACCAGTCGTCCTTCATGTACTCCAGGGTGCTGGTCCCGATCTCGTTTTCGGAGAAGGTGACAGATGCCTTGACCGCCGCGGCTGAGATGTCGAACTTGTCGGGGCTTCGTACGACGACCTTCTGCGGGTCGACCGTCGCGGTCTGCAGAGCCTTCTTCTGCGTGGGCGAGATCATCTGGAACGTGACGAGGAACGTGGACGTGCACGGACCGAACCCCTGATCCTCCGCCTGCTTCGCCGCGGGCCCGGCGATCTCGCAGACCGTCTTGATGTCCTCCCGCCCCACGGCGTGCAGGTACTCCTCGTACCGCCGGATCGCCCCTTCCTTCGTCCTGGGCGCGGCCTGGTCCGTGGGCTGATCTGAGGGTTGGTCCGTGGGCTGGTCCTTGGGCGGATCCGCCGGCTTCTTGTCGGCGGGCCCACAACTGTCGTTGGTGAAGATGCCCGGCAGCAGACGCCCCGGGTTCGGGCCCATCGGCCCGTTGAAGCCGCTCACATGCTGTTGCGAACCCCACCACCCGGCATACCCCCACCAGGGCTCGCCGTCGGCAGGGCGGACGTTGTCCCATGTGCGCCACTCGGTGCCCTTCGAGGTCCGGTCGAACGTGGTGTTCACCCGGTGGTATCCCTTGGTCGGATAGGAACCGTGTGAACCACGCGCCGAGTACACCGTCGGATGCCCGTTCTGCGGATCCAGGTCCGACCACTTCACGCTGCACGGATCGCCGCCGTGCTTCGCGAAGGTCACGGCCTCTGGCTTGCCGTCGCGCAGTTGGACCGCGACGCGCTCCCAGTCGCCCTCGTGCCTGTTGCCCGCGATCAGGTTGTTGTAGGCGTAGAAGAACCAGTACACGTACGCCGCGCGCTTCGGGTCGCTCTTGTGCTTGTGGTACTCCCAGTAGACCGGCGCGTCAGTGCCCTCGCCCTTGCGCACCTCCTTCGGCGGGTCGAGATAGAAACCGCCGCCGGACTCGGTCGAGGTGTGCCACTTCTCCCCGTGTCCTGGGCAGGACACCGGCTTGGACGACGACTTCCCCGGCTCCACGTCCGCGTGTTGGTAGGGGTTGTCCTTACTCCCCAACCGCCGCGGGTCGATCGGCTCGGCCGCGGGTCCCTCGTCACGGCACATGCCATCGTGGTCGAAGCGCAGCGCGGACCGCCCGATGAACCGCGTCGCGTCCATCGGCATCAGCGACTCCCCCTTGGCGAGCCGCACCAGAGGCGCGTACCGCGCGGCCTCGGCCGCGGTCCCCTTCGAGGGCTCCGCCCCCGTGTACTCCTTCTCCTTGTCCGGCCCGCACGCCACCAGCGCCACCGAAAGCGACACCGCCACGCCCACCATCGCCCGCATCCGACCCCGCACCGGCTCCCCCTTCGTTCGCCCGCCACCAGCCGACAGCACGTCAGGTCATCACGCGAAATCCGGCAGAACGGTTCCCGGCGCGGCGTCGACGGCGCGCGACGCCCGAGTCCCACACGGTGGCCCTCAGCAGTCGGCCGTCGCCGGCTGGAACGCGGCCGCGCCCGTTTCCCACGCCTTGGTCAGGTCGGCACCGTCCGGGAAACGGCCGTTGAGCTGGAGGACGACCATGCCGTGGGCGAACGCCCAGGCGGCGCGGGCAAGATCCTCGTCGCCGCCGCAGGCGCGGAGAAGAGGCGCGGCGGCGCGGTACTCCAGACCGGGCGGAAGCGCGGCGCGCGGGAGAGGGCGCTCAGTGGTGAGCCGGTAGAGGTGCGGGTGGGCCAGGGCATGCCGGCGGTAGGCCTCGGCAAGGGCCGGTACGGACCCCGGATCGGCGGCCTCGGCGGCCTCCAGTACCTCGGCGGTCTCCCACAGCGACAGAGCGATCAGCTCCGACTCCACCGCCGCCTTGTCGGGGAAGTGCTTGTAGAGGGAGGGGGCCTTGATGCCGAGGCGGTCGCCGAGCCGACGCATGGTGAGTGCTTCCGGACCCTCCTCCTCGAGCAGCGCCCGGGCAGCGCTCACGATGTCCCGGGCGCGCGGGGTGAGCCGGTCGGTGAATGGGTCAGCCACGCTGGAAGCCCTCCTTGGTGCGCGGTCCGTAGCCGAAAGCCCGATCGTACGAAATGTGGGCCATCCAGCCGCAGAGTGCCGCGAAGGCAGGCGCCCAGACGAACACACCGAACGTATAGACCACCATCAGGGCCAGCGGGACCAGCGGATGGTGGACGGCGTTGTAGTACGGGACCGCGCGCGGGAGGAGCCTGCCCCGGACGAGCCCGGCGGACGCCGCCTCACGGACACCGATCAGCATCGTCAGGTCGGGGGCGAGCAGGAAGGCGAAGGCGAGCAGACCGGCGACCCAGCCGTGCTTGACCGCCTCCAGTACGGCGAAGGCGGACCAGAACAAGGCGCCACCGAACCACGCGGCACGGCGGACCACGGTGAGCGTGCGGCGCGGGGCCGGAGTGACAGGGGTCGCGGCGCCCATAGGGGAGCCTCCTTCGAGATGCGTGGGCTAACACCGTTAGCCACAAAGCTAAGGCTAACGGCGTTAGCCGTCAAGGACGACGCCCCGCGCATGGATGCCCGCGTCGGCGCTCAGCCGCGTTGGCGCTCAGCCGCGTTGGCGCTCAGCCGCGCCGCTCCTCGGCCTTCGGCGGCGCGAGGGCGAACCACACGGCTTTACCGGTGACGCCCGCGTCCTTGTCGGTGTAGTCGACAACCCCCCAGTCGTCCGAACACGACTCGACGAGCGCCAGCCCCCGACCGCCCTCGTCGTCGACCTCGGCCCGCACGGGCTGGGGCAGGGTCGAGCCCGAGTCCCTGGCGTTGCCTCCAGTTGACGCGACGGTCTCCCCGGAGGCACGTAGCGGGAAGGACTCGCTGGGGTTGATCCAGCGGCTCCTCTATCCCCTGCTCCAGGAAGGGCACTCATGTCTCAGCTCAGGTGGCAGAAGTCAAGCTTCAGCGAGGGCCACACCGACGCATGCGTGGAGGTCGCCACCGACCCCACCGGCACCCCCCACCTCCGAGAAAGCGACGACCCCCACACCGTCATAACCACCACCCCCACCGCCCTCCGCGCACTCCTCCGAACGATAAAGACCGGCGCCCTCGACCGCCCCGGCCGCTAATAACCCCCCGCTCACCTCACAGCGGTACATTCGTCGGATTCGGTCAAGTCCCCCACCCCAGGGGCCCGACGAAGTCTTGGAGCCGCCGTGCGCGTTGTCCTCGCCGAAGACCTCTTCCTCCTGCGGGACGGTCTGGTCCGGATGCTGGAGGCCTACGACTTCGAGATCGCGGCGGCCGTGGACACCGGGCCCGATCTGACTCGCGCGCTGGCCGAGCTGAAGCCGGACGTCGCGGTCGTGGATGTGCGGCTGCCGCCGTCGTTCACGGATGAGGGGCTCCAGTGCGCGCTGGCGGCGCGGCGGGCGCGGCCGGGGTTGCCGGTGTTGGTGCTGTCGCAGCATGTGGAGCAGTTGTACGCGCGGGAGCTGCTGGCCGACGGGAGCGGCGGGGTCGGGTATCTGCTCAAGGACCGGGTCTTCGACGCCGATCAGTTCATCGACGCGGTGCGGCGAGTGGCGGCGGGCGGTACCGCCATGGATCCGCAGGTGATCTCGCAGCTGCTGAACCGGCGGTCGCAGGACAAGCCGATGGGGAACCTGACGCCACGCGAGCGGGAGGTGATGGAGCTGATGGCACAGGGGCGGTCCAACGCGGCCATCGCCACGCAGCTGTTCATCACCGAGCGGGCGGTCGCCAAGCACACCTCGAACATCTTCGGGAAGCTGGGCCTGCCGCCGTCCGACGACGACAACCGCCGAGTGCTGGCCGTGCTGGCCTATCTCGACCGGGGGCATGCCCAAAGCTGAACCCTGTCCGTACCCCCGCCTCGCACGGCACGAACTCGTCCCGGAGCTGCTGGCGTTCGCCCACAGGACTTTGTGGTGAGTATCGGACAGCGACACGCCGTGGTGTCGGCGTGTCGCTGTCCGATACTCACCACAACTCAGGCTTCGGTCGCCCCCCGCGGGGAGCTACTGTTCAAACCCATCCGCGCCTGGTGGCTTCGACGCCGGCGTGGAAGCGGCTTTTGGCCTGGAGCGCGGCGAGGAGGTGCTGTACGCGTCGGCGCACGGTGCGGGTGGTGATGCCGAGTTGTCTGGCGATGGCCTCGTCCTTCATCCCGGCGGCGAGCAGGGTCATGACTTCGCGTTCTTCTTCGTTCAGTCCGGTGGGGTCGCCGCCTATGGGGACGGCCCGGCTCCAACTGGTCTCGAAGAGCATCACCAGGCCGTCGAGGAGCGGGGAAGAGCGCAGGTGGAGGGCTTTGGCGTTCTGCGGTTCGTGGTCGAGCGTGATGACAGCGGTGGTGCGGTCCGCGATGGCTCCCCTGAACGGAAGGTCGGGGTGGATGCGGGCCCGGAGTCCGCCGATCGAGGCGCGCTGGGCGCTCACCTCCGGTGTGAGGCCGTCGGGGTCACAGAGCTGGCGGAAGGTCACGCCTCGTTGCAGGGTCTGCTTCTCCATGCTTCCGGTCTCACCGGCGACGTAGGGGGCCGTGTCCCACATGAGGATTTCGTCGCGGGCGTCGCGCAGGAGCTGGTGGTAGCGGTGCCCTACGTCCTCCCAGGCGTCCAGCTGATCGAATGCGCGCTCGCCGCGGTCGGTGCGCCGGGAGCGGCGGTAGGCCTCGTGAAGGTGCGGCAGCGAGCCTCGGACCTGGAGCAGTTCGGTTTCGTGTTTGAGGACCAGCGCTCGCAGAGCGCGATCAGGGTCGGCCGCGGACCATCCGGCGCCGGAGTCACCGGCCGTGGCCAGGACGTTGGCGCGAAGGGCAAGGCCGTTGGCGCGCAGCCAGTCGAGGAGGGTGGTTGTGGACTCGATGGTGCGCCCGGTGTCGTGGGCGAGGTCGGATGTGGTGGCTGTTCCGCGGTTGAGGAGGGCGAGGTAGAGCGCCTCCGTGCCGTCCGGCATCCCGAGGCCGGAGAGTGCCGACAACTCCCGAGGCATCGCGGCCCTTTCCTCTAGCGGACAGAATCCGCTTGCTGACGACTTCAGTTCCTAGTCATGAACAGGACACTTGCGACAGCATCCTCCGGTAACCGGGCCGGTGCGTCCAGCAGCCCGGGCCGAAGGAGGAATTCTCTATGAGAGACCCCGGAAGACTCCGCGCGGCGACCGTACTCATGGCCGCCGCCGCGGTAGTTGCGGGAACGCTCGTGGCCGGGCCGGCCGCTGCCGACCCCGCACCGGCCGGCCGGCCGGCCAAGCCCGGTTCAAGCCCGCAGGCGATGGCGAAGCCCGTCCGGACCACACTGATCACCGGCGATGTCCTGACCGTGCGCAGCATGAACGGGAAAAAGACGATCAGCGCGGACAGCTCCGGTCCCTCTCAGGGCATCGTGACGCTCTACGAGGAGAACGGCCACACCTACGCCATCCCCTCCGCGGCCCAGGCCGGTGTCAACGGCGGCCGTATCGACCGCGAGTTGTTCAACATCGACACCTTGACGACCTTCGGGTACGGCGCGTCCGAGCCGGTTCCCGTCATCGTCGACAACCAGGACAGCGCCAAGGCTCCGACGAAGCCCTCTCAAGCGGAAGGGGGCCGTGCGCTCAAGAGCATCAACGCGCTCGCGGTCACGGTGGCCAAGGACAGGGCGGAGAGCTTCTGGCGCGGCTACGACAGCGCGAGCGACCTGCAAAAGCGCGGCGTGGAGCGGATCTGGCTCGACGGCAGGGTCAAGGTCGACCTCGCGGATTCGGTTCCCCAGATCGGCGCACCGGACGCGTGGAAGGCCGGGTTCGACGGCAAGAACGTCACGGTCGCCGTCCTCGACACGGGCGTCGACGCCACCCACCCGGACTTGAAGGGACGGATCTCCCAGAGCAAGGACTTCACCGGCGGGACGGACGCCGTCGACCACTTCGGGCACGGCACCCATGTCGCCGCGACCGTGGGCGGCAGCGGCGCGGGCAACGGCGCCAAGGGAGTCGCGCCCGGCGCCGACCTGGTGGTCGGCAAAGTCCTCGGCGACGACGGCTCCGGCACGTTCAGCTCGATCATCTCCGGTATGGAGTGGGCCGCCCGGAACGGGGCCGACGTCATCAGCATGAGCCTGGGCAGCGACACCCCGGACAACGGCAGCAATCCGATGAGTGCGGCCGCCGACGAACTCTCCGAGGAAACCGGCTCGCTGTTCGTCGTCGCCGCGGGCAACTCCGGCCGCCGCACCATCGGCAGCCCCGCCTCCTCGAGCGCCGCGCTCACCGTCGGAGCCGTGGACAAGGCCGACGCGCTCGCCCCGTTCTCCACCCGCGGGCCACGCAGTGGTGACTACGCGGTCAAGCCCGAGATCTCGGCACCCGGCGTGAACATCCTCGCCGCCCGCGCCGCCGGCACCTCCATGGGCACCCCGGCAGGCGACCTCTACACCTCCGCCAGCGGCACCTCGATGGCCACCCCGCACGTCGCCGGCGCCGCCGCGATCCTCAAGCAGCAGCACCCCACCTGGACCGCCCAGCAGCTCAAGGCGGCCCTCGTCACCACTTCCAAGCCGGGCGGCTACCAGGTCGCCGAAGGCGGCGCCGGGCGCGTCGACCTGACCCGGGCCGTGTCCCAGAACGCCTACGGCACCCCCGCGGCGCTGAATCTCGGCGCGATCCGCTACGCCGAGGACGGCGACTACAAGCCGGTCTCGCGCGAGATCACCCTGCACAACACCTCCGGCACCGACCGTACGTTCACCCTCAAGGACACGGGCGTCAATGCCGCCGGCAAGCCCCTGCCGGACGACGCCGTGACCGTGTCCGCCGCCTCGGTCACGGTGCCGGCGGGCAAGTCCGCCGACATCACCGTCACCGCCGACCCGAACCTCCTGGCCCGGGACACGCATTACAGCGGTCGGTTGTCGGCCACGGCCGAGGACGGCACCACTGTCGTCTTCCCCTTCTCCTTCCTCATGGAGAAGCTGATGTACGACGTCACCATCAAGGGCATCGGTGCCGACGGTGTCGCCGCCGGCGGCCCCAGCCAGGCGTATCTGTTCCAGTCGGATATCCCGATCCGCACGGCCTCGACCTTCGACGCCCAGGGGGTCGCCCGCCTGCGCGTGGCACCGGGCACGTACAAGATGTACGCGAACATCTTCACGCCTGACGCCGACCGCAACTGGATCGACGAAGCGACGGCGGCCTTCGACTCGTCGGTGACCGTCGACCGCGACCTCACCTTCACCCTCGATGCCCGCAAGGCGACCGACGTCAAGGTCGACACCGGCCGCACCACCGAGTGGCGCGGCGGCGCGTTCACGTACAACGAGTTCGTGCTCCTGCTGCCCGGGAGCATCAAGAGCATCTCGACCCTGCCCTCACCCGGCGACGAGAAGACCGGCTTCGAACTCTTCTCCTCCCTCACGGCCCCCGTACTGACCGCGAAGGCGAAGACCCACAAGCCCCTCACTCTCGCCCCCACCCAGCTCGACGGCGCCAGGAAGTTCAGCGGCCACCGTACGCTCACCGTCGTCGACGCCGGGACCGGAACGGCCGAGGAGTACCGGAGGATCCGCGCCCGCGACAAGCTCGCCCTGGTCACCCGCAGCACCGACGTGCCGATCTCCGAGCAGATCAACACCGCGGCCGAGCACGGCGCCGCCGCCGTGGCCGTCGCGAACGACACTCCCGGCCGACTCGTCGCCCCGGCCGGCTCCACCGCCGTACCCGCCTTCGCCCTCGACGGCGAACAGGGCGAACGGCTGACCGCGGAGGCAGCCAAGCGCACCGTCCGTGTCGAACTGAAGGGCACCCCCTACAGCCCCTTCCAGTACGACCTCGTCAATTCGGCGCGCTCGATCCCCGAGAACGGGCTGAAGTTCGCCGTGGACAAGACCAACACCGCACGCATCGACGCCAACTACTACGCCCACGCCCAGAAGGAAGGAAACCTGCTTCAGGCGACCGGTCACGTCGGCGGCCTGTTCTACGCCTCCACCACGGTCCCGATCCGGCTGGGCACCGCACGCGAGGAGTACGTCACCGCCCGCCCCGAGGTCGACTACTGGACGGGAGTCGACATCGCCGGCTCCGACGGCGTCGCCGTCTTCGACACCGGCTGGCACGACTTCGCCCCTGGTGAACGGCGCGCGGTCGACTGGTTCAAGCAGGTCGCCAACCCCACCCGAGGCGGGACCTGGATGGACCAGGGCTATTCGTCGGCTGTCGGTGACTACCTCTCCGTCGGTGCCATTCCGTTCCCCGACGGCGAGTCCTCGCACCTGCCGGTCGCGGTCTGGAACGACAGGATGTCCGTCGTCCTGTACCGCGGGGAGAAGGAGATCGCCCGCAGGGACGACTACTTCTTCACGACCTTCTACGTCGATCTCGAACCGGGCACCTACCGGGCGGTCCAGAAGATCGACCGCGATGCGCCCGGCTGGGAGTTCTCCAGGTCCGCCACCACCGAGTGGACCATCAACGTCACCAAGACGGGCATCGTCAAGCAGATCCCGATGCCCACGCTCTCCTACGACATCGACCTCAACCTGCGCAACCAGGCCAAGGCGGGCAAGAAGCTGCCCATCACCGTCAACGCCACGCTGCCGCCGAACGCCGACGGCAAGGTCACCCAGGTCAGGACCTGGGCCTCCTACGACGACGGCGCCACCTGGACCCCCGTCGAGCTGAGCCCGTCCCAGGACACCGGCAAGTACACCGGCACCCTGCGCCTCCCCCGCGCCTCGGCAACCCCCGGCTACGTGACGCTGCGCACCGAGGCCACCGAAGCGTCCGGCAACACCATCGACCAGACCGTCAAGCGGGCCTTCGGTCTCGAGTAACCGCTCACCACAACATCACCGCCGCGGGATGCCTTGGAGTGACATCCGGAGGCGTCCCGCGGCCTTGGCGGCGCTCGGACCCATACGGGTGGACACCCCGTACGCACCATTGCTGCCGCCCCGTCACCCTCGTTAACGTGCCGCTCACATACCACCGTTGGCCCGGGCCGGGCGTCATTGGGGGCATCATGAGCGATCTGAGCAGACGTACGCTGATCGGAACCGCCGGAGCACTCGGCGTCGGGGCCGCCCTGGGGAGCCAGTCCCCGGCGGCGGCCGAGGGAACGGAAAGCGCAGGGGACCACGCCGTGTTCGACACCGCGCCCGCGCGCGCCGCGCTCAAGCGGCTGCTGCCGGCCCACGCCGGGCAGTTCCGGCTGGTGCCGCTGGAGGGCGAGGGTGGCGAGGAGCGGTTCGAGGTCTCGGGGCGGCCGGGGCGGATCGAGGTGGCGGGGACCAGCCCGGCGGTGCTGCTCGCCGGGGTGCACTGGTATCTCAAGTACACCTGTCATGCCCTGATCACCTGGGCCGGGGACCAGCTCGACCTGCCCAAGACGCTGCCCGCGCCCCGGGCCCGCGTCGAGCAGTCGACCGCGCTCCCGCACCGCTTCGCCTTCAACGACACCCACGACGGCTACACCGCGCCGTTCGCCGGCTGGGACCACTGGGAGCACCTGATCGACGTCGCGGCCCTGCACGGCTGCAACGAGCTGCTGGTCACCGCCGGGCAGGAGGCCGTCTACCACCTCGTCCTCAAGGACTTCGGCTACTCCGACGAAGAGGCGCGCGCCTGGCTGCCCGCGCCCTCCCACCAGCCCTGGTGGCTGCTCCAGAACATGAGCGGATACGGCGGGCCGGTGAGCCCCGAGCTGCTGGCCAAGCGCACCGCCTTAGGGCAGAAGATCGCCGACCGGCTGCGCGAGCTGGGCATGCGGCCGGTGTACCCCGGCTACTTCGGAACCGTCCCGGACGGGTTCGTCGAGCGCAACCCGGGAGCGCGTACGGTCCCCCAGGGCACCTGGAACGGGCTGAAGCGCCCCGACTGGCTCGATCCGCGCACCGAGTCGTTCGGGCAGGTGGCCGCCTCGTTCTACCGCCACCAGCAGGAGCTGTTCGGCGAGTGCGAGCTGTTCAAGATGGACCTGCTGCACGAGGGTGGCGCCGCCGGGGACGTCCCCGTGGCCGACGCCGCCCGCGCCGTGGAGACCGCCCTCCAGACCGCCCGGCCCGGCGCGACCTGGGTGATCCTCGGCTGGCAGGCCAACCCCCGGCGGGAGCTGCTGGACGCCGTGGACCACGACCACATGCTGGTGGTGGACGGCCTGTCGGACCTGGACTCGATCGGTGACCGGGAGCAGGACTGGGGCTCGGTGCCGTACGCCTTCGGCACCATCCCCAACTTCGGCGGCCGCACCACGATCGGCGCCAAGACCCACATCTGGGCGCGGCGGTTCACCCAGTGGCGCGACAAGCCGGGCAGCAAACTGGTCGGCACCGCCTATATGGCTGAGGCGGTGGGGCGCGATCCGGCGGCGTTCGAGCTGTTCAGCGAGTTGGCGTGGCGGGATACGGCGGTGGATCGCGAGGAGTGGTTCCGGGCCTACGCGGACGTACGGCTGGGCGGGCGGGACGAGCGGGCCCGGGACGCGTACGCGGCGCTGCGCGACACCGCCTACCAGATCACCAGCTCCGACGGCCGCCCGCACGACTCGGTCTTCTCCGCCCGCCCCGATGTGACCGCGCGCTCCGGCACCAACTACGCCACCCGCATCCCGGCCTTCGACCTGGCGGACTTCGACGCCGCATTCGCCGCGCTCCTGGACGTACGCCCGGCGCTGCGCGACTCCGACGCCTACCGCCACGATCTGACCGATATCGCCCGCCAGGCGCTCGCCGACCGCTCCTGGACGCTGATTCCGCATCTGCACGACGCGTACGAGCGCAAGGACCTGGACGCCTTCCGGACGCTGGCCCGGCTGTGGCTGAAACTGATGCGGCTGAGCGACGACATGACCGGCGCGCACCGGGGCTTTCTGCTCGGGCCCTGGCTGGAAGACGCCAAGCGGCTGGCGTCCGACGAGGCGGAGGCCGCGCGCTTCGAACATCTCGCGCGCACCCTCATCACCACCTGGGCGGACCGGGTCACCGCGGACACCGGGAAGCTCGCCAACTACGCGAACCGCGACTGGAACGGCCTGATCGGCGACTTCCACCTGCCGCAGTGGCAGAGCTATCTGGACGAGCTGGAGGACGCGCTCGCCGAGGGGCGCGAGCCGCGCGACTTCGACTGGTTCGCGGTCGAGGAGCCCTGGACGCGCGAGCGCAAGAGCTACCCGGTCCGGCCCACGACGGACGCCCACCGCACCGGGCTCCGGGTGTACGAGGCGCTGGCCAAGGCCCCGTACCAGGGCACGGCCACCGTCTCCACCACCCCGTCGGGGGTGGAGCCCGGGGGCACCGCGGACATCGCCGCGGCCCTGCGCAATATGAACGGGCTGCGCGCCACCGGCCGCGTCGACTTCGACCTGACCGTGACCGGCCTCGACCCGAAGCCGCAGGGCGACACCTGGCTCCGCTCGATCCCGGCGGCCAGGACCGGCGAGGTCCACTGGCGGGCCACCGCGCCCGACGAGCCGCTTGAGAACCCGCTCAAGCCGCTGCCGTACGAGCTCGGCGTGGAGTTCGGGCCGCGCGGCGAGGACCGGGTGCGGCTGGTGCGCACCGGCACGCTGTGGGTGGCCGGGCCGCTGGACGCCGGCCTGAAGACGGTCACCAACAACGACGCGGTCTTCGGCCAGTTGTCGGATCGCTTCGCGATCGACGGGGCGGGGCGGGACCTGTGGAAGGCGACGGCCGAGTTCGGGTCGGTGTACCGGGAGGGGGCGCTGGCGGTCGGCACCGCCGTCACGGTGAAGGTGATCAGCCAGGCCGTGACGGGCGCGTGGGCGCGGGCGGGCATCATCGCCCGCGACAGCCTGGCGACGGCGGGCTCCCCGGGCTTTGTGAACCTGGCCGCCACCCCGTCCAGCGGCATCGTGCTGTCGTACGACTCGAACGGGGACGGCACGCTGGACGCGTACAAGCGGATCACCGGCGTCAAGGCGCCCGTGCTGCTGCGGCTGACACGGGTGTCCGCCACCTCGTACAAGGGCGAGCTGTCGACCGACGACGGGACGACCTGGCGGGCGGTGGGGACGGTGACGGCGCCGGGGGCCTCGGGCTCCGCGCAGGACGTCGGGATCTTCATGACCGCGACGCACGGGGGGAATGTGGCGCGCGGGACGGCGGAGTTCAGCGGGTGGCGCCTCGGCTGACGGTGCGGGGATTTCGCGCCACCGCGCCTGGGCGCTACGGCCCAGGCGCGGGCCGGCGGGGCCGCTGCGGGCGCGGGCCGTGGTGACCATCGCATGCGGCGCTCGTTCTCCAAACCGTGGAGCAGCAACAGGCGACAGCCAACCTCTCCGGCGATTCCCCCTCCCTCATCGACGTCGAGCAGGCCGAGGCCGCCATCGTCGAGCACTACCCGCGCCTGGTGCGGCTCGGCTACCTGGTGCTGCCGCCCGGCATGGGGCGCACACGGCGGGTGCTGGCGGCGCACGCGCTCGCGCAGCGCGCGCTGCCCCGCAACCGGACGAACACGGGCACGGACGCGGACACGGACGCGGAGGCCGACAGCGGCGCCGACTCCGGGCCCCGGCTGCCCGGGCAGCGCGCGCCGGAGGGCGCGGCGGTGGACGCCGGGTACGCCTTCGTACGGCTGCGAGTGCTGCGGGGAGCGCTGCGCGCCGCGCGGCGGCGGCGCGGGCCGCTGGCCCCGGCGCTGCCGCGGGTGTGGGGGCTGCGGCTGTTCCCGCGCCCGGGCGGGGCCGATGAACTCGCCCTGGACAAGGCGCTGTCGGAGCTGTCGGGCCCGGGCCGGGCCGCGTATGTGCTGCGCGGCCTGGAGCGGTTGGGCGACCGCGAGGTGCGCGAGGTGCTGAAGGCCGCGGGGGTCGCCGACCCGCGGGACGCCCTCGCGGAGGCGGACACGGTGGAGGACCCGGCGGGCAGCCGGGACGGGGCGCTGCTGGAGTCCCCCGAGTTCGACCCGTGTTCGCTCCAGGCCCGGCCCACCGATCTGCTGCGGCGCCGCCAGCACGGGCGGGCGGCGCTGGCCGCGGGCGCCGCGCTGTTGGTGTGCGGCGCGCTGCTCGGCCTGCCGGGCGAGGGCTGGGGCCCGGGCGGCGCGGCAGCGCCCCCGTACGCGCGCAACCCGGCCTCGGAGCGGGCGCTGGACCCGGCCCGGCTGACCCGCGCCACGCCCGAGGTGTGGCGCACCGTGACCCGCGCCGACTTCTCGTCCTGGCCCGCGCGCGGCGACCGTACGGAGGACATGCCGCTGCTGCGCCGCGCGCTGGCCGTCTGGGCCCGGCCGGGCCGCTCGGTGCTGGTGTCGGCCACGCCCGGCACCCAGTCGGGCCCGCCGCCGGGGCCGCCGCAGCTGCTGTACGCGGGCGAGGTCGACCAGGTGACGGTGGTCCTGCTGTACGACGGGCTGCGGGTGGTGCGGTACGCCGAGCAGGGGCGCGGCGACGGCGGCCACGTGGCGGTGGAGTTCGCGCGGGCCGACGCCGCCGACGCGGCCTCCTCGACCGCCCTGGTCATCACCCGCACGGACGGGAACGTCCGTTATCTGACGGCCCCTTGGGTGCGTCACCCCTCCGTACGCGACCTGGTGCGGCCCGGCGAGGCGGCGCGGCCGCTGCGGCTGGCGGCGGACGGGGTGACCGACCCGGTGCGCGCGGGCGGGGCGGGCCTGGTGCGCGGTCCGGGGCGGGCGCCGGACTGCGAGAGCTGGACGGCGCTGCGGCTCGGCTCGCGCCTGGTGACGGACCTGGGCGAGCTCGTCCCGGCCCGGTTGACGTACGGCGCTCCGGGCGGGCGGGCCGGCGGGCCGCGGGATGTGGCGGGCGCGCAGGCCCGGGAGGCCTGGGCGCACACCGCCTGTCGGCTGCCGCTGCTGCACTCGCGGGGCGTGCGCTCGGTGAACGCCTGGCGGTTCGCGGCGCAGCGGCTGCCCGAGGGCGGCGGCGCGGCGGACTGGATGTGTACGCGCGCCGAGACCTGGCGGGGTGTGGGCGACCGGGTGCTGGCCCAGTTCCAGCCGCCGGCCAAGGACCCGGGCTCCCCGGCCGCGGTCGTCGCGAGCGCGGACGGCTCCCCGGCCTGCGGGCCGCGTGAGCCGCGGGTGCTGATGGGCGCGCTGTGGAAGTCGCGCACCGGGCGGTGGTATCTGCTGGCCGCGGGCAGCACCCAGGTGACCTCCGTCGCGGCGCGCGGCGATGTGCGGGGCAGGGCGGCGGGACGGCTGCTGGCGGTGCCCGCCCAGGCGGGCGACCAGGCCCGGCTGAGCGGCCGGCTGATGGGCGGCGGGCGGCTGACGGCGCTGCGCTGATCTCGGCTCGGCTCAGTTCAGCGTGGTGAGGCCGCGCGCACCATCCGGAGCTGGCCGATCTCGGCGGCGTTCTTCATGAGCTCGGCGTTCACCCAGCCGAGCATATGGGCGACGGTGTGCTGGGGGTCGTTCTGCCAGGGGAAGGGCGCGACGGCCTCCAGGTCGGCGTCGGTGAGCTTGTCCAGCACCGCCAGCCAGTCCGTGCGCAGCCCGCGCAGCCACTCGACGGCCGCCGTCCCCTCGCCCGGCCAGGTGACCTCGGTGCGGTCCCGGGGCGTCCGGCCCTGTGCGTGGTCGAGGGTCACGCTCCACCACCAGCCGATGTGCCAGCTCAGCCAGCCGATCGTGGGGACGGGCACCGGATCGGGTTCGGTGTCCGCCCAGTCGGGCACCCAGGTCCCGTCCGGCTGCTGACGTACGGTCCAACAAAGGGCGGCGGGCTCCCACAGGAAGTCCTCCGGCTCCAGCCGCTCCAGGTGGTACTCGAACAGGGACCAGGTCAGCTCGAACTGCCAACGCACCAGTTCACGTGGGGAGGTATGCACCCGGCAACCCTGACATGGCATCACCCTGCCCGGAAAGCGATTATCCGCAGTACAGCGGAACTGATCCAGAGAACCCCCGTGAGCGCTGGATTTCGGCTTGTCGCGTGTGGAAGGCTCGCCGACGACCACAGAATTCCGAATATTGAATTGGGTACGGCAGGATATCTCGTGCGGATAACGACTTCGATCGCCGCCACCGCTGTCGCGGTGCTGGCACTCACCCTGACCGGCTGCGGCGACGACGGCGACGGAAAGTCGGCGGCGCCGACCAAGGACGACAAGGGCGCCAGTCAGTCCACGGACGCGGGCAAGCCCACGCCCTCCGGCAGCGGGGGCTCGGGCAACATGAAGTCCTCCAGCCCCACCCCGAGCAAGACCCCCGGCAAGACCGCCACCCCGCTCCCCAGCCGCAGCACCACCAGCGCCCCCACCAAGGCCCCGGTCCCGAGCCGTACGAGCGTCGCCCCGCCCACCGTCCCCAGCAAGCTGACGAGCGCCCAGGGCACGTGGTACTTCCGGATGCGGGACGCGAACGGCAACCTGCTCACCTTGCGGGTCAACGGCACGTCCATGGCCCTGACCGGCCCCGACAAGACCTGCCCCGGGACCCTCACCTCCGCCATGGCCGCCTCCTTCACCTGTGCCGGCAAGACCTTGAACGGCACGGCCCGGGTCAGCGGCCAGACTCTCTCCCTCACCTGGACCGACGGCACCACCGACCAGTTCGCCCGCACCAAGCCGTAGCGGCCCGCGCCAGGCCCGCGCCAGGCCCGCGTAACGGCGAAGGAGCCGCACATCCGACGATGTGCGGCTCCGCCCGGCTCCATGGCTCAGCCGCAGCTCCTCGCGCCCGCGTGCAGGGCCACCGCGGTGTTGCTGCCGAGAGTGGCGGTGAACTGGCCGGAGGAGTTGACCGTGACGCCCCTGCCGCTCTGCACATCGCAGTAGTCGCCCGCGGGCAACGAGGTCTGGAAGGTCCGGGTCAGCGAGCCGCTCTCGTGGTTGATGGCGACGTACGCCCTGTCACCGCGCCCGAAAGCGATGGCGTTGTTGCCGTTGTCCCACCAGTTGGTGACCGCCGTGCCGCGCGCCGTGTTGCGGAAGGCCACCATTTTGATGATCTCGGGCCATTTGTGCTGGCATTTCCAGCCGTCCTGCCAGCAGGCGTTCACCGTGCCCCCGTTGGGCGGCCCGGCGTCGTTGTCGGAGAACTCATAGCCGGAGTGGACGTCCGGGGAGCCGTAGGGCCAGGCCAGCATGAAGACGTTGGCGAGGGTGTAGTTGGCGTTGTCCTTGTAGGACAGGGTGGAGCCATTGCGCTCGGTGTCCCAGTTGTCGACGAAGACACCGGATTTATCCGAGGCCATATAGCCCCAGCCCTCGCCGAAGTTGTTGAGGTACGCCAGTTTCTCGCCGTTGAAGACGCGCTTGAGATCGCGGCCGTAGCGGAATTCCTGGACATCGCCGTTGCCCAGGTACTCGGTCGGCGAGACGGCCTCGCCCGCGCCGTAGATCGCCTCCTGCTTCCAGTAGACGTTCGGGTTGCTCAGCTTGCCCTTGATCGCGGCCAGGTCATCGGCGGCCATGTGCTTGGCGGCGTCGATCCGGAAGCCGTCGACGCCGAGCGAGAGCAGGTCGTTGAGGTACTGGGCGATCCGGTCGCGCACATACGGCTCGCCGGTGTCCAGGTCGGCCAGGCCCACCAGCTCGCAGCGCTGGACGTTCCAGCGGTCCTGGTAGTTGCTGATCTGCGCGGTGCAGTCGTCCATGTCCTGGGACTGGTAGATGCCGGGGTAGTCGTACTTGGTGTACGAGGAGCCGCCGGTGCCGGTGCCGGACCCCGCCGACATGTGGTTGATGACGGCGTCGACGACGACCTTCACGCCCGCCGCATGGCAGGTGTCGATCATGTTCTTGAAGGCGGCGCGGTCGCCGAGCCGACCGGCGATCTTGTAGCTGACGGGCTGGTACGAGGTCCACCACTGACCGCCCTGGATGTGCTCGGTCGCCGGGGACACCTCGACATAGCCGTAGCCGGCCGGCCCCAGCGTGCTGGTGCACTCCTTGGCCACCGAGTCGTACTTCCACTCGAAGAGTTCGGCGGTGACGTCCTTGGCGCCGGGCGGCGCGGCCTGCGCCTGCCCCGGCAGGGCGGCGGTCAGCGCGGCGCCGGCCGCCAGGGCGAGGGCTGCGGCGAGGGTTCTTGTGGCCATCGTTCCTCCTGCTGGGTGGGGGGAGTGCAAGGGACGATCGAGACACTGGAGACACTGCTGCAAGAACTTGCGCAAGGAACTTACGACTTGGTCGCGCCGGAGGTGAGCCCGGCGACCAGGTGGCGCTGGGCCCAGGAGAACACCAGGGTCGCCGGGATGGCGATCATGACGGCGGCCGCGGTCATGGAGCCCCAGTCCGAGCTGTACTGGTTGACGAAGGTCTGGAGCCCGGCCGAAAGGGTGAGGTTCTCCTCCCCCGTCATGAAGGCGGAGGCGTAGGCCACCTCGGCCCAGGCGGTGATGAAGGTGTAGAACCCGGTCACCGCGAGGCCCGGCTTGGCCAGCGGCACCACCAGCCGCCAGAAGGTGCCGAAGGGGTTGAGCCCGTCGACCCGGCCCGCCTCGTCGATCTCCACCGGGATGGTGTCGAAGAAGCCCTTCATCATCCAGGCGCAGAACGGCACGGCGACGGTGAGGTAGGTGACGATCAGGGCCACCGGCTGGTTGAGCCAGCCCAGCGTCGACATGATGTTGTACAGCGGGACGATGAGGATGGCCACCGGGAACATCTGGGTGATCAGCAGCAGCCACATCAGCGGGCGCATCCCGGGGAAGCGGAAGCGGCTGACGGCGTATCCGGTGGTGGCCGCCACGAACACGCCGAGCAGCGTGGTGATCACCACGATGAACAGCGAGTTGCCGAACCAGGTGAGGAACTCCGTATCGGCGAGGACATGGCGGTAGTTGGCGAACGTCGGGTTCTTCACCACATCCGTGGAGAACGCCTCGCTCTTGGGCTTCAGGGAGGTCACCAGCAGCCACAGCGGCGGGAAGACCGCGACGGCGGAGGCGATGATCAGGGTCGCGTGCAGGCCGATCGAGGCCAGCGGGGAGCGTCGTTGGTCGCGCATGGTCACCACACCTCTCCCTGCCGGCGGAGCGCGCGGCGGTAGACCAGCGCGAAGAGCATGAGGATCAGCAGGATGAGTACGCCCCATGCGGAGGCGCCCGCGAAGTCGCGCGGGCTGTTGACGAACGACAGCCGGTAGGCGTACGTCACCAGGATCTCCGTGCTGTCGCCCGGTCCGCCGCGCGTGAGCAGGAAGATCACCGGGAACATGTTGAAGGTCCAGATGGTCGACAGCAGGACCACGGTGGAGCTGACCGACCGCAGCCCGGGCAGGGTGATGTGGCGGAACCGCTGCCCCGGCCCGGCCCCGTCCATCTCGGCGGCCTCGTACAGCTCACCGGGGATGGACTGCAATCCGCCGAGCAGCGCGACCAGCATGAACGGCACGCCGAGCCAGACGTTGACCGCGATCACCGCGATCTTGGCCATGGTGGGGTCGTTCAGCCAGGGCACGGCGTCGATGCCGCCGCCGTCCAGGATCTTGTTGAGGATGCCGTTCTTCTCGTTGTAGAGGAGGCGCCAGGCGAAGACCGAGACGAAGGCGGGGACGGCCCAGGGCAGGATCAGCAGCGAACGGTAGACGGCGCGGCCGGCGAATGAGCGGTTCAGCAGGACGGCCAGACCCAGGCCCAGCGCGAAGGTGACGGTGACACAGGCGACGGTCCAGGTCAGGGTCCAGCCGAGCCGGTCCCAGAAGACCTGGTCCTTCAGGATCGCGGTGAAGTTGTCCAGGCCGACGGACTTGTAGGTCGCGGGAATGTGGTTCATCCCGATGGTGCGCTCGACGTTCGCCTCGTTGGCGTCGGTGAGCGAGAGGTAGAGGCCGCGCACCAGCGGATAGCCGATGATCAGCCCGATCACCAGCACGACGGGGGCGACCATGGCCCAGGCGTACCAGTGGCGGCTCAGCGCGTTGCGGATCCGGCCGGGGGGCCGCCCGCCGCCCTTGCCGGTCCCGCCCGTCCTGCCCTTGTCAGCGGTCTCGCGGGCCGGGCCGCGGGCGCTGTTCGCCCCCGCGGCCGATCCCGCCGACTGCCCGGTCTCGACAGTCATCGTCGCGGGTCCCTACTTCCAGTCGCCCTTGAGGAGCTTGCGGTACGCGTCGCCGACCGCCTTGGCCGCCTTCTCGGGGGAGGTCTTGCCGGTCACCACGTTCGGGAACTGCACCAGGATCGCCTGGAAGAGGCTGTTCCCCTCGGGGATCCACGGGCGCTCGACGGCCTTGTCCACGGCCGACTTGAAGAACTTGACGTTGGGGTTGGCCGCGACCGCCTTGTTCGCGTAGACCGAGGTGCGGGTCGGCAGCAGGCTGAGCTTCTCGGTGGTCTTGGCCTGGACCTCGGGCGAGCTCATGTACTTGACGAAGGCGTAGGAGGCGTCCAGGTTCTTGGACCCGGCGTAGACGGTGAGGTTCTGGCCGCCCTGCGGGGAGCCCTGGGCCTTGCTGCCGGCCGGGACGGGCACCACGCCGAGGTTGTCCTTGTCGTCCTTGAACGCCTTGCCGGCCAGGGTGTCCTCGATCGCCCACGGCCCGTTGACGGTCATCGCGACATCGCCGTTCTTGATGGCGTTCTGCATGTTGTCCCAGCCGTCGGTGGCGTCGGTGACCGCCGCGCCGGACTTGACCAGGTCGCGGGCGGTCGCGAAGGCCCGGACGCCGGGCTCCTCGTCGACGGTGACCTTGTGGGCCTTGGTGTCCAGGAGGTCGCCGCCCTCGCCGTAGATGAAGGGCAGGTACCAGTAGGCGTCGTCGCCGCGCAGGTAGAGACCGGTCTTGCCGGTCTTCTCCTTGATCTTCTTCGCGGCCGCCTCGAGCTCGGTCCAGCTGGTCGGCGGCTCGACGCCGGCCTCCTTCAGCAGCTTCTTGTTGTAGAAGAGGCCGAGGGTGTCGATGACCTGCGGCACGGCGTAGGTCTTGTCCTTGAACTTGGTGCCGGCGGCGGCCTTGGGCAGATAGTCCGACTCGTCTGCGAGGGCGGGGGTGCCGTCCAGCGGGGCCAGATAGCCGATGTTGGCGAGGTCCTGGGTCCAGGCGACCTCGGCGCGCAGCACGTCCGGGGCGCCGGAGCCGCCGCTGCCCGCGGCGTTCTTGAATTTGTTCAGCGTCTCGCCGAAGGGGACGTTGACGTAGTTGACCTTGACCTTCGGGTACTTCTTGCTGAAGTCCTCGGCGAGCTGCTGGTAGGTGCCCTTCTCGGCTTCGTTCGAGGTGTCCCAGTAGGTCACGGTGCCGGAGATCTCCCCGGAGGACTTCCCGCCCCCGCCGCTGCCGTTGTCGTTGTCACCGCCGCACGCGGTCGCCGCGAGCGCCATCGCCGCGACGAGTGCGGTGGTCGCTATGCCACGTCGCATCTGAACCCCTCCAAAGCCGGCCGCTCCATCGCGGCGCCGAGTTGCCGAGGAACGTAACAGGGATGCAAATGAGCCGAAAGACTTTGCAGCAGATTTCAGCAAGGACCCGGGATCGTTACCTCCGCGTGTCCCACTGGTAGCCGCTCTGGCGCTTGACTCGGGCGCCGATGCGCCCCGGAGCCGCCGGGACCTCACCCCGAGCCCCCGCCGGGACGCCCCGAGCCTCTGCAAACTCTTCCGCAAGGCATTGCAGAGCTGTTACGTTCACCGGCATGACCCAGGAGCTCACCACCTCCCCCCAGACCGAGACCACGCGCCCGTCCAGCGGTGCGGACTGGTGGCGCGACGCCGTCATCTACCAGGTGTACGTACGGTCCTTCGCCGACAGCGACGGCGACGGCGTCGGCGACCTGCGCGGCGCCCGCGAGCGGCTGCCGCACCTGGCCCGGCTGGGCGTGGACGCGGTCTGGCTGACCCCCTTCTACGCCTCGCCGCAGGCCGACGGCGGCTACGACGTGGCCGACTACCGCGCCGTCGACCCGCTGTTCGGCACCCTCTCCGACGCCGACGACCTGGTCCGTACAGCCCATGAGCTGGGTCTCAAGGTGATCGTGGACATCGTTCCGAACCACACCTCCGACCGGCATGTGTGGTTCCAGAAGGCGCTCGCGGACCGGCCTCGGGGGGCGGCCCGCGAGCGCTACCACTTCCGCCCGGGCCGCGGCGCGGACGGCGAGCTGCCGCCCAACGACTGGGAGTCGGTCTTCGGCGGCCCGGCCTGGACCCGCACCACCGGCCCCGACGGCGCCCCCGGCGAGTGGTATCTGCACCTCTTCGCGCCCGAGCAGCCCGACCTCAACTGGGACTGCCCCGAGGTCGCCGAGGAGTTCGCGTCCGTCCTGAAGTTCTGGCTGGACCTGGGCGTGGACGGCTTCCGTATCGATGTCGCGCACGGCATGGTCAAGGCCCCCGGCCTGCCCGACATCGGCCGCACCGAGCAGGCCAAGCTGATCGGCGCGCAGGTGCTGCCGTTCTTCGACCAGGACGGGGTGCACGAGATCCACCGCTCCTGGCGGCGGCTGCTGGACTCCTACAGCCGGGCCCACGACGGCGGCCCGGCGCGCATCGGCGTCGCCGAGGCGTGGGCGCCCACCTCCGAGCGGCTGGCGCTGTACGTGCGCCCCGACGAACTGCACCAGGCGTTCAACTTCCAGTTCCTCAGGTGCCCGTGGGACGCGGCGGCGATGCGCGAGGTGATCGACGAGTCGCTGGCCGCGACCGCCTCCGTGGGCGCCCCCACCACCTGGGTGCTCTCCAACCACGACGTGGTCCGGCACCCCACCCGCTACGCCGAGGACAGCCCCGCCCAGGGCCTGCGCCGGGCCCGGGCCGCGGCCCTGCTGATGCTGGCGCTGCCCGGCTCGACGTACATCTACCAGGGCGAGGAGCTGGGGCTGCCGGAGGTCACCGACCTGCCCGACGACTGCCGCCAGGACCCGGCGTTCTTCCGCACCTTCCGCGAGAGCGGCCAGGACGGCTTCCGGGACGGCTGCCGGGTGCCCATCCCCTGGGCGCGCGAGGGCGAGTCGTACGGCTTCGGCCCCGGCGGCAGCTGGCTGCCGCAGCCCGCCGACTGGCGGAATCTGTCGGTGGAGGCGCAGACCGGGGACCCGGACTCTACGCTGGAGCTGTACCGCGAGGCGCTCGCGGTGCGCAGGGAGCTGCCCGGCCTCGGCGACACCCCCATGGACTGGCTGGACGCGCCCGACGGGGTGCTCGCGCTGTCCCGCCCGGGATTCGTGTGCACCCTCAACACCCTCGCGGAGGAGGTGGAAATGCCCGTCCCCGGGCGCGCGCTGCTGTCCTCGGCACCGCTGGAGTACGGGGCCGGCACCGTGCGCATTCCCGCCGATTCCTGCGCGTGGTGGGCAATCTGACATGCGACCGGTACAGTCCAGCCCCATGACCGCACGGCTCGCCGACATCGCAGCCCAAGCGGGGGTCAGCGAAGCCACCGTCAGCCGCGTCCTGAACGGCAAGCCCGGCGTGGCGGCGACCACCCGCGAATCCGTCCTGGCCGCACTCGACGTGCTCGGCTACGAGCGTCCGGTGCGGCTGCGGCAGCGCAGCGCGGGGCTGGTGGGCCTGATCACCCCCGAGCTGGAGAACCCGATCTTCCCGGCGCTCGCCCAGGTGATCGGCCAGGCGCTGACCCGCCAGGGCTACACCCCGGTGCTGGCCACCCAGACCCCGGGCGGCTCGACCGAGGACGAGCTGACGGAGATGCTGGTGGACCGCGGGGTGGCGGGGATCATCTTCGTCTCCGGGCTGCACGCGGACACCAGCGCCGATATGCAGCGCTACGACCAGCTGCGCGGCCAGGGCGTGCCGTTCGTCCTGGTCGACGGCTACTCCCCCAAGGTGCGGGCGCCGTTCATCTCGCCCGACGACCGGGCGGCGATGCTGCTGGCGGTGACCCACCTGGCCTCGCTCGGGCACACCCGGATCGGGCTGGCGCTCGGCCCCAAGCGGTTCGTGCCCGTACTGCGGAAGATCGAGGGCTTCCAGAACGCGATGCGCGAGCAGCTCGGGCTGGCTCCCGAGGAGTCCGAGGAGCTGATCCAGCACTCGCTCTACACGCTGGAGGGCGGCCAGGCGGCGGCAGGCGCGCTGATCGAGCGCGGCTGCACGGCGGTGGTGTGCGCGAGCGACATGATGGCGCTGGGCGCCATACGGGCGGCCAGGCAGCAGGGCCTGGAGGTGCCGCGGGACATCTCGGTGGTCGGTTTCGACGACTCGCCGCTGATCGCCTTCACGGACCCGCCGCTGACCACCATCCGCAAGCCCGTGCAGTCGATGGGCCAGGCCGCGGTGCGGGCCCTGCTGGAGGAGATCGGCGGCACCCCGGCCCCGCCCAGCGAGTTCGTGTTCCTCCCGGAGCTGGTGGTCCGCGGCTCCACGGCCTCGGCCCACGGGTCGGCGGCGCGAGGTGGCGGCGCATAACGGGCGTATGCCGGACTACGCCACATGCGGGGCGGCCCGGAGGGGGACATAAGACGTCAATACCGGCCCCGGGGGCGATATCCCGTTAGGTCGCTTCTGGCAGACTGTTGCCCTATGCGTGAAGCGACTGTGAGGACTCTGGCAGGCCGGACGGCCACTCCGTCGCCCATCGAGGGGAGCAACGCCGGGACCGGCGTACGCCCGGGGCCGGTCCATACCCGCATGGACCGGCTGCGCACCCCGCGCAGACCCCGCCTCTGGTTCGAGATCCTCCTGGTCGCCGTCAGCTACTGGACGTACTCACTGATCCGCAACGCCGTCCCGGAGCAGAGGCACGAGGCGATGCGCAACGCCGACTCGGTCTGGGACTGGGAGCACCGGCTCGGCCTGGCCTTCGAACACGGCGTCAACCACGCGATCGACTCGGTCAGCTGGCTGATCGTAGGAATGAACTACTACTACGCCACACTGCACTTCATCGTGACCCTCGGCGTGCTGGTGTGGCTCTACCGCTGGCACCCGGGCCGCTACGCCGCCACCCGGCTGGTGCTCCTCGCGACCACCGGCGTCGCCCTGATCGGCTACTACCTCTTCCCGCTGGCCCCGCCCCGGCTGATGGCCGGTGGCCACTTCGTCGACACCGTCGTGGCGCATCACACCTGGGGGTCGATGGCCTCCGGGAATCTGGCCAACATGTCCAACCAGTACGCGGCGATGCCGTCCATGCACATCGGCTGGTCGCTGTGGTGCGGCGTCACCATCGCCACGCTGGCCCGCCCGGTGTGGGCGAAGGCGCTGGGGCTGCTGTATCCGACGGCCACACTGGTGGTGATCGTGGCGACGGCCAACCACTTCTGGCTCGATGCCGTCGGCGGCGTCATCTGCCTGTCGTTCGGCTTCACCCTGTCGAGGCTCTGGTACGGCAGGCTCTCCTACCGGCTGCCGAGGCAGGTGACGGCACGACAGGCGGAGGCCGAGCCGGAGGCGGGTCCGGAAGCCGGAGGGCTGAAGACGGCGTGAGCCCGGCTGTCAAGGCCGCTTGATCGCACCCGCCCGAGCCGCCATTCTGGCTCAGCATTCAGGGGCTCGATCACCGGCTCGGCCGTCCCGCGATGACGACGGGCCGCGTTCGCGCGCGTCGTCGCGCGCGTATCTGCGCATACCGCCGCGGCCCCGAGGAGACGAAAGGGACACGGCACGTGCACACCGCCGACGCCACACCGGCATCATCCGCATCCGCAAGACCTTCAGCACCCGCCGCCACCGGGATCCGCCTCCCCCGCCCCCGCTCGGGCTCCGCCGGCCCGCGCTTCCGGCTGGTGGCCACCGACCTCGACGGCACGCTGCTGCGCACCGATCTGACCGTCTCGCCCCGCACCCGCGCGGCCCTCACCCTCGCGGGCGGCGCCGGGGCGACCCATCTGGTCGTCACCGGGCGGCCCGCCGCCTCCTGCCGGGAGTTCCTGGTCGCCATCGGCTACCAGGGGCTCGCGGTGTGCGGTCAGGGCGCGCAGCTGTACGACGCCTCGGCGGACCGGCTGCTGGCCTCCGCGTCGCTCGACCTGGACCTGGCGCGAGCGGTGGTCAAGCGCACCGAGGAGGAGCTGGGCGGGCGTCCGCTGGAGCTGGCGGTGGTCACCGCCGCGCCCGAGAACCGCTTTGTGATCACGCCGCGCTTCACCGACCGGATGCGCCCGGACTGGGGGCTCGTCGGCAGCCGGGACGAGCTGTGGGCCCAGCCGATCGAGAAGGTGCTGATGCGCCACCGCGAGCTGCCCGACGGCCGGGTCGCGGCGGCCGCGGCGCTGGCGGGCGGGGACGAGGTGTCGGTGACGCACTCCGAGAAGGGCATGATCGAGGTGTTGCCGGCGGGGGTGGACAAGGCCCTGGGGCTGGGGCGGGCGGCGGAGCGCTTGGGCTTCTCGCCCGCGGACACGATCGCCTTCGGCGATATGCCGAACGACATCCCGATGCTGAAGTGGGCCGGGTACGGGGTCGCGATGGGCAATGCGCACCCGGACCTGATCGCGGTGGCGGACGAGGTGGCGCCGGACCATGACGAGGACGGGGTGGCGGCGGTCCTGGAGCGGCTGTACGCGAGCCGCGCCTGATTCCCACCCCACCATCCTTGACCAATCTTCTACAAGTAAACAGACTATCTAAAGTGCATCCTGAACCTCACTCTCCCGACCACCCCCAGTACCTGGACGAGCGGTCCGGCGCCCGCTACCCGCTCACCGACCCGCGCTGGTGCGGCGACGACGGCGCCCCGCTGACCGTCTCCCCCCTGCCCGGCATCACCCGCGAGGACGTGGACACCGGCACCCGCTCGCTGTGGCGCTACCGCGCGGCCCTGCCCGTGGACATCGCCGCCCCGGTCTCGCTCGGCGAGGGCTGCACGCCCCTGGTCGAGAAGGCCTGGGGCGAGGTCCCGGTCCGCTTCAAGCTGGAGTGGTTCAGCCCCACCGGCAGCTTCAAGGACCGCGGCACCAGCGTGATGATCTCCCTGCTGGCGCAGCGCGGCGTGCCGGAGGTCATCGAGGACAGCTCGGGCAACGGCGGGGCCTCGGTCGCGGCGTACTGCGCGGCGGCCGGCATCCGGGCCACGATCCTCGCCCCCGAGTCCACCTCCCCCGCCAAGGTGCTCCAGAGCCGCGCGTACGGGGCGCGCGTGGAGCTCGTCCCGGGCGACCGGGACGCCACCGCCGCGGAGGCGCTGCGCCGTTCGGAGCGTACGTACTACGCGAGCCACAACTGGCACCCGTTCTTCCTCCAGGGCACCAAGACCCTCGCCTACGAGCTGTGGGAGGACCTGGGCTTCGCCGCCCCGGACAACGTGATCACCGTGGCCGGCGCCGGCTCCACCGTCCTGGGCTGCGACATCGGCTTCTCCGAGCTGCTGGCCTCCGGCCAGATCCGGCGCCGCCCCCGGCTGCTGGTCGCCCAGCCCGCCAACTGCGCCCCCATCCACGCCGCCTTCCACGGCCGCGCCGCGGCCCCCTTCGCGCCCACCGTCGCCGAGGGCACGGCCATCCGCGAGCCGATCCGGCTGCCGGAGGTCGTCCAGGCCGTCCGCCGCTCCGACGGCGACATGGCCGCCATCCCGGAGGACGACATCGCCACCGCGGTCCGCCGCCTGGCCGCCATGGGCCTGTACGCGGAGCCCACCAGCGCGACCGCGGCCGCCGCGATCGACGTCTTCCGCGCCCGGGGCGCGATCCGCCCGGGCGAGACGACCGTCGTGCTGCTGACGGGCTCGGGGCTCAAGGCGGCGACCACGATGGGCGGGCTCTTCGCCGACCAGGGAGACACACCATGACCACCGAGGACGACCTGCTCCTGCGCGAGGCCGAGAAGATCGTCGTCGCCATCGGCCGCATGTTCCCGGGCCTGTGCGAGGTCGTCCTGCACGACCTTCGCGACCCCGAACGCGCCATCCGGGCCATAGAGAGCAACCTCTCCGGCCGCTCCGTCGGCGACCCCGCCACCGAGCTCGGCATCGCCCGCATCCAGGACCCCGGCTTCCCCGACATCGTCCAGAACTACCCCAACCGCTTCCCGGACGGCCGCCCGGCCAAGAGCACCTCGATCGGCATCAAGAACAGCGCGGGCGAATACATCGCCGCCATCTGCCTCAACCTCGACGTCTCGCTGTTCGCCAGCGTCGCCCGCAGCCTCAACAACCTGGTCAGGACCGACGACCAGGAACAGCCCCTCACCGAAACCCTGCGCGCCCGCACCGCGGACGAACTCCGCACCGTCATCGAGGAGTTCGCCGCGGCCCGCGGCCACACCCCGCGCAGCCTGGGCTCCGCCGCGAAGAAAGAACTCGTACGCTCCCTCAAGACGCGCGGCTTCCTCCAGGTCAAGCACTCCGTGCAGGCGGTGACGGAGCTGCTGGGGGTCTCCCGGGCGACGGTCTACAACTACCTGCGCTCACCCGACTGAGAACGGCCGTCGAACACGGCCCGCGCCACATCATCGGGGGCCGCACCCGCCTCGGCGATCAGCTCCCCGCCGGAGGACCAGATGCCCGAGCGGCCGGACGTACGGTCGAAGCCGCCGCCGGTCGGCCCCGCGAAGGCGGCCGTGGCGACCCACACGCCGTGGTCGGCGGCGACCCGGCGGGCGCGCTCGCCGTGGAGTCCGGCCTCGCGATCGGCGTGGACGACCCCGGCCACGTAGCCGTCGATGCCCAGTGCGGCGGTCCGCGCGGCGTGCTCGGGAATGCCGGTGTCACGGCAGATGGCGAGCCCCAGCCGCCAGCCGTCCACCTCGATCACGGCGGGCTCGCCGGGCACGAAGTGGACGGCCTCGCTGTGGTGCAGATAGGCCTTTCCGTAAACGACCCGCGCCCCTTCTCCGTCCACGGCCAGCATGCCGATGCGCGGACCGGGCACGGGAGCGCCGACCAGGGCGACCGTCCCGGCCTCGTCGCACGCGGCGACGATCGGAGCCAGCCGTTCGTCGTCCGGCGCGACCGGCACCGCGTCCAGCTCGTACCCCGTCAGCGACATCTCGGGGAACACCACCACCCGCGCGCCCGCCGCTCGGACGGCCTCCGCGTGGGCCACGGCGTTGGCCCTCACGTCGTGAGCCACGCAGCGCGGCTGCGCCACCGCGATGGTCAACGGCTGCTTCACCCTGACACCCCTCGTCGAGTTGTGCGAACGATGTGCTCAAGGTAGCCCGGGAGCGGGTACCGTCCCCGCATGGGGGTGAGCGGGCAGCCGGATCTCGATGAGATCGAGAAGCGCTTCGTCGCCGTCGTCGAGGGACGCCTGAGCCGGGACGAAGCCGACCGGTGGGCCGGGCGCTGGGTCGCCGACGACCGTCTGGACTGGGACGACCTCGCGTGGTGGGCGCTGAACCTCCTGCACGGCATCGACCTCCCCGCCGGGCCCGGCGGCGGTTATCTGCACGACAACCGGCAAGTGCGCCGCTGGCTCGACGAGTTCCGCCGTCGCCGGGCGGCGTGACACGTGGCCGGACCGGTATTGGTGATCGAGCTGGCGGAGGCCCCCTCCGCCGCCGCCATCCAGCGGCTGCGCGACTTCTTGGCGTGCTCCTCGTCACGGCTTGAGGAGAAGCGAGTCGGCGAGTACGACATCCATGCGCGGGCGGAGAGCCTCGGCATCGCGAACACCGGCGGTGTCGACGGACACCGGCCACTCCTCGTCTCTCTGATGGGCCCCGGCATCGGCGACGAGGAGATCTTCGAGGCCGAGCACGCCGACGAGGCCGACCAGAGGCCGCTCATCGGCTTCACCCCGACCCACGCGGTCGACGTGCTCACCTTCTGCGACAGCCCGGTCGATCACGTCGCGCTGGCCTTGCTGACCGCCGGGATCATGGACGTACTCGGCGGCGTCGCCAACGCTGAGCTACGCCAGGATCAGGTGCCGATCGTGTCCGGCCTTCCCGGGGTCGTGGCCCTGATGACGGATCCATGGCCCGCCGCGTACGGCTCCGCCGAGTTCCTGAGGGCATGGGCGAGGCAGCCCGGCTTCCGGCTGCTCAAGTAGCCGCTATTGGGGAAGTCGGTCGAAGTCGCCGCGCTTGACCCCGCGTATGAAGGTGGCCCAGCGGGTCGGCGCCGTGGTGATGACGGCGGTCGGGTCATCGCTCTCGCGAAGGAGTATGAGGTCTCCGGGCAACGCCGCGACTTCGACGCAGTCGGAGCTGCCCAAACCGCTGCTGAAGCTCGACTTACGCCACATGAGCCCGGACATCAGGTTCTCCTCACAGGGTGTACAAGAGATGCTGCACGAGCCTAAGCGAATCACTCCTCTTATAGGACTGCCTTTCGGGCCCCGGGTCAATCGGCGGCAGTGCGGCGGCGCTGAGGCGTTCGAGGTCCGCACCGTACTGGGCGAGATGCGCCTGATCTTCGAGGAAGGTGGACGACACGGGGTGTTGCACATAGACCGTGTTCAACTCGGCTGCCTCGGCTTCGAGGAGGACGAACGGTGCGGCGGGTGTCGCCGGGGAGAGGCTTGATTTGAACGGCAGCAACTGGATGCGGACATGGGGCAGCCTGGCCATCTCCACCAAGTGCTCGATCTGCCCCCGCATGATCTCGGTGTCCACAAACTGCATATGAAAGGCCGCTTCGTGGATGACCGCATGGAAGGCGGGCGGCGACTCGCCGGTCAGCACCTGCTGCCGCTTCAGCCGGAACTCGACATAGGTCTCCCGCAGGCTGAGGTCGGCATCGACCTCGCCACCAGCGATGAGGGCTCGTACGTACTCCGGGGTCTGGAGCAGCCCCGGCACATACATCCACTGGAACGAGCGATGGGCAACGGCGGTCGACTCCAGCTCCGCGAGGTCGCGGATGCTGTCGGCCAGCGGAGATTTGCGGTAGTCCGACCACCATCCCTTCCCCGTCGACTCACTCATGGCGACAAGCCCATGAATAAGAGTTTCGTTACAGCAACCGTACGCGGCAAGCAACGCGCGGAGCTTCACCTCGGGAATGGCCGTTCGACCCGCCTCGATGTGCCCGAGGTGCGGCGAGCCCAGCCCGGCGAAAGCCCCCGCTTCCGCCGCGGACAAGCCGCACTCGTTGCGGAGCCTCCGCAGCTCCAGGCCCAATCGTCGCTGCCGTTGTGTCGGATTGGCCCGTAGGCCCATGGCGTCCTCCTTACGATCGGCAGCAGTCTGCCCGCTTGGGGCAGCCGGGAGCCACTCGTTGGAGGGAATCAGGCCATCAAGGTTGCAGACTGGAAACCTATCTCTCTACCGTCGAAGACGAATCGCCCAACCGGCGCACGCCATCCGGCCGTTGGCCGAAGGAGGCAATATGCCCACGAGCCCCGAGCACCCCCGTGCCGACTTCTCCCTCGTCTTCCCACCCGACCCGACTTGGGTCCGCACCGCCCGCGAAGCCGTACGCACCGCCCTGCGCACCGCCAACCGACCCGACCTCGCCGACACCGCCCTCCTCCTCACCTCCGAGGCCGTCACCAACGCCGTCACCGCCTGCCTGCGCAGCGGCTGCGCGGCGCCCGTCACCCTCTATGCCGAGTGGGGCGCCCGAGGCACACTCCGCGTGCTCGTCAGCGACGACGCCCCCGGGCTTCCTTCGCCACGCATCCCCACCAGGGCCGAAACAGAGAGCGAAAACGGCCGAGGCCTTCTCCTCATCGACAGCTGCGCCGCCGACTGGGGCGTCTGCCACCACGGGCCCGGCCCCGGAAAGGCGGTGTGGTTCCAAGTGGGCGGCGCGGGCTCATGACGCTTCTAGCTGACCGCCTCGCAGCCCGAACCGGGCCGCCGGCGGTAGAGGTGAGCGTTCCGGGGACGCTTGGAATGCCTGGATCATGAATGCGGCGAAGCGCCGGGACGCCGCGACCTGAGCGGTCGTCGATGCGGCGCGAATGCCTCTGTTGGCCATCAGCATGACGAACAGGTCGTCGAGGACGAAGTCGGCGCGCAGGCGCCCGGCGTCCTTGGCGCGGTCGGCCAGTTCGGCGATCGAGCGCAGCACGTGTGCGCGGTCCATGACGGCGCCCGTCGGATCGGGGAAAGCCTCCAGGAAGGCTTCGGTGAAGCCTCGGTTGCGCGCGTGCAGCTCACAGGTCTTCTCGATCACGAAGCAGAAGCCCTGCCACGGATCCGGGTCGGCGACCGCCTCGTCGACGATGGCGTGGCAGGCGCGCGTCTCTGCCGCGAAGGCCTCGGTGACCAGCGTCTGCTTGGTCGGGAAGCGGCGGTACAGGGTGGCGGGGCCGATTCCGGCGTGCCGGGCGACCTCCCGCATCGGCACGTTCAGGCCCTCGGCGGCGAACAGTGCGCGGGCCGCGTCGAGGATGCGTTCGCGGTTCTCCAGGGCGTCGGAGCGCAGGGGGTGAGGCAAACGGTCCGTCATCGCTCTCACTTTAGCCAAACGGACGGTGGCGTCCGTTAGCGTCCGCCGTGGCCGGGGCTCGACACCCGGGCCTGTCCCGATCGACCCCCGAGCGAGGAGACGGCATGAAGGCAGTAGCGATCCAGAGGTTCGGAGGCCCCGAAGGTCTGGAAGTCATCGACGTGCCCGCCCCGACTCCCGCCGCCGGGCAGGTGCTGGTCGCCGCGGAGGCGATCGGCGTCGGCGGCGCCGACACCTTGATTCGTAGGGGCGGTCTCACCGATTACGGCTTCAAGGAGGGCCATGTCCCCGGCGGCGAGGTGGCGGGCACGGTGACCGCGGTCGGTGACGGGGTCGATTCGTCCTGGATCGGGCGGCGCGTGTGGGCCTTCACCGGCATGGGCGGCGGTTACGTCGAGCAGGCGGCAGCACCGGTCGAGGAGGTTCTTCCCCTCCCCGAGGATCTGTCCGCTGTCGATGCGGTGACGCTCGGGAGTTCCGGGCCGGTCGCGCACTTCGGTCTTGCCCATGCCCGCTTCGCTCCCGGCGAGTCGGTGCTGGTGCGCGGCGCGGCGGGCAGCATCGGGATCATGACGGTCCAGCTCGCGGCTCGTGGCGGTGCCGGTGCGGTGGCGGTCACGACGTCGTCGGCCGAGCGCGGTGACCGCCTGCGCGAGCTCGGCGCGACCCATGTGCTGGACCGCTCCGGTGGGGGAGACGGAGACGCCCCGGAGGGCTACGACGTCATCATCGACATCGTCGCCGGTGTGGACATGTCTTCGTTCTTCGACAGGCTCAACCCGAACGGCCGCATGGTGGCCGTCGGCGCGGTCGCGGGCCTGCCGCCGGCGGACTTCGGCGCGAAGATGATGGCGGCGTTCCAGAAGTCGCTGTCGTTCGCCGTCTTCAGCACGGCCACCGTGGCCGCACCCGCTCTGCGTGCCGTACGGGCCGGGCAGTTCGCCGCCGCGAGCCGCCGCGAACTGCCCACGGTGGTACACGAGTTGCTGCCGCTGGAGCAAGCCGTTCTGGCACACCGGAAGATGGACGCCGGTGAGGTGTTCGGCCGGATCGTGCTGACCCCCTAGCTCGTGGCGCCGTCCTTCGCGGCGAGCACGATCTGGGTCTGGGTGGTCTGTCCCACGAGCCGGTCCTTGTCGTCCCGCAGATCGGTCTGTACGACGATGAGGGTGCCGCCGACGTGCAGGGGGCGGGCCGTGGCGTGGACTCGTCCGGAGGCCACCGCCCGCAGGAAGTTGGTCTTGGACTCCACCGTGGAGGTCCCGGCACCCGGCGGCAGGTTGAGGTAGGCACAGACGGCGCCGACGGAGTCGGCCAGCGCCATCAGCGCTCCGCCGTGCAGGATTCCGCCCGCGGTGCAGGACTCCGGTGACCAGGGCAGACTGCCCACGGCCCGGCCGGCGGCGGCCTCGTGGAGCTCGATGCCCAGCTGTGCCGCGAAGGGCATGGCCGCCAGGAGGGCGGCGGGGCTCAGGGCTGCCGTCTCAGAAGGGGGCATGGGGTGCTGCCTTTCGGGTTCGGGTACGCGTCCTCGGGCCCGCCACCGTGGTCGTACGGCGCACCGGCCGCCGTCAGTGTGACAGCAGCTGATGCTGCTGTGTCCATCTCCCGGCAGAAGCGCCACCGGCCGAGGCCGGTGGCGCACCGGCGGGCTCTACGCACCGCCCCCGGCCGTCCAGATCTTGCTGCGCAGATCCGCTCCGCGCAGCACCTGCACCCGCCACGGCTCGATGCGCAGCACGTGGTACTCCGGGTCCGTCGGCCCGCCGCACCAGTAGCCGCGGGGGTCGTAGCCGACGCCGGGCGGGCTGCCCTTGCGGTAGAGCTCCCAGGCATAGCGCTTGGTGGGCTCCTCCTCGACCCATGTGGAGACGCTGTCGACGAACACGGCGTTCTGGCGAGGGCTCCAGTAGGAGTAGGTGGTGTGCGGATTGTTCGCCAAGTGGGCCGATTTCACCGGTGTCCTGTAGGCGGCCAGCCAGCCGACGGGGCGGCCGTCGACAAGCTCCCAGACAGGGAGGAGCACGCGGGCCCGGGGGCGGTTCTTCCTGTCGACGGTGATCATGGTCGCGTACCTGATGTCGCTGACGTACTGGAAGAACTCGCGCTCGATATCGAAGAAGGAGCCTACCTTCAGCGTCATGCTGCCGCCCCTTCACTGGAACGGGCACGGAGGCCGAACGCGCTGATGAGCGCGGCCAGGGCGGCCGCGGCGAGCGGGACCAGCAGGGCGGCGCGGTAGCCGTCGAGCAGGGCCTGAGGGGATCCGCCGTCGCCCGTGGCGGCGACGTTGACGGCGGTGACGGCGGACAGGCCGACGGCGGCGCCGAACTGGAAGGAGGTGTAGAGAAGGCCTCCGGCCAGGCCCTGCTCCTCCTCCCGGACGCCTTCGGTCGCGACGATGGTGAGCGGGCCGTACGCCAGGGAGAAGGCCAGGCCGAGGGTGATGAGGCTGGGGAACATCGCCGCGTACGTCCAGTCCTCGCCGACCGGCAGGAACAGGGCGTACGAGAGCGCGGCCAGCACCAGGCCGCCGAAGATGACCCGGGCGTTGCCGAAGCGGTTGACGAGCCTGGGGGTGAGCGTGGGTGAGAGCGCGGCGTCGATGCCGATCACCAGGAGCGCGAGGCTGGTTTCGACCGTGGACCAGCCACGCAGTTCCCGCAGATACAGCACGGCGATGAACTGGAAGCCGAAGAAGCCCCCGGCGAAGAGCAGCGCCGCGAGGTTGGCGCGTACCAGGGGGCCGCTGCGGAAGATCCCCAGCCGCACCAGCGGGACGGCCGCCCGGCGTTCGGTCAGCACGAAGACGGTGAGGAGCACGAAACCGGCGGCGAGGGTGGAGAGCGTCTGGCCCAGGCCGGTGTGGGCGGCGCGTTCGACGGCGAGGACGAGGAGGACGATCGCACCGGTCACGGTGAACGCCCCGAGCAGATCGACGCGCTGCCCGGTGCGGTCGGGCCGCCCGGACTTGGGGACGAGCGCCAGCGCGACGAGCAGGATGAGGAACGACAGGACGACGGGCGCGAAGAACACCCAGCGCCAGTCGGCCGAGGCCAGCAGCCCGCCGACGACCAGACCGACGGAGAAGCCACCGGCCGCCGTGCCGGAGTAGACGAGAAGCGCCTTGTCGCGCTGCGGCCCCTCCTCGAAGCTGGTCGTGATGATGGACAGCCCGGCCGGGGTCATGAACGCGGCCGCGACCCCCGTCACAAAGCGGGCGACGATGAGCGTCGCCCCGTCGTCGGCGAAGCCGCCGAGGCCGGAGAAGAGCAGGAACATGGTCAGCCAGAACAGGAACATCTGCCGGCGGCCGAAGAGGTCCGCCGCCCGTCCGCCCAGCAGCATGAACCCGCCGTAGCCCACGACGTAAGCGCTCATCACCCACTGGAGTTCACCGGTGGACATCCCCAGGTCGGCGCGGATGGACGGCAGGGCCACATTGAGCATGGCCACATCGATGCCCTCCAGGAAGATCGCTCCGCACAGCACAAAGAGCACTCCCCACGCGCGCCCGCTCAAGCGGGCGGCGCCGGACTCCAGGACGGTGTTCTGCGGTGGTGACGCGGACACAGCACAGCTCCTTGACGCAGGAAGAAAGAGGAAAGGAGAAAGAAGAGGGGACGCGTCGCGCGCGGTTACCGGGACGCCTGTCAGTTCCCTCTTGTTACCGCCTCGATCCTGATGCACCCTGAACGACCATGGAAGAAGGCACTTTGAAGTCACCGAGTCACTGCACGGGAACCGACGACGACCACGCCCGCCAGTGGGACACCCGGGAGGGCTGCGAGGTCCGTCAGATCCTCGACCGCGTGGCCGACAAGTGGTCGCTGCTCGTCATCGCCCTGCTCGACCGCCGCACCATGCGCTTCACCGAGCTGCGCCGCGAGATCGACGGGATCAGCCAGCGCATGCTGACCGTGACGCTGCGCCAGCTGGAGCGCGACGGGCTGGTGCGCCGTACGGTGCACCCGGTCGTTCCGCCGCGCGTGGACTACCAGCTCACTCCGCTGGGCGCGACGCTGCACGACACCATCCAGGCGCTCGTCACCTGGACCGAGGACCACCAGGACGAGATCGCCGCCGCCCGGACCGAGTACGACCAGCGCGCGGCCGAGACCGAGCAGTTGGCGCCGGCCCGGGCCTGAGAGCCGGGCCCGTCAGCCCTCGTAGTCGTAGAACAGCCGGTCCACCACGGCCCGCGCCCGCCGCGTGGTGCGCCGGTAGTCGTCGAGCATCTGGCCGACCATCCCGGGGCCGTAGCCCAAGTAGCGGGACACCGCCGCCAGTTCGCGGCTGTCGCCGGGGAAGGTGTCGCCGGGGCGGCCGCGGACCAGCATGATGCCGTTGCGGGCGCGGGTGGCCAGCACCCAGGCCTCGTCCAGGGTCTGCGCGTCCTCCGCGCCGATCAGCCCGGCGGCGTGGGCGGCGGCGAGCGCCTCGCGGGTGCGGGTGGTGCGCAGGCCCGGCTCGGCCCAGCCGTGGCGCATCTGGAGCAGCTGCACCGTCCACTCGACGTCGGACAGGCCGCCGCGGCCCAGCTTGGTGTGGGTGGTGGGGTCGGCGCCGCGCGGCAGGCGCTCGGACTCCATCCGGGCCTTGAGCCGCCGGATCTCGCGGACCGCGTCGTCGCCGAGGCCCTCGGCGGGGTAGCGCAGCGGGTCGATCAGCTCGATGAAGCGGGCGCCCAGGTCGGAGTCGCCCGCGACCGGCTCGGCGCGCAGCAGCGCCTGGCTCTCCCAGACCAGCGACCAGCGCCGGTAGTAGGCGGCGTACGAGCCGAGGGTGCGCACCAGCGGGCCGGACTTGCCCTCCGGCCGCAGGTCGGCGTCGATGGCCAGCGGCGGGTCGACCGTGGGCAGCTGGAGCAGCCGCCGCATCTCGTTGGCCACGGCGAACGCGGCGCGCGAGGCTTCCTGTTCGTCCACCCCCTCGCGCGGCTCGTGGACGAACAGCACGTCCGCGTCCGAGCCGTAGCCCAGCTCGTGGCCGCCGAAGCGGCCCATGCCGATGACCGCGAAGCGGGTGGGCAGTTCGTCGCCCCAGGTCTCGCGCACGGCGGCGCGCAGCGCGCCCGCGACCGTCGCGGCGTTGAGGTCGGAGACGGCGTCCCCGACCAGGTCGACCAGCGATGCCGGGTCGAGGGGCGGCGGTTCGGTGGCCACTCCCGTACCGGAGGTCGCTCCCGTACCGGCGGTCACTCCCGTGGCGGAGGTCGCCCGCTTCGTCCCCCCGGCGGGCCGGAGGGTGCCGGGGATCCCGGGGGCGCCGGGCCGCACGGGGCGGGCACCGCCGCCGGGCGCGGTGAGCGGCCCTGGGCCCGCGGGCCCGGTGCCCGCCCCCGCGCCGCCCGGCGGCGGGAGGCTCACCGACGGCTGTACGGCGCCGTTGGCCAGGCGCGCGCTCTCGATGATGTCGGCCGCCGCCGTACGGAACAGCTCGCGCCGCCGCACCCCGCGCGCCGCCGCGACCGCCGCCTCCGCGCCCTCGGCGCGGCCGACCGCCGCGAGGGTCTCCTGCTCCAGGTGGGGGCGGCCGCGCGGCCGCAGCCCCTCCGGGTCGCCGAGGAGGGCGACCGCCTCGGGGGCGCGCAACAGCAGATCGGGGGCGAGCCGCCCCGCGGACAGCACCCGCGCCAGATTCTCGGCGGCGGCGCCCTCGTCGCGCAGCAGCCGCAGATACCAGGGCGTCTTGCCCAGCGCATCGGAGACTTTGCGGAAGCCCAACAGCCCGGCGTCCGGATCGGCGGAATCGGCGAACCAGCCCAGCAGCACGGGCAGCAGCGTACGCTGAATCGCGGCTTTCCGGGTCACACCGGACGCCAATGCCTCCAAATGACGTAGGGCGGCGGCCGGATCGGCATAGCCGAGGGCCTCCAGACGCTGGCCCGCGGCCGCAGGGCTGAGCCGGGTCTCGCCGGGCTCCAGTTGGGCGACCGCGTCCAGCAGCGGCCGGTAGAACAGCTTTTCGTGCAGCCGCCTGACCTCGCGCGCATGGCGCCGCCAGGCCGCGCCGAGTGCGGCCACCGGCTCCGTGTGGCGGTCCCCGTCGTAGAGCCCGGCCAACGAGCGGCCCAGGCGCCGCAGATCGGCCTCGTCCTCGGGCACCAGATGGGTGCGGCGCAGCCGGTACAGCTGGATGCGGTGCTCCATGGAGCGCAGAAAGCGGTACGCGGCGTCCAGCGCGGCGGCGTCGGAGCGCCCCACGTAGCCACCCGCGGCCAGCGCCGCGAGCGCGTCGAGCGTGGTGCCGCTGCGCAGCGTCTCGTCGGACCGCCCGTGCACCAACTGGAGCATCTGGACGGCGAATTCGACATCGCGCAGACCGCCGGGGCCCAGCTTGAGCTCGCGGTCTATCTCGGTGACGGGGATGTTCTCGACGACGCGGCGGCGCATCTGCTGCACATCGGGGACGAAGTTCTCGCGCTCGACGGCCTGCCACACCATGGGCGCGAGGGCGTCCACGTACGCCTGGCCGAGCTCGGCGTCGCCCGCGACCGGACGGGCCTTCAGCAGCGCCTGGAACTCCCAGGTCTTGGCCCACCGCTGGTAGTACGCCATATGGCTGGACAGGGTGCGCACCAGCGGCCCGTTGCGGCCTTCGGGGCGGAGGTTGGCGTCGACCGGCCAGATGGTGCCCTCGACGGTGGACTCGGAGCAGATCCGCATCAGCCGGGAGGCGAGCCGGGTCGCGGCCTGCACGGCCTTGCCCTCCTCGATCCCCTCAGCACTTTCGACGGCCTCGGCGACGAAGATGACGTCCACATCGGAGACGTAGTTGAGCTCGCGGCCGCCGCACTTGCCCATGCCGATCACGGCGAGCCGGCAGGCGGCGGCGTCCTCGGGCTGCTCCTCGGCGGCGATCTCCAGCGCGGCGCGCAGCGTGGCCGTGGCCAGGTCGGCCAGCTCGGCGGCCGCCTGGGCGACATCGGTGGTGCCGCACACATCGCGGGCGGCGATGGCCAGCAGCGCGCGGCGATAGGCGACGCGCAGCGCGTCGGGCCGGGGCCGCCCCGCGCCGGACGGGCCCCAGATGCCCTCGGCCAGGGCCTGCTCGAACTCGGGCGTGGTCGGGTGCAGATCCGCCGACTCGTACATCACCAGGGCCTGCCAGTCCCCCGGGTGCCGGGCGAGGTGATCGCCCAGCGCCTCGGACGCGCCGAGCACCCCGAGCAGCCGGTCGCGCAGCGGCTTGGCGGTGACCAGGGTGTCCAGCAGCGCCTGCCGCGAGCCGTCGGCCACCCCGCCCGCCGCCTCGGCGGGAGCCCCGGCGGGAGCCCCGGTGGCGGGCAGCGCCTCGACGAGCCGTACGAGCCCGCGCAGCGCCAAATCGGGGTCGGCGGTCGCGCCCAGCGCCTCCAGCAGCACCGGGTCGCTCCGTACGCCGGACAGCTCGGGCGAGTCCAGCTCCCGCTGGGCGGCGGAGGGGTCGGTGAAGCCGTGCCGCAGCAGCCGGGTGAAGTTGCTGCTCCTGCGTCCCTGCGGTACGGACATGCCGCCGCCTCCCGTGCCTCTCGAGTGCCGCCGCCCACGGTCCCGCGCCCCGGGTGACCAGGGCGGGCCCGATGACGAGCCTAGGCCCTGCGGGGCGGGTCGTGACGTGTGGGATCAGCGCCGGACGGATCGGGTCGCCGTGGCTGTCAGGGGCGGCGGCCTGACAAGATCGGTGAACCCTCAAGTCCCGGCCGGCGCCGTTTCGACGCCGGCCGGGAACACCGGTCCACCGGGGCATATCCGCTGAGCTGCGCCTACAGCACCGGCAGGTTCTTGCGCAGCTCGAAGGGGGTGACCTCGGAGCGGTACTCCTCCCACTCCTGCTTCTTGTTGCGCAGGAAGAAGTCGAAGACGTGCTCGCCGAGCGTCTCGGCGACCAGCTCGCTGCGCTCCATCAGGGAGATGGCCTCGCCCAGGTTCTGCGGCAGCGGCTCGATGCCCAGGGAGCGCCGCTCCGCGTCGGACAGCGCCCACACGTCGTCGTCGGCGCCGGCCGGGAGCTCGTAGCCCTCCTCGATGCCCTTGAGGCCCGCCGCGAGCAGCACGGCGTAGGCGAGGTAGGGGTTGGCGCCGGTGTCGAGGGAGCGGACCTCGACGCGGGTGGAGCCGGTCTTGCCGGGCTTGTAGAGGGGCACGCGGACCAGCGCGGAGCGGTTGTTGTGGCCCCAGCAGATGTACGAGGGGGCCTCGCCGCCGGCGCCCGCGGTGCGCTGTGAGCCGCCCCAGATGCGCTTGTAGGAGTTGACCCACTGGTTGGTGACGGCGGAGATCTCTCCGGCGTGGCGCAGCAGGCCCGCGATGAAGGAGCGGCCGACCTTGGAGAGCTGGAACTCGGAGCCGGACTCGTAGAACGCGTTCCGGTCGCCCTCGAAGAGGGAGAGGTGGGTGTGCATTCCGGAGCCGGGGTATTCGGAGAACGGCTTGGGCATGAAGGTGGCCTGCACGCCCTGCTCCAGCGCCACCTGCTTCATGACCAGCCGGAACGTCATGATGTTGTCGGCGGTGGACAGCGCGTCGGCGTAGCGCAGGTCGATCTCCTGCTGGCCGGGGGCGCCCTCGTGGTGGGAGAACTCGACCGAGATGCCCATCGACTCGAGCATGGTGATGGCCTGGCGGCGGAAGTCCATGCCGATGTTCTGCGGGGTGTGGTCGAAGTAGCCGGAGGAGTCGGCGGGCTCCGGGCGGCTGCCGTCCACGGGCTTCTTGCTGAGCAGGAAGAACTCGATCTCGGGGTGGGTGTAGAAGGTGAACCCGAGGTCGGAGGTCCTGGCCAGGATCCGCTTGAGCACAAAGCGCGGGTCGGCGAACGACGGCGAGCCGTCCGGCATCAGGATGTCGCAGAACATCCGGGCGGTGCCGGGGGCCTCGGCGCGCCAGGGCAGGATCTGGAAGGTGCCGGGGTCCGGCTTGGCGATCATGTCGGACTCGTAGACCCGGGCGAAGCCCTCGATCGCGGAGCCGTCGAAGCCGATGCCTTCGTCGAAGGCTCCTTCGAGCTCGGCGGGCGCGACGGCGACGGACTTGAGGAAGCCGAGCACGTCGGTGAACCACAGCCGCACGAACCGGATGTCGCGCTCTTCGAGGGTGCGGAGCACGAACTCCTGCTGCTTATCCATGGTCCCCTATCCTTGCAGGTCAGACGGCTCTTGGGGTACGCGTGGGGCACCTGTGGGCCCCAGTATCACCCGGCAGGGTTTCGAAGAGGTTTCGCGCCTCTCCCCCTAGTCCCCGCCACGATGTGTGCATCGTACTTTCATGTGGCCCCGGACGGCCCCGAGCGCCTGGCACACGGGCCCGCCACCGGGGTTTCGATACCCCTTGGGGGTAAGCTGTGGCCGCGGTCGGCAGGCTCCGGCAGCGAAGCGATCGTAGAGCCCATGGCCGACCGGAGGAACGCGATGCGCGGACAGCGGAGGGCAACGGCCGTCCCGTGCGGCCTACCCGTACTGCGCGCCGCGCTGCCGCTGCTCATATAAAAGCGCGTCCGCCCCCGCCCCGCGCCCCCGCGCCGGGCCGAGGCGCACGCGCCACCCCTCTCCCACGCAGCTCCGCTTTCACGCAGCTCACACGCATACATCGGCATTGGGGTGCTCACTCATGCACGCATACTCTCGCCGCGCCCTGCTCGGCGCGGGAATCGCCGCCGCGGGCGCGGTACCGCTCGCCTCCTGTTCCTTCTCCTCCTCCGCCTCCGACGACCCACAGGGCCAGCGGCGCGCCGGCAACGCCGGCCCGGCGGCCGCCCCCACCCCCGAGGGCTATGTCTCCCCCCACGGCGAGGAGGTCGCCGCCGCCGAGCGGAAGCGCGGGGAGGGGCCCGTACGGGAGATCCGGCTGACCGCCACCACCACCTCCTTCGACCTCGGCGGCCGTACGGTCAAAACCTGGGCGTACGGGGACGAGCTGCCCGGCAGGCCGATCCGGGTCACCGCGGGCGACACCCTCGCGGTCCGGCTCGCCAACCACCTGCCGCACTCCACCACCATGCACTGGCACGGCATCGCGCTGCGCAACGACATGGACGGCGTCCCGGGGGTGACCCAGCCGCCGATCAAGGCCGGGGCGTCCTTCGACTACCGCTTCACGGTGCCAGACCCGGGCACGTACTGGTTCCATCCGCACTCCGGCGTCCAGCTGGACCGGGGGCTGTACGCGCCGCTGATCGTCGACGACCCGAAGGAGCCGCTGGAGTACGACCTGGAGTGGCTCGTCGTGCTCGACGACTGGGTCGACGGGGTGGACGGCAGCACCCCGGACGCGGTGCTGGCGGAGCTCGGCGGCGGCATGGCCGGCCACGGCGACGACCCGGAGGAGCACCACGAGCCCGACCGCTCCGGCCCGTCCCGGAGGCTGGTGGGCGCCCGGAGCCGGCTGCTGGAGGGCGACCCGGGCGATGTGGACTACCCGTACTACCTGGTCAACGGCCGTACCCCGGACGATCCCCGGACCTTCCGCGCCAAGCCCGGCGACCGCATCCGCATCCGCATCATCAACGCGGGCGGGGACACCGCCTTCCGCGTCGCGCTCGGCGGCCACACCATGACGGTCACCCACACCGACGGCTTCCCCGTCGAGCACACCGACGCCGACACGCTGCTGCTGGGCATGGCCGAGCGCTACGACGTGCTGGTCACCGCCGAGGACGGGGTCTTCCCGCTCACCGCGCTCGCCGAGGGCAAGGGACACACCGCGCAGGCCCTGCTGCGCACGAGCGACTCCGCCACCGCGCCGCGGCCGACCGTACGCCCCAAGGAGCTGGACGGCCGGCTGATCACCGCGGACCAGCTGAAGGCCGCGGAGGACGTGCGGCTGAGGCCCCGCGACCCCGACCGGACGATCCGGCTGCGGATCACCGGGTCCATGAAGCGGTACGACTGGGCGATCAACGGCAAGCCGTACGACCCGGCGCAGCGCTATCCGGTGCGCCAGGGCGAGCGGGTCCGGCTGTCGTTCATCAACGGCACCGACATGTGGCACCCCATGCATCTGCACGGCCACACCTTCCAGCTGCCGGACGGCGGCCCGCGCAAGGACACCACGATCCTGCTGCCGCACCACAAGGTGAACGTCGACTTCGACGCGGAGAACCCGGGGCTGTGGATGATCCACTGCCACAACGTGTACCACTCGGAGTCCGGGCTGATGACGATCCTGGGCTACCGGAAGTAACCGTACGCGACGGGGGCGTGGCCCGGTCTCGGCCGCACACGGCGGCGGAGACCGGGCCGACGTGATGAACGAGACACTCAGGGCCATCGCGTCAAAGAGACGATTACACTGGGCGCCGTGCCTCAACTTCGCCTCGCTCTGAACCAGATCGACTCGACCGTCGGCGACCTCGACGGCAACGCCGAGTCGATAGTCCACTGGACCCGGCACTCCGCCGAGCAGGGCGCCCACCTGGTGGCGTTCCCCGAGATGGTGCTGACCGGCTACCCCGTCGAGGACCTGGCCCTGCGCTCCTCCTTCGTGGAGGCGTCCCGCGCCGCGCTGCGCGCGCTCGCCGCCCGGCTGGCGGCCGAGGGCTTCGGCGAGCTGCCCGTCGTCGTCGGCTACCTCGACCGCAGCGAGCGCGCCCAGCCGCGGTTCGGCCAGCCGGCCGGGGCCCCGCAGAACGCCGCCGCCGTGCTGCACCGCGGCGAGGTGATCCTCACCTTCGCCAAGCACCACCTGCCGAACTACGGCGTCTTCGACGAGTTCCGCTACTTCGTCCCCGGCGAGACGCTGCCCATGATCCGCGTACACGGCGTCGATGTCGCCCTCGCCATCTGCGAGGACCTCTGGCAGGACGGCGGCCGGGTACCCGCCGCCCGCTCCGCCGGCGCCGGGCTGCTGCTGTCGATCAACGCCTCGCCGTACGAGCGCAACAAGGACGACACCCGCCTCGACCTGGTCCGCAAGCGCGCCCAGGAGGCGGGCTGCACCACCGCCTACCTCGCCATGATCGGCGGCCAGGACGAGCTGGTCTTCGACGGCGACTCGATCGTCGTCGACCGCGACGGCGAAGTGATCGCCCGCGCCCCGCAGTTCGCCGAGGGCTGTGTGCTGCTCGACCTCGACCTGCCCGCCGCCGACCCCGGCTCCGTACCGCAGGGCGTCGTGGACGACGGGCTGCGCATCGACCACGTCACCCTCTCCGCGGACCCGCTCCCGGCCTACGAGCCCGAGCTGGCCGGCGGCCAGGCCGAGCGGCTCGGCGACGACGAGGAGATCTACACCGCGCTCGTCGTCGGCCTGCGCGCGTACGTGGCGAAGAACGGCTTCCGCAGCGTGCTGATCGGGCTCTCCGGCGGCATCGACTCCGCGCTCGTCGCGGCCATCGCGTGCGACGCGGTCGGCGCGCGGAACGTGTACGGCGTCGCCATGCCGTCCCGCTACTCCTCCGAGCACTCGATCGCCGACGCCGCCGAGCTCGCCCGGCGCACGGGGCTGAACTTCCGTACGGTCCCCATCGCCCCGATGTTCGACGCCTACATGGAGTCCCTGCACCTCACCGACCTGGCCGAGGAGAACCTCCAGTCCCGGCTGCGCGGCACGATGCTGATGGCCATCTCCAACCAGGAGGGCCACATCGTGCTGGCCCCGGGCAACAAGTCCGAGCTGGCCTGCGGCTACTCCACGCTGTACGGGGACTCGGTCGGCGCGTACGGCCCCATCAAGGACGTCTACAAGACCTCCATCTTCCAGCTGGCGAAGTGGCGCAACCGGGCCGCGGAAGAGCGCGGCCAGACGCCGCCCATCCCGGAGAACTCGATCACCAAGCCGCCGAGCGCGGAGCTGCGCCCGGGGCAGGTCGACACCGACTCCCTCCCCGACTACGACGTGCTGGACCGCATCCTGGAGCTGTACGTCGACCGGGACCAGGGCCGGGCGGAGATCGTCGCGGCGGGCTACGACGACGAGCTGGTCACGCGGATTCTGCGGCTGGTGGACACCGCCGAGTACAAGCGGCGCCAGTACCCGCCGGGCACCAAGATCTCCGCCAAGGGCTTCGGCAAGGACCGCCGCCTGCCCATCACCAACCGCTGGCGCGAACACGGCTGACGGCGGGCGGGGAGGTTTCTCCCCTCCCCTCCCCTCCCCGCCCCTTCCCCTCACCTGAGGCTCCGCCCCAGCCCCCCGCGCGCGCAGGGGCACCTGCCCCACGCGGCCAAGCCGCGCGGTTCGGCCAGGGTGCCGTAGAGAGTTCCGCGCCTCCGCCACACGGCAGGGGCTTCGTCCCAGCCCCAGTTGTGGGAAGGGGCGGGAGGGGCAGTGTCCGAGCGGCGGTCGATATGCGGCTCCGCCGCGCGGGGCTCCGCCGCGTGGACCCGCCGCAGGGGGCCTAGTCGGCCACGTGCGCGTCCAGGAACTTCCTGATCAGCCCCAGCCACTCCGCCGGCGCCTCCAGGAACGGCACGTGGCCGGACTGGATCTCGGCGAACTGCGCGCCGGGTATCCCGTCCGCGACCTGCCGGTGGTGGTACGGCGTCGCCATCGCGTCGAGGGTGGTGGAGATGACCAGCGTCGGCACCCGGACCCGGCCCAGGTCCTCGCGTACGTCCACGCTCCCCACCAGCTCGACCTGCTCGACCGCCCCGGGCGGTACGGACGCGCGGGTCCCGGCGACCGCCTCAGCGAGCTGCTCCGCGGTCATCCGGTCCAGGAACGGCGCGCCGGCGGCGGTGAGAACGGCCCAGCGGGCCGCCGCCTCCTGGTCGTCCGACCGGAGGTGGCGCAGCCAGTCCTCGACCAGCAGCCGCATCCGCGCGCTCGGGTGCGCGAAGGTGGCCGTCAGCACCAGGGCGGTCACCCGCTCCGGGTGCCGGCTCGCGGCCCGCAGGGCGACCGGGCCGCCCAGGGAGTACCCGGCGATCGCGAAGGTCTCGAGCCCCTCCTCGACGGCGGCGGCGACGAGCTGGTCGGCGAGCCGGTCGAGGTCCAGCGGGCCCTCGGCGCGCGGGCTGCGGCCGGAGCCCGGGTAGTCGGGGCCGACCACCTTGTACCGGGCGGCCAGGCCGTCCAGGATCGGGCCGTAGTTCGCGTCGATGCCGCCGGTGCCGCCATGGGCGAGCAGCAGCCCGGGGCCCGAGCCGCGCACAATGCGGCCGAGGGGCAATGTGGTGGTCATGACGATGTTCCTTCCATGGATGGTCGATGTGCTGTTCCCGGCGCCGCGAGGGGCTGTCCGGGCGATCACAGGGCTTGCCGCGCCGAATCGGCGCCTTCGCTTCGGCCCGGCCGTACGCCGGCACGCCCTGTGAAGACGGCGTCGGCCGTCAGACCGAGCCCGGCCAGCACGACGAGCGCGCCGACCGGGGCGAGTGCTGTCAGGCCGAGGCCGCCGCTGTCGAGGACCCGGCCGCCGAGCCAGGACCCGGCCGCGATGGCGAGGTTGAAGACGGAGGTGTACGCGGAGACGGCCAGCGTGGGGGCGTCCGGCGCGGCGGCCACCGCCTGGGTCTGCAACACCGGCACCAGCGCGAAGGCCACCACACCGAGGCCGAACACCACCACCGCGGCCGTCGCGGCCCAGTGGCCGGCAACCGCGAAACCGGCCAGCGCGGCCGCCAGCGCGCCGATCAGGGCGCGCAGCGCGCTCTGGGGGCGGCGGTCGGCCAATCGACCTCCGACGAGGTTGCCGACGAGCGCCCCGCCGCCGAAGACGACCAGCAGGACCGTGACGGCCCCCTCGCCGAATCCGGCGACGCCGCCGAGTATCGGCGCGATGTAGGTGTAGACGACGAAGAATCCGGTCTCCGCGACCAGGGTGACCGCGAGGAGTGCGACGGCCCGGCGGGCGCGCAGTGCCGCGAGCCCGTCGCGGAGCCGGGGCGCCGAGTCCGGGCGGACGGCCGGAACGAGCAGTGCGACGGCCACGAACGCCAGCGCGCTGACCGCGCCGAGGGCCCAGAACGTCGCCCGCCAGCCATGGGCGTTCCCGATCCAGGTGCCGAGCGGAGCGCCGAGGACGGTGGCGAGGTTCAGCCCGGTGGACACGAAGGCGACCGCCCGGCCCCGCCGCTCCTCGGGGACCATCGCCGCGGCGGTGACCACGGTGATCGCGAAGAAGGTGCTGTGGGTCAGCGCGGTGAGCACCCGCGCGGCCATCAGCAGCCCGAACCCGCCGGCGCTCGCGGCCACCAGATTGCCCGCCGTGAACACCCCGAGCAGCCCCAGCAACGCCCCCTTCCGCGGCGCGCGCAACGTCAGCGCGGTCACCACAGGACCGCCGACGGTGACCGCCAGCGCGTAGCCGGTCACCAGCATCCCGGCGGTGGGCACGGACACCCGCAGATCACCGGACAGCTCCGGCAGCAGGCCCACGACCACATACTCGGCCGTGACCACCACGAACAGGCATGCGGCAAGCGCGGCGAGCGCGAGCCGGTTCACGCGGGGAGACGTCGAACTCATGCCCGCGAAGCTAAGGTCTCACATCGGTGTCAAGGTCAAGCCGACGGTGAGGCCGCGGATCACGGCCCCCGGGGCCGCTCAGACTGAGCTTGTGGTGAGTATCGGACGGCGACACGCCGACGCCACGGCGTGTCGCCGTCCGATACTCACCACAAAGTCACTGGCGTCTCACGCCCGTCGGCCTCCCGGACGTAACCGAAGCGGTCTTGAGCGGGCCGACCGTGGTCGTTCCACCAGAGCCAGGCGGCCTCCGTCCGCTCCCACAGGTCGACGGCGCCACCGTAGGTGACGGTGCCGACGCGCTCCCCGGTGAGCGGGGCGCGGGCCCACGACCCGTCACGCCGCTGAAGCTGGATCGCCATGTCACCGGTCTCGTCGTCGAGGTGGTAGACGATGCTGCCGCCGGGTCGGGTCTGCTCGATCCATGTGGCAGGGATGCCACGGACCGAGCAGGTCGCGATAATCCTCTCGAATGCGGAGTGCGCCGGGTAGCCATTCGTCCGTCGCCGGTGGCGAGGTGCGGTTGAAATCCGACAGTGGCGAGTCGGCCGCGGGCGGTTTCGACGAGGTCCGGGTCGATATCGATGGAGTGCACAAGGCTGTCGCCGAAGCGAGCGCTCAGGAGGGCTGCGTTATAGCCGCTGCCTGTGCCGATTTCGAGGACCCTGTGTCCGTCCTCCACGCTGAGGTCTTCGAGCATGTGCGCCATGAGGCTGGGCAGAGTGCTGGATGACGTGGGCACGCCAGTCCATGCGTTTCGACACCGCAGCCCCCGGCGACCCACTCGAAGACCTCGGATACATGGCCTGGACCTGGTGCGTCTCATCCAAACCCGATGCCCCACCCGCCGACGAGCAAGCCGCGCAGGTACGACTCCTGGCCGACGCCTACGGACTTCACGCGCATGAGCGCGGCGGCCTCATTGACGCCATGCTCGACCGCCAAACGCGCAATGCCCGCTGGTGGCGCGAGCAGCTTGACGGTCCGGGGCGTTCCCGGGTCGCTTCAGCAGAGCAAATCCTCTCCCGCATCGCATGGTCGGAACGCGAACACGCCTCCACGGTCACCAACCGGCCTGCACTCGCCTCCGCACTGCGGTGAAGAGCCCCTGCTCATCGCAAGTCCATACTCGCTACGAAACTGGCTGACCGCCGGACAAGTGGGCCAAAGCGCCCCGGATATCCCGGATCATCTTTCCGGGCCGCCGGTACACATCACTCGCCGAGAACCTAAGGATGTGGCGCACTTCCGTGCACGACATCATGTCGTTGAAACGGACCGTGTCCCGCTGATGCTGGTCCCGGCTGCCGTGCCATCGGTAACCCTCGATCTCAACCACCAGGCCCTGCTCCCGGAACAGGAAGTCAGGGAAGAGCCGCCGCCCCGCCTGGGTGATGAGCGGCACCTGTGACTCCGCGTAGAGCCCCGCGTCGTTCATCCGCAGCCGGGCGATCGTCTCCGCAGGCGAGCCAGCCTTCGGATCCGCCATCGCCAGCCATTCGCGTGCTGCCCTCGTGCCCTGGGGCGCAGCCCCGCTCTCCAGGGCGCGCGCGATCTCTCCAAGCGTGGTGCACGGCTCACGCCGCCGCCCCACCGTGTCCACGTCCCGGCTGGGACGCCGACTCACAGCGGACTCCACCGCCACCAGCGCCTCGTCCCGCGGCCCGGCCCGCAGCAGATCCGCCATGGTGCGCGCCACGGTCGTGACCCTCAGCCCGGCTAGGGTGGTGATCTCCTCCGCACCGAGCGGCAGTCGATGCAGCACCCCGCCGTGCATGGTGGGTCTACGGCCGCAGGGCCCGATGAACTCCACGCACTGGGCACTCGTCTCGATGTCGTGCAGTACCGCAGCCGCCGTGTGGCTCACCACCAACTGTGGATGCGCGAGCTGGTTCGCCCACAACAGCGTCACCCCGTCCACCGCCCGCCCCGGCTCGGCCCAGATCCCCCGGCCGATCCGCGTCCACCCGTCGCCCAGCAGGCACCGGTTCAGCTGCCGCCGATCCCATCCGCCCGCCAGCGCCTGAGCCGTCAGCACCACGCCGCCTTGGGCACCGGCCAGCCCGGTCAGCGAGACCGCGTCCCCCGTCCCCGTCATCCCCTCAGGGTGCCGCCTGCCTCCGACCGCCGCCTGGCCCTGTGGATAACTCGGTTTGCGGTGAGTATGAGACAGCGACACGCCGACGGCACGGCGTGTCGCTGTCTCATACTCACCGCAAGTGGTCGAGCTCCCCTGCCTTGGCCGCCCGGATGAAGCTCGCGAGCGGGCGTGGGGCCGTACGTATGGCTGTGCCGGGGGCTTCGCTCTCGCGGAGGTGTATCGCGCCGTCGGTGGCGGCGAGTTCCAGGCATTCGTTGTTCACCCCGTTGCCGACATGGACAATCCCCCCTGTCACATACTCGCCGTGCACGAAGCGTGTTCGAGTGCGCGTGCCAGCGTAACCGACGGCATCCCGCCCCCTCGACTGGGTTACGCACCGCAGTTGTCGGCTGACCGCCCACCCATGTCGCGCACCACAACGTCGCGCTCCCGCCCCCGGCCGAGGCCAGGAGCGGGAGCGCGTTCATGCAGACGGTTGGGGCGGGCGGGGAGGTCAGCCCACCTCGGAGAGGCGGGGCATCGACTCGCTGGTCGCCACCACGCGGGACACCCCGCGCGGCTCCCGGTCGAGCGCGCCCGCCGTGACCGCGACGGCCAGGCCGATGACGGCCAGCGCCGCGCCGACCAGGGTCGGCGAGGTCCAGCCCCAGCCGGCCGCGATCGCGACGCCGCCGAGCCAGGCGCCGCCCGCGTTGGCGAGGTTGAAGGCGGAGTGGTTGGAGGCGGAGGCGAGGGTCGGGGCGTGGCGGGCCTTGTTCATGACCAGCATCTGTAGCGGGGTCGTGGTCATGAAGCCGACCGCACCCAGCACCACGACCGTGACCATGGCCGCCCACTTCACATGCACGGTGAAGTCGAACAGCACCAGCACCGCCGCGAGCGCCGCCAGCGATCCGTAGAGCGTGGGGCGCAGGGCCCGGTCGGTGAGCGGGCCGGCGATCAGCGCGCCGAGGGTCATGCCGATGCCGAAGAGGGCCAGCACCACGGTGACGGAGGTCTCGGCCAGGCCGGTGACCTCGGTCATCATCGAGGCGAGGTAGCTGTAGACGGCGAAGACGCCGGCGAAGCCGAAGACCGCGGTGAGCAGCCCGAGCACGACCTGGCGGTCGCGCAGCGCGCCCAGCTCGTGGCGGAGGCCGGCCTGCTGGTCGAGGGAGATCTGGGGGACGAGCCGGGCGAGCGCGGCCATCGCGACGACGCCGATCGCGGCGACCACGACGAAGGTGGCGCGCCAGCCGAGGCGCTGGCCGAGCAGGGTGGCCACGGGCACGCCGACGATGTTGGCGACGGTGAGGCCGAGGAACATGGTGGCGACCGCGCGGGCCCGCCGCTCCTCCGTCACCAGCCGGGCCGCGACCACCGCGCCGACGCCGAAGAACGCGCCGTGCGGCAGCCCGGCGAGCACCCGTCCGGCCACCAGCAGCCCGTAGGAGGGGGCCAGGGCGGAGGCGAGGTTGCCCACCGTGAAGAGAGCCATGAGAAGGATGAGCATCCGCTTACGCGGGATACGGGAGCCGAGGGCGGTCAGGAGCGGAGCGCCCACCACGACACCGATGGCGTAGGCGGAGACGAGGTACCCGGCGGTGGGCACGGAGGTGCCCAGGTCATCGGCGACGTTGGGCAGCAGGCCCATCATCACGAACTCGGTAGTACCAATGCCGAAGGCGCTCACAGCGAGTGCGAGCAGGGCCAGGGGCATGAGAGACCTTTCAAACGAAGGAGAAAACGGCAGGGGGACTGTATGTTCGTTTCCGAAACAAAGTCTCTCACGCGTTTTGTTCCCGGCGAGAATCGCCCAGGTGAACTTGTCGTTAGATCTCTCGGGCGCTGCCCCGCGCCACGCTCAGAGCTTGACCGAGGCCGCCACCGGCAGATGGTCGCTCCCGGTCCGCGGCAGGGTCCACGCCGAGACCGGTGTCACCCCGCGCACCATGATCTGGTCGATGCGCGCCATCGGGAACGACGCGGGCCAGCTGAAGCCGAACCCGTCGCCCGCCGCGCCCTGCGCGGACCGCAGCTGTGAGGTGACGGGGGCCAGCGAGCGGTCGTTCATGGTGCCGTTGAGGTCGCCCAGCAGGATCACCTTGTCCTGCGGCTCGTTGGCGATGGCCGCGCCCAGCGCGTCCGCGCTGTCGTCGCGCTGCCCGGCGGTGAAGCCCGCGTTGAACTTCACCCGTACGGATGGCAGATGCGCGACGTACACCGCGACCCGGCCGCCCGGGGCGTCGACGACGGTGCGCATCGCCCGCGTCCAGCCCAGTTTGATGTCCACCGGCTTGGTACCGGAGAGCGGGTACTTGCTCCACAGCCCGACCGTGCCCTGGACCGTGTGATAGCGGTAAGTGCCCTCCAGCGCCCGCACATACGTCTGCACCGCGCCGCTCTTGAGCTCCTCCAGAGCCACCACGTCCGCATCCGAGTCGGCCACGTCCTTCGCGGTCTCGGCCGGATCGGGGTTGTCCGCGTTCACGTTGTGGGTGACGACGGTCAGATCGCCGCCGCTGCCGGACTTGTCGGAGAACATGAGCCCGCCGAAGAGGTTCAGCCATACGGCGACCGGCAGCACCAGCGAGAGCACGGCGCTCGCCGACCGGCGTACCAGACCGAGCACCAGCAGGATCGGGATCAGCAGGCCCAGCCAGGGCAGAAAGGTCTCGAGCAGGCTGCCGAGGTTGCCCACGCGGTTCGGGATCTCGGCGTGGAAGATCATGACCAGTGTGAGCAGCACCGCGATCGCCGCCAGCACCAGCCCCCGCCGCCAGATGTCGCGGTCACGCCGGAGCCGGCCGAGGAGGCGCCGGGCCCGGGAGCCGGTCGGCTCAGGAGCGTCTCCCCCGTGCTGTTCCGTCTCCTGCGTGTACGCCTGCGCCATTCGCTGTCCGTCCCTCGCTGCCTCAGCCAACTGCCGCGCCCTGGGCTACGACCCTAGGCGATGAGCAGGCCCTTCCCCGACGCTCCGGGCAAGCGCCCCCGGGTGGGGGACGTTCGCCGGGAGCGTACGGGTTCCGGTTCCCCGGGGAAGTCGGGACCGTTGTGACACAACGGGCACAAACCGGCCCTCGGCCGGCCGTCCACCGTCCGGCGTCAGGCCCGGGGCCGCACCCCCTCCAGCACCGTATCGACGATGCTCTCGGCCAGTCCCTCCGGCAGCGCCTTCCACTCCTGAAGAATCGCGCGGGCAAGCATCGGGCCGGTGAACAGATCGGCGAGCAGGTCGATATCGAGGTCGTCGCGGATCTCCCCGCTCGCCACCCCGCGCCGCAGCACCTCGCGCAGCACCTCGCGCCGGGCCGCTATCACATGCTCGTCATAGGTGCGCCACAGCTTCTGGTTGGCGTGCATCTGGGTCAGGACGGTGCGCAGCAGGGCGGAGTTGCGCTTGGCCAGGCCGCGCCGTCGCATGAGCTCCAGGATGGTGACCAGGTCGTCGCGTACCGAGACGCCGTCCGGCCGCGGGCTCGGCTCCTCCAGGGAGCGCAGCACATCGATCATCAGCGCGTCCTTGCCGGACCAGCGGCGGTAGAGGGTGGCCTTGCCGACGCCCGCCTCGCGCGCGATCCCCTCGATGGACAGCTCGCCGATCGTGGCGCCCTCCTCGATCAGCCGCAGCGCGGCCTCGATGATCGCGGCATCGGCGGCGGCGCTGCGCGGCCGCCCCGGCAGCCGGGCCCCGGAGCAGCCGGGCGCGGGAGTATGCGAGGGGGTGGGCGGTGGCGCGGGCGTGCTCATCGGGCCGCCCCGGCTCCCGCCTTCTCCCGCGGCAGCCCGGCGCCGGGCTCGCCTTCGGCGGCGTCCTTGCCGGGCAGGAAGGCCACCACGACGAGCGCGCCGAAGAGGGCGACGGCCGCCGAGCCGAGGGCAGCGACGTGCATGGCATGGATAAAGGCATCGTGCGCCGGGCCGATCAGCACCTGGCCCTTGGGCCCGAGCCGCTCGGCGAGGCCGAGGGTGGCCTCGACGGACTCCCCCGCCGTGTGCCGTACGGAGTCGGGCAGGCCATCCACGCCCGCCAGCGTGTCCTTGATGCCGTCGCGGTAGACGGTGGAGAGCACCGACCCCAGCACCGCGACCCCGAGCGCGCCGCCGACCTGGCGGAAGGTGTTGTTGAGCGCCGAGCCGGAGCCGGCCTTCTGGCGCGGCAGCGACTGCATGACGGTCAGCGTGACGGGCGGCATGATGTGCGCCATCCCCGCGCCCTGGACGAAGAACAGCACCTCCATCACCACCAGCGGGGTGTCCGCCTCGAGCAGCAGGAACCCCGCCATGGTCACGGCCACCATCAGCATGCCGGCCGCGCACACCGCGCGGGCCCCGAACCGCTCGACGACCAGCCGGGTGCGCGGGGCGAAGATCAGCTGGGCGACGGCGAGCGGCAGGATCAGCAGGCCGGACTCCAGCGCGCTGTAGCCGCGCACGCTCTGGGTGTAGAAGACCATGAAGAACGTCACGCCCATCAGGGCGAAGAAGACCAGGGCGATGGCGGCGATGGCGGCCGAGAAGGCGGGCTTGCGGAAGTACGAGATGTCGATGGCCGGGTGCTCGCTGCGCTTCTCGTACACCACGAACAGCGCGAGGACGATCAGCCCGCCGCCGATCGTGCCCAGCACCTTCGGGTCGGTGAAGTCGGCGATCTGGCCGCCCTTGATGATGCCGTACACCAGCAGCACCAGGCCCACGACCGACAGCACCACACCGCCGGGGTCGAGCCGGCCGGGCGCCGGGTCCTTGGAGTCGGGGACCAGCAGTGCCATCGCGACCAGCGCGACGGCGACGACGGGCACATTGACGAAGAAGACCGAGCCCCACCAGAAGTGCTCCAGCAGCACACCGCCGGTGATCGGGCCGATCGCGATGCCGAGGCCGACCGCGGCGGTCCAGATCCCGATGGCCTTGGGCTGCTCGTCGCGCTCGAAGACGTTCACCAGGATGGCGAGGGTGGCGGGCATCACCAGGGCCGCGCCCAGACCCATCAGCGCGCGGAAGCCGATCAGCTCGCCGGGCGAGCCGGAGAACGCGGCGAGCACCGAGCCGATGCCGAACACCGCCATGCCGCTGAGCAGCACCTTCTTACGGCCCAGCCGGTCGCCGAGAAGTCCGGCGGTGAACAGCAGCCCGGCGAAGACGAGCGTGTAGGAGTTGATCGCCCATTCCAGCTCGCTCTGGCCGGCGCCGAGCCCGGTCGGCTTGGGCGAGGCGATGGTCTTCATCGCCACGTTGAGTATGGAGTTGTCGAGGACGACGACCAGGACGCTGAGCATCAGCACGACCAGGATCGCCCACCGTCTGCGGTGGACCGCCTCGGGGACGCCGCTCCCGGCGGGGGCGTCCTGAGTCTGGGAATCAGCCATGTTTCCCAGGCTAGGCAGGGTTCCGAGACGGCCCCGTATCGTATTGGAAAGTCTTTGCGAGCCTTTACCGGCCTTTACCGTCGCCGGGCTTTACGGCCCACTGTGAAGGCCCACTTTCGCCCGTCGGCACCGCGTGCCAGCATGGGGGTGGTCCGGGGACGCCGTCAGGGCGCCTCGAGATGACGAACAGGAGCGTTGCAATGACGCACGTCAGCCCTGCCGGGAAACAGCCCGACAGCAGCGGGACCGGCCCGTCCGCGGCCGGAAAGGCGCTGTACGGAGGGACGGGGTCCCGGCGCATCACGGTCCGCGACATCGCCTCCGCCAAGGAGCGCGGCGAGAAGTGGCCCATGCTCACCGCCTACGACGCGATGACCGCCTCCGTCTTCGACGAGGTCGGCATCCCGGTCATGCTGGTCGGCGACTCGATGGGCAACTGCCACCTCGGCTACGAGTCCACCGTGCCGGTCACCATGGACGAGATCACCATCCTGTCCGCCGCCGTCGTCCGGGGCACCAAGCGCGCCCTGATCGTCGGCGACCTGCCGTTCGGCTCGTACCAGGAAGGCCCCGTGCAGGCGCTGCGCAGCGCCACCCGGCTGGTCAAGGAGGCCGGGGTGGGCGCGGTGAAGCTGGAGGGCGGCGAGCGCTCCGCCGACCAGATCCAGCTGCTGGTCGAGTCCGGCATCCCGGTCATGGCTCATGTCGGCCTCACCCCGCAGTCCGTCCACGCCTACGGCGGATACCCGGTGCAGGGGCGCGGCGAGGAGGCCGCGCAGCAGCTGCTGCGGGACGCCAAGGCGGTCCAGGACGCGGGCGCCTTCGCGGTCGTGCTGGAGACCGTCCCGGCCGAGGTGGCCGGCGAGGTCACCCGCTCCCTGCACATCCCGACCGTGGGCATCGGCGCCGGGCCTGACTGCGACGCGCAGGTCCTGGTGTGGACCGACATGGCGGGCCTGACCGCCGGCCGGGTGCCGCGCTTCGTCAAGCAGTACGCACAGCTGCGCCAGACCCTCGGGGACGCGGCGCGCGCCTACGCGGAGGACGTGGTCGGCGGCGCCTACCCGGCCGCGGAGCACTCCTTCCGCTGAGAGCCACTGCGGTACACCGACAGCCCGCCGATCTTCCCCCGTCGGCGGGCTGTCTGCCGCTTGTCTGCCGCTTGTCGGTGGGTTGTCGGTGGCGCCTGTCATCGTGGTGATATGACGCGATACGAACACAGGACCAGCGGCGGCAACGCCGTCGAAGTACGGGGGCTGGTCAAACACTTCGGCGACACCAAAGCCGTCGACGGAGTGGACCTGGACGTGCCGGAGGGCACCGTCCTCGGCGTGCTCGGGCCCAACGGCGCGGGCAAGACCACCCTCGTCCGCTGCCTCTCCACCCTGCTGATGCCGGACGCGGGCACCGCGGTGGTGGCCGGTTACGACGTGGTGCGCCAGCCGCGGCAGCTGCGCCGCACCATCGGGCTCACCGGGCAGTACGCCTCGGTCGACGAGAAGCTCTCCGGCTGGGAGAACCTCTACATGATCGGGCGGCTGCTCGACCTCTCCCGCAAGGACGCCCGCGCGCGGGCGGACGCCATGCTGGAGCGGTTCTCGCTCACCGATGCCGCCAAGCGCGCCGCGCGCACCTACTCCGGCGGTATGCGCCGCCGGCTCGACCTGGCCGCCTCCATGATCGGCCGGCCCTCCGTGCTCTATCTGGACGAGCCGACCACCGGCCTGGACCCGCGCACCCGCAACGAGGTGTGGGACGAGGTCAAGCGGATGGTCTCCGAGGGCTCCACGGTCCTGCTGACCACGCAGTACATGGAGGAGGCCGAGCAGCTCGCGGACGACCTGGCGGTCATCGACCGCGGCAAGGTCATCGCCGAGGGCCGGGTCAACGAGCTCAAGGCCAAGGTCGGCGGCCGCACCCTCCAGATCCGCCCGTCGGACCCCGGCGAGCTGCACCGCATGGTCGGCGCCATCACCCAGGCGGGGCTCGACGGCATCGCGGGCGCGACCGCGGATGTGGCCGAGGGCCTGGTCAATGTGCCGATCATCAGCGATGAGCAGCTGACCGCCGTGATCGGTCTGCTCGGCGAGCGCGGTTTCGCGATCTCCGGGATCGACACCCATCTGCCCAGCCTGGACGAGGTGTTCCTGGCCATCACCGGTCAGAAGACATCCACGCCGGAAAACCCGGCGGACAAGGACAACAAGAAGCTTGAGGAGGTCGCCGCGTGAGCGCCGCGACGGTGAGTTCCGCGCCCGGGAAGGCGCTGCCCGGCGAGGGCCGGATCGGGCTGCGTGCCAATGCGCGCCATATCGGCGCGCTGGTGCGGCGCAACGCCCTCCAGATCAAGCAGGACCCGGAGTCGATGTTCGACGCCCTGCTGATGCCGATCGTCTTCTCGCTGCTGTTCGTGTATGTCTTCGGCGGCGCGATCGCGCAGGGCGACCGGGACGCCTACGTCAGCTATCTGGTCCCCGGCATGATGGCGATGGGCGGTCTGAACATCGCGATGTCGGTCGGCACCGGCGTCAATGACGACTTCAACAAGGGCGTCATGGACCGCTTCCGCACCATGCCCATCGCCCGCTCCTCGGTGCTGGTCGCCAAGCTGATCGTCGAGACCGGCCGGATGCTGGTGTCGACCATCGTCCTGCTGGTCATGGGCTTCATCATGGGGTTCGACCTCAAGACCGGCCCGCTCGAGCTGCTCGCCGCGATCGCCCTGGCCCTGTTGTTCGGCTCCTCGCTGACCTGGATATTCATGCTGCTCGGCCTGTCGGTGAAGACCCCTCAGGCGGTGCAGGGACTGGGGTTCCTCGTGATGATGCCACTACAGTTCGGCTCCTCCATCTTCGCCCCGACCGCGACCATGCCGGGGTGGTTGCAGTCCTTCACCAAGTACAACCCGCTGTCCCAGCTCGCGGACGGCGCCCGGGCGCTGACCAGCGGTCATGGCGCGGTCGCCCATCCGGTGACCATGGTCGTGATCTGGGCGCTGGCCATCACGGTGGTGACCGCCCCGCTGGCGGTGGCGAAGTTCCGCAACAAGACCTGAACCGCGAAACCCGCCGCGTCATACGAGGGCGGTGGCCTCCTCCAGGGACAGGCCGCCGCCCTCGGCGTGCGCCCGCGCGTACGCGGCGTCGCCCAGCCGCGCCCGCGCCATGGCCTCCGCCCGCTCCCGGTTGCCGGACTCCACGGCCGCCACGTGGTGGGAGGTCGACCGCAGGGCGTCGTACGCGCCGAGCAGCCGCGCCGCGGTCTCGGCGTTCGCCGCGCCGCCCAGTTGGGCCAGCGCCCGGGCGCCGGTCGCGATTTGCATGATCTGCATATGCGGGGCGACGATCCTGGACAGCGGGTCGTCCGCCTTCATCAGGGCTTGCCGCAGCCTCACCAGGGCGTCCTCGGGCCGTCCTTCGAGCAGGTCGAGCCAGCCGAGCAGCCCCACCACCACCCCCTGGAAGAGGTCCAGCGCGCGCTGGTCGAACTCCCCCAGCAACAGCTCCAGCTGGACCCGTGCCTCGGCGGTGGCGCCGGTGGAACCGCAGCGCATGGCCAGGTGCAGCCGGGCGTACGCCAGGGACTCGCTGCCCGCGTGCTGCCCCCGCTCCACCACCTCGCGCAGCACCCGCTCGCCCGCGGCCGCCTCGGCCGCCGACCCACTCTCGATCAGCACCCCGGCCAGCCGGGCCCGCAGCAGCAACACCTGTGTGTGCGCGTCCAGCTGCTCGGCGCAGCGGATCGCCGCGCGGTAGTCGGCGGCGGCCGCCTCGCCCTCGCCGCGCTGCTCCAGCAGCTCGCCGCGGCCGGACAGGGCCTCCGCCATGCCCCACGCGTCCCCGAGCCGGGTGAAGATCTCCAGGCTCTCGTCGGCGTCCCGCCGCGACTCGTCGGCCGAGCGCTCATGGTCGTCCCCGCCGTCCCCGCCGTCCCCGCCGCTCCAGTCGCCCCGGCCGCTCAGGACCTTGGCGCGCAGCTGAAGGAGCATGGCGGTCTCCCACTCGTAGCCGAGCTCCCGGCAGGTGCGCACCCCCTCTTCGACGATCTGCCGCAGCAGCTCGAACTCGCCGGTGAGCAGCACGGCGTAGAACCACATGAAGCCCGGGATACGGCAGTTCTGCGGCAGCCCCGGGCGATAGGCGGAGACGATGCCCCGCAGCTCGCTCCGGGCCTCCTCGCTGCCCAACTCCCGCATGTCGCCCTCGATGTTGGACAGCCCGATCAGCCGCACCCCGCGCCGCGCCTCCTCGAGCAGCTCGGGCGGCATGGGCGGCGGCCGGTCCGTGGAGCGGGCGAGCAGCGGGGGCACCGGGGCGATGGGCGGCGCGAAGGGGTTGGGGCCGAGCGCCGCGGCGGCCGCCGACCACTGGCGCGCGTCGCCGCGGTGGCCGCGCAGCTGCCAGAACCAGCCGAGCGACAGCACCAGGCACAGCGCCTCGTGTTCGTCGCGCGCGGCGACGGCGCGGCGCAGCGCGGTCCGCAGATTGTCGTGCTCGGTCTCCAGCCGGGCGAGCCACACCCGCTGTTCCGGGCCGCGCAGCAGGGGGTCGGCGGTGCGGGCCAGCTCCCGGTAGGCGACCAGGTGGCGCCCCTCGACCACCGCGCGCTCCCCCGCCTGTGCGAGGCGCTCGGCGGCGTACTCGGCGACGGTCTCCAGCAGCCGGTAGCGCATGCCGGAGGCCGCGTCGGGGGCGGCGACGACCAGGGACTTGTCGACGAGCGAGCCGAGCAGGGCGGCGACGTCGAGGGGATCGACCGCGGCAGACCCGTCAGGCGCGTCAGCCCCGGCGGCCCCGTCAGCCCCGGCGGCCCCGGCGGCCCCGTCGCCGTATGGGTCTCCGCACACGGCCTCCGCGGCGGCCAGGTCGCAGCCGCCCGCGAAGACCGACAGCCGGCGCAGCACGGTGCGCTCCCGCGCGTCCAGCAGCTCCCAGGACCAGTCGACGACCGCGCGGAGCGTCTGCTGGCGGGGCAGCACCGTCCGGCTGCCGCTGGTCAGCAGCCGGAAGCGGTCGTCGAGCCGGTCGGCGAGCTGCCGCGGGGTGAGCGAGCGCAGCCGCGCCGCGGCCAGCTCGATGGCCAGCGGCAGTCCGTCCAGCCTGCGGCAGATCTCGGCGCAGGCGGCCGGGTCGTCGTCCACGCGGAAGCCGGGCCGGGCCGCCGCGCCCCGGTCCTGGAGCAGCCGCAGCGCGACAGGGTCCGGCAGCGGATCCACGGGGCGCACCAACTCGCCCGGGACGGCCAGCGGTTCGCGGCTGGTGGCCAGGACGGTGACGCCGGGGCAGCGGGTGAGCAGGGTCTCGGCGAGCCGGGCCGCGGCGTCGACGAGGTGTTCGCAGTTGTCGAGCACGATCAGCATCCGGCGCGGCGCGCAGTGCTCCACGAGCCGCGCGAGCGGGTCGAACGTGGTCGGGTCGGTCGCGGCCCGCAGCCCTTCCGCGGCGCTGCCGCGGATGACGGTCTGGCGCGCCCCGAGGGCGGTGAGCACCGTCTCCGGCACGGTCCCCGGGTCGTCCACGGGGGCCAGCTCGGCCAGCCAGACGCCGTCCGCCCAGATGTCCGCCACCGACTCGGCGGCCTCCTGCGACAGCCGGGTCTTCCCGGCCCCGCCGGGCCCGAGGAGGGTGATGAGCCGGTGGGCTCCGGCCAGGTCCGCCCGCAGCACCCCGAGGTCCGCCTCGCGGCCGACGAAGCTGGTCAGCCGGGCCCGCAGATTGCCGCCCCGGACACCCGGCCGCGCCCCGGCCCGCCGGGGCGGCGCCCCGTCGGGCGCGGGGCGCGGCGCGGCCGCGGGCCCCGCGGGGGCGGCGGGCGGGTCCAGCAGCTCGGCGTGGAGCGCGCGCAGCACGGGCCCGGGGTCCGCGCCGAGGCGGTCGGCGATCTCGACACGGATCGCCTCGTACGCGGTCAGCGCCTCGGCCGTGCGGCCCGCGTCGCGCAGGGCGCGGATCCGCAGGGCGTGCAGCGGCTCGTCGAGCGGATGGGCGGCGCAGAGCCCGGCGAGCCGGGGCAGGGCCTGCTCGGGGCGGCCGAGGGCGAGATCGGCGGCGATCCGGCCACGGCCGGCGTCCAGGCGGCGGGCCTCGGCGCGGGCCGCCGCCGAGCCGCCGCCGGGGAGGTCGGCGAGGGCCGGGCCGCGCCACAGGGCGAGGGCGTCGTCGAGGACGGCGGCGGCCTTGGCCGGGTCGCCGTCCTCCAGGGCCCTGGTCCCCTCCGCCACCAGGCGCTCGAAGCGGTGCAGATCGATGTCGTCGGGGTCGGCGCTCAGCCGGTAGCCGCCGGGGACCGAGCGCACCGCGTCCTTGCCGAGGGCCCTGCGGAGGCGGCCGACGAGGGCCTGGAGCGCGCCGTGGCCGTCGGCGGGCGGGTCGGCGTCCCACACCGCCTCGATCAGCGCGCCGGTGGTGTGCACCCGTCCGGGATGGAGCGCCAGCGCGGTCAGCAGTACCCGCAGACGCGTACCACCGAGCGCGATGGGGGTACCGTCGTCGCGTCGGGCCTGGGTGGTGCCGAGTATCGCGTAGCGCACCGCCCCATTGTCGGGCACGGCGGCGACTGATCCGTTCAGCTGTTCGCCCGTGCCGGCCGTTCCCCCCGGAACTCCCGGCGCCCCGCCCGACGTTTTCCGATCCCCGACGGTTCCCGATCACCGCACTCCGTGCCCACCTGGAGAGACATCACGCATGGCCACCGCAGTCAGCCGCCGCGACCGGCGGATCAGCCCCGTGTTCCTCGCCCTGGTCGCGATCATGGTCGTATCCGCGTGGGCGGTGTGGACGGACTTCTCCGCGAGCCCCGGCTTCGCCGTGTTCCTCTTCGTGGTCTCGGGCTGGATCGTGTCGTTGTGTCTCCATGAGTACGCCCACGCGCGCACCGCGCTGCACGGCGGCGACATATCGATCGGGGCCAAGGGCTATCTGACCTTGAACCCGCTGAAGTACACCCATCTGGCGCTCAGCATCGTGCTGCCCGTCATCTTCGTGATCATGGGCGGGATCGGGCTCCCCGGCGGGGCGGTGTTCATCGAGCGGCACCGCATCCGCGGCCGCTGGAAGCACAGCCTGATCTCGGCCGCGGGGCCGCTGACGAACATCGCGTTCGCGGTGGCGCTGACCGCGCCGTTCTGGCTCGGCGCGCTGGACGGGGTGCCGGATGTGTTCCGCTACGCGCTGGCGTTCCTGGCGATGCTCCAGGTCACCGCGGCCATCCTGAACTCCCTCCCGGTCCCGGGGCTGGACGGCTACGGCGTGATCGAGCCGTGGCTGTCGTACCGGGTGCGGCGGCAGGTCGAGCCGTACGCGCCGTTCGGGCTGATCGCGGTGTTCGGTGTGCTGTGGATTCCGGAGGTCAACCACGTCTTCTTCGACTCCATCGACGCGGTGATGCGGGGCCTGGGCGTGTCGGAGTGGGAGACGTACTGGGGTCAGGAGTTCTTCCGCTTCTGGCAGGGCGAGCCCCACCTGCCCTCGCTCAACCCATGAGCTCGGCCTCCCTGGCCGCGGCCCGGTCCAGCTTGGCCTTGCGCAGGTAGTACCAGGCCATGTTGGAGGAGACGCCCGCGAGCAGGATCCACACGACGCCGATCCAGCTGCCCTGTGCGAAGGACACGACCGCCGCGGCGACGGCGAGGGCGCAGACGGCGAGGGCGTAGAGGGCCAGTCGGGGCATGGGGTGGGCTCCTGTCCGGGGATGTGTCAGTCCCGGACATTGTCCCCCATGCCCCGCCGCCTCCCATGCCCCGCCCCGCGTCGCCCCGGCGGGCGCCCCCGGTCAGACGTCCGTGACCCGCAGGCCCGCGTGGGCCTTGTAGCGGCGGTTCGTCGAGATCAGGTTGGCGACCAGCGACTCGACCTGGTGGGCGTTGCGCAGCCGCCCCGCGAACACGCCCCGCATCCCGGGGATCCGGGCCGCCAGCGCCTGCACCAGATCCGTGTCGGCGCGGCTCTCGCCCAGCACCATCACATCCGTGTCGATCTGCTCGACCTCGGGGTCCTGGAGCAGCACCGCCGACAGATGGTGGAAGGCGGCGGTCACCCGCGAGTCGGGCAGCAGGGCGGCGGCCTGCTCGGCGGCGCTGCCCTCCTCGGGCTTGAGCGCGTACGCGCCCTTCTTGTCGAAGCCGAGCGGGTTCACGCAGTCGATGACGAGCTTGCCGCTCAGCTCCTCGCGCAGCGACTCCAGGGTCTTGCCGTGCCCCTCCCACGGCACCGCGACGATCACGACATCGCTGCGCCGCGCGCACTCCGCGTTGTCCTCGCCCTCGATGCCGAGCGCCGCGCCGCCCAGTTCCTCGGCCGCGGTCCGCGCCCGTTCCACGGCCCGCGAGCCGATGATCACCTTCTGGCCGGCCCGGGCCAGCCGGTAGGCCAGGCCGCGCCCCTGGTCGCCGGTGCCGCCGAGGACCCCGACGACCAGGTCGGAGACGTCGGGCAGGTCCCAGGGGTCCTTGGCGGGGGCCTTCTTCGCGGGGGCCGCCCCACCATCACCAGCATCAGCAGCAGTAGAAGTCATAACCGCGATACTGACACGCCCGGTGACGCCGACACGCCCCCGGTGGCCCGGGTCACGCCTTGACGCTGCCCTCGGTGAGCCCGGTGCGCCAGTACCGCTGCAACACCCCCATCAGGACCATCAGCGGGACCACGGAGAGGAAGGCGCCGCCGACCGTGTACTGGTAGAGCTCCGGCTGCCGGTCCGCGTACCCCTGCCAGGAGGTGAGGCCCAGCTGGATCGGATACAGATCGGAGTCCGAGAGCATCACCAGCGGCAGGAAGAAGTTGTTCCAGATATGCACGAACTGGAACAGGAAGACGGTGACCAGCGCCGGGGTCATCAGCCGCAGCCCCAGCGTGGAGAAGATCCGCGCCTCGCCCGCGCCGTCGATCCGCGCCGCCTCCAGCAGTGAGTCGGGCACCGCGGCGGCCGCGTAGACCCGGCACAGATAGACCCCGAAGGGGCTGACCACGCTGGGCAGCAGCACCGCCGCGTAGGTGTTGGCGAGCCCCATCTCGCTGAAGAGGAGGTACAGCGGGAGGGCGAGCGCGGTGCCCGGGATGAGCACCCCGGCGAGGATGACGTTGAAGACGCCCTCCCGCCCGGGGAAGGGGAACTTGGCCAGGGCGTAGCCGGCGGCGGCCGACAGCAGGGTGGCGGCCACTGCCCCGACGCCCGCGTACATCAGGCTGTTGGCGAACCAGCGGACGTAGATGCCGTCGTCGTAGGTGAGCACCCGGCGCAGATAGTCGATGGGGTGCGGGTCGTGGAACCAGAAGCCGAAGGTGCCGAAGAGGTCGCTGCTGGACTTGGTCGCCGACACCACCAGCCAGTAGACGGGGACCAGGAAGTAGACGGCCGCGACGGCGAGCAGCGAGACGGTGATGATGCGGTAGCGCAGCGGGGGCTGCCGGCCGTCCCGGCGGCGGCCGCGGCGGCGCGGCGCGCCCGCCGCGGTGCCCGGCGCCGGGGTGCCGTCCGCCGGGATCTGCTGGGTGGCCTGGGCGCTCACCGGCTCCTCCCGTCCTTCCCCTTGGGTTGCTTGGGCCCTCGCTGTCCCACGAGCCTCAGGAAGCCGAAGGACAGCACGCAGGCGACCAGCGCGAGCAGCACCGCCTCGGCCGCCGCGATGTGCTGGTTGTTGCTGGTGAACGCCTCGTTGTAGGCGGCCAGGTTGGGGGTGTAGCCGGAGTCGATGGAGTTGCTGAGCGGCTTGAGCACCTTGGGTTCGGCGAACAGCTGGAGGGTGCCGATGATGCTGAAGACGGTGGTGAGCACGAGCGCGGGCCGGATCAGCGGCAGCTTGATGTGCCAGGCGATCTGCCAGGCCCTGGCCCCGTCGATGCGCGCCGCCTCGTACAGCTCGCCGGGCACGGCCTTGAGCTGCGCGATCAGCACCAGCATGTTGTAGCCGGTGAACTGCCAGGTGACGATGTTGGCGATGGACCACAGCACGGTTCCGCGGGACAGGAAGTCCACGTCCCAGCCCGCGGAGTGGGCCAGCTCCACCAGGGGGCTGATGCCCGGTACGTACAGGAAGCCCCACAGGATCGAGGCGATGACGCCGGGCACCCCGTACGGCAGGAAGAAGGCGGTCCGGAAGAAGCCGACCCAGCGGGCGGACGCCGCCTCCAGCAGCAGCGCGAGCCCGGTGGCCAGCACGATCATCACCGGGATCTGCACGGCGCCGAACAGCAGCACCCGCCCGAAGCCGGCGGTGAAGCGGTCGTCCTCCAGTGCGTGTGTGTAGTTGGAGAGGCCCGCCCACACCTCTTTGGTCTCGCCGCCGAGGCCGAGCGCGCCGGTGCGCTCGACCCTCAGCAGGCTTTCGTACAGGGCGTATCCGATGGGCGCGATGAAGCACAGCAGGAAGAGCGCGAGGAAAGGCAGCAGAAACCCGGCCGCCGACCGGGCGCCGCGGACCTCGGTGCGGGTGAGGCGTCTCACCCGGCCGTCACCTTCAGTCCCTTTTCCTTGAGGTCGCTGATCGTCTCGCCCTGCACCTTCTTCAGCACGGACCTGAACGAGCCGCCGTCGCCGAGGGCCGCGGTGAAGGCGTCGCCGAGCCGCTGGTAGAGGGTGTCGGTGGAGGGGCCCCACCGCCAGCTGGTGTCCACGCCCTTGCTCGCGGCGTCGAACACCTTGCTGTACTCCTGGCCGCCCATGAAGTCCTTGTGCACATCCAGCTGGGAGGTGGTGTAGCCCTGCTTGGCGGCGGGGGTGCCATAGCCGTTGTCGATAAGGAGCTTGATCGACTCGGGGTCGGTGTTGAGCCAGATCGCGAACGCCAGCGCGTCCTTCGGGTACGTGCTCTTGGCGAAGACCGCGGTGGTGGAGCCGCCCCAGTTGGCGAAGGCCCCGTCGCCCTTCTTCCACTGCGGCATGGGCACGACCCGCCACTTGCCGCTGGTCTTGGGGGCGTTGCCGACCAGCAGCGCGTCGCCCCAGCTGGCGCCGAGCCAGGAGGCGATCGCCCCGGTCTGGACGTCCTTGTACCAGGCGTTCTGCCGGTCCGGGATGGTCTTGATCAGCTTCTGCTTGACCAGCGCCTCCCAGTAGTCGGCGACCTTGCGGGTGGGCTCGTCGTCGATGCTCACGGTCCAGGTGTCGCCCTCGGCGCCGAACCAGCTCGCCCCGGCCTGCCAGGCCAGGCCCGCGAAGCGGTTGCCGTTGGTCGCCGAGAAGGTCTCGATCCAGGCGCCCTTCTTGCGGATCGCCTTGGCCGCCGCCTCGTAGTCGTCCCAGGTGGCAGGCGGTTCGACGCCCCACTCGTCGAACAGGTCCTGGCGGATGAACAGACCCATCGGACCGGACGCCTGCGGGACGGCGTAGACGGCCTTGCCGAAGACCGACTGCTGCCACTGCCAGCCGACGAACTTGTCCTTGTACGACTCGACCCCGTACTTCGTGAGGTCCAGCAGACCGTTGTCGATCAGGAAGCTGGGCACGACCGGGTATTCGATCTGGCCGAGGTCCGGCGGGTTGCCCGACTTGATCGCGGCGTGCATCTTCGCGTACTGGGCGCCGTCCACGGCCGACACCTTCTCGACCTTGACCTGCACCTCGGGGTTCTTGCTGTTCCACAGCTCGACGGGCTTGTCGATGCCCGGCACCCAGGACCAGAAGGTCAGCTTGATCTTCTCGCCCTTCTTCCGGCCCTTGGGCTCGTCGTCCCCGTCGTCCGAGCCGCAGCCCGCGAGGGCGAAACCGGCCGCCGCGGCGGCGGCGCCGCCCAGGACCGCGCGCCGCCCGGGGGTCCGGAGGGGACCGTGAGAACTGTGGCGGTGCATCTTGCTCATACCAGCTCCTTCACCGGAATGCGCCGGAAGGTGATCGTCGAGTAGGCGCTGAAGTCGCCGGTCTCGTAGAGCAGTCCGACGGTCTCTTCATCGATCCTGACCAGGTCGGAGTAGGCGGCCGGCAGCCCGTCGACGGTGTGGGCGGGCCGCCAGGTGGCCCCGCCGTCGCCGCTGGCCCGCACCGTCATCAGAGCCCGGTAGCCGGGGTCGGCCGGCCCGGAGAACAGCACCACATCCGGGTCGCCCAGGTGCAGCACGCTGCCCTCGACGACCGGCGCGACCAGCCCGGCCTGCGGCCTGAAGGGCTTGTCGAGGGTCGCGCCGCCGTCGGACGAGTGGGCGTCGGCCCGGTTGCCGGGCGCGTTGGCGTCGCTGCGGGTGTTGAAGTACACCCGGCCGTCGGGGAGTTCGGCTGCGGTGGTCTCGTTGACGTTGATGTATCCGTCGGGGTTGTCCTCGACGTAGCCGATCCGCCAGGTGGCGCCGTCGTCGTCGCTGAGCAGGTCGTGCCCGCCGTCGTACTTCCCCTCGGCGCCGGTGTCCCCGGCGGCGGTCGGCGGCGTCGAGTGGTTGCCCGGTACGACGATCCGGCCGGCCCGGGCGCCGTGCCGTAACCGCAGGGCGTGGCCGGGCGTGGTGGCGTACCAGCGCCACTCCGGCCGCTTCGCCTCGCCGGTGATCTCCCGGGGCGCGCTCCAGCCCACCCCGTCGTCGTCACTGTGCGCCACCCACACCCGCCGCCCGTCCTCGGCGGACACCTGGCCGCGCCGGATCAGGTCCTCGGTGGCGGTGGCGCCGTTGGTCACATGGACGAGGACGACCCGGCCGCCCGCCGTGACCACGGGCGCCGGATTCCCGGCCGTGCCGGTGCCGTTCCGCGCGACGACCTGTAAGGGCCCCCAGGTCCGCCCGCCGTCCGCCGAGCGCTTGAGCACGAGGTCGATGTCCCCGTGGTCGGCGGAGGACCCCACCCGCCCCTCGGCGAAGGCCAGCAGCGTCCCGGCGGGCGTCGCCACCACCGCCGGAATGCGGTAACTCGCATAGCCCTCGGCCCCCGCCCGGAACGGCACGGAGACCTCGTACGCGCGCGCTGCCACATCGCTTGCCATCCGACCCCCCTTCCCGCTCAGTCTCGGGGCGCTCCTACGCGCGGGCTTCCTTCGTCGCTGCTCGCTCCTTCGTCGCTGCGCGGCTCCTCAGTCCAGCCCGCGCAGCGCCCCGAGACACGCTCGTGCCCGCCGATGCCCCGTTGCAATCGAGTGCCGCCGCCAAAATGACCGGACGTAGGACGTCCCTTGTGTCCGGCGACCTTAGGGTTCGCCTCACAGAGCGTCAAGGGACGGCACATGAACACTTGGCGGTGGATCCGTCGAAGGATGCAGGGAGCCGCCACCGATTTCGTCCGCCGGGCGGAGGTTCCGCCAGGCGGCGGCTCATAGCGTCGCGTTATGACCAACGCTTACAAGCAGCTCCTGGAAGGGAGCGTCACCCTCGTCGTCGGGCTGGCGCTGTGGTTGTTCGCCGGGGACATCGAACTCCCCGTGGTGGAGCTCCCCAAAATCGGGGTGGTGATGATGTGCTGGGGTGGCGTACAGCTGCTCTACGGCTCGTACCTGGGCGCGGCCGGACAACGCTCGAAGGGGTGAGACCGGCCCGATTCGCCCCCGCCGCCCCGCGCGGCCCGGCAGGATCCCGGGCCCATGGACGCCGTACGGGTCGCGCTGCTGCGCGATGTGCTCGCCGGGACCGAATGGCTGCGGGCCACCCGCCGGTTCGCGGGGTCCCTGCGGGCTTCGGTCGAGCCGCACGGGGGCGGGCTGCTGCTGGTCGGCAGCGAGGAGTACGAGCCCTGGCACCTGGCCGCGCACCTCGACGACGAGGCCGCCTGGTCCGGTCTGCCCGAGCTGTCCCCCACCCTCGTACGCCACCGGGTCCCCGACGGCGCGGTCCCCGCTCATCTGGCCGTCGACCTCGGCCGGTTGGAGCGCGCCAGGCGCGGCGAGACGCTGCTCGTGGTCGCGCCGGACGACCCGGGGGCCGGGCTGCTGGAGCGGGTGGACGACGCGCGCCGGAGCGGGGCCACCGTGCTCGCCCTCGACGGCGGCCACGCCGAACTGCACGCCCTCGCACATGACGCGCTGGCCGCCCCGGCCGACGCGGGCCTCGATCTGGACACCCTCCAGCACCTGGTCAGCGCCGCCGCCGGGGAGAACGGCCTGCCCGCGCCGCCCGGCCGCCACCGCTTCCGCGACCGCCTCGCCCGGCTGGCCGACCGGCTGACGGCCCCGCCACCGGCTCCTTGGTGAGCGCATGGCGTGAATAATTCGTTTGTGGGCCGCGCGGACGGCGCTTGAGCATGTCCCCTTGTGACGGACGATCCACATCCCCCGGCCCCGGGGGCGCGTCGGCGCGCCCTGCTGCCCGATCTCGCGCCCTGGCGCTCCTCCCGCGACTTCCGCCTGATGTGGACCGCGGGGCTGGTGACCGCCTTCGGCAGCTTTCTGACCATGGTTGCGCTGCCGCTCCAGATCAAGGAGTTGACGGGCTCGGCCCTCGCCGTCGGGGCGATCGGCGCGGTCGAGCTGGTCCCGCTGATCGTCTTCGGTCTGTACGGCGGGGCGCTCGCGGACGCCGTCGACCGCCGGAAGCTGATCCTGCTCACCGAGGCGGGTCTTGGCCTGCTGGCCGCGCTGCTGCTGGCCAACAGCCTGCTGCCCGATCCCATGCTGTGGCCGCTGTATGTGGTGGCCGCCCTGACCAGCGCGCTCACCGGGCTCCAGCGCCCGGCCATCGACGCGGTCACGGCCCGTATCGTCCCGCACGGCCAGCTCACCGCGGCCGCCGCACTGAACGCGATCCGCTGGCAGCTGTCCGCCATCGCGGGCCCCTCGCTCGCGGGCATCGTCGTCGCGTACGCGGGGCTGCCCTTCGCGTACGGCCTGGACCTGCTGACCTTCGCCGCCTCGATCCTGCTGGCGCTCGGCCTCACCCCCGCGCCGCCCGCCCATGACGCGGAGAAGCCCTCGCTGCGCGCGATCGGCGAGGGCGCGCGCTATGCCTGGCGGCGCAAGGAGCTGCTGGGCACCTACGCGGTGGACATGGCGGCCATGTTCTTCGCCTTCCCGAACGCGATCTTCCCCTTCCTCGCCGACGAGTTGGACGCGCCCTGGGCGCTCGGCCTGATGTACGCGGCCGGGTCGGTGGGCTCGATGGTGGTGAGCGTGACCAGCGGCTGGGCCTCACGGGTGCATCGGCACGGCCGGATGGTGGTGCTGAGCGCGGCGCTGTGGGGCGCGGCGATGGCGCTGGCCGGATGGCTGCCGAACGTCTGGCTGGTGCTGCTGTGCCTGGCGGTGGCGGGCGGGGCGGACATGGTCAGCGGGCTGTTCCGCTCGACGATGTGGAACCAGACGATCCCCGACGAGCTGCGGGGGCGGCTGGCGGGCATCGAGCTGCTGTCGTACGCGACGGGGCCGCAGCTGGGCCAGGTCCGGGCCGGCTCGATGGCCGGGCTCGTGGGGGTGCGGGCCTCGGTCTGGACCGGCGGTCTTGCGTGCGTCGCGTCCATCGGACTGCTGGCGCTCACACTGCCGAAGCTGATGACGTACGACGCGCGCACGGACGAGCACGCGCGGCGCGTCCGCGAGTGGCGCGAGGCGGCGGACGCACCCGTGTGAGCGCCCGCCGCGGTCAGCCGCCGTCCCGCGCGCCCCCGCCGGGGGTGCCCCCGTCGCCCGTGGGCTCATCGCGTGTGGGCTCATCGCGCCACCGTGGGTCGGTCTCCCACTCGACGTTCCGCTCCGCGGCCAGCTCCATCGCGTGCTGGGCCTCGGTGCGGCTGGGGTACGGGCCCAGCCGGTCGGCCGCGCGGCACTCCGGGCCCTCCTCGACCTTCTGGTGCCTGATGCAGTAGTACCACTCGCCCGGCTTCCCCGCGGCCCGCTTCTTGAACAGCGCCATCGCCGTCTCCCGCCCTTCTCTCCCGGTCTTCCGCCATGCTGCCCGATGCGCCGCCGATACACTCGCTGACATGTCTGGCCAGTCGCTTCTTGTCCCGGGAAAGATCTCCCCCACCCGCCCGGTCCCCGCCTCGATCCCGCGCCCCGAGTACGTCGGCAAGGAGGGCCCGACCCCGTACACGGGGCCCGAGGTCCAGGACGCCGAGACGATCGAGCGCATGCGGATCGCGGGCGGGATCGCCGCGCGCGCGATGGCGGAGGCCGCGAGCCGGATCGCGCCGGGGGTCACCACGGACGAGCTGGACCGTGTGGCGCACGAGTATCTGTGCGACCACGGGGCCTACCCCTCGACGCTGGGCTACCGCGGCTTCCCCAAGTCGCTGTGCTCCTCGGTCAACGAGGTCATCTGCCACGGCATCCCGGACTCGACCGTGCTGCGCGACGGCGACATCGTGAACCTCGACGTGACCGCCTTCATCGGCGGGGTGCACGGCGACACCAACGCCACCTATCTGTGCGGCGAGGTGGGGGACGAGTCGCGGCTGCTGGTGGAGCGCACCCGGGAGTCGCTCAACCGCGCGATCAAGGCGGTCAAGCCGGGCCGCCGGATCAACATCATCGGCCGTGTCATCGAGTCGTACGCCAAGCGCTTCGACTACGGCGTGGTCCGCGACTTCACCGGCCACGGCATCAACTCGTCGTTCCACTCCGGATTGATCGTCCCGCACTACGACAGCCCGCATCACACCACCGAGATCAAGCCGGGGATGACCTTCACCATCGAGCCGATGCTGACGCTGGGCAGCTACGAGTACGACATGTGGGACGACGGCTGGACGGTCGTGACGAAGGACCGGAAGCGGACGGCGCAGTTCGAACACACGCTTGTGGTGACCGACACAGGCGCGGAGATTCTGACCCTCCCATAGGCGCGTATTGCCTAATTTTTACTCTTAGCTTACGGATCCTTGGGGCTGAGCTGGAGCTGGATAGGTAAGCCTCAGTTAAGTTAGGGCGGCCTATCCGGCCCCTGTCTCGACATGTCGCCATGTCGGCATGCTGCCCGATCTCGACTGGAGTCCGTTTATGAGAGCCGCCCGCTCCTCCGCCGTCACCGCCATCGCGGCGGTGGCCTCGCTGGCCGCCGTGTCCGGCTGCGCCGAGAAGTCCGACGCCAAGGGCTCCGACGCGATCCGGATCACGGCGTCCGACGACAAGTGCGAGGTGTCGAAGACCGAGTTCCCGGCCGGGCACGTCAAGCTCGCGGTGGAGAACAAGGGCTCCAAGGTCACCGAGGTGTATCTGTACGCGCCCGGCGACCGGATCGTCACCGAGCGGGAGAACATCGGCTCCGGGCTCAAGGCCAACATCACCGCCGAGGTCAAGGCGGGCACCTACGAGATCGCCTGCAAGCCCGGCATGAAGGGCCGCGGCATCCGGCAGAAGGTGACCGTGACCGGCGGCAAGGTCGCCAAGCGGAACCCGAAGCTGGACAGCGCGGTGGCCGACTACCGCACCTATGTCCAGGCGCAGGCCGACGAGACGCTGCCGAAGGCCCAGGCGTTCGCGGACGCGGTCAAGAAGGGTGACCTGGAGGCCGCGAAGAAGGCGTACGCGCCCTCGCGCGTCGGCTGGGAGCGCACCGAGCCGGTCGCCGAGTCCTTCGGGGACATCGACCCCAAGGTGGACATCCGCGAGGACGGCCTGGAGAAGGGCCAGAAGTGGACCGGCTGGCACCGGCTCGAGAAGTCCCTGTGGAAGGACAAGAAGATCACCGCCGAGGACAAGGCCCTCGCGGACCAGCTGATCAAGGACCTCAAGGACTGGCAGAAGCGGGTCGGCACCGCGGACATCACCCCCACCGGCATGGCCAACGGCGCCAAGGAACTCCTCGACGAGGTGCAGACCGGCAAGGTCACCGGCGAGGAGGAGCGCTACAGCCACACCGACCTGGTCGACTTCGAGGGCAATGTCGACGGCGCCGAGAAGTCGTACCAGCTGCTCAAGCCGGTGGCCGCCACGAACGCCCCGGCCCTGACCAAGGATCTGGACAAGCAGTTCGCGGCGGTGAAGAAGCTGCTCGACAAGTACCGCGAGGGCGACGGGTTCGTGTCGTACGACACCGTCGGCGAGCCCAAGCGCAAGGAGCTGTCGGACGCGGTCAACGCCCTGGCCGAGCCGCTGTCCCAGCTCGCCGCGGCCGTGGCGAAGTAAGGGCGCGCCGAGCATGACCGAACAGACCACGTCCTCGTCCCCGGAGACCCCCGCCCCCTCGCGCCGCGCGCTGCTCGGCTGGGGCGGCGCGGGCCTCGCGCTCGGCGCCGCCATGGGCGGCGGCACCGCCGCCGCGCTCGGCGGCTCCGGAGACGACGCCCAGCCGGTGGCCGACGGCGGGGCCGCGGTGCCCTTCCACGGCGCGCACCAGGCCGGGATCGCCACCGCCGTACAGGACCGGCTGCACTTCGCGGCCTTCGACGTCACCACCGACGACCGCGACGAGCTGGTCGCCCTCCTGAAGGAGTGGACGAAGGCGGCGGCCCGGATGACGCAGGGTCACGCGGTCGGCGGCGGCGCGGTCGGCGGGCTCGCCGAGGCCCCGCCGGACGACACCGGCGAGGCGCTGGGGCTCAAGCCGTCCCGGCTGACCCTCACCTTCGGCGTCGGGCCGACCCTCTTCAAGGACAAGAAGGGCAAGGACCGCTTCGGCCTCGCCGGGCGCCGCCCGGAGGCCCTGATCGACCTGCCCGCGTTCCCCGGGGACAACCTGGACGCGGCGCGCAGCGGCGGCGACCTGTGCGTCCAGGCCTGCGCGGACGACCCGCAGGTGGCGGTGCACGCGATCCGCAACCTGGCCCGTATCGGCATGGGCAAGGTCGCGATCCGCTGGTCGCAGCTGGGCTTCGGCAAGACGTCCTCGACGACGCCGGACGCGCAGACCCCGCGCAACATGATGGGGTTCAAGGACGGCACCCGGAACATCGCGGGCACCGACTCCGCGGCCCTGGACAAGCATGTGTGGGTGGGCGCCAAGGCCGGCCCCGAGTGGCTGGTCGGCGGCTCGTACCTGGTGGCCCGCCGCATCCGGATGCACATCGAGACCTGGGACCGCACCTCCCTCAAGGAGCAGGAGGAGGTCTTCGGGCGCACCAAGGGCGAGGGCGCGCCCATCGGCAGGCAGCGCGAGCACGACGAGCCGAACCTGAAGGCGATGCTGCCCACCGCGCATGTCCGGCTGGCCCACCCCGAGGCCAACGGCGGCGTACGGATCCTGCGCCGCGGCTACTCCTTCACCGACGGCACGGACGGCCTGGGGCGGCTGGACGCGGGGCTGTTCTTCCTCGCGTACCAGCGGGACGTACGGCAGGGGTTCGTACCGGTGCAGCAGCAACTGGCGCGCAACGACGCGCTCAACGAGTACATCCAGCACGTGGGTTCGGCGCTCTTCGCCGTCCCGCCGGGCGTCCGCGACGCGGGCGACTGGTGGGGCCGGGCGCTGTTCTCCTGAAGAGAAAGGCCAACCTCGTGTTCGGCAACTACCTGATCGGACTGCGCGAAGGGCTGGAAGCCAGCCTGGTCGTCTGCATCCTCGTCGCCTATCTGGTCAAGACCGACCGCCGCAAGGCGCTGCGGCCGGTCTGGCTGGGCATCGGCATCGCGGTCGCGCTGAGCCTGTCCTTCGGCGCGGCGCTTCAGTTCGGCTCGCAGGAGCTGACCTTCAAGGCCCAGGAGGCGCTCGGCGGCTCGCTGTCGATTCTCTCGGTCGGCCTGGTGACCTGGATGGTGTTCTGGATGCGGCGCACCGCCCGGCACTTGAAGTCCGAGCTACAGGGCAAGCTGGACGCGGCGCTGGCGATGGGCACCGGCGCGCTGGTGGTCACGGCCTTCATGGCGGTGGGCCGGGAGGGCCTGGAGACTGCGCTGTTCGTGTGGACGGCGGTGCAGGCGAGCAACGACGGCACGCCGCGGCCGCTGGTCGGGGTGGTGCTGGGGCTGCTCACCGCGGTGCTGCTTGGCTGGCTGTTCTACCGTGGGGCGCTGAAGATCAACCTGGCGAAGTTCTTCACCTGGACCGGCGCCATGCTGGTCGTCGTGGCGGCGGGCGTGCTCGCGTACGGCTTCCACGACCTCCAGGAGGCGGAGTTCGTCCCCGGCCTGCACAACCTGGCCTTCGACATCAGCACGACCATCCCGCCGGACTCCTGGTACGGCACCGTGCTCAAGGGCGTCTTCAACTTCCAGCCGGATCCGACCGTTCTTCAGGTATCGGTGTGGCTGCTGTATCTGGTCCCCACGCTCGCTTTCTTCCTGGTCCCCGGTAGGGTTGCGCCGTCCAAGGCAGTCCCGAAGGAGCCCACGCCTCATGACACCCACGTCACGCAGGTCACAGCGTCGGCAGAGCGCAGTTCCGACAGCCGCGGCAGCGGCGGTGGTGACGCTGGCGATGACGCTGACAGGGTGCATGACGGTGCACGGCGAGCGGGAGAACATCCCGTCCATCGCGAAGGATGAGGCGCCGAAGGCGCTGAAGCGGTTCACGGACACCTACAACAAGTCCTACCGCGAGCTGGATCCGGCGCTGGCGAACCAGGTGCAGACCGGCCCGCTGCTGGACATCAGCGCGGCCGACCTGAAGGCGCAGCACGCCGCGAAGCCCGACGGGAATCCCGCTTACCCGCCGCTGCGGCTCACCGACGCGCGATACGCCATCCCCAAGCAGGTCGGCTGGCCGAAGTTCTTCGTGGCGGACACCGAGAGCAACCGCGATGACAACCGCTGGCTGCTGGTCTTCACCCGGGGCGGCGCGGACCAGCCGTGGAAGGCCGCGTATCTGTCGATCCTCAGCCAGGACGAGGTACCGGACTTCCAGCTCGACAAGGACGGCTGGGCGAGGTCCGTGCCGGCCGAGGGGGTCACGCCGAAGCTGGCGACACGGCCGGACAAGCTCAGCGCCGAGTACACCGACTATCTGATGACCGGTGAGGGCGAGATCTTCGCGGACGGCCAGGCGACGTCGGGGCTGCGGACCTCGCGGAAGAAGTTCGTACGCACCCCGAAGTTCTGGACCGAGTACATCGACACGGCGGCGGAGGGCACCCGCTACGCCCCGGTGGGGCTGCGGCTGAGGGACGGCGGGGCGCTGGTCTTCTTCACCTCCCACCACCGGCAGAAGCAGACCATGGCCAAGGGCTACCGGCCCAACCCCACCCCGCAGATCAAGGCGCTGATGACCGGCGAGGCGAAGAGGTCGGTGACCTTGACCCGGGTGTCGGAGTCGGCGGTACGGGTCCCGGCGAAGGACGCGGCGGACCCGAAGGTGGTGTTCCTCAACCGGCTGGAGGGCGTGACCGCCGCGAAGGGCGAGTAGGACTCGCCCCGGTCGCCGTGCCGGCGAGTAGGACTCGCCCCGGTCGCCGGGCCGGCGGGCGTCAGCGTCCTATCGGCCAGGCGTGCGACTCGTGCTCATGCCCCTCGTCCGCGAACCGGGCGCAGGCGTCGGTCAGCGACTCCAGCAGCGACAGCGGGTCCGGCAGCGGCCGCTCCGGGCCCAGCAGCCAGGCCACCCGCCCGTCCCCCGGCAGCCGCGCGGGCGGCAGGAGCACATAGCTGCCCCGGCAGTGCCAGCGCAGCCCGGGGTGCTCGTCCATGGTCTCGGGGTGGCAGTCCAGCTCGCAGGGCCACCACTCGTCCTCGTCCTCCGGGGTGCCCCGGGTGGCCGTGAAGAAGAGCATCCGGTCCTGGTGCAGATCGGCGCTGGTGGTGGCGACGGGCCCGACCTCGATACCGGCCTCGCCGAGCCGCTCCAGGGCCAGCCGGCCGGCGGCCAACGGCACGTCCAGCACGTCATGGACGATCCCGGTGGCGGTGATGAAATTCGCCTCGGGGTCGCCCGCGAGCCAGCGCGCGACCTTCTCCGGGTCGGTGGTCGCCTGCGTCTGCCAGGCGAACGAGACGGGGTGCCGGGCCGGGGTCGGACAGCCGATGCGGTCGCAGGAACAGCCGTACCCGGAGGGGTGGGCGGCCGGCGCCAGCGGGAACCCGGCGGCGGCAGCGGCCATGAGCAGATCCTCGCGGGCGCCGGGCGCGCCCGCCCCCGTGCCCGTGTCGCCGCCCGCCCCGCTCCGCGGTCGGCGCAGCCACTGGGAAAACCTGCCCTTGCGTTCCATCTACCGCCTCGCTTCCCCGCCGGTGCCGCCGAATGCCCAGCCATTGCTGCCAATGCTGCCACCATCCTGCTCCCGAGGTGGCCGGTGTTCATATCCGGGGTGCCCGGACCCCACCTCTGGGTGCGGATATCAGGCATAACCGAACAGGCGCCCCTAGCGTTCCCTTTATGGTCACGAGGTCACTACTGACTGGTATAGCGGTCCTCGCCCTTTCGGTGCCGGCCGCCGTCCCCGCCCTCCCGACCGGGCGGCGCGGCGGGTCCCCGACCGCCGACACGCTCCCGACGATCACCTTCGTGGCACACCGCGGCGGGGCCCTGGAAGCGCCCGAGAACAGCATGTCCGGGCTGACCGCCGCGTTCGAGCGCGGTGCCGCCCAGGTCCTGGACTTCGACACCAGGATGCTGCGGGACGGCACGCTCGTGGTGTTCCACGACGCGACGCTGGACCGTACGACGTACTCGTCCGGCCCCGTGAGGTCGCTCACCGCCGCCCAGTGGCGCTCCGTACGGCTGCGCCCGGACCCGCGGCTGCCCGGGGCCTGGCGGCCCGAGGCGCCGCCGACCGTCGGCGAGGCGCTGGACCGCTTCGGCGGGCGCCGGGTGCTGACGGTGGAGGCGAAGGACCCCGACAGCCTGCCCCGCCTGGCCGCGATGATCCACGAGCGCGGGCTGACCCGCTCCGTCTTCGTCAACAGCAACCGCGTCGAGGTGGCGCGGCAGGTGCACCGGCTGGGGCTGCTGACGCAGCTGTGGCGCTCGGCCCCGCAGCTGCGCGAGGACCGTCCGGACGGGTGGCGGGGGTTCGTGGACCTGCTGGACGTGGACTACCGGGCGCGGCCGGAGGACCTGCGGCGGGCCGTACGCTCCGGCATCCGCCGGGTGTGGGCCCATACGGTGAACACGCCGGAGGCGCGGGACCGGATGCTGCGGCTGGGCTGCGGCGGCATCATCACGGACGCGCCGACGCTGCTGACGACGCCGTGACCTCACCTTTGTGGGTCACCTTTTGTGGGTCACCTTTTGAGGATCCCCCGCAGCGCCGTCTCGACCACCGCGTCCGCGTACTCGTGGGTGAGCGGGAGGGTGCGCAGCAGCCAGCGGTGGGTCAGCGGGCCGCACACCAGCTCGACGGCGACCCTCGGGTCGACGTCCCGCGCCACCTGCCCGGCGTCCTGGGCGGCCCGCAGCCGCTCGGCGAGCAGCCGCAGCGACGGCTCCAGGACCCGGTCCACGAAGTGCGCGCCCAGCTCGGGGTTCACCAGGCCCTCGGCGGTCAGCGCGCGGGCGGGCAGGTCGTACGCGGGCGCGTTCATCTCGTCGACGGCCGCCCGCAGCACCAGCTTGAGGTCCGCCTCCAGGTCCCCGGTGTCCGGCAGCGCGGCCCCGGCGCCCTCGGGCGCCTGCCCCCCAGCGGTGAAGGCGTCGAGCAGCACCGCGGCCTTGGAGGGCCACCAGCGGTAGATCGTCTGCTTGCCGACCCCGGCCCGGGACGCGATGGCCTCGATGGTGAGCCGGGGGTAGCCGAGTTCGCCGATGAGCTCCAGGGCGGCGTCGAGGATCGCCCGGCGGGAGCGTTCGCTGCGGCGGGCGGAGTCGGGCGCTGCTTTGTCGGCCATGGCCGACAACCTATCGACCCGGGAAACCATCCGAACGGCCCCTGCCCGGGGCGGGCACCGGGGCGCACCATGTGTCCAGGACCACGTACGACGATCCGTACGGGCCAGCATCCCCGTGAGGAGCCATCCTTGTCCTTGCGTAGCCCCGAGCGCCGCGCCACCGCGCGCCGCTATCTGATGTGCCCGCCGACCCACTTCAGGGTCACCTACTCCATCAACCCCTGGATGGACCCGGCCAAGCCCGTGGACCTCCCGCTCGCGCTCGCCCAATGGGAGGACCTGCGCGACCGCTACCGCTCCCTCGGCCACACCGTCGAGGTGCTCCGGCCCCGCCCCGACCTGCCCGACATGGTGTACGCGGCCAACGGCGCGACCGTCGTCGACGGCCGCGTCCTGGGCGCCCGCTTCGCCCATCCGGAGCGCACCGGCGAGGCGGCGGCCCACCTGGAGTGGTTCCGCGCCCACGGCTGGGCGGAGGTGCGCGAGCCCGAGCACGTCAACGAGGGCGAGGGCGACTTCGCCGTGACCGCGTCCTGGCTGCTGGCGGGCCGCGGCTTCCGCAGCAGCCCGCTCTCGCACCCCGAGGCGCAGGAGTTCTTCGGCCGCCCGGTGCTGGGCCTGGATCTCGTCGATCCGCGCTACTACCACCTGGACACGGCGCTGTGCGTGCTCGACGACACGACGGACACGGAGATCATGTACTACCCCGGCGCCTTCTCCCCGGGCAGCCGGGCCGTGCTCGGGCGGCTCTTCCCCGACGCGATCATCGCCACGGAGCGGGACGCCGCGGCCCTCGGCCTCAACGCGGTCAGCGACGGCCGCCATGTCCTGCTCCCGCAGGCGGCGGCCGGGCTCTTCGACCCGCTGCGCGAGCGGGGGTACGAGCCGATCGCGATGGACCTGAGCGAGCTGCTCAAGGGTGGGGGCAGCGTCAAGTGCTGCACGCAGGAGCTACGCGCCCGGGCGGCCGGCTAGGCCAGGCCTGGGGTGCTCTCCCCTACCCGCCCCTTCCCTCAACTGGGGCTCCGCCCCAGACCCCGGGGTCCAGGGGCGAAGCCCCACCCGGCGGCGGAGCCCCGCGCGGCGGAGCCGCATATGGACAGGGGCTCGACAGAGGCTCGGCAGGAGCCGGGAAGGGGCGGGGCAGTCTCCGCTGTGCGGCTCCGCCGCACGGGGACTCCGCCGTACGGGGGTCTGGGGGCGGAGCCCCCCCCACGCGGCGGAGCCGCACATCGGCAGGGGCCGGGAAGGGGCGGGGTGGGGTAGGGCCCGCCGCAGGCGTCAAGATCCGCGGACGGGGCCTGGGCGCCCGGCGGCCGCGCGGCGGTGCCGCGCCCTGGGCCGGCCGCCTGCCGGCCCGGCAGGCGGGCACGCCCGGGGGCGGACGCGGGCCGCCAGAGGCGGGCGGGGCGGCGCCCCGCGGCCGGTAGAATTTGGCGGATGCACGCCCCCGCCCCCGAGGCCGCCCGCACGGGCGAGACGCTGCGCGCCGCGCTCGCCGGTCTGCTCGACGGGCTGCCGCCCCGGCAGGCCGCCCAGGCCACGGGGCGGCTGATCGAGAACTACCGGGGGCGCACCCCGACCGACGCGCCCGTGTTGCGCGACCGGTCCGATGTCGTCGCCTACGCCGCGTACCGGATGCCCGCGACCTTCGAGGCCGTGCGCTCCGCGCTCGCCGCCTTCCGCGCGGCGGCGCCGGAGTGGACCCCGGCCACGCATGTCGACATCGGTGGCGGCACCGGCGCGGCCACCTGGGCGACCGCCGCGGCCTGGCCGGACGGCGCCCGCGCCACCACCGTCCTGGACTGGGCCGAGCCCGCGCTCGCCCTCGGCCAGGAGCTGGCCCGCGGCGCGGAGGCCAAGGCGCTGCGGGAGGCGCGCTGGCAGCGCCGGGCCATCGGCGACGGCCTGGCGCTCCCCGACGCGACCGACCTGGTCACCGTCTCCTATGTGCTGGGCGAGCTCACCGACGCCGACCGCCGCGCCGTCGTCGACGAGGCGGCCCGGGCCGCCTCGGCCGTCGTGCTGATCGAGCCCGGCACCCCGGACGGCTATCTGCGCATCCGCGAGGCGCGGGAGCGGCTGCTGGCGGCGGGGCTGCGGGTGCTGGCCCCGTGCCCGCACGGCGCGGAGTGCCCGATCGAACCGGGCACGGACTGGTGCCACTTCGCGGCCCGGGTCAGCCGGTCGTCGCTGCACCGGCAGGTGAAGGGCGGTTCGCTGCCGTACGAGGACGAGAAGTTCGCGTACGTCGCGGCGGCCCGCTTCCCCACCTCCCCCGCCACCCCCGCGGACGCCCGCGTCGTACGCCGCCCGCAGCTCCGCAAGGGCCAGGTGCTGCTCGACCTCTGCACCCCGGACGCGGGCCTGCGCCGCGAGACCGTCACCAAGCGCCAGGGCCCCCTCTATCGCGCGGCCCGCGACGCCGACTGGGGCGACGCCTGGCCCGCGGCGAACGACGGCGCCTGAGCCGCCCCTATTCCAGCGCCCGCGCCAGCGCCGTCCCCGCCGCAGCGCGCGGGGCGCTGTCGGCCGGGCGGCGGCGGGGGTGGACCGTGTTGGCCAGGAGGACCAGGAACGAGGACGTGGCGCGGTCGAGCACCAGGCTGGTGCCGGTGAAGCCGGTGTGGCCCGCCGCGCCCCGGCCGGCCAGCTCGCCCATGAACCAGGGCCGGTCGAGCTCGAACCCCAGCCCGGGCGGGGCCAGCATCAGGTCGACGGACTCCGGGCGCAGCACGGGTGGGCCCGTGCCGAGCAGGGCGCGGCACAGCAGGGTCAGGTCCGCGGCGGTGGAGAAGAGGCCCGCGTGGCCGGCGACGCCGCCCAGGGCGTAGGCGTTCTCGTCGTGGACGACGCCCCGCAGCATGCCGCGGTCGAGCTTGGCCCAGGGGCGCCGCTGGTCCTCGGTGGCGGCGATGCGGGGCAGCCAGGCGCGGGGCGGGCGGAAGCGGGTGGCGGTCATGTCGAGGGGGCCGGTGATGTCGTCGCGTACGAGGTGGTCGAGCGGGCGGCCGGCCACCCGCTCGACGACCCGCTGGAGCAGCAGGAAGTTGAGGTCGGAGTAGCGGCGGGCGGTGCCGGGCGGGGTGGTCGGGGGTTCGGCGCGCAGCCTGGCCAGCCGCTGTTCGTGCTCGTCGTAGTCGTACAGGGGGAGTTCGGGCAGCAGCCCGGAGGTGTGGGTGAGCAGCTGCCGCACGGTGATCCGGTGCTCGGCGGCGGCCGTGAACTCGGGGGCGTACGCGGCGACCCGGCCGTCCAGGTCGAGCTCGCCGCGCTCGACGCACCGCACGGCGACGATCGTGGTGAACAGCTTGGTGAGGGAGGCGAGGTCGAAGACGGTGTCCGGCTCCTGGCCCCGCCCGGCCCGCATCGGCACCCACCGCTCGCGTGGCAGCTCCACGCCGCGGTCCGTGGCCTCGTCGTACGCCGCGTACCGCACCGCCCAGCCGAAGGCCTCCTCGGCGAGGATCTCCGGGCCCTGCCCGGCGGCCACGACCACGCCGGCGCACCAGCGGCGCTCCCCTTCGGGAAGCGCCGCCACAGCTTGGATCAGCTCGTTCAGGTCGTTGTGCGCTGCTGCCACGGACGGCACAGTGCCACGAAGCAGACCACGGCCACCAGCGCACACACCAGCTGGACCACGGTCATCGGCACGGCCGTGTGCTCGCCCGCGATGCCCACCAGCGGGGAGGCGATCGCGCCGACGAGGAAGGAGGAGGTGCCCAGCAGCGCGGACGCGGAGCCGGCCGCGTGCTTGGTACGCATCAGCGCCTGGGTGTTGGTGTTGGGCATGACCAGGCCCATCGCGGACATCAGCACGAACAGCCCGGCGGCGATCGGTACGAGGCCGACGTCGCCGAAGACGCCGGTGGCCATCAGGCACAGCGCGACGGCCGACAGGGTGATCGCGGCGAGGCCGACGGCCAGGGCAGCGTCCAGGCTGACCCGCCCGGCCAGCACCTTGCCGTTGAGCTGTCCGATGCCGACCAGGCCGATCGAGTTGATCCCGAAGAGCAGGCTGAAGGTCTGCGGGGAGGCGCCGTAGATCTCCTGGACGACGAAGGCGGAGCCAGACACATAGGCGAACAGGGCGGCGAAGGCGAAGCTGCCCGCGAGCATGTAGCCGGTGAAGACGCGGTCGGCGAGCAGCCCGCGCATGGTGTGCAGCGCCTGGCCGACGCCGCCGCGGTGGCGCTGCTCGGGTGGCAGGGTCTCGTGCAGATAGCGCCAGACGACGAGGGTGAGCAGCACGCCGACGACGGTCAGCACGACGAAGACGCCGCGCCAGTCGGTGATGCGGAGGATCTGGCCGCCGAGGAGGGGGCCGGCGACGGGCGCGACACCGGAGATCAGCATGAGGGTGGAGAAGAAGCGGGCCATCTCGGCGCCGTCGTACAGGTCGCGGACGACCGCGCGGGAGATCACGATGCCCGCGGCCCCGGCGAGCCCCTGGAGCAGTCGGAAGGCGATCAGCAGCTCGACGCCCGGCGCGAAGGCGCAGATGGCGGTGGCGACGACGTAGATCACCATGCCGACGAGGAGGGGGCGGCGGCGCCCCCACTTGTCGCTCATGGGGCCCACGACCAGCTGGCCGAGCGCCATGCCCGCCAGACAGGCGGTGAGGGTGAGCTGGACGGTGGCGGCGGAGCTGCTCAGCGCGCCGGTGACCTCGGGCAGGGCCGGGAGGTACATGTCCATGGACAGCGGCGGGAGGGCGTTGAGCCCGCCGAGGACGAGGGTGACGATCAGACCGGCGCGGCGGGCGCTGCGCGGCGCGGGGCCGGGGGAAGGGGCGGCGGTGCGGGGGGTGGACTCGGGGAGGGATATGGATCTGTGGTCGGGGACGGTCGGGTGGCCTGACGGCGGCATTCAGCTCTCCGTGAGTTGTTGAGTCTTCTCTATGCTCTCAGCAATTCGTTGTGGTCATGACCGGCTTTTGTCCGGTGGGAGAGCGGAGTGGGCATGGGGATGGCCGAGAGTGTGCGGTGGGGGATTCTGGCGACGGGCGGGATCGCCGCGGCGTTCACGGCGGACCTGCTGGAGATGGCGGACGCCGAGGTGGTGGCTGTCGGCTCCCGCACCCAGGAGTCCGCCAAGCGTTTCGCCGAGCGGTTCGGGATACCGCGCGCGCACGGCAGTTGGGCGGAGCTCGCCGCCGACGAGGACGTGGACGTGGTGTACGTGGCCACCCCGCACTCGGCGCACCGCGAGGCGGCCGGGCTGTGCCTGGAGGCGGGGCGCGCGGTGCTGTGCGAGAAGCCGTTCACGCTCAATGTGCGGGAGGCCACCGAGCTGGTCGGGCTGGCGCGGGAACGTGGCCGCTTCCTGATGGAGGCGATGTGGACGTACTGCGACCCGGTCGTCCGGCGGATGGTCGAGCTGGTCCGCGACGGCGCGATCGGCGAGGTGCGGGCGGTGCAGGCGGACTTCGGGCTGGCCGGGCCGTTCGACCCCGGGCACCGGCTGCGCGACCCGGCGCAGGGCGGTGGCGCGCTGCTGGATCTGGGGGTGTACCCGGTGTCCTTCGCGCAGCTGCTGCTGGGCGAGCCCGACGATGTCCAGGCGCGGGCGCGGCTGACGCCGGAGGGCGTGGACGAGAACACCGGGATCCTGTTGGGCTGGGACAGCGGCGCGGTGGCGCTGCTGGGCTGCTCGCTCACCGCCGATACGCCGCAGACCGCCTCGGTGACCGGGTCGGCGGGCCGGATCGAGTTCCCGCGCGGCTTCTTCCACCCGGAGCGGTTCGTACTGCACCGGCCGGGGCGGGATCCGGAGGTGTTCGCGGCGCAGGGCGGCGCGCGCCGCTTCCAGCACGAGGCGGCGGAGGTGATGCGCGCTCTGCGGGCGGGCGAGACGGAGTCCCCGCTGGTGCCGCTGGACGGCAGCCTCGCGGTGATGCGCACGCTGGACGCGGCGCGCGAGCGGATCGGCGTGCGGTACCCCGGGGAGCGCTGAGCGGGTGAGTCCCGCGGGCGGCGGCACCGCCCGCGGGACTCGACCCTCATCCGGCCCGGTCCGGCCTCAGACCTCCTGGAGGCCGGGGGCCTCAGACCTCCTGGAGGCCGGGGTTGCCCGCCTCGCTGACGAAGGACGCGGCGGTGGTGACCGGCGCGCCCGGCGTGGTGACCGCGGGGACCGTCTTGTAGTCGGCCCGGGCCGCTTCGCCGTCCAGGGTGACCGTCACATAGCCGCGGCGGCCGTTGTAGAACTTCATGTGCGGGTTGGCCGCCATGTACGTGGCCCAGTTGGCGGGCTTGTCGGCGCCGTCCTTGCCGCTGGTGATGGAGGTGCCGACGAACTCCACGCCCAGGGTGCGGGACGCGGTGTCGTTGAAGTCCTTCTTGATGTCGAAGGCGTAGTGGACGTGGACATCGCCGGTGAGGACGACGAAGTTCTCGATCCCGGCCGCCTCGACGCCCGCGAGGATCCGCTCGCGGGAGGCGGGGTAGCCGTCCCAGGAGTCCATGCTCAGCTTGGAGGTGGCGGCGGTGGTGTTCTTCCGCTGCGAGAAGGTGACCTGCTGCGGGAGGATGTTCCAGGTGGCCTTGGAGCGCCGGAAGCCGTCGAGCAGCCAGCGCTCCTGGGCAGCGCCGGTGAGGGTGCGCGACGGGTCCTCGGACTCGGGCCCGGGGTACTGCCAGCCGTCCCCGTAGGCCTGGTTGGAGCGGTACTGGCGGGTGTCGAGGATGTCGAACTGGGCGAGCCTGCCGTAGTGGAAGCGGCGGTAGAGCCGCATGTCGGGGCCGTCGGGCCGCTGGGGCATGCGCAGCGGCATGTTCTCCCAGTACGCGCGGTAGGCGGCGGCCCGGCGGATCAGGAACTCCTCCGGCGGGGTCCCGTTCTCGTCGGTGTCGCCCGCGTAGTTGTTCTCGGTCTCGTGGTCGTCCCAGGTGACGTACCACGGGAAGGCGGCGTGCGCGGCCTGGAGGTCCTCGTCGGACTTGTAGAGGGCGTAGCGCAGCCGGTACTGGTCGAGGGTGACCGTCTCGGTGTTGAAGAGGGCGGGCAGGGTGCGGTCGGTGTACTTGCGCGCGCCGCCGACCGCGTTGACGGCGTACTCGTACTGGTAGTCGCCGACGTGGAAGACGGCGTCCAGGTCTTCGTCGGCCAGGTGGCCGAAGGCGGTGAAGTAGCCGTCGTGGTACGCCTGGCAGGAGACCAGGCCGAAGCGGCCCTCGCGGACGTGGGCGCCGGTGGCGGGGGCGGTGCGGGTGCGGCCGGCGGGGCTGGTGAAGTGGCCGGCGCGGAAGCGATACCAGTAGACGCGGTCGGCGTCGAGGCCCCTGGCGTCGATGTGCACGGCGTAGTTGAACTCGGCGAACGCACCGGTGGTGCCCCGGCGGACCACGCGTCTGAAGCGGTCGTCGTGGGCGATCTCCCAGTCGACGCGCACGAAGCCCTCGTCGGGCAGCCCGCTGCCGGGCTCGTACGGGCGCGGGGCGAGCCTGGTCCACAGCACGACGGAGTCCGGCAGCGGGTCGCCGGAGGCCACGCCGAGGGTGAAGGGGTCCTCGGTGAGGGAGTGCGGGGTCCGCTCGGTGGCGTGGGCGCTGGGCAGGTTGGTGGTGAAGGCGATGGCCGCGGCGGCCCCGGTGACGGTGAGGAAGCGGCGGCGGCCCAGGCGCGCTGCCGCGGCTCGTATGGCCTGCTGATGCGGGTGGTGTGCCATCTTGGCTCTCCCCTGGCTCGTGGCGTCCGGCTGGTGGTGTCTCTCGTGGCTTCCGGCTGGTCGTGCCCGGCTGGTGGTGATGGGGGGGTGCGTCTGGGGGGTGGCTTCAGAGGCATTGCACGGGCAGAGGGCGGCCCAGCGCTAGCCTGTACACGTCATTCAGATGTCGGACCGGTGAGTTCCGCATCGGGATGGGACGTTTGGCGCGATATGCCGCCGCCCCGTGGGGTGTTGACGCCGTGCCGTACGCTGCGGACCCATGAGCGAGAGCGGTGGCGCGGTGCGCGCGTCGGAGGCGTCGGTCACCTCGAAGGTCGCGGTGGTGACCGGCGCGGGGTCCGGCATCGGCCGGGCGGTGGCCCTCGAACTCGTCGACGCGGGCTGGTCGGTGGCCCTGGCCGGGCGCCGCCGGGAGGCCCTCGCGGAGACGGCACGGCTGGCGGGCCGGGAGGGGGCGGTGGCCGCGATCCCCACCGATGTGTCCCGCCCGGAGCAGGTCGACGCGCTGTTCGCGGCGGTACGGGACCGCTTCGGCCGCCTCGATCTGCTGTTCAACAACGCGGGCGGGTTCGGTCCGCGGAATGTGCCGCTGGACGAGCTGAGCCATGAGGACTGGCAGGCGGTGGTGGACACCAATCTGACCGGCGCGTTCCTGTGCGCGCAGGCCGCGTTCCGCCTGATGCGCGGACAGGACCCCCAGGGCGGCCGGATCATCAACAACGGCTCGGTCTCGGCGCACGCGCCACGGCCGCGGAGCGTCGCCTACACGGCCACCAAGCACGCCGTGACCGGGCTGACCAAGTCCCTCTCGCTGGACGGGCGCCCGTACAACATTGCCTGCGGTCAGATCGACATCGGCAACGCGGCCACCGACATGACGCAGCGGATGACCGCCGGTGTCCCGCAGGCGAACGGGGAGACCGCGGCCGAGCCGGTGATGGACGCCGCCGACGTGGCTCGTACGGTACGGCACATGGCATCGCTGCCACTGGAGGCGAACGTACAGTTCGCGACCGTGATGGCGACGGCGATGCCGTTCATCGGCCGGGGCTGACGGGCGAAAGTTCGTCACCACGCGTACTTATCCAGCCACTTGATCAGATAATGCGATCAAGTGCCGATTTCACCCCATAGGGTCATACGGAGTCGGCCGGCCATCGCCCCCCGGGGCGCCCCCTGGACTGTTCGCAGACACGTTCGTATGGCAAGGTCGTCTCCCACCCGCGCCGCCCACCATGCCGCTCACGACCGAAGAGAGACCGCCGTGCGTTCTCTGCCGCTCACGCTGGGCGCCCGCCTGCTGCCGGTCGCCGTACTCGCCGCCGCGGGCGTGGCCATGACGACCACCCCCGACTCCGAGGCGCGCCCCAAGCCCTCCGCCCACTCGCCGCGCCCGTCCACGAGCGCGCCCTCGGCCCCCTCCTCCGGCGCCCCGGTGGACGGGTCCTCCGGCGCGCCGGTGGACGGGCAGGGTGACGACACCGCCGCGGTGCGCTACCCCAAGCCCCCGGCCAAGCCCTGCGCCACCCTCCCGGCCGGCACGGTCAAGGACCTGGTGCCGGGCGCCCCGGCGGCCGGCACCGTGCTCACGACGAGCGATGCCACGCGCCGCTCGGGCTGCTCCTGGCACGCGCTGAGCGGCTTCGACTACCGCTGGCTGGACATCACCTACGACGTGTCGGCCGCCGCGGCCACGCGCGCCCGCTCCGAGCAGGGCGACGGCCCCAGCACCGCCGTGCCCGGCCTCGGCGACCAGGGGTCGGTCAGCCTGAACGTCACCACCGACGACAAGCAGCGGATACGCGAGGCGGTCGTGGTCGCGCGCCGGGCCAACGCGGTGGTCACCGTCACCTACAACGGGGGCGACTTCGAGACACAGGAGGCCGCGGGCACCGACGAGATACGCCAGGGCGCGCTCACCGCGGCGAAGAAGGCCCTCTCCGCGCTGGACGGCTGAACCCCGGCGCGCACCGTGAGCGACGATCCCCTACCAGGGGTAACCACCCGCCCCCTCGGTATTGTTCGAACAGGCAGGAAGCTGCAACTACCCCCACCCCAGGGCCCTCAGGAGTGCCAGTCTCTGCACAGCGAGACACCCTTGCCGGTGTCGTTGTGGACGAGAGGAGCTCAAGGTGATCAAAACGGGGGAGGCCGCGGCGGCGACCAATGTCCTGGTCGCCGATGGACACGCCCTGGCCAGACTGGGGCTGTTAACGCTGCTGAGCTCGGCACCCGGGCTGCGCGCCGTCGGCGAGGCCGCCGACAGCGACGGTGCCCGCGCCCTGGCCGCCCTGCACAGCCCCGACGTGATTCTCATGGACATCGCCCTGCCGCACCTGGGCGGCATCGCCACCACCCAGCGCATCCTGGAGGCCGCGCCCGCCCGACCGCCCCGCGTCATCATCACCGCCTCGGAGGTCAACGACGAGGAAATCCAGTCCGCGCTCCGCGTGGGCGCCGCCGGAATCCTGCTCAAGGACACCTCGCCGCAGAAGATGACCGCCTCGATCAGCGCCGTCGCCACCGGGGACATGGCCTTCTCCCCCAGCGTGATGGAGCGGCTGATCGACGCCTACACCTACCGGGCGACGGCCACCGACACCGCGGGGTCCAGCCTGGCCATGCTCACCTCCCGGGAGACCGAGGTGCTGCGGCATGTGGCCAAGGGCCGCAGCAACTCCGCCATCGCGCGGGAGCTCAAGATCAGTGAGGCGACCGTGAAGACCCATCTGAACCGGGCGATGACCAAGCTGGGCATCACCAGCCGGGCCGAGGCCGTGGCGCTCGGCTATGAGTGCGGCCTGGTCGTCCCCTCTCAGCCCCAGCGGGTCGCCTGAGCACCGAGGGCACCGGCCTTCCCCACCCCCTCCGACCCCACTCAGCCCTGTAGACGAGCCGCCCCGGCGGACCGGCCGGCGGCCGGTGCGCATGACGGCACCTCCGGCCGCCGGGCCGGCTCGACGTCCCCCGGAGAAAGCGCCGGAGAAAGAGAGGTCACCCCCGCTCCGCCACCTCCTTGATCCTGGCCAGGGTCTCCCGCATCCCCTCCACCATCAGCCGCTCCCGGCGGAACCCCACCAGGCCGCTGGCGTCGACCGCCCTGATCAGCAGATTGGCGCGCCCGACATGCTCCCGCCACTCGGTCAGCACCACACCCGCGCCGTCCGGCTCGATCCGATAGCCCCACCGCACCTTCGACTGGGCGACGTCGAAGGCGAAGACCTTCTCCTCCTCGCAGCGCACCACCGTGCAGTCGGTGGTCCAGAAGATGAGCCCGCGCCGGTTGGAGCCGCGGAACCGGGCGCCGACGGCCGGACCCGACGCCGGGGCCACCCAGCGCCCGCCGGTGCACTCGGGGCTGAACCGGCCCATGCCGGTGACATCGGTGATCAGCCGCCACACCCTGCCGGGCCCGGCGGCGATGGAGATCGAGACCTCGTCCACCGCTTCCCCTCCCGGTCAGCGCCCGTGCCAGTCCCGCATATGGGACCGGTGCACCTCGGGCACCACGGACGGGTCGTAGAACTCGTCGTAGAAGTCGACGTCCAGGTGGACGGACTGGAACCCCATCTGTGTGTGGTACGCGGGCAGATACGAGGGGAACCGGCCGGACTTCTTGTAGACGTACTCGCAGAAGGCCACCGTGGCGTCGACCGCCTTCTGGCTGATCCCGCTGATCCCCGACGCCACCTTCTCCGGCTCCCGCCAGCCGCCCCGGCCGATGCCGCCGCGGTAGATGCCGTTGTCGCCGAACTTGCGCTCGACGACCGCGTGCACCGCCGCCTCCATCGACTCGTAGTACGGCGGGCAGTACGGCTTGAGCAGCACCTCGCCGTCCCGCTCCAGGCCCAGCGGATAGGCGAAGCCCGCGTCCTGCCCGCGGAGCTTGAGGACCATCTTGGCCAGCGTGGGCACCCGGAAGTACTGGCTGATCGGCATCTCGGCCATCCGGAAGTCCAGCGCCTCGAACCATCCGCCGTCGTGCCCGGTGTAGTGCGGGAAGCCGCCCAGGCCCAGCGCCTGGCTGACCAGGCCCAGGTTCTGGAGCATCATGCCCATCTCGATGGCCGCGGTCTCCACCAGCAGGCGCTCGGCGAACTCCATCGGGAGCGCCTTCAGCTTCCGCGGGTCGTCGTCGAGGTGGCCGCCCTTGGACTTGCCGAACTTCCCAAGACCGGCGGGCAGATAGAACCGCCGCTCGTCCAGGCAGAAGGCCGCCATCTCCTCGTTGAAGAACTCCAGCAGGATGTTGATGTAGAGGTAGGAGAGGTCCTCGATCGGCAGGAAGTAGGTGGACCCGGCGGTGTGCAGCGACCACTCGTTGCCGGTCAGGTTGTACGGGGACTCGACCGGGGGATGGCGGCGCTCGGTCCCGATCTTGATCCGGGTGGCGCGGTACGCCCCGACGAAGTCGTTCTTCGCGACCAGTTCCTTGACGTCGTTCAGCTCCGCCGTGGACAGATCGGCGGGCCGGCGGATCAGATAGGTGGCCTCGTCGTCCATCACCACCATCGCCCCGCTCTGGAGCGCGTCGGAGCTGGAGACGGTGCGGCCGACCACGCCGGCCATCACATTGCCGCCCTTGCCCTTCTCCCAGTTCCAGTCGTTCAGCGCGGGGCCGGTGATGCCGCAGGCGGCGAACGTGAGGATCGCCTGCTCCTCCTCCGTCAGCGGCACCGGCTCGTGCTTGCTGCGGTACTCCAGCGGCCCGCCGGGGACGTTCATCCCCATGCCGAATCTACGGGCGCGGCGGGACTTCAGGCCCTCGATCAGCGGAAAGCTCTGCCATGTGTCGCTCGCTGACATGCTGTTGCTTGCTCCTAATCCTTGAGGAAGCGGCTGTGGACGATGCCCGGCCCCGGCCGGGGAACCACCAGTTGGCGGAGCCCATGAGCTTCATGGCGGCCGGGACGACGAACATCCGCACCAGCGTCGCGTCCACCGCGATCGCCACCGCCATGCCGAAGCCCAGCTCGCCGATGGGCTGGATCCCGGAGAGGGTGAAGCCGCCGAACACGGCCACCATCAGCACCGCCGCTCCGGTGATCAGCGGGCCCGTGGCGGAGATGCCGAGCGCCACGCTCTCGGTGTTGCCGACGCCCGCCTTGTAGTACTCGCGCACCCGGCCCAGCACGAACACCTCGTAGTCGGTGCTCAGGCTGAACAGCAGGGCCAGCAGCAGCACGGGGACGAAGTTGGTGACCCGGCCGGACGCGTCGAAGCCGAGCGCCTCCGCCACCGGGCTGCCCTCCTGGAAGGCGAGGGTCAGCATGCCGAACGCCACGGACACCGACAGCACGTTCACCGCGATCGCCTTCAGCGGCAGCAGCACCGAGCGGAACGACAGCATCAGGATCACGAAGATCGCCAGCAGCATCACCCCGACCACCGTGGGCAGCCCGTCGGCGATCACCTTGTTGGCGTCCACGCCCTCGGCGGTCTGGCCGCCGACCTCGATGCGCAGCCCGTTCCCGTCGGCCCGCGCCACCGTCCGGCGGACCTCCGCGAGCAGTTCGCGGGTCTTCGGCGCGGAGGCGTGCTCCTCGGGGATCACCTGGGCGATGAACTCGGTGCGGTCCTTGGAGACGAAGTACCCCACCGAGGCGCGGGCGGGTGCCGGCAGCCGGTCGCGTACGCCGGGTTCGAGCGCGTCGAACGGGCGCCCCGGGGCGGCCTGTTCGAGGACGTTCAGCGCGGAGTCCACCCGCCGGACGTGCGGCAGGGCCTCCAGCCGGTCATGGAGCTCGGTGATCCGCTCGCCCGCGCCGCGCAGCGGGGTGTCGGAGCGGATCAGCACCACCATCGGGGAGGCGTCGCCCTGCCCGAACTGCTCCTCCACCCGGTCGTAGGACTGGCGCACGGTGGAGGAGGTGGGGGTGATCCGGGCGTCCGGGGTGAAGGTGTCCAGGGCCAGCGCCGGGACCGCGCCCACCGCCAGCAGCGCGCTGCCGCCCACCAGGGACAGCACCGGGCGGCGCAGCACCGCGTGGGCGAAGCGGTACCAGCCGCGCTCGCGCGGGTCGGCCGACGCGCTCGCCGGGCGCAGCCTGGCGAACAGGTCCCAGCGCCCGATCCGGTCGCCGACCACGTACAGCAGCACCGGCAGCAGCAGCACGCTGGTGAGCACCGACACCGCGACCACCAGCGCGGCGCCGAGCGCGATCGACTGGATCACCGGCAGATCGACGAAGGCGAGGGTGGCCATGGAAACGATGACGGTCACGCCGGAGGCGACCACGGTCTCCCCGGAGGTGGCGAGCGCGGTCCGCAGGGCCCGCGGCACCGGCTCGCCGCCTTCGAGCTCGTCCCGGAAGCGGCGGATCATGAACATCGAGTAGTCGATGCCGACGCCGAGCCCCAGCATGGTCGCGGTGTTCTGGACGAACACCGACAGGTCGTAGGAGTCGGCGAGCACGGAGAGGATCGCGAAGGTGCCCACCGCCGCCGTGCCCGCGGTGATCATGGCGACCACCGCGGAGACCACGCTGCGGAACAGCAGCAGCAGAATCAGGGTGATCAGCGGCAGCACGATGATCTCCGCCTTGACCAGGCCCTCTTCGCTCAGCACATTGATCTCGCCGAAGAACGGGGCGGTGCCCACCATGCCGACGGTCAGGCCCCGCTCCTCGTACCGGGCGTCGAACTCCCGCTGGATGTCGGGCAGGATCCGCCGGGCGGTGCCGTCGTCCACGTCGAGGCCGAACATCTCGATCGCGGTGTGCCCGTCCCGGCCGACGAAGCTGTTCTCCGGCGCGCCCCTGAGGTCCGACCAGCCGTAGTGCGAGGCGACCCCCAGCCGTTTGTCGGCCGCGATGTCCGCCATCACCCGGTCGACCCGGCTCTCGAACCGGTCCGTTCCGGCGGCGAAGCGCTCGTCGTGGACGACCACGGTCACGCTCGTCTGCCCGCGGCCGCTGAACCCCTCCTTCTGCTGCTCCGCCACCCAGGTGGACTGCGAGCCGGGGACGTACCAGCCGCCGCCGCTCAGCTTGTCCGGCAGCGACATCGCGAGCAGCCCGCTGATCACCAGCAGTACGCCCCACACCGCCAGCAACGGCCATCGCACCCGGCCGATGAACTGTACGAACCGCTCCGTCACGTGGTCTCTCCCCCGGCTCTTCCCAGTACCGCTGTCGGCGATCAGTAGACCGTGGTGTCCAGGTCCTCGCCCAGGAAGTAACCGGCCAGAGCGGGCAGGGCCTTGGCCCGGGCCGGCGGGTGGAAGGCCAGGGCGCGGGTGGCCTGGAGGAGATAGCCGACCTCGGTGTCGCGGATGAAGGAGATGCCGCCCGCCAGCTCGCTCGCGGCCGTGGACACCTCCATCACCGACTCCTGGACCTGGAAGCGGGCCAGCAGCGAGCGGGCCAGCTGGTCGGCCGGGTCGTCGAGGGACTCGGCCATGTCCCGGGCCACGTTCTCCACGGCCCCCATGGCGCTCTCCAGCTTCACCAGCAGGGCGCCCAGCTCGGCGCGCGAGACCCGCGGGGAGGCCATCGCCTTCGTCACGAGGGTGCTCGCCACCCCCACGTACGAGGCCGCGGCCAGCAGCTCGAACCAGGTCCAGCCGCGGATCTGGAGGGTGTCCATCCGGGTGCCGGGCCGCTGGTCGGTGAAGATCATCAGCGACTCGTCCAGGACCAGGTCCTCCAGCACCACCTCATCGCTCTCGGCGCCCGCGAGCACCTCGCTCTCCCAGAACGGGCGGCGCACCAGGCCCTCGGTGGCGGCGGGGATCAGGGCCATGGCCACATGGCCGTCGTACTTCTCGTCGCCCTCCACCAGCACGCTGGCGGTGAACCAGTCCATCGACGCCGAGAGGCTGCACGGCTTCTTGCTGCCGCTGACGATGAAGTTCGTGCCGTCCCGGCGGGCGCGCATGGTCGGCTCGAGCATGCTGCCGCCGCGCTTGGCCTCGGCGGAGGCCGAGGCGACCAGCTGCTTCTCCCCCGCGATCGACTTGAGCAGGATCCACTCGAAGGCGTCGGGGGCGCAGTGCGCGGTCAGATACTCGGTGAAGGTGGCCAGCGAGAGCTGGTGCATCATCGCGGCGACCGCGAGCGACGGCGAGCGCATGGCCAGGGCGCGCTGGACGCGCACCGCGTCCAGCGGGGCGGCGCCCAGGCCGTCGTGCTCGGTGGGCACCAGCAGCCCGGCCCCGCCTGCCTCGCGGAACGCCGGGATGGCCGGGCCGCCGCGCTTCTCCAGCTCCGCCGGCGGATGGGCCGCCAGCTTCTCGTCCAGCCCGGGGAGCAGTCGCTCCATCGCCGCGCGCTCCCGCGCCCCGAGGCGGCCGGCTGCGGTTGTGGTGGTGTCGGTCATGGTGCTACTCCGGCTTCGCTACGACGGCACAGACGGGGGAGAAGCCGCGGTGGACGGCCTCGAGACGGAATCCGGCGGACCCGAGCAGGGTCCTGAGCTCGGGCTCGGTGCGCAGCTCACCGCCGCTGACGACCAGGCACTCGATATCGCCGAGGGTGGCGAAGGAGGGGTTGCCGCCCGCCGGAATCACCATGTCGAACAGGACCAGGGTGGCGTCGTCGTCCATGGCGGCCCGGCAGTTCTCCAGCAGCTTGCGGGCCTTGTCGTCGTTGTAGTCGTTGACGACCATCGACAGCAGATAGCAGTCGCCGCCCTCGGGCACCGAGTCGAACATGTCCCCGGGCACGAAGTCGACGCGCTCGGCGTACCCGGACTCGGTCAGCAGCCGCTTGGCGTTGCCCACCACGCGCTCGCGGTCGAACAGCACCCCGCGCAGCTCGGCGTGGGTCTCCAGCAGGTTGGACAGCACCACGCCCTCGCCCCCGCCGACGTCCACGACCGCCTTGTGCTTGCCGAACTCGTAGAGCGAGACGGCCAGCAGCTGGGCCTGGGCTGCCATGGCGGTCATGGCGCTGTCGAACAGGTCACCCGCCTCGGGGTGCTTGTCGATGTACGCGTAGTAGGGCAGGCCGTGGTGGTCGGAGAAGGCCTCGCCGCCCTTGCGCACCGCCTCGGGCGTCAGCGACCACGGGTCCCAGTGCCAGCGCGAGCCGTGCAGCATGGCGTTGTAGCGCATGGAGAACGGGTAGTCGGTGCGCAGGAAATGCCCGGCCTCGGTCAGCGAGAAGGTCTCGTCCCCGGCGTGGTCCAGCACCCGCAGCGTGGCCGCCGCCCGCAGCACCCGGTACAGCGCCCGCGGGTCCACGTCGTGCTGCTTGGCGAGGTCCTCGGCGCCGCGCGGGCCGTCCGCGAGCGAGTCGGGGATGCCCAGGGTGGCGAGGGTGGAGATCACCTGGGTGCCCCAGTGGCCCAGGATCAGCTGCATCAGACCGGCGACCGGGAGCGCGGAGTGCGCTATGACGTCGACCGGTTTGAGCTGCTGGTCGTCGGAGGATTCGGCGTGCTCGGTCATACTCGTCCTTCCTCGGGGCGCTGCGGGCGGTGGGCGACCACTTCGCCGGGCAGTTTCCGGTCCAGGTACTGGGACAACATCAGGCGGCGCCGGGGCTTGCCGCTGGAGGTGCGCTGGATGGTGCCGCGCCGGCAGCTGAAGACGGTGACGTCGACGACGCCGCCGATGTAGAGGGACAGCGCCTCGGCCAGCCGCTCGGCCCACTCCCCCGGCTCCAGCTCGGCGAGCACCACGATCCGGCGGGCGTCGACCAGGGTGGCGCAGCGGTACCGGTCCACGCCGGGGGTGTCCCCGAGCCGGGCGTCCAGGTCCTCGGCGTAGATGTTGCGGCCCCGGACGCTCAGCGCGTCGCCCAGCCGCCCCAGCACATACGTCTGGCCGTCCAGCAGGAACCCGGCGTCCCCGGAGTGCACCGCGCCGTCGATGAACCGGGACGAGCTCTCGGCGTCCGGCGGCTCGTATCCGGCGGCCGTGCTGCTGCCGGACAGGATCAGCTCGCCGAGATAGCCGTCGGGGAGCGGCCGTCCGTCGGCGTCCACCACGGTCACCGAGACGCCCTCGATCGGGAGCCCCGAGCTGACCAGCCACTGGGCCGGGCTCTCGGCGGGGCCCGCGTCGCGCAGGGTGCCGCGCGCGAGGACCTTGACCGGCTGCTCCGGGGTGAGGGACTCCCAGTCGAGATGGACGGCCTGCGGCACGGTGCCCGGGGCGTGCCCGGTGATGCCGAGCGTCATCTCGGCCATGCCGTAGCAGGGCGTGAACACCGCCGGGTCGAAGCCGTACGGCTCGCACAGCTCGGTGAACTCCCACAGCCCGCGCGGGTCGTGGCGCTCCGCGCCCAGGGTGGCCGAGCGCAGGGCGGAGAAGTCGGCGCCCTTCAGGTCCTCCGGCTTGAGGCGGCGGGCCGCGTACGCGAAGCCGAACGACGGCGCCGCGGTGTACGCCATCCCCTCGCGGGCGAGGCAGTCGACCCAGCGCCGGGGGTCGTAGATGAACTGCTCCGGGCGCATCAGAGTGAGGTCGCCCTGCTGCGACACGATGGTCATCAGACAGCCCACGAGCCCCAGGTCGTGGTACATCGGCACCCAGCTCACGGTGGACAGCGAGCCGTCGTAGTCGATCAGCCGGCCGTTGCCGTGGGCGTTGGCCTCCATGTTCGCCCAGGTGATGCGCACCCCGCGGGGGCTGCTGGTCGAGCCGGAGGTGAACTGGAGGGTGGCCAGCTCGGTGGCGGGGACCGCGCTGAGCCGGTCGGTGCCGGTGCCGGTGGAGAAGTCGCTGGAGAGGACGGCGACGGCGCCGCCGTCCTCGCCCGCCGCCTCGGCGGCGTCGGTCAGTATCGACAGGTGCACCGGGTCGCCGACCACCGCCGAGGCCCGGGTCAGCCGCAGCACCCGGGCGACATGGCGTACGTAGTCCTCGCGGCTGCCGAAGCGGGCGGGCGGCGCGATGGCGGTGGGGACCAGGCCCGCGTTCACGGCGCCGAAGTAACCGGCCACGAAGCCGACGCTGTTGGGCGTGGCCAGCACCACCCCCGGGCGGTCCGGCAGCGCCCGCTCCCGGAACGCCGCGCTGGCCAGGGAGACCAGCCGCGCCAGGTCGGCGTAGCTGTAGCGGTCCCAGCCGCCCGAGCCCCGGGCGAAGCGCATACCGCGGTCGGTGCGCGGCTCGACCAGCCAGGACAGCAGGGGTGAGGGGGCGGCGCCGGGCGCAGCACCGGTCACGGGGTACCCGCCTTCCGCTTCATCACCTTCTGCACCTCGGCGAACACCTCGAGGGCGTGTTCCAGCTGGGCGGTGGTGTGGGTGGCCATCGGGCAGATCCGCAGCATGGCGCCGGTCGGCGGGACGCCGGGGTACAGCGCCACGCCGGTGAACACCCCGCGGTCGTAGAGCTGCCGCCACCACTCCATGGCCAGGTCGTCGTCGCCGAGGATGACCGGGATGATGGGGGTGGTCCGCTCGGGGAGGTCCGAGTCGGGGCCCATCGGCAGGCCCAGGCCCTTGAGTTCGGTGCGCAGATAGCGGGAGTTGCGGCGCAGCTGCTCGGCGAGCTCGGCGCCTTCGGGCGAGCGGCGGATGCGTATCGCCTCCAGCGAGCCGCCCAGGGCCGCCGGGACGCCGACCGTGGTGAACACGAAGGAGCGCGCGGTGACCTGGAGATAGTCGATCAGCTCGCGGCTGCCGGCGATGAATCCGCCGACGCCCGCCAGCGCCTTGGACAGGGCGCCCATGCGGATGTCGATCTGGTCCTGGACGCCGAAGACCTCGGCCGCGCCGGTGCCGTGCTCGCCGAGGACGCCGAGGGAGTGTGCCTCGTCCAGCATCACGGCCGCGTCGTTCTCCCGGCAGATGTCCAGCATCTCGTCCAGCGGCGGCAGGTCCCCCTCCATCGAGTAGAGCCCGTCGAGGATGACCAGGATCCGGCCGCCGTCGCCCTTGGCCCGGCGGACGCTGTCGGCGAACAGGTCCATCCGGTTGTGCCGGAAGCCGCGCAGCTTGGCCCGGGAGAGCCCGACCCCGTCGAGCATCGAGGCGTGTGCGAAGGAGTCGGAGACCACGGTGTCGCCCACGCCCACCAGGGCGCTGATGGTGCCGATGTTGGTCTGGAAGCCGGTGGTGAACAACAGGGTGGACTCGACGCCCAGCCAGTCCGCCAGCTCCTCCTCCAGCTCCCGGTGCAGGGCCGTGGTGCCGTTGAGGATCCGCGAGCCGGTGAGCGAGGTGCCGTAGCGGTCCACCGCGGCCTTGGCACCGGCCAGCACCCGGGGATGGCTCGCCAGGCCCAGATAGTTGGGCGAGCCCAGCATCAGCCGCGGCTCGCCCTCCATGGTGACGACCGGGTCGAGCAGGGACTCCGCGTTCCGGAAGAACGGCAGGTTCCCGTTGGAGACGCCGCGGTGGTACGCCGTGACGAACTCCGACGACCGCAGGTCCCCCAGCCAACTCGCCGTGTACTCAGACACCGTGGGCCTCGCTTTCGGTCCGGGCGCCGGACACGCGCACGATGTAGTCGACGGCGTCCCCCACCGTGCGGATGTCGATCGCGTCCTCTTCGCCGATCTTCACGTGGAAGGTGTCCTCGAGCTCCTGGGTGAGGGTGAGGATGTCGAGCGAGTCGATGCCGAGGTCGGCCTTCCAGGTCGCGCCGCGCACGATGCGCTCGGCGGACACCCCCCGGACCACCAGGTGGTCCTCGATCACCTTCAGGACCTCGTCATCCGTCACCCGGGTCGACTGCTCTGCCATCACGCGTCCTCTCCATGTGCCTGACGTTCCGGGTGTTCCTGGCCTTCCCGGCGCAGTTGTCCCCGGGCCCTGACCAGATCGCGGCGGCTGACCCCGACCTTCTTGAGCGTCGGCATCAGGACGTCGCGGAAGAACACCTCGCGGTCGATCCCGATGACCTGCATGACGGCCAGCCGCTTGTCGTAGTCGGGCAGCAGGTCATAGGCCGGCATCTTGAATTCCTTGACCACATGCGCGATGTCCTTGAGCGTGCCCTCGTAGTCCTCCTGAAGGCAGGCCTGGAGCGTGCGCCGGTAGAAATCCGCGTGCGCGGCCTCGTCACGCGCGATGTAGCGGCAGACCTCGGCCATCACGGGGTCGCCGAGGTCACGGGCCCGGTTCAGCTGCTGCCGATAGCTCATCCAGGTCGTCTTCTCCTGGATGGCGCCGTACACGAACATTCTGCGCGGCGTGGAGAACGGCATCGTCCAGCGCCGGCTCAGCACCTTGCTCTCGAATTCCCGGATCTGCTCCTCGGTGCGCTGTCCGCTGCGCAGCAGGAATTCCTTCAGGGCGAGCGCGTGCTTGGATTCCTCATATCCCCAGTTGACCTGGAACCAGGCCTGCCCGAAGGACTCCCGTACGAGGTTGAGCCCTTCGGACACATAGTCGGGGAGATACATCTCCACGCCGAGGAACGTCTCCGCGCACTGGGCCAGGCTCTCGTCCTGGTTCTGCTCGTGCCATTTGTCCCACGGGATGTCGTCGAAGACGCTCCAGCGGCGGCGGCGCTCGGCGAGCTCGAAGAACTCCATGTACTGGCGGTACAGGGTCTCCTCGGAAAGGAGGTCCACGGCTCAGCCCTCCCGGACCGCGGGCGTGCCGGACCGGATCAGCTCGACGACGTCGCCGACGGTGTTGACCCCGAACAGCACGTCGTCGTCGAAGCTGAGCCCGGTCTGGTCCTCGATGGAGACGATCAGTTCGAGGGTGGCCACCGAGTCGAGGCCGATCTCCCCGATGTCGTCCGCCGGCGTGAACGTCCGCTCGGCCAGCCGGGCATCCACCTCGGCCGCGGCCTTGGCGACGATGCGCAGTGCTTCTTCTTCCGTCAGATCGGCGATCGTCACTTCGCTCCTCCATGGCCCGCGAGGGCGTTGTGGGAATACGCGTTGTGGGAGTAGGCGTCGCGGCAGGCGGCGCGGCGCAGCTTGCCGCTGCTGGTCTTGGGCAGCGTGCCGGGGCGCACCAGCACCACGTCGTCGGGCGTCACCCCGACCGAGCCGCGGACCCGGGTGGCGATCTGCCGCGCCAGGTCAGGGGGCGAGGCCGCCGGCTTGTGCTCGGCCACCACCACCAGCTTCTCGTCCGGGGTGGAGAAGGCGATCACATGGTCGGGGCGGATCCCCTCGAGCCCCAGACAGGCCCATTCGATGTCGGTCGGGTGGTACTTGCGGCCGTGGTGGATGACCATGTCCTTGGTCCGGCCGGTGACATACACCTCGTTCTCGTACACGAAGCCGAGGTCTCCGGTGCGCAGCCAGCCGTCCCCGAAGGTCTCCTCGGTCAGCTCCGGCGCCCCCCAGTAGCCGCGCGCGACGCTGCCGCCGTGGATCTCGATCCGCCCCTCGACGGCTTCCGCGGCCAGCTCGCCCGAGGCGGCGCGGATGCGGATGTCCCAGCCGCTCAGCAGCCGTCCGCACGAGACGAGTTCACGGGTCCCGGACCCGGCCTCCACCGGGTGGACCACGCCGTCCTCGCCGAAGTCCGCGCCGGCCACCGACAGCGTGCGCAGCCCCTCGCCGATCCGGGTGAAGGCGACCCCCAGGGTGCCTTCCGCCAGTCCGTAGGACGGGGTGAGCGCGGCCGCGTCGAAGCCCGCGGGGGCCAGCCGCTCGGCGAACTCCCGGATGGTCCGGGGCCGGATCGGCTCCGCGCCGATCCCCGCCACCCGCCACGCGGACAGGTCCCAGCCGGCCAGCTGCTCGTCGGTCGCCCGGCGGGTGATCAGCTCATACGCGAAGTTGGGGGCGTAGCTGAAGGTGCCCGAGACCCGGGACATCCAGTCCAGCCAGCTGGTGGGGCGCCGCGCGAAGTCGTACGGCGGGATGAACCAGGCGGGGATCTCGTACACCAGCGGCCCGAGCATGCAGCCGATGAGGCCCATGTCGTGGTAAAGCGGCAGCCAGCTGACGAACCGGTCGCGCTCGGAGGTCCCCAGCGCCTCGTTCATGGCCCGCAGGTTCTCCAAGAGGTTGTCGTGCGTGACGACCACGCCCTTGGGGCTGGCGGTGGAGCCGGAGGTGTACTGGAGAAAGAGCGGTTCCCCGCCCTCGGGCTCCACCAACTCCCCGGTCGCCTCCCCGTCGGCGATCTCCGCGTAGCCGATGGGCTTCGCCCCCACCGCCTCGACACAGATGTCGAAGAGCGCCTCGTCGGCGACGATGTGCCGCGGCCCGCAGGACGAATGGATCGAGCGCAGACGCTCCCGGTAGGCCTCGATCCGGGTCAGCATGGCCGGGGGGAAAACCGGCACCGGGATGACCCCGGCCCGCACCATGCCGATAAAGGCGACGATGAACTCACGCTGACCGGACAGCATCAGAATGCCGCGGTCACCTCGCTGAAAACCCGCGGAAGCGAGCCTTCTGCCGAAGTCCTCACCGGCGGCCTTCAGCTCCGCGAAGCTGAGGAAATCAGTGGAATCCCCGGAGACAAAGGTGAAACCCCGGGTGGTTGACGACAACCGAGCGATGACACGAGACAAGCTCACGTGCTGGAAACCTCCACGTGCACGTACACCCCATGACAGGGGGGCACCGTTTTGCCGGACCGGATTTCCGGCCCCGGCGCCGCGCGACACGGCAAGAAAATACCGAGCGGCGCACTTCACGGAATCCGGCGCCCGGTGTAGTCATGCTGCAACCGGAGCGGAAGTCCGGCCTCAACCTTCCGCGGCACCCCGGATCAACCTCAGGGGGTGCGCGGCGGCGCTCGTGCCGCGTGGGGACTGCGAGCCCCCGGCTCCCGGGTGGAAATCCCCCGGGGCGTGGTGGTGCCTGATGTACCCCGGATCCACCGTCCAGCCCACCTCTCAGGGCCGCCGTGTCTCCCTACCGTCGGACGTGTGCCGCCGCACGGCGCGCACCACGTCCACCGAACGGCGAGGAAACAACGATGAGTTCGAACGACAAGCACGCGCGGCGCACCGTCCTGCGGGCCGTGTCCGCGGCGGGCGCGGGGCTGGCGCTGACCCCACAGGCGGCGCGGGCGGCCTCCCCGGGGGCCGCCCCGGAGACCTCCCCGGCATGTGACTCGGGCTGGCTGCCCGACGGCCCGCTGCTGGTGTCCCCCGCCGACCCCCGCTACGCCCATCTGGTCGCGCGGGGCGCCAGCAACCGCTTCCGGGGCAGGCCCGAGGGCGTCTATCTGGTCGGCTCGACGGAGCACGTCGTACGGACCGTACGGGAGGCCGTGCGGTCCGGGGCCCGGCTGGCCGTCCGCAGCGGCGGGCACTGCTTCGAGGACTTCGTCGACAACCCCGACGTCATGGCGGTCATCGACATGTCGCCCATGCGGGAGGTCTCCTTCGACGAACGGCGCCGGGCGTTCGTCGTGGAGGCCGGGGCCACCCTCGGCGAGGTGTACCGGAAGCTGTACCTCGGCTGGGGCGTGACCTTACCGGCCGGATACCACGCCGAGGTGGGCGCGGGCGGGCATGTGCCCGGCGGCGGATACGGGCCGCTGTGCCGGCTGTTCGGGCTGGTCAGCGACTACCTCTACGCGGTGGAGGTCGTCGTCGTGGACCGCGGGGGCGAGGTGCGCGCCGTGGTGGCCACCCGGGAGGCGGACGACCCGCACCGCGAGCTGTGGTGGGCCCACACGGGCGGCGGGGGCGGCAACTTCGGTGTGGTGACCCGCTTCTGGTTCCGCTCCCCCGAGGCCACGGACGACACGGACCCGGCCCGGATGCTGCCCGCCCCCACCAGGACCGCGCTCACCTTCACCGCCGACTGGAGCTGGGAGGGGATGGACGAGCAGCGTTTCACGCGCATGGTGCGCAACCACGGGCAGTGGGCCGAGCGGCACGCCGCCGCCGACGACCCGAACGCCGCGCTCTACGCCGAGTTCGCCCTGACCCGCCGCGCGGCCGGGTCCCATCTGCTGCTCGGCCAGGTCGCCGCGGAGCCCGGCGCGGACCGGCGGCTCCTGGACGGCTTCCTCGGCGCGGTGAGCGCGGGCACCACCCGCCCCGGCAACCTCAAGGTCCGCCGGCTGCCCTGGCTCACGGCCGCGCTGAACGGCTCGGGAGAGGCGGTGGGCGACTGGCATATCAAGATCAAGTCGGCCTTTCTGCGCCGCCGTCTGACCGACCCCCAGATCGCCGCCGTCCACCGCCACCTCACCCGCGCGGACACCGAGGTCGTCGCCGGGAGCGTCGTCCTCAACACGTACGGGGGCGCCGTCAACACCCTGTCCTCCTCCGATACGGCCATGCCCCACCGCGACTCGGTGCTGAAGCTCTCCTGCCTCGCGTCCTGGGCCGAGCCCGCCCAGGCGCCCGAGTACCTGGCCTGGATCCGCGCCTGCTACCGAGACCTGTTCGCCGACACCGGCGGCGTCCCCGTACCCGGCGAGATCGCCGACGGCGCGTTCATCAACTACCCGGACACCGACCTCGCCGACCCGCGCTGGAACACCTCGGGCACGCCCTGGCAGACCCTCTACTACAAGGCCAACCACGCCCGGCTGCGCGCCGTCAAGGCGCACTGGGACCCGCGCGATGTCTTCCGCCACGCCCTCTCGATCCGCGTCACGAGTCCGTCCCGGGGTCCTGCGGCTTGACCAGCCCCGTCTCGTACGCGAGCACAACCGCCTGGGCGCGGTCGCGGAGGGCCAGCTTGGCGAAGATCCGGGCCACATGGGACTTCACCGTGGCCTCGCTCAGCGTCAGTTCGGCGGCCAGCTCCGTGTTGGACAGGCCGCGGCCCAGCAGGGTCAGGACCTCCAGTTCGCGGGGGGTCAGAGCCGCGAGGTCGGCGTGTACGGCGGGGGTGCGGGCGGGCTCCGAGGCGAAGCGCTCCACCAGCCGCCGGGTGATGGACGGGGCGAGCAGGGCGTCGCCCGTGTCCACCAGCCGGACGGCCGCCGCCAGGTGTTCCGGGGTGACGTCCTTCAGCAGGAAGCCGCTGGCCCCGATGGACAGCGCCGTGTACACGTAGTGGTCCAGGTCGAAGGTGGTCAGCATGAGCACCCGGCAGTCCGGGTCCCGGCGCAGGATGCGGCGCGTGGCTTCGAGGCCGTCCATGGTCGGCATGCGGATGTCCATCAGCACCACGTCCGGCCTCAGTTCGCGGGCAGCCGCCACCGCTTCCGCGCCGTCGGCCGCCTCGCCCACCACCTCGATGCCCCGGGCGGTGAGGATCAGCCGGAAGCCCGTCCTGATCAGTGTCTGGTCGTCGGCGATGAGCACGCGTGGAGCCCGTTCGCCCGCGGGCGCCGCCGTCATGGGCGGTCCAGGGGGATGCGCGCCCGGACCCGGTAGCCACCGCCGAGGCGGCGCCTGGCGTCCAGGTCTCCTCCGTACACCGCGACCCGTTCACGCAGACCCAGCAGCCCGCGGCCGGTGCCCTCCCGCCGCCGCGGGGCGGCCCGCCGCGGTGTCAGCTGTGCCGGTGCGTCGCCGGTCAGCACGCTGGGGCCGGTGTTGAGCACCTCCACGCGCAGCGCGCGGTCGGCGTAGCGCACGGTCACCTCGGCCTTGCCGGCGCCGTCGCCGTGCCTGAGCGCGTTCGTCAGCGCCTCCTGGATGATGCGGTAGGCGGTCACGTCGACCCCCTGGGGCAGCGGGCACGGCTCACCGGAGACGCGCACCTCGACGGGCAGCCCGGCGAAGGAGATCCGGTCCACGAGCGGGCCCAGCCGGTCGAGGCCCGGCTGCGGTGCCAGCTCCGCCGCGCCGCCGTCGTCGGCCGCGCCCGGCGCCTGCTCCGTGTCCTCACCGCTCGCCGACGGCGCCAACAGCCCCAGCAGATGCCGCAGATCGGTCATCGCGCCACGCCCCGCGTCCTCGACGGCCCGCAGGGCCGCCGTGGCCTCGTCCGGCATGGTGCCCAGCACCTCGCGGGCGGCCCCGGCCTGCACCACCATGACGCTCACATTGTGGCTGACGATGTCGTGCAACTCCCGGGCGATACGGTCGCGCTCGGCCGCGACCGCGGCGCGCGCGGCGCTCTCCCGCTCCCGCTCCAGCAGCCAGCCACGCTCTCCCACGGCCGCCTGCCACCGGCGCCGTGTGCGCACCAGCGCCACCGCCAGCCACAGCGTGGCGAGCGACACCACCCCCACGGCCACCACCAGCGCCTTTGTCTCCCACTCCGACACGGGGGCCACTGTGGCAGACCGCCCCGGGATCCGCATCAGCCTGGGGATGCAGACCCTGCATCCCGGGGATGAGGCGCGCGCGAAGGTGCCATCCGGGGAGGGATGTTCCGGCCCGGCGCCCCGTTTAGCGTCCTGTGCATGTTCACCGATCACAGCAACGCGGAGGCCGTCGTACGGCTCGACGGCGTACGCAAGGAATACGGGGAGACGACCGCGCTGGACGGCGTGTCGCTGGAGATCCGGGCCGGGGAGGCGGTCGCGGTGATGGGGCCCTCGGGGTGCGGCAAGTCCACCCTGCTCAACATGATCGCCGGTCTGGACCGTCCGACGGACGGCACGGTCACCGTGCACGGCGAGAGTGTGGGGGAGCTGAGCGAGAAGGGCCTCGCCCTCTACCGGCGCCGCCGCATCGGCATGGTCTTCCAGTTCTTCAACCTCGTCGACGACCTGTCGGCGCTCGACAACGTCGCCCTGGCCGCCCAGCTGACCGGCACCCCCGCCCGGCAGGCCCGCCGCCGGGCGCTGGAGCTCTTCGAGGAACTGGGCATCGAGGACCGCGCCCGGGCCTATCCGGCGGTGCTCAGCGGCGGCGAGCGGCAGCGGGTCGCGGTGGCCCGGGCGCTGATGAACCGCCCCGCCCTGCTGCTGGCCGACGAGCCCACGGGCGCGCTGGACAGCCGCGCCGGCGAGCAGGTGATGGACCTGCTGCTGGACCTCAACCAGATCGGCCAGACGCTGATCATGGTGACGCACGACGAGCACCTGGCGCGGCGCTGCGCCAGTCGGCTGGTCCTCCTCGCCGACGGCCGGGTGACCGGCGAACACACCCTGGAGGCGTCCGCATGAGGGCCGTGTGGCGGGCCGCGCGCGCGGCCGTACGGCGGCGCAGGCTCCAGACGATCGTCATCCTGCTGGTCACACTGGTCTCCACCGGAGCGATGGTGGTCGCGCTCGGCCTGGTCGACTCGGCCTCGGCACCGTTCGAGAAGACCCTCGCCAGGCAGCGCGGCCCGCATATGGTCGCCGCGTTCGACCCCGCCAAGGTCTCGGACACGGAGCTGACCCGGGCGGCCCGGCAGCCCGGAGTCGAGGCCGCCGCCGGGCCGTTCGCCCAGGCGAAGATCGAGATGCCGACGGGACCGGGGAACCTTGGCCTCGGCGGCCAGGTGACGGTCGTGGGCCGCTCCGGCCCGGCGGGCCCGGTGGACCGGGTGGACCTCTGGGCGGGCCGCTGGGCCACCCGGCCGGGCGAGGTCGTCCTGAACCGGCAGACGGACTGGACCGCGCGCGACCTGGGCAAGCGGATCCAGGTGCCCTCCGGACCGACGCTCACCATCGTCGGGTTCGCCTTCGAACTCAGCCATACGGCGGACGCCTGGGTCGCGCCCGACCAGATCGCGGCCCTGCACCCGACCGCCACCCAGATGCTGTTCCGCTTCACGGACGCGTCGTCGGAGGCCCGGCTGCGCGACCAACTGGCCACGGTGACCCAAGGGCTGCCGAAGAACGCCCTGGCCGCTTCCGAGTCGTATCTCGCCCTCAAGCACCGGGCGGGCGGCACGGCCCGGCTCTACGCCAGCTATCTGCTGGCCTTCGGCGTCCTCGGTGTCCTGGTGGCGGTGCTGATCGTCGCCAACGTGGTGAGCGGAGCCGTGATCTCCGGGTTCCGGCACATCGGGATCCTCAAGTCCCTGGGCTTCACCCCAGGACAGGTCGTCGCCGTCTACCTCACCATGGTCTCCCTCCCCGCCGTCGTCGGCTGTGCGCTCGGCACCGCCCTCGGCAACCTGGTGTCGCGCCCGTTCTTCCGGTTCGTGTTCACCGGGCCCGACTCGGGGGTGTTCCACAACAACGTCGGCGTCCCGCGCTGGGTGAGCCTTCTCGCCCTGCTCGGCATGCCCCTCGTCTGCGCCCTCGCCGCGCTCGCCCCCGCGGTGCGCGCACACCGGCTCCCCGCGGCGCGGGCGATCAGCGCGGGCAGCGCCCCGCGCGCCGGACGGGCGCTCGGCGTCCAGCGCCGGCTGGCGGGCAGCGGGCTGCCCCGGTCGGTGAGCCTGGGGGTGGGCCTGCCCCTGGCCCGGCCGGGCCGCAGCGCCCTCACGCTCGCCGCCGTGGTCCTGGGAGTGACCACGGTGACGCTCGCGACCGGCCTGGCCACGACGATGACCCGGTTCGCGGCGGCGGGCCAGGACTCCTACCAGGTCACGGTGTACGCGAACAATTTCAGGCACGGCAAGGTCATCGAGCCCGAGCACGGCGACCGGGAACTCCAGTCCCTGCTGGGCTCGCTGCCCGGTGCCCGCGAAGTCACCGCGAGGGCGGACGTCGAAGCCAGCGTGGCCGGCTCGGCGAAGAGCGTCCTGCTCGAGGCCCGCCGGGGTGGTCTACCGCGGCTGGACAGTGTGCTCACCGACGGCCGGTGGACGCGCCGGACGGGTGAGATCGTGGCCGGCTCGGCCTTCCTGCGCCAGCACGGCCTGCGGATCGGCGACCACCTCACCCTGGAGAAGGGCGACCGCCGGGAGAGGGTGGTCGTCGTCGGTGAGTACATGGAGGACAACAGCCGGTTGGTCGTGGGCGAATGGTCGACGATGGCGGCCCTGTCACCCCAGGAGAAGCCCATCGCGTACCACGTGCAACTCCGCGACGGAGCGGACCCGGACACCTACGCGCGCGCGGCCAGGGACGCCGACTCCGGGATCACTACGACACCGACCGGACCGAACTCCGCCGCCCAGGCCATCATCGGCTCCGCGGTGGCCCTCACCCTGATGCTGGCCGTCGTCGCCGCCTTGGGTGTCTTCAACACGGTCGTCCTCAACACCCACGACCGCCGCCGCGACCTGGGCATGCTCAAGTCCATCGGCATGACACCACGTCAGGTCACGGCGATGATGGTGACGTCGATGGCCTTGCTCGGCGCACTCGGCTCCCTGCTCGGCATCCCGCTGGGCATCGCGGGCTACGACCTGGTGGTGCCGCGGATGGCGGACGCGGTGGACATCGCCCTGCCCCCGTACATGACGGACGTCTGGCGCCCCCCGACCCTGGCCGGCCTGGCCCTGGCGGGCCTGGTGATCGGCGTCCTGGGCGCCCTGATCCCGGCACGGCGCGCGGCGCGGCTGACGATCGCGGAGGTGCTGCACAACGAGTAGCGCCCGAGGCCGGGCGGATGCGGGTGAGGTATCCGGGCCGACCGGACCTTGTCAGTCGCGGCGCGTCATGCCGTCTGTCGGTTACGGCGGCGCAGCCTTCCCGCGCGGGCCCACAGAGCGACTGCCACCAGCCCGCGTATGACAGCCGGCGGGCGAGCCGCTCCGACGCCTGCGCGTAGCCGTTCGTCGAGCAAGGTATCCGCACCGAGCCGTACCAATGGCGCGACCGGGGAGGGAAAACGGGCGGCAAGCAGACATCGGGTGGCATCCATGAGGGCCTGCCCTTCACCGGTTACCGCGAAGTGCTGTTCTTCGAATGTGTCCATCCACGAGGCGAGCTCCGAATATGAGCGGGGCAGCAGGTTGATGTGCATCCGCTCCGCCAGGCCGGCGTAGAAGCCGTACGCCGCGTTTTTCTCATCAGTCGTGGTCGCCCGCCAACCGCGTCGGTCGATCCAGCGCACAGGAGCGACGCAGAAGGCCGCCAATACGTATACGAACTCCTCCTCACCCACCGGCAAGCCGCTGTGCAGCCGGTTCAACGCCACGACCGCCTCGCGCCCAGCAGACGAATCCAGGCCATGCTCGATGAGTGTGTACATCAGTTCACCAGTGGCTTTGGCCCGCGCCCTGGGGTTTCTGGTCATCTTGCCCGTCCCGACCAGCACCTTGGCGATGGTCGGGACGGCGAACGTCCGGTAGAAACCCAGGTTGAGACCCAGCCGAAGATCCTCGGGAAAGTCCACCAGCGCCAGACGACGGTACGCAACCTGGGCTTGTTCCTCGCTGCTCTTCACTGGATCCCTGTCAATCGGATACTCCCCTTCAACCATGCTGGTTCAACGCCCGCGAGACTCGATCAGAGCCCGGGCGACCAGGCAAAGGACGGAGTGGTGGGGCGGACGAGTCGGCCTGTACGCCGGGGATAATCATCGCCTTTCCCGAAAAGCGCTGCGACCTGCACACATACCGCCTGCGGACCACCGCGGAACACATGCCCTCCAGCACCAGGACGAGATCATGCCTACGGATCGAGAACGAGTCGGTCGAGCAGGACGCGGGGGCCGGCATCGCACAGGGCATCCGGCCTTTCAGGCGGGTGCCCTGTCGGGCGACTGGGTCACGCCGTCGGCAGGAGTTCGGCCGTGGGGCCGCTGGTGGTGATCCGGCCGGTGTCCATCAGGTGCGCGATGTCGGTGTAGTGGGTGATCAGGTGGCGTTCGTGGGAGACCACGACGAGGGTGGTGCCGTGTTCTTCGCGCAGGCGGGTGAGGAGATCCATGACGGCTGTGGCGGTGGTGGTGTCGAGGGCGGAGGTGACCTCGTCGCAGAGGAGGATGTCGGGGCCGGCGGCGAGGGCGCGCGCGATGGAGACTCGCTGGCGCTGGCCGCCGGACAGCTCGCCGGGGTAGCGGTTGGCGAAGCCGGCGGGGAGTTCCACCTGCTGAAGGAGTTGGGTGATCTGCTCGGGTATCTCCCTCGCGGTGAGGCTGGTGTGCAGGCGTAGGGGGCGGGAAAGCTGGTGTCCTATGGTGCGCCGGGGGTTGAGCGAGGCGAGCGGGTTCTGCGGGACGAGCTGGATACGGCGCTGCTGTTCGCGGGTGCGGCGCCGGGCCGTGGCCGCCAAGGTCTGGCCGTCGAGGGTGAGCCGGCCGCTGGTGGGCGGGTGCAGTCCGGCGAGGACCCGTAGGAGGGTGGTCTTGCCGGATCCGGAGGGGCCGATCACGGCGGTGGCCGATCCGACCGGTGCGGTGAAGTCGAGTCCGGTCAGGGCGGGGCGGCGGGTGCGGCCGTTCCGGAAGTAGACCTCGACACCCTGGGCGGAGAGTGCCGGTCCGGCCGTGCGGGTCGGCGCGGCCGCTGCCGACGGCTCTACTGCCGTACAGGACACGTCATTTGGCGGCTGCGTGCCAGGCGCGGTGAGCCGCACGGTGTGGTCGGCGCACGCTTCGACCAGGGCGGAGTCGTGGGTGGCGAGGACGACGGCCAGGTTACGGCTGGTGGCGAGGTGGCGCAGCAGGTGGGCGATCTCGTCGCGCAGGGCGGTGTCGAGGCCGGCGGTGGGCTCGTCCAGGAGGAGGATCTGAGGGGTGCGGGCGAGGGCCCGGGCGAGGGCGACGCGGCGCTGCTGTCCGCCGGACAGGGCGGTGGGACGCCGGCCGAGAAGGTCGGTGGGGAGCCGGCACTCCGTCAGCAGGGAGCGGACCGAGCCGGCGGAGGGGTCCGTGGCCAGTTCGGCGACCAGGCGGTGGACGGTCATCCGGGGGTTGAGCGCCGAGCCGGGGTCCTGGCCGACATAGGCGACGCGGGTGCGGCGCAGGCGTCGTAGCGCGTCGGGGGTGAGGGTGTGGGGCTGTGTGCCGAGGACGTCGACGGTGCCGGCGGTGATCGTGGCCCGGTCGGGGAGGTGGCCGATGAGGGCGCGCAGCAAGGTGGTCTTGCCCGAACCCGAGGCACCGGTGAGAGCAGTCACCTGACCGGGCCGGACGACCGCGGAGGTGACGGGCAGCAGCACCGTGCCGTCGGGCAGGGCGATTTCCAGGCCGGTGACGGACGCCACCGGCTGTGCCACGTCGGCCGGGGCATCAGCGCGGTCGTGGTGGGTGAGGTCGCTCACGAGCGGGTGCCCGCCTTCTGCGTGGTGTCGGGGGCCAGGGCCTGGGTGGCGAGATTGACGGTGATGGCCACGGCCGCGATCGCCAGGCTCGGGGCGACGACGGCCCAGGGGTTGAGCAGGATGCCCGGGGCGTTCTCGCGGACCATCAACGACCAGTCGGAGGCCGGGGGCTGGGGCCCGATCTGGAGGAAGCCCGCCATGGAGATGACGTAGACGGCGTCCACGAACCGCAGTCCGAAGAGGGTCAGGACCGTGGAGCGCAGGTTGGGCAGCAGCTCGCACAAGGCGATGTAGGCGGTGGACTCGCCGCGGGTGATGGCCGCCTCGACGTAGCCGGCGGAGGCGAGCGGGGCAGCAGCAGCGGCGACGACTCGTACGGCGTAGGGGGTTCCCAGGACGATCGCTGCCGCGATGACGGCCCAGCGTCCGCCGCCGGGCCAGGCGAGCGCGATCAGCATGATGCCCAGCAGCGGAGGCAGCAGGATCGCGACGTCGGCGCAGCGTTCGACCGCCCGGCCGAGTGCGGGGCGCAGGACGGCGAAGCAGCCGATGACGGTGGCGGCCACGGTGACCACGGCGGCCACCAGCAGCGCGCCGGCGACGAGGAGGGTGCCGCCGTGCAGGAGGCGGCTGAGAACGTCGCGGCCCAACTGGTCTCCGCCCAGCGGGGCGTCTGCGCTGGGGGCTGTGAACGGGGCGGTGACCGGTGAGGAGAGGGAGTGCGGGGCGAGCAGGGGACCGGCGACGGTGAGCAGGAGGGGCAGGACTGCGAAGGCGGTCAGCGCCAGGGTGCGGGTGCGTCCGGTGCGCCGGCGCCCGACCGCCGGGGCGAGGGTGGTGGTCATGGGCGGTCTCCCACGGTGGCCTCGCGGATCAGGTCCGCGGCGAGCAGGACGAGGCTGATGACGGCGCCCGCGCAGGCGACGACTCCGGTGATCAGCGGGGTGTCGCGCGAGGCGACGGCGCCGGCCAGCAGGTTGCCGATGCCGGGGTAGTTGAAGAGGGTCTCCACGACCACGGCCCCGCCCAGCAGCATGCCGGTGGTGGTGGCGAAGCCTGTGGCGATGGCGGGTACGGCGCCGGGCAACTGGTGGCGCAGCAGCACCCGGTGGACCGGCAGTCCGTCCAGGTGGGCGGCCTCGACGTGGGGGGTGGTGGCCTGGTCGGCGAGGGCACCGCGCACGATCCGGACGTTCCAGCCGGTCTGCGGGATGACCAGGGCGACCACCGGCATGATCAGCATGGTCCACTGGGCGGGCCTGCCGTCGCTGCCGGTGACGGTGACCGCCGGGAGCCAGCCGGTCCACAGGGACAGCACCAGCAGGAGGGCCACGGAGATCACGAATTCGGGCAGGGCGAACGCGGCGGTCGAGGCGTGGCCGATGATCCGGTCGGTCAGCCGGCCAGGGCGGGCGGCGGCCCAGCAGCCCAGCAGCAGGGAGAGCGCCATCGTGAGGGCGAACGCGCTCAGGCCCAGGACCAGGGTGTTGGGCAGCGGGTCGGCGAGCAGGGCGGTCACCTTCTGGCCCTGGGCGGAGGTGCCCAGGTCACCGGTCGGCAGGGCGGTCATCCAGTCCCAGAACCGTGCCCACACCGGCCGGTCCAGGCCCAACTGGTGCCGGCGGGCGGCGATGTCGGCCGCGGTGGCGCCGCGTTCGGAGGTGGCGCCGGCCGCGTCCCCGGGCAGTAGCTCGACGGCGGCGAAGACCAGGGCCAGCAGGACGATCAGCATGAGTGCCCGATGGGCGACCGCGGCGGGCACCCTTACGGCCGGGTGGTACGGGCGGCGCGGTGCGGTGCCCGTCCCCGCGGGGGGAGCGGGCACCGCACCGGCCTTGGTGAGGGGGCTCAACTCAGCCACACGCCTTCGAGCTGGACGCGTCCGTAGCCGGCCAGCCTGGGCAGGTTGCGCACCTTGGCGGCGGCCAGGTCGATGCCGTCGGCCATGCCCCACAGCAGGTAGCCGGAGCTGTCGTACTCGGTCTGCTGGAGCTGCTTGAGGTGGGCGGCGCGCTGCTTTTCGTCCTTGGTGCCGATGACCTTGCGGTAGGCGGCGTCGAATTCCTTGTCCGCCCAGCCGGATTCGTTCTGTCCGGCGCCGCTGACCATGGTCTTGGAGGCGAAGAAGACGACCGAGTCGTTGGTGCCCCAGTAGGTGGTGTAGAGGTCGCCGGTCTTCCAGGTCTTCTGCCAGAAGGCGCCGGACTCCTGCTTGACGACGTTCACCTTGATGCCGGCCTCGCGGGCCTGGTTGGCGAAGAGGGTCGCGGAGTCGGCGAGGCCCGCGATGTCGTCTGTGGTGATCAGGTCGTAGGTCTTGGACAGGTCGAAGCCGGCGTCCTTCAGCAGCGTTTTGGCCTTGGCGAGGTCACGCGTGCGCTGGGGGATGTCCTTGGCGTAGTCGGGGTCGCCGGTGCCGAGGATGTCATTGGCGACGGTGCCGTAGCCGGACAGGACCTGCTTGACCATCGCCTCGCGGTCGATGACCAGGCGCATCGCTTCGCGCACCCGCGCGTCCGCGAACGGGCTGCCCTTCGCGGTGCGCATGACGATGGGCATGGCCATGTCGTTGGGGCGGCGCAGGATCTGGATGTCCTTGCGCGTCTGGGCGGTGCGGGCTGCGATCGCGCCCGCGTTGGAGGCGAGGTCGATCTGCCCGGCGAGCAGCGCGTTGGCCATGGCCTGCGGGGTCTCGAACATGGTGACCTCGATGGCGTCGAGGTGCACCGCCGGGCCGTACCACTTGTCGTTCTTCACCAGGCGCGCGTTGCCGCCGCGGTACCAGTCCAGTTTGAACGGGCCGGTGCCGGGAGCCTTGGCGATCTCGGAGTCCTTGGTCCCCTTCTTCAGGACGAAGGTGGTGAACCGGGTCAGGACCGGGAACTCGGCATTGGCGTAGTCGGAGATGATGACGACGGTGTCGGTGCCCTCGGCGGTGATGTTCTCGGCCTTGATCCCGGGCAGCCGGGCCGAACCGGACGGGGTGTTACGCAGCCGCTTGAGGGACCAGACGACATCCTCGGCGGTCAGCGGGGTGCCATCGTGGAACACCGCACCCTTGGCGATCTTGAACTTCCAGGTCTTCAGGTCGGCCGACGACTCCCACGAACTGGCCAGACGGGCAACGGTGTTGGACTCGGCGCCGGGGACGGTGAGGGTGTCGTGGACGAGCGCGATGATCAGGTAGTCGCTCTCGTTGGTCTGGGTGCCGTGCGGGTCGCGGGTGATCGCGCTTGCCTTTCCCAGCGCGCCCACCCGCAGGGTGCCGCCGTTCCTGGGCTTGCCGCCGGCCGCCGGGTCGGAGGAGGTACCGCCACCGCCGGAGGAACAGGCGGCGAGCAGGGCCGTCGCGCCCATCGCCCCGCCGGCCCACAGCACTTGGCGCCTGTTGATGTTCACGTACGTCCTCGCTCCACGAAGCCACGAATTGCTTAGGTTTGCCTATCCTAATAACAACCGCCTTCGCAAGAGGGCGCCTACCGCGAGGAGCTCACCCGCGGGAGCCAGGTGACCAATGAGTTAGGTTTGCCTAACCTAAATTAGGTGCTAGCGTCTCGGCCGGCGGCGTCGTCTACGAAGCCCTGACCCGCCTGTCCGCCCTGCCGCCGGAAACGACTATGGTCGCCCTGGTCAACGACGGTGGTGAGAAGTACATGGACACCGTCTTCAACGACGACTGGATGAGCGATCGAGACCTCCTGAGCCCCGACACCGAGCGGGAAGTCGACGAACTCCTCACCAAACTCCGCAGGAACCGGTAGACCACATGCTGACCACGCTCCTCCACGACAGCCGTGCCCTGAGCGTGCTCGCGGTCCCGCTCATTCTCACCCAGCTCGCCCAGGTCGCCCTCACGACCACCGACACGGTGATGATGGGACTGCTCGGCACCACCGAGCTCGCCGCCGGCGGCCTCGCCATCGTGATCTTCAACCAGATCCGTACCATGGGCGTCGGCCTCGTCACCTCCGTCGGCAACCAGGTCGCCGCCGCAGCAGCCCGCGCCGAACAGGCGGCCCAGAGCACGGACGACCCGCAGGAGCCGGCGCACCCGGCACACGACGAGGTGCGGGGCGTGGTCCGCGCGAGCCTGGCCGTCGCCACCCTTGCCGGGATCGCCGGCACCGCGATGATGATCCTCATCGGGCAACTGCTGGCCTGGCTCGGTCAGGACGCGGACGTCGTCGGCCTCACCCAGCACATGCTGTACGCGCTCGCCCCCGGGCTGCTGCCCTGCCTGTGGTTCCAGGCCGTCCGCCAGTTCACCGTCGGCATGCGCCGCCCCCAGGCCCTCCTCCAGATCACCCTCGTGTCCATCGGCGTCAACGCCGGCCTCAACTGGATCCTCATCCACGGCACCTTCGGGCTTCCCCGCCTCGGGCTGACGGGCGTCGGCATCGCCACCTCCGCCGTCTACCTGCTGTCCTTCGTCGCTCTGTACGTCGCGGCGCGGAGGGACAGCATGCTCGCCCCACTCCTCACCCTCGACATCACCCGCACCGACCCGGCGGTGTTCAAGCGCCTCCTCGGTCTCGGCGTCCCGATCGCCCTCACGTACGGCTCCGAGGCGGGTTTCTTCTCCGTCACCGCCCTGATGGCCGGCTCCTTCGGCCCCGACGCGCTTGCCGCCCACACTGCCGTCAACCAACTCGTCTACATCGTCTTCCAGGTCGCCGTCGGCCTGTCCCACGCCGCGTCCATCAACGTCAGCCGCGAACTCGAGCTCGGCAACCACGACACCGCCCGCCGCATCAAGAACACCGCACTCGCCTGCGCCGCCGCCGTCATGACCTGCGTCGGCATCCTCTATCTCACCCTGCCCCGGCTGGTCCTGGCCCCCTTCCTCGACACCGGCTCCGCCCGGGCCCTCACCATCGCCACCCACCTGCTGATCGTCACCACGTTCCTGCAGTTCTTCGACTGCGCCCAGAACATCGGCGTCGGACTCCTGCGCGGACTCCACGACACCAAGAGCGGCTTCCGCATCACCGTCATCGGCTACTGGGTCGTCGGACTCCCCTCAGCCTGGCTCCTCGCCTACGCCCTCGGCCTGGAAACCATCGGCATCTGGCTCGGCCTCCTCACCGGCCTCGCGGCAACAGCGATCCTCCTGCTGCGCCGCTACAGCGCCGCTCTCACGGCCGCGCAGCCCTTGACGACAGCAACCGCCTGAACTTGCGGCGGTGGCTGTGACCACTCCGCCCAGCTCGCCGTGTCACGGCCCTACCTCGCCGCGCCGGGGCCGGGCGGTTCGAGCCGGTAGCCGTGTCCGCGCAGGGTCGTGAGCTCGGGCAGCTCGAGCGGGACGGGGCAGGCCGCCGCGGCGGTCTGCAGCCGGCGGCGCAGCGAGGACATGGTGACGTCCAGGGTCTTGGTGGGGCCGTACCAGTTCTCGTCCCACACCCGCGCCATCAGCGTCTCGCGCGAGACGGCCTCGCCCGGGTGCTGGGCCAGCACGGCGAGCAGCTCGAACTCCTTGGGGCGCAGTTCCACTTCGCCGTCGCCGAGCCGACAGCGGCGGGCCGCGATGTCCACCGTCAGGTCCCCCAGCCTGACCGGCTCGCTCAAGCCCGGCGGGCCGGCCGGGCGACGGCGCAGATGGGCGCGGAGCCGGGCGAGGAGCACGGTCAGCGAGAAGGGTTTGACCAGGTAGTCGTCGGCGCCCGCGTCCAGGCCCACGATCACGTCGATCTCCTCGCCGCGCGCGGTCAGAATGAGGATGAGGAGATCGGGGAACTCGTCGCGCAGCTCCCGCGCGACCTCGATGCCGTCCACGTCGGGGAGGCCGAGGTCGAGCAGGACGACGTCGAGGGGCAGCCGCCGGGCCTCGGCCAGCCCCGAGCCGCCGGTCCGGCTCCAGGCCACCTGGTAGCCGCTGCCGCGCAGCCCGGTCTCCAGATGTCGTCCGATGACGTCGTCGTCCTCGATGACCAGAACGGATACGGCGTCCTCGGCCCGTGTCGTACGCATGCCCCGAAGGGTAGGCCGGGCGGGTCGGTGGACGCGCGCGGCCGGGCCGGGATCAGAGTTCACGGAGTTCCTCCACAGCCGGCCGGGTGGATCTGCGCACGCCGTTGAGCGCGGCGGTGGCAATGGCCGCGAGGGCCGCCAGGAGGGTCAGGCCCAGATACGGCCAGGGTACGGCCACCCCCGCGGGCGGTGGGTCGAAAACGCCGGTCAGCACCTTGACGAGCATCTGGGTCAGGGCCCAGCCGATGAGCGCGCCTCCGGCCAGCCCGGCCGCGGTGAGCGCGGCGGCCTCGCTGAACACCAGCCCGCGCAGCTGCCGCCGGGTGGCGCCCAGCACGGTGGCGATGGCGAAGGTCCGGCGGCGCTCGGCGAGCCCGAGGGCCAGCACGATGCCGCCCGCGCCCGCTGCCAGCAGGACGGCGAAGGCGAGTTCGATCCTGGTGAGGCCGGCCAGGTCCACGGAGGTGAGGCTGGATCCGACGGCGGACCGGGTCTGGGTGATGTCGGTGACCTTCGCGGTGGTGCCGAGCTGGTGGCGCAGCTTCGCGGCGACGGCCTTCTGGTGTGTGCCCCCGGTGTCGACGAGGAAGGTGCCGACGGCGCCACTGCCGGTGGTCTTGGCGATATAGCCGGCATTGGCCACGAAGAAGCTGTCGCGCGGCGCGGTCGGGAACTCCTTGACGACGCCCGCGTAGTGGAACGGCACGGTGTGGAACGCCTTGGTCCTGGAGTCCTGGAGCCGCAGCTTGAGCGTGTCGCCCGGGGCCAGCTGGAAGTCCTTGACGGTCTCCTCGCTGACCAGGAGGGAGTCGGGCCGGGCCGCGAGCTTGGCCATGAGGCTCTTGGCGCTGCCGCCGGCGAAGTAGGCGTCCTGGAGAGAGGTGGCGGAGGTGATCGTGGAGGGCCGGACCCCGTACAGATCCTGGAGGTCGGCGCCGACGTAGGCGAACCGGTGCTGAAGCGGTTCGACATGGCGCACTCCCGGGATGGCCGCCAGCGGGTGGGCGGCGCTGGGGCCGACGGTCGAGCCGGGCGACTCGGTCACCGTCACGTCCGCGCCGTTGGTGAGCCGGGCGTCGACCTCCGCCTGCTGTCGGTAGGTGGCGTTGAACGCCGCCGTGGACACGGCGAAGGAGATGGCCAGCGCGAGCAGGACGATGGCCCGGGCCAGCGGGCGGCGCTGCCGGGACAGGCCCGCCGCGGTGGTCCCGGCCAGGGCTCCGGTCAGCGGCCGGACCAGCCGGGCCAGCGGTCGGCGCCCGTAGGTGAGGGCGAGCACGACCAGCCGCCACAGCAGCAGGGCGGAGCCGAGCCACAGCAGGGCCGGGCCCAGGAAGGCCCAGTAGGACACGGAGATGGTGGGGACCCCCTCCGGCGCCAGGACCAGGGAGTAGTTGTTTCCGCTGGAGGCGCGGAAGACGAAGAACGAGACGGCCAGCAGGATCAGGTCGGGGCAGAACCTCATCCACCGCGGGGTCCCGGCCCGGCCGACGACCCGCCGGGCCTCGGCGACGGTGCCCTGCCGCAGATCGCGCACGGCGGGCAGCAGGACGGCCAGGGCCGCGATGACCAGCCCCAGCAGCAGGGCCAGCAGGAACCAGCCCGCCGCGGCGGAGGTGCCGGAGCCGAAGGACGCGGTCCCGAAGGCGATACGGCCCGCGACGGCGGCGATGCCGAGCCCGAGCAGCCCGCCCGCCACGCCGACCACGGCGGCCTCGGTCGCCGCGATCCCGACGACCTTGCGGAACCCGAGGCCCCGGGTGCGCAGCAGGGCCTGCTCCCGGCGGCGCCGGTCGGCGCCGGCGCCCGCGAGGGCCGCGGTCAGCAGGGCCGCGAGCACGGCACCCGGCACGCCGAGGAACAGGAAGAGGATCTGGGCGTAGAGAGCGTCCTGGCGTGCGCTGTCGAGTGCGGCGCCGAGGTTGTCGCCCACCAGCGCGCCACCGGCGGAGCGCGCCTCGAGGTTGTGCGCGGCGCCGGTCACCGCGGTGTACGCGGCAGCGGGGTCGGCGGGCAGGCGTGCGTCGCGGGCGACATGGATCTGGGTGGCGACCGCGGCCGGGTCGGCGGCCCTGACGGGGGCGGTGACGGAGGCGAACTGCGCGGCGGGCAGCAGGATCACGTTGTCGGGCGGTGCCGAGGGCTGGGACTGGGGAGGGGCGCCGACCTTCTGGAACAGGGAGTCGGCCTGGGGGAGGTCGACCACACCGGCCACCTTGACATGCGCCGGGTGCCCTCCCGGGCGGCCGAAGGTGACGGTGTCCCCGGGGGCGACATGCAGATTGGCCGCGGTCTGCTGGGCGATGAGCACCCCGGACGTGCCGCCGGTCAGCTGGCGGATCTCGCCGGGGAAGGCGCCGCGGTAGCCGGGCGGCAGGCCGAGGACGACGCCGGGTCCGGTGCTCTGGGTGGAGCCGCCGGTGGTGGCCTGGAAGCCGGTGGTGTGCGCGAAGCCGACCGGGAGGGCGGTGTGCACCCCCGGGGCGGACCGTACGGTGCCCAGCACCTGGCCGGGGTCGGCACCCGGCTGGACCTCGACCTGCCAGTCGACGGCGACCGAGCGCACCGCGCGATCGGTCATCGTCGACTTCGAGGCGGTCAGGAAGGAGCCCAAGGCCGCGACCAGCGCGACGGCGAGCGAGATGCCGAGCGCGGCGGCCAGCAGTCTGCCCCGGCGGCGCCTGACCAGCCCGGACAGCCAGGTGGTGATCACGGGTTCTCTCCTTGACGTACGTGGGTGGGCGCGGGTGGCGCCCCGTTCGGCCCGGGTTCGGTTCGGGCGGGGACGACCAGCCGCCCCTCGTGCATGGGCCAGCGCTCGGCGAGGCGCTCGCCGACGGTGGGGTCGTGGGTGGTCACCACGAGCGCGGCGCCCAGTCGCGCCACGGCGTCCAGCAGGACGTCCAGGACGTGCCCGCCGGTGGCGCGGTCGAGCTGGCCGGTGGGTTCGTCGGCGAGGACCACGCGCGGCCCCAGGGCCAGCACCCGGGCCACAGCCACCCGCTGGGCCTGCCCGCCGGAGATCTCCTCCGGCAGTTTGTCCGCGAGGTCCGCCACGCCGACGGCCTCCAGCGCCGCCAGCGCGCGGCGGCGGGCCGCGGACTCCGCGGTGCCCGCCAGAACCAACGGCAGCGCGGCGTTCTCGGCGACGTCCAGGGCCGGGATCAGGCTCGGCGACTGGAAGACCACGCCGATGTCCCCGGCGGCGGCTCGCCGACCGAGGCCGGGCCAGTCGATCTCGCCGCTGGTCGGCCGCTCCAGGCCCGCCATCAGGTGCAGCAGCGTAGACTTGCCGGACCCGGAGGGTCCCATGATCGCGATGCGGTCGCCGGCCCGCACCAGGCAGCTGGCGCCGTGCACCGCGACGACCGCGTTCTCCCCCTGGCCGTAGGTGCGGGAAGCGTCCCGGCAGTCGATGAGGACGTCGGCGACGACGTCGGCGCTCATGGCTCGATCCTCCCGTCGCGCAGCACCAGCACCCGGTCGGCGAAGCCGACGACCTCGGTGTTGTGGGTGACGACGAGGACCCCGCGGCCCGCCCCGGCGCGGCTCCCCAGCAGGTCGAGCACGCGGCGTTCGGTACGTCCGTCCAACTCGCCCGTGGGCTCGTCGGCGAGCAGCACATCGGGGTCGTTCGCCAGGGCGACGGCCAGACCGGCGCGGGCGAGCTCGCCGCCGGACAGCTGGTGCGGCAGGGCGTGCGCCCGACCGCCGAGGCCGACCCCCTCCAGCAGCTCGGCGACGTCCTGGGTGTGGGTGCGGCGCCCGGCGGCCGCCTGTGCGAGTCGGATGTTCTCCCGTACGTCCAGGTGGGCGATGAGGTTGCCGGACTGGAGCAGCACCCCGACGCGCCGGGCGCGCACCCGCGCCCGTTGGGCCTCGGGGCGGTGGCTGATCCGCTCCCCGCCGACATGGACATAGCCGCCGGCCGGCTCGTCGAGCCCCGCCAGACAGGCCAGCAGGGTCGACTTGCCCGAGCCCGACGGCCCGACCACGGCCACGGTCTCGCCCCGCCCCACGCTCAGGGACACCCCGCGCAGCGCGAGCGTCTCCTCCTCGCCCGTGCGGAAGAAGCGGTAGAGGTCCCTGGCCTCGATGGCGGCCGCCTCGTCCGGGCTGGTCGCTGTCGCCGGGGCGGGCGCTGTCGTCGGGCCGGTCATCGCTGCCACCGGAGCGAGTCGCTGACGATGCGCCAGGGATCCACGTTGTCGGCGTTCGTCGGTCCGGACAGGGTCAGGGTGGCCTGGCGGCCGTTGTGGAAGAAGAGGTACGTCTCGACGGAGTCGCGCACCGCCTTGCCGGTCACCGGGTTGGGGGCCGAGTCGGCCTGGTAGGTGATCCGTACGGCCTGGCCGCCCTTGCGGGAAACTGTCGTGACTTTCTCCAGGGAGAAGCGCTGTGCCTGCTTCCTGAGGGCCGGGACCACCTGGGCCCGGGCCGACTTGACCGTCGGCGCCGCCGATGCCGGGGCGAAGCCGATCTTGACCGTGTTCAGCTTGTCGCTGAAGGTCGTGGTGGCGTGGGCGGACGAGCGGGCCCACCCCTCCGGGACCTTGACGGTGAAGCCGGCGCCGGAGGGCCGGTAGGAGACATAGGCCTGGTTGTCGGGGATGTCGCCGGGCGGGTTGGACTCCGTGGGCGCGGGGCCGGGCTGGTGCGACGAGGAGCCGGTCGAGCCGCTGTGCGAGCCGGAGCCGCCCCCGCCTCCCGAACAGCCCGCGAGGACCGCGGCGGCCAGGGCCATCGCGGCCGGGACGGCAAGAATGCCTCGTTTGGTCATGGTGTCTGTCCTCCGCGGGGGGCGGTCCGGTGATGTCCACGACGCTAGGGAGACGGTGCTCAAAGCCCGCTGCGACGAAGGTGAGACGACGGCAAAACACGGGGGCGAAATGCGGCCTGCCCGTCATACCTGGCACCGCCGGGGTGTCCGGGGGTCATGATGGGCGCATGAGGAAGCGCGTGGTGCGCGTGGCGGTGGTCGCGGTCATGGTGGCCCTCGTCCTGCTCGCCACGCCGCTGGCCGTGGGGATCCAGCGGTCCTTCATCTCGGACGAGCGCGGCGAGCTCGAGAGGGCGGCCCTGGCAGCCGCCGTGCGCGTGGGCTCGAAGTTCGCGGCGGGGGACCGCACGGAGCTGCCCACCAGCGAATCGGATGCCCGCGTGGGCCTGTACGACCTGGCCGGCCGCCTGCGCGACGGACACGGGCCCGCGACCGCGGATGCGGTGACCCGGCGGGCCATGGCCGGGGTCGTGGCGCGCGGCCGCGACGGCCAGGACCTGGTCGCCGCCGTGCCCGTGTCGACGGCGGAGCGGGTCACCGGCGTGGTCCGCGCGGCGGACGGCACCCAGGAGGTCTGGGCCCGGGTGGGCCTCGCGTGGGCGGCGCTCGTCGGCACCGCCCTGGCCGCGCTCGCCACCGGCGTACTGGTAGCGCGGCACCAGGCGAGGACGCTCACCGCTCCGCTGGAGGCGCTGTCGGCCACGGCCGTGGCCGTCGCCGGCGGCGATCTGACCGCCCGCGCCGGACGCAGCGCGATCGCCGAGATCGACCAGGTGGCGCGCACCCAGAACACCATGGTCGAGCGGCTGACCACGCTGCTCGAACACGAGCGGCAGTTCAGCGCCAACGCCTCCCACCAGCTCCGTACGCCGCTGGCGGGCCTCCAGCTGGGCCTCGAAGCGGCCGCCGCGGATCCGGGCGCGGACCTCGCGCGCCTCAGGGCGGCGATCGAGGAGGCCCTGGAGCGGTCCCGGCACCTTCAGCAGACGGTCGACGAGGTCCTGCGCCTGGCCAGAGCGGCACCCGGACCGCGACTCCCCGAGCGGTCCGGGCCGCTCGGGGAGCTGGCCGAGAGCGTGGAGCGCCGCTGGCACGGCGCGTTCGCCGCCGAAGGCCGCCGCCTGGACTTCGCGTTCGAACCGGGCAGCGAGACGATCCGCGTACCGGACCGGACCGCCGAGCAGATCCTGGATGTGCTGCTGGACAACGCGCTCCGGCACGGGAGCGGGACGGTCGGAGTCACGGTGCGGGAGATGACGGGCGCGGTCGCCGTGGACGTGGCCGACGAGGGGTCGCTGGCCCTCGAACCCGGGCTCGTCTTCGCGCGGGGCACCACCACCTCACGCTCCGGCAGCGGCATCGGCCTGCCCCTGGCGCGCGACATGGCGCGGGCGGCCGGGGGCCGGCTCACGCTCGTACGGGCCTCGCCGACCACCTTCACCCTGCTGCTGCCGATATCCGACCAGCCCCAATACTGATGACTTGAACCGTGTCCTGTGTGGTGAGGCGGATGTTGACCCGGCATGCGGCGGGGAACGTGGAACTGGATCGCGCCGGACGGCTTGCGGGAGATCGCAAGGCCGCTGCCCCCGGAGCAACGAACACGTCCGCAGCGCGGCGGAACGGCCAACACCCCTGATGAGACGCCGTTCGCAGCCATCATCTACGTGCTGATCTGGTCCAGAGCCGGATTGTGGGGCTGCCTACACGAAGCCGTGCTGCACCGGCTGGACGACGCCCGCCTGATCGACGTCACCCGCGTCGTCCTCGACACCGCCCACGTCAGGGCGAAAAAGCCAGCACGTCTAGGACTTCGGGCTTCGACAGGCAGCGGCCGCAGGCGGTCGCGGACCGCAGCGCCGCTTCCCACGCATGGCAGCGACACCCTCAGCGGGTGGTTGCCGAAACTCGACAGGGACAGGTGCGCGCTGTTTTCAGTGCTGTCCGAGGGACTTCCGAGGGACTTTCCGCCGCGTAAGACAGTAAGCCCGTGAAAGATCCGAAAGGGCCTCCGACACAGGTCAGAGGCCCTTTCCAGGGAAAAGTCGCAGGTGGGGCGGACGAGACCGGCCTGTACGCCGGGTTCTGTTCCCCAGGGCCCTTACGGCCCCCGGGGCGGCGGCCATCCATCTAGGACCGACGTTGCCGCCGGCCTCGTGCGGTCTACCCGCGGACTCGGGCGGGCAGCCCTCGATCGTCCGCGCAGAGCGCTTTCTACGGCGCTCCTCTTGACCTTGCTCCGGGTGGGGTTTACCGAGCCGTCCGAGTCACCTCGGACGCTGGTGGTCTCTTACACCACCGTTTCACCCTTACCGGGAACCTCGCGGCTCCCGGCGGTCTGTTTTCTGTGGCACTGTCCCGCGGGTCACCCCGGGTGGGCGTTACCCACCACCCTGCCGTGTGGAGCCCGGACGTTCCTCGGCGGGATCCCGAAAGACCCCGACGCGACCGCCCGGCCGGCTCGTCCGCCGTAGTGACCATGGTACCGGGGGCGCGCGGTGCCCCGGACAGCGGCGGGGATCAGAGGAAGTCGGCGGTCTCCAGGGAGAAGGAGAAGGGCGCGGGAAGGTCGATCGACTTGCCGAAGGGGACCCTGATGGCTTCCCGGTAATCGGCCTTGTCCGGGTCGCTGAACAGGGTCACCGAGCTCTCCTCGCGGCCGACGAGGAGGTAGAGCGGGATGCTCCCGTTCGCGTAGCAGTGGCGCTTGGTCTCCCGGTCGCGGTCCGGCCTGGTCGAGGTGACCTCGACGACCATCGAGACGCCCTCGCAGGGCATCCAGGGTGCGGCGCCCCGGAAGAGCCGCTGCTCGCTGGGCACGACGGTTCCGTCGGGGATCACATGGTCTGGCACACTCCATGCGTCGCGGGGAACCTTGAGCCCCTTGTTGCCGGAGAAGTCCATATCGATGACGGCCTTGGTGAACACCTGCTCAATGATCACGCTGATGTGTCGCTCGTGATCCCCGTCCGGCAGCCCTGTCACGATGATCTCCCCCTCGATCAGTTCGGCCCGGAAGCCTTCCGGCGTATCCAGGGCCAAGAAACCCTCCAGCAGGACTTCCTCCTGCGTCACCGGTCCATCTGCCATGGCGCTCACTGCCACGCCCCCTTCCCTGTCTTGTCGCCACAGTAGGTACCGAGGAGGCAGGCACCGCAGGAAAGAAAGTCCGCCTCACCCGATCGTGCACACAGAAGCCCGCGCGCAAGGCACCGTGTCGTCAAGCCGTAGGCTGCGACGGGCCCGCCCGCCGGGAGTCGTGGAGCGAAGGAGAGAACGCCGTGCTCGTGCTGTTGCCGCCGTCGGAGGGAAAGGCCCCGGCGGAGTCGGGGAGCCCGCTGGAGCCGGGGGCGCTGTCGCTGCCGGGGCTGGGCGAGGCGCGGGCGGCGGTGCTCGATGAGTTGGTGTCGCTGTGCTCGGGCGATGTGGGGAAGGCCGCCGAGGTGCTCGGGCTGAGCGAGGGGCTGCGCGGCGAGGTGGCCAAGAACGCGGGGCTGCGGGAGGCCGGGACGCGCCCGGCCGGGGAGATCTACACCGGTGTGCTGTACGACGCGCTCGGGCTGGCCACCCTGCCCGCCGCCGCCCGGCGCCGCGCGGAGCGGTCGCTGCTGGTGTTCTCCGGACTGTGGGGCGCCGTGCGGATCGACGACCGGATCCCGTCGTACCGCTGCTCGATGGGCGTGAAGCTGCCGGGCCTCGGCGCGCTCGGGGCGTTCTGGCGGGGGCCGATGAGCGAGGTGCTGCCGGAGACGGCCGGGGACGGGCTGGTGCTGGATCTGCGGTCGGCGGCGTACGCCACGGCGTGGAAGCCGAAGGGTGAGGTGGCGGAGCGTACGGCGACCGTGCGCGTGCTCCAGTCGAAGATCGTGAACGGGGTCGAGAAGCGGTCGGTGGTCAGCCACTTCAACAAGGCGACCAAGGGGCGGCTGGTGCGGGATCTGCTGGTGGCGGGAGCAGAGCCGAGCGGGCCCGAGGCGCTGGTGGACGCGCTGCGGAAGCTCGGCTACACCGTGGAGGCGGCCGCACCGGGCCGACCGGGGCGGGGCTGGGCCGTGGATGTGGTGGTCACGGAGTTGTAGGCGGTCAGGGCCAGCCAGCGGCGTTGCACCCTGCGCAACGGCCGTTGCGCCACGTGCCCGGCGGCGGCAGGATGGCCGCCGTGACTAGCGCTGCCTCCTCCGCCTCCCCCTCCGTACTCGACCTCGCCCCCGTCATCCCCGTCGTCGTCATCGACGACGCGGATGACGCCGTGCCGATGGCCCGCGCGCTCGTCGCGGGCGGGCTGCCCGCGATCGAGGTGACGCTGCGCACCCCGGCCGCCCCGGCCGCCATCCGGGCCATCGCCGAGGAGGTGCCCGAGGCGGTCGTCGGCGCCGGTACGGTGCTGGCGCCCGAGCAGGTGGAGGCGTCCGTCGCGGCCGGCGCGCGCTTTCTGGTCAGCCCGGGCTGGACGGACCGGCTGCTGGGCGCGATGCGCGCCTCGGGTGTGCCGTTTCTGCCGGGGGTCTCCACCACGTCGGAGGTCGTGGCGCTGCTGGAGCACGGGGTGACCGAGATGAAGTTCTTCCCGGCGGAGGCGGCCGGGGGGACGGCGTATCTGCGGTCGCTCGCCTCTCCGCTCCCCCAGGCCCGCTTCTGCCCCACCGGCGGCATCGACGCCTCCCGCGCCCCGGGCTATCTCGCCCTTCCCAACGTGGGCTGCGTCGGCGGCACTTGGATGCTGCCGCCGGACGCGATCGCCGCGCGCGACTGGGCGCGGGTGACGGATCTCGCGCGCGAGGCGGCGGCCCTGCGGTAGCGGCGGCTGACGGCTACCGCAGGTGCGTCGTGTCGTTCAGCAGCCGCAACGACGCGTTGCCGTCCGCGTAGTACGCCAGCGCCGACAGCGACGCCGCGGAGATCTCCATCCGGAACAGCGCCTCCGGCGGCGCGCCCAGCGCCAGCCGGACCAGGGTCTTGATCGGCGTCACATGCGTGACCAGCAGCACCGTACGGCCCGCGTAGCGCGCGACGAGCTGGTCGCGGGTGACCGCGACCCGGCGGGCGACCGCCGCGAAGCTCTCGCCGCCGCCCGTGGGGGCGGCCTTCGAGGAGCCGAGCCAGGCCTGGAGGTCGCCCGGGTGGCGCTCCCGCACCTCGGCGAACGTCAGCCCCTCCCAGGCCCCGAAGTCGGTCTCCCGCAGCCCCTCTTCGATGTGGACGTCGAGGCCGAGCCGCGCCGCCACCGCCTCGGCCGTGCCGACACAGCGCCTGAGCGGCGAGCTGACCACGGCCTGGATGGTGCCGCGCGCGGCCAGCGCCGCCGCCACGAGTTCGGCCTGGCGGCGGCCCACGGGCGAGAGCTCGGGGTCGGAGCCGCCGGTGCCGGAGAAGCGCTTCTCGGGGGTCAGCGCGGTCTCGCCGTGCCGCAGCAGCACGAAGGTGGCCGGGGCGCCCAGGTCCGCGGGGGCGGCCCAGCCGGGGGGCGCCACGGCCGGGGCGGCGGCCTCGGCGGGTACGGCGGGTGCCTCAAGGGCCTCGTCGGCGGCCGGCCGCCACTGCTCGCCCCGCTTGCCCGCGTCCATCGCCTCGTTGGCGAGCCGGTCCGCGTGCTTGTTCCGCTCGCGCGGAATCCACTCGTACGACACCTGTGCGGGCGGGAAGATCCCCCTGGCCTCGGCCGCGAGCGGGCGCATGCCGGGATGCTTGACCTTCCAGCGGCCCGACATCTGCTCGATCACGAGCTTGGAGTCCATCCGGACCTCGACCTCGGCCTCCGGGTCGAGGGCGCGCGCCGCCCGCAACCCGGCGATCAGGCCCTTGTACTCGGCGACGTTGTTGGTCGCCGTGCCGATGTACTCCGCCGCCTCGGCGAGGGTCTCGCCCGTCTCCGGGTCGAGGACGGCCGCGCCGTAGCCGGCCGGCCCCGGGTTGCCCCGGGAGCCGCCGTCCGCCTCGACGACGAAGCGACGCGCCATCGGCCTACAGCCCCGATTCGGGCGTACGGACCAGGATGCGGCGGCAGTTCTCGCACCGCACCACCGTGTCCGGAGCCGCCGCCCGCACCTCGTTGAGCTCGGTGATCGCCAGCTCCTGGCGGCAGCCGTCGCAGCGCCGCTGGTAGAGCCGGGCCGCGCCGACGCCGCCCTGCTGCTCGCGCAGCTTGTCGTAGAGCTTGAGCAGGTCGGCGGGGATCGTCCCGGCGATGACCCCGCGCTCCTTGGTGACCGTGGCCACCTCGGTGTCGATCTCCCCGGCCGCCGTGTCCCGCCGGGCGGTGGCGTCGCCGATCTTGGCCTGGAGCGACTCGACGCGGCCGGTCAGCTCGGCCACCCGCTCCTGCGCGGACTCGCGGCGCTCCATGACCTCCAGGACGACGTCCTCCAGGTCGCTCTGGCGCTTGGCGAGGGAGACGATCTCGTGCTGGAGGTTCTCCAGGTCCTTCGGGGAGGTGACGGCGCCGGAGTCGAGGCGCTTCTGGTCGCGGGCGGCGCGCTGGCGCACCTGGTCCACGTCCTGCTCCGCCTTCGTCTGCTCGCGGGCGGTGTCGCTCTCCTCGGTCTGCGCCGCCACAAGGAGGTCGCGCAGCTGGGTGAGGTCGGCGTTCAGGGTGTCGAGCTCCGCGTGCTCGGGCAGCGTCCGGCGCTTGTGGGCGAGTTGGGAGAGCCGGACGTCGAGGGCCTGGACCTCGAGGAGGCGGATCTGGTCGGCGGGCGCGGCGTTCAGCGTGGGGCTCCAGGGGTGGTGGAAGGGACGTGAGCGGTGGTGGGCGCGTGAGCGGTCCAAGGGTCGGTGACCGTACGGGAGATATGGGTGCGCAGACCCCAGCCGTGCCGGTCGGAGATCTCGTCGAGCTGCGCGGCGGCCTGTTCGACCCAGGGCCACTCGGTGGCCCAGTGGGCCGCGTCCAGCAGCGCGAGACCGTCCCCGCCGGCGGACGCGGACATCGCCGCGGCCTGCTGGGCCTCGGAGGCGGGGTGGTGGCGCAGATCGGCGGTGAGGTAGGCGTCGACCCCGGCCGCGCGCACCTCGTCGAAGAGGCTGTCGCCGGAGCCGCCGCAGACGGCGACCGTACGGATCAGCCGGTCGGGGTCGCCCGCGACGCGGATGCCCTGGACGGTGGCGGGCAGCCGGGCGGCGGCGCGTTCGGCGAAGTCCCGCAGCGCGACGGGGTGGTCCAGCTCACAGACCCGGCCGAGGCCGCGGCGGCCCGCGGGGTCGGTGGGGTCGGGCACCAGCGGGCCGGTGATCCGCAGGTCGAGGGCGCCGGCGAGGGCGTCGGAGACGCCGGGGTCGGCGCGGTCGGCGTTGGTGTGCGCGACGTGCAGCGTGATGTCGTTCTTGATCAGGGTGTGCACGACCCGGCCCTTGAAGGTGGAGGCCGCGACCGTGGTCGTGCCGCGCAGATAGAGCGGGTGGTGGGTGACCAGCAGATCGGCGCCCAGCTTCACCGCCTCGTCGGCGACTTCCTGCACGGGGTCGACGGCGAACAGGACGCGGCCGACCTCGGCGCCGGGGTCCCCGCAGACCGTACCGACGGCGTCCCACTGCTCCGCCCGCTCGGGGGGCCAGAGTGCGTCGAGTGCGGCGAGGACGTCAGAGAGTGCGGGCACGGGGCAAGGCTACCTCCCGGATCACCCCCAAGCCTTGCCCCTGTCTTTACTCACCGCGACCACATGGGCAGGCCCGGCACACAGCACAGCCCGGCTCGACTTCTCAGGCGAATCGGGCAACAGACACACTTACGCGTGAATCGCGCCGATTTCGGCGTTCGGCAGCGAGTGCGATAACTACGTTCAGTGGCCGGAGGTGGACTGAACCATGACAGCCTGTGCCTTCGATGCCGCGCTCGCCGCAGGCGCCACCGGTGCCCAGGGCGCCGCTCACCGGCGCCGAGCGGCGTTCACGATCGCCGCGGACGGTTCGTACGGAGCCCGGCTCGCGCTCAGCGGCGAGGCGGGCTGCTGGTTCCCCGAGCGCTGGACGCTCGACGGACCCGAGCCCTATACCGTGCCGCTGCCCGCGGCCCAGCCCGAGGAGCCGGACAGCGAGGTGCTGCCCCTGGCCGACGGGCAGGTGCTCATCCGCCGCCGGGTGGCCGGCCGCCACACCCTCTCCTTGCTCTATCCGGCCGGCCCCGGCACCGGCGAGCGGCCGCTGGGCGCCATCGAATGCGCCGAGCTGTCGCTGCTGCCGCCCGCCCCCGGCGGCTCGTTCGCCTTCGCGCTCGGCCACGGCGAGCGGTCGACCTCGGTGTGGCTGGTGCACGGCGGCGGCTTCGGGCCGCAGCACCTGGCCGAGCTGCCCGGCCGCTGCACGGGCGGCATCTGGCTGGACCGTACGGGGCGGCTGCTCGCCCTCGACCGGCGGCTCGACGGCCGCACCAAGACCGTGGTCGTCGATCTGCGGCGGGCCGGCGAGACCAGCCCGCTGCTCCAGATCACCGACGACAGCGACGACCGGCTGCTGCTGGCCGACCCGGACAGCGGCCTGCTGCTCGTACGGTCCGACGCGCCCGGGGACGAGCGGCTGGGGTGGGGCGTGCTGGGCAGCACCCGCCCGGTCAGGTTCCCCGACTGCCTGCGGCCCGCGCAGGCCGAGGCCACGCCCTTCGCGGTGCAGCCGGGCCAGGTGCTGACGCCGGAGGCGTGCGCGGTGGCCTTCCGCCTCGACGGCCCGGCCGGGCGGCCGTGGGTGGGCCTGTGGCGGCCCTCCGAGCGGCGGTTGCGGCAGCTCCCGGCGCCGGAGGGGTGGCTGGCGGGCGCGGGCCTGTGGACCCGGGACGGCGAGCTGCGGCTGCCGTACGCGACGGGGCAGGTGCCGTGCGGGGTGGCGCGGCTGCGGATGCCCGAGCCGGCGGAGCCGCAAGAGCCGCAGGAGTCACCGCGGGCGGCGCGGATCGCGCGGGTGGCCCGGGTGGACCGTGTGGTGGGGCCGCTGGATCTGCCGCGGCCGGTGGGGTCGGCGGGGCCGGCGCGGCCCGCGCCGTCGCCGTCCCCGGCGCTCTCTCAGGCGCCTTCTCTGGCGGCGGGCGCGGCGGTGGCGTCCTGGACCCGGGTCCGGGCGGGAGGCGCGGGGGCGCCCCCCGCGGGCGAGACCGGGGTCGAGCCGTGGGCCGGGACGGGGTCCTGGGCCGGGGTCGCGCAGGAGACCGGCCCGGAGGCGGAGCCGGGCCCCGGGGCGCCGACGGCGAGGACCGCGCCGACCATCGGGCCGATCGCACCGCCCGCCGTACCGCCGCCCGGCTCCGAGCGGGGGCAGAAGCGGGAGCGGGGGGCCGGGCGCCTGCCCGTCCGCCGGCTCAGACCCGAGCTCGCCCCCGAGCCCGCCGTGGGGCCCGTCCCCGGGCAGGAGTCCGGCACCGCCGCACGCCCCGTACCGCTACAGCAGGCGCCGCTCGCCCGCCCCGAGCAACTCCGCCCCGCTCACCCGACCCACCCGTCCCATCAGTCCCGTCCGCCCCGTCCACCCCGGTGGGTCCGAGATCGACGCTCTGGTTAAAATCGTTCGGGGGCTGTGACAGCTGTGCGTTCCGTAGACCCGCGGGACGTTTGATGCGTCACGCAGGGACAGCGTCATGGCGTCTTCTGTCCTCACGACCGGCCCCCCGCGCACCGTACGCAGCAATCTGACGGGGTGACTTCCCAGATGTCCCAAGCCCGCACGAACACGACCGAGGCGCGTCCACAGGAGGCGGTCGCGGCGGCCGGGGCCGACGCCACGGCCCACGGCAAGCACCGGGGCCAGGCCGCGCCCGAGGACGCCCAGACCGCGCCCCACGGCCGCCACCGCCGCCCCGGCGAGGAGGCGGCGGCAGCGTCCTGACACCGGGGTCGGAGAGCCTTAAACCCGCTGGGCGAACCGCACCCGCAGCGAGCCGGGGCCCCGGGTGAACACGCCTGTCTCGGCGGGGACCTCGCCATCGCCATCGGCGAAGGCCATCGTCGGGAAGGCGTCCAGCAGGTGGTTGACGCCCACCTCGACCTCGGTCTTCGCCAACAGCGCCCCCACACAGAAGTGCCGTCCGAGCGCGAACGCCAGATGGTCCGCGGCGGCCGAGAAGGCGCTGCTGGTCGTCAGGTCCTCACGGAAGATGTTGAACGTGTCGGGATCGGCGTAGCGGCTCTCGTCACGGTTGGCCGCTCCGATCAGACATGTGACGGTGGCACCCGCCGGAATCGTGCCGCCGCTCATCTCCACGTCCTCACTCGGCTGACGCATGATCATGTGCACCGGAGGCGTGAAGCGCAGCGTCTCGGCGAAGGCCGCCGGAATGAGAGTACGGTCCTCGCGCACGGCCGCCAGTTGCTCCGGATGGGCCAGCAGATTACGGAAGAGACCGGCGATGGCCTTGTCCGTCGTCTCACCGCCGGCCGCGAGCAGCAGGCTGACGAACGCCTTGATGTCCTCGTCGCTCATCCGCGTGCCGTCGATCTCGGCGGCGCACAGGACGGAGAGCAGATCGTCACCCGGACGCGCGCGCCGGTCCTGGATGATCGGGATCATGTAGGCGGCGAGTTCGTCCCGGGTGCGCACCCCCGCCGCCGCGACCTCGGGGTCCTGGCTCAGATTGCCCAGGAAGTCGATGATCGAGGTGTACCAGACGTGGAACCGGCCGTGGTCCGCCCGGTCAAGACCGAGCATGTCGACGATCACGTTGATCGGGAAGCGGGTCGCGTACTGTCCCACCAGATCGGCTTCCGGCGCGTCCCGGAAGGCATCGATGAGTTCCCGGGAGTTGCGCTCGATGACGGGCAGGAACTTCTCCTGTAGATCCTTTCCTCTGAAGGCGGGGGCCACCAGCGCGCGGCGCACGGAGTGCTCGCGCCCGTCCATCTGGAGAATGGTCCGGCCGTGCACCGGCTCCAGCTGCCAGTCGTAGTTGCGGCTGGTGAACACCGGGTCCTTGAACGCCCGGGCGACGTCCTCGTAGCGGGAGACGATGTAGGCGTCGGTCGCTTGGTGGTGGATCAGCGGAAAGTCCTCGCGCATGGTCCGGTAGGCGGGGTAAGGGTCCGCCGCGAACTCCGGGGAGAGGATGTCGGGCGCCGTGGAGGGGGTGGTGGTCATGGTGGAGCACTCCCTGGGCGAGCGGCAGCGGTCACCGGCCGTACGCACCCACGGCGCACGGCACACGGCACACAGCACGCGGAATCTTGCCGGAGCACGACGACGGCCCCGCTCATGCCACGTGATCGGATGTCAGGCCGTGGCCAAGGCTAGATGCAATAGGACCGACGGTCCAGATCCACTCCGGGTCACCCCCGCTTGAGCCCCAGCACCTCCACCGCCGCGAAGGTCTCCCCGCGCGGCCGTCCGGCGAAGTACGGCGTCAGGGCCCCGTCCAGTTCCTCGAAGGTGAACGCCTCCTTCGCCGTGTCCAGCTTCGTCGCCACCCTCGGCCGCTCCAGGACGGCCACCATCCCGCCGTGGACGACGAAGACCTGCCCGCTGATCCCCGCCGCCTCCGGCGCCGCCAAGTAGCCGACGAGCGGGGCGACATGCTCGGGCGCGAGCGCGTCGAGGCCGCCGCCCTCGGGGAGTTCGAGGGCCGCGAAGACGTCCTCGGTCATCCGGGTGCGGGCGCGCGGGCAGATGACGTTGGCCGTCACCCCGTACTTGGCGAGCGCCCCCGCCGTGGAGGTCGTCAGCCCGACGATGCCGCCCTTGGCCGCCGCGTAGTTCGGCTGGCCCGGGGAGCCGGCGAGGAACGCCTCGGATGAGGTGTTCACGATCCGGCCGCCGACCGGGCCGCCCTCCGCCGCCTTGGACCGCTCCCGCCAGTGGGCGGCGGCGAAGCGGGTCATGTTGAAGTGGCCCTTGAGATGGACGCGGATGACCGAGTCCCACTCGTCCTCGGACATCGAGAAGACCATCCGGTCCCGCAGGATGCCCGCGTTGTTGACCAGGATGTCGAGCGCGCCGTATGTGTCGACCGCCAGCCGCACCAGCTCGCCCGCCTGCTCGAAGTCGGCCACGTCCCCGACGTGGGCCGTGGCCTGTCCGCCGGCCGCCCGGATCTCCTGGGCGACCTCCTCGGCCGGGGCGGCCGACGCCTCGCCGGAGCCGTCGCGTCCGGGCCGGCCGAAGTCGTTGACGACGACGCTCGCGCCCAGGCGCGCCAGCTCCAGCGCCTCGGCGCGGCCGAGGCCCCGCCCGGCGCCCGTGACGATCGCGGTCTTCCCCGCCAGCGGCATGCGCGGCATGAACATCCTCCGTGTCGTCTGTGTCGTCTGTGTCGTCCGTGTCGTCCGTGTCGTCCGTGTCGTTCAGATCTGGATGCAGGTGCGCAGCGATTCCCCCGTCCGCATCTGGTCCAGCGCGTCGTTGATCTCGCCGAGCCGTACACGGTGGGTGATGAGCCCTTCGAGGTCGATCCGGCCCGCCCGCCACAGCGCGACGGCCCGCCGGTACGAGCGGAGCACATCGCCGCCGCCGTACAGCGAGGGCAGGATGCGCTTCTCGTCGAAGAACAGCTCGAACATGCTGAGCTTCAGGTAGTCGTCCAGCGCCCCCGCCCCGACCACGCACAGCGTGCCGCCGCGCCGCGTCGCCTCGTAGGCCGTGCGGGCGGTGGCGGACCTGCCGACGACCTCGAAGACGTAGTCGAAGCCCTCGCCCGAGGTGACGCGGTTCTTGGCGTCGTCCAGGCCCTCGGGCGCCACCGCTTCCGTGGCGCCGAAGCGTAAGCCCGCCTGGCGCCGCGACTCGACCGGGTCGACGGCGACGATCTGCGCGGCGCCCACCGCCCGGGCGCCCTGGACGGCGCTGATGCCCACGCCGCCGCAGCCGATGACCGCGACCGAGGAGCCCGCCTCGACCCCGGCCGTGTTGAGGACCGCGCCGAGCCCCGTGGTCACCCCGCAGCCGATGAGGGCCGCGATGTCGTACGGCACATCGTCGGGGATCGGCACGGCGCACTGCGCGGGCAGCACGACCTCCTCGGCGAAGGTGCCGGTCCCGGCGAAGCCGAAGACGTCCTCGGGGGCGCCGCCGGGGCGCTTGAAGTTGGGGGTGCCGGCGTTCATGAACCCGGTCAGGCACAGATGGGACTGGCCGCGCTCGCAGGCCGGACACGCGCCGCAGGCGGGCAGCCAGCAGACCAGCGCCCGGTCGCCCGGGCTCAGGCCGGTCACCCCCTCGCCCACCTCGACGATCTCGCCCGCGCCCTCGTGCCCGGGGACGAAGGGCCCCGGCTGGGGCAGTACGCCGCTCATGGCCGACAGGTCGGAGTGGCACAGCCCGGTGGCCTTGACGCGCAGCCTGACCTTGCCCGGGCCGAAGCCCACCGCCTCCATGTCGTCGAGGACTTCGAGCTTGTCCTGCCCTATCTCGTGCAGTACGGCTGCGCGCACAGCGGCTCCTCTCGTCCGTGCGGGGTCTCTGTTTCTTCAGTCGTGCTTGACGACCGTGTCGGTGAGGACCGGCGCGTCGTCCCGTTCCACGGCCGTGGCCAGCAACTGCACGGAGTCGGAGGCTGAGCCTGAGTCTCGCCACATGCGGATGCGCAGCGTCTCGCCGGGGAAGACGACCCCGGCGAACCGCGTGGTGTACGAGCGGACGCGGGCGACGTCGCCGCCCAGGGCGGTGTCCACGACGGCCTTGAGGGCGACCCCGTACGAGCACAGGCCGTGCAGGATCGGCCGGTCGAACCCCGCGACCTTGGCGAACTCGGGGTCGGCGTGGAGCGGGTTCCAGTCGCCGGACAGGCGGTAGAGAAGCGCCTGGTCCTCGCGGATCGCTCGCTCGACGGTCAGGTCGGGCTCGCGGGCGGGGAGTTCGAGCCGGTCGGCGGGCCCGCGTTCGCCGCCGAAGCCGCCCTCTCCGCGTACGAAGATCCCGGTGTCGCAGGTCCACAGCGGCCCGTCCGCGTCGGCGACCTCGCTGCGCAGCACGATGACCGCGGCCTTGCCCTTGTCGTGGACGGCGGCGACCTTCGACGTCTGGGTGGCGGCCCCGGCGAGCGGGATGGGCCGGTGCAGCGCGATGGTCTGGCCGCCGTGCAGGACGGCGGCGAGGTCGACGTCGATGCCCGGGGCGCTGAGGCCGCCGGCCACCGCCATGCCGCCGCCCGCGACCGTGGCGAAGCTGGGGAGGACGTGCAGCCTGCTCTCGAGGGTGTAGCGGAGCTCGTCGGGGTCGGTGGCCGGGACGCCCGCCCCCACGCCGAGGTGGTAGAGCTGGATGTCCTTGTGGCCCCAGGTGAGAGCGGTCGTCCGGGGTTCGGCCGAGACGGCCTTGGCTGCATCGATGGGCATTGCTGAGAGCACTCCTCGCCACGGTGTGGAAGACCCCGGCCCGCCCGTCCGCACCGTCGGCCGCGCCGGGGTCGTAACTGGTCGGCAGCCGCGGGTCCCGCGTACGGACGCGTACGGACGCGTACGGCAGCCCGCGCGGCGGAGCCGCATATCGACACAGGAACGTGTTCTAGCCGATGGCCCCTTGTATAGCCCAATCCCCATGCACTGGGAAGACTGCTGACGGGTTGTCAGATAGGTTGACCGGCCCTGTCCCGCCCGCCCGGGACACATGTCATGGGTCTGTCCCTGACAACCGCATCTGCCCAGCTCACCCATGGCTTCCGTAACCTCGGACCATGCCTGCCAGAACCACGGCCACCTCGGATACCCCGGACATCGAGCGGCGCAAGCCGCCCGGCCCGCGCGCCTTCCTGCCCTGGCTCTTCATGCTCACAGGTGACGTCAAGGACCTGGTCCAGGGCAGGACCCCGCTGCCGTGGCTCGGCGCCGCCGGGGTGACCGCCTTCTGCGCGCTGTACGTCACGGTGGTCTACACGGGCCTCGACAAGCGCCGCCGCTCCGCCCCGCTGTGCCTCGGCTCGCTCGCCGGGCTGGCCGCCCTCACGTACGCCCTGTCCATCGGCTACGCGGGCAACTGGCTGCTCTGCTTCCCGCTGCTGTCGCTGGCCACCGGCATCGTGGTCCGCGGCCGCCGGCTGGGGCCGCTGCTGCTGGGGTACGCGGGCTCCGCCGGGGTCGTCTCCGGCTGGCGCGGCGGCTCGGACGACGCGCTGACCGTCCCTTACGGAACGGTGCTGTCCGGCCTGGTGGCCGCGGCGGTCCTGTCGCTCTTCGACACCGTCGCCGAGCTGCGCGCGACCCGCCAGGAGCTGGCCCACGCCGCCGTCGAGCAGGAGCGGCTGCGCTTCTCCCGCGATCTGCACGACCTGCTGGGCCACACCATGTCGGTCGTGGTGGTCAAGGCCGAGGCCGTACGCCGGCTCGCCCCGCGCGACCTGGACGCCGCGCTGGGCCAGGCCGCCGACATAGAGGCCGTCGGCCGCCAGGCCCTCACCGAGATCCGGGAGGCCGTCACCGGCTACCGCGAGGGCAGCCTGGCCACCGAGCTGGACCGCGCCCGCTCGCTGCTCGACGCCTCGGGCATCGACGCCGTGGTCCGCCGGTCCGGGCCGCCGCTGCCCCCGCAGGCCGAGGCACTGCTGGGCTGGGTGGTCCGCGAGGGGGTGACCAATGTGGTGCGGCACAGCGGGGCGCGCCGGTGCGAGATCGAGGTGGGTCAGGGGGCCGATCAGGTGCATCTGGAGATCGTCGACGACGGGAACGGCGTAGGCTCCCGTTCCGCCGGTGCGCCCGACAAGTCCGCGGCGGGCGCGGCGGACAGGGTCGGCGGGACGGGGCTGAAGGGCCTGGCCGAGCGACTGGCCGCGGCGGGCGGCTCGCTGGAGTCCGGCCCGGCCGGGCGCCGTGGCTTCCGGCTCGCGGCCGCGCTGCCGGTGGACCAACACGACGCGGACGGCGAGGAAGAGGGACCGATGGACGTCAAGGGGGTCCACACCTCGTGATCAGGCTACTGCTCGCCGAGGACCAGGGCATGATGCGGGGCGCGCTGGCCCTGCTGCTCGGCCTGGAGCCGGACTTCGAGATCGTCGCGCAGGTCGGCGACGGCGACGAGATCGTGCCCCGCGCGCTGGAGGCGCGGCCGGACGTGGCCCTCCTCGACATCGAACTCCCGGGCCGCAGCGGCCTGGACGCCGCCGCGGCGCTGCGCGAGGAGCTCCCGGGCTGCCATGTGCTGATCCTGACCACCTTCGGCCGCCCCGGCTATCTGCGCCGCGCGATGGAGGCGGGGGCCTCCGGGTTCCTGGTCAAGGACGGCCCGGTGGAGGAGCTGGCCGTCGCGGTGCGCCGGGTGCTCGCGGGCGAGCGGGTCATCGACCCGGGCCTGGCCGCGGCCGCCCTGAGCGCGGGCCCCAACCCGCTGACGCCGCGCGAGCGGGACGTGCTGGCGGCGGCGGTGGACGGGGCGACCGTCGCGGACATCGCCGCCAGGGTCCATCTGTCCCCCGCGACCGTCCGGAACTATCTGTCCTCGGCCATCGGGAAGACCCAGACCCGCAATCGCATGGAGGCGGTGCGGGCGGCGCGGCAGAACGGGTGGCTGTGACGCGGAGGGGCGGCCCCGCGGCGCGCCCCCGTCGCGCCGCCCCGGGGCCGCCCGGCCCGTCGCCTCAGGTCACCTCGGTCGCCGTGGCCACCTCGGTCGCCGTGGCCATCTCGGTCAACGCGGTCACCTCAGCTCGGTGATCTTCACCGGCGTCTCCCGGCCGGTCTTCGTCAGGGCCTTCAGCTGCTCCTTCTTCACGGCCGCCCGCCGCGTCTGCTTCTTCACGTCCTCCAGCCGTATGGCGGGCCCGAGCCGCGTCCGCTTCCCCTTGTCGTCGTAGAGATCGATGAAATCGTCCGGCACCCCGGCGGCCGGGCGCTCGCTCACGATCCAGCGAACGTCGGTGCCCTTCACCGAACTTATCTTCGGCTCGTCGGTCGAACCGCCCTTCCAGTGGACCACCACGCGCTCCACCTTCGGCGCCAGCCACGCCAGGCCCACCGGGGCGGCCTCGGCGCCCTGGTGCTGATACGAGCCGCCCAGCAGCGTCTCCCCCTTGCCGGGCTTCGGCGACACCCAGTCCGCCATCGTCCGCGGCTTCCCCGTGCCCTCGGTCACCCGGGTGGAGAACCAGGTCACGCCGATGCGCAGGTTCTTCGGGTACTTCCCCTCCCACCTGTCGTCCAGGATCGGATAGGCGTCCCCCCGGCGCATCGCCAGGTCGTACTGGCGGTGTGCCTCCTCCTTCGTCCGCGCGGGCCCGTAGACGGTGACCGAGACCTGCCAGCGCTTCCCGTCGGCCTTCCCCTTGCTCACCACGGTGGTGACCGGGTGCAGCGCGCCCGGCGCGGACACCGGGGCGGCGGCCGCCGTCGCCGTCCCGCCCTGGCCGGAGCCGCCGAAGTCCCCCAGGCTCACCCCTCCGGCCACCAGCACGGCCGTGACCGCCAGGGCGGTGGCCCCCGCTGCTCGGCGGCGGGTCCTGCGCCGGCGGCCGTCGCGGACCACGTCCGGGTAGGGCGCGGGTCCGACCGTCACCTCGTCCGCGATCGCGGCCAGCCGGCCCGCCACCGCGCCCGTCTCCCGGTCCGGGTCGTTCCCGTGCTCGGACTCCACGTACCACGACTCCCTGTTCATCGCGCCTCCCCGTGACCCGCGGTCACGCCTTCGAGCGCCAGCGCGGCCCGGAGCTTCGCCAGCCCCTTCGCCGCCTGGCTCTTGACCGTTCCGACCGAGCAGCCCATGGCGCTCGCCACCTGCGACTCGCTGAGGTCCTCCCAGTACCGCAGCACGACGGCCTGGCGCTGCCGGGGCGGCAGTTGCGCCAGGGCGTGGCGCAGCATGGCCCGGTCGTCGGCCAGGGCCATCCGGTCCCGGTCGGTCGCCTGGTGGGCCAGGTCGCCCGGGCCGAAGGTCAGGAACTCCTTCAGCCTTCTGCGGTGCCGCCGCGCGTGCTCGTTGACGAGGATGCGGCGCACATAGGCGTCCGGCTCGTCGGCAGCGCTGACCCGCCGCCATGCCACGTAGGTCCGCACCAGGGCCGACTGGACCAGGTCCTCGGCGGTGTGCTGGTCGCCGCTGAGCAGATACGCCGTGCGCAGCAGCCTCGGCCATCGCGTGGTGACGAACTCCCGGAACTCCTCGTCCCGGTTCGCCGTCTTGTCCCCCATGGGCACCTCCTTCGCTCTACGGAGTCCATGGGGGCGGCGAACCGTTGCCCGGCCGCGGAGGAATTCTCAGGCGCGTCGGCGCGGCAGGGCCACGGCCATCAGGACCACAGCGGCCGCGATGATGCCCGAGGAGACGGTGAACGCGTGGGCGTATCCGGCCGCCAGCGCCACCGGCCCCGGCCCGTCAGCGCCCCCACCGCTGCCGCCGCTGCCGCCCTCGGTCGCGGCGATGCGCTCGGCGGCGACCGTGGTCAGCACGGTGAGGCCGAGCGCGCCGCCGATCTGCCGGCTGGTGTTGACCAGGCCCGCCACCAGCCCGGCCTCGGACGGCGCGGCGCCCGAGGTGGCGGCCGAGGCCAGCGGGGTCATCATCAGCCCGGAGCCGAGCGACATGACGATCGCGGGGCCCAGGACCGTACCGGCGAAGGTGCCGTCGGCGTCCATCCGGCTCTGCCAGGCATAGCCGACGACGGCCAGGATCCCGCCGGTCATCGCCAGCGCCTTGCCGCTGAACACCGCCATCAGCCGGGGCGCGAGCTTGGAGCCGAGGACGATGGACAGGGTGTGCGGGAGGAAGGCGAGACCGGCCTCGACGGGGCTGAAGTGCAGCACGTTCTGGAGATACAGCGACATGAAGTACCACATCGCGAACATGCCGCCGCCGCACACCAGCATCACCGAGTTCGCCGCCCACACCGCCCTGATGCGGAACAGCCTCAGCGGCATCAGCGGGGCCCGGGTGCGCGCCTCGACGGCGAGGAAGACGCCGAGCAGGGCCAGCCCGCCGAGCAGCGGTACCAGCGAGGCGGTGGCGGCCCAGCCGTGCCGCTCGGTCTGCACGATGCCGTACGCGAGCGAGGAGACCCCCGCCGTGACGAGGACCGCGCCCGGTACGTCGAGCCGGCGCCCGGCCGCCGCCCGGCTCTCGGCCAGCCACACCGCCCCGGCGACCAGCACCAGCGCGCCCACGGGCACATTGACCAGCAGCACCCAGCGCCAGGAGAGGTAGTCGGTGAGCACCCCGCCGACCAGCCCGCCCGCGGCGCCGCCGCCCGCGCCGACCGCCGTCCAGGTGCCGATGGCCCGGGTGCGGGCCGCGCCGCCCGGGAAGGAGGTGGTGAGGATGGTGAGGGTGGCCGGGGAGAGCACGGCCGCGCCCAGGCCCTGGGCGGCGCGGGCGGCGACCAGCTGCCAGGGCTCCTGGGCGAGTCCGCCCGCCAGGCTGGCCACGGTGAACAGGCCCAGGCCGACGAGGAAGGCCCGCTTGCGCCCGAAGAGGTCGGCGGCCCGGCCGCCGAGCAGCAGAAACCCGGCGAAGGTGAGCGCGTAGGCGTTGATCACCCACTGGAGCGCGGTCTCGCCGAGCCCGAGGTCCGTACGCATCGACGGCAGCGCGACATTGACCACGGACACATCGAGGACGACCAGGAACTGCCCCGCACACGCGGCCAGCAGCACCGCCCAGGCCGGTGGGGTGACACGTGCTGCGGCGGACGAGTGACCTGTGGCGGAGGGGGTGTGGGCCGGCATGGGCGTGATGCTGGCACCGACCCATGCACAGTGCATCGTATTTTTGTCGTACCTACCTGGGTCGTTGGGCGTAGGGCTCGCACGAAAGGCGCATGTGCACGGGCACAAGCGGGGGTGCGCGCCCGCCTCGGGCGTGGACCGTGCGCCCCGGGCCCCGGGGCGTGTGCCGTGCGAGCCCCGGCTCGTACGGGTACGGGCCCGGCTGCGCGATGCGCGGTCGCGCGTTACGCGGGCGCCGGGTCGCGCGGCAGCCCCAGCATCCGCTCCGCGACGACGTTCAGCTGCACCTGCGTCGTACCCCCGGCGATGGTCAGACAGCGGGACATCAGAAAGCCGTGCAGCGCCCGCTCCCCCACGCCCTCGCGCACCGCGCCCGCCGGGCCGAGCAGTTCCAGTGCCAGCTCCGCGACCTTCTGCTGGTGCGCGGTCTGGATGAGCTTGCGGACGCTCGCGCCCGCCCCCGGCTCCACGCCGGACACCTGCCGCAAGGTGGTGCGCAGCGCCAGGCACGCCAGTGCGTGCGCCTCGGCCGCCAGCGCCCCGACCCGCTCCCGCACCCAGTCGTCGGCGCCGACCCCGTCGGCGGCCGTGCGCGCGATCAGGGCCTCCAGGCCGGTGTCGAAGGTCAGCTGGTCCGCCATGTGGACGCGCTCGTTGCCGAGCGTGTTGCGGGCCACCGCCCAGCCGCCGTCCACCTCGCCCACCACCGCGTCGTGCGGCAGCAGGACGTCGTCCAGATAGACCTCGTTGAAGAGCGACTCCCCGGTGATCTCCCGCAGCGGGCGGATGTCGATCCCGGCGGTGCGCTCCATGTCGACGAGGAAGTAGGTGAGCCCCTTGTGCTTGGGCGCCCGGGGGTTCGTACGGGCCAGCAGGATGCCGTGGTGCGCCCGCCGCGCCCCCGACGTCCACACCTTCTGCCCGTTGACCCGCCACCCCTCCTCGGTCCGCTCGGCCCTCGTCCGCAGCGCCGCCAGGTCGGACCCCGCCTCCGGCTCGGAGAACAGCTGGCACCACCGCAGTTCGCCGCGCAGCGTCGGCAGCAGATAGCGCTCCCGCTGCTCCGGCGTCCCGTACGCGATGAGCGAGGGCACGACCCAGGTGGCGACCCCCAGGTCGCCGAGGACCACCCCCGCGTCGGCCAACTCCCGCTGCACCGCGAGCTGCTGTACGGGTCCGGCGCCGAGCCCGTACGGGGGCGGCAGGTGCGGGGCGGCGTGGCCGGTGGGCGCGAGGGCGCGGCGGGCGGCGCCGGGGTCCAGGCCGCGCGCCGCCCCGATCGCGGCCCGCGCCTGCTCCCGGTGCCGCTCGTAGTCCCGGCGGACCTCCCCCTCCGCCGGGAGCTCCAGCCGCAGCTCGCGCCGCGCGCCTGCGGCGGCGAGCCGGGCGGCCCGCAGCCGGTGGGCGCCGCCCGGGCCGAGCAGGGCCCGGGCGGCGGTGGCGCGGCGGAGGTGGAGGTGGGTGTCGTGCTCCCAGGTGAAGCCGATGCCGCCGAGGATCTGGATGCAGTCCTTGGCGCAGCTGTGGGCGGCGTCGAGCGCGGTGGCGGCGGCGAGCGCGGCGGTCAGGGCGCGCGCCCCTTCCTCACCCGCCTCGCCCGCCGCGCGGGCCGCGTCCCAGGTGAGGGCGCGCGCCTGCTCGACGCGGACGAGCATGTCGGCGCACAGGTGCTTGACCGCCTGGAACTGGCCGATGGGCCGCCCGAACTGCTCGCGCGTCCTGGCGTGCGCGACCGCGGTGTCCAGGGCCCACCCGGCCGTCCCGCAGGCCTCGGCGGCGAGGAGGACCGCCGCCAGGTCCCGTACCAGCCCCGGGTCCACCGCGAGCGCCCGGTCGGCGGGGACGGCCGTGCGCGTCGCCCTCACCTCGGCGGTCGGGCGGGTCGGGTCGGCGCCGTCGTGGGCGCGGATCTCCAGGTCGCGGGCGTCGACGGCGAACCACGCGGTACCGCCGTCGGCGGTCGTGGCGGCCAGCACGACGAGGTCGGCCTCGGCCGCGCCGAGCACGGGCGGGGCGCACCCGTCCAGCGCCCAGCCCCGCGCCGCGTCGGCCGGGGTCGCGGTGAGCGATCCGGCGCCCAGGGCGACCGCCCCGACGCACACGCCCTCGGCGAGCGCGGCGGTCAGCTCGCCCTGCCCCGCGCGCGCCAGCACCGCCGAGGCCAGCACGGTCGGCAGATACGGCCCGGGGAGCGCCGCGCGCCCGGTCTCCTCCAGGACCACGGCGAGGTCGAGCAGCCCGCCGCCGCCCCCGCCGTACGCCTCGGGCAGATGCGGCCCGAGCAGCCCCTGCCCGGCCAGCCCGGCCCAGTACGCGGGCCGCCCCGACCCGCCCGCGGGGGCGTCCAGCAGCTTGCGCACCTCTTCGGGCGGCACGGCCCGCGCACACCACCCCCGCACCGCGCGCGCCAGTTCCCGCTGGTCTTCCGTGATGGCGATGCCCATGGAGCGCCTCTCTCGGATCTCGAACCGGCCGGCCGTGGGCGATGGTAGAACGTGTTCCAATCTGACGGAAGGTCAGATGACAGGACGGGCACGAGGATGTCGCGAATCCATGGGGCACCCCCGCCGCCCCGCCGCCGCCGAGCGGTACGGCACGATGACCCGGTGACCCCTCCTGCCTCCGCCCCCACCGAGACCCCCGAGACCCCCGAGACCCCCGAGACCTCCGGGCCCCCCGACGCCGCCACGCTCGCCGCGTTCCGCGCCGCGAAGGGCTTCATGCCCGTGGACGAGGGCCTCGCCCTGTACGCCGCCGCCGCTGACGCCGCCGGCGCGCTGCGGCTGCCGCTCCTGGAGGTCGGCACGTACTGCGGCCGCTCCACGATCCTGCTGGCCGCCGCCGCCCGCGCGGCGGGCACGGTCGCGATCACCGTCGACCACCACCGCGGCTCCGAGGAGCAGCAGCCCGGCTGGGAGTACCACGACCCGGAGGTCGTCGACCCGGAGGTCGGCCGGATGGACACCCTGCCGACCTTCCGCCGCACCCTCCACGCCGCCGGTCTCGAGGACCACGTCATCGCGGTCGTCGGCCGGTCCCCGCAGGCCGCGGCGATATGGGGCGGACCGGTCGGGCTGGTGTTCATCGACGGCGGCCACACCGACGAGCACGCGGCGGCCGACTACGAGGGCTGGACCCCGCACCTGGCCCCCGGCGGGCTGCTGGTGATCCACGACGTGTTCCCCGACCCGGCCGACGGCGGCCAGGCCCCGTACCGGATCTACCGCCGCGCGCTCACCTCCGGCGCCTTCGCGGAACTGTCCGTGACCGGCTCGCTGCGCGTTCTGCGGCGCGTGGGCGGGGGCGTGGCCGGCTGATTCTCTCCCCTGCCCCGCCCCTTCCTGACGGGCCCGGACGGGCACGACCCCCGCGCCTCCGCACACGTCCGCGCCCTCCATGGCGACCGCGGCGTCCACGCCTGGCCCGAGCAATGCCCGACAACCTCGGCCGGGCTTCGTGAACACTCGACAGCCGACGCCATCCACTACGCTGACACCAGCCGTGCGACCGAGTCGGCGATCAGGGATCGAGGCCCGCACCGCTCCGTGACACGCCCGGAGGAAGCCGTGACCGCCGAACTCCCCGACTGGATGATCCCGCCCAGGCCGAGCGGCTGGGAAGCGGACGACCTCGATCACCTTCCCCAGGCACCGCGGCACACCGAACTGATCGACGGGGCCCTGATCTTCATGATGTCGCCGCGGCGGTCCCGGCACTCCCGGCTGGTGGAGAACCTGACCTTCGCCCTCCGGCAGGCGGCCCCGGCAGGACTCGAGACCGAGCGTGAGATGACCATTCGACTCGACAAGAAAAGTCGGCCCGAACCAGACATTCTGGTCACCACCGCCTCATACGACCCGGACCGCACCTGGTACGCACCCGAAGAGATCGCTCTGGTCATCGAGGTCGCCTCGGAGGAGTCGGCGGATCGCGACCGGTCCCTGAAGCCCTTCAAATACGCACAGGCCAAGATCCCCCACTTCTGGCGCATCGAGGACGAGGCCGGTGCCCCCACCGTCCACACCTACGAACTCGACGACATGACCAGCACGTATGTGGCCACCGGCATCCACCGTGACCACTTGAAGGCAACCGTCCCGTTCTCGCTCGACATCGACCTCAAGAGCCTCGTGCCCTGACACCCTGACCCCGACCCGGCGCACCGCGCGACAAGGGCCCGCGACCGACTGTGCGCCCCGCCCGCGGGCCTTCACCCCGCACGGCTACCATCGCCCGGGTGCCGAACGGAAGCTTTCCCCCCAGCCCCGGCCGCCCCGGCCGCCGCGGCGGAACCCTCGCGGTCGTGCTGACCGCGCTGGTGCCCGCCTGTCTCGCCGGCTGGCTGATCTGGGACTCCATGGGCGACTCGAAGAGCGGCGGCGTCGCTCCCCTGCCGACCGCCGACAGCACCTCGATCGCCCCGCCCCGGAGCGGCGGCGCGTCGGGCGCGGCCACCCGAGATCCGGAGGGGGACAAGGGAGACCCCGGCCGGTCACTCGCCGGCAAGGTCGTGGTCATCGACCCCGGCCACAATCCACACAACCGCGACCACACCTCCGAGATCGCCCGCAGCGTCGACATCGGCACGGCGAAGAAGGAGTGCGACACCACCGGTACGGCCACCAACTCCGGCTATTCCGAGGCGTCTTTCACACTCGACGTCTCACGCCGCGTGCGCACCCTGCTCCAAGACCGGGGCGCCAAGGTCGTCTTCACCCAGGACGGCGACCGGGCGTACGGACCGTGCGTGGACGAGCGGGCGGAGATCGGCAACAAGGCGCACGCCGACGCGGTCGTCTCCGTCCACGCGGACGGCGCGGCGGCCGGGCAGCGCGGCTTCCATGTCATCCTGCCCGCCTCCGTACGCGGCGGCGACGCCGACACCTCGTCGATCACCGCGCCCTCCCGCCGCCTCGGCAAGCGGCTGGTCTCGGGCTTCGAAGCGGCGACCGGAGACGCGCCCGCCAACTACATGGGCGACGGGGACGGCCTGAAAGTGCGCGATGACCTCGGCGGACTCAACCTGTCCACCGTGCCGAAGGTGTTCATCGAGTGCGGCAACATGCGTGACCCGAAAGACGCGGCACAACTGACCGACGCGGCATGGCGGCAGCGCGCCGCACGGGGGATCGCACAGGGCATTACGGACTTCTTGAACGGTTAACGCAACAACTCTCCGAACGGCAGGTCACGAGCGGGACACCGATCGGATACCCCTGCTCACCGGCGGCAGAATCACCCGTACGATGGGGCACCACCCCCGACGCCTTCGCGCCATGCGCCCGGCGACTGCCGTCCGTACCGACGAAACCGACAAAGGACCTCTACGTTGAACATCCGCTCCCTCACTCGAGGCGACGGCGTGGTGATCGGAGCAGCGGTGTTGCTCTTCATCGCCTCGTTCCTCGACTTTTACTCGTACAGTTGCAGCGGTCAGTACTGCGGCAGCAGCCCCAGCGTCAACGGATGGAAGTCCGACTTCTTCCCGGTGCTGCCGTCGATCTTCCTGGCTGGTGTGATCGCTGCTGCTCTCATCGTCTCCGCGCGCTTCCAGCCCGCGGGCCGGAACCTCTTCGGGCTCTCGCTCGACCAGTGGGGCACCGCGCTCGCGGTGTTCGCCGCCTGGAGCTCGCTGTGGACGATCATCGGCGGGCCTGACGGACTCGACAAGGGCGTCGGCCAGATCCTCGGCCTGATCGCCAACCTCGCGCTGGCCGCGGGCGCCCTGCTCACGCAGCGCATCCCCGCCCTGAAGCTCCCGCTGATGAACGCCGCCGCCCCGGCGGCCGTGCCTCCGTACGGCGCCGCCCCGCAGCCCGGTTACGGCTACCCGGGCCCCGGCGGTGCGCAGCCCGGCGCCCCGGCCCCGTACGGTGCCCAGCCCGGTCAGCCCGGCCAGCCGTTCGGCGCCCAGCCGGGCGCGGGCCAGCCGACCCCGCCTCCGGCGGCGGCCGGCTCGGACTTCACCCCGTTCTGGTTCGCGGTGCCGGTGGCCCGTCCGCTGTACGCGGAGGACGGCTCGTCGTCGACCATCGCCGAGCTGGCCCCCGGCACCTGGTACCTCGCGGTCGAGCAGCGCGGTCAGGCGCTGGTCGCCCAGACGCAGGACGGCCGTCGTGGCGTTCTCCAGGACACCACGGGAATCCAGCGCGGCTGACGCCCACGGGAAACTCATCGGCCCCCCGCCCGGTCAAGGGCGGGGGGCCGTTGCCATTCCCGGACCCGGGCCGTACAGTCCGACCGTCATGCCACCTGACATACCGTCATGTCGCGCACGGGGATGGAGGGACGCCATGCGGCTCGGACTGGCGCTCGGCTACTGGGGCCGCGGCCCCGACCCCCGCCATCTGGAACTCGCCCGGCAGGCCGAGCGGTTCGGCTATCACTCCGTCTGGACGGCCGAGTCCTGGGGTTCCGACGCCTTCACCCCGCTCACCTGGATCGCCGCCCACACCAGCCGCGTCAGGCTGGGCACGGCCGTCGCACAGATGGCCGCCCGCACCCCCACCGCCACCGCGATGCACGCCCTCACCCTCGACCATCTCTCCGGCGGCCGGATGATGCTCGGCCTCGGGCTGTCCGGCCCGCAGGTCGTCGAGGGCTGGTACGGGCGCCCGTTCCCCAAGAGCCCGCTGACCGCCACCCGCGAGTACGTGGACGTCATCCGCCAGGTGCTGCGCCGCGAGGCCCCGGTGCGGCTGGACGGGCGATTCCATCCGCACCCGTACGCCGGGCCGGACGCCACCGGGCTCGGCAAGCCGCTGAAGCCGATCGTGCACCCGCTCCGGCCCGATCTGCCCCTCCTCCTCGGCGCCGAGGGCCCCAAGAACATCGCGCAGACGGTGCGGATCGCCGACGGCTGGCTGCCGCTGTACTGGTCGCCGCAGCGCACGGAGCTGTACGAGGCGGCGCTCGCCGAGGCGCCCGAGGGGTTCATGGTGGCGCCCATGGCCCAGGCCCGGGTGTGCGTGGACGTCGCCGAGGGGCTGCTGCCGGTGAAGGCGATGCTCGGCTTCTACATCGGCGGCATGGGCCACGCGGCCCGTAACTTCCACGCCGACCTGATGGCGCGCATGGGTTACGAGGAGGAGGCGCGGCGGGTCCAGGAGCTCTTTCTCGCGGGCCGCCGCGCGGAGGCGGTCCAGGCGGTCCCGGACGCGTTCGCGGACGAGATCTCGCTGGTCGGGCCGCGCGAGCGGATCGCGGAGCGGCTGGAGCTGTGGCGCAAGGGGCCGGTGACCGACCTGCTGGTGACCGCGCCCGACCCGGAGACGCTGCGGACGCTGGCCGACCTCAACAGCTGAACGACTGCTGAAGCCGGTCAACGGCCGACACCCGGGCCCGGCCCGGTCCGGCCCGCTACCCGCAGCAGTCCGAGTCCAGCCCGCGCGGCAGCCGCTCCCCGCCGAAGACCGCCGTGGTCGGCTCGTCCCCGCCGAGCGCGGCCACCGCCAGCAGCAGCGAGCCCGCGGTCCAGGTGGTGCGCTCCTCGGGCCAGACGGCGTCGTCGTCGAAGACGTACCCCGTCCAGTACATCCCGTCCTCCGCGCGCAGCGGGGACTGGATCCACTGGAGTATCTCCACCGCCCGGTCCGACTCCCCCATCACCCACAGGGCCAGAGCGAGTTCGCAGCTCTCGCCGCCGGTGACCCAGGGGTTGGTGGACAGGCAGCGCACGCCCAGGCCGGGGACGACGAAGCGGTCCCAGTCGGCCTCGATGCGCTCCTTGGCGTCCGCGCCGGTCAGGGCCCCGCCGAGCACCGGGTAGTACCAGTCCATCGAGTAGTGGTCCTTGTTGAGGAACCGCTCGGGGTGGTGGCGGATGGCGTGCCCCAGCAGCCCCGCCGACAGCTCCCAGTCCGGCTGGGGCTCCTCGCGGTGTTCCGCGATGGCCAGGGCGCAGCGCAGCGCCTGGTAGACGGACGAGGAGCCGGTGAGCAGGGCGTCGGTCGCCGCGGTGCCGTCGGCCTCGCGCCGCCAGCCGATCTGTCCGCCGGGCTGCTGGAGGCCGAGGACGAACTCGACGGCGGCGAAGACGGTCGGCCAGACGCGGTCCAGGAAGGCGTCGTCGCCGGTGGCCAGGTAGTGGTGCCAGACGCCGACGGCGACGTACGCGCAGAAGTTGGACTCCCGGCCGGGGTCGGTGGGGTGTGCGGCGTCGACCCCGCTCGCGATGTCGGGGTAGGCGGCGTACCAGGAACCGTCGGGGTTCTGGTTGCGGGCCAGCCATTGGTACGCGGCCTCGGCGCGCTCCCGCTCGCCCGCCGCGTCCAGCGCCATCGCGGCCTCGATGTGGTCCCACGGGTCGAGGTGGTGGCCGCGGAACCACGGTATGGCCCCGTCGCCGCGCTGGACGGCGGCGATGCCCGCCACGGTCCGGGTGGCCTGTTCCGCGGTCAGCACGCCGGGCAGGACGAGGCGTTCGGTGCGGCCGGGCCCGGGGCCGAAGGCCGTCACGCCGCCCCCTGGGAGTCCTGGGCGGGGATGTGCGGCTTGGTCGCGTACGCCACGAAGCTCTTGCCGACGACCGGGTTGAGGGCCCGCTCGGCGAGCCGGGTGGCCATGGGCTTCTTCATGATGTCCCACACCAGCAGCTTGTGGTACGCCCGGACGGGCAGGGCCTTGTCGTTGTCCACCCCGAAGGCGCACTTGAGCCACCAGTAGGGGCTGTGCAGCGCGTGGGCGTGGTGGGTGCCGTAGGGGCGCAGCCCGGCCTCGCGCATCTTGCCGAGGAGTTCGTCGGCGCGGTAGATGCGGATGTGGCCGCCCTCGACCTCGTGGTACGCGTCGGACAGCGTCCAGCAGACCTTCTCCGGCCCGTAGCGCGGCACGGTGACCGCGATCCGGCCGCCGGGGCGCAGCACTCGCACCATCTCGGCGAGCACGCCCTTGTCGTCGGGTATGTGCTCCATCACCTCGGAGATGATGACGACGTCGAAGCTGTCGTCGGGGAAGGGCAGGGCCAGCGCGTCGCCCTCCATGGCGGTGGCCGTGGCGCCCGCGGGGGCCTCCCCGGCCTCCTTCATGGCGGCGAACCACTTGGCGACTTCCCGTATCTCCTCGCCGTTGCGGTCGAGGGCGACGACCCGCGCGCCGCGCCGGTAGCACTCGAAGGCGTGCCGGCCGGCGCCGCAGCCCAGGTCGAGCACGCGATCGCCTGGGGCGAGCGGGAAGCGGGAGAAATCCACGGTCAGCACGTGATCTGCCTTCTGATCAGGGGGAATCCGGCGGGTCGGGTCGGCGTGCGGGCGGGGGTCGGTGGGCCGGGCGGTCAGCCGGGACGGCGGGCGGCGGGCCGGGCGCGCAGGGATCCGGCCTGGGTCGCCTGGGCCGCGATGGCCTCGCGGTAGCGCTCCACCGTGCCGATCGCGGCCCGCTCCCAGGTGAAGTGCGCGAGGACCCGCTCCCGGCCCGCCGCGCCCAGCTTCCGGCGCAGCTCCGCGTCGCCCAGGAGCCGGGTGAGCGCGGCGGCGAGGGCGCCCGCGTCGCCGGGCGGCACCGCGAGACAGGTCTCGCCGTCGGGGCCCGCGACCTCGGGTATCGCGCCGCCGGTGGTGGCGACCAGCGGGGTGCCGGTGGCCATGGCCTCGGCGGCGGGGAGCGAGAACCCCTCGTACAGGGAGGGCACGCAGGCGATCTGCGCGCCACGCACCAGGTCGACGAGTTCGGCGTCGCTGATGCCCTTGACGAACTCGACGGCGCCTTCGAGTCCGTACCGGGCCATCGCCTCGGCCACCGGGCCGGTCTCGGGGCGCTTGCCGACGACGACCAGATGCGCGTCGTCGTTCTCGGTGCGGACCTTCGCGAGCGCCTCCACGAGGTGGACCAGGCCCTTGAGCGGCACATCCGCGCTGGAGGTGGTGACGATCCGGCCGGGCACCTCGGGCACGGCGGGGTCGGGGGAGAACAGCCGCGTGTCCGCGCCGATGTGCACCACGTGCACCCGCCCCGGGCGCACCCCGAGGTGGCCGACGATCTCCCGGCGGGAGGAGCCGGAGACGGTGAGCACGGAGGGCAGCCGCCGGGCCACCCGCTTCTGCATCCGGGTGAAGCCGTACCAGCGGCGCACCGAGGCGCGGCGCTTCCAGTCGGGCGCGGCGTCCAGCTCCAACTGCCGGTCGACGGTGATCGGGTGATGGATGGTGGTCACCAGTGGGAAGCCGACGCGGTCCAGGCCCAGCAGCCCGTAGCCGAGGGTCTGGTTGTCGTGGACGACGTCGAACGCGCCGCGGCGGGCGGCGAGATGGCGGCGGGCGCGCAGGCTGAAGGTCAGCGGCTCGGGGAAGCCGCCGGTCCACATCGTGCCGACCTCCAGCGCGTCGATCCAGTCGCGGAACTCCTCGCGCCGGGGCGTGCGGAAGGGGTCGGGCTGCCGGTAGAGGTCGAGGCTGGGCAGCTCGGTGAGGGTGACGCCGTCCTCGTCGTCGAGGATCGGATACGGCTGGGCGCCGATGACCTCCACGGTGTGGCCGAGCCGGGCGAGTTCGCGGGAGAGGTGGCGTACGTAGACGCCCTGGCCGCCGCAGAACGGATTCCCCTTGTAGGTGAGCAGCGCGATCCGCAGCGGTCCGTCCGGATCCCCGGGATCCCTGTCGACGGCGGCTGGAGGTGTGTCGGGAGTTGGTCCGGTCCCGGTCTCCTGCGCGGCCTCAGCGGTCACTCGCGCCCCCTCCTAGGTGCAACTCAGCGGGAGCGTAACCGCTCGCGTTTATCTAGAACAAGTTTCACTAACGGATCGCCCGAGAAGTCTCGAAGATACCTGGTCAGGACATCGGCACCGGCGCCGGGAAGGGTGATCCGCACCACTGCGGGCACAGGTCGGGGCGTTGCGGCGACGCGCGGGCGGCCCGCCGGATACTCGCGAGTAGCGCCGTCACCTGTCTCAACTGCGCAAACGCCGGTGTGGACGGCGACCCACCGCGCTAACCTAGAACGAGTTTCAGTGGTTCGCCACGCGCCCGTTCCGGCCCCCGGGACCGGCCGGCCGCCGGCGGATCACCTCTGTACCGCACCGAAGTGAGACAGATGACCGCAGAAGCCAAGCCGGCCTCCCTCCAGCTGACCGAGCGGCAGGAGGCGCGCCGTCGGCGGATCCTGCACGCCAGCGCCCGGCTGGCCAGCCGCGGCGGCTTCGACGCGGTGCAGATGCGCGAGGTCGCCGAGAACTCGGGCGTCGCCCTCGGCACGCTCTACCGCTACTTCCCGTCCAAGGTCCATCTGCTGGTCGCGACCATGCAGGACCAGCTCCAGCACATGCACGAGACGCTGCGCAAGCAGCCCCCGGCCGACGAGGAGCCCACCGCCCGGGTCGCCCAGACCCTGATGCGCGCCTTCCGGGCGCTCCAGCGCGAGCCCCATCTGGCCGACGCGATGGTCCGGGCCCTCACCTTCGCCGACCGCTCGGTCAGCCCGGAGGTGGACACCGTCTCCCGCCTCACCACCGCGATCATCCTCGACGCGATGGGGCTGGACGGACCGCCGACGCCCGAGCAGCTGTCCGCCGTGCGCGTCATCGAGCACACCTGGCACTCGGCGCTGATCACCTGGCTGTCGGGGCGCGCCTCCATCGCCCAGGTGAAGATCGACATCGAGACGGTCTGCCGGCTGATCGACCTCACCGCACCGGGGGCGCCAGGGGCGCAAGCGGCGCGCGCGACAGCAGAAAATCGCGAATAAGCTCTTTTGTGCGCCTGTGCGCTCCCCGTTGGCTCAATATGCGCGTTCACGGCAGGGGCAACCCCGGTAATCATCAACGACGCCCGGAACCGGGCAAAACCGCACGGGGTTGGAGGGACAGTACGTGATCCGGGTACTTCTGGTGCACGACTCTTGTTTGCTGCGATCCGCATTGGGGGGACTGATCGACGCCGAGCCGGACATCGAAGTGACGACGACATCGTGGCGTGACGCGCGATGCAGAGCCCGCTCGATACGACCACACGTCTGTGTGGTGGACACCCACTGTCCGGGCTCGGACGGGGCCGCGAGAAAGGGAGAATTAGCCAAGATATCGGGCGAGATATCGGGCAAGGACGGCCGGGGCGAGCTGCTGGTGCTGGCGGACGCGGAGCGGCCGGGGCCGCTGCGGCGGGCCCACGAGGCGCGGGCCCTCGGCTACATCGACCGGAACGCCCCGCCGCACCGGCTGCTGGACGGCATCCGGAGCGTCGCGAAGAAGGAGCGGTTCATCGACGACTCCTTGGGCTACGGCTTTCTCCAGGCGGCCCGGATGCCGCTGACCGCACGTGAGTTGAGCGTGCTCTCACTGGCCGCCGAAGGCGCCTCGGTCGCCGAGATCGCCCGCAGCCTGCACCTGTCCAACGGGACCATACGGAACTACATGGCCGCGATCACCCGGAAGACCGGGGCGCGCAACCGCGTGGACGCCATCCGCATCTCCCGGGGCAAGGGCTGGCTCTGAGAGCCCGCCGTCCCAGCTTCCCGCGAGATCGCGATAGAGCGCCGAGCGCTCCAGCAGCTCGGCATGGCGGCCGCAGACCGTGTGCCGACCGTCCATGACCAGCACGCGCCCGGCCCGGCGCGCCGAGCTGACGCGGTGGGCGATCACGATCAGCGTGGTACCGGGGCGCCGCGCGAAGGCCCGCTCCGCGCGGGCCTCGGCGGCCGGGTCGAGATGGCAGGTCGCCTCGTCGAGCAGCACCACGGGGGCGGGGGAGAGATAGGCGCGGGCGAGCGCGATCAGCTGGCGCTCCCCCGCGGACAGCGCGGCCGGGTCGACGTCGGCGCCCGGCCCGCCGAGCCGGGACAGCAGCGCGCCGAGCCCCATCTCGTCGGCGACGGCGGTCAGTTCGGCGTGGGTGGGGACATCGGGCTCGGGGCACAGATAGCGGAGGTTGTCGGCGAGGGTGCCCGAGAAGACGTACGCCTCCTGCGGAATCAGCACCCGCGGCGCTCCCGCGAGCCCCCGTACGGGCTCGCCGCACACCCGGATCTCCCCCGACCGCGGCTCCAACAGCCCCGCGATCAGACCCGCCAGCGTCGACTTGCCGATCCCACTCGGCCCGACCACGGCCAGATGACCACCCGCCGGCACGCGGAGGTCCAGGCCTTGGACGACGGGCGCGGCGCGGTCGCCGTAGGCGAAGGTGACCGAGCGCAGCTCAACGGCGGCGGGGTCGGGGCCCGATGGGGCCCGTCCCGGCGCGGCGGGGAGCGCCGCGCCGGCGGAGGGCGTCGGGCGAAGGGCCGTCTCCTGGGCGCCCGCGCCGGGGCTCCTCCCCGCAGGCCCTGCGCCCAGGCCCGTCCCCGGGGCGCCCGCGGCGAGTCCCGCCCCGGGGGCCGGTTCCGCGGGGGCGGTCAGCCGGCGGATCACTACCGCGAGTCGGGAGCCGCCTGTACCGAGTGCCTGCATCAGGCTCTGGAGGGCGGGCAGCAGCGACTGCTGGAGGTAGGCCAGCGCCCCCACCAGGGCGCCCGGCGTGACCCCCCGCGCCAGCAGCCAGGGGGCGGCCGCCAGCAGCAGTACGACGGGCAGCCGCCCGCCGACCCCCGTCGCGAGCACGCGCACCACGCCCCAGCGGGCGAGGGCGCGCGCCGCGCGGTACTCGGCGTCGATCCGCTCTCCCGCGGCCGCGCCGACCGGCTTCTCCGCCCCCGCCGCGGTGATGTCCCGCAGCCCGGAGGCGACGGCGCCGAGCGTCTCCGCGATGTTCTCGTCCGCTTCGAGGAAGGCCTCCTGACGGCGGGCCATCGGACGCAGCGTCGCCAGGAACAGCGCGAGTCCGAGGACCAGCGGCGGGAGGACGACGAGCAGCAGGACCGGGGCGAGCGAGAAGAGGCCGACCAGCGCGCCGGCCGCGACGAACACGAACGAGCGGGAGACCATGACCAGGCCCGCGAAGGTGTCGCGGGCGATCTCCACCTGGTGGGTGAGCCGGGAGACCGCCGTGCTGCCCGCGCCCTCGTCCCCGCCCACGGCCCGCGTCACGACGCGCCGCACGAGCCCGTCGCGCAGCGGCTCGACGAGGGTGGCCACCGCGCCGTAGACGCGGCCGGTGCCGTACGCGCCGAGGGCCACGGCCAGCGCGGCGAGCCCCAGCCAGGCCAGCCCGACGCCCCGCTCCCCCGCCAGGAACCCGTCGTCCAGGGCGCGGGCCAGCGCGTATCCGCCCAGGAACGTCTGCCCGGACTCCAGCACCGACCACGCCGCGAGCCGCGCGAGCACCCGGCGCCGCCCCCACAGAAAGCGAATGCCCTCGGCATATGGCCCCGGCCTGCCCCCGCCGCGCCCCGCCCGGCCGCCCCTTTTATACCGGCCGGATTCAGCCACCCTGAACGACCCCGTCCGCATATGGCACTTCCGATACGTCCTGCTCGCCGGATACATCCGGGTCGACGAACACCGCCCGGTACCCGGCCAGTTCCCAGAGGTCCGCGTGGCGGCCCGCGGCCCGGACCCGCCCGTCCTCCAGCCAGACCACCAGATCCGCGCGGGCCGCAGTCGCCGCGCGGTGCGCGACGATCACCCGGGTGCGGGGCCGCCGGGCGCCGGGGAGGCGGCCGGACAGGGCCCGGCTCACCCGCAGCTCGGTGACGGTGTCCAGGCTCGATGTCGCGTCGTCGAGGATCAGCAGCCGCCCGTCATGGGCGAAGGCCCGGGCCAGACCCAGGCGTTGGGTCTCGCCACCCGACAGCGGCGCGCCCGCGCAGGGCGTGTCGTACCCGTCCGGGAGCAGCCGTACGAAGTCGTCGGCGCAGGCCGCGCGCGCCGCCTCGACCACCCGCCCGGGCGGCGCCGGAGCGGGCCCCAGCGCGATGGTCCCGCCGATCGTGCCGCCGAGCAGCGCGGGGCGTTCGAAGGCGTAGCCGATCGCGCGGCGCAGCGCGTCGTGGGTGAGTTCGGGCAGTGGCACGCCGTCGAGCAGCACTTGGCCGCCGTCCGGGTCGGCGAGCCGCCCGGCGAGCGCGGCCAGCGTCGACTTGCCGGAGCCGGAGCGGCCGACCACGGCGAGGCAGCGCCCGCCCGGCACCACCAGGTCGACGCCGCTCAGCACCGCCCGCCCGCCGCGCACCGCCCGGACGTCGCGCAGCTCCAGCGTCCCGTCCCCGGGCGGCAGCGGGCGCGTGCCGTACGCGGTGGCGGGCTCGGCCAGGACGGGCGCGAAGCGACGGGCGGCGGTGCGGCTGCGCACCAGGCCGTTGAGGTGGCCGACCAGCATGCCGACGCCGGTGGCCAGCACCGCGTAGCGGGCGGCGGCCAGCAGGCTGCCGACGCTCAGCGCCCCCGCCGTCAGCCGCAGCCCGGCCACCGCCAGCACGGCGATCTGGAGGAGCGGGACGATCGCGGCGGCCCACGCGGCGGAGCGGCCCTGGACCCGCCACATGCGGTGCCCCTGACGGCTGAGCTCCGGCAGCGGCGCGAGCACCCGCGCCCGTTCCCGGCCGGCCGTCCCGGCCGCCGCGATGGTCCGCGCCCCGCCCAGCGCCTCCACCAGGCGGCCCGCGATCTCGCCCTGGCTGTGCTGGTAGCGGGCGACGCTGTCGGTGGTGTCCCGGACGAAGGAACGCAGCGAAGCGGCGAGCAGCGGCAGCCCGAGGAGGAACGCGAGGGCGAGCCAGGGGTCGATGAGGGCCAGCGCGACCAGCCCGCCGACCGGGGTGACGACGGCGGCGAGCGCCGAGGCGAGCGCGGTCGGCGCGGTCCCGGCCTGCGCGGCGTTCCCCACGAGCCGGGTCACCAGGTCCCCGGGCGCGAGCCGCCGTCCCGCGCGCGGCCCGGCGCGCAGCGTATGGCGCAGCAGACGGCGCCGCAGCCAGGCGATGGAGCGGGCGTTGGCGGTGCCGGTGAGGAGCGAGTCCAGCGCGTCCAGCACGACGAGCAGGCAGGTGAGCCCCGCGCTCCCCAGCACCCAGCGCCCGGCCGCCGCGCCATGGGGGTCGGCGAGCAGGGCGTCGAGCGTACGGCCGAGGACGGCGGGAAGCGCGAGCCCGACGGCGGCCGACGCGGTGCTGACGCAGAACACCGCGACCCCGCGGCCGAGACTGCGCCGCAGCAGCTGCCGCAACAGCCCGTCGCCCGCCCGCCCTTCGGCGTCTGTGCTGGTGGAAGAAGCCATACGCGGCAGGTCCTCGCCTCCTCGCGAGTGTGCGTGGCAGGTCGGGCGGGCCGGAAGCGCCGCGAAACCCCGCACCGGTCCGGAAGCCCGGCGCGAGGTCCGCGGGGACGCGGCCCCGGGCGGGTGATCCGCCAGGGCCGCGTCAGTGTGAGACCGTCAGGCCGTCACAGACACAGCAGGTTGCTGTGCGAGCTGTGCTTGTCGCAGAGCAGCAGGCTGACGCTGCTCTCGTCGCCGCCACCGCCACCGCCGAAGTCCTCGGACTGTTCGGTCTCGAGCGTCTGGAGGTCGAGAAGTGTCATGATCGTTCCTCTCTCTCAATATTCCCTGGGGATGGGTTTTCTTGCTACGGCCCCCCTCGCGGAGGGCCGGTCCTAGAGCCGCCGGAGCGGCGGCAGAAAGGGCAGGCCGACGGGTTCGCCGGAGCGCGGCGGCGGTGCGCACGCCGCGCCGAGCGCGAGCAGGCAGCCCGCGGTCCCGGTGGCCAGATCCATGGAAAGTCGCATCATCTGCTCGCCGGGGAAGGCGAGATGACCCTGGTACCGCACGGCGTACCAGCCCAGGCTCGCGATCTGCGCGGCGAGCCGTTCGGGCGCGAGGTCCGGGGTGGTGGTGCGGCCGAGGTGCAGCACCATTCCGGCGCGGCCGTTGAACAGCCCCGGCTGGGCGTAGTAGCGCAGGGACGCCGCGGCCGCGATGGAGCCGCGCGCCGCCTCGAAGTCGTCGTCGGCGCGGTGGGCGAGCCAGCTGTCGAGGACCATCCCGATCCCGACGCTTCCCGCGCCCAGGTACGGCATGGTGCGGAAGCCCTCGTCGACGAGCAGGGTGCCGTGGCGGTCCGGGACGCAGCGGTCGAGGTCCTGGCGGAGCGCGGTGGCGGCGAGGTCGAGCAGCGCGGGGTCGCCGGAGTGCTCGTACAGCCGCAGGAAGAGCAGCGCCGGGCCGGACGCGCCGTGCAGCAGCCCGGCCCGCCTGCCGGTCAGCCGCGCGCCGCCGGCCTGTCTGTCCGCGAGCAGCCGCGCCGCCTCCGAGGCCCGCTCGCGCAGCCCCGGCTCGCCGGTCGCGCGGGCGAGGTGGTCCAGCGCCAGGCCGACGCCCGCGAGGCCGCCGTGCAGGTCGGGCGCCAGCCGCTGCCACTTCTCGTCCAGCACCCGCTCGATGAGTTCCAGCGCGCGCTGCGGGTGGCCGAGCCGCTCCAGGACGTACGCCACGCCCGCCAGCCCGTCGTAGAAGCCGAGCGGGGTGGAGCGCGGGGGCGGGGCGGTGTGCTTCAGCAGCCACTCCTCCCCCGCCTCGTACCGCCCGGCGCCGGTCAGATCGAGGGCGTGGAGGACGCCCGCCGCGCCGTGGGCCACCCCGAGCCCGCCGCCGTCGGCGAACTGGCCGATGTCGCCCGGGAAGAGCCGGTCGTCGCGCTCGGGCGTGGCCGAGGCGAGGATGGCGCGGGCCATCGAGTCGCGGCTGCGGGGCCAGTCGGCGGGGTCCACCGGCACATACGAGCCGCCGCCGCGGCCCGCCACCGCCGCCCCCGACCCGGCCGACCCCATCCCAGCCGACCCCGTCCCGGCCGCCGCGACACCACCGGCCGCCGCCGACCCGGCGCCACCACCCGCCACCGGGCCCGCGTCGCCGCGCGCCCCGCCCGCGATCACCTTCACCGCCTCGTCCAGAAAGGCCCGGTCCACCGGGAACTGCGCGGCCGCCACCTCCGCCAGGTGCGCCGCCTTCCCCCGGTCCACCACCAGCAGCGTGGTCATCGGCACGAAGAGGGCCAGCCGCAGACACGCGAGCGCGTAGCGGTCGACCTCGAAGCCGCGGCGGTCCAGCGGCGCGACGAAGCCTGGGTGGGCGATGGCCTGCCGCCGCCCCTCGCCGACGTGCGCGGCCGCCTCGAAGTCCAGCAGCATGACGGACAACTCGTCGGGGCTGACCATGATGTTGAACATGTGCAGGTCGTTGAAGACCACCCCGCGCCCGTGGACCGCGGCGACGGCCTCCTCGACCGCGCCGTGGATCCGCAGCGCCCAGCGGGTGTACTCGGCGACCGCGGCGGGGTCGGGCTCGGCGGCCAGCAGCGGGTGGCGCCGCGCGAAGAAGGAGTTGAGGGTGCGGCCCGCGACATGGTCCATGACCAGGAAGCGGTGGTCGCCCAGGGTGAACCAGTCGCGCACCTCGGGCGCCACGCCCAGCCCGGACAGCCGCTCCAGCGCGGCCTTCTCCCGCTCCAGGCGGGTCACCGCGTCCGCCCCGTCGGAGGCCAGCCCGGCGTACGGGCGCGCCTCCTTGAGGACGACCTTCTCGCCGCTGCGGGTGTCCGTCCCCACATAGACCCCGCCTCCGTTGGAGAAGTGCAGGGCCTTCTCGATGCGGTACGGCAGGTCGGCGGTCGTGGTGGCGTTTCGGGCCGCGAGCTGCGGCGCGAGGAAGTCGGGCAGCGTCACCCATTCCGGGACGTGGAAAGCGGGGTCGCGGCGGTCGGGGACGAGCCTGCCGGTCGGGTCCTCGATGGCGGGCACGAGCGCGCCGCCGGAGCCGGAACCGGAGCCCGAGTCTTCGGCGTCCGCGCCATCGACACAGTAGCGCTGCGCGAAGCCGCCGTATCGCACATACAGCGGGCCGTTCTGCCAGCGCAGATCGGTGAGGATGTACGGGCCCGGCTCCCCCGCCAGCAGCTCACCCAATTCACGGAGAATGGTGTGGAGTTCCGCCTCGTCCGCCGGATAGATGGTGGCGAACTTTCCGCTGGAGCCCCGCCCCGCGTATTTCGAGTTGCGCAGGAGCAGCGCATGCGCGGCGGGCACGAATTTGAAGGGTATTTCCCTGGGAACGCAGTAGTCCCAGACCTTGGCCGCGGTTTTCTCCGCGTTGTCGAGGCAGGCCGAGACATGCACCTTCCAGCCCTGGCTCGGCCGGCCCGGTCGCGGAGTGCCGTCCTCCCGCACGGGGCTGACGTGCAGCCAGTCCCCGGAGACGAAGCTGTCCCAGCCCACGGGCGCGGGGCGCTGCGCGGCCTCATAAAAGGAGTCGGAGCCCGTTGCGCCGGAATCCGTGACGCCGGAATTACTCGCTTCGGCGGCCGGACGGCGGGCGGACAGTCGGTCGGGGGTCTCATAGAAATATCTGTCGGCAAGACAGAAGACCTCATACCTCTTGTCCATCGAGCCCCCCTCGGCGGTGATGGCCTAGAGATTTCCACGCCGCCGCCGAGGGGAACAGTCACATCCGTCATGAACAGACCGTGCAATACGCATGAGTAAGTTCGATGAACAGAAGTTCGAAATTCGGCGCGCTCATTCCTCCGGCGGGAACACCTGCTCGCCTCGGGAACCCCCGTCCCCGCCCGCCGCGCCCCCGACGAGCCGGATGGCGATGGCCTCGACCGGGCATCCCTCGGCCGCCGCCAGCACCGCCTCCGACGCGTCCGTCTCCACCGCGACCGGATGCGACTGCCGTGCCCCGTCGAGCCGGAACCCGCCGGGCGCGGAGCTCACGCACAGCCCCGAGCCGATGCAGACGTCGCGGTCCACCTCGATGTGCCAGCGGTCGCCCATCAGCCCTGCTCCCCGTCCCAGCCCTGCGGCAGGTGGATCATCTTGTGCTCCAGGAACGAGGAGAAGCCCTCGGGCCCGAACTCCCGCCCCAGGCCGGAGTTCTTGTAGCCGCCGAACGGCCCGAGCATGTCGAGGCTGAAGGTGTTGACGGAGTACGTGCCGGTGCGAATCCTGCGTGCGATGTCGATGCCGTGCGCCACGTCCGCGGTCCATACGCTGCCGGACAGGCCGTAGTCGGAGTCGTCCGCGATGCGCACCGCCTCCGCCTCGTCCCGGTACGGCAACAGACAGATCACCGGCCCGAAGATCTCCTCGCGGGCGATGCGCATGGTGTTCTCCACATCGCCGAAGAGCGTCGGCTCGACGTACCAGCCCTTCTCCAGGTCCGCCGGGCGCCCGCCGCCCGTCAGCACCTTGGCGCCCTCTCGCTGCCCGGTGGCGATGTAGTCGAGCGACCGCTGCTGCTGCCGCCGGGCCACCAGCGGGCCGACCTGGGTCGCGGGGTCCAGCGGGTCGCCGACGACCAGGGCCGAGGCGGCGGCCGAGAGGCGCTCGGCGATCTCGTCGTAGTGGCTGCGCGGGGCGAGGATACGGGTCTGGGCGACACACGCCTGCCCGTTGTTCATCCACGCGTTGGGCACGATCCCGGCGACCGCCGCGTCCAGGTCGGCGTCCGGCAGGATCACCGCGGCGGACTTCCCGCCCAGCTCCAGCGTCACCCGGGTCAGATTGCGCGAGGCGACCTCCATGACCCGCTTGCCGCCCGCGACCGAGCCGGTGAAGGACACCTTGTCCACGCCCGGGTGCCCGACCAGGTACTCGCTGACCTCGCGGTCGGCCGGGAGGATCGACAGCACCCCCTCCGGCAGCCCGGCCCCGGCCACGATCTCCGCCAGGATGTAGGAGTCCAGCGGGGTCTCGGGCGAGGGCTTGAGGATCACCGAACACCCGGCCAGCAGCGCGGGCGCCAGCTTCGCCGCCGCCGTGAACTGCGGGACGTTCCACGGCACCACCGCCGCGACCACCCCGACCGGCTCCCGCCGCACCAGCAGCGGCCCCAGCACCCCGGCGCGCCGCTCCTCGAAGACGAAGCCGCGCGCCACCGTGATCGCGGAGTCCCACACCATCAGCGCGCCGAGCGCCTGGCCCAGGACGCTCCAGGAGTACGGGGAGCCGTTCTGCGCGCTGATGGACTTGGCGATCTCCTCGTGGCGGGCGGCGACGGCGTCCTTGACGCGGGTGACGACCTCGATCCGCTCCTCCAGCGTGGCGCGGGCCCAGGGCCCCTCCTCGAAGGCGGTGCGCGCCGCCGCGACCGCCCGGTCCACGTCCTCGCGCGAGGCGTGCGGCACCCTCCCGATGACCGCCTCGGTGTGCGGCGAGACCACCTCGATCACGTCCGTACCGGCCGGATCGGTCAATGTGCCGCCGATGAAGAGCTGTCCGTGCTCGATGAGGTCGCTCATCGCCGAGCCTCCCGCCGCTCGCCCAGATCTGACGCTGAATCTAAAATCTGACGCTGCATCAGAACTGATACCAGTTCCAGTTATAGTGGGCAATGCTCGCGCGGCTCGCGGGAGCGGCCGGCCGGGAGAGAGGGATGTCCATGGCGGGGGCAGCGAAGAAGGAAGGCACAGGCCCAGGGGTCACGGACCACGGCGGCGGGGTGTGGAGCATCCCGGTCCCCATCCCGGACAACCCCCTCGGCCACACCCTCGTCCACCTCCTCGACACCGACCGCGGCCCGGTCCTGATCGACACCGGCTGGGACGACCCGACGGCCTGGGACACCCTCACCGCGGGCCTCGCCGCCTGCGGCACCTCGGTCTCCGCCGTCCACGGCGTGCTCATCACCCACCACCACCCCGACCACCACGGGCTGTCCGCCCAAGTGCGCGAGGCCTCCGGCGCGTGGATCGCCATGCACGCCGCCGACGCCGAGGTCGTCCGCCGCACCCGCGAGGCCGAACCCACCCGCTGGCTCGGCTATCTCGCCGTAAAGCTCGCCGCCGCCGGAGCACCCGAGGAACACCTCGCCCCGCTGCGCGCCGCCCGCGCGTCCGGCCGCGCCTCCGGCCAAACCGACGCCCTCCCGGGCACGCGCGCCGCCCAGCCCGACCGCCACATCACCCCCGGCGAACTCCTCGACCTGCCCGGCCGCCGGCTCCGCGCCGTCTGGACCCCCGGCCACACCCCCGGCCATGTCTGTCTGCACCTCGAAGAAGCCCACCCGGCGGCGGGCGAGGGCATGCCCGGCCACGGCCGGCTGTTCTCCGGCGACCATCTGCTGCCCGAGATCAGCCCCCACATCGGCCTGTACGAGGACCCCGACGACGCCACCGTCACCGACCCCCTCGGCGACTATCTGGACTCCCTCGAACGCGTCGCCGCCCTCGACCCGGCCGAGGTGCTCCCCGCCCACCAGCACGCCTTCACCGACGCCCCGGGCCGGGTGCGGGCCCTGCTGCGCCACCACGAGGAGCGGCTGGCCGGGCTGCGCGCCCTGCTGCTCGGCGCGCCGCTGACGCCGTGGCAGCTGGCCGAGGCCATGGAGTGGAACCGCCCCTGGGCCGATATCCCCTACGGATCGCGGAATATCGCGGTTTCGGAGGCCGAGGCGCATCTGCGCCGCCTGGTGAAGCAGGGCCGGGCGGAGCCGGTGCCGGGCACGGACCCGGTGACGTACCAGGCGGTTTGAGTCTCCCTCAGGGGTGGAGGCGACAGTGATCCACAGCTAACCTTGCCCCCGTTCGGCCGTGCCGTACGACGTCACCGCCTCACGGGATCGAGCCGGGCCCACCCTCACGCTGCCACTGTCATGCCCGGTTGATCCCCGCACCGCCCAGGAGTACGTGTGCCGACCTCCACCCCCGGCTCTGGTCCGACCCCGCCCCCCGGCTGCCCCGCGCACTCCGGCCAGAGCCCGGAACCGGGCCGCCCCGAGTCGCTGTACGGGCCCGAGTTCGCCGCCGACCCGTCCGCGATCTACGCACGGCTGCGCGCGTACGGGCCCGTCGCGCCCGTGGAGATCTCCCCCGGCGTCCACGCCTCGCTGGTCACCAGCTACTCCACCGCCCTGGAGGTCATGCGCAACACCGAGACCTTCCCCCGGGACCCGCGCCGCTGGGAAGCGCTCAACAACGGCACGGTCCCCATGGACAGCCCCGTCGTGCCGATGATGATGTACCGGCCCAACCCCATGTACACCGACGGCGAGGAGCACGACCGGTACCGCGGCGCGGTCTCCGACACCCTCAACCGGCTGAACCCGCACGCCCTGCGCACCTACGTCGAGGAGAGCGCCGACCTGCTCATCGACCTCTTCGGCCCCGAGGGCGAGGCCGAACTGCTCAGCGAGTACTGCGCCCGGCTGCCGCTGCTGGTCTTCAACCAGCTCTTCGGCTGCCCGCCCGAGATGAGCGAGCCAATGGTCAAGGGCATGACCGCGCTGCTGGACGCCAGCGAGGACGCGGTCGAGGCCAACGGCGTCCTCATCGAGACCCTGCTCGCGCTGATCGCTTTGAAGCGGCGCGAACCCGGGGCGGACATCACCTCCTGGCTGCTGGCCCACCCCGCCCGGCTCAACGACGAGGAGTTGGTCAGTCAGCTCATCCTCCTCCTGGGCGCCGGGGTCGAGCCCGTGAAGAACCTGATCTGCAACGCGCTGCGGCTGCTGCTGTCCGACGACCGGTTCGCGGGCGATCTGTCGGGCGGCACGATGCCGGTCGACGAGGCGCTCGACGAGGCGCTGTGGACCGACCCGCCGATCGCCAACTACGCCACCCACTTCCCGGTCCGCGACGTCACCATCGCCGGACACCGGGTGGGCAAGGGCACCCCCCTCCTCATCAGCATGGGCGCCGCCAACAACGACCCGCAGCTGGTCTCCGACCGCCGCGGCAACCGCGCCCATCTGGCATTCGGCGCGGGCCCGCACGCCTGCCCCGCGAAGGATCCGGCGCGGATCATCGCCTCCACCGCCGTCGAGAAGCTCCTGGACCGCATTCCGGACATCGAGCTGACCGTCGACCCCGCCCGACTCCAGTGGCGCCCGGGCCCGTTCCACCGGGCTCTGGCCGCCCTTCCGGTCCGTTTCCCTCCCGTAGCCGCCAAGTACGATCAAGCGGGCGCCACCGCGACCGACCAGACCACCGGAGGCAACGCATGGAACCCCACCCCCGACCCCTCGACAGACCCCTCGTCCTCGACCCCCAAGGGCGCGACGTCCACGGGGAGGGGGCGCGGCTCCGGGAACGCGGCCCAGCGACCCTGGTGGAACTCCCTGACCACGTGGTGGCGTGGGCGATAACCGACCCCGCTCTCCTCAAACGGCTGCTCACCGACGCGCGCGTCTCCAAGGACCCCCGGCTCCACTGGCCCAAGTTCATGGGCGGCGAGATACCCCCGACCTGGCCCCTGATCGGCTGGGTCGCGGTGGAGAACATGTTCACCGCGTACGGCGCCGACCACTCCCGGCTGCGCAGGCTCGTTGCCAAGGCCTTCACCACCCGCCGCACGGCCGCGATGCGCCCCCGTATCGAGCAGCTGGTGTCCGGCCTGCTGGACGACCTCGCGGCGGCCGGCCCCGACACGGCGGTCGATCTGAAGGCGGCGTACTGCCACACCCTCCCCATCGCCGTCATCTGCGAGCTGCTCGGCATCCCCGAGGGCGAGATGCGCGAGCGCGAGCTGGGGTACGTCGACACCATGTTCCGTACGACCGCGGCCCCCGAGGAGGCCGTTGCCGCCTTCCAGGGCCACGAGGCCCTGCTGCGTGAACTGGTCGCGATCAAGCGGGACAACTCCGGCGACGACATCACCAGCGACCTGATCTCCGTCCGGGACGAGGACGGCTCCCGCCTCAACGAGCAGGAGCTCGCCGACACCGTCGGCCTGCTCATCGCCGCCGGCTTCGAGACCACCGTCCAGCTGCTCGACAACGCCGTCCACGCCATGCTGACCCACCCCGACCAGCTCGCCCTGGTCCGCTCGTCCAAGGCCACCTGGGACGACGTGATCGAGGAGACCCTGCGCGCCCAGTCCCCGGTGGTCAACGTGCCGCTGCGCTACGCCGTCGAGGACATCGAGCTCGCGGACGTCACCATCAAGCAGGGGGACGCGATCCTCCTCTCCCTCACGGCCGTCAACCGCCACCCCGACGTCCACGGCGAGGACGCCGACCAGTTCGACATCACCCGCGCCGTCAAGGAGCACCTGGCCTTCGGCCACGGCGTCCACTACTGCCTGGGCGCCCCGCTGGGCCGCCTGGAGGCCCAGATCGCCCTCCCCGCCCTCTTCGAACGCTTCCCGGACCTCCGGCTCGCGGTCCCCCAGGAGGACCTGCTCCCCCTGCCCACCCTCATCTCCAACGGCCACCAGGCCCTTCCGGTGCACCTGGGCGGGATAGCGGAGCCGACCGGCTGAGAGCCACCGGCCGTGGACGTCGCGGCCGTGGCTGTCACAGCCATGGCCGTCACGGCCCCTGGAAGGCGCGCAGCTCAGACGCGGTTGCTACGATCACTCCGCCGCGAGAGACGCGTGATCACGTGACGAGGAGGTTGATGAATATGGCCGCCGCCGGCCCTCATCGGTATGCCCTCGTCCGGCCCGCGCCGTAGCAGAGCGCGGCCCGGGTCGTTCCAACATCCAGGAGTGACGCGTGTCTTCCCCTTGCTCGACTTCCCCCGATGAACTGACCACCGACCGCCTCGTCCTTCAGCGGTGGAGCATCATCGAGGCCGCCGCGGTCATCGACAACACCAGGTCGGTGTACTGGGCGGACGACTTCCCCGCCGACGGCGACCGGGTGATCGCGAACCTCTTCGAGCAGCACCCCGACTGGCTCGGCGCATACGGCCACCGCCTGATCATCGAGCGCGACAGCGGCTTGACGGTGGGCTCGCTCGGCCTGTTCTGGCCGCCGAGCGAAGGAATCCTCGAAATCGGATACGGCATCGTGGCCTCCCGCCGCAGCCGGGGCTACGCCACCGAGGCCACCCGGGCCCTGGCGGAGTACGCCCTCACCGCACCGGATGTCCACACCGTCACCGCCTCCGTGGAGCTGTCCAACCCGGCCTCGCTCCGCGTGCTGGAGAAGGCGGGCTTCCACCGGTGGGCCACCGAGGAGAACCTGGCCCGCTTCAGGATCACGAGCACCGACCTCCGCTGAGCGGTGCTCCCACGGGGCCCGGCGGCACACCGACCGGGCCCCGGTACCAACAGTTCGGGTGCTACTGCCCCACCCCTCACCCGTAGTGTTCCCTGGTCGCGGTTGGCGCGTCAGCCGTGGCTGGTGTCGATGACGCAGAAGCGGTTGCCCTCGGGGTCCGCGAGCACGACGAAGTCGGCGTCGTCCGGATAAAGATCCCAGTCCACACGCTGCGCGCCCAGGGCCACCAGCCGCTCGACCTCCGCGGCCTGGTCCGCCGCGTCCCCGGCATACAAATCCAGATGGATCCGCGGATACTCCTGCACCGGCGTCCCGCTCAGCCCCAGCGACAGCTGGGGCCCGTCCCCTTCGCCCGGAACCAGCACCACCCAGTCGTCTACCGCCTCCTCACGCGGGACGTACCCCAAGGCCTCCATCCAGAACGCGGCAGCGCGCGGCACATCCGATACACCCAGCACGATGGATCCGATTCTCAGCATGCGCCGATTCTTGATGCCGCGGCGACGAGCCGAAAGCCGGGGACGGCCGCCCGGCATCTGGATCGGTGGCTCAGGCGATGCGCAGCGGACGCATCATGGCGGCGAAAACCGGAGAGTCGGGGAACGGCTGCTGCGTCGCGATCTGCTCATATCCCCACGCCTCATATACGGCTTGGAGACGGCCGTCTGCGATCAGCGGGTTGACCAGCAGCGTGACGCGCTGCTCTTTCCGTCCGGCGAGGAGTTCCTCATGAATATGGCGGGCGACACCGGTGCCACGCCACGATGCGCGAACGAGGATTTCGTTCAGAGCCAGCGTACGGGTACCCGTCTCCTCCACGTAATCGTCCGGTAGCGACGGCGCCATCCCCTGCCACCAAGCGGTATGGGAGCCGAGCGGCGTGGCGAAGGCGTAGCCCACAGGCTCCTCACCCTGATAAGCGATGACCGACTCCCAGCCGGGGCGCGAGGCGTAGCTGCTCAGCCGTTCGTCAAAGCGCTCGACTGCGTAGAAGGGCCGGTCCATCATGCCGAACCCGCCACGCACCTCGACGTGAATGTCGAGCAAGAGTTGCCGAACGTCCCTTACGTCCGTCACATGGCGGAAGGCAAGGCCACTGGTGTCGGTCATGCGATCTCCATCCTGTGGTCGCGCCAGGCGCGGGCTTCGGGAGTTTTGGGCGCCATGGCGTTCAACCGGTAGGTGAATTCGCCAAGCAGCTTGCGAACACGCCCTTGGTGAGCCATCTCCGCAGCCACGGTCATGGCGGAAGCAACGGCCGGTTCGATGTCGCCTTGGCCCAGCTGGGCGAGGGCGAGATTGGCATGGGTAAGGGCACGGTTGCGCTCGAGATCGGGACGTAGACGAGTCAGGCAACGGTGGGCGTGGTGTTCAGCCTCGGCCCATTTGCCGAGGCTGAGATGAGCGAACAAGGCCAAGCTGTCGAGCTCGGCTTGGTCGAAGAAGCGCATCCACGTGGGACGGGACGGAGAGTGATCGGCACGGTCAAACGCGTCTTGCGCCTGGTCAATGGCGCGCAGTGCAGCCCTGGCGTCCCCAGAGTCGGCGTGGTCGACAGCGAGTCGCGCCAAGGCGAGCGAGGTGAAGAGCGGGTCGCGTCGGGTAATCGCTGTGGCACGGGATGCCTCGGAGGCAGCCATGGCGTCGGCGTAACGGCCGAGCTGGCGGTAGAGGGACCCAGCGTGACCCCAGACCCTGAACTGGACAGTGGAGTCCCCCGCGAGCCCGGCCAGGGTGACCGCCTGGTTCAGATGGCCCTGGGCAGCGTCCAAACGTCGGCCGTCGATGGCAGCCCACATGGCGCTCGAGGTGAACGCGGAGGCGACAGCGTAGAGGTCGGAGCGGATTCGGCTTGATGCCGTCCCGCGCTGCTGGAGATCCAGGGTTTCCTGGGCAAGTGAAAGGGCGTGTTGTTCAAGTTGCGGGGTGCCCCCATAGCGGTCGTCCATGGCGACGACGGCGGCAAGCTTCTCGTTCAGGCGGTCAACGTCGGTGGAACCGAGGCGGCGCGGTGCTTCTATAGCTGACGTGGTGAGGCTCGCACCGGCGGCCGTCGCCGCCGTGAGGAAGGCACGTCGATACATCGGATCCTCCTCGAGTGAGGCGGGCGGGTCGGGTTGGCGCCCCCGAGGGCGGAACCCTAACTGCATCGATGTTCGACCGGTGACCCGCTCCAAGGCAACGCGCTGTCGCGCGTGCGGCCAGGTGACCTCCCCCGAGAGCCATCGGAAGACACCTCGCTCGGTGCACGTCCCGTACGAACCCGTGAACTCAGCGATAGCCGAATTGACCTGCGTCGCGAGCCCATTGGCGCTCACCCCGTGCTCGGCCATCCAGGCGGCGAGCACCTCATTCCGTGTTCGCGTCATGACAGAACGTTAAGGGGTGGCCCCACTCGCCGGGGGATACGAATGGGTCAAAACGACAGGGTCGGGCCCTGAGGCCTTGCCGAGACCGGCATACCCTCGCCGCAGTTCCTGCCGGTTACCTGGACAAGCGCGGACACGGTGGCGCCCTTCGCCACCACCCTCCGCTCCCCAGGAAGGACCGACGATGCCTCCGAAGCCCTCCAGCGACACCGTGGCCGCCGGACTCACGGCCAACCAGCACGTGCGCCCCGCCGCGACCGGCCGCCCCTCCTACAGCCAGAGCATGCTGTCCGAGGCAACGTCGGCCATACGCGCCCGTCGCCTGGTGCGGGCGGCGTGCACCGCGTGGGGGCTGCCGGATCTCGCCGTCCCCGCAGCGCTGATCATGTCGGAACTGGTCGCCAACGCCGTCATGCACAGCGGCAGCCGCTGCCTGCGCGTCACCGTCTCCCGCCCGGGCCCACGCTGGGTCCGGGTCGCAGTCACCGACAAGTCGCGTGTTCTTCCCGCGCCGCGCACGGCGGACGCTGACGACGAGAACGGACGGGGCCTCGCCATCGTCGAGGCCGTCTCCGACCGGTGGGGGCACGGACCGGCTGCCCTGGGGGAAGCGTGTATGGGCCGAACTGCTTATCGAGCAGGAGCAGTAATCGGCACTTCGACCAACGCGCACTAAGCAAGAACGCACAACACCAGCCCAAAGTGGGAGAGAAGAAACGCCATGTTCAACCACTCCGACCGGCCCCCTGCCGGCACCCCTTTGCCATCCGGCTCCGCGAGCCCCTTGCCGTGGGGCCTGCGGCGCATGGCGCCGTACCCGGCCTTCGCGCCGAGTTACGCCCGCACCGAGCTGAATCCGTCGACCCAGACCGCCCGCTACTTCGACGCCGAAGGCCGAGTGCTGGAAATGCCGGGCCACGGCACCAGTACCGGCACCAATCCCCCCACGAACACCGGAAATCCGTCGGACGGCTCAGGGCCCGGCGGTTCCGGGGGCGGTGACCAGGACACCGGAAACGACAACGACCAGTGACCCCCGACTCTCGCCCTGTGCTGGTCGTCACCAACCTGGACGACCCCACGACCGACCTGGTGATCCGGGAGCTGCACGACCGGGACGTCCCGATCGTGCGGTTCGACTCGAGAGACTTCCCCACACGCCTCTCGGTTGCGGCTGCCATCACGTCGAACGGCATCAAGGGGAGACTCACAACCCCATCTCGGATGGCCGACCTGTCCCAGGTGCGGTCCCTCTACTACCGCAGGCCCTCCGGTTTCCCCTTCCCACATCTGGATGAGCAGACGGCCCGCTTCGCCGTTACTCAGGCCCGATACGGGCTGGGCGGGATCCTGGCGGCTCTGCCCGGATGCCGATATGTCAATCACCCACACCGTATCGGTGACGCGGAGTTCAAGCCTTCAGGTCTGGCGGCCGCTGTCGAGGCGGGATTCCGTATCCCGCCTACGCTGCTCAGCTCCGACCCGGGTGCGGCGCGGGCATTCATCAAGCGCCACGGGCCGGTGATCTACAAGCCGCTGTCCGCGCCGCTGTATCGAATCGACGGCGTGTCGTGCACCGTCAAGGTCGCTGAAGTGACGGTCGACGAGATCGACGAGGACGTAGCCGGTACGGCTCACCTGTTCCAGCAACGCGTCGACAAGGTCACGGACGTCCGCGTGACCGTGATCGGTGAGCGGGTGTTCTGCGTCCGCATCGACTCCGACCTGCTGGACTGGCGCGCCGACTACGGCCGCCTGACGTACTCCGTCACTCAGCCGCCCGGGGGAATCGCCGAGGCCCTGTTCAGCTATCTCGCACACTTCCGGTTGGTCTTCGGCGCTTTCGACTTCGCTGTGGACCGACACGGTCGATGGTGGTTTCTGGAGTGCACCCCCTCCGGCCAGTGGGCGTGGCTGGAGCCGGAGACCGGGCTTCCGATGGTGGCTGCCATGGCCGACCTACTGGAAAGGAAACGCACATGACGCAGGCCAATCGGCTGCGCGCGCAACTCGCGAAAGGTCTAGCGCAGGCCGGCCATCTCCGTACCCGGCAGTGGCGCGAGGCGGTGGAAGCCGTTCCGCGTCATGAGTTCCTGCGCACGGGGTTCTTCGTGCGGGAGGACGGCCCGGGCCCCACTGCATGGCGTCCGGTCATGCCGGACGACGACCGTTGGCTGGAGCGCGCCTACGAGGATGAGTCCCTGGTGACACAGATCGCGGGCACCATCCTGCCACAAGACATCCGCGGAGCGATCATGCGCGCTCCCACCTCCTCCAGCACGATGCCGAGCCTGGTCGTACGGATGTTGGAGGAGCTTGTGGTCGAGGACGGGAACAGGGTCCTGGAGATCGGCACGGGAACCGGGTATTCGACCGCTCTTCTCTGCCACCGGCTCGGCGACGATCTGGTGACCTCGGTGGAGGTGGACCAAGAGGTGTCCGGTCGGGCCAGTACCGCGCTGGCTGCCTGTACGTATGACCCGGAGCTGGTGGTCGGCGACGGCTTGTCCGGGCACAAAGGCGGCGCCCCTTACGACAGGACCATCGCCACCTGCGGTGTCCTGGACATCCCCTGGACTTGGATCGAGCAGACCCGGTCCGGTGGAACCGTCCTGGCCACGGTGTGCGGCTGGCTGTACTCCTCCGAACTGGCGCGGCTGACCGTCCACGGCGACGCCACGGCCACCGGCCGCCTTCTGGGCGGGCAGGTCTCGTTCATGCTGGCCCGGCCGCAGCTACCGCCTCCACTCGGATTGCTGCCCGACTTCGCGGGCGGGGAGGAGCGCCGAGCCGTTCTCGGTCCCGACGCCCTCACCGCCGACTGGGCCGCCCGGTTCGTCGCCCAACTCGCCGCGCCCCGGGCGCAGCAGTTCAGCATGGCCGACGGTGGACGCTCGGAACACGTCCTCATCGACGTGGGGTCCGGGGCGTGGGCGGTGCTGCGGGAGGCGGGTGGGGGCTGGACCGTACGGCAGGGCGGCCCTGCCCGGATCTGGGATGCGGTGGAGGAATACGTCGTCCGGTGGCGCAGCGATGGCGCGCCCGGGTTGGAGCGGTTCGAGATCACGGTGACACCGGATGGGCAGAGCATCACATGGCCCAGCAGGCGGGGCCCGTCCGGTGGGTAAGTCGCGGCTCCCCACCCGCTCATGGGAGCCTCCCGCGCTGGTAGTGGGCGGCCGCGCCCGAGAACAACGTGTCGTCCCACGTCCAGCCCGTGACTATGCTCCCGCCCTCACATTTCGCAGAGATGCGTACTTGTCCCGACGACGGCCGTTCAGCCCTTGAAACCCTTGTCGTTCAGGATCTTGTCGATACGGGCGCGGTGCGCCGCCTCCCAGGCGTCGAGGGATTCCCCGGCCTCCTTGGCCAACTTCGCCCGCGCGGCGCGCAGCACCTCGTCGTGTCGGGCGTGGGGAGTGACCACGATGCCCTCCTCGTCGGCCACCACGATGTCACCGGCGTTGACGTCGACACCGCCGCACCGCACCTGGACATTGAGCGGCTCGGCGGCCGCCTTGGTGCCCGGGATGGGGATGACTCCCCGGGCGAAGACGGGGAAGCCCATCTCGCGCACCTCGCCGATGTCGCGTATCACTCCGTCGAGCACGAACGCCGCGATGCCGCGGCGCTGCGCGACGGCGCAGACGTTGCCTCCGGCGAGCGCGTAGTCCACGTCGCCCGACTCGACGACGACGATCGAGCCGGGCTCCGCGCGGTGGATGGCGGCGTGGAGCATGAGGTTGTCGCCGGGAGGGCACCGCACGGTGAACGCGGGGCCGGCGACGCGCGGGATCGGGGACCAGAGGGGGCGGATGCCGATGTCCATGACCTGCGCGCGGCCCAGGATGTCGGCGAGGGTGGTCGGGGGGATGCTGCGGAAGTCGCTGGCGTCGGCCATGGTCTGCCTTCTTTCGCGGGCGGGGGACGGCCCGCCGGACCGTCCCCCGCCATGATCTCCCACGACGGTGGTCAACGGACCGGCTCGTTGTGCGGCGTGAAGTCCTCCAGGGACGGGGTGGACGCCAGCGCCCCACCGCTCCAGCGGACCTGGTTACGGGCGGTGCCGCCCGAGGGGCAGCAGCTCGGGTCGCTGTCCTTGAAGATGGGGCGGGCCAGGGTCACCGTTCTGCCGTCCTGCGCTTCGATGGTCATCGCCCCTGGTCCGCTCGCCTGGCCCACGAAGCGGTTTCCGTGGAAGAAGAACACGGCCGCGCAGTTTCCGTCGTAGCTGCCCGTGCACATCGCCCTGACGGCGCGCAGCGGGCCGGGGAGAGCGCCGAGCTCGTCGGCTGTGATCTCGGGGGTGTAGTTCGCGTTCTTCATCAGCCGCAGGGCGGCGGCCGCGTCCAGCTTGTCCTGGCTCACAGTTGGTTGCCCGGTGCAGCCGACGAAGGAGAGCAGCGCGGCCGGGGGCTTCATCCTGCGGAGGGTTTCGCAGTCACGGAGCCAGTCGGGGTCGTACGGGTCGTCCATGACGGGCAGCAGATGAACGGCGGGGTAGAAGTGGCGGGCGTTGCGCTTGAAGACGCTGATCGTCACGAAGTCCGAGGCCGGTTCGTCGGACCAGGTGACGGCCGCCCATCCGGGCCAGCACGTCGACTGGCCCAGATGCGCCTCCGTGTCGTACTTGGCGATGGCCTCGAGCTCTGTCTTCATCCACGACCGGGAGGGGCAGGCCACCGCCTTGTCGGGGTCGGCCTTCTTCACCTTGGCCTTGACTTCGCCCGGGGCCGACTCCCAGATGGTGGTGGGTTTGGCGATCGGGAACGAGACGTCGATGCTGCGGGGCGGGGGAAGGTTGGGATCAAGGCCGAGGTTGCCCGGACCGAGGCTCATACTGACCGTCACTTCCGGAAGGAACTTGACCTTGGCCGAGTCATGGATGACATCGATCCTGCCGTCAAAGACCAGTGCCGTTTCCAGGTCGATCCCGGCCACCAGGACTTCGATCACGGGGCTCACCTTCAGGCTGATCCGGACGCCGAGCTTTGCCCTCGCCCCCAGTCCGGCCGCCGAAGGCATTTTGCCCGTGGCCTTCGGAGGCCAGCCGGTGGCGCGGGCCGACGGCTTCCGGAGGAGGTTCAGCTGCGTGCTCCCCCGATAGTCCAGGGGACTCTCGATTTCAAGCTTCGCCCCCGCATCGCCCTTGATCTTCCCGTTGAGATAGATGGCGACCTCGGGGTCCAGGTTGAAGTACCCGACCTTGAGGAGCTTCGCGGTGACGTGGGGCACCCGAAACTTCGCGAATTCCCAGTCGAAGCCGCATGACGCGCCCACCGGCGAGCCCAGGGTCAGTTTGTGTCTCTGCTGCACCTGGACGTTCATACGGGCCCAGGCCCCGTCTTGCCGGTTCCAGCCGAAATCGGAACCCGCCATACCGAATTTCAGCGGACCGTGCTCATATTTGACGAGCGCCAGCGAGCCGCTGCATTTCATATTGGAGAGCGCGCCCTTCCCTCTCCAGGTGTCCACGCCGATGGAAACTTCGGGCTGAAAACCCTCAGGGTCGGGACTGGACGACGCGGGCGCCTGCGGCATTTGATACGACGCGGGCTGCATCTCGGTCTTCGTTCCGCGTGCGGAGTCCGGCGGGTCCTCGACCCGCAGCACGGCCTTGGGCATCGCCTGCTGAAGCGTGGCGTCCTTGGTCCGGACGACGATCCGGTCCTTCTCCCGGGTCACCCCGCGCACCTCGCGCACCAGCCCCCGCGGCGTCCGCTCGCTCTCCGCGGCGACGACGAAGTCGCCCTTCTTCAGCTTGCGCGCCGTCGCCGAGCCCGCGGCGAAGACCAGCTCCGACGTGCCGGGGCGCTTGAGGAGTCCGGAGTCGGCGGAGTCCGGGGCACTCAGGACCGTGGTCCTCTCGGAGAGGGCCACGGCGTAATCGATCACCGCCCGCTCGGTTTCGCCGCCGTCCACCGTCCAGGTCGTGGTCTCGTCCGCCGTGTAGTAGACGTTTCCCTTCGCGTGACTGGCCTTCGCCGTGATGCGGTAATCACCGGGATCGACGGAGAACGTCTTGTCGCTCGTCAGCTCTTCGCTGAACCCGTTCGCCCCGCTGATGTGGAGAGCGAAACGCGCTTTGGCGGGAAGGCCCGTGACCTTGACGGCCAGTTTTCCCGGTCGGCTGGCCGCCATCTGCCACGCGGTCAGCAGGCCGGCCGCGACGGCCAGCGCGATCCCGACCGACAACAACACCCGCAACGACCGCCCGCGCGGCCACCATTTCGACATTCGATGCCCCCGTTGTGCTCTGCTCGCGCGCCGACTACTGGAAATCGCCGGTCTGGAAGTTTCCGCGGAGCACGAAGTCGTCCCCCACCCCCTGCGGGAGCGGTCCCAACTCCTCCGGCCTCCCGGGCGACGTCAAGCCGGCCCGATACAGCTTGATGTCGCCGTCGTCCAGGACCTCTTTCGATGCGATGTAGAGGTACTGACGATCCGTGGACAGGGCCACGGAAAGAATCTTGTTGTCCGTCTCGGGGGCGATCTCCGCCTTCACCTCGGCCGCCAGCGGGCCGTCGGGCTTTTCCCCCAGCTCGCTCGCGTCGGCCCGCACGGTGAAGAAGGTGGACGCCTCCTCGCAGAGGACGTCGTCGGCGTTGATCCAGGCCACGGGGTCGCAGTCGCGCACATCGCCGCCGTCGCGCACGACCATCTGGTCGGTGGGGTCGCCGAAGACCGTGTCGTCGTCGAGCCGGTCCATGTGGGGAGCCAGGAGATCGAGGTCGAACCCGTCATACGAGTCGATGCCGTCGATGATTTTGCCGGGGGAGACGGCGAACTTCCCGCTCGGGTGAATGAGGCGCGGACAGGTGACGGCCGTCGAGTTCACCGGGCGGTAGAAGCCATCGTTCCCGGATCGCTCGTCATGGCAGGCCTTGCTGATCGGGTGCCGGGTCAGACGGCCGCTCTCATCCGCCGAGTAGTACACCTGCTCGTCCCGCAGGAACCACAGCGATCCGTCCGGGGCGAATCCGGGGAACCCGTCGGAGTGCGTCTCCGGGCTGTAGCCCCCTTTCTGTGCGGCCTCGGTGATGTCCGTGAACTCCCCCGTGGCCAGGTCCAGCCACCCCACATGCGAGGACGTGAGGGCGCCCACCTCGTCCGTGACCACCTCGACCGCGACGCGCCGGCCGTCCGGGGAGACCGGGCTGACCCCCAGGTCCGCCGCACTCTTGCCGTACTGCGGCTTTCCGCAGAGGCTGCGCACGAACGCCCGATCCGCGTCCCCCTCCTCGGCGATCTCGGCTAGCCGGGCCAACAGCGGCTCCTCGGAGTACGTGGCGACGCGCTTGCTGAACGTGGCGTCGAAGGCCGCTACCTGCTCACCCTTGCCGTCATCGTCGTCCCAGCAGATCACCGGCCCGGTGGCCGAGGTCACACGGGAGAGGTCTCGCATCGCCGCGGCGAGCCCGGATCCCTCCGCTTCCGCCGAATCCGTCACGTCCGCCCCGGACTTGCGCCCACTGCCGTCCGAGGCGCCGGATCGCCCGGAGCCGCCCTTTCCCGGGTCGTCGGACGCGCCGCACGCGGTCACGCCTCCCACCGCGAGCACGGTCGCCGCCGCCACCGCGACCCACCCACGCACCCCGGGCGCATACGCCTTACTCACTCAGCTCTCCGCCTTCCCCCGAACGTGACTGCCCTTAGAAGCGAGAATAGTATTAACCATGCAACGCACCTTCACGGCAAGTCGGTTGCCCCGTGCGCCCGACCGCCGATGAAGGATCATTGGGGCGCACCCCACCACGACAAGGAGGCGACGGTGTCCGGCACAGACGGAGACGGAGGCGAGCGCGCGGCAGGGCTGACGCGGCGGGAGCGGCTGCGCGTGGAGCTGGAGCGCGATGTCAGGGCCGCCGCCCGCCGGATCACCGCCGCGGAGGGCATCGAGGGGCTCACCGTCGCCGCCGTGGCCCGCAGCGTCGGCGTGACCTCACCCGCCCTCTACCGCTACTTCGAGGGCAGGAACGGGCTCATCCGCGCCGTCTACGACGACGTCACCACGGAGTTCATCCAGACCGTCGACCATGCGGTGGGCCGCCAAGACCCCGATGACGTCAGCGCGCAGCTGCACGCCGCCACCCGTGCCGTGCTGGACTGGTCCGTGGCCAACCCGGCGGAGTTCAACCTGCTCATGGGCGCCGGCTACCCCTCGGCGGCCAAAACCGCGGACGACATCCCGCAGGTCATATCGCGTGAGCTGGGCGGGGTGTTCGGACGGGGATTCACCCGGCTGTGGCGCGAGGGGAGGCTGGCCTGCCCTGCGGACGACGAGCTCGATCCGGCGCTGGTGGCCCAACTGCGGACCTACCGCAAGGTCATCGGCCTCGAAGTGCCCCTCGGCGTCGCGTTCCTGATGCTCACCTGCTGGCGCCAGATCTACGGCATGCTCTGCCTGGCCGTCTACGGCCATCTGTCCTACGCCCTGGACGACCCGGTGCCGCTGTTCGAAGACATGATGGACCGCCTGCTCGGCCTCCTGGGCCTCACCCGCAGCCCCGGCCTGGTGATCTGAGCAGCGCCACCGCGCCCGCCCGTACGGCGGCCCAGTCGGTGGCGTACTCGTACTCCCGGGTCCGCCGCAGCCACCCCGCGCGGTCCTGGTGCTCGCGGCGCAGCTGCTCCAGGTCCAGCTCGACGCCCGGCGGCGGCCCCGCGGCCGCCAGCTCGCCGATCCGCTGTTCCATGGCCTCCAGCAGCGCACGGTCGAGCTCGGCCACGGCGGCGACGAAGGCGCTGGTCGGCACGGTCACCCGGCCCGTGGCCGGCGCGGTGAACTCGATCTCGTCCTCGGGATCCGGCTGATGCGTCCAGCTGACGTTCATGACGTCCTCCATGGCGTCGTCGTCCCCGGCGACGGTCCGCCAGCAGCGGATGTCCGGCGCTACGCGCAGATACCCCGTGTTAAGGGTGCGGCCGCCGTGCCACTGCGCGGCCGCCTCGGCCTCCAGGGTCTCCTCCCAGCGCCAGTCGGAGGAGTCGCGGGCCACGAAGGCGGCCAGGTCCTCGGGTACGGGCTCGAGCGCCGCGGGCAGGAGCGCGAGCAGGTCCTCCCAGAGCCGGACCACGTAGTAGTCCACGTACGGGTGGGACGGGCCGTCCCCGCCGCCCCGCAGCCGCCGCACCGTGCGCTCGGAGTAGCGCAGCAGCTCATGCTCGCCGAGGTCGATGACGTACCAGCCGTCGGTCAGCCCGAACCAGTGCAGTACGGGACGCTCGCGCCGCCCCCACGGCCGCACCTGCTCCAAGGGGGTCAGGCCGAAACGGAACCGGATGTCCTGATCCATAGGGAGAGTATGGGCCCGCCCTACAGCCCGCCTCCCAGCCCACCCCCAAGGGCCCGACCGCCGTGGTCCGGCCCCGGTGGGCGCCGGATAAGGTATGCGTGAAAACTTCATCCGCGTCCGATCGGGGGAAGCCGGTGAGATTCCGGCGCTGACCCGCAACCGTGAGTACGGGCTGTGTGCCGCAGGGCGTACGAGCCGGGACACCTGGTCGGGCGCACCGCAGGCTCCCGCCGCCGGCCCGCCCGGCGGCGGCACCGTCGAGGTATGCGGAGCTGAGCCCGGTGTCATCGCGTTCGCACGTCCCTCGGCGTGCGGGGTGGTCGGCCGTGCGCGGCCGCGTACCGCTGCCCAGCCACCGCCGAGACCCCCGACCGAGAGGCACCGTCGCCATGAACGTACGCCGCAGCGCCACGGCTCTGGCCGCCCTGGCCGCCCTGTGCACGGCCGCCGCCCCCGCCGCGTTCGCCGACGCCTCGCCCTCGCCCAAGCCGTCCGGCTCGGCGGCGCTGCCCAAGGGGCTGTACGGCGCCAAGGACCCGAAGTTCGACGGGGTGTGGCGGCAGTCGCTCGCGCTGCTGGCGCAGGACGCGGTCGGGGTCACCCCGGCGAGATCGGCCATCGACTGGCTGGCCGGCCAGCAGTGCGAGGACGGCGGCTTCGCCGCGTACCGGGCCGACGCCTCCGCCGCGTGCGACCCGAAGAAGGGCGAGTTCACCGACGCGACAGCGGCGGCGGTACAGGCGCTGGCCGCGGTCGGTGGGCGCAGCGCCGCGGTCGAGAAGGGCGTCGGCTGGCTGAAGGAGAGCCAGAACGACGACGGCGGCTGGGGCATGAACCCGGGCAGCCCGAGCGACGCCAACTCCACCTCCGCCGCCGTCGGCGCCTTCGCCGCCGCGGGCCAGGACCCGAAGCAGGTGAAGTCGGCCAAGGGCGGCCGGACGCCGTACGACGTGCTGCTCGGCCTCCAGCTGGGGTGTGATGCGAAGGAGGGGCAGCGCGGGGCGTTCGCGTATACGGCGGACAAGGGCAAGCCGGTCGCGAACGACCTGGCGACGACGGCCGCCGCGCTGGCCACCGAGGGCAAGGGCTGGGTCTTCGAGCCCGCGGGCAAGGACGCCGGCAAGGCCCCGGAGCCGCTGGACTGCGGCTCGGGCAGCAAGGACGGCAAGGACGACAAGAGCGACAAGAGCGGGAGCGCCAAGCCGGCCAAGGTGACCGAGGCCGCGCGGGCCGCCGCCGCGTATCTGGCGGACACCATGGCCGGGCACGGCAGCCATCTGCTGTCCGCGATGCCCGGCGCCGAGGACCAGCCCGACTTCGGCGGCACGGCGGACGCGATAGTAGCCCTGGCCGCCGGGGAGCACAGCGCGACCGCGGCGAAGCCCCTCCAGTGGCTCCAGAACGAGAAGAACGGCGCGCTGGCGTGGGCGAAGGGCGACCCGGGGGCGCTGGCCAAGCTGGTCCTCGCGGCGCACGCGGCCGGGGCGGATCCGCGCAGCTTCGGCGGCGTCGACCTCGTCCAGCAGCTGAACGCCACCGGCCCGAAGCCGGAGTCGGTCTCCGCGTCCGGGTCGCAGGCGGACTCGGATGAGGGCAAGGACAAGGACGGGGAGAAGAAGGACGACGACAAGGGGGGTGTCGGCGGCGTCTGGTGGACGGTGGGCGTCTTCGCGGTGGCCGGCATCGGCATCGGCTTCCTGCTGAGCGGCCGGAAGAAGCAGCAGCTCTGATGGGGCTGCCTCCCGCCGAGCGACCCGAACCCGCGCCGGCGGCCCCAAGGTCATCGGCCGACCAGCCGGAGCAGCGGGAGCCCGCTCGCCCTGCGCCGCGGTTCGCCGCCGCGCGTCCGTCCCGCGCCGCCCTCGCCTTCTGCGCCGTGTTCGTGTCCACGATGGTGTCCGCGCTCGCCCTCGGCGCCTCCCCCGCGCAGGCCGCGGGCTACCGCTACTGGTCGTTCTGGCAGCGGGAGCGGGGCGAGGACGGCTGGACGTACGCCACGCAGGGGCCCGCCACGGCCCGGCCGGGCGACGGCGACACGGTCGGGTTCCGGTTCGCGGTGAGCGAGGACTCGGGGGACGCGACCCGGCCGCGCAGCTCGGCCGGGTTCGAGACGGTGTGCGCGGACACCCCCGCGAAGGGCGGCACCAAACGCGTCGCCGTGGTCCTCGACTTCGGCACCGCCGCCGACGCCCCCGACCACCGCACCCCGCCCGAGCCCCGCACGGAGTGCGCGCGGGTCGGCGAGGACGCGAGCGCCGGGGACGCGCTGGCGGCCGTCGCCAAGCCGCTGCGCTACAACTCCGCCGCCCTGCTGTGCGCCATCGCCGGTTACCCCGCCACGGGCTGCGGCGAGCAGGTCGACGCCCCGTCGGACGGCGGCAGTGGCGGACAGGTCGGAGACGGCGGGGACAGCGGGGGCGGCGGACAGGGCGGCGGAGGCGGCGGCCCGTCGGCCGGGCTGATCGGCGGCCTGGCCGCCGTGGTCGCGCTGGGGGCCGCCGCCGTCTGGCAGTCGCGCCGCCACCACCGGCGATGAGCGGCGCCGACCGGGCCGCCGCCGGACACCCGCGCACCGCGCGCACCACGCACGCCACGCACAGCTCGCGTGGCGCGCTGCACGCCGGGGCCTGGTGGCTGTGGGCCCTGGGGCTGGCCACGGCCGCCTCCCGCACCACCAACCCGCTGCTGCTGGGGCTGCTCGTCGGCGTGGCGGGCTATGTGGTCGCCGCGCGCCGTACGGACGCGCCGTGGGCGCGCTCGTACGGCGCGTTCCTCAAGCTGGGGCTCCTGGTGCTGGCGATCCGGCTGTGCTTCGCGGTGCTCCTCGGCTCGCCGATCCCCGGCACACACGTACTGGTCACGCTCCCCGAAATCCCGCTCCCCGACTGGGCGCAGGGGGTGCGGATCGGCGGCCGGGTCACCGCCGAGGGGCTGGTCTTCGCGCTGTACGACGGGCTGAAGCTGGCCACCCTCCTGGTCTGCGTGGGCGCGGCGAACGCGCTCGCCAACCCCGCCCGGCTGCTCAAGTCGCTGCCCGGCGCGCTGTACGAGGCGGGCGTGGCGGTCGTGGTCGCGATGACCTTCGCTCCGAACCTGGTCTCGGACGTCCAGCGGCTGCGCGCCGCCCGCCGGCTGCGCGGCCGCCCCGACCGCGGGGTGCGCGCCCTGCTCCAGGTGGGGCTGCCGGTGCTGGAGGGGGCGCTGGAGCGGTCCGTGGCGCTGGCGGCCGCGATGGACGCGCGCGGCTACGGCCGCACCGCCCAGGTCCCGCCCGCCGTGGCCCGCGCCACCGCCGCGCTCACGCTCGGCGGGCTGCTCGGCGTGTGCGCCGGTACGTACGGGCTGCTGGCCGCGCAGGGCGCGGGCTTCGGCCTGCCGGTGCTGCTGGCGGGGCTCGCCGCCGCGCTCGGCGGGCTGTGGCTGGGCGGCCGCCGTTCGGTGCGCAGCCGCTACCGGCCGGACCGGTGGGACGCGCGGGCGTGGCTGGTGGCCGGGTCCGGGGTGGCGGTGGCGGGTCTGATGATCTGGGCGGCCTCGTACGCCCCGCAGGCCCTGGACCCGCCCGCCGTACCGCTCACCTCGCCCGTGCTGCCGCTGTGGCCGGCGGCGAGCGTGCTGGTCGGGCTGGTCCCGGCGTTCGTGGCGCCCGCGCCCGACCGGGCCCCGTCGCAGGCCCCGTCACAGGCCCCGTCACAGGCCCCGTCGCGGGCTCCGGCCCCGGTGGCCGCCGTGCCGCGCCCCACCTCCCAGAAGACCAGCGAGGACACCGGCAAGGAGGCCACGCGGTGATCCGCTTCGAGCAGGTGTCCGTCACCTACGACGCCGCCGCGCACCCCGCACTGCGGGGCGTGGACCTGACCGTTCCGGAGGGGGAGCTGTGTCTGCTCGTCGGCCCCTCAGGAGTCGGCAAGTCGACTCTTCTGGGCGCCGTCTCCGGGCTGGTGCCGCACTTCACGGGCGGCACGCTGCGCGGGCGGGTCACCGTGGCGGGCCGCGACACCCGCACCCACAAGCCGCGTGAACTGGCCGATGTCGTGGGCACGGTGGGCCAGGACCCGCTGGCCCACTTCGTCACGGACACCGTCGAGGACGAACTCGCGTACGGCATGGAGTCGCTGGGCGTCCCGCCGGACACCATGCGCCGCCGGGTCGAGGAGACCCTGGACCTGCTCGGCCTCGCCGCGCTGCGCGACCGGCCCATCACGACGCTCTCCGGCGGCCAGCGGCAGCGGGTCGCCATCGGCTCGGTGCTCACCACACACCCGCGCGTCCTGGTCCTCGACGAGCCGACGTCGGCGCTGGACCCGGCGGCGGCCGAGGAGGTCCTGGCGGTGCTCCAGCGGCTGGTGCACGACCTGGGCACCACCGTGCTTTTGGCCGAGCACCGCCTGGAGCGGGTGGTCCAGTACGCGGATCAGCTGATCCTGCTGCCCTCCCCCGGCGCGGCCCCCGTCGTCGGGGACCCGGCCGAGGTGATGGCGGTCTCGCCCGTCCAGCCGCCCGTGGTCGAGCTCGGCCGCCTCGCGGGCTGGTCCCCGCTCCCGCTGTCCGTACGGGACGCCCGCCGCAAGGCGGCGCCGCTGCGGGAGCGGCTGGCGCCGCACACCCCGCACGGAGATCCGCACGCGGGGGACGGTGAGCCCGTCGCCGAGGCGGTGCGGCTGGCTGTACGCCACGGTCGAATCGAGGCGCTGCGGGGCGTGGATCTGTCGGTGCGGCCGGGCGAGACGGTGGCGCTGATGGGCCGCAACGGCGCGGGCAAGTCGACTCTGCTGTCCACGCTGGTGGGAATGCACACGCCCGCCTCCGGCTCGGTACGCGTAGGAGCTGTGGTACCGCACCGCACGCGCCCCGCCGAACTGCTGCGCCACGTCGGCCTCGTACCGCAGGAGCCGCGCGATCTGCTCTACGCCGACACCGTCGCCGCGGAGTGCGCGGCGGCCGACCGGGACGCGGGCGCGGCCCCCGGCAGCTGCCGGGAGCTGGTCGGCCGGCTGCTGCCGGGCGTGGCGGACTCGGCACACCCCCGCGATCTGTCCGAGGGCCAGCGGCTCGCGCTCGCGCTGTCGGTCGTCCTCACCGCGCGCCCGCCGCTGCTCCTGCTCGACGAGCCGACCCGCGGCCTGGACTACGCGGCGAAGGCGCGCCTGGTCGAGATCCTGCGCGGGCTGGCCGCCGACGGCCACGCGACCGTGCTGGCCACACATGACGTGGAGCTGGCCGCCGAGCTCGCCCACCGGGTGGTGATCCTGGCCGACGGGGAGGTGGTGGCCGACGGCCCGACGGCGCAGGTCGTGGTGGACTCGCCGGCGTTCGCCCCGCAGGTCGCCAAGGTGCTGGCCCCGCAGCCGTGGCTGACGGTCCGGCAGGTGCGGCGGGCCCTGGAGAAGCGGGAGCGGACCGTATGACGCCGCGTGGCGACGGCACCGTACCGAGCGGGGCGGCAGGGGCGGACGGGACGAACGCGGGGCGCCAGGTCCGCGCCGTCCGCCTCGGCGCCCGCTCCGTCGCCGCCCTCGTGCTGGTCTCCGCGATCGGGGTCGCCGCCTTCGGCTGGCCGCTGCTCGCCGACTCCGCGTCCGGGCTCGCCCACTCCGCCGACGCGCCCTGGCTGTTCGCCGCCCTGCTGCCGCTGCTGCTGGCCGTCGTCGTGGCGACGATCGCCGACACCGGTATCGGCGCCAAGGCGGTGGCGATGCTGGGGGTGCTGGCGGCCGCCGGCGCCGCGCTGCGGCCGCTGGGCGCGGGGACGGCGGGCATCGAGCCGATGTTCTTCCTGATGGTGCTCTCGGGGCGGGTGCTCGGCCCGGGCTTCGGCTTCGTACTCGGCGCGGTGTCGATGTTCGCCTCCGCGCTGCTGACGGGCGGGGTGGGGCCGTGGATGCCGTTCCAGATGCTGTCCATGGGGTGGGTGGGCATGGGCGCGGGCCTGCTGCCCGGGGCCGACCGGCTGCGCGGGCGCGGTGAGCTGCTGCTGCTCGCCGGATACGGGGCGGTGGCCTCCGTCCTGTACGGCACGGTGATGAATCTCCAGGGCTGGCCGTATCTCGCCGGGATGGCCTCGGGCGTGTCGTTCGTGCCCGGCGATCCGCTGTCGCACAACCTGGCCCGCTTCGTCGCGTACTGCCTGGCGACATCCCTCGGCTGGGACCTTCCGCGCGCGGTGGTGACGGTGGTGCTCACCCTCACTCTCGGCCGTACGGTCCTGCGGGCCCTGCGCCGCGCGACCCGCCGGGCCGCCTTCGACGCGCCGGTCGCCTTCAGGGAGCCGTGACCGGAGACCGCGCCGGAGCCGCGGGCTGTCCGCCGAGCGCGGCGACGAGGTCCGGCAGGCGGTCGGTGGCCTTGGCCACGCCGAGCCCGTCCATGTAGTCGCGGGTGTGGACGATCAGGCCGTCCCTGACCCGGATCACCAGGATCCCCGGGACGGTGACGGGGCGGCCGGTCGGCGCCAGCGCCCCGACCACGGTCTGCTCGACGACGACCGTGCCGGCCTCCGCGGCCTCGTGGATCACCACATCGCGGATCGCCCCGGGCTCCACGGGGGTCGCGCCCCACATCGCCCGGTAGCCCGCCCGGATCTCCTCGCGCCCGTTGAAGCAGGCGGGCAGCCCGGGGAACAGGAACGGGAACTCGTGGCGGGCGTCGACGGCGTACAGGTCGGCCAGGTCGTCCGCGGACTTCTTCAGCATCGCGCCGTGGAAGCGCTCGACGATCTCATGTGGCGCTGCGGCGGTGGTTTCGGGCATCACGATGCGCTCCGTTCGCTCAGGAGTTTCGCTCAACATGCGTTGACTCAACGAGTGTAGAGCGAGCGCCGACCAGGTCAACAGCTGTAGAGCGATCGGTAGAGTCGGAGATATGACCGCAGCAGCCGGACCCACCCGCGCCGAGCGCCGCCGCAACACCGAGCAGCGCATCCTCGCCGCCGCCCGCGAGCTGTTCGCCGAGCGCGGCTTCGAGCGCACCACGATCCGGGCGGTCGCCTCGGCTGCGCAGGTCGACCCCGCGCTGGTCATGCAGTACTTCGGCTCGAAGCAGGAGCTGTTCTCCCAGGCCGTGCGGATCTCGGTCGCCGGGGCGGAGGGCCGGCCACGGACCGGCGGCCCCGAGGCGCTGACGGACTCCCTGCTGGCCTCGCTCGGGATGAAGATCGGCGGGCTGCCGGAGGCCTCGCTGGCGATGCTGCGCTCCATGCTCACCCACCCGGAGGCGGCGGAGGCGGCCCGCGCCACCCTCGACCGTCAGATCACCGGGCTCGCGGCGGCCATGTCAGCCGGGCACGAAGGTGACCACGAGGCCCAGGACGCCCGGCTGCACGCCGCGCTCGCCGTGGCCACCACGGTCGGGGTGACCATCGGCCATCAACTGCTCGGCCTCGAGGACCTGCGCCGCGCCTCCCCGGAGGAGATCGCCGCCGCCCTGCGACCCGCCCTCCAGGCCCTGGTCGCAGGCGCTGCTCACAGCCGCTGAATGATCGTCCCGGTCGCCAGTGCGCCACCCGCGCACATCGTGATCAGCGCGAACTCCTTGTCCGCGCGCTCCAGTTCATGCAGGGCGGTGGTGATCAGGCGGGCGCCGGTGGCGCCCACCGGGTGCCCCAGCGCTATCGCGCCGCCGTTGACGTTCACCTTCTCCAGGCCCTGCTCGAAGACCTGCGCCCACGACAACACCACGGACGCGAACGCCTCGTTGATCTCGACGACATCGATGTCCTTGAGCTTCATCCCCGCCTTGCCGAGCACCGCGCGGGTCGCGTCGACCGGCCCGTCCAGGTGGTAGTGCGGGTCGGTGCCGACCAGCGCCTGGGCGACGATCCGGGCGCGGGCTTTAAGCTTGAGCGCCCGCGCCATCCGCTTGGACGCCCACAGCACCGCGGCCGCGCCGTCGGAGATCTGGGAGGAGTTGCCCGCGGTGTGCACGGCGGTCGGCATCACCGGCTTGAGCCCGCCGAGCGCCTCCATGCTGGTGTCGCGCAGCCCCTCGTCCCGGTCGACGAGCCGCCACATGCCCTGTCCGGCGGCCTGCTCGTCCTCGTCCGTCGGCACCTGCACCGCGAAGGTCTCGCGCTTGAAGCGCTCCTCGGCCCACGCGCGGGCGGCCCGCTCCTGCGAGAGGAGCCCGAGGGCGTCGACCTTCTCCCGGGTGAGCCCGCGGCGGCGGGCGATCCGCTCCGCCGCCTCGAACTGATTGGGCAGATCGACGTTCCACTCGTCCGGAAACGGCTTGCCGGGCCCGTGCTTGGAGCCGCTGCCCAGCGGCACCCGCGACATGGCCTCGACGCCGCAGCCGATGCCGATGTCGATGACCCCGGTCGCGACCATGTTGGCCACCATGTGGTTGGCCTGTTGCGAGGAGCCGCACTGACAGTCGACAGTGGTGGCCGCGGTCTCGTACGGCAGGCCCATGGCGAGCCATGCGGTGCGCGCGGGGTTCATCGACTGCTCGCCGGCGTGGGTGACGGTGCCTCCGACGATCTGCTCCACGCAGTCGGGCTGGATGCCGGTACGGGCGAGGAGTTCGCGGTATGTCTCGCCGAGCAGATAGGCGGGGTGCAGGGCGGCGAGCGCGCCTCCGCGCTTGCCGATGGGCGTGCGTACGGCTTCGACGATGACGGGTTCCGCGGCCATGACTCGTCAGTCCTCTCCTGTGTCCGCGGGGCTCCCGGCAGCGCCCGCGACGGAACTAGTACGCGTTCTAGTTCCTCAGTCAGTCTGCTGAGGCCCGACCTGACGGCGCAAGGGGCGTGCATGGCCGTTGTCGGCCGTTGTCGGCCCGCATGACGCCCACTTGGCGCCCGTTGTGCGCCCGTCCGCCCGGAACAAAGGCGCCATAGCACTTGCCACTTATAGAACCCGTTACTACCTTCGCGGGTACTTCTGATAGGCCGTCAGATCTGGAGTGGCCGATGTCCTGTCCAGCGCTGCCCGAAGGCTTCGATTTCACCGACCCCGACATCTACCAGCACCGTCTGCCACTCCCGGAGTTCGCCCGGATGAGGCAGACCGCGAGGGTGTGGTGGATCCCCCAGCCGCACGGCATCGCGGGCTTCGGCGACGACGGCTACTGGGCCGTCACCCGCCACGCCGATGTCAAAGAGGTGTCGACCAAGCCGGAGATCTTCTCCTCCCACCTCAACACCGCGATCATCCGCTTCAACGAGCACATCCAGCGCGACCAGATCGACGTCCAGAAGCTGATCATGCTCAATATGGACCCGCCCGAGCACACCCGGGTCCGCCAGATCGTCCAGCGCGGCTTCACCCCGCGCGCGATCCGCTCGCTGGAGGACGCGCTGCGCGAGCGCGCCACCCGCATCGTGGCCGGGGCCAAGGAGGACGGCAGCGGCGACTTCGTCACCGATGTGGCCTGCGAACTGCCTCTCCAGGCCATCGCCGAGCTGATCGGCATTCCGCAGCAGGACCGCTCCAAGATCTTCGACTGGTCCAACAAGATGGTGGCGTACGACGACCCGGAGCTCGCCATCACCGAGGAGATCGGCGCGGAGTCGGCCATGGAGCTGATCTCGTACTCCATGAACCTGGCGGCCGACCGCAAGGCCTGCCCGGCCAAGGACATCGTCAGCCAGCTGGTCGCCGCCGAGGACCACGGCAACCTCGGCTCCGACGAGTTCGGCTTCTTCGTCCTGCTGCTCGCGGTCGCCGGCAACGAGACCACGCGCAACGCCATCAGCCACGGGATGCACGCCTTCCTCACCCACCCCGACCAGTGGGAGCTGTTCAAGCGCGAGCGCCCGGCCACCGCCGCCGACGAGATCGTCCGGTGGGCCACCCCGGTCATGTCCTTCCAGCGCACCGCCACCCAGGACACCGAACTGGGCGGGCAGCGGATCAAGGCGGGCCAGCGGGTCGGCATCTTCTACTCCTCCGCCAACCACGACCCGGAGGTCTTCGACCGGCCCGAGGTCTTCGACATCACCCGCGACCCCAACCCGCACCTGGGCTTCGGCGGCGGCGGCCCGCACTTCTGCCTCGGCAAGAGCCTCGCGGAGCTGGAGATCCGGCTCATCTTCAACGCGATCGCCGACGCCCTGCCGGACATCCGGCTCGCGGGCGACCCCAGGCGGCTGCGCTCGCCCTGGCTGAACGGGATCAAGGAGCTGCGGGTGACGTACGGCTGACCGCCGACCGGCCCCGGGAGTGCCGCCGTGCCCCCGGCCGGGGGCACACTGTCGGCCATGAACGACATGAGCGGCACGCCCGGCGCACAGCACGAGCACGAGTTTCGAAGACTCTTCGACTTCATCGCCTTCACGGCCCGGCTGCGGGAGATCGAGCGCGCCAACAACGCCACCGCCGTCCGCAAGGAGAGCGTGGCCGAGCACTCCTGGCACCTGGCGATGGTCAGCTGGATACTGCACGCCGAGTTCGAGCGGGAGGCCGGCCACTGCCTCGATCTGACCAAGATGCTCAAGCTCTGTCTGATGCACGACCTCGTCGAACTCGACACCGGCCTCGACTCCGAAATCGATGTGGATCCCGACGAGGACCCCTTCGCCACCCTCCCGGACACGCTGCGGCCCGAGTTCCTGGCCCTGTGGCACGAGTACGAGGAGGGCCGTACGCCCGAGGCCTGCCTGGTGCGCGGGGTGGACCGGCTCAACCCCGCGCTGATGCGCTACCTCACCGGCCAGGGCTGGCACGACATGCCCACCGACGCCAACGCCGCCATGGACGCCGACGCCCTGGACCGGCACCAGCTCCCGCGGGTCGCCGTCAGCGACACGCTGCGCGCGCTGTACGAGGAGGTCCGCGACGCGTCGGTGCGGCGCGGGCTGCTGATCCCCGCGCCGCAGACACCCGCCGCGTCCTGACCGGCGGGCCTGCCCCTTACTTGTCACCCTTGAACGGCACCTTGACGCACGCCACCCGCGCGCCCGCCACTCCGGCCTTGCCCTTCTGCGTGGCGGTCGCATGCTCATGGATCACAAACGAGCGCGCCTGGGAGTCCCGGAACCGCCAGTTCACATGGGTCATGGCGTGGGCGTCCCCGGAGCTGTCGGTCTTGAGGGTCAGCCATACCTCGTTCTGCGGATTGGCGTACTTCGGGTTGACCGACGGCTGCTTCGGGTCCTTCGTGTTCTGGTAGTGCGGACCCGAGTCGTCGGGCTTGGTCCCGCAGGTCTTCGTATGGACATGCGCCCCGAAGGTGTGGTTCGCCTTGGCCCCGTGCAGCCACACCATGACACTGGTGCCTTCCTGCTTGGCTTGCGGGCTCGGCGAGCTGGTGGGCGTACCGGTCGGCGTGGACCGGGCCTCGCCCTGCATGCGGTAGTGCTGGTGTCCGTGGTTGTGCCCGTGCTCGTACCGCGGCTTGCCCAGGAACTCCACGACGACGACCATGGCGGAGGTGGGCACCAGCTTGGTGTTGTACGTCACCGCCGTGCGACTGGCCGCCTCGGCGGCCGGCGCGAACCTTGAGTGCACCAGCGCGACGGGGCAGGGCGGCGAGACCGCGGGGGACACCGCGACCATCGACGCCGCGGCCGCCGCGGTGGCCACCATGGCAAGGGACATGGGGGATCACTCCTCCGGGTGTGACACCCCCCTCGGTCGGCCCCCGTGGCGCGGGCCCCGCGCCACGCCCCACCCGGCCGGGCCCGTCCCTCTTTCCCACGCTAATGCGCTTCGTCGCACCCTTCAACGCGAGCCGGGGCCGGTGGCCTCCGTCGGCTCGGCGGCCTCGGGGACGGATTCCTTGGACGGCCTGGGCGGCGGCACCGAAACCGCCGCCGATGCCACGGCCTCCGGCCCCGGTTCGCGCTTGCGGAATCTGATCGGCCACAGCGGCCCGGCGGGCTCCTCCTTCGGCCGCTTCCCGACGCCGAACAGCAGGTACTGGAGCCCGAACCCGGCGGCCACGACCGCTGCGCCGCCGACCGCGTCCAGCAGCCAGTGGTTCGCCGTGCCGACGATCACCGCGGTGGTCATCAGCGGGTACATCAGGCCGAGCACCTTCAGCCACACATACGGCGCCACGATCGCGATGACGACCCCGCACCACAGCGACCAGCCCACATGCAGCGAGGGCATGGCCGCGTACTGGTTGGAGAGCTTGGTCAGCGCGCCGAAGTCCGGATTGTCCAGGTCCTGCGGCCCATGGGCGGTGTCGACGAAGCCGAGGCCCATGAGGCGCGGCGGAGCGGTCGGGTAGAGCCAGAAGCCGACCAGCGCGAGGAGCGTGGCGAAGGCCAGCGGGGTGCGGGCCCAGCGGTAGGTCACGGGGCGGCGCAGATACAGCCAGGCCAGGAGGGACAGCGGCACCAGGAAGTGGAAGGTGCTGTAGTACCAGTTCATGCTGTCCCTCAGCCATGGTGTGTCCGCCACCACGCTGTTGAACCAGTGCTCGATGTCGATTCCCAGCCATTTCTCGGCCGTGAGGATCTGGTGTCCGTGGCTCTCCGCGAGGGCCCGTGAGTCGGGGGCAAGCGCGCGGATGTAGGAGTATCCGAAGTAGCCGACGCGGATGAACATCAGCTCGAGCAGCAGATTGGGGCGGGAGAGCGGCCGCCGTACGAAGCGCAGCAGCGGCACCCAGGCGAAGCGCCCCTTGTCCGGTTCGGCCACCGGCGTCGGCTCGGGGCGGTCCCACGCGGGGGAGTCACGGGAGAGGAAGGGCACCAGACAGGCGGCGGCGAGGGCCGCCAGCAGCGGTGCGTTATATCCGATATAACCCAGAATCTCGATACCGGGCAGCAGCGCACGGCGGTTGAGGGTCATCACCAGCACCACCAGCACCGGCCACACCAGCCGGTCCGTGGCGCGCCGGCCGACCCGCCCGACGACGGCCAGCAGGATCCACAACTGCTGGTACTGCCAGGACGTGGGCGAAATCGCCAGCGCCACACTGCCGGTGATCGCCGCGGCCAGCAGCAGCTGCCCGTCCTTGGCGTAGTACGCGGCCCGCCGCAGACCGACCACGGCCACCGCCACCGCGAGCACCACCAGCAGCGCCAGCTCGGCCGGGCCCGAAAGCCCGAGCCTCAGCAGCAGCCCGTGCAGGGACTGGTTGGCCAGGCTGTCCGCGGGCGCGCCGAGCCCGGCCCCGCCGATGTGATAAGCCCAGTACGTCCACGAGTCGTGGGGCATCGCCGCCCAGGCGAGCGCGGTGCACGTGGCGAAGGTGGCGGCCGCGAGGCCCGCCACCCGCCGCCGCCCGATCAGCCACAGGACCACCGCGAACAGCAGCAGCGCGGGCTGGAGCGCCGCGGCCACGCCGATGAGCACGCTCGTCTGCCGCCCCGAGGTCGCGGGCAACACGGTGAGCAGCACCAGCACCACCGGGATGATGCTGGTCTGGCCGAGCGTGAAGGTGTTCCGTACGGGCAGCGAGAGCACCAGCAGGCTGAGCGCCACGGGCGCGGCGAGCAGCGAGGTGCGCCGGGAGACCGGGCCGGGCAGGGAGCGGGCCGCGACCAGGGCGAGCACCACGACCAGCAGCAGGGTGCCGAAGGTCCAGGCGTAGCCGAGGCTCTGCTCGGCGGCGCGGGTCAGCGGCTTGAGCACCAGCCCCGAGAAGGGTGTCCCGGTGAACGCGTCACTGTCGTACAGCGACCCGCTCACATGCAGGACACCCTGCTCGCCGGTCCAGGTCTCCAGGTCGGTCAACCGTTCGTCGGGCGGCAGCCGCAGCACCGCTGCGGCCTGACGGACGGCCAGCACACCGGCGAGGAGCCACAGCGCCCCGAGCACCAGTACGCTCCGTGAAGTCCGTGCCACGACGGCGCCGGGGCGGGGCCCCGTATCCGGGGATCTCCGCAGTCCGCCTCGCTCCGCGTTCGCCACGCCCTGCCGCTCCCCCACTCGCTCTTGTCGCTCGATCCGGATGTTTGAGACCTTACTGAGCCCTGTAATCAGACGCGGAATACCCCTCGTCACCTGACCGCCGTCGAGGGTTGTCCGAAAAGTACCGCTCAGTCGACCGGACGAGCCGCGAGGTCCACCCCAATTTCACCAGGGGGTCGGGGCGCTCGGCTAATCGGCCTCCATCACACGGAGCACCGGAGCCGTCACCACTGGCAGTGGACGTGGGTGGAGTGACCCGCGTCTCCGGGGCCCAGCACGAGCACGGCCCCGTAGGACCGGCACGCCCGCATGAACTTCTTGGCGTTGTTGTAGCCCGCCCCCGAGGTGCTGACCCGCTTGCCGTTGACGGTGCCGACGTCGAAGGCCCGGCCCGCGTAGTGCTTCGAGCCGCGCGAGTGACTGCCGCCCGCGACCTCGGTGACCCTGAAGGTGAACCGCTTTGCGGTGTTCAGCTTCAGCATCGCGTTCAGCATGGTCTTGTTGAGCGTGACCGACCGACCCGGGGCGGTGCCGTAGCTGCTGCGCTTGGCCTTCCGCCCGGCAGCGGTGTCCACGATGTTCTGCTTGGCGTTCGCCTTGTCCCGCACGCCACTTTCGTGCGTGGTGGCCAGGGATATGCCCCGGTGGTTGAGTATCGACTTCGCGATGGCGGGGCGGGTGGCGGCCTCCGCCGTGGTCGCCGTGGCCATGACGGCCATCGACGAGGCGAGGACGGCGGAAATCATGAGCGGTGTGCGCTTCATCGGTGGTTCCCTCCCGGTACGGTGATGCGGCCGACTGGCCGACTTCGACCACCGTGCCGGTGGGAACGTGCGGGAACCTTGGGCGTTTCTTGAATCGCCGGGAAGGAAGCCGCAAAGCGGCCCGCACACGTCCCACCCCGAATACCCAACAGTCGCACAAGACATATTGGGCAGAAACTCAACAGAAAAAGGAGCGACGCCGATGACCGCCGTGCACGGAACATCCGTGGACATCCCCACCCCGGACGGCACCGCCGACGCCTATCTGGCCCACCCCGACGACAACAGCCCCCACCCCGCGGTCCTGCTCTACATGGACGCCTTCGGGGTGCGCCCGCAGCTGAAGAAGATGGCCGACCGCCTGGCCGGGGCGGGCTACACCGTGCTGGTCCCCAACGTCTTCTACCGCAACCACCGCGCCCCGATCGTGGAACTCCCCGACTTCATCGACCTCACCGGGCGCCCCGAGATCTTCCAGCAGCTCATGCCCATGATCCAGGCGCTCACCCCCGAGCGGATCGCGCGTGACGCCGGGGCGTATCTGGGCTGGCTGGCCGACTGCCCGCAGGCCACGGACGGGCCGGTCGGCATCACCGGCTACTGCATGGGCGCCCGCCTGGCGCTGCGCACGGCCGGTGAGTTCCCCGACCGGGTCGCGGCGGTGGGCGGCTTCCACGGCGGCGGCCTGGCCACCGACGCCCCCGACAGCCCGCACCTGGTCGCCGACCGCATCACCGCCGAGCTGTACTTCGGCCACGCCGACAAGGACCACTCGATGTCGCCCGAGCAGATCGAGCGCCTCGATGCGGCCCTGACCGCCGCGGGCGTGCGCCACCGCTCCGAGGTGTATCCGGGCGCACAGCACGGCTACACCCAGGCCGACGCCTCGTCCTACGACGCCGACGCGGACGCGCGCCACTGGACCGCGCTTCTGGACCTCTTCGGCCGTACGCTCTGATCGTCCCCTTGGTGTGGCCCGCCTCACATCACCCGATCGCATGGGCGCGATGACTTCGGACCGGCTCAGCGGTCTTCATGGCGTAAACCCCGAAACCCGAAAGAGGGAGCGAGTCCCATGCGCATCGTGATCAGTGAGTTCATCAGCCTGGACGGCGTCGTGCAGGCGCCGGGCGGCGCCGAGGAGGACACCGACGGCGGCTTCGCGCACGGGGGCTGGAGCCATCCGTTCTTCGATCCGGAGGTGGTGGGCGGCGCCTTCGCGGACACCCTGTCCAAGGCCGACGCCCTGCTGTTCGGGCGCCGCACCTGGCAGACGATGGCCGCGGCGTGGCCCGAGCGTGCCGGCGACCCGTTCGCCGACCAGATGAACAGCATGCGCAAGTACGTGGTGTCCCAGACCCTGGGCGAGGCCGAACTGACCTGGCAGAACACCACGCTCATCCCCGGCGGCCAGGCCCTCCCCCGCCTCCGCGAGCTGCACAGGGCCGAGGGCGGCGACCTGTCGGTCATGGGCAGCCCCACGCTCGTACGCACCCTGCTGCGGGAGGGCCTGGTCGACGAGCTCCGGCTGATGCGCATGCCGGTGATCCTCGGCGGCGGAAAGACGATCTTCCCGGACGACGGGGTGCTGCGCCCGCTGGAGCTGGTCTCCACGGTCACCGGCAACACGGGCGTGCAGGTGTGCACCTACCGCCCGGCCGCCGGCGCCTAGCCGGGGCGTCGGATCCTGACCCCTGCGGCGGGCCCTCCGGAGACCGGGGCTCCGCCCCGCCCCTTCCCGGCCCCTGCCGATATGCGGCTCCGCCGCGTGGGGGCTCCGCCCCAGCCCCCGGGGGTCCAGGGGCGAAGCCCATGGTTACGGGAAGGGGCGGGGTGGGGAACAGCATCGATGTGCGGCTCCGCCGCGTGGCCGCCGGACACCCCCAGTCGGGGCGGCGGAACGCGGAAGGTGACCGGCCGTCAATTCGCCGTGATCGAGGTTCACCCGGGCGTGGCCGACGTGAGCGTGACAGGCCCGGGTACTCAGCCCGCCGTCACCTGCCCGGCCACCCGCAGCGGACATCCGGTGCCGACGCGCGCGTCGAGGTCGGCCCGCAGCTCGGCGAGTTCCGCCATCCGCGCGTCGATGACCCGGATCTTCTCCTCGAACAGCGCGGACAGCGCCTCGGCCGAGTCCGGCGCGTCGCGCAGTTCCTCGCCGTGCCGGGCGATCTCGGCCAGCGAGAAGCCGAGCGTCTGCGCGGTGCGGACGTAATGCAGCCAGGTCAACGTCTCCGGCGGGAAGTCGCGGTAGCCGTTGGCCAGCCGTCGACCCGTGACGAGGCCGATCTTCTCGTAGAAGCGAATGGTGTCCTTGGAAATCCCCGCTCGCGCGGCCAGCTCCCCGATACGCATGGCCCTCCGCCGCTCCGTGGACTTGACCTTGGAGAGTACTCCACCGTTTAGCGTCAGGCGTCGCTGCCGTGATCCCGACAGGAGCCTCGTCATGATCCGTCTCTTCGCCCCCTCCCACCACGCCTACCTCCGCGTCGTACGCGCGAGCGCCTGGTACGACCTCGTCATCACAGCGGGTTTCGCGACCCCGTGGACCTATGCGCTGGTGCACGACGCGCTGTCGTCGCTGGGCGAGGCACTCGGGCTCGGCGTCCTGCCCGCCCTCGACCCGATGCAGACCCTGTACGCGAACCTGATGGGCTCGGTCGTGGTGGTCTGGGCACTCCTGCGGATCCTCAAGCCGCTGCCGGTCCACGGGCTCTACGACGGCGCCGCGCGCACGCTGTTCAGCATGTGGCTGGCGTACGCCCCGGACCACGGTGCCCCGCGGCTGCTGTGGCTCTTCCTCGTCGTGGAGGTGGCGTTCGGCGTCGTCCAGCTCGTGCCGTGGTGGCGAGCCCGGCGGAGCAGCCTCATGGACCCGGCCCACTTCTCGCTACCCTCCACGAAATGAGTACTACTACGTCGAACGACGAACTGATCGCTGCCGCCGAGGCCGTGCTGAATCCGCACCGGGTGGGTGAGCGGCTGTTCGGCAACGTGGGGGCCACGCTGATCACCGAAGCCGGCAACACCTACTCGGGCGTGTGCATCGACACCGGATCGGGCACCGGATTCTGCGCCGAGCACGCGGCCATCGCCGCCATGGTCACCGCCCGCGAGTACCGGATCGCGAAGGTGGTCGCGGTATGGCGCGACGATGAGGGCGTCCTGTACGTCCTCCCCCCGTGCGGCCGGTGCCGGGAGTTCATACGCCAGATCGACTGGGCGAACATCGACACCGAAGTGGTCCTGGGCCGCGACAGAACGGCACGGCTCCGCGATCTGCTGCCCGCGCACGAGTGGCCCGACCCGCTGGACTGACCACTCCGCCCTCCCCGCGGGCCTCATGCAGAAGCGGCGCCGACGCAGAACTCGTTGCCCTCGGGGTCGGCCATCAGGATGTGGTGCCCGTCAACCTCCTGCACCACGCTCCCGCCCGCCCTCACCAGCCGCTCCGACTCCGCCCTCATCCGCGCCCACCGCTCCTCCGGGCCGCCGTGGCCCGGCACGCGGACGTCGATATGAAGCCGGTTCTTCGCCGTCTTGGGCTCGGGAACCTTGAGGATCGAGAGCCGCGGCCCAACCCCCTCCGGATCGCAGAGCCACGCCCCGTCGTCCGCCGAATCGTCCTCCGGCAGGTCGAACTGCGCCAGCCACTCCTCACGGGTCCTGAAGGGAGGAGGCGGTGGCTCGTCGACATAGCCCAGCGCCGTCTTCCAGAACTCGGCGAGGCGCTGGGCGTCCGTACAGTCGAAGGTCAGATCGAATCTGGCTGCCATGCCCCGGACCGTACCGCGCACCTCTGACAACGGGCTTCCAGCCCCTGCTCAGGCTTTGCGGGCGAGCAGGTAAACCTCCTCGAACTGCCGTCGGTCGGTCGGCTGAGGCTGGCGCACCATCCGGGCCACCTCGGCGAGCCCGGCCTCGCGCAGCAGCGCGGCGAGGTGATCCGGCCACCACCGATAGGCCGGCACGACCGCGTGATCGAAGACCTGCGTCGGGTGGGACGGATCATCGGTGGCCGAAAAGCCGATCAGAAGATGGCCGCCAGGAGCCAGCACGCGGTGGAACTCCGCCAAGATGGCGGGAATTTCCTGCGGCGGAGTATGGATGATGGACCAGCGTGACAGTACGCCGCCCAGCACCCCGTCAGCGATGTTCACCTCGGCCATCGAGCCCACGTCGAACCGCAGACCCGGATAGGCATCCCGAGCCAACTTGATCATCCCGGGAGAGGCATCAACGCCATACACCGCCAGCCCCAACTCATCGAGATGAGCGGTGATATGGCCGGTTCCGCACCCCAGGTCCACGACCTGACCGTCGCCACCCGCGCTGACAACCTCGGCGAAGACACTCAAGATCGCACGGTCCAGGGGCCTGTCACTCAGCTCGCCGCTGAACAACTGCGCATACACGGGGGCAGCAGCGTCGTAGCCCTCGCGGGTGGCACTGAGGGCATCGTGTTCGACCATGCTCGCCACAGTAGTTCCCGGCACTGACACGAGCCGAGAGAGTCGCGATCTCCGCTCCCGCCGTTACGGAGTCGTGTGCTGCTCCCGCGCGTCAAGCAGCTCGTCCCAGTGTTCCGCTGCCCACGCGCATGCGGAATACAGGGGCTCCAACATGCTGCGCCCCAGTGGCGTCAGCGCGTACTCGACCCCCAGTTTCCGGTCGGCGTGCACGGTGCGGGAGACGAGCCCGTCTCGCTCCAGGCCACGCAGTGACTGTGTGAGCACCTTCGGGGTGACGCGGTGCAGTGGCACACGCAGCTCGGAGAACCGGCGGGGGCCGTCTTCCAGGCAGCGAATGATCAGAGCCGCCCACTTGTCGCCGAAGCGGAAGGGCAACAGCGAGGACGGACACAGTTCGTCGAACATGTCCGCAGGCAGCGGCTGGCGGTGCGTCATGATCTCTCCTGCCTGTCGGCTGGGGCCGGTAGCCGGCCACGGTATCCAGGAGGTAACCGCCCGTGCGGATACCTTCCGGAGCATCGAGTCAACGGGAGGTATTCCGACGATGGGCAGGTTCGTGATTTTCGGGGCCGGTGGCCGGGCCGGCCGGCAGGCTGTCGCCGAAGCGCGTCGGCGTGGACACCAGGTCACCGCGGTGGTCCGCGACCCGTCCCGCTACAGCAGTTTGGCGGACGACGGCGTACGGATCGCCGCCGGGGATGTCACCGACGCGGCGGACGTCGCCGCCCTCGCGGCCGGGCATGACGCCGCGATCAATACGGCGGCGGCGATCGCCCCGGAGACGTTCTTCACCAGCGCCGCACATGCCCTCATCAAGGGCCTGGGGCAGGCCGGGGTGGACCGGCTCGTCACGGTTGGGCTCGCATCGCTACTGCCCGGCCCCGACGGCACCCGCCTGCTGGACATGCCCGGTTTCCCCGCCGAGTTCCGGCCCTTCTGCCTGGCCCACGCCGACGGTCTCGAGGTGCTTCGCGCCGAAGGCGCCACGCTGGACTGGGTGTACGTCAGCCCGGTCGGCGACTTCGACCACGAGGGGGAGCGCACCGGCCATTACGAGATCCGCGAACACGGTGACACCGCGGCGCGCATCTCCTACGCGGACTTCGCCCTCGTCCTGCTCGACGAGGCCGAGACCCCACGGCACCACCGCAGCCACCTGGCCGTGACATGAAGACACCCCGCCCGGCTCACCAGGCCTTGCCGGCCTGCTCCCGGATCGTGCGGTTGATCCGGTTGAAGAAGTTGGTCATCGCGATCTCCAGGATGATCGCGCTCAGCTGCTCCTCGCTGAAGTGGTCGGCGGCGGCGTCCCAGATCTCGTCCGTCACGCCCGGTGCGCCGTCCTGGAGCCGGGTGGCGGCCTCGGTCAGGGCGAGAGCGGCTCGCTCCTCATCGGTGTAGAAGGGCGTCTCGCGCCACGCGACCACGTGGTGCAGCCGCTCGTCTGTCTCACCGGCCTTCTGCGCCGCCTGGATCGTGGCGAAGACGCAGGGGCTACAGCCGTTGATCTGGCTGGTGCGCAGATGGACCAGCGACAGCAGGTGCTTGTCGACGCCCCCGGCGTGAATCGCCTTGTAGAGGTGCTGGATCGCTGTGATCACGTCGGGGTTCGCCGAGCCGTTCATGCGTGCTTCCATCGGTGCTGCTCCTTCATCGGTTACCTGAGCCCCTGCGGGCCCGTCATCCCCGTGACGGAGCAGAGCCGAGGAAGGTAACAACATGTCCGACACCAGCCCGGCGGACCCGATGGCCGAGGCGTTCGAGACCCAGCGTGACCGGCTGCGCTCGGTCGCCTACCGCATGCTCGGATCGCACGCCGACGCCGAGGACGTGGTCCAGGAGGCCTGGCTGCGCCTCTCCCGCCAGGACGCGGCGACCATCCACAACCTCGCCGGCTGGCTGACCACGGTGGTCGGCCGGATCAGCCTCGATGTCCTGCGATCGCGCCAGGCCCGCCCGGAGGCGTTCTACGACGACCGCCTGTCCGAGGTCATGGTGACGCTCGACGACAGTCCTGTTCCCGAGGACGACGCGGTGCTCGCCGACTCGGTCGGGCTCGCGCTGCTCGTCGTCCTGGAGACGCTCGGGCCGAGCGAGCGGCTGGCGTTCGTGCTGCACGACCTGTTCGCGGTGCCGTTCGACGAGATCGGCCAGATCCTCGGCAAGTCCACCGCCGCCACCAAGATGCTCGCCAGCCGCGCCCGCAGGAAGGTGCGGGCGATGGAGCGGCCGACGGGCGTCGGACGGGAGGAGCGAGAGGTGGTCCAGGCCTTCCTGGCGGCGGCTCGCGGCGGCGACTTCGAGGGGTTGCTGCGAGTACTCGACCCCGGGGTGAAACTGACCGTCGACACCCCGTCCGGCGCGGTCGTCACCCTCGGCGCCACCAAGGTCGCAGCCGGCGCGCAACTGTCCGCCGGCGCGGCCGCACAGGGGCGTACGGTGCTCGTCAACGGCCTCCCAGGGATCATTTCCTGGCGCGAGGACGGCACCCCGCTCTCGGTCGTCGCGTTCACCGTCGTCGACGGCCGCATCACCGACATCAGGATCGTGATCGACCCGGCCAGGCTCGCGCTGATGAACCTGCCGGATCATCGCCAAGCGCCAAAGTCTGTGGCGGCCCGGTCCCGCCCGGGATCAGCGCTCTGAGGCAGGATGGGGACATGAGCATCGTGAAGATCAATGTGCTGACGGTCCCCGAGGAGCAGCGCGAGGTGCTGGAGAAGCGCTTCGCGTCGCGGGCCGGGACGGTCGAGAACTCAGACGGGTTCGAGTGGTTCGAACTATTGCGGCCCGTCGAAGGGACCGACACGTACCTCGTCTACACGAGGTGGCGCAGCGAAGAGGACTTCCAAGCCTGGATGGAAGGTCCCATGAAGGCAGCCCACCAGCGCGGCGGGGAGGGCGCACCCCAGCAGAAGCCCGCCGCGTCAGGCTCCACGCTGTGGTCGTTTGAAGTCGTGCAGCAGACCGGGCCCAAGCAACACTGACATGCGCCCCGTGCGAACATCGCTAGCCCTCTGACCTCGGCCAGAGGGCTAGCGGCTTTGGTGTCTCACCTGTCAGGCGGCCATGAACTCGTGCACGCTCGGCGAGGCCGACGGGCCGTCAGGTGAGAGGGGCCTTGACGAGGATCCCTTCACCCTCTGATGAGGCGCCGTTGCGTTTTTGCGCATGACACAGTGCGCCATAAGCGACAGGCTCGGATTCCTGAGTGGTGAGCCGTGGGCGCGCAGCGGTCCGTCCGGTGCCCGCTCGGCCGCCGCGCGGGCCTCGTCGGGGTACAACCAGTCGCGCGAATTACCTGGTCGGCACCGGGGAGACCACCCCCCATATCGAATCCGATCGATTCTGTTCGAATCCGATCGATTCTGTTCACAGTTATTGACTTCAGACTACGGCAGAGACTGAACTGTGCCGGCACACGCCCGGTACAGGAGGAAGTCATGGCGCTTCACACGACAGTTGCCGCCGCAGCAACGCCGACACGGCGCCGAACCTGCGCATCTGATGGAGTGTAAGGCGAGCGGCCGCGCCGCCTGTACCGACCACCACCACCCGGAGGCACGGCCGCGCGGGGCCCGCTGATACAGGGCCGCAGCCTGATCTACCGGCTCACAGCCGAGCCCTTCCAGGGGGCGCGACCGCTTCCAACAAGAAGAAGGAGCCGAAGCCGGATGTGCGCACAGAGAAGACTCCGGTGGATCTCGCTTGCCGCGGCGGCCACGATGGCGCTGACGGCAGGGGTGATCGCCGCCCCTGCCGCCTACACCGCGGATGATTCCGTGGAGGTCATAGTCAACGGAGACAACGTTCGCAGCGACAACAAAAACGGCTTGACCTACAAGGGCCTCGGCGTGCTCAGCTGCAACAGCACGAGCAACCTGCTGATGGACTACAAGGCGGAGCACCCCGAACGGTACTGGCAGCTCATCAGGGTTCTGTTCGGCGGCAAGAGCCCACTGATCAACCATGTCAAGATCGAGATGGGAACGGACACGAACACGTCGACCGGTTCCGATCCGGCGACCATGCGCACACCGGACGAACTCGCTGACTCGTCCCGTTCCCCGGGCTTCCAGCTGGCCGCCGACGCCAAGACGGTCAATCCGAACCTCAAGGTCTCGATTCTCCGCTGGGAAATGCCCGAATGGGTCCAGAAGGAATGGGACAAGGGGACGGGCTCCGATGAAATGTACAAGTGGTACAAGGAGACGATCCTCGACGCCTACGAGAAGTACGGGTACATGGTCGACTACGTCGACCCGGACAAGAACGAGACGCGGGATCCGGACGAGTCCTTCATCAAGTGGTACAAGAACGCGATTCTCACCGACACCGACTTCGCGAACCCGCGCTACAACATCCCCGCAGGCAAACAGGACAAGGTCAGGAAGGCCTACCAGAAAATCAAGATCATCGCCTCCGATGAGAACAACACACACAACATCGGGCCTGCACTGCTGAGCGACAAGCAACTCTTCGACATGGTCGATGCGGTGGGCTACCACTACAACACCGATGACCGACGCGAAGGGGATCCCGGCAGCGACACGTACCTCCCGTACACCAAGCTGGCGACCGGCGAGAACAAGTACGACGAGGACAAGGAAGTCTGGTACAGCGAGGGCACGGCCTCGTTCGGCTACACCGAGTACCGCGTCAACAACACCGAAGGGCCGAACGGAACGAGCACCGGCATCGGTGGCGTCCAAAGCGCTCTCGACCTTGCGAACCGCCTTGTCAAGAGCTACGCGAACTCGAAGAGGACGCACTACATCTTCCAACCGGCGATCGGGTCCTTCTACGAAGGCGCGCAGTACAGCCACAAGGAACTCGTCAGCGCGCGCGACCCGTGGTCGGGCTACTTCCACTACGACGCGGCCGTCTATGTGATGCAGCACTTCACCCAGTTCGCGAAGACCGGCTGGGAAAACGACACGAACACCGCGGGCATCTGGCGCACCGTGCCGGAAGCCAGTTACAGCGGGGTCAGCGGCACCGAGAACGTCGACGGCTCCAACGGGGCTCCGAGTTACATGACGCTCGCAGATCCCCGCAAGAAGGACTTCTCCACGGTCGTCGTCAACGACAGCGACCGGTCCAAGACCTACCGGATCAAAGCCGAGAACATGCGACTCGGCGATCCGACGATGGAGATCTGGGAGACGCGCGGAGCGGACGCGGGGCAGGCGTACGGCGCGAACCTCAAGCACCTCGTCGACGAGATCCAACCCGACAGCAACGGGTACTACACCTACACGGTCAAGCCCAGGTCGATCGTCACCTTGACAACGCTCGACAAAAGCCACGACATGGCCGTGAAGCAACGTCTGCCCGAGTCCGGGAACCGCACGGTGCTCGACACGGACGCGACCGGCAAGAAGCGCGACACGAGCGACAACGTTCTGTACGCCGACGACTTCGGGTACGAAGAGGAAGGCGATGTCCAGGTCGGGACGGGCAATGGCACGAGAAAGGTGTCCCAGCCCTACCTGAAGTCGCGTGGCAATCAGCCTCGCTACATGGTCGACCAGACCGGCGCCTGGGAAGTCGGGAAGGACGCGCGCGGCAACAACGTGCTCTACCAGTACGTGGACCAGTCCATGAAGGACACCCACGCCTGGAACCGGAACACGCCGAACACGACGGTCGGCGACTTCCGCTGGGAGAACTACAAGGCCACGGTCGACGTCTCGTTCCCGGACCGGGACGGCGGACTCGCCACCTTGGGCGTCCGCCAGCAGAAGGGCATGGCGGCCGGCGACGCCGCGTACAACGTCCGCATCTCCCCGAACGGCACCTGGACGTTTTACGAGTACGGCACGGAGGTCAAGAAGGGGAACGTCGCGCCCGCTGACTCCTACCGTCTCGCCATCGAGGCGAAGGGGGCGAGGATCACCACCTTCATCGACGGAAAAGCCGTCTCCACGTACGAGGACCCCACTCCTCAGATGGAAGGCCGCGTCAAGCTCGGCACCGACTTCTACAAGACGGCGTTCGACAATCTGAAGGTCGAGACAGTCGACGGATACACGCCCTACGCCAGCGCGCAGCTCGACAACATGGACAGCTCGGTCGGGTACGAGGGCACGTGGAACAGGAAGAGCTCGTTCGGCGACGCGATGGACTGGTACAGGTCGACGTCGACGAGCACGGAGGCCGGCGCGTCGTTCGCCGTTCCGTTCACCGGCACGGGCATCGACGTCATCGGTGGCAATGACGGTAGCGCCGTGCTCGATGTCTACGTCGACGGCAAGCTGGTCGCAAAGAACGCGAAGACGTCCAGCACGGACAAGCGCCTCGCGACGTACATGCTCCGCGGACTGCCTGACGGCCGGCACACGGCGAAGTTCGTCCTCACCTCCGGAAAGATCGTCCTCGACGCTTTCAACACCCTCTCCGGGCACGTGGAGGGCGCTGTGGACACGACACCGATCCGGACCAGCCTGGACAAGGTCGGAGCTCCGTCGCAGGCCGACTACACGGCTGACTCGTGGGCTCTGTTCGACTCCGCGTTCTCGGCCGCGACGGCTGCGAGCGCGAGGCAGAAGGGCCTTGACACCATAGGCGTCGACCAGATCGCGAACAGGCTCGATGTGGCTTACGACCGGCTGGTTCGCGCCGATGTCACGGCGGCTGACGCCCCATAGGTCCGCTGGGCGGTGCAGACCGTCAGCGCTCTCAGCGCTGAGCTGAATCCCGGGGGCGGGCTGGGCGCGAGGGCTACGCTCGCTCGGATGACCACCACTTGGGAGCCCACGGCGGCGGGCGTGCTGCGGCTGCCCTCAGGACGACTCGTACGGGGCAGAGGGCTGCGCCACCCCCTGCCGGACGGGCCGGAGCCCGACTTCGCGCTGTATCTGCTGGGCAAGGAGCCGCCCGCCGTGTCCTGGGAGACCCGCTGGGTCCGCTGGCCGGACTTCCGGCTGCCGGCGGACCGTGCGGCGGCCGGGGAGGCGCTGCGTGAGGCGTGGGAGCGCGCCGGGGGCGAGCGGGTCGAGGTCGCCTGCGGCGGCGGGGTCGGGCGCACCGGGACGGCGCTGGCGTGCCTCGCCGTGCTGGACGGGGTGCCGAACGGCGAGGCGGTGGCGTACGTCAGGGAGCACTACAAGTCGCGCGCGGTGGAGACCCCCTGGCAGCGTCGCTTCGTCGCCCGTTTCGAGGGGTGAACCGCGGCCGGTGAGGCCCCGGCCAGTACGGACCGGGGCGTCACCGCCGCGAGTCGTCAGGGTTCGAGGTCGGTCACTCCCTTGCCGCTCGCTATATCGAGCGGCACGGAAACCTGGTCGTGCGCGATCAGCCAATTGCCGTCGGTCTTCCGGAAGCAGAGAGTGGCCCGGACCCACATACCGCTGGTCGCCGTCCCGTTCCTCAGCGTGCCGCTGAGCCGGCCGAAGAAGTGTCCGAACGCCACATCATCGCCCGCGGTGAGCGTCAGGTCGCGAACTTCGTAATTCACATCCTGGAAGAACGTGAACGCGTTCGTCCAGTTCTTCAGTTTCGCCTCTATCCCTACGTGCTGGAGCGGCGGCTCCACGTCGAAGGACACGACGTCCGTCGCGTAGAGCTGCTTCAGGCCGTCGAGATCCTTGGCCCGGATTCCTTCGACTATCTTCTCGACCTGCTGCCGGATCTCGACTTCTTCGATCTCGCGTTGCGTGGGCATTTCTACCCATCCTTTCAAGACGTCAGGCGACGGTGACGGGGGAAGCGGTGCGCAGCGGGGCGAGGGCGGTGCTCCAGGCGATGACCTGGTCCAGCAGCGCGTCCAGGGCGGTGGCGTTGTGGTCGCCCGGCTTGAGAGTGGTGTAGTTCTCGAATTCGGTCAGCAGCGACAGAGCGACCTGCGGGGTCACGTCGGCCATCTGAAGTGCCCCGCAGATCAGCCGCAGCTGTTCGACCGCGCGGGCGCCGCCCGCGGCGCCGTAGGAGACGAACCCGACCGCCTTGTTGTTCCACTCCGCGCACAGGTAGTCGATGGCGTTCTTGAGCGCTCCGGGGATGGAGTGGTTGTACTCGGGGGTGACCATCACGAACCCGTCGAACGAGGCGATGGCATCCGCCCAGGCCCTGGTGTGCCCGTGTTGATACCGGCCCGCTGACATCGCCGCCGGCGTCGGCTCGTCCAGGTGCGGCAGCGGGTGGTCGAGCAGGTCGATCACCTCGAACTCCACGTCCGTGCGGCGCGCTGCCGCGCCGTGGACCCACTGGGCGACCTGTTCGCCCCTGCGGCCGGGGCGGGTGCTGCCGAGGATGATCCCGATCTTGATCATCGTGTCTCCTTCATGTCTCGCGTGAGCTCGTGAGCTTCCTGGCCGGTGAGCTCCTTCGAGCAGTACGACGACGCGGCCCGCCGGAATGTCAGGGGCGCGGCGGCCTGACAATTGCGTGGGCCGTCTCGTCGGACTGATGAGGGCAGATCCGACGCAGGGAGCATCCGGAACCATGACCAACCACTCGGTGCCAGGACACGACCGGTCCGGCCACAACCGGTCCGACCGCGACCGCTCCGACGCGGGCCTGAGCGCGATCATCAGCGAGCGCAGTCAGCTGATCAATCTCGCCTACCGGCTCCTCGGCTCCCTGGCCGAGGCCGAGGACGCCGTCCAGGAGACGTACGCCCGCTGGTACGCCATGTCCCGGCAGCAGCAGGACGCCATCGAGTCGCCGGGCGCCTGGCTGACCACGGTCGCCAGCCGCATCTGCCTGGACCTGCTCGGTTCGGCGCGGGCCCGGCGCGAGCGCTACGTGGGTGAGTGGATTCCCGAGCCGCTGCCCGACCGTACCGAGTGGATCAGCGGACGGCCGGGCCACACCACCGCCGACCCGGCCGACCCGGCCGACCGGGTCACGCTGGACGAGTCGGTCAGCATGGCCTTCCTCGTCGTACTCGAATCGATGACCCCGGCCCAGCGCGTCGCGCTCATCCTGCACGACGTCTTCCGCTACTCCTTCGCCGAAATCGCCGAGATCACCGGCCGCACCCCGGCGGCATGCCGCGAGCTGGCCTCCGCGGCCCGCCGCCGCATCCGCGCCTCCGGACCGCCCGAGGCCCCGGCGGCCCAGCAGGCCGGCCTGGTCAGGAACTTCAAACAGGCGTGGGAAGCCAGGGACATCGACTCCCTCATCGGCATCCTCGACCCCGGCGCCACCCTCACCGCGGACGGCGGCGGCCTGGTCAGCGCCGCGCTCCGGCCGGTCGAAGGCGGCGAGCGGATCGCGCGGTACATCGTCGAGCTCGCCGGCCGGGCACCCGGCGACCTGACGGTCCTGGAGCGCACGGTCAACGGCCGACCCGGCCTGATGGCCCAGCACGGGGGCGTCATCCTGGCGGTGTACGCGTTCGACGTCACAGACGGCCGGATCACGCACATCTGGGTCGTCCGCAACCCCGACAAGCTCCGCCCGTGGACGGCAGGCTGACCCGCACGGCCCGTGCGGGCCGCGCGGCCCGCACGGTAACTCGGGTGCGCGGTCCGCCGGCGGGTGCCAGGATGCCCGCCATGACCAGCACGTCTCTCCCCCGCCCCAGCGCGCCCTGGACGGTCGCCGCGCGCCCGGTCGACGACCCCGTCTCGGCCGGGCTGCTGCGCGAGTACCTCGTCGATGTCGCCGACCGCTGGTACGAGCTGTACGAGGGGCGTTCCACGACCCCCGAGGAGATCGAGAAGCACCTCGCCGAGATGCCGAGCGACGACCTCGCCGCGCCGCACGGCGCGTTCCTGGTGGCCCATCGCGGCGGCGAGCCCGCCGGCTGCGCGGGCGTGCGGCTGCTGGACGGCGACGGCGGCCGTACGGCGGAGCTCAAGCGGATGTTCGTACGGCCGACTATGCGCGGCCTCGGCGCGGCCGCCGTGCTCCTCGCGGCGGCCGAGGCGGCCGCGCGCGGGCTGGGCGCCGGGCGGATCGTGCTGGAGACGCGGCTGGACCTCACCGAGGCGCGGGCCCTGTACGCGCGCCATGGGTACGCGGACGTGCCGCCGTTCTGCGAGGGGCCGTACTCGGAGGTCTGGCTGGGCAAGGAGCTCGACGGCGGCCGCCTCGGCTGACCGCCGGGGCACGCGGCCGAGGCATGGACTTGTGGTGAGTTAGAGACACCGACACGCCGAAGCGACGGCGTGTCGCCGTCTCAAACTCACCACAAAGTCACTGGCATTGCGCCTAAGCCGCCCGCCGTGGCCCCGGTGGGCGCGTGTCCCCGTCGTCGTCCGGCCGCTCCCCGTCCGAACCGCACAGCTCCCGGTTCAGCTCCCGCACCAGCTCGACCAGGTCGGTCGGGCGGTCCGGGGACCACCAGTCGCCCAGCAGCTCCGTCAGCGACTCCTCGCGGGCCCGGTAGAGCCGCTCAGCCACCTCCTTCCCCGCCCTGGTGGGCACCAGCGCCACCCCGTCCCGTGCGCCAAGACCCCGCTCCTCGATCTGCCGGGCCGCCTCGGTGATGGCCCGCAGCGGCACGGTCGAACGCTCCATCAGCTGGAACGGCTCGACCCCGCCGCGGTGGCTCATGCGCAGCAGCATCCAGCTCGCGGCCGGTTTGAGGTCGAGCCCGGCGCGCTGGGTGATGTCCTCGTAGACCTGCTTGCGGCCCTCGCGGCTGCCGAGCACCGAGAGGGCGCGCGCGACCTCGTCGCGCGAGGAGCGCTGGACGGGGTTGCTGGCGACGACCTCGCTGGCCTCGGGCGCGGTGACGCTGGCCCGCAGCGGCTCCTCCCGCAGGAACCAGGCCAGGACGAAGGCGATGACCACGACCGGCGCCGCGTACAGGAACACATTGGTGATGGAGACGGAGTACGCGTCCAGCACGCTCGCCCGCAGCGCCGGGGGCAGCAGCCTCGCCGCCCGAGGGTCGGCGCTCAGCGCGCCGGGGTTGGTGCCGGGGGGCAGCCGCTGCCCGGCCAGTACGCGGGTGAGGTGCGGGGCGAGGGAGTTGGCGAAGATCGTGCCGAAGACGGAGACGCCGAAGGAGCCGCCGATGGAGCGGAAGAAGGTGGCGCCGGAGGTGGCCACGCCCAGGTCCTGGTAGCGGACGGAGTTCTGCACGATGATCACCAGGACCTGCATGACCAGGCCGAGCCCGAAGCCGAAGACGAAGAAGTACGCGCTGGTCGCGGCCACGCTGCTGGAGGGCTTCAGCTGGTGCAGGAGCAGCAGGCCGACGACGGCGACGCCGGTGCCGAGGATCGGGAAGACCTTGTAGTGGCCGGTGCGGCTGACGATCTGGCCGGAGCCGGTGGAGGCGAGCAGCATGCCGAAGACCATCGGCAGCATGTGGACGCCGGACAGGGTCGGCGAGACGCCCTGGACGACCTGGAGGAAGGTCGGCAGGTAGGTCAGGGTGCCGAACATCGCGAAGCCGACCACGAAGCTGATGACCGAGCAGAGCGCGAAGGTGCGGCTGCGGAACAGATACAGCGGCAGCACGGGCTCCACGGCCCGCCCCTCCACCCGGACGAAGGCCGCCAGCAGCACCAGCCCCGCCACCCCGAGCCCGACGATCTGCCAGGAGCTCCACGCGTAGGTGACGCCGCCGAGGGAGGTCATCAGCACCAGCGCGGCGGCGACGCAGGCGATGAGGAAGGTGCCGAGGTAGTCGATGGTGTGGCGGGCGCCGCGGGCCGGGATGTGCAGGACGGTGGCGATGACGGCGAGCGCGACGATGCCGAGGGGGAGGTTGATGTAGAAGACCCAGCGCCAGCTGAGGTGGTCGACGAAGAGCCCGCCGAGCAGGGGGCCGAGCACGCTGGTGGCGCCGAAGACCGCGCCGAAGAGGCCCTGGTAGCGGCCGCGTTCGCGGGGCGGGACGATATCGCCGACGATCGCCATGGACAGCGAGATCAGCCCGCCGCCGCCCAGCCCCTGGAGCGCACGGAAGGCGATCAGCTCCGGCATGTTCCGGGCCAGCCCGCACAGCGCCGAGCCGACGAGGAAGATGACGATGGCGGCCTGGAAGAGCTTCTTGCGCCCGTACTGGTCGCCGAGCTTGCCCCACAGCGGGGTGGCGGCGGTCGCGGCGAGCAGATACGCGGTGACGACCCAGGACAGATGCTCCAGGCCGCCGAGGTCGCTGACGATCGTGGGCAGGGCGGTGGCGACGATCGTCTGGTCGAGGGCGGCGAGCATCAGGCCGAGCAGCAGGGCGCCGATCGCCACGAGGACCGTCCGCCTCGTACGGCCCTCTCCCGGGCCGACCGCCACCGGGCCCGGAGCAGGGGCCGGGCTCGCGTCCTGCGCCATGATGGCTCTCCTTCCTGCCCCCATCCTCGCCTTTATGCCCCGTTACGGCCTGCCGAGGAGCACTGGACTCCGGGGGAAGCGCTGCGCGGAACATGACAGGCTCTGCATAATCGCTGCGACTCCAGGGAGGGAAAGACTTGTGACGGCAGACCTCTGCCCGCACTGCTTCGCGCCGGCGCGCGACAACGGCCGCCCCGGTTGCGCGTGTGCAGCGCGCGCCGCCGCGGCCGCCGCGGCGGCGGGCGACAGCGAGGACCGCATACGCGACGACCGCGACGGCCTGCGCGACGGCAGACGCAACGGCCCCGACGACGAGATACAGGACGACCCCATGGGCCCGCGCCCATACGTCACGTTCTCCGGCGAAGGCCGCCGCAACGGCCCCGAGCTCCGCGACGTACGGCTGTTCGAGCGCATGACGACCCGCAGATCCGTCCGCGACGGCCAGGATGCCGACCACCATGCGGACGCGGATCCCGAACAGTCGGAGAACGCGGAGAGCGCAGCGAGAGCGGAGAGAGCCGGCGCGGGGGCCGCCGCGGCGACCCGGAGCTTCGAGCCCGTCACTCAGCCCATCGCCACGGTCGGGGCCGCACGGCTCGGAGCCGACGCCCCCGGCTCCCCCGCCTCCCCCGGCTCTCCCGCCTCCCCCGGCTCTCCCGACGTCGTGGCCGCGCCCGGCCCCGGTGGGCGCCACCGCAAGAGCCGGCGGGGCCCGGTGGTGGCGGTGCTCTCGGGGGCCGCCGCGGTGGCGGTGGCCGGCACGCTGGCCATCGGCACCGGTTTACTCGGCGGCGACAAGAAGAACGACCAGGAGGCGGACCGGGCGCTGTCGGACAAGAGCTCCAGCACACCCGCCGACGACCCGCCCACCGAGGACGACGAGACATCCGACGCCCCCTCGCCCTCGGCGTCGTCGTCCGCCGGCCCCACCTCGACGCCCTCCGCCTCCAGGGAGACGAGTCCGAGCGCCCGGCCCAGCCGGGCACCGACGACCCTGAAGTCGAATGAGGCCTCCAGAACGGCCGCCCCGCCCACGCCCTCGGCGACCGACGCCACCGGCAGCGTCTCCCCCGGCCCGACCGAGACCCCGACCCCCACCGGCCCGCCGGTGCTCGAGGAGGGCGACAGCGGCTCCGAGGTGGTCGAGCTCCAGAAGCGGCTCGGCCAGCTGCTGATCTACCTCGGGCCGTCGGACGGCGAGTACGACGACGGCGTACGGAACGCGGTCTCCAGCTTCCAGACCACCTACGGCGTGGAGGGCGACCCGAAGGGGGTCTACGGACCCAATACGCGCCGTGCTCTGGAGTCGCGGACCGACGACCCGTAAAGAACGACACCAGAACGCCGACGGCAGAACAGAGACGCCCGCGGATCCACCAGGGATTCGCGGGCGCACTGGCGTATGGGCGGCGCTTTTTGTATCGTGAAGGAACAAAGTGGCTCCGCCCGCACCCCCTGACCGGCGGGCGGGGCCACTTGTCTCTTTTCACGCGCCCTGGAGTACGCCGATGCCGGCCCACGCCCCGCTCACCGCCCGCGCCCTCCTCCTCGACATGGACGGCACCCTCGTCAACTCCGACGCCGTCGTAGAGCGCTGCTGGCGCCACTGGGCCGCCGAGCAGGGGCTCGACGGGGACAGCGTCATCAAGGTCGTACACGGGCGGCAGGGGTACGCCACCATGGCGGTGCTGCTCCCCGAGCGGCCCATGGAGGAGAACCTGGCGGACAACCGGCGGATGCTGGAGTGGGAGACCTCGGACCTCGACGGCGTCGTGCCCATCCCCGGCGCCCCCGCCTTCCTGGCCTCGCTCGTGGGTCTTCCATACGCCCTGGTCACCTCCGCCGACGAGGGGCTGGCCCGCGCCCGGATGGGCGCGGCGGGGCTGCCGATGCCGAGCGTGCGGGTCACGGCGGAGTGCGTGGGGGCGAGCAAGCCGGACCCGGAGGGCTTCCTCAAGGGCGCGGCCGAGCTGGGCATCGAGCCCGCGGACTGCGTCGTCTTCGAGGACTCCGAGGCGGGCATCGCGGCGGGCCGGGCGGCCGGTATGCGGGTCGTCGGGGTCGGCCCCCGGGCCGCGGCCCACGCCCCGGACGCGCATGTACGGGACCTGGAGCAGGTCCGCGTCGAGGCGCTGCCGGCCGGCGCCCTGCGCCTGCGCTTCACGGACTGAGCCACTTCACCGGCCACCGGCCGGCTCACGCGCGACGACGCCTCCGGCCCGGGCCGACGCCCGGGCCGGAGGCGTCCGCGTCAGCTCGCGACCGCCTCGTACAGGCTGAACCCCGCGAGCGCCAGCATCACCAGCGCCGCCACCTTCGTGATCAGCCGCAGCGGCACATACCGCATCAGCGTGCGGCCGCCCACGATGCCCAGGCCCGCGACCGCCCACAGGGCGAGCACGGCGCCGACGCCGACCGACAGCGGGTCGTCGTAGCGGGCGGCCAGGTTGGCGGTCATGATCTGGGTCAGGTCGCCGAACTCCGCGACCAGGATGAGCATGAAGCCCGCGCCGGAGACCTTCCAGAAGCTCTGGTCGGCAGGCTTGCGGACCTCTTCCTCGCCGTCGTCCTTCTTCAGGAGCAGCACCGCCGCACCCGCGAGGAAGAGCACTCCGACGATCGCCTGGACGAGTCGGTGCGGGAGCAGCCCGAGCACGCTGCCCGCGGCGATCGCGAGGGTGACGTGGACGGCGAAGGCGGCGGCGACGCCCACGAAGACGTACGAGGCGCGATAGCGGGTGCCGAGCATCAGCCCGGCAAGGGCGGTCTTGTCGGGAAGCTCGGCCAGGAAGACGACGCCAAAGACGATGGCGGCGACGGTGAAGCTGAACACGGGCTGACTACCTCAAGGGGGTCGGGCCGCACCGAGAGGGGCCCTTGGGGAGGGGTCGCTTCGGCACGGCAGCGTCGAACACTGCGGCCGAAGGTCTCGCTGGCGTACGCACCGCCCCACCGGGACGGGTGCCATACGCTCCGGGCGCCGGCCCGCACCACGAGGGGCGGGCAGTATGTCGACGGTCCGGCGAAGAGCTACTCCCCTTCTGCTGACGGCAAGGATACGCGACGCGCCCGGTGCAGCCGCCCCCGCGCGACCAGCTCCAGGACCACCGAGACCGCCACCGCCTGCACCGCCATCAGCGCGACCAGCACGAACAGCTGTACCGCGCCCGCCATCACGGGCGAGGCGCCGCCCAGCAGCATGCCGACGAACGCGCCGGGGAGTGTGACAAGTCCCACAGTCCGGGTCTGGTCGAGCCCCGGCAGCAGCGCGTCCGAGGCCGCGGGGCGGGCGATCTCCAGCCGCGCGTCCCGGTCCGGCAGGCCGAGCGCCATGCCCGCCTCCACCTCGCCGTGGCGGGAGGTCAGCTCGTCCAGCGCGCGCCGGCCGCCGAGCACGGTCGCGGTGAGGGCGCCGCCGATGAGGATGCCGGTGATCGGGATCAGGGCGACGCCCTTGAGCGGGACCAGACCGGTCAGCAGCAGGACGGCGATCACGGGCACCACCCCGACGCCGATCGGGACCGCGGCCCACCACCAGGTGTGGTTGTCGGTGATGCGGCGGCCCGCGGTGCGTACGGCGACGGCGAACATCACCGCGACGAAGGCCAGCAGCGTCGGCAGGGCGCGCACCACCCAGCCGATCAGATACGAGACGGCGGCCAGCTGGACCGCGGCGCGCAGCCCCGCGACGGCGATGGCGCGGGCGTAGAGGTGGTCGCGGCGGTCGGCGAGGTGGGCCCGGGCGGCGACGGCCACGGCGGTCAGGAGCAGCACCCCCAGCACGATCCCGAGGACCGGGTTGACCGGGAGCAGGGTGGCGGAGCCGGCAGAGGCCGTGGCGGCGGTGACGGGGGCGGCTGCGAGGGCGGACACGCTTCACAGTAGGCCGCCGACCACGCGGGGCATACACCCAAAACCGCGCGCCCGCCGGGAATTGCCTGGCCCGGCCCTCTCGACATGACGTGTCCATGTCGCCAATCTGTTACCTGTCGCACCCCGGAGAGAAACGTTCCGGCGACAGCATTACCCCCGCGTTACCCGGCTCCGGCCGGGCCGAATCGTCCCCCACTCCAAGGGAGTTCGCATGTCCCGAATACGCAATGCCTTCACCCGGCGCGGGCTCTACGCGCGTCGACGGCTGAGCGTACTGGCTGCGGCCACCGGTCTGCTCGCGCTGACCGGCCTGTTCAACGGCCCGGCCGCCCAGGCGGCGCTGCCCACCCCCGTGAGTGCCGCCACCGCCCGCACCTACCTCGCCTCGCTGACCGTGGCGACCGAGGACCGTACGGGCTACAACCGCGATCTCTTCCCCCACTGGATCACCCAGAGCGGCGCCTGCAACACCCGCGAGGTCGTCCTCAAGCGCGACGGCACCAACGTCCAGCAGGACTCCAGCTGCGCCGCGGTCAGCGGCACCTGGCGCTCCGTCTACGACGGCGCCACCTGGACCGCCGCCTCCGACCTCGACATCGACCACCTCGTCCCGCTCGCCGAGGCCTGGGACTCCGGCGCGAGCCGCTGGACCACCGCCCAGCGCCAGTCGTTCGCCAACGACCTGACCCGCCCGCAGCTGATCGCCGTCACGGACAACGTGAACCAGTCGAAGGGCGACAAGGACCCGGCCGAGTGGCTGCCGCCGCTCACCTCGTACCGCTGCACCTACGTCCGCGCCTGGGTGCAGGTGAAGTACTACTACAACCTGTCGGTCGACTCCGCCGAGAAGAGCACCCTCAGCTCCATCCTGAACGGCTGCTGAGCGCCGAACGGCCGCTGAGCCCCGACAACAGCCACCGGTCCGGAACGTCGGCGAACCGCCGAGCCGGAACCGCCGCGCCCTCCCCCGTCGTTCCGTACCGTGACGGCTTGACCGCTTGCACGCCACGAAGCGACGGAGGAGGGCCGGATGGCCGTGTTGCGCCTGGGACCGCTGCTGCGCCATGTCGACTGGGAGACCGGCACCAGCGCGACGGTCTGGATCGAGGCCGACCGGCCCTGCGAGGCCGAGGTGCGCTGCGCCGACGGCGCCGGGGGCGCGGCCCGCACCTGGTCGATCGCCGGGCACCACTACGCCCTGATCCCGGTCACCGGGCTGCGGCCGGGCGGCGAGACGGCCTACCGCGTGCTGCTGGACGGCGAGCAGGTGTGGCCGCTGCCCGACACGGCCTTCCCCGACTCCACGATCCGCACCCCCGCCGCCCCTGACGCCGACTCCGGCGCCCCCGAGACCGCCCGCGACACCGCCCCCGCCGCCGTACGCGTCGCCTTCGGCTCCTGCCGCTGGGCCGCGCCGCCCGGCGACGCCTCGCCCGACCCGGTCGGCCCCGACGCCCTGGACGCCCTGGCGCACACCCTCGCCCACACCCCCGGGGCCGAGCGCCCGGACGTGCTGATCCTGCTGGGCGACCAGGTCTACGCGGACGAGACCTCCGAGGAGACCCGCCGCTGGCTCGCCGAGCGGCGCGATGTGTCCCAGCCCCCGTGGCAGCAGGTCGCGGACTACGAGGAATACACCCGGCTGTACTACGAGTCCTGGCTGGACCCCGAGGTGCGCTGGCTGCTCTCCACCGTCCCCAGCTGCATGATCTTCGACGACCACGACGTCATCGACGACTGGAACACCAGCGAGGCGTGGCAGCGGCGGATGCGCGCCACCCCGTGGTGGCAGGAGCGGATCCTCAGCGGCCTGATGTCGTACTGGGTGTATCAGCACCTGGGCAACCTCTCCCCCGCCGAGCTGGCCGCCGATCCGCTGTACGCGGCGGTGCGGACCGCGCCCGACGGCACCGAGCAGCTGCGGGAGTTCGCCGCCCGCGCGGACGCCGACCCCACGTACACCCGCTGGAGCTACCGCCGCGACTTCGGGCGGGTGCGGCTGCTGATGGTCGACACCCGCGCGGCGCGGGTGCTGGCGGAGGGCGCGCGGGCGATGGTCGCCGAGCCCGAGCTGGCGTGGCTGCGCGAGCAGGCGCTGGACGGCACGGACAGCTACGCCACGAGCGGCCGCGCCGGGCCTTACGACCACCTGCTGATCGGCACCTCGCTGCCCTGGCTGCTGCCGCACTTCGTCCATGACGTGGAGGCCTGGAACGCGTCGGTGTGCGGCGGCAGGCGCGGCCCGCGCTGGGCGCGCCTCGCGGAAGACCTGCGCCAGCGCGGCGACTTGGAGCACTGGGCCGCCTTCCCCGCGTCCTTCGACGCGCTGACCGAGCTGATCGCGAAGGTCGGCGGCGGGCCCGCGGCGCCGGCGACGATCAGCGTGCTGTCCGGCGATGTGCATCACGCGTATGTCGCCGAGCCCGACTGGTCGCGGTGGCCGCAGCCGCCGGACAGCCAGGTGCGCCAGCTGACCTGTTCGCCGGTGCACAACCGCACCTACGCCTCGATCCGGCTCGGTTTCCGCTTCGGCTGGAGCCGGGCGGGCAGGCGGCTCGGCCGCGCCTTCGCCCGGCACGGACGGGTCACCCCGAGCCGGCTCGACTGGCGCAAGACGGGCGGCCCGTGGTTCGGCAACCAGCTGATGACGCTGACGCTGCGCGGGCGCGCCGCGCGGCTGCGGCTCGACCAGGCCCTGCCCGAACCGTCGGGCGAGCGGGCCCGGCTGGTCACGGCCCTGGAGACGGACTGGCCCGAAGGCTGAGCCGAGCACCGGCCCGCGCGCCGACCGGTCAACCGACCCCGCCGTGGCGAACCCACGCCCCAGCGGGGTGCGTCCGGCGTGATGAGCACCACAACGGAGGCCGGAGTTCCGTACCACGGCGCGATTCGCCGGAACCGAGCGGCATGATGGGCGAATCCTGAGTCACATCTGCCCCGGGAGACACAATCTTGGCCGGAGACCCCCACGCCATAGCCGTCGTCGGTGCCGGTCCCCGCGGCACCAGCGTGCTCGAGCGGCTGTGTGCCTCGGCCCCTGAGCTGGCGCCCGGCGCACGACTCACCGTTCACATGGTGGATCCGTCCCCGCCCGGCGCCGGCCGGGTGTGGCGTACGGCCCAGCCGGGCGAGCTGCTGATGAACACCGTGGCCTCGCAGGTGACTCTGTTCACCGACGCGAGCGTCGAGTGCGAGGGCCCGGTGCGCACCGGGCCGAGCCTGCACGAGTGGGTCGCGGCCCGTGGGCTCGGCCCCGGCCTCGGCCCGGACGACTACCCCAGCCGCGCGCTGTACGGCCGCTATCTGGAGTGGGTGTTCGCGGAGGCGGTGCGGGGCGCGCCGGACTCGGTGACCGTCCGGGTGCACCAGGCGCGCGCCGTACGGCTGGAGGAGAGCGCGGACGGCGAACAGACGCTGACCCTGGAGGACGGCACCCGGCTCGAGGGGCTGCGGGCGGTCGTGCTCGCCCAGGGCCATCTGCCGACGGTGCCGGACGAGGCGGAGGAACGGTTCGCCTCCCACGCCGAGTCGCACGGGCTGCGCTACTACCCGCCCGCCAACCCGGCGGACCTCGACCTGTCGCCCGTCGCGCCCGGTGAGCCGGTGCTGCTGCGCGGCCTTGGCCTCAACTTCTTCGACCACATGGCGCTGCTGACGGTCGGCCGCGGCGGCAGGTTCGTGCCCGGCGACGGCGGCCGGCTGGTCTACCGTCCCTCGGGCCTCGAACCGCGGCTGTACGCGGGCTCCCGGCGCGGCATTCCGTACCACGCGCGGGGCGACAACGCGAAGGGGGCGCACGGGCGGCACCATCCGCTGCTGCTGACGCCCGAGGCGATAGCCCAGTTCCGCAAGCGCGCGGAATCCGGCGATCCGCCGGACTTCCTGACCGAGGTCTGGCCGCTGGTCGCGAAGGAGGCCGAGACCGTCTATTACGAGGCGCTGCTGGAGCAACGGAGCCGGCGGCAGGACCAGCGGGGCCTGCCGGGTGAATCGAGCCAGCCGGGTCAGCCGGGGCGGCCGGGATCTACGGGCCGCACGGGTTTCAGGGGGCGCTTTCTGGCCACCGAGCACGGTGGGGCTGAAGAGGCGGCGGTGCTGGACGATTTCGGCATCAAACCGGCCGACCGCTGGTCCTGGGACGCGGTGGCCCACCCGCACCAGGGCCGGGATTTCACCGGCCGGGAGGACTTCCGGCGGTGGCTGCTGTCGTACGCGCGCGAGGACGTGGCGCACGCCCGCCTCGGGAATGTGTCGGGCCCCGTCAAGGCGGCCCTCGACGTCTTTCGCGATCTGCGCAATGAGCTGCGGCAAATCGTCGACCACGGCGGTCTGTCGGGGCTGTCGCGCCGCGCCCATCTCGACCGCTGGTACACCCCGCTCAACGCCTTTCTGTCGATCGGCCCGCCGCGCCGGCGCATCGAGGAGATGGCCGCGCTGATCGAAGCGGGGGTGCTGGACGTGCTCGGTCCGCATCTGGAGGTGTCCGCGGAGGCCGCCGCGGCGCCCGGGGATTGTCCCGGTTTCGTCGCCCGCTCCGCCCGGGTGCCGGGCCCTCCGGTGGTGGCCACGACGCTCGTCGAAGCACGGCTTCCGGAGCCCGATCTGCGGCGTACGGCCGACGAGTTGCTGGCCCGCCTGCTGCGTACCGGAGCGTGCCGCCCGCATCGGGTGGAGGGGTACGAGACGGGCGGCCTGGACGTCACCCCGAGCCCATATCGCCTGGTGGACGCGGAGGGCCGGGCCCATCCGCGGCGCTTCGCCATCGGGGTGCCGACGGAGGGCGTGCACTGGGTGACGGCGGCGGGAGCGCGGCCCGGGGTCAACTCGGTGACCTTGTGCGACACCGATGCGGTGGCCCGTGCGGCGCTGCGGGCGGCGGTGTCAGAGTTGGCGGAACTTGAACTTGCAACAAAAGGTGAGGGGAACCTAACCTGACGGTTCCGTTGCTTCCCGTCCCCGGAACAAGGAGTCGTCCCCATGCCTCCGTCCGCCACCCCCCAGGGCCTCGCCGACCGACTGGACGGTACGAGACCGTACGTACTCTCCCTCTTCCGCATAGTCGTCGGCCTGCTGTTCTTCTGCCACGGCGCCTCCTCGCTCCTGGGCTGGTTCGGGGGCCTGATGGGCACCGGCAGGACCGTCGACGCGGGCACCTGGCCGGGCTGGTACGCGGCCGTGATCCAGCTCGTCGGCGGCGGCCTGGTCATGCTCGGCCTGGGCACCCGCAGCGCGGCGTTCATCAGCTCGGGCTCGATGGCGTACGCCTACTTCCACGAGCACCAGCCGGAGAAGCTGTGGCCCATCCAGAACGGCGGCGAGGCGGCCGCGATGTTCTGCTGGGCGTTCCTGCTCATCGTCTTCACCGGCCCCGGCCCCTGGGCCCTCGACCGCTTCCTGGGCTCGACGCGCCAGACGGTCACGGCCCCCGAGACGCGCCGTCAGCCCACCGCCGTCTGAGCCACCGCCCGAATCACCACCCGAGCCATCACATGAACCACGCCGCCTGAGTCGGCGCCGCCCAAGCCGAAACCTCAAGCCGCGTTCACGCGTTATGCGGGGGTACCTCCCCTTCGTCACCGGGGGAGGCAACCCCCGCGCAACGTGATTCGAACAACATCAGCGCCCGTTACCGCTATCCTCTCCTGTCACAGGCGTACGCTGTATGGCTGTGAATGCCGTCCGCCGCTCCCCACAGCGGCGACACGGCTGGGGGGAACCGGATCGGGAGAAGCGTTGTTGGAACATCTGGGGGCGTTGACCAACACCCCATGGATTTACGCGGTTGTCGGCATCTCTGTTCTCCTCGACGTGTTCCTCCCCGTCCTGCCGAGCGGTGTTCTCGTCATCACGGCGGCCACCGCGGCCGCCGGAACCACCGTGGACGCGGTGGGCGTGGTGCGCGTCCAGGCGGGCGCCGCCGACTTCTCCCAGATGCTCGCCCTCGTGCTGTGCGCAGCCACCGCCTCGGTCCTCGGCGACATGGTCGCCTTCCGGCTGGCCTGGCGCGGCAGCGACCGCCTCGACCGCGCCATCGCCCGCTCCCGCCGACTCACCTCCGCCCAGGAGAAGTTGGGCACGGCGCTGGTCCGGGGAGGCGGCACGCTGGTCGTGATAGCCCGCTTCGCGCCCGCGGGGCGCTCGGTCGTCAGCCTCGGCGCGGGCGCGGCGCACCGCAGGGTCAAGGAGTTCCTGCCCTGGTCCGCGGTGGCCGGACTGGCCTGGGCCGCCTACAGCGTGAGCCTCGGATACGTCGGCGGCCAGTGGCTCGGCGCCACGTGGCTGGGCACGGCGGTCTCGGTGCTCGCGCTCTTCGCGGCGGGCGCGGGCGCGGCGTATGTGATGCGGCGCCCCGCCGAAGAGAAGCCGCTCCCGGCCCAGCCGGCGGCGGGCGCGGCGGGACAGCCCTGACGGCACGGCTGCGTGGCACAGGAATTCCGGACCCGGCCCGGAAATCCCGTTACCGTCCCCTCATGCGTATCCCCACCCCGCCGGCCCCCGCATGGTGACCCGCCGCAGCCGTACGACCGGCACCCTGGTCGGCAGCGCCCTGCTGATCGCCGCCGCGCTCCTCGTCGTACGGCAGTTCACCGGCCCCTCGGAGCCCGAGCTTCCGACCATCCCCAAGGCCGAGCGCCCGGTGGTCGAGGCGGCCGCCCGCACCTGCCCCGAGGTGAGCGTGCCGCTGCTGGCCGCGCAGATCCACGCGGAGAGCGACTGGCGGCCGGACGCCGACTCCGGGCATGCGCAGGGCATCTCGCAGTTCGCCCCGGAGACCTGGAAGGAGTGGGGCCGCGACGGGGACGGCGACGGCAAGGCCGATGTCTGGGAGCCCAAGGACGCCATCCCCTCGCAGGCGCGCTACATGTGCCATCTGTACGGCGTGGTGAAGGACCTGCCGGGCGACCCGACCAAGCTGGCGCTCGCCGCGTACAACGCCGGTCCGAACGCGGTCCTCAGGGCCCGCGGGATCCCGAGGATCGCCGAGACCCGCGAGTACGTGGACCGCATCCTCAACACGCTGCTCCCCCAGTACCGCGAGAGCGAGGCGAAGTACGCGGCGGCGCATCCGTCCCCCTCACCTCGTCCTTCACGCTCTTCCGGATCCGGATCCGGTTCCGGGACGGGCTCGGGGCCGGGGCCCGAAGCCGCCGCACCCGGCCCGTGATTACGCGTCCGCCGTGATGAAGTCCTCGACGGCGCGCACGAGTTCCAGCGGGGCCTCGTCGGCGGGGTAGTGCCCGGCGTCGGGCAGCTCGACGAGGTCGGCACGCGGATACCAGCGCAGCCAGGTCAGCCGCATCAGCTCCGCCGTGAGCGCCGGGTCATGTGCCCCGACCACCACCCGGACCGGCACCCGGGCCCCCACGATGTCCTCGTGGAAGTCCTCCAGGGCCCAGGAGTCCAGCCAGGCCCGGAACGCCTTGGCGTCGCTCTGTTCCAGCGAGTGCCTGACCATCAGGTCGAGCCAGGCGGCCGGGTGGCGGCCGCCGGTGGTGTAGTCGATGATCGCCCGGCGGCTCTCGGGGCGCTCGGCGGCGGATGTGAACAGCCGCCACTGCTCGCCCTCCATCGGCATCCCGCTCGCGGGGACGGGCGCGACCCCGAGCAGCCGCTCGACCCGGTCGGGGGCGGCGGCCACGACGCGCTGTACGACGGCGCCACCCATCGAGTGCCCGAGGAGTGAGAACCGCTGCCAGCCGAGGTGGTCGGCGAGCGCGAGCAGATCGCGGCCCGCCTCGCCGGTGGTGTACTCGCCGGGGATGTCCCGCGCCTCCCCGTAGCCGCGCAGATCGGGGAGTGCGTAGGTGAAGGCCCGCCGGTCGATGTGCGGCAGCATGGCGGCGTAGGCGGCGCGGTCCGAGAACCAGCCGTGCACGGCCATGATCCGGCGTGGTCCTTCGCCGACGAGCTCATACGGTGGAACGAGGGGTGGAACGATCGGTCCCATGGCACCTCCGGTCCCAGTCGAGGACGGGCGCGCGGCGCGCGTGCCCGTTGCCGCACAACGGTGGCGTCAACCGGCGGCCTCGGCAAGGCCGCTGCGCATATGCGTAGCCGGGCCTGACTGTGACCTGACAGAGAGCTGGTCGCCGCCCCGCTCACGTACGGGCCGCTCCCGCTCACGTACGGTGCGGACAACCGGCACGGATGGCGATGTCCGCGCCGCCCTCCCCGGCCCGCCGGCGGCTCCTTCGGCCGTGACCGCGCGTAACAACCGCGCGTAACATAAGACCCGGGCAGAGCTCCTCCGGCCATCGCCGGGAGGTGCCCATCGGAGCACTGATGAACCGCCGTCGCACCACCTCGCACGAGAGCACCGAAGAGGCGCTGCGCTCCCTGGGGCGGCTGACCGCTCAGATCCTCGAGCGGATCAAGCTGCAACAGGCACGGGTGGAGCTTGCCGCGGCGCTCCAGCGCCATATGCTGCCCACCGAGCTGCCCACACCCCCCGGACTGCGGGCCGCGGCCCGCTACACGCCCGCCCGCGACGGGCTGGACGTCGGCGGCGACTGGTACGACGTCTTCGCGCTGCCCGGCACCGCCTCGATCGGCTTCGCCATCGGCGACGTACAGGGCCATGACGTGGAGGCGGCGGCCTTCATGGGCCAGGTCCGCACGGGGCTGCGCGCCATCGCCGCCGCCACCTGCGACCCGGGCGAGGTGCTGCACGGCGTCAACGAGCTGCTCATCTCGATGGGCACCGACCTGTTCACCACCTGCACCTTCCTCCGCTTCGACCCCGCCTCGGGCGAGCTGGCCTGCTCCCGGGCGGGCCACGTCCCCGCGGTCCGGGCCTCGGCCGGCCGCCCGGCCGAGGTCGTCTGGGACCCCGGGGGCCTGCCGCTGGGCATCCAGCCCGGCGAGACCTATCCGGTGACCCGGCACCTGCTGACCCGGGCGGGAGCCTTCGTCCTGTTCACGGACGGCGTGGTGGAGGGCCCGTCCTACCCGATCGACCGGGGGCTGGCGGAGGTGTCCCGGCTGGTCGGCGCGGGCTACGACGACGACGCGGAGGAGCTGGCCGCGCGGGTGAGCAAGGTCGCCGACCGCACCGGCCACTGCGACGACGCGGCCGTGCTGGTGCTCCGCCACGACGACGTACGCCCATGAGCGCCGCGCCGCCGTTCCTCCGTGTGGCGGACGCCGCGCCACGGCTCTGCGTGTCACCCGCACCCGACTACGACCACGCTGTCTGATGGCCGCTGTGGCAGGCGACGACTGGATCCGGCGATACGGCGCCACGGGTCTGCGGATCGTCGCCGTCGCGGCGGCCTACTACGCCGGGGCGCGGATCGGGCTGCTCCAGGAGCTGGTGCGCGGACAGGTCACCCCGCTCTGGCCGCCCACCGGCATCGCCGTGACCTGCCTGCTTCTCCTCGGCCTGCGCACCTGGCCGGGTATCACACTGGGCGCCCTCGCGATCAACGCGCCGATCGGCCCGACGGTCCCCGCGGTCGTCGCGATCGTGGCGGGCAACACCCTGGCCCCGGTCTGCTCGTACCTGCTGCTGCGGCGGATGGGGTTCCGTACGGAGCTCGACCGGCTGCGGGACGCGCTGTCGCTGGTCTTCCTCGGCGCGCTGGCCGGAATGCTGATCAGCTCCACGGTGGGCACCGGGGTGCTGGTCCTCGAGGGCGGGCTCCCGGCCGACGAGTTCTGGTCGACCTTGTCGGTGTGGTGGACGGGGGACGCGATGGGCGTCCTGGTCGTCACACCGCTGCTGCTGGTGCTGCGCAGGGCCCGGGTGCCGCGCCACATCCCCCCGTACCGGTGGGCGGAGGCGGTGCTGCTGGTGCTGAGCACCACCGCCGTCGCCCTGCTGGCCACGCACTCCGTCAGCAGCCTGCTCTTTCTGGTCTTCCCGTTCCTGATCTGGGCGGCGCTGCGCTTCCAGCTGGCGGGGGCCGCGACGTGCGCGCTCATCGTGTCGGTGATCGCGATCCAGGCGACGGCGGCGGGCGTCGGCCCGTTCGCGGGGCATACGCTGCTGGCGCGGATGGTCACCTTGCAGGCGTTCAACGGCTCGACCGCGCTGACCGCGCTGCTGCTGTCGGCGATCATCACGGAGCGGAACCGCACCCGGCAGCAGATCGAGCAGATCTGCACCCAGCTCGCCGAGGTGGTGGTCCGGCTGGCGCCCGGCGAGGCGCTGCGCCAGTGGCCGCCGCCCCGCCAAGGCGACCACCCGCCGGACCCCCCGTAGCCGTCAGCCCTCCGGCTTCCGCGGCTGAGTCAGGTCGCGCCACTGAGTCGAGCTGCTGCCGTGCATATTGAATTCCTGGGCGAGGCCGGTCTGGTGGAGCCCTTGCATCTGCGCGCCCGTGACGGTGACGCCCGCGATGTCGAAGGACGTGTCGTCATCCCAGTTGTATCGGTCCCAGACATTCACCTGGTAGTCGAGGGACACCTTGGGCTTCCCGTGTTCATCGGGCACCACACTCACGACTCCCGAATTGTTCACCATCGCGTGGCCGACGGCGAAGTTCCAGTCGCGGTCGCTCTGCTCGTAGCCCTCGGCCTTCGTCTCCACCGGAATGGACACTGTGCGGCCGCCGGACTCCTCGAACGCTTTCAGGGCCTTTTGCCGCCACTCGTCCTCATGCTTGGCGAGGTTCTCCGTGGCGGCCTTCCGAAATCCCTTGTCCTCGTCCCACATACGGTCGATGTCCAGATCCAGCGGCTTTCCGGACCCTCCGAGGTAGTGGGCCAACGCGCGGGCCCCCTGGTCGTAGCCCGCCAGCCCGCCGCCCTTCGCCATGGCCTTCGCCTCGAGCTGGAACAGATGGTCCTTGTAGCCGGGATCGCGCGAGTGGAACTTCCCGGATCCCACATCCGCCGGCTTCCACTTGTACTGCGGGTCCGTGATCCCGGCGGCCACCAGCCCCAGCGCGTCGGCATCCCAGACCCGGCCGCGCAGTTCCGGGCTGAGGCCGTCCCAGATCCTGCGCAGTTCGGCGCGCTGGCTGGGGTTCACCTCTTGGCCCAGCGCGGCAAGGTCGATGGCCCGGTCGACCTTGGCGTCGTCCAGGGAGTGATACCCGGCGTGGCCCGCGTTGTACGGGTCGCCGCCGTGGCTCTTGGCCAGCGCGGCCTTGACGATGCCGTCGACCTCGACGGCCCGGGCGAGGTTCCGGTTGACGCGGTTGGCGTATGCCTGCTGGGTGTCCAGCTGAGTTTGCGTCCGCGTTCCGTCGTCCGCGGGCGAATGGGGGTAGAAGAAACGCACGGTGCCGTCGAAATTGTCGGCGAGCCGGAGTCCTTCGTCCTGCGCCTGGGCGACGGTCGACTTGACGCCGGCCTGGATCTCGGTCAGCTGGGAGTGCGCGTCGTCCAGGACGCTCCAGATGCTGCTGGCTTCCTTGTGCAGATCCTCGAACTCTTTCGCGGTCTTGGCGACGAACTCACGCGTGACGGTCGCGTTGAGCCCGGCCCATCGCGCGCCTTCCGACTTCTTCAGCAGACCCGAATGTGCGTTGGTCATGAGCGTCTTCAAACGGTCGACGGCACACTTCCAGTCCGTGACCGCGGTGCCGAGCTTCCCCAGATCAGCGCCGATGAGATCCGCGTAGGTGAGAGCCCCCATCGTCTTTCCCCCGTCGCTTCCGCTACTTCACCGACTTGGATATCTCGGAGACACTCACGGCCGACCCGTCCCGGTTGCGCAAGGAGGCCGCGATCTGCGCATCGTCGTTCCCGTGAGCCTTCTTCGAGTAGTCCAGGTGATTGGAGATATGGGCGCACATCTGGAGCACGGTCTTCACCTGGGAACTCCAGACGGACACCGTGGTGCTCAGCGCGTCGCCCATGGTGAAGTTGTGGTCGCTCAACGCCTTGGCCGCCTGCATGGACGACCCCACGCCGTCCTTGTCGGCCCCCGCCCCGGCGATGTCGGCCACCTTCTGCAACTCTCCGTGCAGGACGAAGGCCTCATGGCCGACGGCGCCCAAGTCGTCCTGGCGCACGACCAGATCGGAGCCCCCGCCGCCGCTCGTGGCCGAAGCCCCTCCGCCGCCACCGACGTCCGCGGGAAGCTGGTTGAGCCGCGTATGGGCGCTCTGCTGCCCGGCCGCGTCCGCCTTGAGTTGAGACCACTCGCTGTCGAATGACATTCCCCGTTACCTCCTGTAGAGGACATCCGCGCATCCGGTGCCGCGGCCGTTCCTCCCCTGGCCACACCGCACCCACAACGCAGATCAAAACGCATGGTAGCTGAATCGGATGACATCACTCCGGCTACGGCCGGGCAAGATTCGCGCCTGCCCCGGCCCGGGGGCGGAACCGCGGGCCGGGGCCGAAGGAAGAGGCGCGGGACTGCGGGCCCGGGCCGGGGCGCCGGGTCCTAGACCTTGGGCCCCGGCCCGTCGTACACGCCGTCCGGCCCCGGCTGTCGGTAGTCGTAATGCGTCACCGAACTGCTGCCGCGCATGTCGAAGTCCTCGGCCAGCCCCGCTTCCTGCAGTTTGGCCAGGTCCGGGTCGGGGCGATCCGTCAGGTTGGGCTCGCTCTCGTTCTGGCTGTATCGATCCCAGACGTTCACCTGATAGTCGAGGTAATACTCGGGCTTCCCATATTCGTTGAGCTTCGCCGTCATCGCGCCGGACACGTTGAACGTTCCGGTGCCGACGGCGTCACGCCAGTCCTGGTTGCCAAAACCGAAAATCTGGCCCTTCGTTTCCACCGGAACGGTGACGGTCTGCGCCCCTGACTTCTCCAGCTCCCTGCGCGCCTGTTCCGCCCACTTGTCCTGATGGTCGACGATGGCCCACTCGACGTCTTCGTACATGGGAGGGTCGTCGCGCAGCATGCTGTCGACGTCCAGATCGTCAACAGGGGTTCCCGTGTTCGAGAGGTAGTGCTCCAGAGCCTGGCCGCCGTGGCTGAGTCCGTTCAGTTTGTCCCACGCCACCTTGCTTTTTGCCTCGAACAAGGTCCAGCGATCGCCCGCCGTCGGCTCTCTCCATCCCCACCCCGGGTCACCCTTGACCGTGGGCTTCCACTTGAATTTCGGAGAGATGACCCCGGCATCCATCAGCCTTACCCGGTCGGCATCCCACAGTTGGCCGCGCGATTCCGGGCTCAGCGCGTCCCAGAGCTTCCGCAGCTCGGCCCGCTGCCTGGGGCTCACGTCCTTGCCGAGCGAGGCGAGCGCCGTCGCCCGGTCGAGCGCGACGTCGTCGAGCGAGTCGTACCGGGTGTGCCCGGCGTCGTAGGGGTCGCCGCCGTGAATCTTGGCCAGCGCGCCCTTGACCAGGCCGTCGATCTGGATGGCCCGGGCCATCTTCGCGTTGACGTGGCGGTTGTACTCCTGCTGGACCTCCCGGTCCTTCGGGGAGTACGTCCCCTCGGTCGCGAACGGGTAGACGAACTTCACGGTGCCGTCGTAGTTGTCGGCGACCTGGAGCTTGATTTCCCGCGCCGCCGCGACGGTCGACCTGATATTGGACTGGATCTCGGTCAGCTGGGAATGAGCGTCGTCCAGGACGCTCCAGACGGCGTGGGCCTCCTTGTGCAGATCCTCGAACTCTTTCGCCGTCTTCTTGACGAATTCACGCGTGACATCCGCGTTGAGCCCGGCCCACCCGGCCCCCTCCGACTTCTTCAGCAAGCCGGAACTCGCGTCCTCCATCAGCTTCTTCAAACCGTCGACGGTCGACTTCCAGTCCGTGACCGTACTGCCGAGCTTCCCCAGGTCGATTTCGACCATATCGTGGTAGGTGAGACCGCCCATCGACTTTCCCCCGTCGCTCCATCGGCTTGGATATCGCGCAGACTAGCCGAACCGGATGATCTTGTTCCGGGCCCTGGGGCGAGGGAAGAACGGGACATTACAGAGCCAATCCGCCGCGACAACTGGCGTATGCGCAGGTGAATGCGCGGCGCCGGATACTGGCTGAACTTCTCCTGAACTGATACGCGCCAAACTTCACCAAGAGTTCAGCGGCTCAGACCGTCCGGCTGCCAGGGCTGCGCGGCCACCCCGTATCCGCCATCCACCACAGCCCGCTCCCCCGCGCCGCTCAGACTTCCGCCACCGCGTCGATCTCGACGAGCACACCCTCACGCACGAGCTGCGCCACCACGGTGGTCCTGGCGGGCAGCGGCGAACAGTCCGCGAAGAACTCCCGGTACACGCGGTTGAACTCCGGAAAGTTCTTCCTGTCGCTCAGATAACACGTGCACTTGACGATGCGCTCCTTACTGCTGCCCGCCGCCTCGAACACGGCGACGAGGTTGCTCAGCACCCCGCGGACCGGCCGGGCAGGACCGGCCCAGCGGAGGCACACGATGAGCGACAGCGGACTTATCTCCGGTGCAGCAGAACTGATCCAGAGACGTGGCAGGAAACGCTGGTTCCCCGGCGGAACACATGTGAGGATTACTCGTGCCCGGTTGCGTGGAATCCGAAACCGGCCGCTCGAAAATATAGTTGGGAAACAATGCGTACACATAAGGCTGCGTCCTGCCTGGTCATCATGGTAGCCCTGCTGACAGGCTGCTCCGACGACAGCAAGGCGGGCGACAGCACGGCGACTGTCGAATTCAAGGTGACAGGGGATTCACCGGCCAGCGTATACATCCCTGGCATCAAATACACCGGCGGGGACAGCAGCGGTCCCAGCAGCAAATGGGATGTGGATCTCGATTCCGTCAGGACTCCGTGGTCCCAAAAGTTTCAGGTGAAGCCCGGAAGGTCGCTGTCGCTGCAAACGGGTTCAGTGAATCCAAAGACGGGAATCGGCTGCCAGATATTCGTCAACGGAAAGCTCGTGGACGAGGATACGAAGAAGAACAAGCCCGGCTCCACCCTCGTCGCCCAGTGCAAGAGCCACGTCCCCATGTGATCGTGGGTGAGGTCGGGGGCGGCCGCGGCCTCGCCCTCTTGCGCCCCTTCCTGGCCGCCGGTTCTCAGTCCTTCACGATGCCCGCGTCGCGAGCGGCGCTCAGCCACGACGGGAACTCCTGAAGCAGCTGATCGTAGAGATCCGCGTCGGAGAGCGCCTTCGGTGACGGCCCGGCAGCGAAGAACCCCGCGTTGTCGACGACGCGTCGGCTCGGCACAGGAAGGTCATCGAGCTTGCGGAGGAAGCGGAACTCGTCGTCGCCGAACCCGACGAACTGCCAGAAGATCGGCAGCCTCGCGGCCGAACACAGCATGCTCTGCGCGGCCGCCTTCGACGTGGGAGAACCGTCGGTCTGGAACACCACGAACGCCGGATCGCCGGCTCCGCACGACTGGTAGTGGTCGATCACGGCCCGCATGGCGAGGTGGTAGTTGGTGCGCCCCATGTGGCCCATCGAGTCGTGCAACGGGTTGATCCGGTCCCGATAGTCATCGAGGCCGATCTCAGCGGTCCCGTCGACGCCGGTGGAGAAGAAGACGACCGGCACGACGCCGTCGTCATCGAGGTTGGCCGCGAGAGCGAGAGTCTGCTCGGCCAAGTGCTGTACGGAGCCGTCTCTGTAGTACGGACGCATGCTCCCGGAGCGGTCCAGAACCAGGTACACCGCGGCACGCCGCCCGGCGACGCCGCGCTTGGCCAAGGAGACCGCAGCCGTCTTGTACAGGCTGACCAGCCCCGGAGCCCGGGCCGCGACCTTCTCCAGGCTGATCGCGGCGGAGGGTGCCTCGGTCGGCTTGCGGTAGTCGATTGCGGGGCGCTTGCGATAGTCGATGGCCATGCGGAGTGATTGTTCCCCACCTGGCCGACCAAGGCCGCACCGCACCACAAAATCACGCGCCTTCAACGCCACACGACTGAGCCCTGCCCCGCACCGGCCCCCTTGCCGCGCCGAGCCACCGCTCCCCACACTGCCGGGTACGCGTGGGAGGGGGAGAGATGGCGGCACGACGACGACGCACATGGTCATCACGGCGGTTCAAGGCACAGTTACGCCGCTGGGCGTGGGGCATCGGCGCCGTGATGCTGCTGGTGTTGGCCTTGGCGTGGAAGACGGTGTGGCCCTACGCCGTCGGGGCGGTCCTCGCGGCATCGCTCGGCGGGCTCGGCTGGTGGCTGCTGAGAGCCCACCGAAACGCCGTGTCCGGTGACCGCGCCTGGCAGGCCGGCGAGGAGCGCAAGGCGCGGGAACTGGCCATGTCCGATGTCGACGCGATGACCTGGCAGCGGTTCGAGCTGTACGTCGCGGAGCTGTGCCGCCGCGACGGCTGCACCCGGGTCGTGGTGTCCGGGAAGACCGGCGACCTGGGCGCCGATGTCATCGGGTTGATGCCGGACGGGCGGCGGCTGGTGATCCAGTGCAAGCACTACGCACGCCACCGCACCGTAGGGAGCGGCGAGATGCAGAAGTTCCTCGGCACAGCGAAGGCCGAGCACGGCGCGGACATCGCCGTGTATGTCGCCACCTGCAACTTCACAGCGGCGGCGGGGAAGCTGGCCGTGAAGCACGGGATCTTCGCCATGCACCGGGACCTGCTCGGGGCCTGGGTCCGAGGCTCCACGCTGGAGTCGCTGATCCCGCTCAACGGGACAGGAGGCGGACCGCCGCGCGGCCGCCGCCCGGCCCCGTAGCCGACTCTCCTCGTGAAGCGGCCCCCCGATCCGCTTGGATCGGAGGGCCGGAGCAGGCTCTCACCTGTGGTCAATCACTGTGGGCGCAGACGGGTTCGAACCGCCGACATCTGCCTTGTAAGGGCAGCGCTCTACCGCTGAGCTATGCGCCCGGGAGGAGGTGCCAGCCTACCCTGTCCGCGCCACACCGCCGCAATCCAGTGGGTGAGGGAAAGAACGGGCCTGATCGCGAACCATCCGTCATGCCTGTTCGTCAGTGACGGGTGGGAGAATGACAGCCGGGCCTGGGGCGATCCATGTGGGAGAGGGAAGTGGCGGCGACATCCGCGCAGTCTGCACGTCCAGTACGTCGTCCGCGTCCAGGGCATGGTCGGGGTCCAGCGCGTCGCCTGCGGGCGGGGTGGCGGCCGCGGGGGCTGGGGCGGCGGGTGGTCGAGGGGGTTGTGGGGGGTGTGGCGCTGGTGCTGGCGCCGCTGCCGTTGCTGGTCGCGGTGGTGCCGGCCACCTTCGCGGGGGGCGGGGCCCGGCGGTGGTTCGGGGGGCGGGGGGAAGGACAGCGGGCGCAGGCGCAGGCGGCGAAGGACGAGGCCGCGGCGGCGTTCTATGAGCTGGACACCGCGCAGCGCGACCTGCGGATCTCGATCGAGACGATCACGGCGGTCGACGACTCACCGGCCGCCCGGCGGGCGAAGTCCGGCTACGAGTCGCTCGGGGAGCGGATCGACCAGGTCAGCCGGGACTACATCACCGCCGTGGACAGCCATGACCTGGACCGCGACGACCTGGACGCCGGGGCCGCCTCGCGGGCCCGCGCGGATCTGATCCGGGCGAAGGACGAGCTGCGGCGCACCAAGGCGGATCTCGACCGCTTCGAGCAGGGGCTCGGCCCGCTGCTGGCGCAGGCCGAGACGCAGCTGGCCCGGCTGGCGCCCGCCGTGGAGCGGGCGCGGCAGGCGCTGCGCGCGGCGAGTGAAGCGCTGGACGCGGTGCGGGGGTCCGGGCTGCGGGCAGACGACCTGGCGGCGCGGCTGGCCGCGCTGGCGCCCGAGCTGACCAAGCTCAACGAGGGGGCGGGCCGCCACGGTGTGCAGGAGACCATCCGGCGCGCCGACGATGTGCTGCGCCGGGCGGAGGCGGTGCGCGGCGAGGCGGAGCGGCTGCCGGAGCGGGCCGCGGAGATCGACCGGCGGCTGGTGTCGCTGCGTACGCGGGCCCAGGCGATCACCACGCGGGCGGAGGGCGTCGGGCCCGTACTGAGCGAGTTGCGGCGTCGCTACAGCGCGGCCTGCTGGCAGGATCTCCAGACCGTCCCGGAGCAGGCCACGCGGGATGTCGCGCAGGCCGAGGCCAAGCTCAAGGAGGCGCGCGAGGCGCGGGGCGAGCAGCGCTGGGCGGATGCCACCGCCCTGCTCTCCACCGTACGAGCGCTGCTGAACACCACGGACGAGGCGGTGTCGGCGGCCGGGGACCGGCTGCGGCGGCTCGACGAGGTGTCGTTCGACCGGGGCAAGGAGGTCGAGCGGACGCGCTTCGCGATCCGGGACGCGCAGCGGCTGGCGATGGCCGGGCGCGACACCCCCGACCCGCGCCACGCCCGGCCGCTGGACGCCGCGGTGGAGCGGCTCGACCGGGCGATCGCCGGGCTGGAGGGTCGGCACCCGGACTGGTGGCACTTCCTGTCCGAGACCGAGGCCGTGCGGCAGACCGTCGGCCGTGTGGTGCAGGAGATCCGTGAGGAGCGCGCGGGCGAGCACTGATCCCCCGGCCGTCTGCTTGTTTCCGGCCGTGCCCCCGCCGACCTGCTGTTTCCTGCCTTTTGTGCGCTGTTGGGGCGCGCCGTGCCTGGCTATGCTGCCCCTATGCCTCGCTACGAATACCGATGCCGCGCCTGTGGGACCACCTTCGAGCTGAACCGGCCCATGGCCGAGTCCTCGGCGCCCGCGTCCTGCCCGGACGGGCACGACGACACGGTGAAGCTGCTCTCGACGGTCGCCGTGACCGGCACCTCCTCCGCCCCGGCACGGACCCCGGCCGCAGGTGGCGGCGGTGGCGGCGGGTGCTGTGGCGGGGGGTGCTGCGGCTGAGGTTGAGCGGGGCGCGGCGGGGGCGGATCCTGGGAGAGTACGTACGCAGGTACGGCCTCGACCGCGCAGCGCACAGCTCCGCGAGGCCGGGGCCTCCCCAAGCGGCAGCGGTAAGCCCGAAGGAGGCCGGACATGGCTACGGGCCACCCCTCCCCCATCGGTCCCCACCCGGCGGGGATCGGACGCCACTTCCCTGAGCGGATCGGCGTCCGCACCAAACTCGACGAGCATCTGCCGGTCGACCACCGGCTCAGCCAGATCTACCGCGTCGGTGCGGGCCTGGTGGGTCTGATCCTGGTCGCCTTCGGCATCCTGGGCCTGGTCCACAAGATCGGCTTCTTTGACACCGGCGGCGCCTCCGTCGCCGGGCTGAACACCAACGGCGCGCTGAGCGTGCTGTCCATCATCATCGGCGTGCTGCTGTTCGTCGGCATGGTCATCGGCGGCAACTTCGCCTCGACCCTCAACATCGTGCTCGGAGTCGCCTTCCTGGTCAGCGGTTTCGTCAACCTCGCTCTCCTGGAGACCTCCTTCGACTTCCTGGCCTTCCGCCTCCAGAACGTGCTGTTCAGCTTTGTGGTCGGCCTGATGCTGATGTGGTTCGGCATGTACGGGCGGGTCAGCGGCGGGCTGCCGCACGACAATCCGTACTGGCAGGCCCGCCACCCCGACCTCGCCGAGCGCGAGGCGCACGTCCGGGAGGTCCAGGCCGGTCGCGGCGGTGGCGGTCAGCCGCCCGGGAAGTGGGGTCGGCTGGATCAGGGCCCCGGTGCCTCCTCCGAGCGTCGGTCCGACGAGCCGCAAGAAGGCGGGCCGCAGGAACGCGGGCGGCAAGAAGGCGGGCCGCAGGAAGGCAGGCGCCAAGCGGACGCGCGCCAAGAAGACGCGCGGCAGGAAGGCGGGCGGCGGCACGCCCGGCGGCTGCTCCGCCGCCGCAGGCTCAGCGGCGGCGCGCCAGGGTCAGCCCATCCGCGACCGTCAGCATGACCGCCTCCACCCGGGTGTCGGCGGCCACATGCTCGTTGAACGCCTTGATCGCCGCGCCCGAGCCCGTCGCCTCCGGGTCGACGACGGACCCGTGGAAGAACGTGTTGTCCGCGACGATCAGCCCGCCCGGGCTCATCCGCACCACCAGCTCCTCCCAGTACGCGATGTAGTTGCCCTTGTCCGCGTCGAGATAGGCCAGGTCGATGTGCGGCTCGGTCGGCAGCGCCCGCAGCGTGTCCAGCGCGGGCGCGATCCGCAGGTCGATACGGTCCGCGACCCCGGCCTTAGCCCAGGCCTCGCGCCCGTACGCCGTCCACTCCTCCGAGACGTCGCAGGCGATCAGCCTGCCGCCGGCGGGCAGCGCCTGCGCCATCGACAGAGCGGAGAAGCCGGTGAAGGTGCCGACCTCGACGATGTGCCGGGCGCCGGTCAGCCGCACCAGGAACGCCAGCAGCGGGCCCTGCTCCTGGGCGGACTGCATGCCCGCGTAGTCGGGCAGCCGGGCGTGTGTGACCTCGACGAGCTCGCGCTGGACCGAGTCGAGCGGCGGATTGTGCCTCAGCATGTAGCCGTACAGCTCGTCCGTGATCGGCGTGCTCTTGCTCTCGGCCAACGTGGCCCCCTTCAGCTTCCCAGGTAACGCAGTACAGCCAGCACGCGGCGACTGTAACCCGAACTGGCAGGGAGTTCGAGCTTGTCGAAGATCGCGTTGATGTGCTTTTCGACGGCGCTCCGCGAGACGTGCAGCCGCTCCGCGATGGCGGTGTTGGCGTGGCCCTGCGCCATCGCGCCGAGCACGTCCCGCTCGCGCGGGGTGAGCCGGCTGAGGGGGTCGGTGTGGGTGCTGCGGGCCAGCAGTCTGCGGACGACCTCGGGGTCGAAGGCGGCGCGGCCCGCCGCGACCCGCTCCAGGGCGTCCAGGAACTCGTCGACCTCCACCACCCGGTCCTTGAGCAGATATCCGACCCCCGCGCCGCCGTCCTCGGAGGTGAGCAGCTCGGTCGCGTACCGCTTCTCCACGTACTGCGACAGCACCAGCACGCCGATGCCGGGGTGCAGCCGCCGGATCTCCAGCGCCGCCCGCAGCCCCTCGTCGGTGTGCGTCGGGGGCATCCGTACGTCGACCACCACCGCGTCCACGTCCGGCTCCAGCGCGACCGCCCCGACCAGCGCCGTGCCGTCGCCCACCGCCGCCACCACCTCGTGGCCCTCCTCGGCGAGCAGCCGCACCAGGCCCTCGCGCAGCAGGGTCGAGTCATCGGCCAGGATCACGCGCATGGCAGCTCCGCGCTGACCGTCGTGGGTCCGCCGGGCGGGCTGACCACCCGCAGCCGGCCGTCCAGCGCCGCCACCCGCCGGGCCAGCCCCAGCAGCCCGCCGCCCGCCGGGTCCGCGCCGCCCCTGCCGTCGTCCGTGACCCGTACCAGCAGCCCGCCGCCCACGTGCCCCATCTCCGCCTCCCGCCAGGTCAGCGCCACCGTGACCCGCTCCGCGCCCGAGTGTTTGATCGCGTTCGTCACCGCCTCGGCGACCACGAAGTACGCCACCGTACGGACCGCCTCCCCCGGCTCCGCCGTCAGACCGTACTCCAGCCGCACCGGGACGGCCGACCGCTCGGCGACCGCCTCCAGCGCCGCCCGCAGCCCGGCCTCGTCCAGCGCCGTCGGGTACACCCGCCATGCCACCTCGCGCAGATCGGTCAGCGCCGCCCGGCTCTCCTCATGCGCCTGGACGAGCAGGGCGCGCGCCTTGTCGGGGTCCTGGCTGCGGCGGGCCCGGCCGAGCAGCATGCCGAGGGCGACGATCCGCTGCTGCACCCCGTCGTGCAGATCGCGCTCGATACGGCGGCGCTCGTCGTGCACGGCGTTCACGACCCCGGCGCGGCTGGTGGACAGCTCGTCGATCCGGCGCCGCAGCGCGTCCCGGTGGCTGGGGCCGAGGAAGTGGCGGGCCAGCTGCCCCTCCAGGATCGCGACGCCGACGATGCCCTGGAGGGCGAGGAAGAGCAGAAAGAGCCCGCCGATCGCGGAGGTGGTGATCGTGATCCACTCACCGTCGCGCATGATGAACCAGCCCCACAGCAGCAGGCTGCCGTACGCGGCGCCGACCGCCACAGCCAGCAGCACCAGCCCGCCCAGCAGCCCCAGCGACCAGCGCGCCGCCACATACTGGCGGGCGCCGCGGTCGTCGTAGTCGGCCGAGATGTCATGGCCCATGAAGCGGGCCAGCCGACGCCGCTCGGCCTCCGTCAGCCGCCGCGCCCCGGCCGTCACCGTGCGCAGCACGCACCGCCGGGCGGCCGGCCACCCGCCCGGCCAGGTCCGCACGCACAGCAGGGCCAGGCCCGCCACGGCGACGCACACCAGCTCCACGAGGGCGGTGCCCGCGCCGGTCAGCAGCCCGCCCGCCAGGCGCAGCCCGCGCCGTAGCCATCTCCCCATGAGCGGCCACGTTAGTAGCGAGCGTCGGCCCGCACACTGAGGATTTCCGCAGGTTGTGGCTGTGGTGCGCAGCCGCGGGGCCGGGTGGGCGCCCTCATGGTGGCGGGGCGGCCGGCTTTCTAGCGTCGTCGGACATGAGCGACCGGATCACCGACTGGGCCACTGGCCTGATGGACACCCTGGGCGCGCCCGGCGCGGGCGCCGCCATCGCCCTGGAGAACCTCTTCCCGCCCCTGCCCAGCGAGGTGATCCTGCCGCTGGCGGGATTCGCCGCCGCGCAGGGCGACATGAACCTGTACGCCGCGCTGCTGTGGACCACCGCGGGCTCGGTGTTCGGGGCGCTCGCCCTGTACTGGGTGGGCGGGCTGCTCGGCCGCGACCGTACGGTCGCGATCGCCGCGCGGCTGCCGCTGGTGAAGGTGGCAGATATCGAGCGGACGGAGCGGTGGTTCGCCCGGCACGGCACGAAGGCCGTCTTCTTCGGGCGCATGGTGCCGATCTTCCGCAGCCTGATCTCCGTACCCGCCGGGATCGAGCGGATGCCGGTGCCCGCCTTCCTCGCCCTGACCACGCTCGGGAGCCTGCTCTGGAACACGGTGTTCGTGCTGGCCGGGTACGCGCTGGGGGACAGCTGGCAGGAGGTGACGGAGTACGTGTCGGTGTACTCCAAGGTGGTGGTGGCTGTGGTGGTGCTGGGGGTGGTGGCGTTCGTGGGGGTCAGGGTCCTCCGCCCGGGGCGGGGGAGGCGGCGGGGCTGACAGGCGGCTTCACGCGCCCGCGCCCGCCGTCCCCGCGCCCGCCGCGCCCGCCACTCCGGCCCGCGCCGCGAAGGCTCGCAGGATCTCCTCCCCCGCCGCCACGCCCCTCGCCTCCAGCGCGGTCACATGCGGCGCCGTCCAGCCCTCGTCGGCGAGCTCGCCGTGGCCCGGGCGCCAGGCCAGGTCGGCGGCCAGGAGGAGGTCGGCGTCCAGGAGGGAGTCCCCGGCGCCGAGCACCTCACGCGCGCCCGTACGGCGCGCCACCTCCGCCACCGCCGCGCTCTTGGTGAGCGGCTTCGGCACGGCGTAGATCTTGCGGCCCTGGAGCGAGACCGTCCAGCCGCGCTCCTCGGCCCAGGCGGCCAGCTCCTTCACGTAGCCCTCGGGCAGCAGGGCCCGCTCCACGACGAGATAGGCGAACAGGTCCTCGGCCACCCGATCCTTGAGCAGCCAGGCCGGATCCGCGGTGCGGACGAGATGGGCGCGGACCTCCTCCAGGGGCGCGGACGCGGCGGCGAGGCGGGCGCGCACGGACACCTGCCAGTCCGGGTCGGACTCGCCGTCGACCAGCAGATGCCCGCCGTTGGCGCAGATCGCGAAGCGGGGGGCGGGGCCGGGGAGGCGGATACGGCCGTACTGCTCGCGGGTGCGTGTCGTGGTCGGTACGAAGACGGCGCCACGGGCCAGCTCGGCCAGCAGCCCGGCCGCCGTCTCCGTCATGTACGACAGCGGCTGGTGGCCGTACACCTCGACGCACAGCAGGCGCGGCGCCTCCGCGTCCGGCATGCGGAGGCCGAGTGCGGCCGCGGAGTAGATCAGCGTGCGGTCGAGGTCGCTCGCGATCAGCACGGACGGCTGCTCGTGGCTCGTCATCAGGCGGTCACCGCCTTGCCGTCCGCGCCCGTCGCGCCGCGCGTGTAGCGGGGGTGGATCAGCCCGACGCACGAGTACGGCAGGCCGTCCACCTCCTCCACCGGCACCCCGCGCTGCTCGGCGAGCAGCCGCACATGGGCCAGGTCCGCGCCGGCGCCACGCGCCGCGAGGATCTTCCACGGGACGCGGCGCAGCAGCACGCGCGTCGTCTCGCCCACGCCCGGTTTGACGAGGTTCACGTCATGGATGCCGTACTCCTCGCTGATCCGCTCGACGGCCGCCCACCCCTCCCAGGTCGGGGTGCGGTCGGCGGCCGCGAGCTCCTTCGCGTCGGCGGCGACCTGGTCGGCGACCTCGTCGAAGCGGGCCGCGACGGTGTCGAGGAAGAGCCCGGAGACATCGGCGCCGGCCAGCTCCCGGTAGAACTTGCCGCCGTGGAAGTCATCGGGCCCGACCAGGTCGGCGCGGAGCACGGTGCGCGATATCAGCCCGGAGACGGTCGAGTTGAGGCAGGCGGAGGGGATGAGGAAGTCGTCGCGCGTGCCGTACGTATCGACGCAGCGGCCGGGGTCGGCGAGCACGGCGATCCGCGGGTCGAAGCCGGGGTACGGCCGCACGGCCTCCGCCAGCTCGCGGGTGATCGCGCCCTTGCCCGTCCAGCCGTCGACGAACACCACGTCGGCCGGGTCGTGACGGTCCGCCAGCCAGCGCAGCGCGGTGGTGTCGATGCCGCGGCCGCGCACGATGGAGATGGCGTAGTGCGGCAGGTCGAGCCCGTGTGCGTGGCGCGCCCAGCGGCGCATCAGCACGCCGACGGGGGTGCCGGCCCGGGCCAGCGAGACCAGGACGGGGCGCGGCGACCGCTCGGCCAGCACGGTCTCGGTGACCGCGCCGACGGCCCGCGCGATGCGCGCCGCCGAGGCGGTGAGCGCGGCCCGGAACAGCGCCTGGTACTCCTCGGTGGGCTGGTACTCGACGGGCAGCGACTCGGCGTAGTGCGCGCCGCCGCTCTGGATCGCCTCCTCGCGCTCCTCGGTGGGCGCCTCGAGCGTGACGTCGGAGAAGTCCTGGAGCAGCCAGCCGACCTCGTCGGGGGCGTACGAGGAGAACGCGGGGCCGCGCAGCGGCTCCGGCAGCGGCGGTTGTGCCATGGGGGGTGCCTGTCGCTCGGGAGTGTGGGTCTTGGGCGTGTAGGACGGTACGACGGCCAGCAGGAGGCGGTCGGTGTGCGTGGCGAGGCGGGCCAGCAGCCCGTCCGGGGCGTGCAGTTCGGGGGTGTCGGCGACCGAGTCGACGACGGCGACGATCGCGTCGAACCGGCGCTCCGGGTCGCCGCCGGGGGCGACGTTGTACGCGTAGCGCTCCCCCGGCCCGTCGGCGGGGGCGTCGTGCGCGGGGAAGGCGAGGCGGGTCCGGATCGCGTAGCCGGGGTCGTCCACGGCGAGCACGGGTGAGCGCGTGGTGGTCGAGTACCGCACCTCGGCCCCGGCCGGGCCGGTGGTCGCTCCGGTGGCCTGCGGAGTGTCCAGCGCCTCGGCGATCCGCAGCGGCGCGTACATCAGCTCCTCGAAGCCGAGGACGAGCACGCGCCGCGGCCCGCTGCCCAGCGCTGCCGCGATACGGGCCGCCATGCCCGGAAGCGCGGCCTCCAGCCGCTCCCGGTGGGCGGGGGTGAAGCCGTGCCGCCCGCCGTCGGGCACCCCCCGCGGCCAGCCGAGCTCGACGCGGACCGCCCCCGCATGCCCGGCGTGGCCGTCCGGCCCCGGCGCGGACCCGGACGCCTTGTCATGCCTCGGCGCGTGCGCCGGGTGAGGCGCAGCCGCGTGCCCCCGGCCAGGCGCGGCCGCAGGCGCGCGCGCTGGGCCGGGCGCAGCCGCGGGCGCGGGATCCGCGGCCCCAACCCCGGCGGCAGCCGCCTCGTGCTCCGCGACCAGCCGCCGGCCGCGCTCCAGGACCTCCGCCGGGAGCCTGACCGTGCCCGTCGCCGCCGCGATCAGGTCCACGCGCGCGCCGAGGTCGGCCGCGAACGCGTCCAGGCGGGCGCGGTCCTCGGGCGAGCGCATGTCGACCAGGGCCACCACCACGTACCGCTCGCGCGGGAAGCGCCGGTGGAGCGCGGCGATGGTGTTGAGCACCGTCCGGCCGGTCGAGAACTCGTCGTCGACGAGGACGAGCGGGCCGTCCGTGGCCAGCAGGTCCGGGTTCTCGGGGAGGAGGAGGTGGGACGTGGCGTGGCTGTGCTCCTCCTCGAAGCCGCCGACCGGGGCGACCCCCGCGACCGGGCGGCGGGTGGAGTGGAGGTAGGGGGCGAGGGCCAGGCCGTCGGCGACGCTGTGGCCCAGGCCCGTCGCGGTCTCCGCGTAGCCGAGCACGACCGCGCGCGCCGCGGCCTCGTCGCCCAACAGCTCGCGCACCCGGCGCCCGAGCCGTACGCCCGCGCCGTGGACGGCCCGCGGCCGCTGCGGCACGTGTTTGCCGAGCACGTTGGACACCAGCAGATGCGCGCGCTTGGGGTTGCGGCGCAGCGCGAGCCCCAGCAACTCGCGCAGTTCGTCGCCGCCTTCGAGCCCGACTCCCAGCCGGTCCGCGACCCACTGCCCCGACCACATCACGCCGTACGCCCCATCCGCCCCATCCGCTCCATCAACCCCGTCAGCCCGATCACTTACCCGTCACCCCGTCGTCCCGTCATCCCGTGCGCAACCCCGCCGCCAGCAGTTCCACAAAGCTGATGTCCTCCCGGGCCACGCCGAACACCTCGGCGCGCCGCAGCGTCCGCTCGGCCCAGGCGCGGTGCGGCTTCACCTCGTTCATCTTGTTGGTGTACGCCGAGCGCAGCACACCGCCCCCGCCGCGCTCCGGTTCGAGTATGTCCACGGCGTCGCTGTATTCCTCGTGGCTGACCACCGACAGCGCGTGCACGGGGGCGACATGCGTCGGGTGGATGCAGGTCTTGCCCTGAAGGCCGTTGGCGCGGTCGAGTTCGATCTCGCGCAGCAGCCCGTCCATGTCGTGCTCGATGAGGGCGTTGCGCAGCGACGACGCGGCGCGGCCGGTGAAGGGGCTGATCCGCAGCTGCGGCTTGAACATCCGCTCGTGGGGCTTGAAGTACTCCCACACCGGCCCGGTGACCGTGAAGCCGGTGCCGTCCGCGCGGCCCAGCATGTTGACCACGTCGGCGATGACGGAGGCGACCAGCTGTACGTCGTACGCCGTCATGTCGGGCGCCCGGCGCAGCCCGTAGGCCGAGCACAGGTCGGTGACGCCGAGGCGGAGCGCCAGAACCCGCTCGCGGTGCTTGTCGATGGTGCGGCCGATGCCGGCCAGGGTCTCGGTGCGGGTTTCCCGGTGCATCAGCTCCGGCGATTCGAGGACCGGCATCGCATACAGCCGCCGGCCGCCCAGCGCCTCGGCCGCCTCCGCCGCCTCATCGGATTCGGCCGAAATCAGCGCCTCGAGGAAGGGGACGCCGCGCTCCTCGGTGAACTTCGGCAGTACGAATCCGGACAGCAGCCGGACGGCGGGGCCGAGCCGGTGGACGAGATCGACGATCTGCTCGGGGGTCCGGACCCGGATGAACAGCAGCGGCAGGGAGAGGCGCGGGCCGCGCGCCGAGAGTTCGCCCAGCTGCCGTATGAGGTTCTCCTCGGCCTCGGGCACCTCGTTGTCATCGATGGAGTCCTCCAGGCAGAGCACCATGGAGGTCACGCCCTGACCTGCCTGTTTGGCGACGTCGTCGGCGAGGCGGGGGCGGGTTGCCGGGCAGTAGAGGGTGGCGCCGAGGGCGACGGCGAGCGTGTGCGCCGGGGAGTCCAGGGTGAACTCGCCGGGCTCCCGATGGAACAGATCTTTCCGTGCCTCGGCCGACAGGTGTCCAAAATGCCGCATAGCTCTCCCCGCATGCCGATGCCCGTGCTGGCCGTTCCGACCCAGGTAGTGGCCGATAATCGTACGTGCGGGGATGGGTCAAAAGTTCCCCAAGAGCGTGAAAATCACGTAACTCATATGCGTCCAGCCCGTGTCCGGGAGACCGCCCCGTCCCTCCCCTCTGCCCCTCCTCTGCCCCCTCTTCTTGGTTTTCCCGACTTCGCACCCACCCCTGCGTTGTCCCGGCGAGGCCCGGGAGGGCAGGATTGCGGCCATGACGCACGCGATGCTGAAGGGATCGAACATCCCGCTGGACGCCACCGCCGTACGGGCCGTGCTCCGCTGGACTCCCGGCGCGGACGTACCCGACGTGGATGCCTCGGCGCTGCTGCTGGGCGCGGACGACCGCGTGCGCTCGGACGAGGACTTCGTCTTCTACAACCAGCCACGGCACCCGTCCGGCCTGGTCCGGCATCTGCCCAAGAAGCGGGCGGCGGAGGGGCTGACGGACACCGTGGAGGCCGATCTGGCGGCCCTGGAGCCGGCCGTCCACCGGGTGGTGCTGGCCGCGTCCGCGGACGGCGGCACCTTCGGCCAGGTATCGGATCTGAGCCTGCTGCTGTACGACGCCGCGGGCGCGGCGGACGCGGAGCCGATCGCCAGGTTCGAGGTCGGGGCGGAGACCGGCCAGGAGACCGCGCTGCTCTGCGGCGAGCTCTACCGGCGCGGGGACTCCTGGAAGTTCCGCGCGCTCGGGCAGGGCTATGAGTCGGGGCTGGTCGGGCTGGCCACGGAGTACGGCATCTCGGTGGACGAGGGCGAGGGCGGCGGCGAGGACAGCGGCGAAGCCGGCGCCGCACTCGACCCGGGCATGGGCGCAGACGCCCCCACGAACGGAAACGAGGGCCGGCCGGAGTCCACGCCCGCCCCCGCGCCACCGCCCACCGTGGCCGCCAGGGACGGGATCGCTCACGCGGCGCCCCCCGGCCCCACCTTCGGGCAGGACTCCTGGGACGACTCACTGCTGACCCAGCCAATGGCGACGCCCACTCCGCTGCCGACCGGCTACGGCCCCATGCCACCCCCGCCGAGCGCCCCGCCGACCGCTCCGCCGCAGCCCCCGGCACAGCCCGGCACCGGCTACGGCTACCCGCAGCCGGCGGCGGCGTACGGCTACCCGCAACAGCCGGCGTACGGGTATCCGCAGCAGCCCGCGTACGGCTACCCGCAGCAGGTGCAGCGCACCGAGCCCATACCACCGCCCCCGCTGCCCGACCCCAACTTCACGCTGCCGCCGCAGGGGCCGCAGTTCCAGCACCGCTGAGCGGCCGGCGGGCCGGGCGCCCGGGGCACACCCCAGGCGCCCGGCCGCGCCGCTCCCGCTCTCAGCGGGCGGTCAGACCTTCTCCTTGTAGCCGCGGCCCCACTGGAGCCCCCACCCGTAGAGCCGGTCCAGCTCCGCCTGGAAGCCGTACACGTACTTCACCTCGCGGCGGACCACCATCTCGCCCTTCACGTTCTCGATCATCACCACGGCGCAGGAGCGGGCCTGCGGGGCGCGCTCATGGAGCTCGATCTCCACCCGCGGCCCGTTGCTCGGGTAGAGCGTCACCATGCCGTGGGTGCGGTCGAAGGCCGGGGTGCCGTCGTAGATGTAGACGAAGACGAGCAGCCGCTTGATGTCGTCCTTGTGGTCCATGTTGATGTAGATCGTCTCGCCGGACCCGGACCCGAACCGGTCGTCGCCGCTGAGCTTGATGTAGGGCGCCTCGTTGAGGTTGCCCAGGAAGTTGCCGAGCGGCTGGACCACGCCCTTGGCGCCGCTCTGCAGCTCGTACAGGCAGGCCAGGTCCAGGTCGACATTGACCATCGCGGACCCCTGGGCCTGCACCATATCCGGCTTGAACATCCGCAGCGGATGGCGCAGCGAGCCCCGCCCCGCCCGGTCGTTGAAGTCCGACGTGCGCATCCGCCAGGACAGGTTGATCCGCAGGTTGCCGCTGGCCGCGCCCTGCTTGGTCAGCGAGATGGTCTGGTGCCGCTTGGTCAGTGCGACCACCCCCGAGGCGGCCCCGCTCTCGAACTCGCGCCACGCGCCCCGTCCCCAGTTGTCCCAGAACGCCATCCTGTGCACCCCCACCAGTCAACTTCTCGATCGCCGGACTGCCCGCGGGGCGGGCCGGGAGACAGAACTCCCGGACCGCCCCGCTCAGAGCGTTCCTCAAACGGACCCGCGTCACACTCCGGAAGTGACTTCCGGCTTGCTCTCGGCGTCCGCTCCCTCCGCCTCCGCCTCCCGGCGGTTGCGCACCACCGAGGACCAGTACGAGGCGCCGATCAGGACCACACCGATCAGGCCGGTGATCACCTCGTTGATCTCGTACTTGATCGTGACGAGCAGGATGGCGGCCAGCGCACCGATGGCGTAGTGCGCGCCGTGCTCCAGGTAGACGTAGTCGTCCAGGGTGCCCCGACGGACGAGGTAGACGGTCAGCGACCGGATGTACATGGCGCCGATGCCCAGACCCAGCGCCATCTCGAAGATGTCGTTGGTGATCGCGAAGGCGCCGATGACGCCGTCGAAGGAGAACGACGCGTCGATGACCTCCAGGTAGAGGAAGAGGAAGAACGCGGCCTTGCCGGCCATGCCGACCACCGTGGCGCCCTGGCCCTTCTGGGCTCCGGCGGCGGCCTTCTCGGACTCGTCGCCGTCCTCGTCGTCATCTTCGTCTTCCTCGAGCTTGTCCTCGAAGTAGCCGGAGATGCCGCCGACGATCAGGTACGTGAGCAGACCGGCGACGCCGGCCAGCAGCACCGTCGCGCTCTTGTCACCGCCGCCGTGGGCCACGTCGGTGGCAAACGTCATGGCGGTCACGAGCAGCGCCAGCAGGGCGATGACGATCGAGAAGGTGTCCAGCTTGCCGAGCTTGGCCAGCGGCCGCTCCAGCCAGCCCAGCCACTTGATGTCGCGCTCCTCGAAGACGAAGTCGAGGAAGATCATCAGCAGGAACATCCCGCCGAAGGCGGCGATCGCCGGGTGCGCGGCGGTGACCAGGTGTTCGTACTTGTCCTTGTTGTTGATCGCCAGGTCGACGGCCTCCAGCGGCCCCATCTTCGCCGTGATCGCCACGATGATCACGGGGAAGACGAGGCGCATGCCGAAGACGGCGATCAGGATGCCGACGGTCAGGAAGATCTTCTGCCAGAAGGCGTTCATCTTGCGGAGGATGCCCGCGTTGATGACCGCGTTGTCGAAAGAGAGCGAAATCTCCAGGATCGAGAGGATCCCGACAATCGCGAGCCCCTTCCACCCCCAGAGGACGCCGGCCAGGGCCAGGCCGGCCGCCGTCACGGCGAACGACCAACCAAAGGTTTTGAGGAGCACTTCCTGTCCAATCCCTCTTCGTAAGGTCTCCCCCGCGCATGTTACGCGGTTTTACGAAACGTTGACCCCGAAGTCTAGAGCGATCCCGCGGAGGCCGGACGCGTACCCCTGCCCCACGGCCCGGAACTTCCACTCACCGCCATAGCGGTAAACCTCCCCGAAGATCATCGCCGTCTCGCTCGACGCGTCCTCCGAGAGGTCGTAGCGAGCGAGCTCGGCGCCGTCGGCCTGGTTCACCACGCGGATGAACGCATTGCTGACCTGCCCAAACGTCTGGCGCCTGGTGTCCGCGTCATAGATCGACACCGGGAAGACGATCTTGTCGACCTGTGCTGGTACCTTGGCGAGGTCGATCAGGATCGACTCGTCGTCGCCCTCGCCCTCACCGGTGAGGTTGTCGCCGGTGTGCTCGACCGAGCCCTCGGGGCTCTTCAGATTGTTGTAGAAGACGAAGTACTCGTCGCCGAGCACCCGCCCCGACTGGCACAGCAGCGCGCTGGCGTCGAGGTCGAACGGCGCTCCGGTGGTCGAGCGCGCGTCCCAGCCCAGGCCGACCATGACCTGGGTGAGATTCGGCGCGGCCTTGGTGAGGGAGACATTGCCCCCCTTGGCGAGGGTTACGCCCATGTTCCTGATTCCTCCCCGTAGTGTCGCAAAGAGCGCGTGAAGCGTATGGAGCGCGCGAGGCGCCCGGCTCGCGGACCGCGCGAGGAGCGCGGGCAGCGAGCGGGGCACACCGTGCGCATACGAAGCAGCACGCCCGGCGCCGCGCTCCTGCCGAGATGCAGGGACACGGCGCCGGACGCGCTGGCGGTGCGGTGCGTACGCAGGATGTACATACGCGGGTGGTGCTACGGGCCTGTCAGACGTTGACGCCGAAGTCCTGCGCGATGCCGCGCAGCCCCGAGGCGTACCCCTGGCCGATCGCCCGGAACTTCCACTCCGCCCCGTGCCGGTACAGCTCGCCGAAGACCATGGCGGTCTCGGTCGAGGCGTCCTCGGTCAGGTCGTAGCGCGCCAGCTCATTGCCATCGGCCTGGTTGACCACGCGGATGAACGCGTTACGGACCTGGCCGAAGCTCTGCTGGCGGTTCTCGGCGTCGTAGATCGACACCGGGAACACGATCTTGGCGACATCGGCCGGCACGCCGACCAGGTTGATCTTGATGACTTCGTCGTCGCCCTCGCCCTCACCGGTGAGGTTGTCACCGGTGTGCTCGACCGAGCCGTCGGGGCTCTTCAGGTTGTTGAAGAAGACAAAGTTCTGATCACTGGCGACCTTGCCCTCGGCGTTGGTCAGCAGGGCGCTGGCGTCGAGGTCGAAGTCGGTGCCGGTGGTGGTGCGGATGTCCCAGCCCAGGCCGACGGAGACGGCGGTCAGGTTAGGGGCTTCCTTGGTCAGCGAGACGTTGCCGCCCTTGCTGAGGCTGACTCCCACGAGTCCTCCCAAAAAGATTCGTCAGGAGCACTGCGTGCCCCTTCATTGCTATGCCGGGTGCCAGGGGCACCACCCGGACGCGGCCGGGGATGCCCGGGGATCCCACCAGGATCAACGCGTCGATCCTAGTGAGCGGTTCCCCTCGGTACAGGGTTTCGGGGCCTACAGGCTTTCCAGAGCCTTCACGTAGTCGTCGAGGTCCCGGGCGTCGGGGAGGCCGTTGACGACGGTCCAGCGGACCACGCCCTCCTTGTCGATCACGAAGGTGCCGCGCACCGCGCAGCCCTTCTCCTCGTCGAAGACGCCGTAGGCCCGGCTGGCCTCGCCATGCGGCCAGAAGTCCGACAGCAGCGGGTACTCAAGACCCTCCTGCTCGGCGAAGACCCGCAGCGAGAAGGGCGAGTCGTTGGAGACGGCGAGCAGCTGCACCTCGTCGTTGACGAACTTCGGCAGCTCGTCGCGGAGGGCGCACAGCTCACCGGTGCACACGCCGGTGAAGGCGAAGGGGTAGAAGAGGAGGACGACGTTCTTCTCACCCCGGAAGTCGGAGAGCCGGACCGACTCCCCGTGCTGGTTCCTCAGCTCAAAATCGGGGGCCTTCGCACCGACCTCTATCGCCATGGGTGGCATCCCTTCCCTGGATCATTGGCAGCTGGATTGACAGCCTGACTGGCTGGATTGGCTGGTTGACCGGGGTACACCCTACGCGCAGAGCCCCCCTCCGAACGGTGCGGAGGGGGGCTCTCGGCAGGGTGTCGCGGGGCCGTGCGCCGACGGCCCCGCGGGGCCGCTTCAGCGCTTGCCGGACTTGGCGGCCTTCGGGGTGACCAGACGGCTGCCCGTCCAGTCCTTGCCCGCATTGATGCTCTTGGTCGTGGACAGGCCGGCGGTGGTCGCGGCCTCGTTGATGTCGCTCGGCTCGACATAGCCGTCACGGCCGGTCTTGGGGGTCAGCAGCAAGACCGGTGCGCCGTCGTCGATCATCCCGATGGCGTCCACCAGCGCGTCCGTCAGGTCGCCGTCGTCCTCTCGGAACCACAGCACAACGGCGTCGGCCACATCGTCGTAGTCCTCGTCGACGAGCTCCTGGCCGGTGATCTCCTCGATGGCCTCGCGGAGCTCCTGGTCGACATCGTCGTCGTAGCCGATCTCCTGGACCACCTGATCGGGCTGGAAACCCAGCCTCACGGCAAGGTTGGTCCGCTCCTCCGCGTGGTCCGCGGTCGCGCTCACGGATTGCCTCCTGTCATCTTGCGTTCATTCCTCGAGTCGCTGTACGCCACGCGCGTACGCGGGGCTTGGGGCGTAGTCCACACGGGCCGGGCGGATCGCGCAAGTACCTGGCCAGCGATCCCGCCCAAACGTGGGGGGTCACCCCATACGGCGTTCAACGGAGTATGGGGGATGCCGCGGAGCACGGAGCGCCGCAACTCCCATCATGGACGAACAGCCGCGAGTGAGTCACATCACTCCAATACGCCCGGATTACCCGAGCGTATCGTCACGATACGCCGAGTACGCGCCCCAGGGCCGAACGGGCGTACGCGAACGCCGTCCGGGGTGAGCGTATGGTTGCGATTTGGCCGTCGCACCCCGACGCCCGCGCAGCGTACGTCTCACCACGTGATGGTTACCACTCGGTAGAGGTGACGTATCCCCTACCCGAGGTACACGATGGAGATCGGCGCGACACCAGCAGAGCACGAATCCATTGCGTGCACAGCACGACCGAAAAGCGAAGGAATAGCGTGGCTTCCGGATCCGATCGCAACCCGATCATCATTGGCGGCCTTCCCAGCCAGGTCCCGGACTTCGATCCTGAAGAGACCCAGGAGTGGCTCGACTCGCTCGACGCAGCTGTCGATGAGCGAGGCCGGGAACGTGCCCGCTACCTCATGCTCCGCCTGATCGAGCGCGCCCGCGAGAAGCGCGTCGCGGTGCCCGAGATGCGCAGCACGGACTACGTCAACACCATCGCGACCAAGGACGAGCCGTTCTTCCCCGGCAACGAGGAGATCGAGCGGAAGGTCCTGAACGCGACCCGTTGGAACGCGGCGGTGATGGTCTCCCGGGCCCAGCGTCCGGGCATCGGCGTCGGCGGCCATATCGCCACCTTCGCCTCCTCGGCCTCGCTGTACGACGTGGGCTTCAACCACTTCTTCCGCGGCAAGGACGGCGGCGACGGCGGCGACCAGATCTTCTTCCAGGGTCATGCCTCGCCCGGCATCTATGCCCGCGCCTTCCTCCTGGACCGGCTGAACGAGCAGCACCTGGACGCCTTCCGCCAGGAGAAGTCGAAGGCCGGCCACGGCCTGTCCAGCTACCCGCACCCGCGGTCGATGCCGGACTTCTGGGAGTTCCCGACGGTCTCCATGGGCCTCGGCCCGCTCGGGGCGATCTACCAGGCGCGGATGAACCGCTACATGGAGGCGCGCGGCATCGCCGACACCTCGGCCTCGCATGTGTGGGCGTTCCTGGGCGACGGCGAGATGGACGAGCCGGAGTCGCTCGGCCAGCTCTCCCTGGCCGCCCGAGAGGGCCTGGACAACCTGACCTTCGTCGTCAACTGCAACCTCCAGCGCCTCGACGGCCCGGTGCGCGGCAACGGCAAGATCATCCAGGAGCTGGAGTCGCAGTTCCGCGGCGCCGGCTGGAATGTGATCAAGCTGGTGTGGGACCGCACCTGGGACCCGCTGCTCGCGCAGGACCGCGACGGCATCCTGGTCAACAAGCTGAACACCACGCCCGACGGCCAGTTCCAGACGTACGCCACCGAGACCGGCTCGTACATCCGCGACCACTTCTTCGGCGACGACCAGCGGCTGCGCAGCATGGTCGAGCACATGACCGACGACCAGATTCTGCACCTGGGCCGCGGCGGCCACGACCACCGCAAGATCTACGCGGCGTACGCGGCGGCCAAGGCCCACAAGGGCCAGCCGACGGTGATCCTGGCCCAGACGGTCAAGGGCTGGACGCTCGGCCCGAACTTCGAGGGCCGCAACGCGACCCACCAGATGAAGAAGCTGACGGTCGACGACCTCAAGCGCTTCCGCGACCGGCTGCACCTGCCGATCCCCGACAAGGAGCTGGAGTCCGGCCTGCCGCCGTACTACCACCCGGGCCGGGACTCGGAGGAGATCCAGTACATGCACGACCGGCGCAAGTCGCTGGGCGGGTATGTGCCGACCCGCGTGGTGCGGGCCAAGCCGCTTCAGCTGCCGGGCGACAAGACGTACGCCTCGACCAAGAAGGGCAGCGGTCAGCAGCAGATCGCCACCACCATGGCGTTCGTGCGGCTGCTGAAGGACCTGATGCGGGACAAGGAGATCGGCAAGCGGTTCGTGCCGATCGCGCCCGACGAGTACCGCACCTTCGGCATGGACTCGCTGTTCCCGTCGGCGAAGATCTACTCCCCGCTGGGCCAGACCTACGAGTCCGTCGACCGCGAGCTGCTGCTGGCCTACAAGGAGACGCCGACCGGGCAGATGCTGCACGACGGCATCTCCGAGGCGGGCTGTACGGCCTCGCTGATCGCCGCGGGCTCGGCGTACGCCACCCACGGCGAGCCGCTGATCCCGGTGTACGTCTTCTACTCGATGTTCGGCTTCCAGCGCACCGGCGACCAGTTCTGGCAGATGGCCGACCAGCTCTCGCGCGGCTTTGTGCTGGGCGCGACCGCCGGCCGTACGACCCTGACCGGTGAGGGCCTCCAGCACGCGGACGGCCACTCGCAGCTGCTGGCCTCGACCAACCCGGCCGTCGTCGCGTACGACCCGGCGTTCGGCTTCGAGATCGCCCACATCGTGCAGGACGGTCTGCGCCGGATGTACGGCGAGGACAGTGAGGACGTCTTCTACTACCTCACCGTCTACAACGAGCCGATCCGGCACCCGGCCGAGCCCGCCGACGTGGACGGCGAGGGCATCCTCAAGGGCCTCTACCGCTACCAGCGGGGCGAGAAGGGCGCCATCCCGGCGCAGATCCTCGCCTCGGGCGTCGCCGTGCCGTGGGCGCTGGAGGCGCAGCGCGTCCTGGCCGACGAGTGGGATGTGAAGGCCGATGTGTGGTCGGCGACCTCCTGGAACGAGCTGCGGCGCGACGCGGTCGAGGCGGAGGAGCACAACCTGCTCCACCCCGAGGAGGAGCAGCGCGTCCCGTATGTGACGCGGAAGCTGGCCGACGCGGAGGGCCCGAAGGTGGCCGTGTCCGACTGGATGCGGGCCGTTCCGGACCAGATCGCGCGCTGGGTGCCCGGCACGTACCAGTCGCTGGGCGCCGACGGCTTCGGCTTCGCGGACACCCGCGGGGCGGCGCGCCGGTTCTTCCACATCGACGCGCAGTCGATCGTCCTCGCGGTGCTCACCGAGCTCGCGAAGGACGGCAAGATCGACCGCTCGGTGCTGAAGCAGGCGATCGACCGCTATCAGCTGCTCGACGTGGCCGCCGCCGACCCGGGCGCGGCCGGGGGCGACGCGTAACGGGACCGCGGTGACCGGCGAGTGAACCGAAGGGGCGCGGCCGCCCGCGCCGGAGGCGCTGATGTCACTGTGAAAGTGGAGAGCGCGCGGAGGCCCTGAGGCTGCCGTCACTATGCGGCTACCGCCGCGTGGAGGGCCGAGCACGGTCGACCGTCGACAGGGGGCACCCCCGGCCGAAGGCTGGGGGAGGCTGTAGCGCCCCTGGGGGGCACCTCCCAGCGGTAGCTGGGGGAGAACCGAGCCACGAAAAAGGGGCGCCGGGCAGGCTGAGTGCAGCCTGCCCGGCGCTTTGCCGTGTGCGGTCAGATGTGGGCCGCTCCCGCGCCCGCCTCCGCGTTCTCGCCGCGCTTGGTGAACGCCGCCACCACGGCCGCCAGGAGCGAGACGACGCCCGCGACGGTGAAGGCGACGCCCATCCCCGACACGAAGGTGTCATGCGCCACGCCGGTGATCTTCCCGACGAGCTCCGGCGGAGTGCCCGGGGCGAGCGGGGCCTTGCCCACCTCGACCGCCTGGGACGCCTGGTCCAGATCCTTCCCGGACAGCGGCGGCAGTCCGGCGCGCTGCCAGGAGCCGGGCAGGTCGTCGTCGACCTTGGCGGCCATGACCGCGCCGAGCGCGGCGGTGCCGATGCTGCCGCCGACCTGCATGGACGCCTGCTGGAGGCCGCCGGCGACGCCGGAGAGCTCGAGCGGCGCGTTGCCGACGATGACCTCGGTGGCGCCGACCATCACCGGGGCGAGGCCGAGGCCGAGGAGGCCGAACCACAGGGATGTCTCGAGGGTGGAGGAGTCCACGTCGAGGGTGGAGGCGCCGAACATCGCCGCGGAGGTGAGCAGCATGGCGACCACCAGCGGGATCCGTGGCCCGAGCTTGGTGATCAGCAGCCCGGCCAGCGGTGAGGCCACGATCATCATGGCGGTCAGCGGCAGCAGGTGCAGCCCGCTGTCGACCGGGCTCATGCCGTGCACGTTCTGAAGGTAGAAGGTGACGAAGAAGAGCCCGCCCATGAACCCGAAGGCCATCAGCACCATCAGCACGGTGCCGGCGGACAGCGGGACGGAGCGGAACATGCGCAGCGGCAGCAGCGGCTCGCTGCTGCGGGTCTCCCAGAACGCGAAGGCCGCGAAGCAGACCACGGCGAGCCCGAGGAACAGCAGCGTCCGGGAGTCGCCCCACTGCCATTCGCCGGCCTTGATCACGGCCCAGATCAGGCAGAACATCGCGCCGGACAGCAGCGCGATGCCGGGGATGTCGAAGGACTTGGGGGCGTTCTCGGCGCGGTGGTCCTTCAGGATCGCCAGTCCGAGGGCGAGGGCGAGGACGCCGACGGGCACGTTGATGTAGAACACGGACTGCCAGTTGACGTGCTCGACGAGCAGACCACCGACGATCGGTCCGCCCGCGGTGGACGCGCCGATCACCATGCCCCAGATGCCGATGGCCATGTTGAGCTTCTCGGCCGGGAAGGTGGCGCGCAGCAGGCCGAGCGCCGCGGGCATCAACAGGGCGCCGAACAGGCCCTGGAGCACGCGGAAGACCACCAGCAGGGTCACGCTGCCGGACAGGGCGATGGCCGCCGAGGAGGCGGCGAAGCCGACGACGCCGACGAGGAAGGTCTGGCGGTGGCCGAAGCGGTCACCGAGCTTGCCGGCCGTGATCAGCGAGACGGCGAGGGCGAGCAGATAGCCGTTGGTGATCCATTGGGCGTCGGCGAGCGAGGCGTCGAGGTCTTCGGCGATGGCGGGGTTGGCTATCGCGACGATCGTGCCGTCGAGGGCGACCATCGTCACGCCGACGGCGATCGTCAGCAGCGTTAGCCACGGGTGTCCCCGCAGCCCCTTCGGGGGATCGGGTATGGGAGGTTCCGGCGCCGCGTGGGCGACGGTGGTCTCAGACGTCATATCCGGAGGCTAGTGTCAGCCGCTGACAATTGACAAACAAGTTCATGATTCGGTAACTGCCAGGTTCCCCGCAGGTAGGGTGAGCAGCCCGATCGCGCCAGAAAGAGAGCCGACAGGTGACAACGGACCAGGCGGTGGCGCCACCACCGGCGGGACTCCGGGAACGCAAGAAGCAACGCACACGGGCCGCCCTGGTGCGCTCCGCCCTGGAGCTGTTCACCCGGAACGGATACGACCACACGACGGTCGACGAGATCGCGGACGCGGTCGATGTCTCCCAGCGCACGTTCTTCCGGTACTTCGCCAACAAGGAGGAAGTCGCCTTCGCCACCCAGGACGTGGCGGAGCGTCACTTCTTCGACGCCCTGGCCGGCCGGCCCGCCGAGGAGGCACCGCTCACCGCCCTGCGGGGCGCCGTCCAGACCTCCTGGAGCGCCGCCGGCGAGATCATCGCCGAGCTGGTCCCGCAGGACCTCCATATGCGCATGTACTGCGTGATCGAGTCGACCCCCGCCCTGCTGGCCGTCCATCTGCGCCGGACCGCCGAGCTGGAGGACCGGCTGGCCCGGGAGATCGCCCGCCGCGAGGGTCTTGGCGTCGACACGGACCCGCGGCCGCGCCTGGTGGTCGCGGCGTTCGGCGGGGCGATCCGGGTGGCCGGTCAGCTGTGGAACGAGGGCGAGGGCACCAGCATGGAGTCGCTGCGGGACCTCACCCTCTTCCATCTCGACCACCTCGGGGCGGCACTGGCCGAACCATGGGACAGATAACCCCAAAGACTGAATAAATCAGACAAAACGATCCGTCCGGATTCTCCTCAAACGTGAGAAGTGTCACGGCATTTGGCAGCCACCACCACGCTTCTCCTAGGGTGTCCCGCGGTGACTTCCTTCTCTGAGCTCGGCTCCCCCTCCCCCGGCTCCACCGCCTGGCGAGCACTCCTCGCCCTGGCGGTGGTGTTCGTCCTGCTCGCCACCACCGGCTGGACGGCCATGCGGAACCAGCGAGGGTCCGATGGCCCGCTGGCCGCGGAGCTGACCGCCTGGCGGAAGGGGCACCTCCCAGCGGTAGCCGGGGGAGGCAGCCTGGGCGGCCGCGCCCTGCCCGACCCCTCCGGCCCGCCGCGCCGCCTCGCCCGCTTCCTGGACTCGCTCACCGCGACCCAGCGCGATCGCCTGGCCCGCCGCTACCCGCTGGTCGTCGGCAATATGAACGGCGCGCCGGTGGAGCTGCGCTACCGCGCCAACCGGATCGCCCTCGCCCAGGCCCGCGACGCCGAGCGCAAGCGGATGCACGACGGCGGGCTCACCCCGCTCGGGCGGCAGGACGCGGGGCGCCGGATGCACCGCTACGAGGAGCTGCTGAGCGGCGGGCGGCAGATCCTCGCCTTCGACCCCACCGGCTCCGGGCGGGCCGCAGAGGTCTTCGGCGACCTGGAACACGCCGCGCGCGTCTCGGTCGTGGTGCCCGGCGTGGACACCGACATCCTGAGCTTCGAGAAGCCCGGGCGCGCCTACAGCGCGGTGGCCGGCATGGCGCGCGCCCTCTACAACGCCGAGCGGGTCGTCGACCCCCGCGGGAAGAACGCCGTCATCGCCTGGGCCGACTACACCTCCCCCAGCGGCATCGGCATGGACGCGGCCACCGGCAGGCTCGCCGCCCAGGGCGCCCTGCGGCTGCGCGCGCTGGTCAACGGCCTGCCCGAGCTGACCCGCGTCTCGCTGATGTGCCACAGCTACGGATCGGTGGTGTGCGGGGTGGCCGCCCGCGACCTGGCGCCCAAGGTCACCGACATCGCGGTCGCCGGCAGCCCCGGGATGCGCGCCGATCACGCCTCCGACCTGGGCACCAGCGCCCGGGTGTGGGCGATGCGCGACTCCGGCGACTGGATTCAGGACATCCCGCACGTGGAGCTCGGCGGGCTCGGACACGGCGCGGACCCGGTCTCCTCCGGCTTCGGCGCCCGTGTCCTGTCCGCCGACGGGGCGCAGGGGCACGCCGGGTACTTCGTGCCGGGCACCACCAGCCTGGACAACTTCGCCCGGGTGGGGGTCGGCTCCCTCCGGTCCGTGAGCTGCGCGGACGGCGACAGCTGCCGGACCGGACTGAGCTGACCGCCCCGTCTGACGGCCCGAACCGCCCCATCCGACTGCCGGCACCGCTCCAGCTGACGGCTGGAACTTGAGCTGACGGCTGAAAATTAGCTGACGGCGCAAATTGATTTGACGCGCGTAACCTCCGAGGGGGGACGGGCGGGCCCCCGCCGCATACGATGAGCCGCATGGGTGATGTGCTGGCCGGTTTTCAGACCGTCTGGGAGTTCGACACCGACTCCGTGCTCATCCGCTTCGAACGGGGGATTCGTACGCCGAAGCTGCTTCAGGCGCTCGGCGAGCGTCGCGTCCCTTACGAGGCGCTGTCCGCGGTGGAGGTCACCCCCGGCAAGCGGGGGACCGTAGTGCTGCGCGCCGTGCCCAGACCCGGCGCCGACCCCTTGATGGACGCCGCCGACGGCCAGCTCAAGGACGGGGGCGACCCGTACCGCCTGGTGCTGCCCGCCGAGCGCGGCACGCTCGCGGAGTACTACGCCGAGGAGATACGCGCCGCCCTCGGCCCCGCGGCCGCCACCCCCGCCGAGTCCTATCTGGTCGCCGCGCCCGCGCCGCCGCTGTCGTTCAAGGCGTACGACGGCAAGGCGTCCTTCGACGGCAAGGCCGTCTCCTTCCGCTGGTTCTGGACCGGCGCCTCCTCGGCGAAGTGGAAGGTCGGGGACCAGCGCTTCCGGATCGACGACCTGTCGGGCGTCGAATGGCGCTCGCCGGAGTCCAAGGGGACCGGCGGCGGCTCCCCCAAGCAGGGGCGCAGCGGCTTTTTGCGGCTGCTGGAGCGCGGCGCGGAGGACGGGCGCCCGGCCGCGCCCGGCGGCGGCGCGGCGCGTACGGGGGCACGGGCGGGCGCGCGTGCCGGCGATGGCGCGGGTGCGGCGGGTGCGATGGGTTCGGAAGGGCCCGCGGTCGCGACGCGGCCCGACCACGACCCGGCCGCGGTCGTCTTCGGCCTCGGCTACGGGCTGGTCCATGAGTCGCTGCCGTTCGCCGCGGCGGTGCTGGAGGCCGTACAGGCCGCCACTCCGGACCCGGCCTCGGGCCTCACCCGCACGACGGCCCGGCCCGGCCGCCGCGACCCCGCCGACATCGCGGACCGCATCCGCCACCTCGGCGAGCTGCACACGGCGGGCCTGCTGACGGACGACGAGTTCAGCTCGAAGAAGGCCGAACTGCTGGCGGAGCTGTAGACACGGCCAAAGTCTCCGGCGCGGGCCTCGGACCTGATACCCCGGTATGACGTCCGGGCGCGCCGTCCCCCCTACGCTGTAGCCGCCATGTCCCAGCCCTCGCCCGCCCCCACGCCGTCCGCCGCCGCGCACGAGAGCCTGCTGTCAGTCACCCGGCGGCACCTGTCCGCCCTCGCCCGGGCGCTCGTGACGCCTTCGTACCCGGCGACCCCGCTGCTCGCGCGGTCGACCAGGCGCTGGCTGCGGCGGCTGCCGTACGCGGTCGCCGGGCTGCTCACCATCATCCTGATCCCGACCACCGCCCAGCTCCTCACCAGGGACTACGGCCTGAACGGCGGGCTGGCCAGCGTGCTGGCCGCCGCCCAGGCCGCGCCGCTGCTGCTGGCCGTCACCCGCCCGCTGCCCGCCTGGTGGATCGCCTTCATCGCCGACACCGTCGGCTCGCTGGCGGTGTTGGGCTACGCCGACCTCCCCGAGCGCAGCTGGCCGTGGCAGCCGCCCAACATCATCGGCTATCTCTTCCTCCTCCTCTTCCTCGCGCTGCGCGAGCCCCGCCACACCCTGATGGCGGTCTGGCTGGTCACCGGTGGCGTGGGCGTGTTCCTGGGGATTCCCGGCGCGAGGTACAGCGACGGCTCCAATGTGCTGATGTTCGTGCTCGGCGGCGTGGTGCTGCTGGTCGGCGGCGCGCTGCGGGAGCGCGGGGACGCGCAGCGGCGGCTGGCCGAGCAGGAGACGATCAGCGAGGCGGAGCGGGCCCGGCGCACCCTGCTGGAGGAGCGCGCCCGGATCGCGCGCGAGCTGCACGACGTGGTGGCGCACCACATGTCGGTGATCACGGTGCAGGCGGACAGCGCCCCGTACCGGATCGGCGGCCTGCCGCCCGAGGCGGAGCGGGAGTTCGGCACCATCGCGGCCACCGCCCGCGAGTCGCTCGCCGAGATGCGGCGGCTGCTGGGCGTGTTGCGCAGCGAGGACGCGCGCGGGGAGCGCGCGCCGCAGCCCGGTCTCGACCGGGTGCCACAGCTGGTCGAGGCGACCGTACGGGCGGGGATCCCCACCACGCTGTCGATCGCGAAGGACGTGGCCGCGCTCGGGCCGCTGCCGCAGGCGGTGGATCTGTCGGCGTACCGGATCGTGCAGGAGGCGCTCGCCAATGTGGTGCGGCACGCGCCGGGCGCCCCGACGAACGTGTCGATCCTGACCTCCGCGGACCGTACGGGGCTGACCGTGCTGGTCGTCAACGGCCCGGCGAGCGGCGCGCCGGGCCCGCCCCTGGAGACCACCGGCACCGGCCATGGCCTGGTCGGCATGCGCGAACGCGTCCGCCTGGTCGGCGGCACGCTGGACACCGGCCCGCTGCCCGACGGCGGCTTCCGCCTGGCGGCGCGGCTCCCGCTCGTCGAGGTGGCACAGCCCGCGAAGAACACCGCCGACGGCGCCGACGGCGCGGCCCCGGGAGCCACAGAAGCCATGGAAACCACGGAGAGCACAGCAGGCGCAGCGAGCGCGGGAAGGGATCCACTCGCCCCATGACCATCCGGGTGATCATCGTCGACGACCAGGCCATGGTGCGGGCGGGCTTCGCCGCGCTGCTCTCCGCGCAGAGCGACATCGACGTGGTCGGCGAGGCCCCCGACGGAAAGCAGGGGGTCGACGTCAGCCGCAGCACCCACCCGGACGTCGTCCTCATGGACGTCCGGATGCCCGAGATGGACGGCCTGGAGGCGGCCCGGCGGATACTCGACCCGCCGGCCGGCGTCGTCCACCGCCCGAAGGTGCTGATGCTCACCACCTTCGACGTCGACGACTATGTGTACGAGGCGCTGCGCGCGGGCGCCAGCGGCTTTCTGCTCAAGGACGCCCCGCCCGCCGATCTGATCTCGGCGGTGCGGGTCGTGGCCGCCGGGGAGGCGCTGCTCGCCCCCTCCGTCACCCGCCGCCTCATCGCCGACTTCGCCCGGCAGCGGCCCGCGCCGCGCAAGAACCTCGCCACGCGGCGCAGCGGGCTCACCCCGCGCGAGACCGAGGTGCTGGAGCTGATCGCGCGCGGGCTGTCCAACCAGGAGATAGCCGAGTCGCTGGTGCTCGCCGAACAGACCGTCAAGACGCACATCGGCCGGGTGCTCGCCAAGCTGGGGCTGCGCGACCGGGCCCAAGCGGTGATCTTCGCGTATGAGTCGGGCCTGGTGACGCCCGGTCAATAGCCCGCCGCCGACCCGCGCGTCACCCCGGGTAGGGGCTACACCCCCTACCCAGGTATGACCCCGGAGTTGGCTCCGGGGTGTGACGTTTCGCCACCCACCGCCTTCCTACGTTTCCCTCCGCCATCGAATGGACAGAGGGGGACGCGACCATGTCGCACACATCGGTCGGCAGGCACCGGGCCCGCAGCCTGATCACCGCCGCGCTCGTGGTCACCGTCATGGCGGGCACCGCCGGCTGGACCGTGGCCCATGAGCAGCAGGCCGTCACCGGACCGCCGCCCGGCACGGCCGCCTGGCGCGCGGACCACTCCCTGGGCCCCGGCGCCGCCGGCCGGCTGCCCGACCCGGCCACCGCCTCCCCCGCCGAGATCGCCCGGTTCTTCGCCGGGCTCACCGCGGCCCAGCAGCGGACCCTGGCGCTCCGTCACCCGCTGGTCGTCGGCAATCTCGACGGCGCGCCCGTGGCGCTGCGCTACACCGCCAACGCCCTCGCGATCAGGGCGGAGCGCGCCAAGGAGCGGGCCGCCGACCCCGAGAGCCCCCTCGTCGACCGCTACACCGGGCTCCTCGCCCCCGGCCGCCGGATCCTGGCCTTCGACCCGCGCGGCCGGGGCCAGGTGGCCGAGGTGTACGGGGACCTGACGACCGCTCAGCGCACCGCGGTCCTCGTCCCCGGCTCCGACACCGACCTGGGGAACTTCGACCGTACGGACCACCACCCGTACGGTTCCGCGGCCGGCATGGCCAGGTCGCTGCGCGCGGAGATGGCCCGGGAGGCGCCCGGGGTCCGTACGTCCGTCGTGGTCTGGGTCGGCTACACCACCCCGCTCGGCCTCGGCCCGGACGCCGCCACCGGCCGCCTCGCCAAGGCGGGCGTGCCCCGCCTCGACCGCTTCCTCGCCGGTCTCGCCGCGACCGCGGGCGAGTCGGCGCAGGCCCCGCCGGCCGTCTTCTGCCACAGCTACGGCTCGGTCGTGTGCGGGCTGGCCGCCTCCGGTCTCGGCCGCGCCGAGATCTCCGACCTGGTGGTGTTCGGCAGCCCCGGCGTACGCGCCGACGACGCCGCGGAGCTGGGCCCGGCCGCCCGGGTCTGGGCCACCCGCGACAGCTCCGACTGGGTCCGGCGGGTCACCGGCTTCGACTTCCTGGGCCTGGGCCACGGCCAGGACCCGACCGACCCGTCCTTCGGCGCGCGCGTGCTCTCCGCGGACCGGGCCCACGGCCACACGGGCTACTTCGCCCCCGGCACGGAGTCGCTCCGCAACTTCGCGCGGATCGCCCTCGGCCACTTCGCGGCGGTCCACTGCGCGGAGGGCACGGGCTACGACCGCGACTGCCGCCATGGCCTGGCGTAACGCGGCGACGCCGGTCTGAATAGGCCCGGACCGGCGTCGCGCTTTACCGTCGTGCGTTATTACGGCTTGTCGAAGGTCCAGACGGCGCGGTCGCCGGGGCCCACGACGAGGGTCGAGTTGCCGATCCGCTCCTCGTGCCGGTCGTCCACCGACGCGTTGAGCGACATCTGGATCTGCTTGAGACCCACCTTGTCGGCCGAAACCACGTCGTACTGGATCGTGGTCAGGCCGTCCTTGACGATGGCACCGCCCGGGACCTTCTTGATGTCCAGCCCACCGGCCTCGAACAGCGGCAGCTGCGTGTTGAGGTCGAGTTCGGTGACGGCGAAGCGGATACGGGTCAGGTCCCGCATCTGGTGGTCCTTGTAGGTGTCCGGCAGATAGCGCTGACGGGTGATGTCACCGGGGTAAGCCGCCGGACCGGTCTTGCTGCGCGGGTCGGCGAAGTACTCCTCCCGGTACTCCATCGCCCACGCGCCGAAGGCGTCATAGGGATAGTCGGCGACGGGGAACTGGACGCCGTCGAACCACGGCACCAGGACGCCGTCGCCGAAGTTACGCGACTGGAGGAATTCGTCCAGCTTGTCGAAGCCCTGATCCCGCAGCCTCTGGCTCACCTTCGCCAGGTCGCCGTCGTGCTCGGAGGAGTACGCGACCGAGGTGGAGCCGAAGTTGGCGTCCTGGCCCGGCAGGTCGCCGGTCCCGAACAGCTCGATGTAGGTCTGGCCGCCGTAGAGGTAACGGCCCTTCCAGGTGAGGTTACCGCTGCTCGTGGTGCGGACCTCGAAATTGGCGAAGTCCCGCAAAAAGTCCGAATTCTCGACGGCGTCGGCCGTCTCGCGGTCGACCACGCCATAGGAGTGGTTGTAATAGAGCAACTGCCCATCGGCCGACGACCGTCTCTCCGAGTCCCCCGCCGTCTTGGCACCGGCTTCGACGGTCCCGGTGAGGGCGACTCCGGCCACAACGGCGAGGCCGACAGTTGCTCGTAACATCCGACGAATAAACATGTCGGCGATCTTAGTGCGGCGGCGATCCCGAGCGGTAGATAGTTTTGCTATTCGTTGAATAACCCCGGTGACGAGGGGGCAGCACACAAGGCGAACAGTGGCCTGCGACACAAAAAGACAAAAGCGCCACGGGCGCCATGTCCGCTCTGCAATGCTTTTCCGGCGAGTTCCGGAAATTCATTACTCGCGGCTTTCAGGCCCGCTCCGACACCCGGCGGGCGTCGGCATAGATATCGATCTTGAAGTCGAGGACATGCAGGGTGTCCTGGAGCTCGGCGATCCGCTGCCGCACGCTCGCCCGGTGCGCGGTCAGCAGCTCCTCGCGCTCGCCGAAGGTGTGCTCGCCCTCGCGCACCAGCTCGGCGTAGCGGACCATGTCCGCGACCGGCATCCCGGTCAGCCGGAGCTTGCCGACGAGGCTGAGCCAGTCCAGGTCCTTGTTGCTGAAGCGGCGCTGGCCGGTGTGGGTGCGGTCCACATGCGGCATCAGCCCTATCCGCTCGTACCAGCGCAGGGTGTGCGCCGTCAGCCCGGTGTGGGCGACGACCTCGCTGATCGTGTAGCGGTCCTGTCCGGTGGGCCGGGGGTGGCCGACCGTCCCCGCGCATGCCTGCACCTTCACCGGCGCGCTCTCCAACACGGTCATGCCGTCTCGCCACCCTCTCGCAGTCGCTGATCCGTAAACCTTCACGACGTTCTCAACGCTATTGACTTGGAGTGCACTCCAAGCAAGCGCAGTTTTGGCGAATTCTTGGCCGGGTCCGCCCTTGGCTAGGCTCTGGGTCATGGAGAGCCTGCGGATGATCGAGAACTGGCCGGTACCCACGGCGGCCGCCGCCGTCGTGCGCGCGGACGGCACGGTGGCCGGATCATACGGCCCGGCCGACCGGCGCTTCCCGCTCGCCTCGGTCACCAAGCCGCTCGCCGCGTACGCCGCGCTGGTCGCCGTCGAGGAGGGCGCGGTGGAGCTGGACGAGCCGGCCGGGCCCGAGGGCTCCACGGTCCGCCATCTGCTCGCCCACACCTCCGGGCTCGCCTTCGACGAGCACCGCGCCGCCGCCGCGCCCGGCACCCGCCGGCTGTACTCCAACGCGGGGTTCGAGGTGCTCGGCGACCACATCGCCAAGGCCACGGACATCCCGTTCGCCGAGTATCTGCGCCAGGCGGTGCTGGAGCCGCTGGGCATGGCCTCGACCGAGCTGCCCGGCTCCCCCGCCAAGGACGGCGTCTCCACCACCGCCGACCTGGCCCGCTTCGCGGCCGAACTCCAGGCCCCGCGGCTGCTGGCCGCCCAGACGCTGGCCGAGGCCACCTCCGTCGCCTTCCCGGGCCTCGGCGGTGTGCTGCCGGGCTACGGACATCAGCGGCCCAACGACTGGGGGCTCGGCTTCGAGATACGCGACGGCAAGTCGCCGCACTGGACGGGCGCCTCGTCCTCGCCGCGCACGTTCGGGCATTTCGGCCAGTCCGGAACGTTCCTGTGGGTGGACCCGGAGGCGCGGGCGGCCTGTGCGGCCCTGACGGACCGCGCCTTCGGCCCCTGGGCCGTCGAGGTCTGGCCCGCGCTGACCGACGCGGTCCTCGCCGAGCTGCGCCCCTGACCCCGAGGTCAGCCGTACGAGGGCTCCGCGCGCATCGCCCACACCAGCAGCTCCGCATCGGTCAGGGCACGGGCCCGCTCACCCCGCGCGCCGGTGATCCGCGCCGCGTCCCCCGCCGTCAGCGTCTCCCCGGCGAGCTCCACCTCGCCCCGCACCACATGCGCGTACACCCAGGGCGCGACCGGCAGCTCCGTCCCCTCCCCGGCGGCCGGCCGCCACACGCCGAGCGCGGCGTCCGCCCGCTCCAGGGCGTACGGCTCGGGGCCCGCCGGGCCGCGCACCACCTCGTACGCGGGCTCGGCGCCCGCGCCCGCCGAGGTGAAGCCGGCCGCCGGGGCCAGCCACATCTGGACGAACGTCAGCGGCTCGCGGCCCTCGTTGCGCTCGCTGTGCCGCACCCCGCCGCCCGCGCTGAGCCGCTGCACATCGCCGGGGCGCACCACGGTGCGGTGTCCGGCGGAGTCCTCGTGGGTGAGCTCGCCCTCGACCACCCAGGTGACGATCTCCAGGTCGCGGTGCGGATGCTCGGCGAAGCCCGCCCCCGGCGCCAGCCGCTCCTCGTTACAGGCCACGAGTGACCCGAATCTCACATTCTCCGGGTCGTAATACCCAGAAAAGGAAAAGGCGTGGCGCGTCTCGATGCCCGCCCCGTGTCCACCCCGGTACCGTTCACCGGCGCGCTGTACCCGCATCATCCGGCCCACGGTACCCACACCCCCGCGCCCGTCACCCGATAAGGCAGTCTTGTCCTCGTGCCAGAACCAGCCGCGAACAGCCCTCATCCGCACAGCGCCACCCTGCGCCGCCTGGAGAAGTCCTCCGGGAAGCTCGCAGCGAGCGCCATCGCCCGCATGGACGAGCAGCTGCCGTGGTACCGCGCGATGCCACCCGAGAACCGGTCCTGGATCGGGCTTGTCGCCCAGGCGGGCATCGCGGCGTTCACCGAGTGGTTCCGGCACCCGGAGGCGCCGCAGGCCATCAGCACCGATGTGTTCGGCACCGCGCCGCGCGAGCTGACCCGGGCGATCACCCTGCGGCAGACCGTCGAGATGGTCCGCACCACGATCGAGGTCATGGAGTCCGCGATCGACGAGGTGGCGGCGCCCGGCGACGAGGCGGTGCTGCGCGAGGCGCTGCTGGTGTACGCGCGGGAGATCGCCTTCGCCACCGCGCAGGTGTACGCGCAGGCGGCCGAGGCCCGGGGCGCGTGGGACGCCCGGCTGGAGTCGCTGGTGGTCAACGCGGTGCTGTCGGGGGAGGCGGACGAGGGCGCGCTGTCCCGCGCCGCCGCCCTGGGCTGGAACTCGCCGGAGCATGTGTGCGTGGTGCTGGGCACGGCGCCCGACGGGGACAGCGAGCTGACCGTGGAGGCGATCCGGCGGGCCGCCCGCCACGCCAAGCTCCAGGTGCTCACCGGTGTCCTCGGCGACCGGCTGGTGGTGGTCGCGGGCGGCTCGGACAATCCGATCCAGGCCGCGAAGGCGCTGATCGGGCCGTTCGCGGCGGGCCCGGTGGTGGCGGGCCCGGTGGTGTCCGACCTGCTGGCCGCGACGAAGTCGGCCGCGGCCGCCGCGGCCGGGCTCAAGGCGTGCACCGCCTGGCCGGACGCACCGCGTCCGGTGCTCGCGGACGATCTTCTTCCGGAACGCGCGATGGCCTCGGACCCGGCCGCGCGTGAGCAGTTGGTGGAGGAGATCTACAGACCGCTGGAAGAGGCGGGCTCCGCCCTGCTGGAAACTCTGAGCGTATATCTGGAACAGGCAAGCAGTCTGGAAGGCGCGGCGCGGATGCTCTTCGTTCACCCGAACACCGTGCGCTACCGGCTACGACGTGTGACCGACGTCACCGGATGGTCTCCCTCCGACGTCCGGTCCGCGTTTACTCTGCGCATAGCCCTGATCCTGGGGCGTCTGACCGACGCGGACCCCCAGGGCTAGGTCTTTGTCGGACTCCAACAATTCCCTACACGGTTCTTCGTCCTTGTCCTCACGGGCGGGCGAGACCAACCACAAGAGAGAGTGTGAGGGTGCTCGTACTCGTCGCTCCCGGCCAGGGCGCCCAGAAGCCCGGCTTTCTGACCCCCTGGCTCGACCTCCCCGGCGTCACCGAACGGTTGACGTGGTGGTCCGCCGTATCCGGCCTGGATCTGATCCACTACGGCACCAAGGCCGACGAGGAGGAGATCCGGGACACCGCCGTCGCCCAGCCGCTGCTGGTGGCCGCGGCACTGGCCTCCGCCCAGGCGCTGTTCTCCGAGGGCGCCGAGGAGTTCCAGGGCTCGCTCGGCGCGACCGCGGGCCACAGCGTCGGTGAGCTCGCGGCGGCCGCGTTCGCCGGTGTGCTCACCGCCGAGACCGCCATGGTGCTGGTCCGCCGGCGAGGTCTCGCCATGGCCGAGGCCGCGGCCCAGGCCGAGACCGGCATGGCCGCGGTGCTCGGCGGCGAGCAGGAGGACGTCGTCGCCCATCTGACCAAGCTCGGGCTGACCCCGGCCAACGTCAACGGCGCCGGCCAGATCGTGGCCGCGGGCACCGCCGAGCAGCTGGCCGCGCTGGCCGAGGACAAGCCGGAAGGGGTGCGCCGGGTCGTCCCGCTGAAGGTGGCGGGCGCGTTCCACACCGACCACATGGCCCCGGCGGTCTCGGCGCTCGAAACCCTGATCGCGGGCGCCCCCGTGGCCGATCCGCGCATCCCCTACGTCTCCAACCGGGACGGACAGGTCGTCACATCCGGCGCTGAGGTCGCCCAGCGCCTGGTCGCCCAGGTGTCCAACCCGGTCCGCTGGGACCTGTGCATGGAGACCTTCCAGCAGCTGGGAGCCACCGCGATCATCGAGGTGGCTCCGGGCGGCACACTCGTCGGTATCGCCAAGCGCGCCCTGCCGGGCGTCAAGACGCTGGCCCTCAAGACTCCCGACGACCTCGAGGCGGCCCGTGCGCTGATCGCCGAGCACGCTGTTCCGGTCGCCGACACCCCGGCCGAATAGGAGCTCCCAGAGCATGACTGCGAAGATCAAGCCCAGCAAGGGCGCCCCGTACGCGCGCATCCTCGGTGTCGGCGGCTACCGTCCGCACCGTGTGGTGCCCAACGAGGAGATCCTCAAGCACATCGACTCCTCCGACGAGTGGATCCGCAGTCGCTCGGGGATCGCCACACGCCACTGGGCCGGGCCGGACGAGACGGTGGCCACGATGTCCGTCGAGGCGGGCGGAAAGGCCATCGCCGCGGCGGGCCTGACGCCGGAGCAGATCGGCGGCGTGATCGTCGCGACCGTCTCCCACTTCAAGCAGACCCCCGCGGTGGCCACCGAGATCGCCCATCTGCTCGGCACGGGCAAGCCGGCCGCCTTCGACGTCTCGGCAGGCTGCGCGGGCTTCGGCTACGGCCTGACCCTCGCCAAGGGCATGGTCACCGACGGCACCGCGGAGTACGTCCTGGTCATCGGCGTGGAGCGGCTCTCGGACCTGACCGACCTGGAGGACCGCTCGACGGCCTTCCTGTTCGGCGACGGCGCGGGTGCCGTGGTCGTCGGCCCGTCCAAGGAGCCCGCCATGGGCCCGACCGTCTGGGGCTCCGAGGGCGACAAGTCCGAGACCATCACCCAGACGCTGCCGTGGGATGTGTACCGCAACCAGAAGGCCGACGAGGTACGCTTCCCCGCGCTCACCCAGGAGGGCCAGGCCGTCTTCCGCTGGGCGGTCTTCGAGATGGCCAAGGTCGCCCAGCAGGCCCTCGACGAGGCCGGGGTCAGCCCCCAGGACCTCGATGTCTTCATCCCCCACCAGGCCAACATGCGGATCATCGACTCGATGGTCAAAACCCTTGATCTGCCGGAACACGTCACGGTCGCCCGTGACGTGGAGACCACCGGCAACACCTCGGCCGCCTCCATCCCGCTCGCCATGGAGCGGCTGTTGGCGACCGGGCAGGCGAAGAGCGGCGACACCGCGCTCGTCATCGGCTTCGGGGCGGGTCTCGTGTACGCAGCGACGGTCGTTACCCTCCCTTAGTCAAGATCCTTAACGCAGCCCCGAACAGCTCGGACGCTGCGCACTCACCGCAATCACCGAAGAAGGAGCGCCGCAATGGCCGCCACCCAGGAAGAGATCCTCAAGGGTCTCGCCGACATCGTCAACGAGATCGCCGGCATCCCGACCGAGGACGTCCAGCTGGACAAGTCCTTCACGGACGACCTGGACGTCGACTCGCTGTCCATGGTCGAGGTCGTCGTCGCCGCCGAAGAGCGCTTCGACGTCAAGATCCCGGACGACGACGTCAAGAACCTCAAGACCGTCGGCGACGCCGCCGACTACATCCTCAAGCACCAGGGCTGAGCCCGAGCGCTTGTCGCCACCCGAGCGGTGGCAGGTCCAGCACCTTCTCTCCACGTAAAGTAGGAAATCCTGTGAGCTCGACCAATCGCACCGTGGTCGTCACCGGTGTTGGTGCCACGACGCCGCTGGGTGGCGACACCGCCTCCACCTGGGAGGGACTGCTCGCCGGGCGTTCTGGCGTCCGTCTCCTCGAAGAGGACTGGGCGGCCGATCTGCCGGTCCGCATCGCCGCGCGGATCGCGGTGGAACCAGGCACCGTCATCCCGCGTCCGCACGCCCGCAAGCTCGACCGCTCGGCGCAGTTCGCGCTGATCGCGGCCCGTGAGGCCTGGGCGGACGCCGGCTTCACCGCCAGGGCGGGCGAGGACCCGACGGTCGACCCCGACCGGCTCGGCGCGGTCGTGGCCTCCGGCATCGGCGGTGTGACCACCCTCCTCGACCAGCACGACGTGCTGCGCGAGAAGGGCGTCCGCAAGGTGTCCCCGCACACCGTGCCGATGCTGATGCCCAACGGCCCCGCGGCCAACGTCGGCCTTGAGGTCGGCGCCCGTGCCGGTGTCCACACCCCGGTCAGCGCCTGTGCGTCGGGCGCGGAGGCCATCGGCTACGCCATCGAGATGATCCGCACCGGCCGCGCCGACGTGGTCATCGCGGGCGGCACCGAGGCGGCCATCCACCCGCTGCCCATCGTGGCCTTCGGCAACATGATGGCGATGTCGAAGAACAACGAGGACCCGCAGGGCGCCTCGCGGCCGTACGACACCGACCGCAACGGCTTTGTGATGGGCGAGGGCGCCGGCATCGTCGTCCTGGAGTCGGCCGACCACGCCGCCCGCCGCGGCGCGCGGGTCTACGCCGAGGCCGTCGGCCAGGGCATCTCGGCCGACGCGCACCACATCACCCAGCCGGAGCCGTCCGGCAACGGCATCGCCCACGCCCTCCAGAACCTGGTCGACTCCACCGAGCTCAAGCCGGCCGAGATCGTGCACGTTAACGCGCACGCGACCTCGACCCCGCAGGGCGATGTGGCGGAGCTGAAGGCGCTGCGCAAGGTCTTCGGCCACGACGTCGACCACATGGCGATCTCCGCCACCAAGTCGATGACCGGTCACCTGCTCGGTGGCGCGGGCGGCGTGGAGACGGTGGCCACGGTGCTGGCCCTGTACCACCGGCTGGCCCCGCCGACGATCAACCTCGACAGCCTCGACCCCGAGGCGGACGGCGACATCGTGCGCGGCGAACCCCGCCCCCTCCCGGCGGGCACCATCGCGGCGCTCAACGACTCGTTCGGCTTCGGCGGCCACAACGTGGTCCTGGCCTTCCGCACGGTCTGACCCCTCGGGGCTCCGCCCCGGACCCCGGTCCTCAAGCGCCGGACGGGCTAGTTCCAGCCCGTCCGGCGCTTGAGGACACGCCCGAAGGGCGTCCGGGGGTCTGGGGGCTTGCCCCCAGTTTCGGGAAGCGGCGGGTAGGGGACAAGGCCCGCCGCAGGCGCGGCGCGTCAGCCGAAGCTCGCGAAGTACGACGCCACCATGTCCTCCTCGCCATGCCCAAGCTCCGCCGCCCTCCGAAACCGCTCCGCCCCCGCGGCCACCACATCCATCCGCACCCCGGCCCCCTCCCCCGCCTCGACGATCAGCCGCGCGTCCTTCTCCGCGGTCCTGGTCGCGAAGCTGGCCTCCAGGCGGCCGCCCAGCAACTGGTCCGACTTGGCCCGCAGATAGCCCATGTCCAGCGACCCGCCCGCGACGGCGTCCAGGAAGGCGCGCGGGTCCACGCCGAGCCCTTTGGCGAGGGCGAGCGCCTCGGCGGTGCCGTGGGTGACGGTGAGCACCCAGCTGTTGGCCACCAGCTTGAGCCGGCTGGCCGCCCCTTCCTCGCCGTTGTCGCCCACCCACAGGGTCCGGCTGCCGATCCCCTCGAAGACGGGGGCCAGGACCGTACGGGCCGACTCCGGGCCCGCGGCGAGCACCAGCAGCTGTCCGCTCTCGGCGGGCTGCTTGGTGCCCAGTACGGGGGCGTCGACGAAGACCAGCCCGCTCTCCCGGGCGAACGCGGCGAGGGCGTCGAGGCCGCCGAGGCCGGCGGTGGTGGACTGGGACCACACCATGCCGGGGCGCAGCGCCGGGGCGGCCTGCCGCATCGCGTCGAGGGCGGCCGGGCCGTCGTACAGCATGGTGAGGACGGCGTCTGCGCCGTCCACGGCCTCGGCGGGGGTGTCGGCGACGCGCACGCCGTGGGCGGCGAGCCCCTCGGCCTTGCTCCGGGTGCGGTTCCACGCGCGGACCTCGAGCCCGGCCCCGGCGAGGTTACGGGCCATGGGGAAGCCCATGATGCCGGTGCCGAGGACCGCGATGGATCGGGCGGGACGGGGGGTGGGGAGGTTCTCGGTCGTCATGGCTGAACGCTAGGGCCTGGAGCGGACTCCAGGGCAAGGACGGGCCGGGTGACGTGCCGTGCTCAGACCACCTGGTGGAGCCAGCGGACGGGCGCGCCCTCCCCCGCGTAGCGGAAGGGCTCCAGCTCGTCGTCCCAGGGCTTGCCGAGCAGCTTGGCGACCTCGGCGTGCAGATCGCTCTCCCCGCGCGCCGAGCGCGCGAGCGCGGCGCGCAGCCGGTCCTCGGGGATCAGGATGTCGCCGTGCATGCCGGTGACGGCGTGGAAGATGCCGAGGTCGGGGGTGGAGCTGTAGCGCTCGCCCTCGGCCGTGGCGCACGGCTCGGCGGTCGCCTCGAAGCGCAGCAGGTGCCAGCCGCGGAGCGCGGAGGCCAGTTTGGAGGCGGTGCCGACCTCGCCCTGCCAGGAGAACTCGGCGCGCCAAGTGCCGGAAGCGGCGGGCTGCTTGATCCAGTCGAGGGTTACGCGCACGCCGAGTACGCCCGCGATGGCCCATTCGACGTGTGGGCACAGCGCGCGCGGAGCGGAGTGCACGTACAGAACTCCACGTGTCGTCACCTGGGCCTCCTGTGCGGTTCGAGGTACGCCTTCCCCAGCGGCCTCGTGCCCGTATCGGTGACGCCCGGGACAGCACTAGACATTCTGCCCTAATGATCACCCTCGCACCAGCCCCGAGGTTACCAGCAGTGAAATTTCTCGGGCAGAATCCTTATGAAAACGGACAGCATGTGACGCCGGGTAACTTAGCCGTACCGGAACGCTCCCGCTCCCGCCAGGGGCGGAGCTCAACTGGCACGGGAAAAAGCTACCGCGCGGCGCGACCGGAGGAGTGACGTACCGTCGGTCCTGGACAGAATCACCCAACAGTCGGAGGGGGAACAGCCATGCGGGGCAGCGCAGCACGCCGGGTCCGGCCGACGCTCACGGCCACGTCCGCGCCCACCACCACGACCACGACCCGTACCGCCACCCGTACCGCCGTCGCCGTGCTCACAGCCGGCGCCGTGCTCGCGTCGGGGGGTTGTTTCGGCGGCTCCGACGACGCCTCCCACCCGGGCGGCCCACGGGGCGGCAAGCGCCCCGCCGCCAAGCCCAGCGTCCTGTGGAACACCAAGCCCGGCTCCATCGCCTCCCTCGGGGACTCCATCACCCGTGGCTTCGACGCCTGCTCGGTGCTGTCCGACTGCCCCGAGGTGTCCTGGTCCACCGGGACGGAGGTGAACAGCCTCGCCCGCCGGCTGCTCCCCGCCTCCTCCCGTTCCGGCGCGCGCAGCTGGAACTACGCCAAGACGGGCGCGGTGATGTCCGATCTGTCCGGGCAGATCCAGTCGGCCGTCGGCCACAAGCCGGAGCTGGTGACCGTCCTGATCGGCGCCAACGACGCCTGCCGGGACTCGGTCGACGACATGACCCCGACGGCCGCGTTCCAGGCCGCCTTCGACGCCGCGCTCAAGACGCTGCGCCGCGAACTGCCCAAGACCCAGGTGTATGTGGCCAGCGTGCCCGACCTGAAGCGGCTGTGGTCCGAGGGGCGCAAGAACGTGCTGGGCCGGCAGATCTGGAAGCTGGGGATCTGCCCGTCGATGCTGAAGGACGCCGACGCCACCGACCCGGCGGCGGTGGAGCGGCGCCGCCGGGTGGAGAACCGGGTGGACGAGTACAACACCGCGCTGAAGTCCGTCTGCGCCCAGGACGCGCTGTGCCGGTACGACGGCGCGGTGCACAACTACCAGTTCTCGGAGGACGAGTTGAGCCGGTGGGACTGGTTCCACCCGAGCAAGGAGGGCCAGCAGCAGCTCGCCGACATGGCCTACCGCCGCATCACTGCGCCATAACCGGGCTCGGTTCTCCCCCAGCTACCGCTGGGAGGTGCCCCCGCCGGGGCGCTACAGCCTCCCCCAGCCTTCGGCCGGGGGTGCCCCCTGTCGACGGTCGACCGTGCTCGGCCCTCCACGCGGCGGTAGCCGCATATTGACGGCAGCCTCAGGGCCTCCGCGCGCTCTCCACTTTCACCGTGACATCAGCGCCTCCGGCGCGGGCGGCCGCGCCCCTTCGGCTCACTCGCCGGTCACCGGCACCCGCACGGACAGGGGGCGGTCGGCGACACTGCGGCCCGCCTGCGCGGCGTATGCGCCGGGGACCAGCCGCCACGCGTGCGCCGCCTCGTCCCAGACCTCCGCGGCCCGGCGCGGCAGCACGATGTCGGCGCGGGCCCGCTCGCCCGGCCCGGCGGTGACGGAGGCGAACCCGGCGAGGCGGCGCACCGGGCGCTCCTCGCCGTCGCCCTCGGGCACCGCGAGATAGACCTGGACCACCTCCCGGCCCGCCCGCGCCCCGGTGTTGCGGACCTCGACGGTGAGCGTGCCCAGAGTGTCGCCGCCCGGCTCCGCCGCCGGGGTGAACTCGGCCGACTCGTAGGTCCATTCGGTGTACCCGAGGCCGTGGCCGAACCAGTACGCGGGGGCCGGAGCGTCCTGCGGCCGCTGTGCCGCGCGCCGCTCCCAGGCGCGGTAGCCGATGAACACGCCCTCGTCGTAGCACAGCCGGCCGTCCGTCGGCCGGACCCGGGTCACCGGGGCGTCGGCCAGCCGGGCCGGCCAGGTGGTGGGCAGCCGGCCGCCGGGCTCCTCGGCGCCGAGCAGGACGTCCGCGAGCGCGAGGCCCGCGTCCTGGCCCGGGAACCAGCTCAGCAGCACCGCGGCGACGTCCTCGCGCCATGGCATCTCCACCGGCGAACCGGAGTTGACGACCACGACGGTAGGGGTGCCGGTCGCGGCCACGCGCCGTACCAGCTCGTCCTGACGGCCCGGCAGCCGCAGATCGGAACGGTCGAAGCCCTCGCTCTCGACGCGCTCGGTGGTGGCGACCACCACCACGGCGACCTCGGCGGCCGCCGCTGCCGCCACGGCCTCCTCGATCAGCTCGTCGGCGTCGCGCTCGGGGGCGCGGTGCATCAGGCCGAGGACAACGGCCTGCAGCGGCGCGTCCTTGATCTTGACGACCACGCAGGTGAGGCTGATCCGTACGGGCTTGTCCGCCGTCAGCTCGGCGGTCGCGCGCGGCTCGGGCTCGCCGAAGAACGCCTCGAAGGGGTCGCGCGCATCCTCCATCATGTCCTGCACCCCGTCGTAGAGCACCTTGCCGTCGACGGTCAGCCGGAACCTGCCGAGGCCCCGGGTGCCGAAAGTGTGGCGGCCGGATTCGCGCGGGGTGAAGGTGCCGGTGATCTCGACGGTGTGCAGCTCCTCGTACGTCACCCCCGCCGGGAAGTCGCCGAGCCAGCGCACCTCCCCGTTGGGCAGCCGCGACTCCCCCAGCGTCCGGCCGTCCTCGGCGCGTACGGTGGCGCTCAGCTCGAACCCCTGGGACGCCGGGGCGAGTTCATCGGTGGGGTCGGCGCCGACGGCGTAGGTCAGCACGTCCGGGGGCAGGGCGGCGCGCAGCCCCTCCAGCGGCGAGACGACGCGCTCGGGGAAGACCTGGGCGGAGCCGCCGCCGAGCACCCGGGCGTCGCGGGCCGCCGCGCCGAGCAGCGCGACGCTCGTCAGGCGGGCGGGGTCGAGCGGCAGGGCGGGGCGACCCCGCCCAGGTGTCGCGGGCTCGTTGCGCAGCAGCACGAAGGAGCGCCGGGCGATCTCACGGGCCAGGGCCTCGCCGGCAGCGTTATCAATGGGCTCGGGCCGGTCGGCGGCGGCCACCGCCGGGTCCGCACCGTCCAGCGCGCCGACGCGGGCGGCGAGGGTCAGCACGCGGCGCACCGCCTCGTCCACATCGGCCTCGGGGACCTCCCCGGCCCGTACGGCGGCGGCCAGCGCCTCGCCGTAGACGGTGCGCGGCCCCGGCATGGCGACGTCGAGCCCGCCGAGCAGGTCCCGTACGGTGTCGCGGGCGGCCAGCCAGTCGGAGACGATGAAGCCGTCGAACCCCCACTCGCCGCGCAGCACCCCCTGCTGCAGCTCGCGGTGCTCGGTCATGGTCGAGCCGTTGACGCCGTTGTAGGCGGCCATGACGCCCCAGGGGCGGGCGTTCTTGACGATGGCTTCGAAGGGGGCCAGGTACAGCTCGCGCAGGGCGCGGGCGCTGACCCTGTTGTCGACGGTGAAGCGCTCGGTCTCGGCGTCGTTGGCGACGAAGTGCTTGACGGTGGTGCCCACCCCGCCCTCCTGGACGCCGGTCACATAGCCGGTGCCGATCTCGCCGGTGAGGTACGGGTCCTCGCTGTACGCCTCGAAGTGGCGGCCGCCCAGCGGCGAGCGGTGCAGGTTGACCGTCGGCGCCAGCAGCACGTGCACGCCCTTGCGGCGCGCCTCCTGGGCGAGGAGGTGGCCGGCGCGGCGGGCGAGGGCGGGGTCCCAGGTGGCGGCCAGGGCGGTGGGGCTGGGCAGGGCGATGGACGGGTCGTCGGCGCTCCAGTGCACCCCGCGCACGCCGATCGGGCCGTCCGACATCACCAGCGACCGCAGCCCGATCTCGGGGACGGCGGGCAGCGACCACATGTCCTGGCCGGAGAGCAGCCGCGCCTTGGTGTCCAGATCGAGCTTGCCGAGCGCGTTCTCCACGGCCTTCACCGCGCCACCTCCTGATCAGTGCTGACGGTTCAGGCCATGGTGGCCGTAACCGCCCGCGATGACCTGTAGCCAGGTAGGTATAGTTATCTTTTCGTTATGCGATTTCGGCTGGCCGCGCCGATCCGGGAATGCCGTACGGTCGGGCGACGGCATATGACAAACGGCACGAGCGGGAAGGCGGAGACGGCGATGGCCGAGGGGACGCGGGGCGGCGGGGGTGGCCGGGGTGGTGGCGGCCACGGCGGCCGCGGCCCCGGCGGCACCAGACGCGGGGCGCGCGGCGGGGAGCGGCGCGCCGAGATCGTACGCTGCGCGCTCGAGGTCATCGCCGAGCGCGGCTACCGGGGCGCCACCCTGGGCGCGGTCGCCGAGCGCGTCGGCCTGACCCAGCAGGGCCTGCTCCACTACTTCCCCACCAAGGAGTCGCTGCTCGTCGCGGTGCTCGAGGAGCGCGACCAGTGGGACACCGGCTCGGCGCGGAAGGGCGAGTCGGGCGCCTGGCCGCTGGATCTGCTCGCCTCGCTGGTGGAGTACAACGCCATGCGGCCGGGCATCGTGCAGACCTTCTCCGCCCTCCTCGGCGAGAGCGTCACCGAGGACCACCCGGCCCGCGAGTACTTCACCCGGCGCTATGAGCATGTGCGCGCCGACATGGCGGCCACCCTCCGCGGCGAGTTCGGCGACCGGCTGCCCGGCGGGCTCACGCCCGAGGAGGCCGCGCCACTGCTGGTGGCGGTGATGGACGGGCTCCAGTACCAGTGGCTGCACGACCCGGAGGCGCTGGACATGCCCGCCGCCTTCCGCTCCTTCCTCACCCTGCTGGGGCAGTCGGCGCCGCCGCGCGGCTGACGCCCGTCGTCGTCACCCCGCTCAGCCGATGAACGCCACATCCGGGTGGCGCGGGGACGGCCCGTCCAGCAGCGGCCGGTGCAGCCCGCGCAGATGCCGGTCGAAGAACGCCGTGAGGTACGCCCGCCGGCTCGCCGAGAAACGGGCCGGGTCCACGGTGCCGATCATCTGCTTCCGCAGCCCCTCCGGCAGCGTCAGGCGCTCGGCGAGGGCGGGGAGGACGATCTCGTAGTCGGTGAACGAGTTGTGCTCGGCCGTCCGTGTCCACAGGTCGCGCTTCCAGCCCGTGGAGTTCTGCCACAGCGCCCGCCACGACGGCGAGTGTTCATGGGTGTGCGGCAGCCGCTCCGACTTGGTGTCCAGCCACGCGCCCATCAGCAGAAACGGCCGGTCGAGCCCGCTGTGCGCGACCGGCAGCAGCAGATCGGGGTCCGCCCAGTCGTAACCGAGCGGCCCGTCCAGGTTGACCCCGGCGCGGATCCGCCGGTCCAGCCGCATGGCCTCCGCCGTCGTCATGCCGCCGAGCGAGTGGCCGAACATCCCGACCCGCCCCATGTCCAGCGCCGCGCCCAGCCCGCCGGGCAGCCGGCGCCGTCCGGCGTCCGGGTTGTCGCCGCGCGCCAGCGCCTCCAGCCGGTCCAGCACGAACCGGACATCGGCCACGCGCACCTCCAGCACGGTCTTGTTCCGCTCGGCCACCGGCTCGATCTTGCCGATCTCCGACGACGCCTCGACGACCCTGCCGCCCGGGAACTCCACCGCGTGTGCCTCGTAGGTCGGGTCGACGGTCACCACGACATAGCCCCGCGAGGCCAGTTCCGCCACCGCGTCGGTGTCCAGCGTGCGCTCGTTGTACATCCCGGGCGAGTACAGCACCACGGGCCTGGGCCCCAGCCCGGGCGCCACATCCATCCCCTCGCGGGCGTGCGTGGTGAACCCGGCCCAGTCGACGGCACCGGGCTCGATCCGGAGGATCCGCGCGGCGCCCGCCCCGAACGCCGCGGCCGCGCCCGCCCGCATATACGGGGCCGAGGCCCCGTCCGCCCCCTGCCGCGCCGGGTACCACACGCTCACCATGAGCTCCCGGTCCCCGGGCCCCCACCGCTCCTTCCGCCCCTGGTCCACGAGGTGCAGCTCGGTCATCCCGACCGGGTGGCGGCCGGTGGGCGCGGGCAACTCGACCCGTACGGCGTCGCCGTCGCGCGCCTGTTCTGTGCCGCCCTTGCGGCCCTTGCCGGGGGTCACCGCTCCGGAGGCGAGGGAGGCGGACCCGAGGGCCACCGCGGCCCCCGTGGCGGCCAGGCCGCCGATCAGTTGACGCCGTGAGAGCCGCGACGCGGCGGAAGTCATGAATCGCATGTCCCGACTCTGGCCCGGCGCCGGGCCCCCGCCCCACTGCCGATCGCCAGGTCCGTATCCGACTTTCGTCGGGATACCCGCGACACCACTCGAACTCACGCCCGACCGTGCGAGGATGACGCCATGACGACAAGTGGCCCAGAGGCCGACAGACCGACGGCCCCGGCCGCACCCCGTAGGTCGCCCCTTCGCCACCGGGCCGCGCTGGCCACGACGGCGGGCCTGCTCGGCCTGCTCACCGCCTGCGGCACCAAGCCCGCCTCCGAGTCGGTCGCGGCGCCCGCCCCGCCGCCCGCCCCCGTCGCCCCCGACCGCCTCCAGGACGGCCCCCGCTACGGCGACCTGACGACCGCCACCCCCACCGCGCCGCCCACCTGCTCACCGGCCGGCGTGTCCGTCCGGGGCGAGGAGCCGAGCGCCGCGATGGGCCTGCGCGTCATGACCCTGGAGCTGGTCAACTGCGGCAAGAAGACGTACACGCTGAACGGCTATCCGGCCATCCGCGTCCTGGACGAGGACGGAAAGGCACTGGACATCCGCGTCAGCCACGGGTCCGCGGGCATCGCCACCCTCGACAACTTCGACGCCGCTCCGCGGCCGGTCACGCTGCGGCCCGGCGAGAAGGCGGTGGCGGGCCTGGCGTGGCGGAACACCGTGACCGACGCGACGACCCCGGCCGTCACCGGCAGCCAGGTGGAGGTCACTCCGGCCACGGGGCGCCCCGCGCACACGGTGACCGAAATGCTCGACCTCGGCAACACCGGCAAACTGGGCGTAAGCCCCTGGTCCGCCCCGGAGGAGACGTCCTCGACCAGCCCGTCTCCCGGACAGAGCGCCTGGACCACCACGCGGTAGACAAGGGCGGTTCGCCGGCTTCGCCACGCTCGCGGACTGGCTCGCACGAGAAGGGTAGCCAACGGGCGTCGGCTACCCCCGCCGCTCAGTCGCCGTCGATCTCGACGTCGATGCCCATGTCCTCCAGGGCGTCTTCCAGCTCGTCGAGCACCTCGTGGACCTCGTCCTCCTGGTGATCGGACACGGTGGTGGTCCGCCTTTCTCATAAGAAACGCACAAGGGCCCCGCGGCTGCGAGACCGCCCGCATCATACGCAAGGCCCTTCGGCGACAGCGCAGTTGGCACGCCTCCCGAGAGGCCTCCCGGGGACGGGCTCACCCGACCGCCGCCCACACCGTACGGGCCACGGCCGGCGCGAACTCCGCCACCGGCTGCACCGCGTCCTCGCCCGAGAAGTGCAGAAAGAACGCCCGCTGGAAACAGGCGCCGAGCAGCAGCGCGGCAGCGGCGCGCGGGTCGGCGTCGGCCCGGATCCGCCCGCGTTCGCGCTCCCGCCGCAGATGGCCGGTCAGCGCCTCCAGCACCATGTGCGGGCCCCTGCCGATCTGCTGGATGCCGTCCCGGTGGCGGTTGAGCAGCGCCGGCTCCGCGAAGAGGGAGGCCGCCATCGGCATGGCGTCGGCGTAGAAGAGCGAGGCGTGGCGGGCGATCTCCGCCAGGCGCTCCTCGACGGTGCGCTCCCCCGGGTCGCCGGTGAGCGCGGCGAGAAGTGGCCCGGCGTTGGGCGAGCGCTCGGTGAGCACCCGCACGAACAACTCCTCCTTGTTCGCGAAGTGCTTGTAGAGCGCCGCCTCCGAGCAGCCCGCCTCGCGTGCGATGGCCTTGGTGGTGGCGTTGGCCAGTCCGGTGGTGCGCATCAGCTTCTCGGCGGCGTCCAGCAGACGCTCCGGGGTGGGCCGATTTGACTTCGGGGTGAGCATTCACTCACCCTACCGGAGACGGGGGTGAGTAAGTGCTCACTCACCCCCCTTGCCCCTGAAGGGAACCCCATGAAGCTCACCGTGTTCGGCGCCACCGGCGGCGTCGGCCGTCACGTCGTGCAGCAGGCCCTCGACTCGGGACACCAGGTGACCGCGGTGGTGCGCGACCCCGCGCGGCTGCCCGTCCCCGCCCATCCGCGGCTCGAGGTGGTCACCGTCCCCGACCTCACCCACCACGAGCCACTGCTCCCCCACGTGGCCAGCCGGGACGCGGTGATCTCCGCCGTGGGCCCGACGAACAACGCACAGGCCAAGAGCACCCCCATCGCCGGCACCGCCCTGCGCGCGATCGCCACGGCCATGGACCAGGCGGGCGTACGCCGGCTGTCGGCCATCAGCGCCGCCCCGGTCGGCCCCGTGGCCGAGGGCGAGGGCGCGCTCACCCGCGTGATGGTCTATCCGCTGCTGCGCAGGATGCTGCGAGACCTCTACGCGGACCTGGCGGCCATGGAGCAGGCGATCAGCGCGAGCAACACGCAGTGGACCGTCGTACGGCCGCCCAAGCTCACGGACAAGCCCCACACGGGCACGTATCGGCGCGTGATCGACGACAACGTCCCGGGCGGCATGACCATCAGCCGCGCCGATGTGGCGGACGCGCTGCTGACCTGCCTGGCCGACCCGGACACGGTGCGCCACACGGTGGGGATCGCCAACTGAACCTGCGCCACGCCGGATGACACCATGAGCGCATGTCGAACATCCTCACCGACGCCATACGGGTCTACGCCCGCCCCGGCGACCGCATCAACGGTGTCGAGGCACAGTGGATCACCTGGATGCTGCTCGGCCGCGGCGGTTCGTACCACGTCCCGGTGGTGACCCGGTGCGGCCCGGAGGGGGCTTACGTCGACATCCAGTACGGCTCGGGCAAAAGCCCCGACATCGTGAACTTCTGCCAGGACCACGCCCCTTACCTCTACGGCGCGGTCTGGGGCCGGCACTACAACGAGGGCCGCGAACTGGACCTGATCTGGCAGGAGGATGTGAACGACGGCCCGTACCGGTACTGCCGGTACGGCTTCGACGAGGTGCGGGTGGCGACCACGACCGGCGACCGCCCGCCCGTCGCGCCCGAGGCCGACGCCCCCGAGGCGGCGTGGCGGCGCCACCCCGACGGCTCGTGGCGGCTGTCCGTCAACGGCAGTTACCGCACCGGCAACAACCGTGACGCCGAGGTCGGCCCCATGGCCACGCCCGCGACCCCGCTGCCCGACCCGCCGCCGACGGCCCTGCCCACCCCCACCACCCCGACCGACTGGGGCGAGCCGCTCGCCGCCATCGACCCCGGCTGGCTCGCCCCGTTCGCCGACGACCACCCGGCCGCCACGCTGATCGAGTACCGCTGGCGGGGCCGGGTCGTCCACCGCGCCCGCGAGGACGACGACTGGGACGGCCCCTCCTGGCAGCACCGCTGCGCCGACGACTGGGACAACTGCCTGGACCCCGAGTTCCTCCGCTTCACCGGCGCGACCGAACTCCTCGCGCCCGAGGAGGTCTACGAGCGCGACCGCCAGACGGGGGGCAAGCGCGCATCGCACTGACGGCGGCGCTCAGTGCGCGTAGCCGCCGCCCCGTGGGACGTCGCTGAGGGACAGACACTTCCGCTCCTGCCGGATCGGCTTCACGGCCTTGCTCAACTCCACCAGGACACCGTCGATCTCGGCGACCCGGTCGGAGACCAAAACCTCCACCGCCGGGTCCCGGCCGTAAGAGACGAGGACCTTCCGGTCGGTGCTGAGCTTCGCCTCCTCGACCACCCAGTCCACACCGTCGACGTTCACGCACGCGTCGACGGTCGGCAGGGGCGGGCGCACCCCACAGCGCAGTATCACCGCCCGGTCACCCCACACAGCGACCCCGGGCGCCCCGCCACGAGCGCGCTCCCGCCCGGCCAGGTCGGCCGGATAGCCCTTCGCGATCCGCCCGCACTCAGGCGCGTCGCCCCTCGGCGCCGCCTCCACGCCGTACGCGGGCGAGCTCACCTCACGCACCACGAGAACACCGGCGACAACCAGCCCGGCGGCGGCCACGCCAACGGCGATCCGCGCCGTGCGAGAAAGACGTCCCGTCATCAACAACCCACACCTCCGCCGGACGGCCGACCGCCGCGCAGGAAGCAGCGCGGCGCCAAGGAGTGATCACGGCATGCTTCTGAGAATCCGTCGGCCGGCCTCCGTCAGCCTTCCGGATCATGCTCCCACCGGCGCATCGGCGGTCAGCCATCGGGTCCGGCGAAACCGCCCCGGCACCCCCGGCAGCGCGCCGCCGTCAGATCCCCGGCAGCGTGTCCTGCTCGACATCACGCGCGGGCGGCCTCGGCGCGCTCCGCACCGCCAACTTGGCCCGGCACTCGTCCCCGAGCCCCCACAGCCGCGCCTCACGCCCCCGCAACGGCCGCCCGCACATGCGGCAGGTGACACGGCGTCGCGGGGTGGCGGGCTCCGCGCCGAGGCCGGGCAGCGTGGTGGGGTCGTCGGCGGTCATGACTCAGGTGTACCAGGCCGCCCCACAGCCAGTTTCTCTATACGCAGTATAGTGTACTGTGTATAGAGAAACTGGTCAGTGCGATCTCGTAAGGAGAGCCCGTGAAGGTCACCTCTTGTGCCGTGTCCCTCAACGTCGAGGACGTTTCCGCCTCCAGCGCCTTCCTCGTCGAACACTTCGGGTTCCACGAGCAAATGGCCGCGGACGGCTTCGCGTCCCTGACGCGCGACGACCTCGGCATGAACGTCATCTTCCTGCGCCGCGGGCTGGAGTCCCTGCCCGCCGACCAGCGGGACGAGCACGCCGCCGGCCTGATCCTCGCCCTCGTCGTCGACGACCTCGAAGGCGAGCTGGCCCGCCTGCGCGAAGAGGGCGTCGCGATCACCATGCCGCTGAAGGAGGAGGAGTGGGGTGAGCGCGCCTTCCAGGTACGCGACCCCAATGGCGTCATCGTCCAGCTCGTCGACTGGAACGGGTCCGCCGGCCACTGAGCCAACAGGCCCAACCGGCCCAACCCGCCCATCGGTTCACGGGGCGGATGCCTCCGCCGCTACTCCACCGTAGGCAGGTGGTGGCAGCGCGCGACTGGGATACTTCGGTGATCGAATCAGCGCACCACGAAGCGTCCAACCTCGCGTCCAGTTGGGATATCTCACCCATGAGTCACAGTCAGCCTCCGCCGGAACAACGGGGCTATGGCTACCCGCAAGCCCTCACGCCCCCAGGCTGGCCGGGGTATCCCCCCACCCCTCCGCAGGCTGGTGACACCAAGCGGAAGACCATCGGCATCGCGGTCGGTGCGCTGATCGTTGTCGGCGCGATCGCCGGCGGCTTCGCACTGTTCGGCGGGGGCGGTGACGGCTCCGAAACCGTGCCCGATGACGGAAAGCGCTACAAACTCACCGCGCCGGACACCGTATTGGGCGAGTACAAGGTCTGGGGTGATTCAGCCCAGGGGCAGGACAGGGGGAGCGACCAGGCGCTCCTGCTCGGCGTCAGTAACGGGAGGCAGGTCATCAACAACTGGTCGACGCTCGACACGACCGACCCCGACTCGGACTTCGACAACAACAAGAGCATCGTCTTCGTGGGCTTCTACGGCGATGTGGACGATCCGGAGAAGGCCGTGGACGCGTACTTCGACATCGCGCAGCAAGGATCCCTGACCTCCGAATCCATCGGCAGTAAGGAGAAGCAGTCACCAGCAGGGTTCAAGCACGGGATCATGAAGTGTCAGTACCGGAAGGCCGACGCCGAGCCCGGCCAGCCGGATACCACCCCCTTGTGCGTCTGGGGCGACCACAGCTCGGTTGGCGTGGTCATCGTGGTCGATGCCACCAAGGAGAAGCTGTCCCTCGAAGAGGGCGCCAGGATCGCGGCTGACCTGCGAAACGAGATCCGAGTAGAGATCAAGTAACCAACCGACGAGTCCGGTGATCTCTACGTCCAGTCCGGTCTCTTCCCTCACCTCGCGGACCGCCGTCCCCGGGAGAGATCGCCGTATCGGCGCAGGTGCCAGACGGGCGCGCCGTACGCGTTCACGCCCCGGCGGCCGACAGCGGTACTGAGGTCTGCCCTGGGCCGGGCGGGTTCCCCGCACGACAACCACATATGCGACGCCGGACCACCCCACGACTGGACAGCGCTCGGGGTGGTCCGGCCGCTCTCAGTGACCGCCCGTGACTCCGCGCAGCCGCCCTCCGGGGGAGGGGAAGCAGCCACGGCGGCCGCGAACACGCGGTCGGGCGCACCTCACGGAACGCCAGAGCCGCCCCGGGACCCGCTCCGATATCCGTTCGACAACGAACGCGCCGACCCCCCGCGCGGCCCCCGCCACAAACGTGAAAATCATTCGACAACCGATCGACGCATGGCCATTGACACCCCTTACGCCCGGTGACTACCGTCACGCCAGGATTTCGAACGTGTGACGAAATATCGAACGCCACGCAACGCACCACTCGCGAAAGGGCAGACTGCCTTGCGCATCACCGGAATCAGCACGCATGTCGTCGGCACCCCCTGGCGCAACCTGACCTACGTGCAGGTCCACACCGACGAGGGCATCACCGGCGTCGGCGAGACCCGCATGCTCGGCCACACCGACGCACTGGTCGGCTACCTCCGTGAGGCCGAGGCCAATCACATCGCCGGATCCGACCCCTTCGCCGTAGAGGACCTGGTACGGCGGATGAAGTACGGCGACTACGGCCGGGCGGGCGAAATCGTGATGTCGGGGATCGCCTGCGTCGAGATGGCCTGCTGGGACATCAAGGGCAAGGCGCTGGGCGTGCCCGTGTGGCAGCTCCTCGGCGGCAAGGTGACGGACAAGGTCAAGGCGTACGCGAACGGCTGGTACACGACCGAGCGGACGCCGGAGGCCTACCACAAGGCCGCCCAGGGGGTCATGGAGCGCGGTTACAAGGCGCTGAAGATCGACCCGTTCGGCACCGGGCACTTCGAGCTCGACCACAAGGAGACCCTGTACGCGGTCTCGCTCATCGAGGCCGTGCGGGACGCGATCGGCCCGGACGCCGAGCTGATGCTGGAGATGCACGGCCGCTTCTCCCCCGCCACCGCCGTCCGCCTGGCGAACGAGCTGGCCCCCTTCAAGCCGGCCTGGCTGGAGGAGCCGGTGCCGCCGGAGAACCTGAAGGCGCTGGAGAAGGTCGCGGCCAAGGTGGACATCCCGGTCGCCACCGGTGAGCGGATCCACGACCGCATCGAGTTCCGCGAGCTCTTCGAGAGTCAGGCGGTGGACATCATCCAGCCGGACGTCGGCCACATCGGCGGCATCTGGGAGACCCGCAAGCTGGCCGCCACCGCCGAGACGCACTACGTGCTCGTCGCGCCGCACAACGTCGGCGGGTCCGTGCTCACCGCCGCCTCCCTCCAGGTCGGCTTCACCTCGCCCAACTTCAAGATCCTCGAGCACTTCAACGACTTCGCCGACTCGGACATCAAGAAGGTGGTCAAGGGCGCCCCGCAGGTCGTGGACGGCTACTTCGAGCTGTCCCACGCGCCCGGCCTCGGCGTCGAGCTCGACACCGACGCGGCCGCCGAGTTCCCGCAGCAGCAGGCCCGCTTCGACCTGTGGGCCGAGGGCTGGGAGAAGCGGGAACCCTCAAAGACCAGCGGCGAGTGAGTGCCGAGTGAGTAGGGATATCCCTCGTCCTGGCCCGAAGGGGTGTACAAACGCGATTCCCGCGGAGGCGAGGGGGCAGAACACGCCCGGCGGGAGGGCCCACCCGGTGGTCCCCGTCCAGGGCGGGACAGGAACGGAGCAGATGTGAGCGGCACAGAAGACGCCCTCGTACTCGACGGGCCCGGCAGCCACCGGCTGGAGCGCCGCCCCGTGGCCGAGCCGGGGCCCGGGGACGCTCGGGTGCGGGTGCACGCCTCCGGGATCTGCGGCAGCGACCGCGAGGTCTTCCAGGGGAGCCGGCCCGAGGGATACGTCCGGTATCCGGTCACCCCCGGCCATGAGTGGTCGGGCACGGTCGAGGCCGTCGGGGCCGGGGTGCCGGTCTCGCTGGTCGGGCGGAAGGTGGTCGGCGAGGGGTTCCGCAACTGCCAGGTGTGCGATCGCTGCCACGCCGGAGACACCACGCTGTGCACCGCGGGCTACGAGGAGACCGGCTTCACCCAGCCGGGGGCGATGGCCACCACCCTCACCCTGCCCGCCCGGCTGCTGCACCCGCTCTCCGACGACGCCGACCTCACGGCCGCCGCGCTGCTGGAGCCCGCCGCGTGCATCGCGGCCGCCGCGCTCAAGGCGAACGCCCAGCCGGGCGAGCGGGTCGCGGTGGTCGGCACCGGCACCCTCGGCATGATCGCGGTCCAGTTCCTCGCCGCCGCCTCCCCCGCCGAGCTGCTCGTGGTCGGCACCCGCCGGGACCGCGAGCAGCTGTCGCTGTCCTTCGGCGCGACGGCGTTCCACACTCGGGACGCCCTGGCCGAGGCCGGTACAGAGGCCGAGGCCGGGACGTACGACATCGTTATCGAGACGGCGGGCTCCGCCTCCGCGGCCCGGGAGTCCGCCGCACTGCTGCGGCGCGGCGGGCGGCTGGTGCTCACCGGCATCCCGGCGGCGGGCGCGGACGGCCTGGACCCCACCGACCTGGTGGTGCGCCAGATCGAGGTGCAGACGGTCTTCGGCGCCCCGCCCGGCGCATGGGCGCACGCGGTACGAGTCTTCGACGCCGGGCTGCTGTCCCTCCTCCCGCTGGTCACCCACGAGCTCCCGCTGACCGACTTCGGCGCCGCGATCGACCTGGTCGGCAGCGGCGATCCGAAGGTCGGCAAGGTCCTGCTGCGCCCGCAGGGCCTCCCGTAGCCGCGCGCCGGTACGGGCCGCCCTGACACGGCCCGTACCGGCGTGCACCCAGCCACCCGAATGTCGTCCGACCACGCGGCGCTAGCCGCATACCGACCGGCCGGACGGCGCCATGAGATCAACTCCGTACCCCCGGACGACGACGTGCCGGGCAGCACAGCAGCCGGACGCCGAAACACCGGCCATCACTCCACAGGGAGCACCGTGACCGCCGCCTCAGCCACCACCTCCGGCCCCCGCCGCCCCGCCGACGCGGCCCTCGCGTCGCTCGGCCACTCCGCCCCCGCCGCCGACCCCGCCGACGCCTCCCCGCACTCCTTCCCGGACGGCGGCACCTGGCGCACCGAGATCCCCTCCGTGGAGGGGCCCGAGGCGCTGGCCACCGTGTTCAAGGAGGCCAGTCGCCTCGATGTGCCGATCCACCGGATCAGCCAGGGCAGCGGCGTGTGGATGCTCACCGACTCCGAGATCACCGAGATGGTGGAGTCCTGCGCCGAGCGCAACGCCGAGCTGTGCCTGTTCACCGGCCCGCGCGGCACCTGGGACATCGGCGCCGCCACCCGTACCGACTCCCGCGGCGGCGGCCTGCGCGCCCGCGGCCATGACGCGGTCGCCGGCTGCGTCGAGGACGCGCTGCGCGCCGCCTCGCTGGGCGTCAAGTGCCTGCTGGTCGCGGACGAGGGCGTGCTGTGGCTGCTGCACCAGCTGCGCGACCGCGGCGAGCTGCCGGCCGACACCACCTTCAAGCTGTCCGCGCTGGTCGGCCCGGTCAACCCGGCCTCGTTCGCGGTGTACGAGCAGCTCGGCGCCGACTCCATCAACATCCCCTCGGACCTGACGCTGGAGCACCTGACCGAGATCCGCCGGGTCTCCGGCGCCCCGATGGACTTCTATGTGGAGGCCCCCGATGACCTGGGCGGCTTTGTCCGCATCTACGACGCCGCCGAGCTGATCCGCCGCGGCGCCCCCATCTACTTGAAGTTCGGGCTCAGCAAGTCCCCCGGCATCTACCCCTACGGCGCCCAGCTGCGCGATGTCGCGCTGAACAGCGCCCGTGAGCGGGTACGCCGCGGCCGGCTCGTGCTCGACATGCTCGCCCGGCTGGGCGCGGACGGCGGGATGTCCCCGCTGGGCTCCCGGCTGCCCGGGCCGCTGCGGCGCTTCGCCACGGCGCAGTCACAGCCCGCGCCCCAAGAATCCTGAGCCACGGACGCACAAGGGAAGGACGACCCGATGATCATGCGTAAGGCCAGAGCGGTACGAGCCTTGGCGGCCCTCGCCGCCCTGCTCACGCTCTCGCTCACCGCCACCGCCTGCGGCCAGGAGGCGGTCGGCGGCAGCCGCTACAAAGGCGGCGGCAGCAACACCATCGGCATCGCGATGCCGGTCAAGTCCTCCGAGCGGTGGATCGCCGACGGCAAGAACATGGCCAAGCAGTTCCAGGCGGCGGGCTACAAGACGGACCTGCAGTACGGCGAGGACGACGTACGCACGCAGGTGGCCCAGCTGGAGAACATGATCACCAAGCAGTACAAGCTGCTGGTGATCGCCCCGATCGACGGCTCCGCGCTGACCGATGTGCTGCAGAGCGCCCATGACGCGAACATACCGGTGATCTCCTATGACCGGCTGATCCTGGGTTCGAAGTACGTCGACTACTACGCGACCTTCGACAACTTCAAGGTCGGCGTGCTCCAGGCCACGTACCTCGTGAACAAGCTCGGGCTGCCCAAGGACAAGGGGGGCAAGAAGGGCCCGTTCAACATCGAGCTGTTCGCCGGGTCGTCGGACGACAACAACACCCGGTACTTCTTCAACGGCGCGATGAGCGTGCTCAAGCCGTACCTCGACGACGGGCGGCTCGTCGTCCGCAGCAAGCAGACGAAGCTCAACCAGCTGTACACGGCGAAGTGGAGCGCCAGCGCCGCCCAGAACCGCATGGAGGACCTGCTCAACGCGGCCTACAGCAACGCCGACGTCAACGCCGTGCTCTCGCCGTACGACGGCATGTCCATCGGCATCCTGTCCGCGCTGCGCGGCGTGGGCTACGGCACGAAGGACAAGCCCTACCCGGCCGTGTCCGGGCAGGACGCCGAGCTCGCCTCGGTGAAGTCCATCATCCGCGGAGAGCAGACGCAGACCGTCTACAAGGACACCCGCAAGCTCGCCAAGGCCACCGTCCAGATGGCCACCGCGGAGCTGACCGGCGGCAAGCCCCAGGTCAACGACACCAAGTCGTACAACAACGGCAAGAAGACGGTGCCGGCCTATCTGCTCAACCCGGTCAGCATCGACAAGTCCAACACCCAGCTCCTCGTAAAAGAGGGCTACTACACCGCCGGCCAGCTGAAGTAGGGATGGAGGCCGGGAACATGAACCACATTCTCGAAATGCGCTCCATCACGAAGACCTTCCCCGGCGTCAAGGCGCTGTCGGACGTCAACCTCCTGATCCGCGAGGGCGAGATCCACGCCATCTGCGGGGAGAACGGCGCCGGGAAGTCGACCCTGATGAAGGTGCTCAGCGGGGTGTACCCGCACGGCAGCTACGAAGGGGAGATCCAGTTCCAGGGGGAGGCGTGCGCGTTCAAGGACATCAAGGCCAGTGAGCAGCGTGGCATCGTCATCATCCACCAGGAACTGGCCCTGATCCCGTATCTGTCCATCGCCGAGAACATCTTCCTGGGCAACGAACACGCCAAGGGCGGTCTGATCAGCTGGAACGAGACGCTCAAGCACGCCACCGCGCTGCTCAAGCGGGTCGGTCTCACGGAGTCGCCGCAGACGCGGGTCACCGACATCGGGGTGGGCAAGCAGCAGCTCGTGGAGATCGCCAAGGCGCTCTCCAAGGAGGTGAAGCTGCTCATCCTGGACGAGCCGACCGCGGCGCTCAACGACGAGGACAGCGGCAAACTCCTCGATCTGCTGATGGAGTTCAAGGCCCAGGGCATCTCCTGCATCATCATCTCGCACAAGCTGAACGAGATCCGCAGGGTCGCCGACTCCGTCACCATCCTGCGCGACGGCCAGACCATCGAGACCATGGTGGTCCGCGAGTCGCCGGAGGCGGAGCCGCAGGTCTCCGAGGACCGCATCATCCGCGGGATGGTCGGCCGGGACCTCGACAACCGCTTCCCCGAGCGCACCCCGTACGAGGGTGACGACGCCTCCGAGGTGGCCATGGCCATCGAGGAGTGGACCGTACGCCACCCCATCGACCAGCAGCGCAACGTCGTGGACGGGGTGTCGCTGAACGTCAGGCGCGGCGAGATCGTGGGCATCGCGGGCCTGATGGGCGCGGGCCGCACCGAGCTGGCGATGAGCGTCTTCGGGCGCGCCTACGGCCGGTACACCGGCGGCCGGGTCTACCGCGACGGCAAGGAGGTCCGTACCCGCACCGTCCCGGAGGCGATCGAGCACGGCATCGCCTATGTCACCGAGGACCGCAAGCACTACGGGCTCAACCTCGAGGACACCATCAGCCGGAACATCTCGCTCTCCTCGCTGGCCAAGGTGGCGCGCCGCGGCGTGGTCAACGAGCACGAGGAGTCGCGGGTGGCCGAGCGGTTCCGCAAGACCATGAACATCAAGGCCCCCACGGTGTTCGAGCAGGTGGGCAAGCTCAGCGGCGGCAATCAGCAGAAGGTCGTGCTGAGCAAGTGGATCCATGTGGGTCCCGAAGTGCTGATCCTCGACGAGCCCACCCGGGGCATCGACGTCGGGGCCAAGTACGAGATCTACACGGTCATCAACGACCTGGCGGCACAGGGCAAGGCCGTCGTCTTCATCTCCTCGGAGCTGGGCGAGTTGCTGGGCATGTGCGACCGGATCTACACGATGGCGGCTGGGCGGCTGACCGGGGAGGTACCGCGGGCCGAGGCGACTCAGGAGGTTCTGATGCGCCACATGACCAGGGACAGAGGAGACGAAGGATGAGCACGGCGACCCAGGACACCAAGAACCCGGCACCACCGCCGGCCGACGGCTCCCCGGGCATCGGGACGCTGCTGGTGCAGAGCCTGCGGGCCAATGTGCGCCAGTACGGGATGCTGGTGGCGCTCGCGCTGATCATCGTCATCTTCCAGATATGGTCCGACAACATCCTGCTGCGGCCGCTCAACGTCACCAACCTGGTGCAGCAGAACGGCTACATCCTGATCCTCGCGATCGGCATGATGATCGTGATCATCGCGGGCCATATCGATCTGTCGGTCGGCTCGCTGGTCGCGTTCGTCGGCGCCTTCTCGGGCGTGCTGATGGTCAACCACGATGTGCCCTGGGGACTCGCGGTCATCCTCTGTCTGCTGGTCGGCGCGGCGGCCGGGGCGTGGCAGGGCTTCTGGATCGCGTATGTCGGAATCCCGTCCTTCATCGTCACCCTGGCCGGGATGCTGGTCTTCCGCGGCGGCACCCAGATCCTGCTGGACGGGCAGTCCCTGTCGCCCTTCCCGGAGGGCTTCCGGAAGATCAGCATCGGCTTCATCCCGGAGATGGGCCCGTACACGCAGTACCACAACCCCACCATGGTCATCGGCCTCGCGGTGTGCGCGGCGGCCGTCTGGCAGGAGTGGCGGGGCCGGCAGCAGCGTGCGGCGTATGAGCTGGACGTGATGCCGATCGGCCTCTTCTACGTCAAGTGCGCCGCGATCGTGGCCGCGGTGATGGCCTTCACCATGACCCTCTCCAGCTGGCACGGCGCGCCGGTCGGTCTGCTGATCCTGTGCGGTCTGCTGGCCGTCTTCGCCTTCGTGATGCGCAACACCGTCGTCGGACGGCATGTGTACGCCCTGGGCGGCAACCAGCCCGCGGCCAAGCTGTCGGGTGTCCGCGACAAGCGCGTCACCTTCATGGTGTTCGTCAACATGGGCCTGCTGGCCGCCCTCGCCGGCCTGGTCTTCACCGCCCGGCTGGGCTCCGCCACCCCGAGCGCGGGTCTCAACTTCGAGCTGGAGGCCATCGCCGCCGCGTTCATCGGCGGCGCCTCGGCCAGCGGCGGCGTCGGCACCGTGCTGGGCGCGATCATCGGTGGTCTGGTGCTCGGTGTGCTCAACAACGGCATGTCGCTGGTGGGCATCGGCACCGAATACCAGCAGGTCATCAAGGGTCTGGTGCTGCTCGCCGCGGTGGGCTTCGACATCTGGAACAAGCGCAGGGTCGGTTCGTAAGTCCGTCTCCCACCACTACCGATGGAGCCGCACATGACCACGAGCAGACGCACACTCATGACGGCGGCAGCGGCCGCCGGGCTGGCGGCCACGGCCGTCGGTACGGGCACGGGCACGGCTTACGCGAAGGACGCGAAGGACGCGAAGGGCGGCGGACGCGCGGTGAAGGAACACTTCGGAACGCTGGCGGACGGCACCAAGGTCGACCGCTGGACGATCGAGAACGGCCGCACCCGGCTCTCCGTACTCACCTACGGCGGCATCGTCCAGTCCCTGGAGATCCCCGACCGCCACGGCCGCATGGCCAATGTGTCGCTGGGCTTCGCCGACCTGGACTCGTACGTGGCCGGCAGCCCGTACTTCGGCGCCCTGATCGGCCGCTACGGCAACCGCATCGCGAACGGCAAGTTCACCCTCGACGGACACGCCTACCAACTCCCCGTCAACGACGGCCCCAACAGCCTGCACGGTGGGGACAAGGGCTTCGACAAGCGGGTGTGGTCCATCGAGCCGTTCGAGGGCGGCGGCAACGTCGGCCTGACCCTGCGCCGGGTCAGCCCCGACGGCGAGATGGGCTACCCCGGGAAGCTCACCGTGCGCGTCGACTACACCCTCACGCCGACGGGCGACTGGCGCATCGACTACGAGGCCACGACCGACAAGCCCACGGTCGTGAACCTCACCAACCACACCTACTACAACCTGGGAGGCGAGGGCACCGGCTCCATCTACGACCACCAGCTCCAGATCGCCGCCTCCCGCTACACCCCGGTCAACAAGACCCTCATCCCGACCGGCGAACTGGCGAAGGTGGCCGGCACGCCCTTCGACTTCCGTCGGTCGAAGGCGGTCGGCCGGGACATCCGCGAGGCGCACCAGCAGGTGCTCTTCGGTCAGGGGATCGACCACAACTTCGTCCTGGACAAGGGCATCACGAGCCGTCCCGAACACATCGTGACGGTCAGCGAGCCGGAGTCGGGCCGGGTGATGCGGATCGCGACCACCGAGCCGGGTGTGCAGTTCTACACCGGCAACTTCCTGGTCGGGACGCTGGCGGGCACATCGGGGCAGGTCTACCGGCAGGGCGACGGCTTCTGCCTGGAGACCCAGCACTTCCCCGACTCGCCCAACCAGGCCGGCTTCCCGTCCACGGTGCTGCGGCCGGGAGAGACGTACCGGTCGACGACGGTGCACTCGTTCTCGACGCGCTGAGGTTTCCCTCCCGCCCCGCCGCCAGGGCTTTGGCTACAGTGCGGGGCGGGAGGGAGATCGCATGGCGGGTCTGGACCCTGACCGGGTCGCGGAGATCATCGTCAAGCGCGGTGACGGGCGGCCGGGTGAGCGCGGATCGGGGTACCTGGTCACCGGTCGTACGGTGCTGACCGCCGCGCATGTGGTGCGTGAGGCCACCGCCGTCCGCCTGCGCCTCCGGGCCGACCAGCCCGGGGCCTGGAGCGCGGACGGCGTTGTCGTGTTCACGGCCCCGGAAATCGACGTAGCAGTGGTGTCCGTGGTGGACGCCCCGGACCTGCCTCCCGTCACTCCGGTCACCTTCGGCCGGATCATGGCCGCCGACGGCGAACTCCCCTGCTCGATGATGGGTTTCCCACGCTTCAAGCTCCGCGAGGACGCACCCGGCTCGGGCACCCGTTTCCGAGACGCCCACCACCAGCAGGGCACCACCTCCCCCTGGTCCAACGCCCGCCAGAAGACCCTGTCCATCCGGGTCGACGCCCCCGCTCCGGACCCCGACCCCGAGGTGTCCCCCTGGGAGGCCATGTCGGGTGCGGCGGTGTGGAGCGAGGGCCATCTCATCGGCGTCGTCATCGAACATCACGCTTCGGAGGGCCTGGGACGGCTCACGGCCTCACGCGTGGACCGCTGGCACGAGGTGTTGAGCCAGGCGGAGTCGGCCCAACTCGCCCTGTTCACCGGCTTTCCCGCGCGGCGGGAGGGGCTACGGGAGGTCCGCGTGCCCGCCGGGCGAGCGGGGCAGCGGGAGGAGGCCATACGGGCCCTGCTGAGCGCCGAGCGCACGGACTCCGACGTCCAGCCCTACCGCTTCCTGGACGCCGACGCTCCTGCTCTGGAACGCGTCTATGTCCACCAGCGGGTGGTGGAACACACCGAAGCGGCCACCCCCGAGCCCATCCCGGCCGAGGAGATCCTGGACCGGCACCGGCATGTGCTGATCGAGGGCGAGGCGGGGGCGGGCAAGTCGACGTTCACGCAGCGGGTGGCGCGGCGCGGTGCGGAGGCGCCCGGGGCGCGGGAACACGCCGTACGCATCCCCGCCGTCGACCTGACCGGCGGCGCCCCGCTGCCCGTCCTGCTGCGCGAGTCGGTGCAGCGGCGGCTGGGAGGCCACTTGGGGACCGAACTCCCCCGCGACCTCTTCGAGTCCGGCGGCACGAATTGGCTCCTGTTGGTCGACGGCCTGGACGAGATCGTGGACACGGCGGCGCGGCGCCGCGTGATCTCCATCGTGGCGGCCAACGCGTCGGGGCCGTACCGCTGGGTGGTCACCACCCGCTTCCTGCCCGCGCACGAGCTGGCCCCCTTGCGGGATGCGGGCCTCGCCTCGTACGCCCTCGCGCCCTTCGACGAGTCCCAGCTCCGCGAGCTGGCTCGCCGCTGGCTGAACGGGAATGCCGAGCGGGCCGAGGCTTTCCTGCGGGAGGTCGAACGCAGCGGCCTGCGGCAGTTGGTCCGTACGCCCCTGGTCGCGGCGATCACCCTGTCGATCTTCCGCCGAGCGCCGGGCGCCGCGCTCCCGACCGGCCGCCCCGGCCTGTACCAGGAATGCGTCGGCTATCTGCTCAGCGGCCGTCCAGGGGAGGAGGAACGGCGGGCCGGGCTGCTGCGGGCCGTGGCTCAGGCGGGCGGCTCACGGCGGCTCGCGGAGTGGCTGTACGGCACGCGTGTCCCGCTGCTCACCGCGCTCGCCCACAACACGCTGACGTCTGACGCGCCGCTGCTGGAGGAGGCGCTGCGGTGGATCGCGCAGCAGGCCGACGAGGCCACGGACTTCCTACACGGCTGGCGCGAGGTGGTCACCGGTCTGCTGAGCGGCACTGGGTTGTTGTTGTACGAGCGGGGCTCGGGCGAGTTGCATTGGGCTCACCGCAGCTTCGCGGAATACCTGGCCGCCCATGACACGGCGAGTCGGCTGCCCGCCGACTGGCCGGGGGCGGAGCCGCTGCGGGACAAGTTGGTGCGGGATGCGTTGCGGGGAGAGCGGCGGGACTTCGGGGTGCTGGCCATCGCATGTTGGGCGAGGCGGGCGGGGGCCGATGCGGAGGGGTTGGTGGGGTGGCTGCTGCGGAGCAGTGACGACTACGACCTCTTTGGCGTGCACCGGAGGGTCAGCATCGCCGTCGTGAGCGGGGACAGCAGTGTTCCGGACGACCACGCAGCGCTGGCCGGGCGGCTGCTGGCGGAGGGGGTGCGAGTGCCCGATGTCCTCACCAGCTCGGTGCTGAACCGGCTGCTGGAGAGGGCCGGTTCCTTCTGGCACGCAGAGGAGTTCTGCGCTCTGATTGCTGCCCAGCCCATGCGCGACGCGGCGTACCAGGCCCTGGTGACCATGGCCGACAACGATCGGCTCAGCATCACCGCGCGCACAGGTGCCGTCGTTGCACTCGGGCGCATCTTCGGTTTCGAGGCCGCACTGGCAAAGGCCGAGCGTCTTCTGGCGTCGCGGCATTTTGAGCACACGACTTATAGGTCGCCGAACTCCGGGAGGAGTTGGAGCGGTGCGGTCAGCGAAGGACGGATCGCCGCGGCGTACCACCTGCTGGCCCTGGGCAGCCGGATCCACTGCTCCGTGCGACGTGTCCTCACCGATGTGTCATTGTGGGCCGCCGACGGACTGGGGCGTTTCCTCCTTGGCAACTGCGCTCTCGCACTGGGGGATACGGTATCGCTGCTGCGCCTGCTGGACCTGTCCCCCGACGGTGATCGGCTGCCCGACAAGGACAACATGCGGTTACTGATCCAGGCGGGTGCGTATGACACAGCGGACTCCATGACCGACGCGCTCTTCACCATGGTCGAGAACTGGCCGCCCGCTGACAGCCACATGTGGAGGGGCGAGCGGGAGTACCGGCTCAGGGACATCGTCCAGGCTCTGTGTGCCACTGCCGAGGCCTACTTGTCCGCCGGACAGGATGAGGCAGCCGCGGCTCTCGCACGGCGGATCCTCGGCGCTCCTCTCCCGTCCGACGAGGTGAACGCCACCCCGTACACCGTGCTGGTGCGAACGGGCGTACCAGAGCCGGCCCTGGCCGCACTGGCTCCCGGACAGGACGGCACCTCACCCCCGCTGTGGGGGCCCTACTGGGCCGAAGTCGCCCGCACGCTGCATGGCGAGGGTTATGTCGACGAGGTACGGAAGGCCACGGAGGCGCGTCTCGCCCGTCCCATCCCATTGGACGAGGCGGTGGAGATCGCCAAGTACCTCGTATGGGCTGGAGACCCGCGGGGCCTGGAGGCGCTGCTGACCATCGCCAACCACCCGGACACTGAGGTCTCAATTGCTCTGCGCGCGGTCCAGGACCTGCTCGGCGGAGAGTTCCACGCGGTGGCGGTCGAAACGCTCATCGCACTGTCCCGGCGGCCGGTATCGGGGAGTGCGGCACTGGACATCGCCCGGCTCCTCGCCGGTGCGGGGGTGGAAGACGAGGCCAGCCGCCTCGCGCTGACCCTGGTGCACGCGTGCATGGGCGATCCCGACACCTGTGAGATGGGGGCGGATCTCGCCACGCCCCTGCGGCTGCTGTCCGCGCTCCGCCCCGAGGAGGGACGGGCCCTGCTGCTCGAAGCGGCCGCCTCCCCCCACCTGTCCGGGCGGGACTTGGTGCATCTGGCCCGGATGCTGGAGCGGTGCGGCGAGCGGGGGGCTCTGGAGGATGTGCTCCGACGGTGGTCAGCTCTGGCCACGTACGCCTTCGAATTCGCGTTGCTCGGCGGCTTCCTGGCATGCTGCGGCAAGCAGGGCGAGGCGGCCGCCGAGTACCGGAAGGTGCTCGCGGTGTCTGCGGGCAACACCGAACTCCGCAGCCTGTACTGGGTCAGGGAGGCCGTGGACGAGCTGCGCTCTCTCGGCTCTCCCCTCACCCCGGAAGACATCTCCGCGCTCCGGACCGTGTACGCCTCACTCGCACCGCTCGACACCGCCTTCTCGCGCCACCAAGACGTCGAGTGGCTGGCTGCCCTGCTCGATCAGCTCACCGAAGGCGTGGACGAGGGGTAGGTCGCCGTACGGTCGACGCGGTGCACCGTTCTCTTCGTGGTCAGGCGGCGGGGAACTCCCCGCCCTTGACGGCGGCGACGAACGACGACCAGGCGGGCGACTCGAAGACGAGCGCCGGGCCGTGCGGCTCCTTGCTGTCACGGACGGGGACTATGCCGCGCGAGGCGACGAGGTTGGCGGCGACCTCGACGCAGTCGCCGCCGTTGCTGCTGTAGGAGGACTTGAACCAGCGGGGGGATTCGGTCGTCACGAGATGCCCTTTCGTACCTGCTCGATCATGGCCACGGATTCCGCCTGCGACAGTGCTTCGGCCTGCAACTGATGGTATGCCGTCAGCATGGGTACGACAGCGGTGGTTTCGCGCTCCAAGTGCCCCCGTGCCTGTGACTCGGTGTACGCCATCACGGATCGGTCGGCCAGAGTGAGGAGGTTGACCGGCAGGTTGAACGATCGCCGCGCTCCTATCGCAAAGGGCGACACTTGCAGTACCCAGTTGGGAAGAGAGGCGACTTCGACCAGTCGCCGTAGCTGACCCTCCATGACTGCGGCGTTGCCCACCTCATGACGAAGACAGCTCTCATCCATCACGACAAGCACCATGGGGGGCCGGGGACGCACCAGCGCGGCCTGCCTCTCCACGAGGAAGGACACGCGCTCCTCAGCTTGTTCGGGCGGGATGGCCCCGCGCCGCACGTCACCATCCGCGACCGTCCGCGCGTACTCAGGGGTCTGCAACAGACCGGGGATCAGCCCGATCTGAAACAGCCGGATCTCGACTGCCCGACCCTCGAACCCGACGTACTCCGGGAAACCCTCCAACAGACCGCCGTGTTTGATCTCGCGGTACTCGCGCTCGAACGACTCTGGCGTGCCCGCGATACCGAACGCCACATCCACGCTGCGCGAGAAACGGAGGGTTGGAGGCTTCCGACCATTCTCGACGGCCGAAATATGCACGCTGGAATATTCCGTACGTTCGGCAAGGCTCTCTTGAGTCCAGCCGCGAGCCTCCCGCAGGCTGCGTAAACGCGCCCCGTAGGCCGCCTCAGCGGAGGCGTCCGGGTTCAACTCGTTCTTGTTCATGGTCCGTTCGCTACCTTCCATTCCTTGCCGACACGTTGAACGGGTCTCCACCGTAGGCCACGCTGAACGCACTTAGTAGCGGAAACACTACGGAGAGGAGCGGCCGATGGCTGGCGAAACCGTGAACCCGCCAGGACAGGCCGACGAACAGCACGAACAGCAGGGGCAGCAGCGCGGCGACGACCAGCCGACCCTGGAGGACCTGCGGCAGCAGTCGGTGGCCCTGGGCGAACAGATCGCTCAGCACCTGGCGCGGGGGTCGCAGTGAGCGGCGCGCACTGGACCACCCTCCTGCCCAGCCTCGCGGTCGGCATGGTGGTCTACGACCGGCACTACGACATGCCCGCGACCATCGCCGACTTCGACGGCCCGATGGTCTGCCTCACCCGACCCACCGGCCTCAAATGGCGATCGCACTGTGCCTCGGTGCGACCGGCCACCGCGTACGAGCGGCGGCAGCTACGCGCCATCGCCACGCTTCACGCCCAGCGCCAACGAGGCATGGCCGGGACCGGTCAAGATCGCCATCTGCGGTGAGTATGAGACAACGACACGCCGACCCCACGGCGTGTCGTCGTCTCATACTCACCGCAAAGTCATGCCGCAGAGCACTTCGCCGGAGTAAGCCCCCATGGCAGATGGCCCCTGGCACGCCGAATGGACGTTCATCAGCACATCCGGCGTCACCACAGGAAAAGCCGACCACACGCGGTATTTCGACATCCGCACCGCCATCTTCACAGCGGCCTCCACATCGCTACGGGACCTGGCCCACGAGGAAACCGCCGAGCGAGACGAGCCCTGGAAACTCCTCGTCGCAGCCCTGTACTCCGAGGCGATGCTGTCGGCTGATGAAGTCGGCGAATGGCAGTACGCGAGTCCGGACGGCTGGGCGAACGTGACAGTTCGCTTCACCCCGTAGCCGCTACGGCTGCGCCCCGGAATAAGGCGCCGCAGGGTAGCCCGGCGGCGTACGGTCGTCGTCCCCGTCCTCATCGTCATCCGCCTGCGCCTCCTCCCCCATCAGGTCGCGCGTGAACAGCGTCGCCCCCGCCACCGCCCCCGGCATCAGGAACACCGCGACCAGCGGCAGCAAGAAGGCCAGCGCCAGCGGGACGCCGAAGCCGAGGGTGAACATGCGGCGCCCCTTCAGCAGCCGACGCCGCTCCTTGAGGAGCACGCCGCGCCGCAGCAGCGCGATCGACGTGAGCTCCTCGGTGAGGAAGAAGCCCGTGACGCAGAAGGCGAGCACCGGGATCACGGTCTGGCCGATCACCGGTACGAAGCCGAGCGCGAAGAGCAGCGCCCCCCAGATCGCGGCGCGCAGCAGCAGGCCGATGGCCTCGCGCAGGCCGATCCACAGCTCGCGCCACAGCGGCAGACCGGACTCGGGCGCGGTGCCGCCCTCGGAGATGTCGACCTGCTCGGAGAGGGATTCGTAGAAGGGCTGGCCGACGAGCAGCGTGACCGCGGTGAAGGTGAGGATGGCGAGGAAGAGGCAGACGCCGACGAAGAGGACGGCGAGCGCGCCCCGGAAGACGTCGAGCCACGGCGAGGGCCAGCCGTCGGCGAAGGGGGTGGACCAGTCGATGATGTCGTCGGTCCAGAAGAACAGGGCGACGAGCGCCGCCGCGTACCCGACGAGGGTGATGAGGGCGGGAATCATCCCGAACCCCCACCACCGTCCGTGCCGGGCGACCCAGCGCTGCCCCTTCACCATGTAGCCGAACCCGGCCGCAAGATCACGCATGGGGCCGTAGCTTACTTGGGCGCGTAAACCACGCCCAGCTTGTCGATCTCGTCGCCCGCACGCCCCGTGAAGCCGGTGATCTGCCAGCCGGCGGGCGCGGCGTAGGTCACCGCGTCGGCGGTCGGCGTTCCGGCGGCGAGCCGCCGGCCCGTGTCCGTGGTGAACGCGGCGGAGAAGAGGCGGGTGCGGCCGTCCTTGGTGCCCTGGGTGAGGGTGACCGAGGTGAGGTGTTCGGCAGGGGCGAGGGTGAGGGAGGTGGCGGTGCCGCCGGGGCCGCCGTGGGTGAGGGTGGTGCCGCCGTCGAGGGACAGGGACACCGCGTCGAGGCGGGAGGCGCCGCGCAGGGTGAGGGTGCGGGGTGCGGCGGGGGTGGCGGGGAGGTCGTCGGCGTCGTTGAAGGCCGTGCCGTGGGGGCCGCCGAACTGGTCGCTGGCGCGCAGGCCCTGCGGGAGCTTCCAGGAGAAGTCGACGGTGTGCGGGTAGTGGTCGGACAGCGGCTCACCGGCGGCGTCGAGGAAGCCGGGGTGGTCGTTGTTGTAGCGGGTGGCGGTGAGGGTGAGCAGCGGGCTGGAGCGGTAGAGGACCTTGTCGACGACCTCGCAGGTGTTGGTGACGTGGTCCGGGTCGCAGACCAGGGCGTCGGATCCGGCGGGCGGGGCGGAGCCGCCGCGGACAAGCTGGACCCAGGCGTCGGTGAGGCCGTTGCGGCCGGTCAGGTCGCGGATGTTGTCCTCGGAGCGGGTGTAGCGGGTGTTGGTGTCGCCCATGACGATGACCGCGTTGCCGGCGGAGTTGGCGGCGATGAAGTCGGAGAGCTGGGTGATGTTGGCGCGGCGGGCGGCGAGGTCGGCGGCCGTGGTGCCCGCGTTGGTGTGCACGTTGTAGACGTCGACGTGGACGCCCTCGGCCACGCGCAGCCGCGCGAGGGAGAAGCCCTTGGGGGTGAGGCAGTCGGTGCCATTGCAGCTGGCCCACTTCACCCGCTCGAAGTCGTCGTACGGCAGGTCGGAAAGGGTGTTGAGGCCGTCGCCGAAGGGCACTCCGCCGCTGGTCGGGGTGCGGTACGGGTGGTCGTCGCCCGCGTACAGCGCGGCGTGGTAGTTGAAGTCCTCCTGGACGTTGACCAGGTCGTACGCGCCCAGGCGCGGGGAGATGAGCGGGGTGTTCTTCTCGGGGTGGCCGGAGGAAAGACCCTCGGGCAGCCCGGCCACGTTGTAGGTGAGCACGTTGAACGAGCCGCTGTCGGGGGCGGCGTTGGGGGTGTCCACCGCCGCGGCCGGTGTGCCGCCGCCCAGCGCTGCCGTGGCCGCGACGAGCGCCGCCGTCAGTACGATTCCCAGCCGTCCGGCATGTCTCATGTGGGGTCCTCTCCCGGGGTTCACGGGGAGTACCGCCCCGCCGGAGTCGGCTCCGGCGGGGCGGTACGGGTGTGGGGGTGGTGCTCAGAGCTTGCCGGCCCCGGCCTGCCCGGTCACCGTCGAGACGACCGACGACGCGGGCTCGGCGGTGTACGAGTACGGCGGGTTGGTGAAGCTGCCGACCTGGGAGATCTCGGTGGCCGCGCCGCCCAGGTCGTTGCCGCGCAGTACCGCGTATCCGTCCACGTCGCTGTCGCGGTTGGTGGTCACCGCCACCTGGGTGTCACGGAACACGTTGTTCTCGACGAGCATCTGCGCGCCCATCCTGGGGTGCACGGCCGTCTCCGCGCCCTGCACATAGTTGTCGTAGAAGTGTCCGGTTCCGAACCGCAGGCTCGGGATCCGCGAGTACACGTTGGTGAACCAGTTGTGGTGGTAGGTCACCTTCAGGTGGCCGGTGTCCTCGCCTGCGTTGTTGTCGCTGTGCCCGACCAGGCTGCCCTTGAAGTGCTCGGCGAACTTGTTCCAGGACACGGTGATGTTGTCGGACCCGTGGTTGATGTCCAACAGGCCGTCGTAATAGTCCTTGTCGTGGTCCCGGTCGGCCGAGAGGGTGTTGTGGTCGACCCACACCCTCGTGGACTCCTGGATCGTGATCGCGTCGGAGGGCTTCCGCGGCTTGCTGATGTTCAGGTTGCGGATGATGACATTGGTCGACTCCTTCAGCCGCAGCCCGCCGCCGGTGAAGCCGGACGACGAACCCACCCCCAGCACGGTGGTGTTGGAGCCGATGTCCACCTGCCCGGTCAGCGAGATGAGGCCGGACACCTTGACGACCTTCGCGCTGTCGCTCGCGACGGCGCTCTTGAAGGCGTCCAGGGTGGAGACGGTGGTGGCGGAGGCGTTTCCGCCGCCCGTGGTGCCCGCGCCGAAGCCGATCGGCGAGTTCTCGGCCGTGATGGCGGCCGAGGCGGCCGAGGCGGAGGTGTCGGTGGCGGCGTCGGTCGGCGCGCCCTGGGCGGAGACGGCCGAGATGGTGCCGAGGGCGAGCGCGGCCACGGCGCCCGCGGCGACAGCGGTCAGGTTGCGCCGACGGAGGATGGTGCGCTGGTCTGTCATGGGGGGAGTCCTCTCGTTTCGAGAAGATCTCCACACGGGAGGGGAGGCAAGCGCTTGCTGATTGGCGGCAAGCACGCTGGTCGCTAGGGCCGGTGGAGATCGCCAAAGGTGCGGCTCTGACGTGTTTCGACTCTGCTGCCAAGCGGGTGGTCAGTCCGCGCCAGCAGAGGGCAGCTACCACGGACGAAGCTAGTAAGCGCTTGTAGTCATGTCAACGCCCTTGCGCAGCCGTCAGCCAACCTTTCACAGAAAGGCAATCGGTTCACTCGCGTCACAAGGAGATGGCCTTAAAGGGACGTTGACGCGCCGAGACTTTGCCGAACCCACAGCACGCACACAGAGAGCCCTCCTACTTTGCATGCTCATGACAGACTCATCTCACGCCCCCATCGGGCGCCGCAGAGTACTGATCGCCGGCAGCGCCGCCGCCGCGGCCGTCGGCCTGGGCACGGCCGCCGCCACCGCCACCGGCCGCGCCGAAGCCGGAACCGAAGCTGGAACCCTCCAAGCCGCCCCCGCGGCGGCCGCCGTATGCACCCTCACCAAGGAGCTCACCGAAGGCCCCTACTACCTCCAGCACGCGCTCGTCCGCTCCGACGTCTCGGAGGGCAAGCCCGGGATCCCGCTCCAGCTCACCCTCACCGTCGTCGACAACGCCACCTGCGCGCCCCTCGACAAGGCGCTCGTGGAGATCTGGTACTGCGACGCGCTCGGCGAGTACTCCGGCTTCGTCGGCAACAACGGCCACCAGGAGCCGGACAACGGCAAGTTCCTTCGCGGCGGTGTGCTCACCGGCACCGACGGGGTCGCCAAACTCACCGGCATCTATCCCGGCTGGTACCGGGGCCGCTGCATCCACATCCACCTCAAGGTGCACACCGACGTCACGCTCACCTCCGACGGCTCGTTCACCGGCGGCAACGAGCTCCACACCGGCCAGCTCTTCTTCTCCGAGACCGTCACCCAGGCCGTCGCGAAACTCTCCCCGTACTCCACCAACACCGTCCCCCGCACCACCCTCGACGCCGACGGGATCTACGACGGCGGCGGGGCCTCCTCCGGCCTGCTGACCCTGACGGCGCTCGGCTCCTCGCCCTCGGCGGGCTACCAGGGCACGCTCACGGTCGGCGTGGACCCGGACGCCTGACCGGCCCGCCCCCCTCACCCCTTCCGGCCCCCGCCCGGCACGCCACCCACGGCCCGGCGGGGGCCGTTTTTTTGCCTCGGGGGGTTGACGGCCGCCCGAACCCTGCCTACCTTCGCTGAGACATCAGATGTCTGATGTCTGATGCACACGGCAAGGAGGTCGACAGCAATGCCGCTGTCCGACGACATCGCCGAGCGACTGCTGTCCGCGATCATCGACGGCCACTACCCGCCCGGCACCGCGCTCCCCCCGGAGGCCGTGCTGGCCGAGCAGCACGAGGCCAGCAGGCTCACGCTCCGCGAGGCGATCAAGGTTCTGCGGTCGCAGAACATCGTCCGCATCCACCGCGGCCGGGGCACCTACGTCAACACGCCCGACCAGTGGACCGCGCTGGAGCCGATGATCCGCGCCGCTGCCGCCGGGCCCCGGACGGGCGGCGCGGTCTCCGAGAAGCTGATCGAGGCCCGGCGGATGATCGAGGTCGGGGCCGCCCAGCTGGCCGCCGCCCGGCGCTCGGCGGACGACCTGGCGCAGCTCGACGAGTTGCTGGAGGAGATGCGGGCCGCCGCGCGGGCCGGGGACACCGAGCAGTTCGTCGAGGCGGACATCGCCTTCCACGACGTGGTGATGCGGGCCTCGGGCAACGCCTTCGTCCCCCTCCTCTTCGAGCCCTTCGGCAGGCTGCTCGTCGAGGGCCGCCGGCAGACCTCGGCCGTGCCCCAGATCCGTACGAACGCCATCCAGCACCACGAGGCCGTCCTGGAGGCGCTGCGCGCGGCGGATCCGGAGAAGGCCCGGCGCGCGATGGACGACCACATGGCGCAGACGACGGACGATCTGCGTACGCACGTCATGCGGGTCGACCAGCAACAGGACGCCTGAGCCGACCGCTTCACCCCGCCTCGCCGGACGCACCACCTCCCGGGCCCGCCCCCATCACACCCGAGGGGCCGGGCCACGGCCCCGGCCTGCCCGGACACCGCACGAAAGAAGATCCACCGATGTCCCAGACCCTCCACTTCCCCGAGGCGCACGAGCTGCCCCCGCCCCGCGAGGTGACCCCCGCCGAGGTGGCCGCCGCCCTCGCCGCGGACCGCCGCCTGGTCGTGCTCGACGACGACCCGACCGGCACCCAGACCGTCGCCGATGTGCCCGTCCTCACCACCTGGACGGTCGAGGACCTGCGGTGGGCGCTGCGCCAGGACAGCACGGCCTTCTTCGTGCTCACCAACACCCGCAGCCTCGACCCGGACGCGGCCGCCGCCCGCAACCGTGAGGTCGTCCGCGCCCTGGCCCAGGCGTCGGCCGCCGAGGGCATCGGCTACGTACTGGCCAGCCGCGGCGACTCCACGCTGCGCGGACACTTCCCGCTGGAGACGGACGTCCTGGCCGACGAGGTGCCCGTGGACGGCGTCGTGCTCGTCCCCGCGTACATCGAGGCCGGCCGGCTCACGGCCGACTCGGTGCACTGGATGCGCACGGCGGAGGGGATGCTGCCGGTCGGGCGGAGCGAGTTCGCGCGCGACGCCACGTTCGGCTACGCCAACTCCCGCCTCCCGGAGTGGATCGAGGAGAAGACCGGCGGCCGGGTGGCCGCGGCCGACGTGCTGCGCATCACGCTGGAGGACCTGCGGGTGCGCGGCCCCGAGCACGTGGCCGGGCTGCTGGGCTCGCTGCGCGAGGGCCGGACGGCCGTTGCCGACGCCCTGGCCGACGACGACCTGCGCGTCCTCGCCCTCGCCTCGGCCAAGGCGGAGGCCGGCGGCGCCCGGCTGCTGTACCGCTGCGGTCCCTCCTTCGTACGGGCCCGCGCCGGCCAGGCCGCCCGCGCCCCGCTGACGGCGGCGGAGCTCCGGGCGGGACGGGACGCGGCCGCCCCGGCGGGCCACGGCCTGATCGCCGTCGGCTCGCATGTGGGGCTGACCACCCGCCAGTTGGACCGGCTGCGCGAGCGCGGCGGGATCGCCGAGTTCGAGCTCGATGTGCCCGCCCTGCTCGACGAAGAGCGCCGCGCCGCGCACATCGCCGAGGTGGCGAAGGCCTGCGCCGGGGCGCTGGAGGGTGGCGAGGTCGTGGTGCGCACCACCCGCTCGGTCGTCACCGGCGCCGACGCGGACGACTCGCTCGCCATCGCCCGGAGCGTGTCCGCCGCGCTGGTCGAGACCGTACGGGCGGTCACCGCCGAGCGGCGGCCCGCGTTCGTCGTCGCCAAGGGCGGCATCACCTCCAGCGACATCGCGACCGAGGGCCTGGAGATCCGCCGGGCCTGGGCCCGCGGCACCCTGCTCCCCGGCATCGTCTCGCTCTGGGAGCCCGAGTCCGGCCCCAGCGTGGGCATCCCGTACATCGTCTTCGCCGGCAACGTCGGTGACGACAACGCCCTCGCCGACGCCATCGACCTGCTCCGGAGCCGATGATGCTGCTGCATGGAACCGACGCCCTGACCGCCGCCGCCCGCGAGGGCCGGGCGATACCCGGCTTCGTCGCCTACAACCTCGAGACCGTGCAGGGCATCGTCGCGGCGGCCGAGACCGCCGGCCGGCCGGTGCTGCTCCAAGCCGGGTCGAGCGCCTTCAAGCACGCGGGCCGCGAGGCCCTGATGGCCCTCGCCCTCGCCGCCGCCCGGCGCTCGGACGCCGAGCTCGGTGTGCACCTGGACCACAGCCGGGACCTGGAGGAGATCACCGCCTGCGTCGAGGCGGGCTACACCTCGGTCATGGTCGACGGCTCGCACCTCCCCTTCGCGGAGAACGTGGCGCTCACCCGCAAGGCCGTCGAGCGCGCCCACGCCGCGGGCGTCTGGGTCGAGGCCGAACTGGGCGCGCTGGCGGGCGACGAGGACGTCTCGACCGACGCGCGCGCGGCCGGCGGCTCCATGACCGACCCGGAGCAGGCCGCGGAGTTCGTGGCCGCGACGGGTGTGGACGCGCTGGCGGTCGCGGTCGGAAACGTCCACGGCTTCACGGCCGAGCCGGTACGGCTGGACCTGGACCGCCTGGAGCGCATCCGTGACGTCGTCCCGGTGCCCCTGGTGCTGCACGGCGCGAGCGGGCTGCCCGAGGAGCAGCTACTCGGGGCGGTGCGGCGCGGCGTGGCCAAGGTGAACGTCAACGCGGAGCTGCGGCGCGCGTACTTGGACGCAATGGCTGCGGCCCTGCCCGGCGCGCTGCCCGGCTCGGATGTCGTGTCGACATGGGCCGCGGGGCGGGAGGCGGTCGCCGCCACCGCGCTCCGGATCACGCGGAAGCTGTCGCCGGCCACTTCGGCGGCGTAGCCCCGCTCCCCCTCCGCAACGTAGCTCGGGCCGGGCGCGACCCGCGCCGGCCCGGGCCAACCCCTCACAGACGCTGGGCGTGGGCGTCCCCCAGCGGCGACAGCCCCGCTGTGCCCTCTCATGCCTTTTTCTCGTCCCCTCCCCCTCCTCCCTCCCAAGGAACCCGCATGTCCACATCCGCTTACCCGTCAACATCCACACCCCGGACCGCGGTCATCGGCCTGGGCGCCATGGGGCTGCCCATGGCCCAGCGGCTGGCCGGGGCGTTCCCGGTGGCCGTGTTCGACATCGCGGCCGAGCGCCGCGCGCTCGCCGTCGAGCACGGGGCCACCGAGGCCGCCACCCCGGCCGAGGCGGCCCGCGACGCCGATGTCGTCGTGCTGGCCGTACGCGACCAGGCCCAGGTCGACGGCGCGCTGTTCGGCGACTCGGGCGCCGCCGCGACGCTGAAGGCCGGGGCCGTGGTCGTACTGACCAGCACCGTCGGCCCGGAGGCGGCCCGCGCGACCGCCGCCGCCCTCGCCGAGCGCGGCGCGGACGTACGGCTCGTCGACGCCCCGGTCAGCGGCGGTCCGACCCGCGCCGGGAACGGCGATCTGCTGATCGTCGTCGGCGCGGAGCCGGCCGCCCTGGAGGCGGCCCGCCCGGTGCTCGACCGGCTCGCCTCCACCCTGACGGTCATCGGCGACAAGCCCGGCGACGGCCAGGCCCTCAAGGCCATCAACCAGCTGCTGGCGGGCGTGCACATCGCCGCCGCGGCCGAGGCGGTGGCCCTCGCGCGCGGCCTCGGCCTCGACCCGCAGACGGTCATCGACAGCCTGAGCCAGGGCGCGGCGGGCTCGTTCATGTTCGCCGACCGCGGTCCGCGCATGGCGCAGGTGTACGGGGACGACGCGGACTCCGTCGAGGTCCGCTCCCGCCTCGACATCTTCGTCAAGGACATGGGCATCGTGACCGGCATCGCGAAGCACGCGCATGTGCCGGTGCCGCTGGCCTCGGCGGCCGAGCAGCTGTATCTGCTGGGCGAGCGGGCCGGGCTCGCGGCCCGCGACGACTCCTCCATCGTGACCGTCCTGTCCCCGAGAGGAGAAGGCCGATGAGCCACGGCGCGCTTCTGGCGGTGGCGGCGGGGGGCGTGGCCCTCCTGCTGCTGATGATCATCAAGGCGAAGATCCAGCCCTTCGTCGCCCTGGTCGTGGTGTCCATCGGCGTGGCGCTCACGGCGGGTGTCCCGGCCGCGGAGCTGGTGGCCACCATCGAAGAGGGCATGGGCTCGACGCTCGGCCACATCGCCACGATCATCGCCCTCGGCGCGATGATCGGCCGCATCATCGAACTGTCCGGCGGCGCCGCGTCCTTGGCGCACTCGCTCATGGAACGCTTCGGGGAGAAGCGCACCCCGCTCGCGCTCACCGCGGCCGGATTTCTGCTCGGCATCCCGGTGTTCTTCGAGGTCGGCCTGATCATCCTGATGCCGATCGCGTACGGCGTGGCCCGCGCGTCGCGCAAGCCGCTGCTGGTGTACGCCCTGCCGATGGGCGCGGCGATGCTCACCGTGCACGCCTTCCTGCCGCCGCACCCCGGCGCGGTGGCGGCGGCCACGACGATCGGCGCCGACCAGGGCTGGGTGCTGCTCTTCGGCATCCCGGTGACGGCGGTCGTGATCCTGCTGGGCTATCTGCTCGCCAAGCGGATGACGCGCCGCGAGTACCCGATGACGGCCGATGTGTACGCGAAGGTGTTCGGCGCCGGGGACGGGTCCGAGAACGAGGCCGGGGCCGAGGCCGGGCCCGCGCCCAAGGCCGTGGTCGAGGGCGCGGAGAACCCGCCGTCCTTCGGCATGGTGGTGAGCCTCATCGTCACCCCGATCGTCCTGATCCTGCTCGGCACCATCGGCACCAACTTCCTCTCCGAGGGCTCCACCCTCCGCGCCGTCCTCACCGTCCTGGGCGCCCCGATGGTCGCGCTGCTCGTCGCGGCGGCGCTCGCCGCGTACTTCCTGGGCGCCCGGCGCGGCTGGTCGAGCGCCCGTATCTCCGAGGTCATGGGCTCGGCGCTGCCGGGCGTGGCCATGGTGATCCTGGTGGCGGGCGCGGGCGGTGTCTTCGGCAAGGTGCTGGTGAAGACCGGCATCGGCGACGCCGTGGCCGACGTCCTGGACCGTACGGGCCTGCCGCTGCTGGCCCTGGCCTTCGCGATGACGATGCTGCTGCGCGCGGTGCAGGGCTCCACCACGGTGGCCCTGGTCACCACGGCCGGCCTGATCACCCCGCTGCTCCAGCGCACCGACCTGTCCCCGCAGCAGCTGGCCCTGGTCTGCCTGGCGATGGGCGCGGGCGGCCTGTCGGTCTCGCACATCAACGACGCCGGCTACTGGATGTTCACCCGCCTGGTCGGCCTGGAGGTCGGCGACGGCCTGCGCACCTGGACCGTCCTGACGACCGCGATGGGCGTGGCGGGCTTCCTGCTGACGAGCCTGCTCTGGCTGGTCGTTTAGCGGGTATCGCCACGAGACGGCGGCGAGCCGGACCGCGTGTGCCTGGCCCCGGTGGGGTCAGGCACACGCGTTTCCCGTCATCGCCTGCGTACCGATCACCGCGAGCAGGCTCAGCTTGTCCGCCGCATCCGTGCCCGGCGCGGCGGTGTGGATGACGACGTGGAGGTCGCTGCCGGGGGCGTTGAGGACATCGCAGTCGAGGACGAGCGGGCCGACGTCGGGGTGGTGGACGGTCTTGGTGTCCATGGTGTGACTGCCCACCGCGTGGGCGTCCCAGAGCCGGGCGAAGCGGTCGCTGGCGCGGCGCAGGTCGGCGACGAGGGTGCGCAAGGGCCGGTCGGCGGGGTAGTGGGCGGTGGCGGAGCGCAGGTCGGCGACGGTGGCGGTTTCGAAGCGGGCCTGTTGTTCGGGGGTGTGGGTCACGCGGTCGGGGCGTCCGGTGAAGTGGCGCCACAGGACGTTGCGCTCGCGCTCCGAGCGCCCGGAGGGGTCGCCGTGCAGCGCGGCGTACAGCTGGTTCCAGGCGATCAGGGTCCACGCCGCGTCGTACACCCCGACCGGGGTGGCCCGCATCTGGTCGAGCATGCGCTGGACGCCGGGGGTGAGGTAGGACGAGATGCGGTCGGTGGTGGGCGCGGGCCGGCCCGCGAGCAGGAACAGGTGGCGGCGTTCCGGTTCCGAGAGTCGCAGGGCGCGGGCGAGGGCGGTGAGGATCTGAGGGGACGGGGAGGTCGCGCGGCCCTGTTCGAGGCGGATGACGTAGTCGACGGACATCCCCGCGAGCTGGGCCAGTTCCTGGCGCCGCAGCCCCGGCGCGCGGCGCACGCGCCCGGCCGGCAGGCCGACCGTCGCCGGGTCGAGCCGGTCGCGCCAGCGGCGCAGCGCGCCCGCGAGGTCGCCGGCCGCGTCGTCTCCGCTCCCTGTTCCGCTCATCGGTTCAGTATCCGGCCGGGGGCGGCGGGCGTCGCGGGCCCAGCCTGGTACCGCTTTTACCAGGAAGAACCTTGTACTTCCTGTCCCTTCCCGCCAGGCCGAGGCTTATGGGCATGCGAACCAAACGCCGTGTTGAGATCGCCCTGGACCTCGTCTGTGTCCGTTGCTACCTCGGCTTCACCCGCCTCACCCGGGCCGCCGGCGGCGAGGCCGAACTGACCATCCGCCCGTTCCAGGCCGAGCCCGACGCGCCGTCCGCCGGTGAGCCGCTGTTCGAGGTCTGGCGGCGGACCCGTGGTGAGGCGTTCGTCCAGCAGGTGGCCTCCGACACCGCCTTCGGTGTGGCGGACGGCTTGGACCTGCGCTTCGAACGCGCCCTGTTCACCAACACCTTCGAGGCCCACCGGCTGGTCGCCCACGCCTCCGCCCAGGGGCTCGGCGAGCGGATGGCGGAGCGGCTGTTCCGGGCGTACTTCACCGACGGGCTGCTGATCTCCGACCGCACCACCCTGGCCCGGCTGGCCGCCGAGGCCGGGGTGGTGGCGGCCCCCGGCCCCGACGACACCGACGGAACAGCCGAGTTGCGCGCCGAACTCGACCGCGTACGCGCGCTCGGCGTCCATGTCGACGTGGTGCCGTACGTCGCCTTCGGGGACGGGGCCGTCCTCGAAGGCGCGCAGCCGGAGGAGGCCTACCGCGCGGCGCTGACCGCGCCGCTCACCCCAGCCGGATGACGTTCCAGGACATCGGCTCCAGCGTGGCCCGCAGCACCCCGTCCGCCAGGACCGTGCCGGTCGCGGGGTGCGGGGTGACGCGCTCCGGCTCGGCCAGGGTGTTACGGGCCTCGGGGTCGGCGTCCGCGAGGACGCTGTGCTCGACGACACGGGCCACGCCGAGCCCGCGCAGGTCCACCTCCAGCGGCAGCGGCCGCGTCTGGTCGCGGTTGACGACGAAGACGGTGACCTCGCCGCTCTCCTCGTCCGCGACGGCGGTGGCGTGCAACAGCGGCACCTCGCCGTACTTGGCCGTCTCGTACGTCGGGCTGTCGACGTTGACCTGGAGGACCCGCCCGCGCCCGTGGCGGGAGGCCTGGGCGAACGGGAAGAAGGTGGTCTGCTTCCAGGCCGGGCCGCCCGGCTCGGTCATGATCGGCGCGATGACGTTGACGAGTTGGGCGAGGCAGGCGACGGTGACCCGGTCGGCGTGGCGCAGCAGCGCGATGAGCAGCGAGCCGAAGACGACGGCGTCGGTGACGGAGTAGTTGTCCTCCAGGAGCCGGGGGGCCTCGTCCCAGTTGGGCGGCTCGGCGCCGTGGAAGCGGGTCAGGTACCAGACGTTCCACTCGTCGAAGGAGAGGTTGATCTTCTTCTTGGACTTCAGCCGGGCGCCTACGTGGTCGCAGGTGGCGACCACGTTCTCGATGAAGGACTCCATGTCGACGGCCGAGGCGAGGAAGGAGTCGCGGTCGCCGTCGAGCTCTTCGTAGTAGGCGTGCAGGGAGATGTAGTCGACGAGGTCGTAGGCCTCCCGCAGGACCGTCGCCTCCCACTCCGCGAACGTCGGCATGGACTGCGAGGAGCTGCCGCAGGCCACCAGCTGCACATCCGGGTCGATCTGCCGCATCGCTCGGGCGGTCTCGGCGGCCAGCCGCCCGTACTCCTCGGCCGCCTTGTGGCCGGTCTGCCAGGGCCCGTCCATCTCGTTGCCCAGGCACCACAGCCGGATGTCGTACGGGTCCTTGTCGCCGTGCGCGGCGCGGCGGTCGGACAGGGCGGTGCCGGAGGGGTGGTTGGCGTATTCCTGGAGCTCCAGCGCCTCCGCCACGCCGCGCGTGCCGAGGTTGAGCGCCATCATCGGCTCGCTGTCGACCTTGCGGAGGAAGTCGATGTACTCGCCGAGACCGAAGCGGTTGGTCTCGGTCGACCGCCAGGCCAGGTCCAGGCGGCGCGGCCGCTCGTCGACCGGGCCGACGCCGTCCTCCCACTTGTAGCCGGAGACGAAGTTGCCGCCCGGGTAGCGGATGACGGTCACTCCCAGCTCGCGGATCAGCTCCAGGACGTCGGTGCGCAGCCCGGCGTCGTCGGCGGTGGGGTGGCCGGGTTCGTAGATGCCGGTGTAGACGCAGCGGCCGAGGTGTTCCACGAACGACCCGAACATTCGCGGGTCGACGTCGCCCACGGCGAAGGCGGGGTCGAGGGTGAAGCGGGCCGGTCGGGCGGGAGCGGGGGTGTCGGCGGCGGTGCGGTTGCTGGGGGTCGTCGGCTGCATTGCGGCGTCTCTCTCCTGCGCTGGCGCGCTGTCGCTTGGTCGCTTGTCCGAGATCTCGGATACCGATCGCAACTTCGAACGAGACGGTAAGATCTCGCTCCCGCGCGCGTCAACGCCTCGCGCAGCGCGACGCTGCTCGGCGCGCGGGAGAAGCCGACGCACCCCCGGTGTTGAGTTTGCGGTGACTTTCGGACGACGACACGCCGAAGTCACGGCGTGTCGCTGTCCCATTCCCACCACAAGGTCGGCTCAGTGCCTCAGCCGGGCCCCGAGTCGGGGCAGCAGGCGGAGCGCGTTGTCGCCTTCGCGTCGGCCGAGGCGCCGGGCGCCGAGGCGATCCCCGCCCCGGCGGCCACCGCCCCCGCCCCCGCCGCGAGCACGGCGCGGCGGCGGGTCAGGGACGACGGCGTGGACGTGGCGGCGGAGCGGGAAGTCCGAAGCGTGGCCATGGGGCCCTTACATCACTCCGTGATTCACTTGCCTCGATGGGAAGGCATGCGTCACGGCAACGCACGAACGGGGAACTGGGCAAGCCGGTTCGGCGTAGAGCCGGACTGAAATCCTCCGCGAGCATCGGCCCGTACGAAAGGGACTCACCCGTGACCACCGAACGCCCCCGCATACCCACCACCGCGGACGAGCGCGAGACGCTGCGCGGCTTCCTCGACTTCCACCGGGCGACCCTCGCCGGCAAGTGCGACGGCCTGTCCGACGAGGAGCTGCGGCGTCAGTCCATGCCGCCCTCGACGCTCTCGCTGCTCGGGCTGGTGCGGCACATGGCCGAGGTGGAGCGCAACTGGTTCCGCCGGGTGATCGACGGCGAGGACATCCCGCTCGTGTGGTCGGACTCGTTCGACTTCCAGGCCGCCTACGACGCGCGGGAGGCCACGCGGGCGGAGGCCTTCGCGGCGTGGCAGGCGGAGGTGGAGCACTCGCGGCGGATCGAGGCCGCCGCGGAGTCGCTCGATGTGACCGTCCACGCCGCGCGGTGGGGCACGGACGTGTCGCTGCGCGCGGTGATGATGCACGTCATCCTGGAGTACGGGCGGCACAACGGCCACGCCGACTTCCTGCGCGAGGGCGTCGACGGGACCGTTGGCGTCTGACGCCGGCGCTCACCGGCTCACCAGCCGCACCTCCATCTGGCGCTCCTGATCGCCGGCGACCCGGCCCCGCTCCTCGATGGCGAAGGCGCGGGCCAGGACCTCGCGCATCTGCTCCACCTGGCACGGGCAGCCCTGGAGGTCTGCCGTGATGGGGGCGGTCAGGGTGGTGGGCTCGGGCTCCGGGTGGCTCGGGGTCACCTCGAAGGTCGAGGTCCACACCACCGGGTGGCCCTCGAGCATGTGCTCCGGCAAGCCTGCGTACGCCTCGTCGGAGCGGTAGCACCGGTGCAGTACGTCAAAGACCGCGCCGGCGTCGTCCCGCGAGATTCCGGTGAGGGTCACCAGAACATGCTCGGCGTGCCATTCCACGTTGGCCATGGCGGGCACCTTCTTCACTGATGCGCTGAGCTGATCGATTGTCCCTACATTCATGTTCGCAGCTTTTGCGCGGTTTCACCCGGATGGCTCGTCCGGAGTCGGATGCGCGCCGTCGTCGCGGCCGTCCGGTGCTCCGTATCGGCCCGCACCGCCGCCCCGGTCCGGGCCGCCCCAGTCCGGGCCACCCCAGTCCGGGCCGCCCACATCCAGGCCGCCCACATCAAGCGGGTCCGGACCGTCGTGTACCTGCTGGTCCGGCAGATCCCTCGGTACGGCGTGGGCATGGTTCCCGGGCGCTTCCAGTCGTCGGTCAGTCACTGCCGGTTCCCTTCGTCAGCGGACGGACCCTCCAGGTACCCCGAGCGCCCGGGGCTACGCCGTCAGGCGGGCAGGGAGGCGAGCCAGTCGGTCAGGTGGCGGTTGACCTCCTCGGGGCGTTCCTGCTGGATCCAGTGGCCGCAGCCGTCGAGGATGTGCGAGGAGCGCAGGCCGGGGAGGGTGGCGGGGTAGGCGTCGATCGCGGCGGTCAGCCAGGTGGTGGAGGCGTCCAGGGCGCCGCCGAGGAACAGCGACGGCTGGGTGATGGGGGCGCCGTCGAAGTCGGCGAGGTCCTCCCAGTCCCGGTCCATGTTGCGGTAGCGCCCCAGGGCGCCGCCGAGCCCGGTCCGCTCGAATTCTCCGGCGTAGAAGTCGAGGTCGTCCTCGCCGAGCCAGGCGGGCAGCCGGTCAGCGGGGAACCGGTCGCGCAGCGTCCCGCCGCGGCTGACGAAGTGCGGGTCGGGGGCGCCGGACGCGGGCATGGTGTCGCCGGACAGGGCGGCGTAGAAGCCGCCGAGCCAGCCGCGGACGTCCGGCTCGATCTCGGCCTCGGCCCGGCCGGGCTCCTGGAAGTAGGAGACGTAGAACTCCTCCTCCCCGCCCATCCCCGCGAAGATCTCGCTGGGCCGCGGTCCGCCGCGCGGGGCGTAGGGGACGCTCAGCAGGCCGACCGCGCGGAAGACGTCGGGCCTGACCAGGGCGGAGTTCGCGGCGATGGTCGCCCCCCAGTCGTGGCCGACGATCACCGCGGTGTCCTCGCCGAGCGCGTGCACCACGGCGGCGCCGTCCTCGACCAGGTCGAGCATCCGGTACGCGGCCACGCTCTCCGGCTTCGAGGACCGCCCGTAGCCGCGCACGTCGACGGCGACCGCGCGGTACCCGGCGGCGGCCAGCGCCGGCAGCTGACGGCGCCAGGAGTACCAGGACTCCGGGAAGCCGTGCACCAGCAGCACCAGCGGCCCGGTGCCCTGCTCCACCAGGTGGATCCTGCCTGCGGGGGTCGGGACCATGCGATGGGTGACGTCCATGGCCTGGGCGGGCTGCGACATGACTTCTCCGTCCGGGACTGCGATGTGCCGGCCGCCCGATCTGCCAGGTGCCGGGCGCGGCGGCTCGTTGCGGCGATCCTGTGCCGGATGCCGCCCCGCCGCGAGCCCTGTTGCCGGTTCGGCAAACGACCCGCGCCTTCCGCGCGGTCCACGGGCTCGCGCCCAGCGGCTACCGTGACGGGACGCTGGGCGCGAGCCCGGCCCATGGGGGACCGGCTCAGACGAGCACGTTCTTGTAGAAGAGGTTGCTGCGGCGGTCGCCCGCCTCGCCGGAGGCGAAGCCGAGGAACAGCCGGACCTCCCCCGCGGCCGTCCGGTACACCCCCATCCCCTCGGGCTCCCGGTAGGTGAGCGTCGAGCCCGCCCCGGTGAAGGCCCGCTGGGTGAGCGCGCCGGTGTTGACGTTGACGCTGGAGGTGTAGGCGTTGCCGGGGGACGGGTTGTCGGCGCCGTAGGCGGTGCCGGTCAGCTGGTAGACGTAGCTTCCGTAGAGCGTGTAGCCCTGGAAGACGGCCGAGTCGCTGGGCTGGGCGAAGTCCGCGAGGCGGTTGGTGTAGTTGCCGGCCGCGACCTCGTTCACGTTGAAGATCGCGTACCGCCTGCTGCCCGCGGTGTTCAGATAGCGGATCGCCATCCGGTTGTTCACCGGGTCGATCGCGCAGGTGGTCTCCGTCGCGTCGGAGACGGGCGAGTGCTTGGTCAGGGCGGAGGAGGTGTTGGAGAGGGTCGTCCCGCTGCTCCAGCGGAAGCGGGCCAGCCGTTTGCCGCGGGCGCCGCTGTTGACGTCCACTTCGGTCCACAGATAGGTGCTGGTGCCCACGGGCTGCGCGGCGATGGACACGGCGTGCCCGAATCCGAGCAGATACATAGAGCCGAGCTCATTGCCGGAGAAGTCCAGCTGGGTGATGCACAGGTCGCCGCTGCTGTCCGCGGAGCCGTCCTTGAGCTGGGCCACGAACAGGCGCCGGTTGACGTTGTCGAAGCAGAACGACTGCTGGACTCTCGCATCGTGCAGGCGTGCGTGGCGGAACAGGTCGTACGAGGGCTCGGTCAGGTCGAAGCGCGAGGACGTCGGTACGGCGGTCGGGGCGGCCTCGCTCGCGGTGGCCACCTTGGCCCCCAGGCCGAGCGCGGCGCCCGCCGCGGCACCGCCGCCGAGTTTCAGTAACCGGCGTCTGTTCCAGGTGCGGTCTTGCGTCACGGATCTTCGCTCTCTGTCGGTGATGTGCCGTAGCGCCCCCGTCCCTCGGTGGCGGGGGACGGGGGCGCTACGCGCGTAGGATCTTGGTGATCCGTCTCCAGATTTGCCCTGGGTACACCTCCTCGAACCGTCAGGTTCATGTCAGGCCATGATCAGTACGCGGTCGGCCAGCCTCCGCTCCAGTTCAGGAGGTTGACGCCGAGCTTGGGCGTGCCGTTGTCCTGACCGTCGTAGTAGTGGTAGACGAGCAGATCGCCGTCGACATCGCTCATGACGGACTGCCCGCCGGGGCCGATGTAGCGGCCGTGGGACTCCAGGACCACCGAGCCGCCGTTGTTCATCAGGTTGACCCCGTTCTTGTCGAGGTACGGCCCGGTGGGGCTGGTGGCGCGGCCGACCTTGATCTTGTACGTGGAGCTGGTGCCCGCGCAGCAGGTGTCGTACGAGGCGAACAGGTAGTAGTAGCCGTTGCGCTTGACGACCGTGGGGCCCTCGACCGCCTTGGTGCCGGTGGGCCGGGAGGCGATGCTGTAGACGGTCTTGTCGCCCGCGTACTGCTTGCCCGAGGACGGGTCGATACGTAGCATCTTCAGCCCCGACCACCAGGATCCGAAGGACAGCCACCACTTGCCGTCACCGTCGACGAAGAGGTTGGGGTCGATGGCGTTGTAGTTGCTGCTGCCGGTGGTGGAGTGCACGATGCCGTAGTCGGTCCAGGTGCCCGCCTTGCCGCTGGACGAGGTGGCGAACCCGATCGCGGAGTTGCTGGACCCGAAGGACGAGACGGCGTAGTACATCAGGTACTTGCCGCCCTGGTACGAGATGTCGGGCGCCCAGGGGTCATTGCTCGAGGAGTAGTTCTTCCACCACGACGGCGGGGTGTTGAAGGCGTTCCCCGAGCGGCTGAAGGCGATCCGGTCGGTGGAGGTACGGGCCTCGAGGCCGCCGTGGGTGGAGTACAGCAGGTAGGTGCCGTCGCTCGCGCGGATCATGGTGGGGTCGTGCACGACGATGTCACCCGTCACCAGGCCCGGGTTGGGGTAGGCGGAGGCGCTGGTCGGCAGCAGGGCGAGGGTCGCGGCGGCCGCCAGGACGGCGATGCGCCGGCCGCCTGCGCGCGCATACGCGAACATGGCATGGATCATTCGGCTCTCCTTCGGAATGTTTTCGGTGCCCCTCCGAAACACATGGCCGTACATGGCGCGATCGGTGGCCTCAACACCTCCCTCGTCCCAGGGGATTGACTAGCCCCTCAGCTGCCTCTACTTTCCCCCGGACGTTTCGGTGACCTTCCGGAAGTTTTTCGGAGGCAGGGGAAGGGACGCTCTCGTGACCAAGCTGATGCGCGCCGCCGTGACGGGCGCGCTGGCCGTCGCCCTCCTGGGCACGGCGGCGACCGTACCGGAGGCCCATGCCGGTGACGCCCCCGCGGCGGGGGCCTCGGGCCGGGTGGACTTCGGCCAACGCCTCCAGCCCATCGACGGCTTCGGCTTCTCGCAGGCCTTCCAGCGCGCCGACATCATGCACGGCGCGCGCGGGTTGACCCCCGAACACCAGCGGGAGGTGCTCGACCTGCTGCTGGACCGGAAGTCCGGGGCCGGTCTGAGCATTCTGCGGCTGGGCATCGGCTCGTCCTCGGACGAGGTGTACGACCACATGAAGTCGATCCAGCCGACCGACCCGGGCGGCCCCGAGGCCACGCCGCGCTATGAGTGGGACGGCGACGACGGCGGCCAGGTGTGGCTGGCGAAGGAGGCGAAGGCGTACGGCGTCAAGCGCTTCTACGCCGACGCCTGGAGCGCGCCCGGCTATATGAAGACCAACGGCACGGATGCCAACGGCGGGACGCTCAAGCCCGAGTGGCGGCAGGCCTACGCCGACTACCTCGTCCAGTACGCGAAGTTCTACCGCCAGGAGGGCGTCCGGATCACCGACCTCGGCTTCACCAACGAGCCGGACCTCGCCACGTCGTACGCCTCCATGCAGTTCACGCCCGAGCAGGCGGTGGAGACCGTCAAGGCGCTCGGGCCGACCGTGCGGCGCGCCGGGATCGACCTGGTGTGCTGCGACGCCGCCGGATGGGACCAGCAGGCGGAGTTGACCGCGGCGATCGAGGCGGATCCGCGGGCCGCGGCGTTGGTCGGGGTGCACACCGGCCACCCGTACGTCACCCCCTCCGACCAGCCGCTGCCGACCGAACGCCGCACCTGGATGTCCGAGTGGAGCCCGAACGGCGCCACCTGGAACGAGGCGTGGGACGACGGCTCCGGCTACGACGGGCTGGCCGTCGCGGAGGCCATCCACACCACGCTCGCGGACGCCCGCGCCAGCGCGTACGTGTACTGGTTCGGCGCGTCGATCGGGGCGACGCGTGGGCTGATCCAGCTGGACGGGGCGGACTACCACGTCTCCAAGCGGCTGTGGGCCCTGGCCGCGTACAGCAGGTTCATCCGGCCGGGGGCGGTGCGGGTGGCCGCGTCGTCCGGGGCGGAGGGCGTCAAGGTCACGGCGTTCCGGAACCGGGACGGGGCGCGGGTGCTGGAGATCCTCAACACGGGGACGGACGCGGTGCGGGCGGATTACGCGCTGACGGGCGGCGGTGCGGGCGGCTCCGCGCGCGGCTCGGTGTACCGCACGGACGAGACGCACTCGCTGAGCCGGGTCGGGTCGGCGGCCGTCCGCGACGGCAGGCTGGGCGTCGAGCTTCCGGCGCGGTCCCTGACCACGGTGGTGCTGGGGAGCTGAGCGTCGCCGGTGGGCTTGGTTCACCCGGCCGGGTGAACCAAGCCCACCCCGTGGGGGGACACCTCGTGGGGGGACACCTCGTGGGAGGACGCTCACTGGCCCGCCAGGCCCGTGTGGGCCACGCCGCGGACGATCTGGCGCTGGAAGAGGGTGAAGACCACCAGCAGCGGCAGGCCCGCGATCACGACCGAGGCCATCATCTGGGCGTACCGCAGCCCGTACGAGGACTGGACGTTGACCAGCCCCACCGGCAGCGTCATCCCGTTCGGGTCGGTGGTGACCAGGAACGGCCACAGGAAGTTGTTCCACGTCGAGATGAAGGTGAAGATCGCCACGGCCGCGAGCACCGGCCGGGACAGCGGCATCACGATGGTCCAGAAGACCCGCCACCGCCCCGCCCCGTCCACGAACGCCGCCTCCTCCAGCTCGCGCGGCACCCCGTCGAAGAACTTCACCAGGATGAAGACCATCGCGGGCACGGCGACCTGCGGCAGGATCACGCCCCAGTAGGTGTCGACGAGCCCCATGGAGACCATCTCCGCGAACAGCGGGGCGATCAGCACCTGCGGCGGCACCATGATCCCGGCCAGCACAAGACCGTAGAGCACCTTGCGGCCGCGGAACTCGGTCCGCGAGAAGCCGTACGCGGCCATGGCACACAGCACCACGGTCAGCAGGGTCGTCATCACCGAGATATAGGCGGAGTTGAACATCCACTGCCCGATGTCGCCGGACTTCCACACCTCGCGGTACGCGTCGAAGGTGATCGTCGAGCCGATCCACTTCAGCGGGGTCGTGGTGGTCTCCCCCTCCGGCTTGAGGGAGGTGGCCACCGCCCAGGCCAGCGGCAGCAGCCACACCACCACCAGCCCGAGCGCGACCAGCAGCATGGCGAGCCGCCCCGGTGCCCAGCGGCCCCTGTGCTCCGCGCCTTCCTTCAGACCAGCTGTCTCCGCGCTCATGACCGCGCACCCTCCTCACTCGAGCGGCGGGTCAGCCGCAGTTGCACCAGGGAGACGATCACGATCAGGGCGAAGAAGAGATACGAGACGGCGGAGGCATAGCCGATGCGGTAGCCGGTGAAGCCGGTCTGGTAGACGTACTGGAGGATCGGCCGGGTGGATTCGTCCGGGCCGCCGGCGGTCATGATGTAGACCTGATCGAAGATCTTCAGCGAGGCCAGGATCTGGAGCACCAGCACAACGCCCGTGGTGCGCCGCAGCAACGGCAGGGTGATGTGGCGCAGCCGGGCCCAGGCGCCCGCGCCGTCCAGCTCCGCCGCCTCGTAGAGATGCTGCGGAATGGCCTGGAGCGCGGCGAGGTACAGCAGGAAGTTGAAGCCGACGGTCCACCAGACCGTGGTCAGGACGATGGACAGCATGGCGTAGCGCTCGTCGGTGAGCCAGCCGATCCCCGGGTGCAGACCGAGGGAGGCCAGCGCCTGGTCGGCGAAGCCGAAGTCGGACGGGAAGATCACCCACATGAAGAGCAGCCCGACCACCCCGGACGGCAGCAGGAAGGGCGCGAACCAGCTCAGCCGCCACAGCCACTGGACCACGCGCAGATGGTGCGCGAGCAGCGCCATGCCCAGGCCGACGAGGACGAGGGGGACGGTGGACAGGACGGTGAACCAGACCGTGTTCCACAGCGAGGACCACACATCGGGGTCCCGGAGGGCCTCGGCGTAGTTGTCGAAGCCGATGAAGTGGCTGTCGGTGCCGGTGATGTTGTCGTCGCCGAGGCTCATCTTGACGCCGTAGAGCAGCGGCCAGAGGAGGAAGAGGGCGTAGACGAGGAGGAAGGGTCCGACGAAGACCAGCCCGTGCTCGGTCCAGTGGCGGCGCACGGTCCCGGGCGAGGTGGTGGCCGTGCTCTCGGAGGAGCGGGGCGGGGGCGGGGGCGCGGTGACGGTCGGCGCGCTCATTTCGCACCTCCGAAGGGGTTGGGGGTGTCGAGGAGCTCGCGCAGCCGGGCCTTGGCCTCGTTCAGCGCGTTCCGGGGCGTACGGGAGCCGGTGAACACGCCGGAGAAGGCCGAGCCGAGCTCGATCCACATGAGGGAGGCGGAGCCGGCGAACCAGGCGGGCTCGTCGAGCGCGACGTCGTTGACGACCGAGCGGTATTCGGACTGCGGCTGGAGCTTCAGATACGCGGGGTTCTCCAGTGTCGGCAGATAGGCCGGCACATGCCCGCCCTTGGCCCACTCGACGGTGTGCTTCAGCATCCAGGCCACGAACTCATGGGCCGCTTCGTTGGTCTCGCCGCCCCGGTCGGTCTGGTGGGGCAGCACGAAGGAGTGGCAGTCGGCCTGGGCGGTGGGGCGGCCGAAGAGGGCCGGCACGCGGGTCATGGAGAACGGCAGCTTGGTGGTGCGGAAGGAGCTGATCTCCCACTCGCCGTTGAGGTAGAAGGCGGTCTTGCCGCCGTTGAAGACGCCGACGGAGCCCGGGTAGTCGACCCGGCGGGGGCACAGTCCCTCGTCGGCGAGCATGGCCATGTACTCCAGCACCTTGAGCGCCTTGGCGTCGTCGAGGGCGAGGCGGCGGCCGTCGGCTGACAGGACCTTCCCGCCGGTCTGGGAGTAGAAGGTGGAGAACACCCGCCAGGGGCCGATGACATCGCCGCCGATGGTCTCGGTGACCAGCCCCGGCGCTCCGGTGGCCTTCTTGGCGGCGCGCAGGGCGGCGGTGAACTCCTCGGCGCCGTGGATGGGCTTGAGCTTGCCGTCGGCGCCGAGCAGCCCGGCCTTCTCGCACACCTCGGTGTTGTAGAAGAGCACCATGGGGTGGGTGTCGAGCGGGATGGCGTACTGCTTGCCCCCGACCGCGCCGCGCTTCCAGATGTCCTCGGGGAAGTCGGCGGCGGTCACGCCGTGGTCGGCGAGCAGGTCGAGGTCGAAGGCGTCGAGGAGGCGGCCGGGCGCGAAGCCCGCGAGCCGAGCCAGGTGCAGCGCCGCGACCTCGGGCGCGCGGCCGCCCGCGCCCGCCATGCCGAGCTTGGTGTAGTACGGCGAGCCCCACTGGAACGTGGCGGCCTCCAGGCCGATCGCGGGATGGGCCGCGCGGTAGGCGTCCAGCATCGCGTTCATGTTGACGCCGTCGCCGCCGCCGAAGAGGTGCCAGTAGCGCAGCCGGGTCTTGCCCGCGCAGCCCGGTGAGCATGCTGCGGGCGCGGCGCAACCGGTGGCGCCCGCGCCCATGGCCCCGGCGGCGGCGAGCGCGCCGAGCCCGGAGAGCACGCCGCGGCGACTCGGGGAGGATCGTTGCATTGCGGCTCATTCCTGCTGCCCAGGCAGCGCTGTTCGCTATTTCGAATGCCGCTCGTAACTTCGGACGGGAACATAAGCCGCTGAGGAGTGCACGTCAACGCTTTGAACACGACTCGCCTCACCTCTTGACCCACCTCGGAGCAAGCGCTTACCGTCCGGGCCGATGCGCTTACCGGAATGCCAGACGTGTGCCGGTATACCGAACGACGATCAGGTCTATTTCGGGCGAGCGAGGCGGGTAACGGATGTTCGAGCTGGGAGATCTGACGGTCCGCTACCCGCGGGACGGGGCGCCGGGCGGCGCGGACGATACGGGCGGCGCGGACGGAACCGGAGCCGTGATCGGCCTGGAGACCTTCCCCACCGCGCTCACCGACCGTCTGGCGGCGCCCCGCAACGGCCTGCCGGAGGACTCCGCCCGCCACGACGGCGGCGCTGCGGCTGCGGGCGCAGCGTGCGACCGGGGCGAAGCCCCTGGTTACGGGAAGGGGCGGGGAGGGGAAAAGCCCGCCGCAGGCGCCCGAGGGCCGAGGCCCGGGGCCCGGGCCCCGGGCCCGAGGGCCGGGGCGGCCCCGGGGCCTGGCGGCCCGGCGGCCGGCGCCCGGTGAGGTCAGTCGGTCAGGGAGACGATCATCTTGCCGGTGTTCTCACCGCGCAGCATGCCCAGAAACGCATCCACCGCGTTGTCGACGCCCTTGACCACCGTCTCCCGGTAGTGCAGCGTGCCCTCGCGCAGCCAGCCGCCGACCTCCTCGACGAACTGCTGCTGAAGGTGCTGGTGGTCGTTCACGAGCATGCCCTGGATGCGCAGCCGCTTGCCGATGACGAGGGCGAGGTTGCGCGGCGCGGCGGGCGGCTCGGGCGCGTTGTACTGGGCGATCATGCCGCAGACGGTGACGCGCCCGTGCACGTTGAGGCGGCCGATCGCGGCCTCCAGGTGCTCGCCGCCGACGTTGTCGAAGTAGACGTCGATGCCGTCGGGCGCGGCCTCCTTCAGCTGCTCGGCGACCGGACCCTTCTTGTAGTTGAACGCCGCGTCGAAGCCGTACTCCTCGGTCAGCAGCCTCACCTTGTCGTCGGAGCCCGCGCTGCCGATGACCCGCGAGGCGCCCTTGAGCTTGGCGATCTGGCCGACCTGGCTGCCGACCGCGCCGGCCGCGCCGGAGACGAAGACCGCGTCGCCCTCCTTGAAGGAGGCGACCTCGATCAGGCCCGCGTACGCGGTGAGGCCGGTCATGCCGAGGACGCCGAGGTAGGCGGAGAGGGGGGCGGCGGCGGGGTCCACCTTGACCGCGTGCTGGGCGTCCACCCGCGCGTACTCGCGCCAGCCGCCGAAGTGCAGAACGTGGTCGCCGACGGCGATGCCGTCCGCGGCGGAGGCGATGACCTGGCCCACGGCGCCGCCGTCCATCGGATGGTCGAGCTTGTACGGCGGGGCGTAGGACTTCACGTCGTTCATCCGGCCGCGCATGTAGGGGTCCACCGACATGTACAGGTTGCGGACCAGCACCTGGCCGGGGCCCGGCTCGGTGACGGGGGTCTCGCGCAGCGCGAAGTCCTCGGGCTTCGGCCACCCCTGGGGGCGGGCGACGAGGTGCCACTCGCGGCCGGTGGCGGGAATCTCTGATGTGGCGGGCATGGGTCCTCCAAGTGTTTCAGGTGATGAAACAATCATGTGACTGAATATTTTATGATGTCAAATAAGTGGGTACCCTGGTGCCCATGACCTCCAGTAACGAACCTCCTGATCCGCTGACGCTCGAAGTCGTCGAACTCATCGGCACCATCGTCGCTCGCTATCACGAGGAATACGAACAGGCCGCCGCGAAGCACTCCCTCACCGGCGCGCAGGCCCGGGTGCTCGGGCTGTTGTCCCGCGGCCCGACGCCCATGCGGCACATAGCGCAGCAGCTGAAGTGCGAGCCGTCGAACATCACGGGGATCATCGACCGGCTGGAGGCCCGCGGCCTCGCCGAGCGCCGCCTGGACCCGGCCGACCGCCGCGTCAAGCTGGCCGCCGCGACGAACCGGGGCAGAGAGACCGCCGACCGGCTGCGCGGATCGCTCGACTTCGCGCGCGCCCCGCTGGCCGGGCTGTCGAAGGAGGAGCGCACGGTGCTGCGCGACCTGCTCACGCGGATGGTCGGGACAGCCCCGGCCTGATCCCCGGCCCGACCGTCCCCGGCCCGGCCTTTCCTACGTGCACCACCACAGAAAGCGGTCACAGGTGTCCGAGGGCGAGGGCGTGGGCTGGGTCGGCACGGAGGTGGTGGTGCCGGGGTCGGACGGCGTGGTCGGAGACTGGGTGGCCCCGCCTCCCCCGCCTCCTCCCCCACCGCCCGTGGTCGGGGCCGTGGCGGAGGGGTCGTCCGGTCCGTCGGTCGACGAGGGGTCGTCGGCGCTGGGCGACGAGCTGTCCCTGGCCTTCTTCTTGCCCTTGTCCTTGTCCTCGTCCGACGCGGCGTCCTCGCTCCGGCTCTCGTCCGCGCTCGGGCCGTCCACCCCCGCCGACGACCCCGCCGGCCCCGCGCCCGGCGCTCCGCTCTCGCGCACCCTCGGCCCGCTGGAGTCCCCCTCGCCCGGGCCGCGCTCCGCCTCCGACTTGTCGGGGCTTGACGTGGTCGAGGGCTCATGGAAGATGCCGCCCTCCGTGGCGATCTCCGCCACGAACAGCGCGGCCAGGATGGGGCCGAGCACCGACGCCATGATCGTCACCCGGCGCCCCCGGCCGCGGCGGGCCCTGCGCGCCCGGCCGCCGACGATGCCACGGGGCTTCGGCTTCCGGCGGGCGGCCTTGCGCCGGTCCGCGCGGGTCGAGGCCGCCACGGGCTCCGGGGCGGGCTCGACCTCCGCGCCCTCGTCACCGTCCCTGCCGTAGTCCACGGCGGCGGCCTCGACGGCGGCGGCCTCGACGGCGGCGGCCTCGATGGCGGCGGCCTCGGCGGCGGGATACGCGTACTCCTCAGCTCCGGCGTAGGCGCCGCAACCGGGGCAGGACACAGCGCCGTTGAGGTGGCGGTGGCAGGAAGGGCAGTAATCCATTTCGCCGGGCAGGTTATGTGCCCGGCGGCTAGCGGAGGAACCGCGGATTGTGAGAATCCTGTGCAAGGATCGATTTCACGCCGGGGATGGACCGCTTGGCCGAAATTGTCCGCCCCCGGCGGGCCGGGCCCCGGCGCCTCGTCAGCCCCCGAACGCCGGTTGCGCCAGCCCCTGCCCCGCCCCCGCCAGCACCAGGACCGACCCGGCGAGCGGCTGTTCGGCGGGGCCGAGCCCGACCCGGGCCGAGGTGACGTACAGATCGGTCAGGCCGGAGCCGCCGAAGGCGCACGCGGTCGGGCGGCGCACCGGCAGCTCGACCACCCGGTCGAGGGTGCCGTCCGGGGTGTAGCGGCGGACCGCGCCGCCGTCCCACAGCGCGACCCACACACAGCCCTCGGCGTCCACGCACAGCCCGTCGGGGAAGCCCGCGCCGTCCTCGATCCGCGCGAAGGGGCGGCGGCCGGTGACCTCAGCGCCCGCCACGTCGAAGACGTCGATCCGGCGGGTCGGGGTGTCGGCGTAGTACATGAGGCGGCCGTCCGGGCTCCAGCCGGTGCCGTTGCTGACCGTGACGTCCGGCAGGATCTCCGCGACGGAGCCGTCCGGCGCGATACGGGACAGCGTGCCGCCGCCCGTCGCCTCGTCGTAGCGCATGGTGCCCGCCCACAGCGAGCCGTCCGGCGCCACGGCCGCGTCATTGCCCCGGCGGCCGGGGACCACCTCGTGGACCAGCCAGGAGAACGCGCCGTCGGCCCCGTACAGGCCGATGCCGTCGCGGAGGTTGACGGCCAGGCCGCCGCCCGCCCGGGGCTTGGCGGCGCCGACGTGCTGCTCGGTGGCCAGGACCGTGCGCCGACCGGTGGCCGGGTCGTAGGTGTGCACCCGGGACGAGAGGATGTCGACCCAGATCAGCCGCTGCGCCGCGGCGTCCCAGGTCGGGCCCTCGCCCAGCTCGGCCATCGCCCGCACGGCGACATCGAGCCCGTCGCTGCTGCCGCTGCCGTTCGCTCCGCTCATGCTCCGCGCCTCCGGTGTCCGAGTCGGGCCGACAGCTCGCCGGCGCCCTTGGCCGCCAGCTCCGCCAGCTCCTCCTGCCGTTCCTCGCTCCAGCGGATCATCGGCACGGAGATCGACAGCGCCGCCACGACCTGGCCCGTCGAGTCCCGTACCGGCGCCGCCACACAGCTCACATCCGGGTTGGACTCGCGCTGCTCGACCGCGATGCCGCGCTCACGGATGACGGCGAGATGGCGGCGCAGCTCCTCCGGGGAGGTGATGCTGTTGTCCGTCATCGCGATCAGCGGCGCGCCCTCCGGGATCCGGGCCGCCAGGGCCTCCTCCGAGAGGGAGGCGAGCAGCATCTTGCCCACCGAGGTGCAGTGGGCGGGCAGCCGGCGGCCGGCGGCGGAGACCATGCGGACGGCGTGGGTGGAGTCGACCTTGGCGATGTAGATGACATCCGCGCCTTCGAGGATGGCGACATGGACGGTCTCGTCGCAGGTCTCGGCGACGCTGCGGGCCACCTGCCGGCCCTCGGCGGCCAGGTCCAGCTGCTCGGCGTAACGGCTGCCCAGTTGGTACGGGCGCACCCCGAGCCGGTAGCGGCCGGGCTGGTCGGGCACTTGCACCAGGTAGGAGCGGGCGGCCAAGGTGGTCACCAGCTCATGGACCGTGGTGCGGGGCAGCCCGAGCTTACGGGTGATCTCGGGCGCGGAAAGCGTGCCGTCCCCGTCGAGGAAGAGCTCGAGTATGTCCAGAGCCCGGGTTACCGCGGGCACCAGGCGTCCCATATCGCTCGCCCACCCCTCCTGGTCCAGATGACACCATTCGTTCGAGATTACGGCCAGCGGCCGGTATCGCGAACACAGATTACGCAGGGGTGACTTCTCGAGGCAATGGCCAGGGATTGGTACCCCTGGGTAACGTCGGGTGCGTCACGATGGCGCCATGAACTCCGCGCTCGACCCGTCTGCCGACTCCTTCCCCACACCTTTCCCCTTCGTTCTGGTGCTGCTGCGGAGAATGGCCGACTACCACCCGGATCTGGTCGAGGACGCGCTGCGGGAGCTGGGCTTCAGCCGCGCCGTGATGCGCGAGACCAACCGCCGCTGGCAGGCCATGCGGCGCTCCCCGCGGCGCCGGTCGGCGGTGGCCCACTACCGCTCGGTGCTCGGCGCGCCCGAGGCCCGCGCCGCCCGCCGGATCGGCGATCTGACCTGCGAGGCGCTGAGCTGGCCGGTGCCACTGTGGCCGGATCTGCGGTTCGAGGTGCTGACCGCCCCGGGCGGCGGGGTGTGGAACGAGTGGCTGGTGCGCGCGCCCGGCGCGGCCGGTCCTCCGCTGCGTACGGTGGCGGACCTGGCGCCCTGGTCCTGCACGGTGGACGAGGTGGCGGGGGCCTTCGCGCCCGCCCGGCCGATGGAGGGCTCGGCGCCCACCCGCTGGCGGCTCGCGTTCACCGCCCCGGACGAAAAAGGTGAACTCCACCACTGTGTGGCGGAGTTCACCTGGGGGTTGCTCCAGCGTGTCGACGCCGTCAGGACAGCTTCGCCGTCAGGGTGATCGTCGTACCGGTGAGCGCCTGGCTCACCGGGCAGTTCTTCTTGGCCTCCTCGGCCGCCGCGACGAACGTGTCCTCGTCCACGCCCTCCACCGTGCCCTCCACGGTGAGGTGGATGCCGGTGATGCCGGTGCCCGGCTGGAAAGTGACATCGGCCTGCGTGGTCAGCTGCGTCGGCGGGGTGCCGGCCTGGGTGAGGCCGTGCGACAGCGCCATCGAGAAGCAGCTGGAGTGCGCGGCCGCGATCAGCTCCTCCGGGCTGGTCTTGCCGTTCGCCTGCTCGGCGCGCGAGGGCCAGGAGACGGGCTGCTCTCCGATCCCGGAGGAGTCGAAGGTCACCGCCCCCTTGCCCTCCACCAGATTGCCGTGCCAGACGGTGTGCGCGGTGCGCGTCGTAGCCATGCTTCCTGCCTTCTGTGAGCCTCTGTCGTCGACTTCTACCGACTTCTACCGGGTTCTATCGACTTCTGCGAGCCTGCTGTGGATCACCCGAGTGAATCACCTGGACGGGTGACCTGCCGGTGGTGATCACCCTGCCTGTGGTGATCACCCTGAGCCTACGACCCGGAGCCCACGTTCCACGCGACAAGAGCCGGGCGGCCGTGCTCGATTCCGATCCGGCTGACGGTCGCCGTGTCGAGGCGGAAGAGCGCGCCCGCGGACGGCGGCAGCCCGAGGCGGCGCGCGGTGAGGACGCGCAGGACATGCCCGTGGGCGACAAGAACCACATCGCCGCGGTCGGCGCGCAGCTCGGACTCCACGGCGGCGAGCACCCGGTCGACGCGGGCGCCGATCTGCTCGGGCAACTCGCCCGGGTGCTCGGCCCCGCCCGGGGCGACGCCGTCGGTCCACAGGGTCCAGTCGGGCCGGGTGCGGTGGATCTCGTCGGTGGTGATGCCCTCGTAACCGCCGTAGTCCCACTCGTGCAGATCCGGCTCGATCCGCGCCCCCTCGATGCCCGCCAGCCGGGCCGTGTGCACGGCCCGGCTCAACGGACTCACCAGAGCGAGCGCGACCTTGCGGTCGGCGAGCAGCGGGCGCAGCGAGCGGGCTTGGTCCTCGCCGCGCGGGGTGAGCGGCTGATCGGTCCAGCTGGTGTGCTTGCCCGTCCGGCTCCACTCGGTCTCGCCGTGCCGGATCAGCACCAGCTCACCCATGGCTGCCCGGCGCTCCCGCCTCACCCGCGGCCGCCTTGGCCTTCGCCTGCTCCTCGGCGATGGAGGCGCGGACGGTATCCATGTCCAGGCCGCGGGCCTGGCCGATGACGTCCTCCAGGGCGGCCTCGGGGAGGGCACCGGGCTGGGCGAAGACGGCGATGTTCTCGCGCACGATCATCAGGGTCGGGATGGACTGGATGTCGAACGCGGCGGCCAGCTCCGGCTGCGCCTCGGTGTCCACCTTCGCGAAGACCACGTCCTGGTGGGTCTCCGAGGCCCGGTCGTAGACGGGCGCGAACATCCGGCACGGTCCGCACCAGGAGGCCCAGAAGTCGATCAGGACGAAGTCGTTCCCCGAGACGATCTCGTCGAAGTTGTCCTTGGTGAGTTCAACGGTGCTCATGCCTGCGTTACCTGCTTCCGTGCTGTCGGCAGTGGCCGTGCCCGCGTCAACCAGACGGACCCGAACGCTATTCCTGTCCGGGTCGCGCCGCAGGTCAGAGGGGGCGTACCGGCCGTAGGACAGTCGGCTGCGGCCGCGGGCTCAGGCCGTGTCGACCCAGGTGACCTGGTGTGCCTCGGTGGGGTCGGGGGTCTCCCAGCGGCGGATCAGCCGGTCGATGACCGCCTCGGGCACCGGCCGGGGCCGCGCGGCGTTACGGGCGCGCAGCACCGCGGGCGGCGCCTCGAGGGCCACCAGCTCGACCCGCCCGCCGTACCCGGCCACCAGCCCCACGGACTGCTCGCGCAGCCGCCGCGAGACGTTGGTAGCGTTCCAGACGAACGGCTCGCCCGCGCGCAGATGCCCCCGGGCCGCCTCCCGCGCGGCCGCCACCACCGGCGCCTGGTCGGCGGCCGGATCCACGCCCAGCTCGGCGCGCAGCGCGTCCAGGCTGACGACGGGCAGGCCGGGGCGGTGGGCTCCGATCCAGTGGTCCTTGCCGACGCCAGGCAGGCCCGACAGGACGGTCACCGTCATCCGGGTGTCGTCGTACGCGGCGTAGTCCGGGTCCCGGCCGGGGGTGCGGAAGTACTCGAAGCGGGCGTGGTCGGAGGGGAACCGGCGCGGGGTGGTCAGGCAGTCCTGCTCGGCGCAGTACTCGCGGTACAGGGCGACGTTCTCCAGCATCGCGTCCATGTCGCCGCAGATCCGGCCGAGGATGTCGGCCGTCGCCAGCACCGCCAGGTCGTCGTTGCTCGCCAGCAGGGAGGCCCGGAAGGCGATGCGCTCCAGGTCGGGCCGCTCCAGCGCCCAGAACGGCACCTGGTGGTGTCTGACCAGGGCGGCGACATGCTCGCGCCAGGCGATCGGCGCCCCCAGCTCCCACAGCACCCTGCGGGCGATCAGCTCGCCGCGCCGGGAGTGGCCGCGGGCGGTGATCCGCCCCTCGGGGTCGGTGGCCGTGCAGTCCGGCTTCGCCGCGTCGTGCAGCAGCACGGCGGCGAACAGCAGCTCCCGCCCGGCCGCGGGCCTGGCCCGCCACTCGGGCAGCCCCGCCAGCGCCTCGGCGGCCATCCGGGTGTGGGTGGCCACATCGCCCTCGCCGTGGTGGACGGTGTCCTGCGGTACGCCCGCCAGACGGCGGATCCACGGATACGCCGAGACGATCCGGTCCCAGGGCACCGTCCAGTCCGGCGCCACGGGGCACAGCTCCAACAACTCCCGGAAGGGGGCCTCAGGCGCGCGCATACATCACCGCCGGGTCCCGGAGCCGGTTGGGCACGATCGGGCGGTCGAGCCAGTGCGTGCCGGAGTCCAGCACGCTGGTGAGGAAGCCGGGGCGCACCCACTTGTAGCGGCCCGCCACCACGCCGTCCTCCTCGACCTTGACGTACAGGCCCTCCATGAAGTCCGAGGAGTCGGTCTCCGCGGCCACCCGCCCGGGGTCGAGCCCGCCCGACTCGGCCGTCTCCCGCAGCGCCGCCCGCCACCCCTCCGTACGGCAGGTCGAGGGCCCGACGAACGCGGTGAGCGCGTCCAGGCCGGAGAGCGGCCCGGTGTGCAGCACGGGCACCGAGTGGACCGGCAGCCCCTCCAGCAGCTCGCGGCGGCGGGCCGTGGACAGGAACACGTCCTCGTCGCGGTCCAGCACATCGAACTCGTTGAAGTAGTGCGGCAGCGCGTCGTAGTACACCGTGTGCTTGGCGTAGAGCCACTCGCCGTACAGCACATGGCGGCTGCCCAGGCGCGGCCACAGCAGATCCCGGACCAGCGCCGCCCACGCCTTGAACGGCGAGAAGTGGCGCTCCCGGGGCCCGCCGGTGAGGAAGTGGCCACGGCTCTGGAGCCGCAGCTCGCCGTCCGGCGTGAAGCTGATCGCCGCGTTGGCACCGTCGAGCTTCTCCTCGACCACCAGATACCGGCCCGCGATCTCGGCGAACGGCACGGCGGCCAAGTCCTCGTCGCCGGGCTGGAGTCGGGAGCCCTGGAGATGCGGGGTCCTCGGGTACTTGCGGATCACGGGATTCTTTCTATGCCGTACGCGACGGACCGGGCAACGAGATTTCGAGGCCCCGGACAGGCCTTGGGGGTCGGTGAAGGCCGGACCCGCGCTGTTCGGGTCCGGCCTTCTCGCGTCCGAGTCACGCGCAGCCCGCAGCGTGGATAAGGACGTCTTCCACGGTAGGGCGAGCCACTGACAACGGGGCCGAGCGGTGCGGAGCACTATGGAACAGCGACGGATGAGCGGGGCCGAGGGGGAACCGTGGACATGGCACGCATGACGACGACATGGCTGACACCGGAGGAGCGGTTCGGCTGGTGGCACGACATGACGGCCTCGACGCTGATCCCGACCGCGATGGGCAGCGACCGGGCGGCGGACTTCGAGGCCACGGCCCGCGTGCTGAACCTCGGTGACGTCCAGGTCTCCGACATGACCTATCCCACGCTGACCGTGACCCGGACCCCACGGCTCATCCGGCACAGCGACCCCGGCTTTGTGCAGCTGTCGCTCACGCTCTCCGGGAACATGGGGCTGTCGCAGTTCAGGAGCCACACCCTGCTCGGCTCCGGGGATCTGGCGGTGTACAGCTCCTCGGAGCCGTTCGACGGCTGGGCCGGCCCCGAGGGCACGGCCCCGGTCCGCCAGTTACTCCTGCATCTGCCCCGGGCGGCCCTGCCGCCGGCCGCGCGGCAGGTGGACCATGTCGCGGCGACCCGCATACCCGGCGGCGGGGGATTCGCCGCGCTGCTGGCCCAGTTCCTCACCCATGTCGCCCGCAATCCGCACCAGTTCGGCCCCCAGGACGCGGCCCGGCTGTCCACCACGCTGATCGATCTGCTGTCCCACACCGTCGCCCAGCGGCTCGACACCGTCGCCGCCCTGCCGCCCGAGAGCCGGGAGCGCTCGCTGCTGCTCACGGTCCAGGCCTTCGTCCGCCGCCATCTGCACGAGCCCGGCCTCACCCCGGACGCCGTCGCCGCGGCCCACCACATCTCCACCCGCTCGCTCCACCGCCTCTTCCAGCGGCACGGCCTGACCGTGGCCTCCTGGATCCGCGACCAGCGCCTCGAGCGCTGCCGCCGCGACCTCGCCGACCCCCGGCTCGCCGCCCGGCCGATCCACGCCATCGCCGCGGGGTGGGGGTTCCCCCGCCCCGGCGACTTCACCCGCGCCTTCCGCGGCGCCTACGGCCTGCCGCCGCGCGAGTACCGCCACCGCTCGTACCGGGAATCCGGTCCCTATCTCAGCATGGCTCGAACCAGTGGGCGGCCACCCGCGCCGCGGGCGGAAAGCTGAACGGCTGCTTCCGGTCGGTGAGCATGCGCAGGATGAACTCGCCGGTGCCGCAGTCGAAGCGCTGCCAGTCGTTGAAGTCCTTCAGCACGAGCACCGGCCAGTCGTCCGGGTCGTCGGCGCCGGTCAGCCAGTGGAACGTCACCTCCTGCTCCGAGCTGCCCCAGATCAGCACGCCGCCGGGCGCGGGATACACCGGGTAGGGCCGGTACAGCTCGGCGTACTTCGGCGTGCTCACGCCCCAGTCGACGAGATCCCAGCCCAGGGCGCCCGGCACCAGCAGATCCAGATAGCCGTCGAAGCCGCCCGCGCCGAACAGGTCGACGATCTCCTTGTAGCCGCCGGGCAGGGCCGTGCCGAGCGCGGATTCCGCGGCCGCCCAGTCGATCGCGCCGTCGGCGCCGGACGGCCGCGGCCCCTCCCACCCGGTGACGACCGCCAGCCGCTCCGGCCACCCGGTGCCGGGCGGGAAGTCGCCCCGGCGGGCGACGACGATCACCCCGCGCGGCCCGTCCGCCATGGCCGTCAGGCCGTACCCCAACCAGTGCTCGTTCAGCGCCCAGCCGCGCAGCTCCACCACCTCGCCGTCGCCCGCCCCGGTGGGCGGACCGCCGAACGCGGGAGTGGGGACGCCCGCGGTGACCAGCCGCCGGACGGGCTGCCGGGTCCAGGGCAGCACCTCCAGGACGACCTGCTCCAGCAGCGCCGGATCCCATCCGTCGCGCACCAGACACACATGCCCCGCCCCGTGCCCGGGCAGCGGGCAGTGCGGCCGGGGGTCGGTCAGGGTCTGATCGAGCAGGGCGCGGAGCTCGGTGGTGCTGTCCATGCGGCCCAGTCAACGTCACGGGACCGACAACGCCGGCTCAGGGGTGCCGCGTCACACCTCGTTGTCCGGCCAGCCGAGGAACCGGGCGCCGATCACCGCGGTCTGAAGGGTGTAACGGTGGACGGGGTCGGCCGGGTCGGTGCCGGTGAGCGTGCGGATGCGCTCCAGCCGATACGTCAGGGCGCGCACGCTCAGGTTGAGGCGGCGTGCCGCCTCGGCCGCGACGCATCCGGAGTCGAAGTACGCGTTCAGCGTGTCGACCAGCGGCTGCGCGCCGCCCCGTGCGTCCCGCAGCGGCCCCAGGGTGTGGCGGACCAGGTCGGCCATGGCCTGCCGATCCCGGGTCAGGACCGGATAGACCAGCAGATCGGCGGCGCGCAGCACGGGGTCGTCCAGCTCCAGGCGGTCGGCCAGATCGAGGGCGTTGAGGGCTTCCTCATACGAGTGGACGACGCCGCCGGCGCCGGGATGGGCCCGCCCGATGGCCACCCGGCCGCCCTCGGTGGCCGCGTACGCCTGCTTGGCGAAGAACGTCAGAACGTCGTCCTGGTCACCGGGCGCGACGCAGATCAGCCGCCCTTCCTTGGTGGCCAGCAGGATGCTCCGCTCGCCGAACCGGGCGACCAGCGCGCTCGTCACCTGCCGGGTGGCCGGGTGGGTGTCGTCGACCGCCGGGCCGCCCTGGGCCACGGCGACCGCGTGCGCGTGCGAGAGCAGCAGGCCGAAGCGTACGGCGCGCTCGGCCAGGCGGCCCAGGTCGCTTCGGCCGTAGAGCAGATCGTCGATGAACTCCCGCCGGGCGGCCTCCTCCCGCCGCACCGCGAGCCGCTGCGCCCGCTCATGCCCCTCGGCGAACGCGTCGATCGCCTGCTCGACGGCCACCAGCAGACGGTCGGTGCCCGTGGCGGGAAGACCGGCCCCCACCTCGCGGGCCGCGGCGAGATGCCGCCGGACCAGAACCCGCAGCCCCTCCCCCTCCTCCGCGGCGCGCTCCCCCTGCGCCCGCAGAAACTCCAGCTCGTCCCGCGTGAGCCGACGGCCGGTCGGACACACATCGGCCAGAATCCGGACGTACCCCTCCAGAGCGTCGCCGGCCATCTCCCGTTCCCCCACGAGTCCTCCTGACGCGCCCGGACGACCGCACGGCATCCGGCGCCCGGCATTAATAACGCGTCAATATTGCCGGATCACAGCAATGCGGCAGGACGGGCGCAGCCGTCACGATGGTCGCGGGGGACACGGGGGACACCTCCGATGCCGGGCTACGGAAACTCCGGCACCGGAACCCTCGGGACAAGCAGCCGCCAAGGAGCTCGGCACCACCACCGAACGCGACACGATCAACACCGTCCTGCGCGAGGTCACAGCCCGCTACCAACGGCTGCGGGCTCTCGACGAAGCGCATGAGCGTGTGGCCGACGGCGCCTTGGACATCGACTTCATGAGCCGCCAGACGATGCCCGCCAGTAAGTCTCCCGGCGGGGAACGCGCCCCAGATGCGATACGGCTTGGTGGCTCACATTCTCCCCGGACCTCCCCCTTGACACCCCGACGAGAGTAGCTCTTTGCTGATTCTGCCAGCGCTAAAAAGCGCTTGTTTCCTCAGCGGTGGATATCTGTAGACATTCACGCCTGCGAAGGTGGATACCGATGTCCAGAATTCACGGAAATCCCTCAGATCCGACCCTCCCGGAGATCGCGAGCAAGCTGGCGGAGCTGGAGCAACGGAATGCGCATCTGCGCGAGCAGGTCGCGGCACTCTCCTGTAAGTCCGAGGAGGACGCGGAGAACAAGGACGCGTGCAGTCGCGGTGCCGAGACGTCCGACCCAGTGGACAGCACGCTTCGTGATCGCCCGTTGCGAGTCTCCAGACCTGGACGGCTGGGAGCCTCCGACCGGCCTGGCAGCCCAGCGCCGCCGCTTGAATGGCGGTCCAGACAGTGCTGCCGATGTTGAGCAGCCTTGCACTACTCGCCGGGGGCGATGATCTCCAGTTTCGGGAAGTAAGAGCGGAAGTCCTTTCGGTTCCGGGTCAGGAGCCGATACCCCTTCACCGCCGCATGCGCACCGGTGTAGAAGTCGGGCAGCGGAGACGTCCTGGCTCCTCCGGCTCGCCGGTACTTCAAGAACGCCTTGCCCGCGAGGAATCCGGCTTCCCAGGGGAGGGCTTCGCGTGCGTAGTCCTCGGCGGGGATGGCTGTGTCCAGGTCCTCACGGCGGGTGTACTGGATGGACACCTCGGCATAGATAAGTGGGTTGATCACCGCGCCGCCGTCGATAGCCTCAGCGATCTTCTCGACGGACCATTCGGCCCACTTCGGGTCGTCACCCAGCATGTCAAGCAGGACGCAGGAGTCGACCAGAGTCGGGACGTTACTCACCGCGCAGCAACTCCATGAGTTCGTCGGTGGACATGCCCCGGGTCTCGGGGTTGTTCGCGGTGCCACGGGCTCGCCGTACCGCACGCTGCCCGCGTGTCTCTTCCGCCCGGAGCACCGGGGCAGGGTGAGCCGCGTCGCGGGCGAGGAGGTCGAGAGCGTACGCCTGGAGCGACTTGCCGGCTTGAGCAGCATGCACCTTCACGGCGATGAGGATGTCGTCCGGGACATCCCGGATGGTCAATGCGGTCATACCTCCATCGTAGCTGCATTGCATGCATTGCATGCAATGCAGCTATCGCATGCAAAGCTCGCCCCACGCGTCCGGGGATACCCGCCGACGAAACCGCACCCGCTGAGCTCGATCGCAGCCGCGACGGCGACGGCCAAGGAACCGGTGGTCGACGCACGCCGGAGGCGCCGCATCCCCGGGAAGGGCACATTGCCGCCGGCGTGGTCACTCCTGCGTCCCCCGCACGGGTCAAAGATCACGCGGTCCATCGTCCGGCTCCGCCTCCGTAGCGGCGGCTGCTGGGGTGATACGGCGGTAGGCGGCGCGGGCATGGATGATGCGGGCCAGCGCCGTGCCGACGAGAGCCGCGGCACACAGGCAGGCGAGCCAGAACGTGTCACGGTGCCCGGCCCAGGTGAGGGTTCCCGCGGGCGGAATGGCGAAGCCGTTGAGGAACAGCCAGCACAGCACGGCCGTGCCAGGAGCGGCGGTGAAGCGCGCGCACAAGCCCAAGAGGCCGGCCAGCAGGGACAGCGCCGTCAGCGCAAGCCCGGGACGGTCCGTGCCCACGAGGGCGTAGTGCAGTGCGACCAGCACCATTGCCCCGCCAACGGCCGTGGCCCACACCAGCGGGGTGGCGACGGGTTGAGGAACAGGCCTGGGCCCGTAGCTCAGGGGCGCCCACTCGATCATGCTGTCGCTTCCTTCCGGTCCTGCCCCAAGCAGTGGGGGGTGCCTTCCCGGCGGCGTGGTCCCTGTCCGGGGATTGTTCCACCGCGCCCTCGACCGTGCCCTCGTCGGCTGAATCCGGATGCTCGTCAGGGTGGCATCGACGGTTGTCCGAATGAACATCAAACCAGGCGGCGGACACGGTCGTTGGGCAGCCCGGTACCGGCACGCGCGGCATGTCGTGGTGGCCGCTCCAGCACTCGGCCTCCCAGCGCCGACTGCGGTCCCCGGGACGACGAGGGTGGCGGGCAGTCGGCCTGCCCGGGGCTCAGCTCGGCTCAGCTGAGCTCGGCGAAAGCCTCCACAGCGGCGGTCTTCCCGGTGACGATGATGACGTCGCCCTTCTCGACCACTGTCTCGGCCGTCGCGTAAGTGAAATCCTCGCCCATGGGCTTGATGCCCACGATCGTGACCCCGTACAGGCTGCGCAGCCTGCTCTCACCAAGTGGAACACCCCGCACGACACTCGGCGCGAGCGTCTTCACCAGGGCGTAGTCGTCATCGAACTCAATGAAGTCCAGCATCCGACCGGTCACCAGATGCGCGACGCGCTCACCCATCTCGTGCTCCGGCAGCACGACGTGGTGGGCGCCGAGCCGTTCCAGAATCTGGCCGTGCTGGCGGCTGATGGCCTTCGCCCAGATGTTGGTGACGCCCGCTTCCAGCAAGTTGGAGGTGACGAGCATGCTCGCTTCGATATCCGTTCCGATGGCGACGACGGCGCTGCTGAAGTCCTCGACGCCGAGCTGCGCGAGTGCTTCCGGGTCGGTGCAGTCGGCCACCACGGCGTGGGTGAGCGAGTCGCTGTACCTCTGGACGAGCCGAGCGTTCTCGTCGACGCCCAGGACGTCCCAGCCGCGCCGCATGAGCTCAGCGGCGAGGGAGCTGCCGAACCGGCCGAGTCCGATCACCGCCACCCGCTGGTCGCCGCGCGGCGGCGACTGTCGCGCCGGCCGCTTGCGGCGGAGGTTGCGCAGGGTTCGCAGAAAATCAGCCAATGATAGGTCGCTCCTCGGGTAGCTGGTAGCGGCGGGTTCGCTCGCGCAGCGCCAGCGCCGAGACCAGGGTGACCGGGCCGAGTCGCCCGATGAACATCAGCACGGTCAGGATCAACTGGCCGGAGACGGGCAGATCCGCGGTGATGCCCGTGGACAGGCCCACCGTGCCGAACGCCGAGACGACCTCGAAGAGCACTGCCTCGAAGCGTGCTTGCGTCACGGTCAGCAGGGCCAGCGTGGCGGCCATCACCAGGCCGATACTCAGCAGCGCGACGGTCAGTGCCTGGCGCAGCACGTGCGGCGCCAGCCGCCGCCCCATGACAGCCGACGTGGGCTCGCCCCGTACCTCCGCCAGTATCGCGGCACCCAGTACCGCGAAGGTGGTGACCTTGATGCCGCCCGCCGTCCCCGCGCTGCCCCCGCCGATGAACATCAGTATGCACATCAGGAGCAGCGTCGACGGCTGAAGCGCACCGGTGTCGATGCTGTTGAAGCCCGCGCTCCGGGTCATCGTGGAAGTGAAGAACCCGTTCAGCACCTTGCGTGGGGTGCCGAATGCCCCCAGCGTCCCTTCGTTGTCCCATTCGAGCAGGCAGATGAGTACGGTGCCGGTGGCCAGCAGGATCGCGGTGGCGCCGAGCGTCAGCTTGGTGTGCAGCGACCAGCCGCGTCGTCCCGTGAGCCGCTGCCGCCTGCGGTGGCGCAGCAGCTCCAGCAGTACGGGGAAGCCGAGCCCGCCCAGGATGACCGCAGCCGCTGTGGGCAGGGTCACCCACGGGTCCTGCGCGTAGCGCGTCAGGCTGTCGGCGTGCAGCCCGACACCGGCGTTGCTGAAGGCCGAGACGGCGTGGAAGAAACCCAAGTAGGCGGCTTCCCCATGGGGCATGCCGTAGGCGAAGCGGAAGCGCAGGGCGAGGATCGCGCCGACCGCCAGTTCGACGATCAGCGTGGTCCCGGCCACGCCGAGCAGTACCCGGCGCACATCCCCGATGCCCAGGCTCTTGGTCTCCGCCTGAGCGGTGAGCTGCATCCGCAGCCCCAGCTTGCCGGACACCAGCAGGGCCAGCAGCGAGGCCATCGCCATGATGCCGAAACTGCCCACCTGGATCAGGCCCAGGATGACGCCCTCTCCGAAGCCACTCCAATACGTGCCCGTGTCCACCACCGCAAGGCCTGTCACACAGACCGAGGAGGTCGAGGTGAACAGCGAGGTGACCAAACCGGCCGAGCCCCGCCCCTCGGCGGCCACCGGCAGCGACAGCAGCACCGTGCCGACGAGAATCACCAGCGCGAAGGCGAAGACCACGCTCCGGGCAGGATGGCCGAAAAGGGCGCGGCGCACCGGCGTCGCATGTCGAGTCACCTGCGGTCCCTTCCCCTTCGCACCACCGCGGAAAGCGTACGTGACCCTCGACGGGCGTCCCGCCGCCACCTGACCCGAGGACTTCCCAAGTGGCTCCGGGCGGGGACAAGTTCGCGGACGACCCGCAGCACGGGCGCAGCGCTCCCACAGTTGGCCGGTATCCGTGCTGCGAAACATTGGTCGTTTCCTGGTCTGCCTCTCTCTATTTGCTGGGCTCGCTCTGGAGAGCGGGTTCCTAGGGTCATGGCTGTCCCCCGGAGGGCCGGTTCACGGACCTCCGCATCCCCACTGATCTGGAGACATCCGATGCGTGCCCTGCCCCGTCGTGTCCTTCTCGCCGCTCCCGCCGCCGTCCTGATGTTCACCCTCGTCGCCTGCGGTGGCGGTTCCGACGACAGCTCCAGCAGCTCCAACGCCGCCGACACCCAGCAGTCCGCCCCGAGCACGGGCGGTGCCGAAGCGGGCGGGGAGGCCGGAGGCGACGCCGACGACAAGAAGGAGCCGCCGCTGACCGGCGAGATCAAGCAGAAGGCCGAGGCCGCCGCGCTGGCCAAGTACCCGGGCACGGTCCTGAAGTCCGAGGTGGACGCGGAGAAGCCCGGCATGTACGCGGTCGAGGTGCGGAAGCAGGACGGATCGACGGTCGAGATCTACCTCGACAAGTCGTACAACGTCACCGGCACCAAGCAGGAGGGCACCGAGGAAGAGGAAACGGAGAACGCCGGCTGACGGCCGAGGGAGACGGAGGGAGCCGGCACCGCGCGGGTTCCGGCCGAAGTCGCCCACCGAGCAACCCTCGTTGCCCGGGGCGACGGCCTCCGCAACGTCTCCTCCCGGCGGTGGCGCGGCGCCGACGAGGAGGAGGACGGCGACCGATCCGGCGATGGCTGACTCCCCCGGCCGGACTCCTCAATCCATGCCCCTCAGGCCCCAGGCGGGTTCTCGTGAACGCCCCAACTCCCGTGGCACTGCTGTGCGAGCCTGTCGCCATGCGGCTGCTGCTGATCGAAGACGACGACCGGATCGCCGGACCGCTCACCGAAGGGCTGGGACGCTACGGCTACACGGTGGACCGGGCCCGTACCGGCGCCGCCGGCCTGACGGACGCCGCGGCCTCCCCGGACCTGGTGCTGCTCGACCTCGGTCTGCCGGACATGGACGGGCTGGACGTGTGCCGCAGCCTGCGGGCGAAGTCCGGCGTGCCGATCATCATGATCACTGCGCGTGGCGAGGAAGCCGATCGCATCGTCGGGCTCGAACTCGGCGCCGACGACTACCTGGCCAAGCCGTTCGGCGTACGGGAGCTGGTCGCCCGCATCCGTGCGGTCACCCGGCGCACCACCGGCGCCCTGCCCGTCGACTCGCCGGAACCCGCCGGGCCGCCCGCCGCTCCGGGGGGCGGCGCACAGCGGCTGGGGCCGCTGGAGATCGACCGTAGAACCCGTCAGGTCCGCCTCGACGGTGGTGAGATATCCCTGACTCCACGGGAGTTCGATCTGCTCGCGTATCTCGCTCAGGACCCCGGCGCCGTGCACTCACGTCAGCAGATCATGGACGCGGTGTGGGACCCGCACTTCTTCGGCCCCACCAAGACTCTCGACGCCCATGTCGCCGCGCTGCGCCGCAAGCTGGGAAACCCCGGGTGGATCACCACCGCGCGCGGGGTCGGCTTCCGCCTCACCGATCCCGACCAGGACCTGCCGTCCGAGGCCTCGGGATGACCCGCCGCCTGCTGTTCAGCTACCTCGGCCTGGCCCTGCTGGTGCTGGCCGGGCTGGAGATCCCGCTCGGCGTCATCTACGCCCGCGCCGAGGTCTCCCGCGCCTCCCAGATCGTGGAGCGCGACGCCTCCATGCTCGCGGAGGTCACCGAGGAGAACATCGAGAAGGGCAACCTCGACGCGCTGCCCGACGTGATCGGCGACTACGCCACCCGTACCGGCGGACGGGTCGTGGTGACCGACCGCACCGGCATCGTCCTCGCCGACTCCCGAACGCAGGCCGGCACGGGCACGGATCTCTCCGGCGAGCCCGACATCGCCCGTGCCCTGCGCAACGAGCCCACCGTGGTCGCCGGGGACGACGTCCTGTCGGCCACCATGCCCGGCGCCTCCGGCACCACGATCCGCGGCGCCCTGCGCCTGACCTATCCGATGGCCGAGGTCACCGCCCGCGTCCACCGCATCTGGGGCGCCCTCGCGCTGGCCGGCGCCTGCATCCTGGCCGGGGTGGCGCTGGTCGCCTTCACCCTGGCCCGCTGGATCACCCGCCCCTTGCGCACGCTGGAGGCCGCCACCGCCCAGCTCGCCGACGGGCACCTCGCGAACCCGCCGGACACGAGCACCGGCCCGCCCGAACTGCGCCGCCTGGCCGCCTCGTTCACCCACACGGCCACCCGCTTGCAGCACCTGCTCGAGGCCCAGCACGCGTTCGCCTCGGAAGCCTCCCACCAGCTCAAGACCCCGCTGACCGCGCTGCGCCTGCGGCTGGAGAACTTCGAGCCCTACCTCGACCCTCGCGCCCACGGCAGCCTGGAGGAGTCCGTCGGCGAGGTCGAGCGCCTCGGCCGCATGGTCCAGGGCCTGCTCGCGCTGGCCCGGCTCGAGAACGCGGCGACCACCGCCGAACCGGTGGACCTGGACGCGGTCCTGACCGAGCGCGCCGCGATGTGGGAGCCGCTCGCCGCCGAACAGCACGTCGCCGTCAGCATCACCGGCGTACCGGCGGGCCGGGTATGGGCGATTCCAGGGGCCCTGGAGCAGATCATCGACAACCTGGTGGCCAACGCCCTGCGCGTCTCACCGCCCGGCACCACCATCGCTCTGGCCCGCACCCCCGGCGCCGAACTCCACATCGTCGACCAGGGTCCGGGAATGTCCGCGTCCGACCGCGAGCGCGCCTTCGACCGCTTCTGGCGCGCCTCCGACACCCACCACGACGGCACGGGCCTCGGCCTGCCCATCGTCCGCCACCTCGTCCGCGCCTCCGGCGGCGAGATCACCCTGCACGACGCTCCCGGCGGCGGCCTGGACGCCCGAGTCCGCCTGCGGCCTACGGTCGGCGGGCGGTCGCGAACAGGGAACGGGACGTCGCGTTCGGCGCAGACAAGACGGCGGCAGCACGCTGATCACGGTGCGTAGGGTTCGAACGTCTGCCTCGCCGGCGGTGCCACCGGTGAACCGGGAGCGAACCCGAGGGCACGCCTGCTCGCACCTTGGGTCTGCACGTCCAGGGCACGGTCCCATGCCTCGAGCGAGAGCCGCATATCGGAGCGCACGCGGGTCAACTCCCGTACAAACAGCTCGGCCTCCTGCGGATCGCAGGCGAATTTCCCAGCCATCGGCTCGTGACCTCCCCCGTGAGATCTTTACGTGATAGCACCACTGGATAACCTGCTGCCAGGCCGGCGCGCGGGGTGCCGGCCGGTGGGCGATTGCATGAGGAGCACGGTTGTGGAGACGGATTCCCAGGGGGCCGGGCGGCTGGTGGCCGGCCGGTACCGACTGGCAGGCGGGCTGGGCCAGGGCGGGATGGGAGTGGTCTGGAGGGCGACCGATGAGCTGATCGGACGGGTTGCGGCAGTCAAGGAGTTGCGTACTCCGCCAGGGCTGTCGGCCGAGGAGCGGTCGACGTTCGGCGAACGGGCCTTGCGCGAGGCCCATACGGCGGGTCGGCTCAACCATCCCGGTGTTGTGGCGATCTACGATCTCGTGCCGGCGACGTCCGAGGACGACGCTGTCTACATCGTCATGGAGCTGGTGGAGGCACCCTCGCTGGCGGAGCTCCTGGAGTGGTACAGGACTCTGCCCCAGGAGCGAGTGGTCCCTATAGCCGGTCAGTTGCTGGCCGCTTTGAACGCGGCGCACTCGATCGGACTCGTGCACCGGGACATCAAGCCCAGCAATGTCATGGTGCTGCCCGGCGACCACGTCAAGCTCGTCGACTTCGGCATCGCTCACGCCATGGACGACACCCGCCTGACCCGCGACGGCGTCGCCGGCTCGACCGGCTATATGGCCCCGGAACTGTTCCAGGGCGCTGGTCCCTCTCCCGCGACGGATCTATGGTCACTCGGCGCCACCTTGTTCCACGCCACAGAGGGACACGACCCATTCGCCCGCGAGACCCCGGCCGCCACCCTGCACGCCATCCTCCACGACGACCTGCCGCCGCTGAACAGCCACCCCCCGCTCTCCACACTCATCACCGGCCTCCTCACTCGCGACACCACCGCCCGGATGACCAGCGACGAAGCCGGCACCCTGCTCGCATCCGCCCCCACCGCACCGCCCCCGGCAGAACCGCCCCGCCCAGGCCAGACGACGGGTGAGGGCCACACCACCGCTGCCAGGCCGATGACGACGCCACCGCATACGCCGTCAGCTCCACCGGCACACTCCCCCCAAGCCACCTGGGAGGGCCACCCGACCGCCATCGGACAGCACGCCTACGCCGCCCACGCGCCCGGCCCCATGCCGTACGCCCCACCGGCTCACCCCCCGACCCCCACGCCCGGGGCGGAGAAGCAAGGGGCCATGTGGATCGCCCTTGCGGTGGTGGTGGCGCTTCTTCTGGGAGGTGGAGCCTTCTTCCTCCTCAGAGACGACTCCGACAACGACGCAAAGTCTGAACAGCAGGCGGAAAAAGCTACGCCCACGCGCACGTCCACGTCCACGCCCACGTCCACGCCCACGTCCACGCCCCAGGGGGCTGGGGCCGCCGGTGAGAAGACGTGGCCCAACCTGAGCCAGAACCACGTCACCGACCCGATCAGCTACCCCATGACGCCTCCCGCCGGCGGCGACCACGACCCCGCCTGGCAGAACTGCAACGGCGACGTCTACAGCAGCCAGATCCGCGACGAGAACGCCGTGCACTCCCTGGAACACGGTGCCGTCTGGGTCACGTACAACGACAAGGCCGCCCGCACGGACGTCACGGCGCTGGAGGCCAAGGTGGCCAAGACGCCGTACACCCTGATGAGCCCCTACAAGAACCAGTCGTCACCGATCACGCTGACGGCCTGGGGACACCAGCTCGACGTCCAGAACGCGTCCGACGCGCGGGTCGACGAATTCCTCGACAAGTACGTCCAGGGCGCACAGACCCCCGAGCCAGGGGCTGCCTGCACCGGCGGGGTGTCCTCGTAGCCGCTGTGACCTCACCTGCGAGACCTTTACTCGATGACACACCTCGCCCACCTGCGGTAAGACCGGCGTGCGGGGCGCCGACCACCGGTGTCGGCTTCGGTGACCGCACGTCCTCGGGTCGCACATGCGCCGCGAACGGCTGGGCTGCCAGGCGCAGGCAACGCGGAACAAGTAACACCCACCCCCTGATCGACACCTCCGCCCTCGCCCGCGTCCTCGTCGGCCGGACCACGGCCGAGTGGGACGACAGAATCGGCGCGGGACTCGTCGCCCTGTGCGACATCACCGAGCTGGAAGTCCTTTATTCCGCACGCGCGGCGGCGGACCGGGAGCGCGTGAAGCACACGCTGAACGCCCACTACACCTGGTGCCCCACGCCCGAGAGCATCTACCGACGCGCACGCGTCATCCAGGAGCTGCTCACCGCCAAGGGCGAGCACCGTAGTGCGGGCCCCGTCGACCCGCTGGTAGCCGCCGCGGAAGAGGCGGAGCTGACCCTGCTTCACTACGACCGCGACTTCGAGACGATCGCCCGTACGACGGGACAGCCAGTACGGATGATCGCTCTCAAGGACTGATCGGTCTCAGGGATGGAGTCATGTGCACCCAGCAGCAGCCGCGGGTGGGACTCGAACCCACGGCCGACGGATTATGAGTCCTTTGAGGATCTTGGCGGTCCTTGCCGATCAGTGTCCGTTCACGACGTTTGTGCTGTTCAGGCCGGGTGCACCGTGTCTACACCCCTCAGTCTTTGCCTGTCTGTTCCTATCCTTGCGTCCCAACTGCGTCCCGACACCGCCCCCAGACGGCTAGGAACACCGGACAGTCGGGCGATTACGCCAGCTCAGAGATGGGTTCCGAGCCCGTCCGCAGCGGATTTCCTTTCCAACACACAGAGGCTCCGCCCCAAGCAGTGACGACGGAGCCTCTGTGATCAGCGTGGATGGCCCTTCGCCCGCCTGGTCCGCACCCTCCTGGAGGGCGATGGTCGCTGGAGGGCACGGGCTTCGGGCTATTCGAGCGACTGGATGGTTCGACCGGTGCGGTCCGGTGCCGTGAAGCTGAGCAGGAGGCCGAGGGCGGGGCCGATGACGCCGAAGCCGCCGAAGCCTGCGGCGCACAGCATCAGGGCCCAGAAGGTCTGGTCGGCCCAGAAGCGGACGCCGACATGGTCAGCGCCGGTGGCGGCCGGGGCCAGGAACCAGGTGAGGGGGAGGGACCGGCAGGGGTTGGGGGAGGCCGTACGAGTCCGGATTCGTAGGCGAAGACCACGGCCTGGACGCGGGCACGGGCTCCGATCTTGGTGAGGATCCTGCTGACGTGGGACTTGACGGTGGTCGTGGCGATGGAGAGCTGTGCGGCGATCTCGGCGTTGGACCGGCCGGAGGCCGCGGCCACCAGGACGTCGCGTTCGCGCTCGGTGAGGTCCTCCAACCGACCCTTCGCGATCGGGACTTCGGGGCGGGGGCCATGACGGACGGCGCGGATGAGGGCGCGGGCCAGGCCGGGCGAGACGACGGCGTCTCCGGCGGCCACGGTGAACAGGGCCGCGATCAGTTCGTCGGGGGTTGTGGTGGCGGGGAGGAACCCGTCGGCTCCGGCGCGCAGGACGTCGTAGGCGTGCTCGTCGCGGTGTGCGGAGCTCAGGACCAGAATCCGCGGCGGTCCGGAGTCGGGGGTGCGGGTCTGTCTGAGGCGGCGGACGGTCGTGGTGACGTCCGTGGGAGGCAGGCCGCTGCCCAGCAGTACGACATCCGGACGGAGGCGCTTGTGCATACGGGCTGTCTCGGCGCCGGTGGTCGCTTCGCCGGCGATGGTCAGGCCGGGCCGGGGGCCGAGGAGTGTGCGCAGGCCGAGGCGGTGCAGAGCGTGGGGGTCGGCGAGGAGGACGGTGATCATGCCGGACTGCTCCAGTGTGGGGGTGGGCGTCCACAGGGTGGTGGGAGCGGTGTGCGGGGTGCGCGAGGGCGGTCCGGTCGGGCCCCGGGCACGGGGGTTGTGCGCGTGCCCGAGGGCGTCGACGTACGGGTCAGACGCGGACGGGCTGGGGGTGGTCGTCAGTGCCCGGTCCTGAACCCGGTTCCGGAGCGGGGGACTTGGCGAGTTTCTCGCCCTCGACGTCCACGTTCGGCAGGATCTTGTCGAGCCAGGTGGGCAGCCACCAGGCGGACTTGCCGAGCAGGGCCAGGACGGCGGGCACGATGGCCATGCGGACGACGAAGGCGTCGAAGAGGACGGCGACCGCGAGGCCGAAGCCGATCGTCTTGATCATGGCCCCGCTGGCGCCGATGAAGCCGGAGAAGACGGAGATCATGATGACGGCGGCGGCGGTGACCACGCGTCCTCCGTCGCGGAAGCCGGTGAGGACGGCCTGCGCCGGCCCCTCGCCGTGGACGTACGCCTCCCGCATGCGGGTGACCAGGAAGACCTCGTAGTCCATGGCCAGGCCGAAGACGATACCGACCATGAAGATCGGCATCAGGCTCATGATGGGCCCGGTCTCCTCCACGCCGATCGCGCTCGCGAGCCAGCCCCATTGGAAGACGGCGACGACCGCGCCGAGGGCGGCGAGAACGGAGAGCAGGAAGCCGAGTGCGGCCTTGAGCGGGACGAGGACGGACCGGAAGACGGCCATCAGCAGCAGGAAGGCGAGTCCGACGACCAGGGCCAGGTAGGGAATGAGGGAGTCGTTGACCTTCTGGGAGAAGTCGACGTTGACCGCGGTCTGGCCGGTGACCAGGAGCCGGGCGCCGGTGTCCTTCTCGATGGCCGTGCCGGTGTCGCGGATGCGCTCGACCAGCTTCTCGGTGGCCTCGGAGGCGGGCTTGGACGACGGGATGGTGGTGACGATCGCCGTGTTCCCGGTCTGGTTGAAGCGGGCCGGGGCGACAGCAGCCACGTCGTCGAGCTTGCCGATCCTGCTGGCCACCTCGGAGGCGACCGTCTTCGGGTCGTCGCTCCTGGCGGCGTCGACCACGACGACGAGGGGACCGTTGAAGCCGACGCCGAAGCCCTCGGAGAGCAGGTCGTAGGCGCGGCGCTGGGTGGTGTCGGAGGGCTGGGCCCCGTCGTCGGGCAGGCCCAGGGTCATGGAGGCCGACGGGATGGCGATCACACCGAGGCCGACGACACCTGCGAGCAGGACGGCGACCGGGCGCCGGAGCACGAACTGAGCCCAGCGCAGACCCATCGGGACCTTCGCGGTGCTGTCCGCCGCCGCGGACTCCTTCTCGTACTTTCCAGCCTCGTTCTCCCCGGCCTCGTTCTCCCCGGCCTCGTTCCTTCCGGCCCTGCTCTTTGCGACCTTGTTCTTTCCGGCCTTGGACAGGACACGGTCACCGGCGAAGCCGAGCATGGCGGGTACGAGAGTGACGGCGATGATCACCGCGATGGTGACGGATCCGGCGGCGGCCAGGCCCATCTTGGTCAGCATCGGGATGTTGACCACGGCGAGTCCGGCCAGCGCGATGATCACGGTCAGGCCCGCGAAGACCACCGCGGAGCCCGCAGTGCCCGTGGCGCGGGCGGCGGCCTCCTGCTTCGGGTGTCCCTCGGCGAGTTCGGACCGGTAGCGGGAGACGATGAACAACGCGTAGTCGATACCGACCGCCAGACCCAGCATCAGCGCCAACACCCCTGCGTTGTCGCCTAGTTCGAGGGGCGAGTTCAGCGCGGTGAGGGTGAGGAAGCCGATGCCGACGCCGATGAGCGCGGTCAGCAGCGACAGTCCGGCGGCAACCAGGGAGCCGAAGGTGATGACCAGGACGATCGCCGCGACGATCACGCCGATGACCTCGGCGGCCGCGCCGTGGGACGCCACCTTGACGGCGTTTCCGCCGGCTTCCACGGTCAGCCCGGACTCACGCGCCTGCTCGACGGTCTTGTCGAGCGCATCGTGGGAGTCGGAGTCGACCTCGGCCGCGGTCACCTTGTAGGTGACGGAGATGTACGCGGTGGAGCCGTCCTTGCTGATGGCCCCTGCGGTGTAGGGGTCGACGGCGGAGGCGACCTGGTCGGAGCCACTCGCGATCTCCTCGGTGACCTTCTGCACCTCGGCCTTGTTGGCCGCGGTGGTCATCGTCTGCCCCTCGGGGGCCTTGAAGACGATCCGGGCGGTCGCTCCGTCCGAAGCGGAGCCGGGGAACCGCTGGTCCAGCAGGTCGAACGCTTTCTGGGACTCCGCTCCGGGCAGGGCGAAGGGCAGTGCCTTCATGGCCGGCGCGCTGAGGGCGGCGATGATGGCCGCGCCCAGCAGGGCGAGCCAGACGAGGAGGACGACGGGGCGTCGCCGGAAGGCGGTATTACCCAGTCTGTACAGGAATATAGCCATGGTGGAGCTCTCTCGGGGTCAGGTCGTTGGGAATGCCCGTCAGGACATGAGGGCGTGCGGGGGTGGCCCGACGACGTGAGCGGTGCGCGTCAGGTGGGGGTGTGTGCGGTTGTGCGGGGACGCGGAAAGAGGGAAGGGCGCCTCATCGCGGGGCCGTCATTGGCCGGACAGGGCGCGGGAAGCCGACGGCGCGGGAAGGCCGGGCGGGAAAGGCGCGCGGTACACGCCGATGTTGGGGGAGGTCGGTGCGTGAGGACCCGGATACGGGCGGGTCAGATACCGAGTGCGGGGAAGACCAGTGCTTCCATGCTCCGCCTGAGGTCGTCCTGGGTCATCGCCGTGTCGCTCAGCAGTGGGCGGGCGACGATGAGGCTGACCAGCATCGGCGGGACGAGGTCCAGCGCCGGGTTGTCCGCGGCGACCTCGCCTCGGTGGACGCCACGCCGGAGGATGGCGCCGATGTCGTCGAGGGCCGGGTTGAGCCTCACCTCTCTCAGGGTGCGACGGAGTTCGGGGTTGCCGTAGATCGCGTGGCCCACGCTCAGTTGCAGAGCGGCGTCCCGCGCGAGTTGATTGTCGTCGGCGTGCTCCACCATCACGTACAGGTCGCCGCGCAGCGAACCGGTGTCGATCAGGTCGACGCGTGTCGGCCTGCGGAACTCCACGGCCGCGGCGACCAGTTGCGGCTTGCCTCCCCAGTCGCGGTAGAGGGTGGCCTTGCTGAACCGTGCGCGGGTGGCCACGGCCTCCATCGAAAGGGCCTCGTATCCGACCTCCCGCAGGAGGTCGAGCACGGCGTCGTAGAGCTGTGCCGCGCGCAGGGGGGTGAAGCGGCTGCCTCGAGCGGTGGGCTGCTCGGCCATGACCTGCTCCTTCCCTGTGCAAAACGGTGCCGTTTTCTTTGGATGGCACCAGGCTAGCGAGACCGCGGAGAAAACGGTGCCGTTTCCTAAGTGGCGTGGGTCACATATCGCTGGCAGCGGCTTCGCCCCCGGGGAGCGGACCCTCCCGGTCGGCCGCGACGTTCGCAGCGAGGACGGTGAAGGGCACCCCACGGGCGCCCAGGGCCACCGCGGCGCCGTGATCGGCCTGTACGGCGTCGGCGTAGCGGCCGGTGGCGAGCACATCGCGGATCTCACCGGCGGGGACGCCCAGGCTTCAGAAGGATCTTGGCGACCCGAGTCGGAGATTCGCCGACAGAAGCGGGCGAGGGGGCGAGGGCCACTTCCTGACCGCATCCGCGCCACCAGAAAGATACAAAGGATCTTGTATCTTGATGCACTTCGACTGATACACGAAGAAGGGGGGCTCACCATGAGTCGCACCGTCATCGATCTCGACGACGAGGCCCTGGAGGCAGCCGCCAGGGAACTCGGGACCACCACCAAGCGCGACACCATCAACACGGCCCTACGGGAGATCACAGCCCGCTACCGACGCCTGCGCGCTCTCGAAGAGGCCCGCGGACTCGTGGCCGACGGCGCCCTGGACATGGATCTGCTGCTGGACAAGCGCGCCTACCGCCCCACGAGCGCGACAAGCGACGACCGCGGCAGCGGAGCGGACGAGTGACCGTCGCCGACTACCTCATCGACACCTCCGCCCTCGCCCGCGTCCTGCTCCGCCAGAACACAGCCGAGTGGGACGACAGGATCGGCGCCGGTCTCGTCGCGATCTGTGACATCACGGAACTCGAGGTCCTTTACTCGGCCCGTTCGGCCGCAGACCGTACGCATTTGAAGGCGGCGCTCGACGCCCACTACACCTGGTGCCCCATGCCGGACGGCGTCTACCGCCGCTCCCGCACCGTCCAGGAACAACTGACCGCAAAGGGGGAACACCGCAGCGCGGGTCCCGTCGGTCTTCTCGTGGCCGCCGCAGCCGAGGAGGCGGGGCTCACACTGCTCCACTGCGACCGCGACTTCGAAACCATCGCCCGCACGACAGGGCAGCCGGTCCGCATGATCGACCTCAGGCAGTAGAACTCCGCGAAAGCACAGCGGAAGTCCGAGCCTCTCACCGGGACGACGGCGTTGCCCAGCGTCATGACGCCAGTCTGCGGCCCCGAGCACACGTCTCGTCCGTCCGGCCCCTCCCCGGCGCCCAGCTCGGGCAGCGGCAGTGGACCACCAGTCGTGCACCGACCCCGCCGCCGAGGCCAGAGCGGCGCCAACCAACCCTGATGGCCACGGCGTCGAACTCACGAGCAGCGGATTCAGTCCGTTGGCCCAAAGTCCTGAATCCGCACGCCCGCTGCGACGTTTCCGCAGCTCAGAGACCCACTGGATGGGGCGGGTGGGACTCGAACCCACGGCCGACGGATTATGAGTCCTTTGAGGATTGTCCGTGATCTTCCCGATCCTGCCTTATGCTTCCCGTTTTTGCAGGTCAGAGGCGTATTTCCGGCCGGTAACGACCTGGCCTTTCCTGATCCTTCCTGGTCGTTCCGGCCCCTGGGCCCCTCTTGGGCTCTGCCGGGCCCCCTCTCCGAGCCACTGAAGGGCCGACCACTGCTGTGAGCAGGAGGAAACCGAACCAAGCAGCGAAGTGCTTTCCCTCGTGCTCAGGCTCCGCCTCCGCCGCCAGGGCGGAAGTGAAGGGCGGCAGGCAGAGCGCGCCGCGCGAGCCGAGAGGGGCCTCAGTCTGCTGTTCCAGAGGGCACAACCCATCGCGTCGGCTGCCCCGTCACGGCTGCGATCATGTCGTAGTCGCCGTCGTAGTGCAGGACGATCACGCCGTGACGTTCGGCGGTCGCCGCGATCACGAGGGCCGATACCGAGAGAGCCTTCCAGTTACCGGCCGCGATGAGCTGGGTCTGCACATCCAGGGCACGGTCCCATGCCTCATCGGGGGTCGGAAGCCAGTCGAACCCGCGCATCTCGTCGCGAATGCGCTCCGCGTCGGCCTTCGACCGGGCACTGTGCAACACCTCGAGTTCGACGGCGCCACACACGGCAAGCAGGCCCGCATTGTGCAGCGGCTCGATCACCGCACGAACAGCTGACTTCGGGTAACGGGCAAGTGCGGACTTGTCGATGAGGTAGCAATCGGTCATGCGGCCTGGTGCGGATCAGCTGGAGTCTCAACGGGACCCGTCAGGTCCGGCAGGCCACCTTCGGCAATCCAGTTCAGGAACGATGCACGCTTACGCCTCTTGATCGCGTCCTCCAGCGCGGCGTTCACCGTCGCAACCTTGGTCGTGGTCCCAAAGATCTCCGCGGCCTCGGCAAGCTTCTCGTCATCGACATCGATCACGGTTCGCGTCATGAGTCCTCCTCCAGGCCGACGCACCCACACCTCCCGAAGATATCAAATTTCATGCCACCAGATATCGCCATTCGCTGCGCATGCGACGTGATGTGGACACGCCGCCGGACGCCGAGAGCGGACTGGGGACCTGGACGGGCCACCGGGGCCACGCGCTGATCGACCGCGCCCTGCACCTGAGCACCGACTGGGCGCGGGCTCTTCCCGTTCCTCGATTTCTGCCACCGAGACGACCAGGACCTGCACGACGATCTCTGGGCCACTCGCACCGACGCTGAAACGATCCAATAACGAGGACCTTGCAACGGCATACGAAGGGACCCGCCGTCCGGACCCCTTCGTCGTTTGCAGTTACTCACCGGCCGCCGACCGGCCTGAGCCAAGGGGTCGCTGACGTCTCACGCGAGCATGGGGCGAGCTGGTGATCTCCAGAGTGTCGCTCCAGGCTTCCGCGGAGCGACGGAAGCACGGTCGGTGCAGGTGAGGACCCCCTTGCACCGCCACGCTTCAGTGGGGCGGGTGGGACTCGAACCCACGGCCGACGGATTATGAGTCCGCTGCTCTAACCGGCTGAGCTACCGCCCCGTAACGGCGCGTCGCGCGCATCCGCGCACGCCGTCTGCCGCAGCATAGCCGCTCATACGATCTGTTGCTTCGGGGGGCCGAAGATGGGTACTCCCATGCCCGCGCGCGGATGGGCGCGCCAACTCTGGGGCCGGAAATGAAAAAGGACCCCGATGGGGTCCTCTCCCGCTGCTCCCCCGACTGGACTCGAACCAGTAACCCTCCGGTTAACAGCCGAATGCTCTGCCAATTGAGCTACAGGGGACCGAGCTCCCCCGACTGGACTCGAACCAGTAACCTGCCGGTTAACAGCCGGCTGCTCTGCCAATTGAGCTACAGGGGATTGCTCCGTGTGCATCGACCGTGACCCCGTCCGGGGCTTCCGGACGGCGCTCGCTCGCTGCGACACATACATTAGCGCAAGCAGGGGGGTGCTCCGCCAATCGGTAACCTCGTGGGTGTCCACGGCGGGCCGCGGGTGATCTGCGGTCGGGACGGGTAGGCGCAGCGCGACCCCAGGGTCCGATGCGAGGGACAACCAGAAGGGCAGGTCGATGCGCTACCGGCTGACGTTCATCACGGGGCTGGCCGTCGGATACGTGCTCGGCACGCGGGCCGGCCGCGAGCGGTACGAGCAGCTGCGCACCTGCGCGCGGCAGTTCGTGGAGAACCCGGCGGTCCGCAATACCGCCGAGACGGCCGCGCTGGGCGGGCGGCAGGCGGCGACCAAGGCGTTCGAGCGGGTCAAGCCGCTGCGCGAGCGGATCGGGCAGCGGGAGAAGGCCGCCGAGGGCGAGGACGACTGGGGCACGAGCAACACCTAGCCCCCGCCGGTGGCATCATCTGGTCCATGGGGATAGTCGCCGGGTTGGACAGCTCGTCCGAGAGCACACGAATCGTCGTCTGCGATACGGACACGGGAGCCGTACTCAGGCAGGGCTACGCCCCGCATCCCGCGCCCTCCCCGGGGGGCTCGGCCGCGTCGCCGTACGACGTGGACCCCCAGTCCTGGCTGCTGTCGCTCGGCGAGGCGGCCGAGGGCAAGCTGCTGGAGGGCGTGCAGGCCATCGGCGTATCGGCGCAGGGGCACGGGCTGCTCGCCCTGGACGCGGGCGGGGGGCTCGTGAGACCCGCGCTGGTGGGCAACGACAAGCGCGCCCAGTCCGCGGCCGCCGACCTCACCGAGGCGCTCGGCGGCCGCGCCGCGTGGGCGCACGCGGTCGGCTCCGTGCCGGCCGCGACCCAGGCGGTGGCCAAGCTGCGCTGGCTGGCCCGCACCGAGCCGGACGCGGCGCGGCGGGTGGCCGAGCTGATGCAGCCCCACGACTGGCTGGTGTGGCAGCTGCTGGGGCGGCCCGTGCGGCGCACCACCGACCGGGGTACGGCCTCCGGTACGGGCTACTGGTCCGCGGCGACCGGCTCCTGGCGCCCCGACCTGATCGAGCTGGCGCTCGGCCATCAGGTACGGCTGCCCGAGGTCATCGGCCCGGCCGAGGCCGCCGGCCACACCCCCGAGGGGCTGCTGATCTCCGCCGGGACCGGCGAGACGATGGCGGCCGCTTTCGGCCTCGGCGTCGGGATCGGCGACGCGGTGATCTCGCTGGGCGCCTCGGGGTCGGTCTTCTCCGTCCACCATGAGGCGCTCGCCGACCCCTCCGGCACGATCATCTCGTACGCGGATGCCACCGGCATGCATCTGCCGGTCGTCCATACGCTCAACGCCGTACGGACCCTGCGCGGTACGGCGGAGCTGCTGAGCGCCGACCTGGAGGGGCTCTCGGCGCTGGCGCTGAAGTCCACGCCCGGGTCGTACGGGCTGGTGCTGCTGCCCTACCTGGAGGGCGAGCGCACCCCGCATCTGCCGCACACCGCCGGGACGCTGACGGGTCTGCGGCGCGAGAGCATGAAGCCCGAGCACCTGGCCCGCGCCGCCTTCGAGGGCATGCTGTGCGGGCTCGCGGACGCGCTGGACGTGCTGCGCGGGCGCGGCGTCGCGGTGCGGCGGGTGTTTCTGCTGGGGCCCGCGGCCGATCTCCCGGCGGTGCGCGCCGTCGCCCCCGCGCTGCTGGGCGCCCAGGTCGTGGTGCCACAGCCCGCGGACTACGCCGCGCTGGGCGCCGCCCGGCAGGCCGCCTGGGCCCTGGGCGCCGCGCACGGCACCCTCTCGCCGCACCAGCCGCCGCTGTGGCCCGCCGCCGCGAGCCAGGTCTTCGAGCCGGGCGACGAGCTGGCGGTGGGGCAGGCGGTGCGGCAGCAGTACGTCGCGGTCCGCGAGCAGACCCACCCGGGCGCGTTCGAGGCGGGCCCGGGCGCCGGGCAGCTGGGGTAGGCGTCAGTCGAGGTAGCCGCGGAGCTGGTCCGCGAACGCGTGGTCGCGGAGCTTGTTGAGCGTCTTCGACTCGATCTGCCGGATCCGCTCCCGCGTGACGCCGAAGATCCGCCCGATCTCCTCCAGCGTCCGCGGCCGCCCGTCGGCCAGCCCGTACCGCAGCTGCACCACCTTCCGCTCCCGCTCCCCGAGCGTGGAGAGCACGGCCTCCAGGTGCTCGCGCAGCAGCAGGAACGCCGCGGACTCGACCGGCGAGGCGGCGTCCCCGTCCTCGATCAGGTCGCCGAGCGCGACATCGTCCTCCTCCCCGACGGGCGCGTGCAGCGACACCGGCTCCTGGGCCAGCCGCAGCACCTCGCTGACCCGCTCCGGGGGGAGTTCGAGGTGGTGGGCGACCTCCTCGGACGTGGGCTCGTAGCCGCGCTCCTGGAGCATCCGGCGCTGCACCCGCACCACGCGGTTGATCAGCTCGACGACATGCACCGGGACCCGGATGGTGCGGGCCTGGTCGGCGAGGGCGCGGGACATGGCCTGGCGGATCCACCAGGTCGCGTACGTGGAGAACTTGTACCCGCGGGCGTAGTCGAACTTCTCCACGGCGCGGATCAGCCCGAGGTTGCCCTCCTGCACCAGGTCGAGCATGGTCAGGCCTCTGCCGACATAGCGCTTGGCGACGGAGACGACAAGGCGGAGGTTGGCCTCGATGAGGCGGCGCTTGGCCATGCGGCCCAGGACGACCAGCCGGTCGAGGTCGAGGGCGAGCTGGCTGTCGAGGTCGGGCGTGTTGCCGAGCTTCTCCTCGGCGAACAGCCCCGCCTCGACCCGGCGCGCGAGCTCCACTTCCTCGGCGGCGGACAGCAGCGGGATACGGCCGATCTCGCGGAGGTACTGGCGGAAGAGGTCGGAGGAGGGGCCGCTGGAGGTCTCGGCGCGGACCACCGGCTCCACGACTTCGACTTCCACGGCTTCCACGGCTTCCACGGTGGTGTCTGCCGTCTCCACGGCTTCCGCCGCTTCCTCCACGGCTTCCGCTGCGGCTTCGGCGCCCGGTCTGCCTTCCGCGCCTGCTGTGCCTGCCGCGTCTGCTGTGCCCTCGGGGGCGTGCGCCGCGTCGGTGAGGGTCTGGGTCTGCACGGGGGCGACCTCCAGGGTGATCGCTGCTGAGGCGGCAGAACGATCGGGTACGGCTGCGGCGGCCACGCCACCGTCCGTCCCGTACTTCATGAGCGGATCTGCGGGGGAATCCGGCCCTTCCTGGCCAACACCGCCGCGCTCCGAGGACTCAGGCACCGCAACCAGTGTGGAGTACGACGCACGCCCGCCACGAGGGGCGTGCGAGCACTTTTTGCGCAGCGGGCCGTGACCGGGCGGTTACAGCGCAGGACCACGGGCCCCCTACAGGGCCGCCGCGCCCTTCTCGCGCAGGGACTGCCCGTACTGCTGGAGGACCCACAGCTCGTTCTGCACGGCGGCGAGGTGGGCGGGGTCGGCGCCGGCGCCGAGGCGCTGGAGGGCGCCCTGGACCTCGCCGATCCGCTGGTTCACCGCGGCCAGCCGGACGGCCACCAACTGGACGCCCGCGTACACCTCGTCGGGGTCGCGGCGGGTGTTGAGGGCCTCGACGGCGAGCTCGGTGACCATCGCGCGGACCGTGTCGTCGGGGGCGGCGTCGCGGACGCGCGCCAGATAGTCGCCGTCGGCGGCGCCCGCCCCGCCCGCGGCCTCGATGGTGCGGCGCACGGCCACGTACGGAGCGGCGGTGAACTCGTCGGTCCCGTAGGCGTCGAAGGCCGGGGAGACCAGCTCGGGGCGCTGGAGGGCGAGCTTCAGCAGTTCGCGCTCGACGCGGTGGGCGGGGCTGCGGAGGTTCAGCGCGGGGCCGCGCGGGGGCTGCGGCGCGCCGCCACCGGAGGCGGCGCCGCTGGCACCGCCGCGCCCACCGGGACCGCCGGGGCCGTCGTAGCCGCCGCCGGGCCCGGCCGGGCCGCCCGGCGCCCCACCGCGGCGCCCGCCGCCCTGCTGCGGGCCGCGCTGGCCGCGCTCGCGGGCCCACTGGGCGAGCTGCCCGACCCGGCGCACCACGAACTGGGTGTCGAGGATGCCGAGCAGCCCGGCCAGGTGCACCGCGGACTCGTGCTGGATCGAGCTGTTCTTGATCCCCGCGACGACGGGCGCCGCCTCGTCCAGCGCGGCGGCCCGCCCGACCGCCGTGTCCAGGTTGTGCCGGGCCAGGATCTGCCGGATCGCGAACTCGAACAGCTGCGTACGGCTGTCGACCAGCGACTTGACGGCCTCGTCGCCCTCGGCGAGGCGCAGGTCGCACGGGTCCATCCCGCCGGGCGTGATCGCGATATAGGTCTCGGCGGCGAACTTCTGGTCGTCCTCGAAGGCCCGCAGCGCCGCCTTCTGGCCCGCCGCGTCGCCGTCGAAGGTAAAGACCACCTCGGCGCTGGAATTGTCCATGAGCAGCCGGCGGAGGATCTTGATGTGGTCGCCGCCGAAGGCCGTGCCGCAGGTGGCGATGGCGGTGGTCACGCCGGCGAGGTGGCAGGCCATGACGTCCGTGTAGCCCTCGACGACGACGGCCCGGCTGGTCTTGGCGATCTCCTTCTTGGCGAGGTCGATGCCGTACAGCACATGGGACTTCTTGTAGAGCGGGGTCTCGGGGGTGTTCAGATACTTCGGGCCGTTGTCGTCGTCGCGCAGCTTGCGCGCGCCGAAGCCGACGACCTCGCCGGTGATGTCGCGGATAGGCCACATGAGGCGGCCGCGGAAGCGGTCGATGGGGTTCCGGCGGCTTTCCTGGGCGAGGCCGGAGAGGATCAGCTCCTTGTCGCTGAAGCCGCGGCCGCGCAGGAAGCGGACCAGGTGGTCCCAGCCCGCCGGGCTGTAGCCGACGCCGAAGTGCTGGGCCGCGGCCTGGTCGAAGCCGCGCTCGGCGAGGAATCTGCGGCCGATCTCCGCCTCGGGGCTGTCCAGCTGCTCCACATAGAACTGGGCGGCCGCCTTGTGGGCCTCGACCAGGCGGGTGCGCTCGCCCTGCTGCCGCCCGGGCGTCGCGCTGCCCTGCTCGTAGCGCAGGGTGATGCCGGCCTGGGAGGCGAGCCGCTCGATGGTCTCGGCGAAGGAGAGGTGGTCGATCTTCATGATGAAGTCGACCGTGTCGCCGCCCTCCTGGCAGCCGAAGCAGTAGAAAAGCCCCTTGCTGGGGCTGACCTGGAAGGAGGGGGACTTCTCGTCATGGAAGGGGCACAGGCCCTTGAGATTGCCTCCCCCCGCGTTGCGCAGCTGGAGGTATTCGGACACGACGGCGTCGATCGGGACCGCGTCCCGCACCGCCTTCACGTCGTCATCGTTGATCCTGCCTGCCACGCGTGAATTCTACGGCCGGGCTCCGACATCGCCGGAGCCCGGCCGGGCCCGCGCGCGACGCCTACGGCAGCAGGGACGCCAGCGGGACGGAGGGGTTCGCCAGGTCGTCGGGGTCGAGCCGGGCGCCGCTGCGGATGAGGCGCTGGATGGGCTCCACGACATCCCACACATTCACGTTCATCCCCGCCAGCAGGCGGCCCTCGCTCAGCCAGAAGGCGATGAACTCCCGCTTGCCGACATCGCCGCGGCACACCACCTGGTCGTACGAGCCGGGCGGCGCGTAGCCGGAGTACTCCAGGCCGACGTCGTACTGGTCGGAGAAGAAGTACGGCACGCGGTCGTACGCGACGTCCTGCCCGAGCATGGCGCGGGCCGCGGCGGGCCCGCCGTTCAGCGCGTTGGCCCAGTGCTCGACGCGCAGCCGGCCGCCGGGCGGCTGCGCGCCGCCCGGGAACGCGAGGGGCGCCGCGGCCACGTCGCCCGCCGCGAAGATGTCCGGGTCGCTGGTGCGCAGCGCGGCGTCGACCACGATCCCGCCGCCCGCCGAGCGGTCCGCCACCTCCAGGCCCGAGGCCTCGGCGAGGGCGGTGCGCGGGGCGGCGCCGATCGCGGCCAGCACGTCGTGGGCGAGGTGCTCCTCCCCGTCGTCGGTGCGGGCGGCCAGCACCACGCCGTCCTGCCCGGTGATCTCGGTCAGCCGGGCGCCGAAGTGGAAGCGGACGCCGTGCTCGCCGTGCAGATCGGTGAAGAGGCTGCCGAGCTCGGGGCCGAGGACCAGATGGAGCGGGGTGGGCTCGGGCTCGACGACCGTCACCTCGGCGCCGTACCCGCGCGCGGCCGCCGCGACCTCCAGGCCGATCCAGCCCGCCCCCGCGATGACCAGCTGGCCGTTGTCCCGGCCGAGGGCGGCCAGGACCGACCGCAGCCGCTCGGCGTGCGCGAGGCGGCGCAGATGGTGCACGCCGACCAGGTCGGTGCCGGGGATGTCGAGCCGACGCGGCTCGGCGCCGGTCGCCAGCAGCAGCCGGTCGTAGTGGATGCGGGTGCGGTCGCCGAGGACCACGGCCTTGGCGGCGCGGTCGAGCTGGACGGCGGTCTGGCCGAGGTGGAGCTCGATATCGGCCTGGGCGTACCAGGCGGGTTCATGGACGAAGACGGTGTGGCGCTCCTGGCTGCCGGTGAGAAAGCCCTTGGACAGGGGCGGTCGCTCATAGGGGTGGTCGCGCTCGTCACAGATCAGGATCACCCGGCCGGTGAATCCCTCGGCCCGGAGGGTTTCCGCGGCTTTCGCCCCGGCCAGACCCCCTCCGACGATGACGAACGTCTGGTGTGCGTCGACCACTTGTCTCCTCCTCGCTGCCGCGCGGTGCCCGTGCGCCGTGCGCGGCTACGCCATGTCAAGGCCGGTCGTGTGAGCCCCGGTCGTGTGAGCCGATGTTCGAGCCTCCCGCACCGCGCGTGCGGCGGGAAGAGGCAGTACGCCGTACGGGCCAGCGCGCCGCGCGTCCGCGGACGCGGATCGTCGCCCTCCGAGCCGCGGGCCCCGCCCGCGGGCGGCACGCCGCGGGCCGGGGCAGCCGAGCCGCGGGCCGGGGCCACGGGCCCGGGCGCGGGCGGGCCAGCCCGCTCATGGCCGCCGCGCCGCGCGCGGCGCGGTCAGGCGGGTGTGCAGGGAGCGCGCGGAGGCGTCTGTGAGGGCGGCGATCTGGTCGACGACGGCGCGCAGGCGACCCACGTCGTCCCCGGCCGCGTCCGCCTCGTCGAACAGCGCGCGGAACTGCGGGTCCAGGCCCACCGGGGCGCGGGCGGTCAGCGCCGCGCCGAGCTCGGCGATGATGACCCGCTGGTCGGCGCGGACGGCCTCCTGGTCGGCGCGCTGCATCACATAGCGGTCGGCGACGGCCTTGAGCACCGCGCACTCCAGCCGCGCCTCGCGCGGCACCACCAGCTCCGCTTCGTAGCGGGTGAACCGGCCGGTGCCGTAGGCGGCGCGGGTGGCCCCCTCGGCGGCGAGGCAGAAGCGGCCGATGAGCTGGCTGGTGGCGTCCTTGAGCCGGGCCTGGGCGACGGAGGACCCGTCGTAGCCGTGTGGCCACCACTCCTGGTCCAGCAGCCGGTCCAGCGCCTCGGCCAGCTCGTCCGGCTCGGCCCCGGGGGCGTAGCGGTCGGCGGCGACGGCGAAGACCTCGCGCCGCTCGGGCTCGGCGAGCAGCAGCCCGGGGTCGAGATGGCCGGCGTGCAGACCGTCCTCGACATCGTGGACCGAGTACGCCACATCGTCGGACCAGTCCATGACCTGGGCCTCGAAGCAGGTGCGGTGCTCGGGCGCGCCCTGCCGGAACCAGGCGAAGACCGGGATGTCGTCCTCATAGACCCCGAACTTGCGGGAGCCGGGGTCGCGGGGGTGGCCGCCGCGCGGCCAGGGGTACTTGGTGGCGGCGTCGAGCGCGGCGCGGGTGAGGTTGAGGCCCACGCTCACCGGCACGCCGGTCTCCGGGTCGGCGACGAACCGCTTGGGCTCCAGGCGGGCGAGCAGCCGCAGCGACTGCGCGTTCCCCTCGAAGCCGCCGCACGCCTCGGCGACCTCGTTGAGCGCCTGCTCGCCGTTGTGCCCGAAGGGCGGGTGGCCGAGGTCGTGGGCGAGGCAGGCCATCTCCACCAGATCCGGGTCGCAGCCGAGGGCGGCGCCGAGCTCCCGGCCCACCTGGGCGCACTCCAGGGAGTGGGTCAGCCGGGTGCGCGGGGTGGCGTCCCAGGCCGGGGCCCCAGGGCCGGGGTCGGCGGCGGGGGCCGCCGGGACGACCTGCGTCTTGCCGGCCAGCCGGCGCAGCGCGGCCGAGTGCAGCACGCGCGCCCGGTCGCGCTGGAAGGCCGTGCGGCCCGGGCGCTTGTCGGGCTCGGGCGCCCATCGTTCGAGGTCCGACGCCTCGTAGCCGGGGCTCGCCGAGGCCGTGGACTCGGTCGTCCGGGCCGGATCAGGTTGGTGGGTGGACTGGGTGGTCTCAGCTGAGGGGTCGGATGCCGTGGGTCCCGTGCGGCTCATACACCGACGGTAACCGCCGGGTGTGACATGGGTGCAGAGGCGAGCGCCTGTTCATAGCGGTGGACCACGAGCCGGGCGACGGCCGGATGGTCGCCGAGCGGGCCGGAGGCGACGCCGGGCGCGGCGGCCGCGCACTGGGTCGCGAACCGCCCGGGCGCGGCGAAGTACGAGGCCACCGCGATCCGCCGGCGCCCCCGGTCGGTCAGCGCGCGCACCGCCTCAGCCACGGTGGGCCCGCCGGCGGAGGCGTAGCCGGGCAGCACGGGCACCCCGCCGAGCCGGGCGCTGAGCAGGGCCGCGGCGCGGGCCGTGTCGGCGGCCGAGTCCGGGTCGCGGGAGCCCGCCGCCGCCAGCACGACCCCCGTCTCCGACAGCCCCCTGGACCGCCGCCACCCGGCCTCGGCGAGGCGCGCGTGCAGGGCCTCGGCGAGCAGCGGGTGCGGGCCGAGCGGGGCGGCGATACGGACCGACAGGTGGGGCGCGGCCGCGGCGGTGTCCGGCAGGTCCCGCTTGATGTGATAGCCGCGCCCGAAGAGGAGCGGTACGAGGACGGCCTCGCCGTGCAGCGCGGCCAGCGTGTCGGCGAGCAGCGGTTGGTTCAGCTCGATATGGCCGAGCCGTACGGGCAGGTCGGGGCGGAGCGCGCGGACGCGGTCCACGAGCGCGGTGACGGTGCGCAGCGCCTCGGGGTCGCGGCTGCCGTGCGCCACGGCGACGAGGGTCGGCGGGCGGCGCGCCGCGGTGGGGCGGGGGCCGCTGAGGGTGAGATGGCCGAGTTGCGAGCTGAGCTGGGCGGTGATCCGGGTCATGAGCTGCGCCGTACTGTCGAGGGGGCCGGAAGGGGCTGCGGGACCGGGGCGAGGCGACGCCGTCATGACGAGAGCCTCGCAGCGGGACATTGCACCCCCGTTGCGCGGCCGTCACAGGTGATTGCCACGAGTTCACCGCCCGCCGCCGCCCGCGCTGAGGTCCGGTTGCCCGGTGCGTAACGCGAGCGGACGCGGGCCGTAACACGGCCGTAGCACGCTGGCCGCATGCCGCACGCGACCCCCGTGACGACGCCCGACGCCGTCGACACCCACTGCCCGTACTGCTCGCTCCAGTGCGGCATGGCGCTGCGCCCCGCGCCGGGGAGCGAGGGGGGCGTGGCGGTGGTGGAGCGGACGGCCTTCCCCGTGAACCGCGGCGCGCTGTGCGGCAAGGGCCGCACCGCGCCCGCCGTGCTCTCCTCCCGGGTGCGCCTGACCGAGCCGCTGGTCCGCCGCCCTGACACCGGCAGGCTCGAACCGGCCACCTGGGAGGAGGCCCTGGACCGGGTCGCGGAGGGGCTGGCGGCCACGGCCCGGGCGCACGGGCGGGACGCGGTGGGGGTCTTCGGCGGGGGCGGGCTGACGAACGAGAAGGCGTACGCGCTGGGGAAGTTCGCGCGGGTGGTGCTCCGCACCTCGCAGATCGACTACAACGGCCGCTTCTGCATGTCCTCCGCGGCCGCCGCGCACAACAAGGCCTTCGGCCTGGACCGCGGACTGCCGTTCCCGCTCGCGGACGTGGCCCGCACGGGGTGTGTGATCCTCGTCGGCTCGAACCTCGCCGAGACGATGCCGCCCGCGCTGCGCTATCTGACCGAGCTGAAGGAGTCCGGCGGCAGGCTGATCGTGGTCGACCCGCGCCGGACCCGGACCGCCGAGCAGGCGGATCTCCACCTGGCGCCGCGCCCCGGGACGGACCTGGCGCTCGCGCTGGGGCTGCTGCACCTGGTGGTCGCCGAGGGGCGGGTGGACGAGGAGTTCATCGCCCGGCGCACCAGCGGCTGGCCCGAGGCGCGGGCCGCCGCGATGGCCCACTGGCCGGAGATGGTCGAGCGGATCACGGGCGTGTCCGTCCCCGAACTCCGGGAAGCGGTACGGATGTTCTGCGACGCGGAGAACTCCATGGTGCTCACCGCCCGCGGGCCCGAGCAGCAGTCGAAGGGCACGGACACCGTCGGCGCCTGGATCAACCTGTGCCTGGCCACCGGCCGCGCGGGCCGTCCGCTCTCCGGCTACGGCTGCCTCACCGGCCAGGGCAACGGCCAGGGCGGCCGCGAACACGGCCAGAAGGCCGACCAGCTGCCCGGCTACCGCAAGCTCGACGACCCGGCCGCGCGCGCCCATGTGGCGGCCGTGTGGGGCGTCGAGCCCGACGCGCTCCCCGGGCCGGGGCGCAGCGCGTACGAGCTGCTGGACGCGCTCGGCGGCGACGTACGGGCCCTGCTGCTCATGGGCTCCAACCCGGTGGTCTCCGCTCCCCGCGCGGGCCATATAGAGGCGCGGCTGCGGTCGCTGGACTTCATGGCGGTCGCGGACGTGGTCCTCTCCGAGACCGCAGCGCTCGCGGACGTCGTCCTTCCGGTCACCCAGTGGGCGGAGGAGACGGGCACCACGACCAATCTGGAGGGCCGCGTCATCCTGCGCCGCGCGGCCGTTCCTCCGCCGCCCGGCGTCCGCTCGGACCTCCAGGTGCTGGGCGGTCTTGCCGCCCGGCTGGGCTGGGAGAAGGGCTTCCCGGCCGACCCGGAGGAGGTCTTCGACGAGCTGCGCCGCGCTTCGGCGGGCGGGGTGGCGGACTACTCGGGGATCACGTACCGCCGGATCGCGGAGGAGGACGGGGTCTTCTGGCCCTGCCCGGAGGGGGCCTTGACCGGGCCCGGCCCGCACCCCGGCCCGCACCCCGGTACGCCGCGCCTCTTCCTCCACCGCTTCGCGACCGACGACGGCCGGGCCCGCTTCGTCCCGGTGTCCCACCGCCCGGCGGCAGAGGAACCCGACGCGGAGTATCCGCTGTTTCTCACCACCGGCCGGGTGCTCTCCCAGTACCAGTCGGGTGCGCAGACCCGCCGGGTCGAGGAGCTGAACCGAGCCGCCCCCGGCCCGTTCGTCCAGCTGCACCCCCAGCTCGCCGAGCGCCTGGGCGCCGCCGAGGGCGACCCCCTCGCGGTGACCTCCCGCCGCGGCCGGGCCGTCGCCCCGGCCCGCATCACCCGGGACATCCGGCCGGACACGGTGTTCATGCCCTTCCACTGGGCGGGCGAGGGGCGGGCCAACGCGCTCACGAACCCGGCGCTGGACCCGGTCTCCCGGATGCCGGAGTTCAAGGTGTGCGCGGTGCGGGTGGAACGGGCTGTGGGTTAGTCCCCCGCCCCGCCCCTTCCCGATCCTCCAGACGGGTGGATCTGGAGTGATCGCCAGTGGCGATATCACAGCAGGTCAAGGCGGTACCGTGGGGTCGGGTGGATTCTCGCGCCATGCCTACATCGGACAGCGTGACGCTTCGGACGCTCGATGGTCTGCACCTGGCTGGCACACTCGTGTGCCCCGACGTGCCAGCCTCGCGCGCTGTCGTGCTTGTGCACGGCGGTGGCGTCACTCGGGAAGAGAGCGGGTTCTTCACGCGCCTGGCTGCTGGAATTATACCGGTGCGGTGAGTATCGGACAGAGACACGCCGTAGTGTCGGCGAGTCTCTGTCCGATACTCACCACAACTCAGGCCTCGGACGCGAAAGTCACTGGTACTGGGCGTAGCCCGGGTCTCCTGGTGGGCCGGGTCCGCACCCGCCGCGGAGCGCAGCGCCGCGGGAGTAGCGCGCTCCCGCCCGCGCCTCAGGCCTCGTACGCGTCGACTTCCTTCAGGTAGGCCGCCCTCGTCCCCTCGTCCAGGAAGGACGCGCGGAACGAGTTCCGGGCGAGTGTCCGCAGCGTGGCGTCGTCCAGGCGCAGCGCGTCCCGTACGGCGTCGAAGTTGTCGCCCGCGTAGCCGCCGAAGTACGCCGGGTCGTCGGAGTTCACGGTGACCAGCAGGCCCGCGTCCAGCATCGCCCGCAGCGGGTGGTCCTCGAGCCGGTCGACGACGCGCAGCCGGACGTTGGAGAGCGGGCAGACGGTCAGCGGCACCTGGTCGGCGACCAGCCGGGCGACCAGGGCCTCGTCCTCCAGGGAGCGGACGCCGTGGTCGACGCGGTCGACGCCGAGGATGTCCAGGGCCTCCCAGACGTACGCGGGCGGGCCCTCCTCCCCCGCGTGGGCAACGCACTTGAGCCCCGCTTCCCGCGCCCGCGCGTAGACCTCGCGGAACTTCGACGGCGGGTTGCCGACCTCCGCCGAGTCGAGGCCGACGGCCGTGAGGCGGTCCAGGTAGGGGCGGGCCGACTCGAAGGTCTCCAGGGCGGACTCGGCACTCTCGTCGCGCAGGAAGCACATGATGAGGCGGGTGGTGATGCCGTAGGTCCGCTCCGCGGCGTCCAGCGCGCGCGACAGGCCGCCGATGACCGTGCCGATGGCGACGCCGCGCGCGGTGTGCGCCTGCGGGTCGAAGAAGATCTCGGCGTGCCGGACGCCCTGCGCGCGGGCGCGGGCGAGGTACGCGTTCGCGAGGTCGGCGAAGTCGTCCTCGGTGCGCAACACCGCCATCAGCGCGTAGTAGAGGTCCAGGAAGTCCTGGAGGTCGGTGAAGGAGTACGCGGCGCGCAGCTCGTCCTGGGAGGCGTACGGCAGCTCGACGCCGTTGCGCTCGGCGAGCGCGAAGGCCAGCTCGGGTTCGAGGGTGCCCTCGATGTGGAGGTGGAGCTCTGCTTTGGGGATCGGGGGCGGGGTCGGGGGCACGACGGGATCACCTGCTGTTTTTGCTGACGGGGAGGGTGACAAGAGTAATGCGGTGGCGTCTGCCGGCCGAACTGATCAAGCAACCGATCGGCCGTCATCAGCGTCAGTCCAGTCGGACAGTGGAGGGAGCGGTGGACGGATGGGTGCCGGAGAGCGGGTACGGAGAGCCGTGCGGGCGCGGCTGCGGCTGCCCAGGACCCGGCGCGGCCGGCGCCGCGCCGTCCAGGTGGTGATGGCGCTCAGCGTGCTCGCGCTGCTGCCCGCGACATGGCTCCGGCTGGCCGCGGACTCCCGGGTCCGCACGGTCGCGGACGTCCCGAGCGCCCCGGTGGCGGTGGTCTTCGGCGCCGGGCTGTGGAACGGCGAGCCGTCCCCGTATCTGGCGCACCGCCTGGACGCGACCGCCGAGCTGTACGAGCGCGGGAAGGTCCGCGCGATCCTGGTGACGGGCGACAACAGCCGGCACGACTACGACGAGCCGGACGCGATGCGCGCCTATCTCGTGCGGCACGGCGTGCCGGACGGGCGCATCGTCAGCGACTACGCGGGCTTCGACACCTGGGACTCGTGCAGCCGCGCCGAGCGGATCTTCGGTGTGCGCCGGGCGGTGCTGATCAGCCAGGACTTCCATATCCGCCGGGCGCTGGCGCTGTGCGAGGCGGCGGGCATCGACGCGTACGGGGTCGGCGTCGCCGAGCCGCGCGACGCGACGTGGCTGTTCGGCGGGGCGCGGGAGGCCGTCGCGGCGGGCAAGGCGGCGCTGGACGCGGCCTTCAAGCCGGACCCGCAGTTCCTGGGCCCGCGCGAGCGCGGGATCCAGAAGGCGCTGGAGGGCGAGGGCTCGCGCTGAGCCAAATGCTCAGTCGATCGTCGTCTGCGCCACCACCCACGCCAGGTAGTCCTCGCCGCCCTGGGTGATGGGGGTCGCGATGATCTCCGGCGTCTCGTAGTCGTGCGCCTCGCGGAGGTGCGCCTCCAGCTCCCCGTACCGCGCCGCGGTCGTCTTGAACAGCACCTGCCACTCGGTCGCGGTCTCGATCTCCCCCTGCCACCGGTACACCGAGGTGACGGGCTGGCTGATCTGCGCGCAGGCCGCCAGCCGCGCGGTCACCGCCCCGCGGGCCAGGGCCTCGGCCTTCTCGGGGGTGTCGGTGGTGGTCAGTACGGTCAGGAAGTCGGCCACGGCGGAAGAGCCCTTCTGTACGCGTCCCGGCTGTGCGACTGGCGCGGAACACGCTAGCCGGTCACGATTGAGGTGACCCGGCGACGATCGAGGGACACCATGGACGACCTCACCACACTCGCACGTCACCACCTGGACCGGGCCAAGACCGACCCGCACGGCCGAAGCTCACATCTGTTCCTGCACGACGGGCCGCTGCGGCAGAGCGTCATCGCCATGGTCGCCGGCTGCCAGCTCGACGAGCACAACGCGCCCCCGGCGGCCAGCCTCCAAGTGCTGCACGGGCATGTCCGGCTCACCGCGGGCAAGACCGGCCATGTCCGGATGGAGCTGATCGCCGGGCAGGTGCAGCGCATCCCGCAGGAGCGCCATGGGCTGGTCGCGGTGGAGGACTCAGTGGTGCTGCTGACCGCCGTGACCGCCACGGTGGGCTGCCCCACGCCCACCGAGGAGGCCGCCGCGCACCAGCACGCGGCGCGCCCCCATATGGCGGGCTGATCCGCCATACGGGGGCACGCCTTCACCGGGTCCGGCTCAGCCCTTCACGGGGGCGAGCTGCACACGGTCGATGTTCGGCGCGTACGAGCTCGGGTTGGCGAAGGTCAGCTTGTTCGCGCCCTTCGTCAGGTCGACGGGGACGCCGACGCTCCAGTAGTCGTTCCAGGTCCAGGTGTTCTTGAACGTGACGCGCTGGGCCGCGCCGCCCCCGACCGCGATATCGGCGGTCCGGGAGATGATGTTGGTGTTGTACTGGTGGCCGTCCGCGCGCTGGTTGTTGGCGTAGTGGACGATCAGCAGGTAGCGGCCCGCCGAGGGGGCCTGGACGGTCAGCTTCAGGTCGTTGGCCGCGCCGTCGCCGAGGAAGCCGACGTAGGCGCCGCCCGAGGCGTAGTCGCTCGCGGTCCTGGCGGCGGCCCCGCCGAGGGTGCCGCTCTCCGCCTCGTACGAGGCGAGCCCCTTGGTGTCACCCGCGCCCGTCGCGTCCAGGGAGGAGAGCCGGACGGCGGACTTGGTGGCGGGGGCGGCGGTGACGCGGTTGTTGCCGGCGGTGAGGAAGAGCCGCTCGGCCCGGCCCGGGGCGGTGGCCGTGGTGGTGCCGTGCAGGGACAGCTCGACGCGGCCGCCGGAGCCCTGCGGGGTCAGGGTGTAGTAGCCGTCGCGCGGCGCGTACACGTCGAAGACCGCGGTGTCCGAGCCGTCGAGGACCAGGGATCCGGTGCCGGTTCCGGCCGCGGAGGAGTAGTCGTAGCGGGGGCTGCCCGAGGGGTCGGCCAGGGTGGCCTCGTACGAGACGGACGAGGCGGCGGGGGTGGCGGCGGCGGTCAGGTCGATCTTGTCGAGGGTGGCCTCGCCCTTGTCGTGGGCCAGGGTGAGGGTGTGGCCGCCCGCGCTCAGCCGGACGGAGATGTGCTGGATGCCGCGGTAGGTCCAGTTGAGCGTGGAGGGGTAGGTGACCGGCTGCGCGGACTGGCCGTCCACGGTCAGGGTCTGGGTGGAGGGGGCGCCGGACTGGTTGCCGTAGAAGACCGCCAGGTCGTAGGTGCCGGTCTTCGGGACGTCGACGTCGAAGGCGACCTTGCTGGTGGGCTTGTTGAGGGAGCCGACGTCCTTGGTGCCCGAGGCGGCGTAGCCGTTGGCGTTGGAGACGGTGCCCTGGGTGTAGACCTGGCCGTCGGTGATGGTCGCCTTCTCGGGGTCCTCCGCTTCGTACGACGCGCTCCACGGCACGTCGGCCGCCCGCGGGGTGCCGGTGCCGGCCGGGGTGAGCGTGATCCGGTAGGCGGACATGGGCTTCATGCCGGTCAGCGGCACGGTCACCGAGCCGTCCTCGCCGACCGTGAGCTTGGTGCGGGACAGCACACGCGGCGGCGCGGCCGCGCCCTCGTAGCCGGACCACTCGGCCTCGGAGACGGTCGCCACCACGCGCGAGCCGAACAGCTCGCGGTCGACGTGCTGGACCGCCACGTCCGCGTCGCCCGCCGAACCGCCCACCAGGATCTGCGCCTGCTTGCGGGACGGGTCGTACGAGGCCAGGCCCTGAAGGGTGTCGATGGCATTGGCGGTGGGCGGGGTGACCTTCACGGTCCGGCCGGTCATCCCGGCGTACCAGCGGAAGAACCACCAGCCGCCGTTGGGGATGTTCGACCGGACGACATTGCCGCTGAGGTTGCCCGCGGCGTCCCAGTACGCCTGGTTGGCGTACACCTTGTTGCGCTCGAACATCGACACCCACTGGACCAGCTGGCCCGGCACGGACAGGTCGCGGCGGTTGGCGTACTCGTCGATGCTGATCGGGAGCGGGGAGATCCCGACGCTCTTCTCCAGCGCCCGGTAGTGGTCGTAGTGGGACTGGAAGTCCCTCAGCGAGCCGGACGACAGCTCATGCCAGGTCATCACGTCCGGCAGCACCTTGTTGGCCTTCGCCCAGGTCAGGAACTCCGGCAGGAAGCGGGTGTCGTAGCCCGCCTCGTTGGGTCCGGCGATCCGGGCGTCGGGGTCGATGGAGCGGATGCGCTGGTAGACCGTCTTCCACTCGGCGAAGAAGCGGTCCCGGCCCTTCTGGTAGGCGGCGGGGTCGGAGGAGTCGAGCTTGTACCAGATCTGGTCGGGCTCGTTGAACGGCACATAGACGAAGCGCTCGCTGTTCGGCGCGCCCGCAACCTCCTTGGCCATCTTCTCGACCTTGGGGAGGTAGTCGTCGATGCCCAGGTCCTGGTACGGCCACTGGGTGTACATGTCCTGGAGCAGAATGTAGACCGCGTCCCCGCCGTTGCGGAAGAAGGACTTGGAGACCGTCAGCGCGTCTCCGTTGGGGTGCTGCGCCCCGCCCTCCGGCTTCTGCGAGATGGTGGTCAGCTTCAGCGGGGCGAGGGCGGCGTCGCTGGGCACGCCGTCGTCGCTCAGCCCGTACAGCGCCCCGTTGGCGCCGTGCAGCACCGGGCCCTCGCTCGCGGCGAGGTCGACGGAGAGGCGCTGGGCCTGGGCGGCCTTGGGCTGGTTGTCCGCGTACGAGGCGGCTGGTAGCGCGGCGGCGAACAGCGCCGCCCCGGCTATGACGGTGGTGAGGGCTCGTCGCTTTCTCATCGGAACTCTTCTCACAGGACCTCCAGTTACTTGACGGCTCCACTGGTGATTCCAGAAACGATCTTTCGCTGGGCGATCAGGAACACCGCGACCATGGGCAGGCTCATGACCACCACATACGCGAAGACCAGATGCCAGTTGTTGAGGTAGAGCTGTGCGCTGGCGACCTTGTAGAGGCCCAGCGGGAGCGTCGCCTTGTCCCCGCCGCCCAGGACGAAGAAGGCGTAGAAGATGTCGCTCCAGGCGTAGAGCATCACCATGATCGTCGCGGTGGCGATCACGGGGCGCAGCAGCGGCAGGATGATCCGCGTGAAGACGCGCAGCGGCGAGGCGCCGTCCATCCGCGCGGCCTCTTCCAGCTCCTGCGGGATGGTGCGGATGAAGCCGGTCATGAAGAAGATCGACGTGGACAGGTACATCCCGGTGTAGACGGCGATCATGCCGGGCCGGGTGCCGGCCAGGCCCAGCTGCCGCAGCTCCATCACGATGGTGATCACGGCGGGCGGCAGCAGCAGCCCGCTGATGGTGAGGGCGTACGCGGCGGACACCAGCCGCCCCCGGCGCCGGGCGAAGACCCAGGCCGCGCCCGCGCCCAGCACCAGGACCAGCACCACCGAGGGCAACACGACCAGCAGGCTGTTGACGAAGCCGCGCACCATCTCGCCCTCGCTGAGGGCCTGGTCGTAGTTGGCGGCGGGCTGCCAGTGGCCGGGCAGGTCCAGGTTGGGCTTGACCGCCTCGCCCTGGGACTTGGCCGAGGTGGCCAGGACCAGCCACAGCGGTACGCCGACGGCGAGCGCGGCGATCAGCAGGACGAGGGCGGGCCGCGCGTACCGCCAGACCCGGCCGGTGGGACTCATGACGAGTGCGCTCACAGCATCTGCTCCCTTCGGCGCAGTCCGATCACGAGCGGGATCGCGACGGCCACGACCACCAGGAAGAGCACCAGGCTCATCGCGGACGCCTGTGCGTACAGGCCCTGTCCGAAGACCCGGAACATGTAGATGTTGAAGACCTCGGTGGAGGACGCGGGACCGCCACCCGTGGTCGCCTGCACGATGTCGAAGGTGTTCATCGAGCCAATCAGCGCGGTGGTCACGTTGAAGGTGACCGCGGGCGCGAGCATCGGGAAACGGATCGACCAGAACGTGCGCCAGGCGCCCGCGCCGTCGACCTTGGCCGCCTCCAGCGTGTCGCCGGGGATGCCCTTGAGCCCGGCGAGGTAGATGAGCATGGCCAGCCCCATCCACTTCCATCCGTGCACGGCGCTGACCAGCACCATCGTCCAGGTGGTGGAGCCCAGCCACGGGATGTCCGTGCCGAGGAACTGGTTGACCGCGCCGTCCTGGTCGAGCAGGGCCTGGAAGACATAGCCGACGGCGAGCGCCGAGATCAGCACCGGCAGGAAGAACACCGCGCGGAAGAAGCGGTTGAAGCGGGTGTCCTGCTCCAGCAGCAGGGCCAGCACCAGCCCGAAGCCGTTCTGGAAGAGCGCGGCGAGGACCGCGTAGACCAGGGTGGTGCGGATGGCGCGGAGCAGGGAGCCGTCGTCGGCGATGGTGGTGAAGTTGTCGAACCCGGCGAAGGAGATGTCGGTGTGGTACGCCGACCAGTTGGTGAACGGATAGAAGAAGTTCAGCAGGTTCGGCAGCAGGAAGAAGCCCGCGAAAACCACGACGGCCGGCAGCGCGAACCACCAGGGGTGGTGCACGGCCGCCCTGGGCAGCCGCCCCACGCTCTTGCGCCGCCCGGCCCTCTTGCCTCCGCTGCCCCCGGCGGCCCGGGCGCGCGTTCGTACGGCGGTGTCTGCCACGGCTGGCCCTCCTCGCTCAGAAGCCCGGAGCGCTCTGGGCCTTGGCCACCTGGGCGAACTGGCCCTGCACCCACTCGGCGACCTGCTTCGGCGACTTCTTGCCGTAGATCATGTCGGCGAGGGCGAGATGCAGATCGGGGGCGACGATGGCCTTGGCCTGGAACACCCCGATGGCCTTGGGGAGTTCGGCGACCTGGGACTTGGCGGTCTGCGGCAGCCCGTCGGGGGTGGGCACGGACGGCTCGACGGACGGGATCTTCATCGTCTTGATGTAGTCGGCGTAGTCGGGGCCGAGCCAGAAGGCGAGGAACTGGCGGGCCGCGTTCTGCCGCTTCTCGTCACCGGTCTTGAAGGCGACCACGCCGTTCGTCTGGTCCGGGGAGTACAGGCCGGTGGCGCCGGAGTTGGCGACGGGGAACCAGCCGAGCTTCTTGTCGATCTCGGCGGTGCCGTGCTTGGCCTGGATCTGGGTCTGGAAGGACGTGACGTTGAGGACCATGCCCGCGTCGCCGTTCCACAGGGCGTCCGCGGAGTCGGTGAAGGTCCCGGTCCGGTAGTTCTTCTGGGCGAGCCCGGCGCCGAGCAGCTTGTCCTTGTAGGTGGTGATGGCCTTGACGACGGCGGGGTCGGTCCACTTGTTCTCGTTCTTGTTGAGCCCTTCCCACCACTGCTGGTCCAGATCGGTCAGCTGCACCTGGACCTGCCACTGAAGGGGCCACTTGTCGCCGCCCGCCTCGTAGAAGGGCGCGGTGCCTGGCACCTTGTCCTTGATGCGGTGGCCGAGGGCGAGCAGGTCCGCGTAGCTCTTGGGGAAGTCCTTCTCGGCGATCCCGGCCTTCTTGAAGACGTCCTTGTTGTAGTAGACGCCGAGCATGGCGGGGCTGGTGACGATGGCGGCGTAGCGCTTGCCGCCGATCACGCCCAGGCTCTTCTCGGTGTCGCCGAGCTTCGCCTCCCAGGGCTCTCCGTCGAGGGTGAGCAGATTCCGCGACGGCTGGATGAAGGGGAGGGTGGAGATGCTGGGCTGCCAGAACATCAGGTCCGGCCGGTCGCCCGAGGCGAGCTTGGTCGGCACGTTCTGCTCGTAGAGGTCGGGTATGGGCTGAACGTCGACCTTGGCGCCGGTGGCCTTCTCGAACGCCTCGATGACCTGCTTGGGGGCGTTGACCGTGTTCTGCGCGGTCCACATCGTCAGCTTGACGCCGTCGAGCCGGGCCGTGGGGTCGACCGTCGTCTTGGCCGCGCCGCCCGTGTCGTCGCCGCCCGCGGAGGTCGAGTCGCTGCATGCGGTGGCGGTCAGGGCGGTGGCGCAGATCAGCGCCAGGGCGGGGAGGACTCTTCTCATCGCGGTTCTCTGCCTCACTGCGTCGTCGGAGTGCGGGGCGGGGGCGTACACGTAGTGGGGGGGTGCGCGGAGCGGGGCCGGGCGGGGGCGTGGTTAGGGAGGCGGCGGGCCGGAGCTCTCCCGGACGATCAGCTCGGGTACGGACACGGGGTGCGGGGCGACCGGCTCGGCCTGTTCGACCAGCCCGTACAGCAGCCCGAACGCGGCCCGGCCAAGCCCCGTGAAGTCCAGCCGCACGGTGGTCAGGGAGGGCGTGAGATACGCGGAGTGCGGGGCGTCGTCGAATCCGGCCACGCTCACCTCGCCGGGGATCGCCCGGCCCGCCTCGTGCAGCGCGCGGATCACGCCGAGCGCCAGGTCGTCGTTGCCGCACAGGATCGCGGTGACCGACGGGTCGCGGGCCAGCTTCTGCCCCGCCCGGTAGCCGCTGGCCGGGTCCCAGCTGCCCGCCACCGGGCGTGGCTCGACCGCCCCGGCCTCGCGCAGCGCGTCGCGCCAGCCGGCGGTGCGCTGGCCGGTGCGGCGGGTGCTGGAGGGGATGGCGACGTAGTGCACGGTGCGGTGGCCGAGGCCCAGCAGATGGCGGGTGGCGGCGCGGGCCGCCTCCCGGTCGTCGGTCCACACCCAGGGGCGGTGCTCGCCGGGCGGGCTCGCGGGGGTCTCCACCACGCCCACCACCGGGAGTTCCTCGGGGACCGCCGCCAGCGCCCGGACGCCCGCGGTGTCGTACGCCATCACGATCAGCCCGCCGCCGGTGTCGGCGGCGCGCTGCACCTGGTCGCGTACGGCGGCCTCGTCGGCGGTCTCCAGTACGCCGATGCCGACCGCGTAGGAGGAGGCGCGGGCGGCCTCCTCGATGCCCTGGAGGGTCGCGGCGTAGCCGTAGTGCGTGGTGTCGGCGGTCAGCACGGTGACCGAGCGCGCGCGGCCGCTCGCCAGCGCGAGGGCGGTGGCGCTGCGCCGGAAGCCCAGCTCCTCGATGGCGGCGAGGACGCGCTCGCGGGTCGACGGCTTGACGCTCGGATGGTTGTTGATCACCCGCGAGACCGTCTGGTACGAGACGCCCGCCGCCGTCGCCACATCGCGGATTCCGGGCCGTCTTGTGTGACCGGTCACATTCATGCCAGGATTGTGACCGGTCACATAGGGGTCGTCAAGAGAACGCAACGAGGAATCACGAGGCGGACCAGGAGGGGACACGTTGACCGATACGGCATCCGACACGACATCCGAGGCGGGGTCAGGCGGCGCCCGGGACACGTTCACTTGGGGCCACGCGGGGCTCACCGCCCACTTCGCGACGGGCCCCGACGGGGTCGTACGGCTGGTGCGGCTGGCGGTTCCGGACGACGGCGGGCCGTTCACCGACAACGGAGCGCTGCCGCTCGTCGAGGTGCTGGCCCTCGGACACGGCAGCGAGTGGTCCGGGCAGCGCGGCATCGAGACCGCGCTGGGCGTCCGGCTGCGCCACCGCGGCCACCGGGCCGTACGGGACATGCGGGACGAACAGGACTGGCACCGGCTGACGGTCGACCTCCACGACCCCGACTCCGGCCTGGCCGCCGAGGTCCGGCTGTCCTCCCCCGACGGGCTGCCGGTGCTGCGCGGCGAGGTCCGGCTCACCAACGAGGGCACGGACCCGCTGGTCGTCCAGGCCGTCACCAGCCTCGCCCTCGGCGGGCTCCCCTCCCCCGACGCGCTCGACGCGCACTGGGCCCGCAACGACTGGCTCGCCGAGTGCCGTTGGGACGGCGAGCCCCTGCGCGACCGGATCGTCGACCTCAGCCGCGACGCCCACCAGCACGACAGCCGCGCCGCCCTCACCCGCCACAGCCGTGGCAGCTGGCCCACCGACGGCCATCTGGCCATGGGGGCACTGACCGACCGCGCCACCGGGCGGGCGTGGGTGTGGCAGATCGAGTCGCCGGCCGGCTGGCGCTGGGAGACCGGGGAGCTGGCCCACGGCACCTACCTCGCGCTCCACGGGCCGACCGACGCCGAACACCAGTGGCGCGCGCGGCTCGCCCCCGGCGAGTCCTGCACCACCGTCCCCGCCGCGCTGGCCCTCGCCCGGGACGGCGGCTTCGACCAGGCCCTGGCCCACCTCACCGCCTACCGCCGCGCCACCCGGCGCCCGCACCCCGACCACACCGCCCTGCCCGTGGTGTTCAACGACTACATGAACACCCTGATGGGCGACCCCACCACCGAGCGGCTGCTGCCGCTGATCGACGCCGCCGCCGAGGCCGGGGCGGAGTACTTCTGCATCGACTCCGGCTGGTACGACGACGATGACCAGGGCTGGTGGGACAGCGTCGGCGCCTGGCAGCCCTCGGCCCGCCGCTTCCCCGGCGGCGGCATCCAGGCCGTGCTCGACCACATCCGCTCGCGCGGCATGGTCCCCGGGCTGTGGCTGGAGCCCGAGGTCGTCGGCGTGCGCAGCCCGGTCGCCGCCGAACTCCCCGACGACGCCTTCTTCCAGCGCGACGGGGTCCGCCTCGTCGAACACCGCCGCCACCACCTCGATCTGCGCCACCCGGCCGCCCGCGCCCACCTCGACAAGACCATCGACCGCGTCGTCGGCGAGTGGGGGGTGGGCTATCTCAAGCTCGACTACAACATCAGCGTGGCGCCGGGCACCGACTGGCACCCCGAGACCGGCCGCACCGCCCCCGGCGCGGGCCTCCTCGCCCACGCCCGCGCCTACCAGGACTGGCTGGCCGCCACGCTCGACCGCCACCCCGGGCTCGTCATCGAGAACTGCGCGTCGGGCGGGATGCGCATGGACTGGTCCTCGCTGGCCGTGACGCAGCTACAGTCCACCAGCGACCAGCAGGACCCCCTCCGCTATCCGCCCATCGCCGCCGCCGCGCCCACGGTGGTGCCGCCCGAGCAGTGCGCGGTGTGGGCCTACCCGCAGCCCGAGTTCACCGACGACGAGATCGACTTCACCCTGGCCGGCCCGCTGCTGGGCCGCGTCCACCTCTCCGGCCACCTGGACCGGATGTCCCCGGGGCAGCTGGCCCGGGTGCGGGCGGCCGTCGCGACGTACCGGCGGCTGCGGGGCGACCTGGCCACGGGGGCGCCGTTCTGGCCGCTGGGGCTCCCGGGGTGGGACGACGCCTGGGTGGCGTTGGGGGTGCGGAGCGGCGAGGCCACGTATGTGACGGCGTGGCGGCGCGAGGGCGGCCCGGCGGAGTGCGCCCTGCCGCTCGCGCACCTGTCGGGCCGCCGGGCGGAGGTCGAGGTGCTGCACCCGGCGGCCGCGGCGGGCGGCGAGGCGCGGTGGGACGCGGCCCGCGGCGAGCTGGCCGTGACGCTGCCGCGGACGCCGATGGCGCTGCTACTGCGGCTGACGCCGGCCGGCTAGGGGCAATGCCGCTGTGTTTGTGGTGGATATGAGACGGCGACACGCCATGGACGTCGGGCGTGTCGCCGTCTCATACCCCAGAGTGTACGAACGTACCTTCCGGAGCGTACGATCGTACGCATGACGGTGGACTACTTTGCTGACGACCCGCGCACGAATCTGGAGCGCATGCTCGTGGGTGATCTCTACATCGCCGACGATCCCGAGATCGCGGACAGGCAGCAGCGCGCCATGCGGCTCGCCGCGCGCTACCAGGCCACGTTCCTGGACGACCGCGCCGCCGCCCGGTCGCTCCTCGACGAGCTGCTCGGCTGCGCGGGCGAGGAGATCGAGGTGCGGCCGCCGCTGTACGTGGACTACGGCAGCAACATCTCCATCGGGGCACGGACCTTCGTCAACCACAACCTGACCGCACTCGACGTGGCGGCGATCACCATCGGCGAGGACTGCCAGATCGGCCCCAACGTCCAGCTCCTCACCCCCACCCACCCCCTGGAGCCGCAGCCCCGGCGCGACAAACTGGAGGCCGCGCTCCCCATCACTGTCGGAAACAACGTCTGGCTCGGCGGCGGCGTCATCGTCTGCCCCGGGGTGAGCATCGGCGACAACAGCGTCATCGGCGCCGGATCGGTCGTCACCAAGGACATCCCCGCGAACGTCGTCGCCGTCGGCAGCCCCGCCCGGCCCGTCCGAGATCTCTGAGAGCGCCTGCTCCGATGGCCACCGGACACACCGACCCGCAGCGCCGCGAGCGCATCCTCACCGCCACCCTGAACCACATCGCCGACGAAGGCGTCGCCGGCGTCTCCCACCGGAAGATCGCCGCCCGCGCCGGTGTGCCGCTGGGCTCGATGACCTACCACTTCAAAGGCATCGACGAACTACTCCGCGAAGCGTTCACCCGCTTCGCCGACCACGTCGCCGCCATCTTCGAGGAGCGCCTGAACGCGGCCAAGAGCCCCGACCAGGCGCGCGAAGCGGTCACCGACCTCATCCACGAACTCTCCGACGGACCGCAGCAGGACCTGATCCTCACCCACGAGCTCTACACCCTCGCGGCCCGGCACCCGGAGTACCGGGAGCTGACACGGAAGTGGATGCTCCGCAGCCGGCAACTGCTGGAACGCCACTTCGACGCGGAAACGGCCCGCCAGCTCGACGCACTCATCGAGGGACTCGCCCTCCACCGCGCCCTCGACACCACACCGCACGACCGAAAGCTCACGAGCGAAGCCGTCAGGCGCATCACCACCACCGCCTAGACGCGGTCCTCAAACGGCCTGCGGGGACGCGGCCCTGACACCGGGTCCCCGCAGGCACACTGCGGCGACCCCCGTCAGTCGCCGCCGCCCCCACCGCCACCGCCGCCGCAGGAGGCGTGGCCGCCATAGGAGTGCGACCCCCAGTCCGAGCCCGAGCCCGAGTCCGAGGCAGAGGCGGCATCCGAGGCGGAGGCGGCATCCGAGGCGGAGGCCAGCTCGCGGTCGTATTCGTCGGCGTCCTCGATCGCCTCGCCCATACGAACCAGGCTTGCGCCCAAGTCGTCCCGATACGGCGTCGCCTTCCAGACGGCCTTGCGCAGGCGCTCGTCCTCAACGGCGGCGAGTCCGTCGAAGACATACGCGGGAAGCAGCCCCTCCTGCCTGGCCGCCTCCAACTCCCGTTCACCCGCGGGCGTGAGGTGCTGCCTGGAGCGGCTGAGCAGGCCGTACGAGGCGAGCCGTCGCCCGATCTTCTTCATCTCGGGGCCACCACGAACCTTCTCGACCGCGGAGAACGCGTACGCCCCCGCCGGGTGGCACTTCTTGATGATCGCGCGCTCGACCGCGTGGTCGGCCGGATCCACGGCCCTGAGGGCCCGCATCCTGGAGAAGATGAACTTGATCGCACCGCGCTCGCGCAGCTGAATGAGAGCGGTCCGGGCCACCCGCCGTGGCCCGCCCGCCAGGTAAGCGATGTCGTAGATGTCCAGTGTCAGCGGCGCCGCCGATTCGCGGCGCCGGAATATCGTCCGCACAGGAATGCCCCCGTCCACCCCGTCCATTCCTTTACCGCCAGTATGTCCGGCCGGTGGCCCGTGAACCGGGGACGGCGCCATTCCAGAGGAAGACTTGAGGTTGCCGCCCGCACGCGGCCCATCACGTCGGCCGCTTCCGCACCGCAACGGGCCATCACTCGATCCAGTTGTCTTCGATCATCGGCACCACTCCTCTGCCAAGTCGCGTCCAAGCTACGGGTGTGCATGATCCAACACACCTGTACGTGCATCAATCACTCGACAGACTCACCAGAGAGGAGCGCGGCGCTATCGGCTTCTATACAGGAGGCCACCACGGGATGATCAATGGACCCCTGCGATCGGGCCTGCCGCCAGACCCCGAGATCACAGAGCTGGTAGCACTCATGGACTCCGCACTGCACAAATATCGGCTGTCTGAGAACGCGCGCGTCTGCCGGATTGTCGGCGCGGACGCCTTTGGTTTGGAGAAGGCATCCGCGGTTCCGGAGCTAATAGGACGCGAGGTCGTGGAGCACGGTTATCTCTCCACGGAGGTCGGACGCACCCCACCGTTCACGATCAAGCCGCAAGAGCCCGTCGTCCTCCAGGTCACTGTGCCGCCGGGCACGCCCGCCCTGCCGGTTCGCTCGCTCACCCAGGTCACCACGGAGAACGAGTTGCTGCTGGGGCGCGGTCTGAGTTACTCGATCCTGTCATCGCGCTACGATGAACGCCTACGGATGTGGTCTTTGACAGTGTTCATCAGGCCCGGCTCAGGAGGCGCGTCGTGACACCTGATATGCGTGACGACGAACCGAAGTTCAACCTGATCGAGAATGAGACCTACGAAGACGCGGTCCAGCGGCGCGTCGAAGCAATGGACGCGCTCGGCGAATACATTCCGCCCTCCCCCTACGAACTTTTCCTCAAGCGGCGGAAGCAGAAGTCTGGCTCCGCAGCCTGATGATGTTTCCTGATCGCGGAGCCGGCCTCGCTGCGAGAGCCGCATCTTCGCGCAACACATACATCCACGAAGCCACTCTCGGGCGCCCACCTACGGCGCCCGAGAGCCTGCGGGGCTATTCCAGCTCCGGGCGCCCCCTGGCCGCATCGCAGATCATCGCCCCGATCGTCAGCTTCATGTTGCGGCGCAGCTGGTCCAGCCGTCCCTGAAGGATCGCCGCGGCGTTGGCCGGGTCGGCCCGTACGGCCGCGCGGGCCCCGCTGTCGCCCGGGCCGTGCGTGAACGACTGGCGGACCACGGTCTGCTCGGGCCGCACAGCGGGGCGCAGGTCGTAGCGCCAGGTGGCGAACGGCTCATGGGTTTCCGGGGCGCCGCCGTACACGTCCCAGCCGAACGAGTACGGCGGTTGGGCGGCGGTGACCACGCACAGCACCTGCGTGACCAGGCCGTTCGGGAACCGGTTACGGGCCTCGTACCGCGCGCCGACCGCCGGTTCTGTCCAGCCGTCCAGCCAGGCCGCGTGGGTGCACTCAGGGCTCCAGTCGCCGTAGCGCGAGAGGTCCGTGATCGCGGGCCAGAGCTCGTCGACGGTCAGGTCGACGAGGAGTTCGACCTCGGTGTGGGCGCCCGTGACTCCGTAGTCTTTGTCCATGCCTGGGTAGACCGGCCGGGCGCCGGAAACTCATCGCGGTCGCGGGACAACGCCGAGCCGACGCCGGGCGCGTCCCGACGGCGTAGCACCGCGCGTGATGCCCAACGGCGAGTAAAGTGCCTGAGCCCAGGGCCTGTACGACAGCCAACTGGAGGTCTCCTCGTCCTGGACCGTGGTTTGGACCAAACGGGGGGTGGCCGTGACACGGAGCGCGCAACCGGGCCAGCTGATCGGGGGCCGCTACCGGCTGGTCTCCGACCTTGGCTCAGGAGGATTCGGGCGGGTCTGGAAGGCTCATGACGAGACCCTGCGCATCGACGTGGCGGTCAAGGAGCTGTGGCTGCTCCAGGCGGTGCCCGAGGCAGAGCAGGCCGCACGGCTGGCGCGCGCCGAGCGTGAGGCCCGTAACGCGGCCCGGCTGCGTGACCACCCGAACATCGTCGCGGTCCACGATGTCGTCATCGAGGACGACCGCCCCTGGATCGTGATGCAACTGGTCGACGGCTGCTCGCTGGAGAAGCGTCTCGCCGAGCACGGACCGCTGTCGGCGGAGGAGGCCACCGAGGTCGCCGAGCGGCTGCTGCACGCGCTCGGCGCGGCGCACGACGCGGGGATCGTGCATCGCGACGTCAAGCCGGCCAATGTGATGATGGCCGAGGACGGCAAGGTCCTGCTCGCCGATTTCGGGATCGCGGTCCACCATTCCGACACCGCCCTGACCGCCACGGGGGCGGTCATCGGCTCGGTGGAGTACATGGCCCCCGAACGGGTGCGTGGTACCGACGGGCTGGCCGCCAGCGACCTGTTCTCCCTCGGGGTGACGCTGTACCAGGCCGTCGAGGGCGTCTCGCCGTTCCGCCGCGACACCCCCACCGGATCGCTGACCGCCGTCCTGTTCGACCAGGCGCCACCGCTCCGGCGAGCCGGACCGCTCGCGCCGCTCATCACGAACCTCCTGGAGAAGGACCCGGACCGGCGTCCGACCGTCCCGGCGGCCCTGGCTTCGCTCCGTTCACCAACAGCGGCCATGACCACGCAGCCCGCTCACCGCCTGCCCGAGACCGTCACCGTCACCTCACCGTCCAGCACCGCCACGTCGCGCTCCCGGCGCAGGGCAGGGGCGCTCGTCGCCGCGGGCGCCTTGGTTCTGGCCCTCGCCGTGACCGGCCTGGTACTGAAGTGGCCGTTCGGGGAATCCGATGACAAGACCGCCGGTAAGAAGGTGGGCGGTGGCACCCGTGCCGGCACGATCGGCCTGGCGCTGCCGACCGAGGACTCCGAGCGGTGGACGGCCGACGGCAACGCCATGAAGAGGCAGTTCGAGGCCAAGGGCTACAAGGTCGACCTCCAGTACGGCGACGGGGACGCCAACCAGCAGGTCTCACAGATCGACAGCATGATCGTCACGGGGCACAAACTGCTGGTGGTCGCCCCGGTCGACAGCGCCGCGCTGGTCGACGTGCTGAAGCGGGCCAAGGACGCGGGCACCAAGGTCATCGCGTACGATCTGCCGCTGCTGAACACCGACGCGGTCGACTACTACGTCAGCTTCGACAACCGCAAGGCCGGCCGGCTCCAGGGCGACTACATCGTCCACAAGCTGGGGCTCGACAGGGGCGAGAAGGGCCCGTTCAACGTCGAACTGTTCGCCGGTGCGGCCACGGACCCGAACACCCGGTACTTCTTCAACGGCGCGATGGACGCGCTCAAGCCGTACATCGACAAGCACCAGATCGTGGTCCGCAGCGGCCAGACCGGGCTGAACCAGGTCACGACCGACCGCTGGGACGGCGCTGCCGCCCAGAAGCGGATGGACGACCTGCTCAGCGAGTCGTACACCAAGGCCAGGGTCGACGCTGTGCTCTCGCCGTACGACGGCATGTCCCTCGGCATCATCTCCGCGTTCAAGAGCGCCGGCTACGGCACCAAGAACCGGCCGTACCCGATCGTCACCGGGCAGGACGCGGAGCTCGCCTCGGTCAAGTCGATCAACGAGGGCGAGCAGACGCAGACCGTCTACAAGGACACCCGCAAGCTCGCCAAGACCGCCGTGCGGATTGGCGACGCGATGCTGACGGGTGGCAAGCCGGAGGCCGACACCACAACGACGTATGACAACAACGAGAAGGAGGTCCCGTCCTCCCTGCTGCCGCCGGTGAGCATCGACAAGTCCAACACCCGGATTCTGGTGGACGAGGGCTACTACACCTCAGCCGAGCTGACGTAGGGCACCGGCCCGATCACGCCAGCCACTGGTCGTACGCCAGCTTGCAGACCAGCGAGACCACCACGACCACCAGCACCCCCCGGACGAACCCGCTCCCCCGCTTCAGCGCCATCCGCGCGCCCAGCATCCCGCCGCCCAGGTTGAAGAGCGCGAGCAGCCCCGCCATGCGCCACAGGACCGTGCCCTGGGCGGCGAAGGTGACCAGCGCGCCGAAGTTGGTGCAGACGTTGACGACCTTGGCCGTGGCGGAGGCGGTGACCAGGTTCATATGGAGCGCGGCGACCAGGGCGATGACGAGGAAGGTGCCGGTGCCGGGGCCGATCAGGCCGTCGTAGAAGCCGATGCCGAGGCCGATGGCGAGGATCGCGGCCAGGACGCGCTGCCTGGTCAGGGGCTCCGCGGGGGCCGGGGCGGTGCCGAAGGCCGGGCGGAGGAGGACGAACGCGAGGACGGCCAGCAGGACCACCATGATCAGCGGCCGCAGCACACCGCTGTCGATGCCGGAGGCGAAGAAGGCGCCCGCGAGGGAGCCGGCGACCGCGGCGGCGCCTATGCGCACGGCGAGCCGTATGTCGAGCGGGGTCTTGCGGGTGTACGTGATGGCGGCGCCGGTCGTCCCGACAATGGCGATCGCCTTGTTGGTGCCGAGGATGTAGGTGGGCTGGAAGTTCGGCAGTCCGACCAGCATGGCGGGCAGCAGGAGAAGGCCCCCGCCGCCCACTACGGCGTCGATCCAGCCGGCACCGGCCGCGGCGAGGCAGAGCAGGAGCAACGTCACCAGCGATATGTCGGGCATGGTCAGGAGCCTAGCCAGTGTGATGCGCCAGAAATCTTGCGGTCTGCCTCCAGCGCCTTGATGGAGGTGTGGACGCCTCGGCGGATCAGCGTCGGGAGTGTTGTGGGTGGCGTACTTGTCGCACATCAGGTGCACATCCGCGCGGGTGCCCGCCGCGTCGAGGCCGGCTTCGCTCGCGAGGGATGGTACGTGCCGCCCTGCCGGAGCTCACCGGCGATGCTCCCCCTTCTCGTACGGGGAGGGCACAGGGAAGTACGCGTCGAGGAACGGGCCGAGCAGGGCCTGTTGTGCGTCGATGTCCTGCTCGCCGGAGACGGTGTCGTTGAGGCAGAACACCTGGCGATCCCGGCGTGCCAGCAACCTGGCGAGCCGTGTCGCGGTGTCCGGGTGCGACAGGTCCAGGTAGGTGTAGCGGAGGCTGCCGGGGACCGCGCGGGCCGTGTGGAAGGCGTAGTAGTGGTGGAGCGATGAGGCGATGGACAGGTCGTCCATGCTGCGGAAGGTGTTGCCGGCGGTGGCCTGGTGGCGGGTGGCGAAGCCGGTTTCGATCTCTTCCAGGACGCTGCGTCGCAGCGGGTGGGGGGTGTGTTTCATCTTCTGGGTGATCACGGTGCCGAAGTGGGCCTGGATCAGCGTTCGGTTGTTCTTCCCGGCGATCGAGACCGGCACGTCGTCGTTGGACGGCTCGCCCGGCGGGATCAGCGCGGGGGAGGGGAAGAACTTGGTCAGCCCGTTGGCGTGGAAGAAGTCCTGTGGTGTGACGGGCCGGCCGAGGAAGACGTCGTCGTTGAAGTAGAGGAAGTGCTCGGCCAGGCCGCCGATGCGGTGCAACTGGCTTTCGATGGCGTGTGAGTTGAAGGTCGGCAGCACGCTCGGGTCGGCGAAGATCTCCTTGTGGCTGACCACCCGCAGCCCTGGGGCGTCCAGGTTCAGCCAGGACGGTATCTGGTCGTCGGTCACCAGGAACACTTTGCGGATCCATGGTGCGTTCTGGTGCAGGGAGCGCAGCGAGTAGCGCAGTTCGTCGCGGCTGATGAACCGCGCCGCGTTCGCGGCCTCCTCGTGGTATGCCGTCCCGGCGGCCTCGGCCCGGCGGCGCAGCCAGGCCGGGTCCTGGCCGTCGACCCAGGTGTAGACCACGTCGACGGGGAACCGGATGTCGTCGGGCCGGGGCGCGGCGAACTCCCGGCGGGTGCGGACTTCGGGCAGTGGACGGCCCGTGGCGGGGGCGAGCCGGGTGAATCCCGCGTCGGAGATCCGCACGGGCGCGTCGGAGCGGGGCACCTGATCGGCCACCCGGTTCGGGCGGGGCGCGAGTAGCCGGTCGCCGTCGGCGGGCCAGAACTCCACGTCGCAGCCGTGTTCGGGGCCCAGCACCAGTCGGCCGGTGGGGTCGCTGTGGTACCAGGTCATGCGGATCACCTCCGCTGTGGCGAGCTTCTGCCAGGAGGCGGGGGCGAAGCCGGGCGCGGAGGAGCGGGGCGTACGGGTCCGCCGGTCCATGGCGGAGACATAGCCGGGCAGGGTTTCACAGAGTTCGGCCAGGGCCTGGTGGACCCGGGGGCGGTCCTCGGCGGGCGTGGCGACGACGGCCGAGCCGTCCCGGCCACCGCGCACACAGAAGTAGTCGACGTGTGCCTCGTCCAGCGCCCGGCACACCGCGGCCAGGTTGTCGCCGCGCGCCTGCAACGGCGAGACGGCCTGACCGACGAGGGTCACCTTGGGGACGCCCCGCACGCTGTGCAGGGCCCGGTCCGGGGCGTCCGACAGGCCCCTCAGGCGCCGCAGTTCGCGGGCAGACCGCACCCGGCCCATACCGGACGCGGGCGTCGGGACGGCGGCGAGGCGCCGCTTGACCTGTCTGCGCACCTCGGGGGAGAACCGCTGGGCGAGCGCCCGGCGGGTCCTCACCGGCAGGCCCCGCCGGTAGACGCCGACCCACCAGGACGTCTCCGGGTTCCGCTGGACGAGTGCCGCCGCGTGGGCGCTCCACGGCGAATCCTCGGTGGGCGCCACATCCGGCGCAGATTGCTTCTTCACGTGTCCCGACCTCTCGAAATGATCTGCATGTGGGACCGGATCAGACGTCTACGTCGACGGAACCGCAGAAGACACAGGTGTGGAAGCCGTCCCCCGAGGCCTCCGACGACCGTGTCCGGCCACAGTCGTCGCAATGGCGGACGGGCCGGCCCTCCGCTTCGCCGCATACGTCGTCGGCCGACGCGGGGAACCCCGTCCGGAACCGGACCCGGCTGGTCAGACGGCTCAGCGCGGCCATCGGGTAGCGGAAGACGAACACCGCGGACACCTTTCGTCGCACAGACCGGTCACCGTTACTTGCCTGATGAGAGGAAAAGCGTTCGCGGGCGCCACCGGCTGACCGCTGGACCAGGCCCAGGACCACGTGAACGCCCGCACACGGCCGCGCCAGGACCCTCAACCATCCCCGGGACGGCCACGAGCCGCCCGGAATCCCGGACGGACTCAGGCCCGGGACCGTCGGCCACTCCCGGGGCCGGCGGTCCGTCGTGGGGCGCGGCCGTGCGCTACCGCTTCTTCGGGGTCGCCGGAACGGGAGTGACATGGCACTTCTTGGCCGGGATCCCCTTGAGGGCCAAGTCGGCGCGCTGGTGCTCCACGGCCTTGCACCATGTGCCCGGCTTGCCGGGCTTGCCCGGGAAGGCCGGAGCGGGGCACTTCGGGGCGCGGATCGGCTTGCCGGTGACGTCCTTCACCACGGACAGGTCGGCGATCTTGATGCCCTTGACCGCCTTGACCGCCTTGTTGGCCTTGGCGACCTCGGTGGCCTCGGTGGCCTCGGCGCTCTGGACGGCTTTGCCGAGCTCGACGGCCTTGCCGGCCGGGACAGGCTTGCCGGGTGTGACCACACAGGGCTTGGGCCCCTTGGCCGCGCTCAACACAACGGAACTCCCCTTCGAACCGGTGTGCGACGGGCCGGCGGCCGAGGCGGAGGTCATGGCCCCCAGCGTCAGAACGCCGACCGCGGCGGCGAGCGCGACACCCCGGCGCTTGGTGGCGGTGGAACTGGAGCGAGTCACAAGTGTCTCCTGGCGTAGGCGGGTTGGGCCCGGCGGACGCTCGATCCGTCGGTGCACCCACCGTGGCGTACCGACGCTGAGTCCTCGCTGAAGGCTCTTCAGCGGAGGCTCAGCTTGCGCGTGCCATGCTGCTGCCGTGCGCATTCTCGTGGTGGAAGACGACGCCCGGCTCCGCGAACTCCTCAAGGAAGGCCTGGAGCAGGAGGGTTTCACCGTCGAGACGGCCGGTGACGGGCGCAGTGGCCTGGCGCTCGCCCAGGGCGCCGAGTACGCGGCGATCGTGCTGGATGTGATGCTGCCCGGGCTGTCCGGCTATCAGGTCTGCTCCCGGCTGCGGGAGGCCGGCATCTGGACCCCGATCCTGATGCTGACCGCCAAGGACGGCGAATACGACGAGGCCGACGGCCTCGACGTCGGCGCGGACGACTACCTGACCAAGCCGTTCTCCTACGTCGTCCTGATCGCGCGGGTGCGGGCCCTGGTGCGGCGCGGCGGCCTGGACCGGCCCGAGGTGCTGGAACTGGGTGATCTGCGGCTGGAGCCGGCGGCCCTGGCCTGTAGCCGGGGGAGGGAGAGCGTCACGCTGACGGCCAAGGAGTTCGCCGTGCTGGAGTGCCTGGCCCGCCGCGCGGGACAGGTGGTCTCCAAGACCGAGATCGTGCACACGGTGTGGGACACCGCCTACGACGGCGGGGCCAATCTCGTCGAGGTCTACATCAGAACCCTGCGCCGCAAGATCGACGTGCCGTACGGCCGACAGGCGATCCGCACGATACGGGGCGCGGGATATCTGCTGGCCCGCGACGGAGGGTGACCGACGGCATGAGCCTGCTGACCGGAATGAGTGTCCGCGCCAAGGCCACGTCGGCCGCCGTCGGCACCGTCGCCCTCGCGATGGCGCTGTGCATGCTGGCCCTGGTGCTGGTCCTACGGCAGAACCTGAGCGACAGCGCGGAGGCGGACGCCGAGCAGGCCGCAGTCAGCGTCGCGGACCAACTGGTGAGGTCCGGGCATCTGCGGCGCGAGGCGGTGGTCGTCGCACCGCAACCGGTGACCATCAAGGACGCGGGGGGACGGGTGATCACCACCGGACGTCCGGCGAAAGCTGTGCTGGGCCACAAGGTGGAGTTCCGCGTACCCGCCTTCCCTGCGAGGGCCCACACGCCGTACAGCGTGGACGTCGCCCCCTCGACCACGGCCCTCGACAACGCCACCCAGCTGCTGCTGCGCCAGGTCGCCCCAGCGGCCGCCGGTCTCGTGCTGTTCGTGGCCGCCCTGACCTGGCTGCTGGTCGGCCGGGCCCTGCGCCCGGTGGCCGCCATACGGGAGGAGTTCACCGAGATCACCGAGCGCGATCTGCACCGCCGCGTCCCGGTGCCCAAGGCGCGCGACGAGATCTTCCGGCTGGCGCGGACCATGAACGCCACCCTGGACCGGCTGCACCGGGCCATGACCCGGCAGCGCCAGTTCGTCGCGGACGCCTCGCACGAGCTGCGCAGCCCCATCGCGGCCGTACGCGCCCAGCTCGAACTCGCCCTGGCCCGCCCCTCGCGCACGGACTGGCCGACCGTCGTGCACAAGGCCCTCCAGGACACCGACCGTCTCCAGGCCGTCGCCTCCGACCTGCTGCTGCTCGCCAGGCTGGACGCGCAGGAGGCGCCTTCCCGGGCCCCGGTGGACCTCGCGGCGCTGGCGGCCGAGGAGGTACGGCGCCATCCGGGCGTGGTCGTGGCGGCGGGCGAGGACGGCCACGCCGGGCCGCCCGTCGTCGTCCACGGCAGCCGCGTACAGCTCTCCCGGCTGCTCACCAATCTCGTCGACAACGCCCGCAGACACACGCGTACGACGGTCACGGTCGGTGTCTCTGTCGGTGTCTCGGTCGGTGTCGGGGTCCACGGCGACGGCATGGTGGAGCTGTCGGTGGACGACGACGGCCCCGGCATCGCCGAGGCCGACCGCGAGCGGGTCTTCGAGCGCTTCACCCGGCTGGACGACGCGCGGGCCCGGCAGGACGGCGGCACCGGTCTCGGCCTCGCGATCGCGCAGGACATCGCCCATGCCCACGGCGGGACTCTGACCATCGGGACCAGCCCCCGGGGCGGGGCCCAGATACGGCTGAGGCTTCCGTCTGAGATGCGACTTTGACAACTACCAGACACAACTGATCAGTTGGTCAGTAGTATCTGCCCGTTCTTGGCCGCGTCGCGGGTGGAGGTGTACGAAGGTGCCGTCGGAGACCGTGACCGTCATCGTGGTCGCGTCCGCTGTGCTGGCGCTGGTCTCGCTGTCGGGCGCGGTGTGGGTCGTCAAGCTGCGGAGAGCGCTCGCCGAGGAGCGTGGGGCGGCGGAGCGGGAGCGGGCCGCGGCCGCCGGGGCGCGGGCCGCCGCCGAGCAGGAGCGGGCCGTCGCGGCCGAGCGGGGCGAGGAGGTGGCCCGGCTGGCCGCCCTGCGGGTCGAGTTGGACGAGGCGGCCCGCCGGGAGCGGAACCTGCGCGACTCCGTCCAGGCGTCGTTCGAGTCCGTGGCCAGGAATGTGCACGCCATGGCGGTGGTGCAGCAGCAGGTCCTCGACGGCCTCGAACAGCGCATCAGCGAGGCGGCCGTGATGGCCGAGGTGATGAAGGCCGACCACGCCGCGGCCCAGATGACCCGCAAGGCACAGACCCTGATGGTGATGTGCGGGATCTGGCCCGCGCGGCGCGAGACCCGGCCGGTGACGCTCTTCGACTGTGTGCGCGGCGCGCAGTCGCGGATCGTGGAGTTCGGGCGGGTGGAGGTGCACGGCGGGCAGACGCTGTACGTGGTGGCGCCCGCGGTCGAGGGCCTGATGCACTCCGTCGCCGAACTGCTGGAGAACGCCACCGTCTTCTCCCCCTCGCGCACTCAGGTCGCCGTCTCCGTCCGGGAGGTCGCGGCGGGCGCGGTGCTCGAGATCGACGACGCGGGGCTCGGGATGCCGCCCGATGTGCTGGAACAGGCCGTCGCCCAGCTCCGGGAGGGGCTCGACCTGGCTCAGCTCGGGGCGGTGCCACGGCTGGGCCTCGCGTGTGTCGGGCGCTGGTCGCGGGAGCTGGGCTTCGGCGTGGAGCTGTCGACGGCCTCGGCGTACGGCGGGACGCGGGCGGTGGTCTTCGTGCCGCACCGGCTGCTGGGCGGGGGCGCCGAGCCGGTCCTGGACGCGGAGCCGGTCGTCGTCGAGCCCGTGACCGCGCCCGCCCCCGCCGGGCCCGGATCCGAGGGCGGGGCCGGGCTGCCGCAGCGGCGCAACCGGCGCCGTACGGCCCCGAAGGCGCCCGAACTCAAGGCGCCCGCGCCCGACGACGACCCCTGGACCCCCGAGGCCGCCCGCGCCTCGATCGCCAGCATCGTCTCCGGCACCCGCCGCGGGCGCGCGGAGCTGGCCGAGGAGGCCGGGGCCGAGGACGCCGAGGCGGAGCAGGACCCGGACACGGACCGACAGGACCCACAGGACCGACAGGACCGAGAAGGAGGCCGGTAGTGGCCGGAACCATATCCAGGCTCCCGGACGTTGGATGGATGCTGCGTCCGCTGACGCAGATCCCGGGCGTGCGGCATGCCGTCGTCGTCTCGGAGGACGGTCTGCGCATGGGGCACGACTCCGCCGAGGGGTTGACGGGGGAAGTGCCCTTACTGGACGTGGCGGAGGCCGAGTCCCTGGCCGCCGCCTGTGCGGCGCTCACGGTGACCGGGCAGTCCACGGCGGCGCTGTTGTTCGGGCACGAGGCGGGGGTGCGGCAGCTGATGGTCGAATCCGACAAGGGGTTCGTGCTGTTCACCTCGGCCGGCCGGGGGGCGTCCCTGGGAGTGGCCACCGACCCGGAGGCGGATGTCGGCCTGGTGGCCCAGCAGATGCAGCTGCTGGTGGCGAAGATCGGCTCCCATCTCTCGAGCCGCCCTCGGGAGTCGATGAACCCGGCGTCATGACCGAGCCCCGAGAGGAACGGACCACCGCGGCCGTGCGGCCCTACGTGATCACACGTGGCCGTGCCGGTTCCTCACGGGACGACCTGCCCTGGGAGACGCTCGTCATGGCCTCGGGGAGCGCGCCGCCGCCGGAACTCCAGCCGGAGTACCGGCGGATCGTCGACTTCTGCCAGGGCCTGCTGTCGGTGGCGGAGGTGGCCGCGCACCTCGGCCAGCCGCCGGCCGTGGTGCAGGTGCTGCTGGCCGACCTCATCGACTGGGGGCACCTCGTGGCGCGCCCGCCGGTCCGGGTCGTCGAGCGTGCCGATAGGGACTTGCTGAGGAAGGTGCTCGATGGGCTTGAGAGCAAGCTCTGAGGTCTGGGCCGGGGCGGCCGGAGGGACCAGAGCGGACGGCGTGGCCGGAGCGCCTGGAGCGGACGGCGTGAATGACATGAACAGTGCGAAAGATGTGGACAGCGGGGGCGGCGTGGACAGCAAGAGCGGCGTGGACGACATGAAGGACGACGCGGACGCGGACAAAGCCGACGACTCGGCCGACGCCGACGATCTGGCCGACACACCCGTCATGTACGTGCAGTCCAGCGTGTCCGGCGCGGCCAAGATCCTGGTCGTCGGCCCCATGGGCGTCGGCAAGACCACGCTGATCGGCACCGTCTCGGAGATCAAGCCGCTGTCCACCGAGGCGACCATGACCAAGGCGGGCGCCCGGCTCGACACCGCCGTACGGCCGTCCAAGATCACGACCACCGTGGCGCTGGACTTCGGCCGGATCACGCTCGGCGGCGAGCTGGTGCTCTATCTGTTCGGCACGCCGGGGCAGCAGCGCTTTCTACCCGCGTGGAAGGACCTGGCGCGCGGCGCCCTGGGCGCCCTCGCGCTGGTCGACACCCGCGACCTGGAGGCGTCCTTCGACGCCATCGGCCACCTCGAAGACCTGGACGTCCCCTTCTCCGTCGCGGTCAACGCCTTCCCCGACAGCGTGCTGCACAGCGAGGACGATCTGCGCTCCGCGCTCGATCTGCTCCCCCACACCCCGCTGGTCATCTGCGACGCGCGGGAGCACAAGTCCTCGGTCAAGGCGCTGATCTCGCTGGTCACCCACCTCATAGAGACCATCACGGAGGCGTCATGACGGTCGGCGCGCCGCCCGGGCCGCCCGACCCGGTGCCGCTGTACGGGCCGGGGCTGGACGGCGACATGCCCGCGCGGTACGAGCGGATGCGCCGCGAGCACGGCCCGGTGGTGCCCGTGGCCATCGCCCCCGGCGTCGAGGCGTGGCTGGTGCTCGGCCATCGCGAGCTGCTCCATCTGACCCGCGACGAGCAGTACTTCTCGCACGACCCCAGGCGCTGGTCCGCGCTGCGCGACGGCCGGGTGCCGCCCGACTCGCCGCTGATCCCGCTGGTCGGCTGGCGCCCCGCGCTGCTGTTCGCCGACGGCCGGCAGCACCGCCGGATGCGCCAGGCGGTCGCCGAGGCGCTGGCCCGGCTCGACGGGCACGAGCTGATCCGCCGGGTGCGGGCCACCGCCGAGCGCCTGATCGCCGGGTTCGCCGACCGCCACGAGGCGGATCTGGTGCCGCAGTACGCGCGGATGCTCCCGCTCCAGGTCGTCACCCAGCTCCTGGGTCTCGACGAGGAGCAGGGGCCGCGGCTCGTCGAGGCGATCGCCGCCGTCGTCGCCCCCACCGCCGCCGCCACCGGCGCCAACCGGCGCATGGGCGGCATGCTGCTGGAGCTCATCGAGCGGAAGAAGCGGCAGCCGGGCCCGGATGTGACCTCCTGGCTGCTGGAGCACGAGGTCGGCCTCAGCGACCAGGAGGTGCTGCACAACCTCGTCGTGATCATCGTGGCGGGGAATCAGACCACCGTGAACTGGATCGCCGACGCCGTACGGGTCCTGCTCACCGACCCGGGCTTCCGCTCCTCGCTGAGCGGCGGCCATCTCACCGTCGACGACGCACTGGACCTGGTGCTGTGGCGCTACCCGCCGACCGCCAACTTCCCCGGCCGCTACGCCACCCGCGATCTGCGCTTCGGCGGGCAGCACATCCGCGCCGGGGACATGCTCATCCTGGGCCTGGCGGGGGCCAACGCCGACCCCGAGGTGCTGCCCGAGGACGGGCGGCCGGTCGTCGGCAACCGCTCGCACCTCGCCTTCGGCGCGGGCCCGCACACCTGCCCGGCACAGGACCCGGCGCGGCTGATCACCCGAACCGCCGTGGACACGCTCCGGCACCGGCTGCCGGACCTCGAACTCGCGGTGACGAAGGACCAGCTGACCTGGATCACCTCGCCCTGGTCCAAGAACCTGGCCGGGCTGCCCGTGCGGTTCACCGCACCACAGCTCGCCGCGGGCGCGGCGACAACCCCCACCGCGGATCCGGATTCAGGAGACTGACGATGACCGACGACGGCCGATGCCCCGTATCGCACACCGGCTCGGCACCGCACCGGCTGGACCCCACCGGAGCCGGCCAGCACGCGGTCAACGAGCGGCTGCGGGAGCGCGGGGCCGCGGTCCCGGTCCTGCTGCCCGGCGACGTCACGGCCTACGCCATCACCCGGCACGAGGAGCTCAAGGAGTTCGTCGCCCACCCCGAAGTCGCCAAGGACGCCCGCCACTTCGCCGCGCTGCGGGACGGTGAGATCCCGCCCGGCTGGCCGCTCGCCACCTTCGCCACCGTACGGGGCATGACCACCGCCGACGGCGCCGACCACAAGCGGCTGCGGTCCCTGGTCACCCGGGCGTTCACCCCGCGCCGGGTGGAGCGGCTGCGCCCCGCCGTCGAGGAGCTGACCGCCGCGCTCCTGGACCGGCTGGCCGAGGCCGCCGCCGCGGCCCCCGACGGCGTGGCCGATCTGCGACGCCACTTCGCGCTGCCGCTGCCCATGGGCGTGATCTGCCGGCTGCTCGGCGTCGACGCCGAGCACCAGGACCGGCTGCACGCCCTCTCCAACGACATCGTCGGCACCCGCACCGCGCCCGAGCGGGCCCTGGCCGCCAACCGCGAGATGATCGCCATCCTGGGCCAGGTGGCCGCCGCGCGGCTGCGCTCCCCGGGCGACGACCTGACGAGCGCGCTGATCGCCGCCCGTGAGGAGGACGGTGACCGGCTCAGCGAGGAGGAGCTGATCGGCACCCTGCTGCTGGTGATCATCGCCGGGCACGAGACCACGCTCAACCTGATCACCAACGCCGTGCGGGCGCTGTGCGCCCATCGCGACCAGCTGGAGCTGGTGCGCTCCTCCAAGGCGTCCTGGGGCGATGTGGTGGAGGAGACCCTGCGCCACGACAGCCCCGTCAGCTTCTTCCCCTTCCGCTACCCGACCCGCGACCTGCCCGTCGGCGACACGGTGATCCCCCGGGGCGCCCCCGTCCTCGTCTCGTACACCTCCGCCGGGCGCGACCCCCGGGCCCACGGCGCGGACGCCGACCGCTTCGACATCACCCGCCACGCCCGCCCGGACGCCGCCCGCCATCTGTCCTTCGGCCACGGCGCGCACTACTGCCTCGGCGCCCCGCTGGCCCGGATGGAGGCCACGATCGCCCTCCAGGCGCTGTTCACCCGCTTCCCCCGGCTGGACCTGGCCGTCCCCGACGAGCAGCTCGTCCCGCACCCCAGTTTCGTCGGCAACAGCCCGCAGGAGCTTCCGGTGCTGCTCACGGCGGCTCACAGCGGCTGACGGGGCGCGCTGAGGGCAGCGTTGCTTCAGGGAAACGGCGGTGATGCGGCCGGGTAACAGGCGGCCCGCACGCTTCCTGGCATGAGGTCGAACAGGGAGCCGGAGCGGGAGCCGGGCAGCGGCCGGCGGGTGGTGATCGTCGGCGGCGGCATGGCCGGGACGCGGCTGGCGCAGCAGCTCGCCACGGCCGCCGGCGGCTCTGTCGGCTCCGTTGACGTCACGGTCATCGGCGAGGAGCCGCACCCGGCGTACAACCGGGTGCTGCTCGCCGAAGTCCTCGCCGGGCGGTACGCCCCCGGAGTCATCGCCCTCCCGGCCCTCGCTGCCGGCCGTCGGCTCAGCGGCGTACGCGTGGTCCGGCTCGACCGGGACCCGGGCGAGGTGGTGTGCGACGACGGGCGCCGCGTCCCCTACGACTCGCTGGTGCTGGCCACCGGCTCCAACCCGGTGCTGCCGCCGCTGCGCGGTCTCTTCGAGCCGCACGGCCACGAGCTGCCGGACGGCGTCCACGCCTTCCGCACCATGGACGACTGCCTCGCGCTCGCCGCGGCCGTCCGCCCCGGCGCCCGCGCCGTCGTCATCGGCGGCGGCCTGCTCGGCGTCTCCGCGGCGCGGGCCCTGGCCCAACGCGGCGCCCAGGTCGTCCTCGCCCACCAGGGCGAACACCTCATGGAGCGGCAGCTGGACGCGGGGGCGTCGCGGGTGTTGCGACAACACGTCGAGGCACTGGGTGTGGAGGTCCACACGGAGTGCCGGGTGCGGGGGCTGCGGACGCGGTCCCTGGACGGCGGCGGGCGCGCCGTGAGCGCCGCCGAGCTGGCCGACGGATACGCGCTGGAGGCCGATCTGGTCGTCCTCGCTTGCGGGGTCCGGCCGCGCGTGGGGTTGGCCCGCGCGGCCGGGCTCGACGTGGTGCGCGGTGTCGTCGTGGACGACGAGCTGCGTACGAGCGACCCGCGGGTCTTCGCGATCGGTGACTGCGCGGAACACGGCGGCGTCCTGTACGGCTTGGCCGGCCCGGCCCAGGACCAGGCGGATGTGCTGGCGCGGATTCTCTCCCCCACCCCGCCCCTTCCCGAAACTCAGGGGCTCCGCTCCGCCCCAGGCCCCGACGCTTCACACCTGGTTGTGGGCAATCGTGCCGCGGAGGGGGCACCTCCCAGCGGTAGCTGGGGGAGGAACGGGTGGGCACAACCCGGCCACCGGGGCGCACCCGGCAGCGAAACCGGGCCCCGGTACACGGGGAGCCGTGCTCTGACCCGGCTGACACTCGCCGCGACTTCCAACCCCCTCGACCTCGCCGCGTTCGGCGAGACCACCCCCGCCCCCGGCGACGACGTCGTGCAGCTGGCCGACGCCACGCGGAACGCGTACCGCAAGGTCGTGGTCCGCGGGGACCGCCTCGTCGGGGGCATTCTGCTCGGCGATCTCGGCAGCGTCGGCGCGCTCGCCCGTACCTGGGAGGGTGACGAGCCGCTCCCCTCCACCCCCTTGCTGCACCTGCTGACCAACGATGGAGGCTCCTGACGATGAGCGCACAGAACCCCGCCACCGCCCCCACCATCGTGCTCGTCGGGCACGGCATGGTCGGCCAGCGCTTCCTGGAGGCCCTCGCCGAGCGCGGCGTGACCGAGCGCGCCCGGGTCGTCGTGTTGTGCGAGGAGCCGCGCCCGGCCTATGACCGGGTCCAGCTGACCTCGTACTTCGCGGGCCGGACCGCCGAGGACCTGTCCCTCGTCGAGGACGGGTTCATGGCCCGCCACGGCATCGAGCTGCACCTGGGCGACCCGGCCGAGTACATCGACCGCGCCGGGCGCACGGTCACCGCGCGCTCGGGGCTGACCGTGGCGTACGACGCGCTGGTGCTGGCCACCGGCTCGTATCCGTTCGTGCCGCCGGTGCCGGGCAAGGACAGCCGGGGCTGCTTCGTCTACCGGACCATCGAGGACCTGCTGGAGATCGAGGAGTACGCCAAGAACTGCTCGTCCGGCACCGTGGTCGGCGGCGGGCTGCTGGGTCTCGAGGCGGCGGGCGCGCTCAAGGGACTCGGGCTGACCACGCACATCGTGGAGTTCAACCCGCGGCTGATGGCGATCCAGGTGGACGAGGGCGGCGGCGCCGCGCTGCGCCGCACCGTGGAGGACATGGGCCTGGTCGTGCACACGGGCGTCGGCGGCAAGGAGATCACCGCGAACACGGACGGCGCGGTCACCGCGATGGCCCTCTCCGACGGCTCGTCCATCGACACCGATCTGGTCGTCTTCTCGGCGGGCGTGCGCCCCCGCGACCAGCTGGCGCGCGACTGCGGGCTGACGGTCGGGGAGCGCGGCGGGATCGCGGTGGACGAGCGGTGCCGTACGAGCGACCCGGCGGTGTACGCGATCGGCGAGTGCGCGCTGGCCGCCGACGGCCGGGTGTACGGGCTGGTGGCGCCAGGGTACGAGATGGCACTCGTGGCCGCGGACGAGATCGCCGAGGCGAGCCGCGAGAGCGGCTTCACGGGCGCCGACACCTCCACCAAGCTCAAGCTGCTGGGCGTGGACGTGGCCTCGTTCGGCGATGCGCACGGCACCGCCGAGGGCTGCCTGGACGTGGTGTACTCCGACTCCCGCGCGGGCGTCTACAAGAAGCTGGTGATCGGCCCGGACGGGGCGCTGCTCGGCGGGGTGCTGGTCGGCGACGCCGAGTCGTACGGCATGCTGCGGCCGCTGACCGGCAGCGTGCCCCCGATCGCCCCGGAGCAGCTGGTGCTGCCGGCCGGGCTGGGGGCGCCCGTCGCGCTCGGCCCGTCCGCGCTGCCGGACGAGGCGGTCATCTGCAACTGCCACAACGTCACCAAGGGCACGATCCGCGCGGCGGTCACCGACCACCAGTGCGCCACGGTCCCCGAGGTGAAGAAGTGCACCAAGGCGGGCACCGGCTGCGGCAGTTGCGTCAAGGCACTGACCTCGCTGGTCAACGACGAACTCGAAGCGAGCGGCGTCAGCGTCGACAAGGGGCTGTGCGGCTGCTTCTCCTACACCCGGGCCGAGCTGTACGAGATCGTCCGGACGCTGCGCATCACCACCTACGCCGCGCTGCTGGACAGCCACGGCCGCGAGGAGGCGCGCAGCGGCAACGGCTGCGAGGTCTGCAAGCCGACCGTGGGGTCGATCATCGCCTCGCTCGCGCCGACGGTGGGCGCCAGCGGCTATGTGCTGGACGGCGAGCAGGCCGCGCTCCAGGACACCAACGATCACTTCCTGGCGAATCTTCAGCGCAACGGCTCGTATTCGATCGTGCCGCGCATCCCCGGCGGGGAGATCACGCCCGAGAAGCTGATCGTGATCGGCGAGGTGGCGCGCGACTTCGGGCTCTACACGAAGATCACCGGCGGGCAGCGGATCGACCTGTTCGGCGCCCGCGTGGACCAGCTGCCGCTGATCTGGGCGCGGCTGGTGGACGCCGGGTTCGAGTCGGGGCACGCGTACGGCAAGGCGCTGCGCACCGTGAAGTCGTGCGTGGGGCAGACCTGGTGCCGCTACGGCGTGCAGGACTCGGTGCGGATGGCCATCGACCTGGAGCTGCGCTACCGGGGGCTGCGCTCCCCGCACAAGCTGAAGTCGGCCGTCTCGGGCTGTGCGCGCGAGTGCGCGGAGGCGCGCGGCAAGGACTTCGGGGTGATCGCCACCTCGAACGGCTGGAACCTGTACGTCGGGGGCAACGGCGGCGCGGACCCGCGCCATGCGGATCTGCTCGCCCAGGACCTCGACGACGAGCAGCTGATCCGGCTCATCGACCGGTTCCTGATGTTCTACATCCGCACCGCGGACCGGCTGGAGCGCACCTCCGCCTGGCTGGAGCGGATCGAGGGCGGCCTCGACCACGTACGGGACGTGGTGGTCGACGACTCGCTGGGGCTGTGCGCCGAGCTGGAGTCGCTGATGGCCGACCATGTGGCGGGCTACCGCGACGAGTGGGCCGAGACCCTCGACGACCCGGAGCGGCTGCGACGCTTCGTGTCCTTCGTCAACGCGCCGGACGCGCCGGACCCGACGGTGAAGTTCGTGCCCGAGCGCGACCAGGTCAAGCCGGACCTGACGATCCTGTCCGGCCCCAGCATCCCCGTCCGCACTCTCGACCGCACTCTCGAAGGGACTGCAAGCCGATGACCATGGCACCCGAGCGGACCGCCGTCCGCGTGGAACTCCTCGTCGACCAGCGGTGGTTCGCGGTCTGCGATCTCTCCGACCTGATCCCGGGGCGCGGGGTGGCCGCGCTGCTGCCGGACGGGACCCAGGTCGCGGTCTTCCTGGACCGCGCGGGGCAGGCGTACGCGATCGACAACCGCGATCCGTTCACCGGCGCCTATGTGCTCTCGCGGGGCCTGCTGGGCTCCGTGCGGGAGCGGCCGTTCGTGGCCTCGCCGCTGCTGAAGCAGCGCTTCGACCTGGAGACGGGGCGGTGCCTGGACGACGAGGGGGTCGCCGTCCAGGCGTATGCGGCCCGTACGAATGACGGGGTGTCAGCGCAGGTCGTGTGAGACCAGCAGCCCGCACTGGACGGGGTCGGCCGCGCAGCCGGCCGTCCCCACGGCGAGGGCGCCCTTCGTCCCGGGGACGGCGGCGATGCCGAGCACCGTGGACATCTCGCTGTGCTCGGTGACGTCGGCGGGCAGCTTCTGGGTCGCCCACTCCGTACCGGTCCAGCGGGCCAGCACGGAGTGGGGGTCGCCCGGGGTCCAGCCGCCGACCCACAGCCGCCCGGCGCCGTCCGCGCCCGCGGCGTTCGCCTCGTCGACGGGGAGCGCGGGCAGCGACTCCCAGCGGCTGCCGGTCCAGCGGGCGGCCATGGTGGCCGTCGGCGCGTCCGCGTCGTTGGTCTTGCCGACCCAGTAGACCGAGTTACGGCCGGTGGCGACGGCCTGGCCGGCCACCCAGCCGGTCGGGTGCTCACTGGGGGTGGGCACCTCGCGGACCGTCCAGGCGCTGCCGTTCCAGTGGTACAGCAGCGGTACGGCCACCTCGCCGGTCAGGGCGTCGGCGGTGACCCAGATGTCGTCCGGGCCGGTGCCGGCGATGTCCGAGGGGCGCACCGTCCCGCCGCCGGGTGCGGCGGGGAGGGACACCTTCTGCCACCCGGAGCCGGTCCAGCGCTCCAGGTAGGAGGCCTCGGCGCCGCTCTCCGGGTTCCAGTCGAAGCCGGTCAGCCAGGCCGAGTTCCTGCCGAACGCGGCGATGTCGCCGACGAAGCTCAGCGACCCCTCGGGGGCGGCGGCGTGGTCGACCTTCGTCCACTTCTTGCCGTCCCAGTGCTGAAGCACGATCGGCGCGGACATGTTGTCGTCCAGCGTGCCGGCCGCCCAGGCGTCGTCGGGCGCCGAGGCGGCGACGGCCTCCAGCCGCGCGGGCTTGCCGCCGGTGGAGGCGGCGGGCACATCCGCCCACGCGGTGCCGTTCCAGTGCCTGATCAGGGGGGTGGAGCCATCGGGGCCGTCCGTCCTGCGGCCCACCGTCCACGCGTCCTTGGCGCCGGTCGAGGCGACGTCCCACAGCTCCGTCGAGACGGTCTCGCTCAGCGGCGTCCCCAGCTGCCACGGGGTGTCGGCGCGGGCCGCCCGGTCGGTCGCGGTCGTGGTCGCAGTGCCGGTCGCGGCGTTCGCCTGCGCCCCGAGCGAGCCGAGTGCGATCGCGCACACCGCCACCGCTATGCGCAGCCCTGCGTTCCTGGCCATGGTGCTCCTTCTGCCCGGGGGTGGGTTCTCAGAAGGAAATGGCCGCCGGCCGACGGTTCTTACAGGTGGCCTTGCCCGGTTACTTGGGGGTCTTGAGCTGCCGGTCCGTCCACTCCGACTTCACCGTGGCGGTGTAGTTCACCACCGTGCCCGCCGTGAGCCCCGCCTCGGCGGCCTTGGCGTTCGGCTTGGTCAGCACCTCCTGGTCGGACAGCAGGGCTCCGGTCGCCGGGTCCACGATCAGTTCCGACCGCGCGGTCCCGTAGTCGGGCCGTTCGGTCGCGGGCAGCGCGAAGCCGACCCCCTTGCGCCCCAGCGGGTCCGTGACCTCGCCGAGCGACCGGATGCCCGGCAGACCCGCGATGACGCGGTACGCGGCGGCCCGGACCTCGGGCCTGACCGGGAGGGTGATCAGCCCGGCCGCCTGCCGCCACATCCACTCGGTGCGGCCGGAGATCTCGCTTCCGCGGTCCTCCTCGTAGAGGCCCTCCAGGTACTCCTTCAGCTTCGCCGTGTCGGCGGGGAGCTTCCGCAGATCCGCGTAGGTCACATTGTCCGCGCCCACGGCGGCGATCTTGTCGCCCTGGTTGATCCGGGTCACCGTCGGCCGCTTCTCAGACCCTGACTCGATCCGCAGACCGAGTTTGCCGCCCGACCGGGAGCCGGACTCGGCGAGCGTGACGTCCTTCGGCGATCCGGCGGCCCGCCACCGCGCCGTGTCGCGCTCGGTGCGGGGTTCGGTGGAGTCGTCGATCCCCGAGACCCACAGGCTCTGCGTGCCGGGCCGTACCCCGTGGGACCACTGCTGTGTCTCGGAGGAGACGACCGCGAAGACGGACTCCGACTCGGGCGCGGCGACGACGCCGATCCAGCCCGACCGCGTGGTCGACTGCCAGTAGGCGCCCTCGGCCGCCTTGCTCTCCACCCGGTTGGCCACGTTCAACAGCGCCAGGCGGCCGTTCTCCGGGGTGTGCCGGGAACCGTCCACCGTGGGCCCGGCCGTCGCCCGGGAGCCGTCGGAATCCGGGCCGCCCTGGGGCAGGGTGGCCACGAGCACCCCGGCCACGGCCGCCGTCGCGGCCACGGGCAGCGCCCACCGCCAGGTGAACGGCCGGGCGAACCGCGACGCCTCCGGCGCCTCCCGCGCGCCGGCCAGGATGGCGCTCAGGTCGTGCCTGGCGCGCGCGGAACCGGCCAGGTGCTCCGGATCGAACTCCGCGGGCCGCGCGTCCGCCAGCGTCTTCATGACATCAGGCCGCTTGCGTGCCATGTCAGTGCTCCTTCACTGTCACTTTCGGGCGAGAGTCACGAGAGAGTCCGGCCGAGTCCTCGACCGCGCTGACGGCCCGCTCCAGTCGCCGCCTGGCCCGGTGCAGCCGCACCGAGAACGTAGCGGTGGAGCAGCCGAGGACGCGCGCGGCCTGTCTCGGGCCGAGCCCGTGCCAGGCGACCAGCGTCAGCACCTCGCGGTCCGCGTCGGACAGCGTGGCCAGCGCCTGGAGCGCCGCCTCGCGCTCGGTCACATCCGCGGCCACGTCGCCGACGTGCGGGCCGGAGGTGATGATGCGCTGTGCCTCCTCGGCGGCCAGGGCGTACTGCCTGGCGTCGCGGCGGCGCAGCTCGCGGGTCAGATTGCGGGCCACGCCGAGCAGCCACGGCAGCGGTGGCGTGGGGATGTCCCGCATCCGCCGCCAGGCGACCGTGAAGGTCTCGCTGGTGATGTCCTCACCGACCTGCCGGCCCACCAGGCTCGAGGCGTAGGCGAGCACACGGGGATAGGAATCCTCGTACAGCTCACGGAAGCGTTGGGCGTCGGTCACGCGCCGTCTCCTCATCTTGGCTCTCTCACCTGGCAGTGGTCGAGAGCCGCGATTTCTTACACTCTGAGGAGAGGGAACTCGAAAGCGTGCGGTGCAGTGCAGTGCCTGGACGGCGAGGCGGGTCACCGTCCAGGCGGATGAAGGCGCTCAGGACGTGGTGCAGGTGGCGCCGTTGAGGGTGAAGGCGCCGGGCGCGGTGTTGGCGCCGGACCAGTTGCCGTTGAAGCCGAACGACACCGAGCCGCCGACGCCGATCGTGGCGTTGTAGCCCGCGTCGGCCGCCGTGACCTGGGCTCCGCTCTGGGTGACGGTGGCGTTCCAGGCGGAGGTCACCTGCTGGCCCGAGGGGTAGGTCCAGGCCACCTTCCAGCCGTTGATGGCGCCGGACCCGGTGTTCTTGACCGTCACGTTCGCCGTGAAGCCGGTGTTCCACTGGTTGGTGACGGAGTAGGTGACCGCGCAGCCCGTCGTGGGTGTCGGGTCTCCTCCGCCGTCGCCGCTCCAGCCGAGGGCCTCGGCGATGCCGTAGTACGCCGGTTTGGGCTGGTAGTTCTCGTCGTACGGGGTGGCGGCGCCCTGGCCGTCGAAGACGTCGGGGATCCAGGAGTCGGAGTCGGTGAACCCCCAGACCGTCACCCCCTTGCAGCGGCTGACGGCGGCACACGCGCTGGTGACGGCCTTGTAGTCGGCCTTCTGCTGCGCGAGCTTGGCGTCGGTGACGGGCAGCTGCATCCGGATGTCCAGCTCGGTGACGGCCACGTCCACGCCGAGGTCGGCGAAGCGCTGAAGGTTGGCCTGCATCGTGGACGGCACCTGGCCGAGGATGAGGTGGCCCTGGAAGCCGACGCCGTCGATCGGGACGCCGTCCGCCTTGAGCGACTTGACCAGGTTGTACATGGCGTCGCTCTTCGCACCCGTGCCGTCGGTGTTGTAGTCGTTGAGGTACAGCTTGGCGTCGGGGTCGGCGGCGCGGGCGGCGCGCAGCGCATCGGCGATATAGCTCTGGCCGAGCTTCGTGTACCACATGGACTGCCGGAAGGTGCCGTCCTCGTTGAACGGCTCGTTGACCACGTCCCAGTGCGAGATCTTGCCCTTGTAGCGGCCGACTTCGGTGGTGATGTGGTCGGTCATGAGGGTGCGCAGCTGGTCGGCGGTCCAGCTGCCGGAGGTCAGCCAGCCCGGCAGCTGGCTGTGCCAGACCAGGGTGTGGCCGCGCACCCGCATGTCGTGTGCCTGGGCGAAGTTGACCACGGCGTCCGCGCCGGACCAGTTGTACGAGCCGCGGCTCGGCTCGACGGACTCCCACTTCATCTCGTTGCCGGGGGTGATCGAGTCGAACTGGCTCCCGGCGATGGTGGCGTAGGTCCCGTTGAGCTTGGACGCGGTGACGGCGGTGCCGTAGTACGTGCCCTTGGCCTGGGCCAGGTCGCGCAGCACCGGGTCGGCGGCGCTGCTGGGAGTGGCCAGGCCCAGCAGGAGCGCTCCCGCTGCGGCGAGGCCAAGGGCGGCTCTGCGGATGTGAGGTCTCATCGCGTACGGCCTCCTATGATCCGGCCAGGCCGTCGCGGAACGCGGTGTAGGCGGGCTTGGGCTGGTAGTTGTCGTCGTACAGGTTGGCCGCGCCCTGGCCGGGGAAGGTGCCGGGCACCCAGGAGTCCCGGTCGCCGAAGCCCCATACGGTGATGCCGGCGCAGCGGGAGATGGCGAGGCAGGTCTGGGCCACGGTCTTGTAGTTGGCCGCCTGCTGCTGGAGCTTGGTGGAGTCGGCCGGGGTGGCCATCCGGATGTCGAGCTCGGAGACCACGATCTCGAGGCCGAGGTCGGCGAAGCGCTGGAGGTTGGCCTTCACGGTGGACGGCACCTGGTTCACGATGAGGTGGCTCTGGAAGCCGACGCCGTCGATGGGCACGCCCTGGCTCTTGAGCCGCTGGACCAGGTTGTACAGGCCGTTGCTCTTCGCGCCCGTGCCCTCGGTGTTGTAGTCGTTGATGAAGAGCTTGGCGCCGGGGTCGGCGGCGCGGGCGGCGCGGAAGGCGTCGGCGATGTACGACTCGCCCAGCTGCTGCTGGAACTTGGACTGGCGCAGCGATCCGTCCTCGTTGAAGGCCTCGTTGACCACGTCCCAGCGCTGGACCTTGCCCTTGTAGCGGCTGATCTGGGTGGTGACGTGGTCGGTCATGATGGTGCGCAGCTCGGCGTTGGAGAACGAGCCGTTGGCCAGCCAGTTCGGCAGCTGGCTGTGCCAGACCAGGGTGTGGCCGTAGACCTTCTGGTTGTTGCTCTGCGCGAAGGAGACGAGCCGGTCGGCGGCGGCCCAGTTGAACTGGCCGCGGTTGGGCTCGACCGAGCCCCACTTCATGGCGTTTTCGGCGGTGACGCTGGAGAACTCGGTCTTCGCGATGTTGGCGTAGGTGGCGTCGCCGAGCCGGCCGTCGTTGATGGCCGTTCCGATGAAGCGGCCGGTGCGGTCGGCGACCTCGCGGAGGGTGGGGTTGGCCTGGACGCGGGTGTCGCCCGCCGCCGTATCCGCCGCCCCTCCTGCCGGGTGTTCGGCTGCCTGGCCGGGGGCGGCGAGGCCGAAGGCCAGCGTCGCCATGGTGGCCGAGGCCACCAGCGCTGCGCTGCGTAAGCTCAAGAGCTTCATGGACGTCCCTCTCTTCTCTTCACGTCTGATCCGGTTTTCCGGAAGACTTCTGCAAGGTTCCGAGGGTGCGCCCGGAAAGCTAGAGGCGGGAGTGACTCTCGTCAACGGAGGAGGCGGAAATGGCTACGGAGAGCGCGGGGCCCGAGGGCGGGGCCCGGCCCAAGGTCACGATCACGGCCATCGCACAGGAGGCCGGGGTGTCGGTGCCGACGGTCTCGCGGGTCGTCAACGGGCGCTCGGACGTCTCGCCCGAGACCCGGGCCCGGGTGGAGAATCTGCTGCGGCTCCACGGCTACCGACGCCGCCAGACCGCCCCGGGAGACCGCGCCGCCCTGCTGGACCTGGTCTTCAACGACCTGGACAGCCCCTGGGCGGTGGAGATCATCCGCGGGGTGGAGGAGGTCGCGCACCAGGACGGCGTGGGCACGGTGGTCTCCGCCATCCACGGCCGGGCGGGCGCGGCGCGGCAGTGGATGAAGAACCTGCGGGCGCGCGCCTCCGACGGGGTGATCCTGGTGACCTCCGTGCTCGAACCGGTGCTGCACGAGGAGCTGCGGCGGCTGAACGTGCCGATCGTGGTGGTCGACCCGGCCGGCGCCCCCGCCCTGGACGCGCCCACCATCGGGGCCACCAACTGGGCGGGCGGAATGGCCGCGACCGAGCATCTGCTGAGCCTGGGCCACCGCCGGATCGGCTTCATCGCGGGCCCGCCGCGGCTGCTGTGCAGCCGGGCCCGGCTGGACGGCCACCGGGCCGCCCTGGAGTCGGCGGGGGTGCCGTACGACCAGGCGCTGGTCGCGCAGGGCGACTTCTACCACGAGTCGGGTTTCGTGGGCTGCGATCAGCTGATGGACGCCGCCACCCCGCCCACCGCCGTGTTCGCCTCCAGCGACCAGATGGCCCTGGGCGCGATCGAGGCCCTGCGCCGCCGGGGGCTGCGGGTGCCGGAGGACGTGAGCGTGGTGGGCTTCGACGACCTTCCGGAAGTCCGCTGGTCGGCCCCGCCGCTGACCACGGTGCGCCAGCCGCTCGCGGAGATGGGCAAGCTGGCGGCCCGTACGGTGCTGCGCCAGGCGCGTGGCGAGGAGATCGAGTCGCCCCGGGTGGAGCTCGCGACGGCGCTGGTCGTCCGCGCCAGCACGGCCGCGCCGAGCACGGCCTGAGCCCGACGACCGGCCGCGCCGGTTCGTGCGTTCCAACAGGCCTGTTTGTGCGATCTATTGACAGGTCGTCAGCGCGCTCATACCGTCCACGCAATCACTTCCGAGAATTATCGGGCTACTTCCGGAAGGCACATGCGACGATGACGATGCGTACACCCAGGTCACGTTCCATCCTCCGCGCCTCCACCCTCGCAGCCGCACTGCTTCTGGCCACCACCTCCCTCTCCGCCTGCGGCAGCTCCGGCCCCGGTGGCTCGGACGACGACTCCATCGACGTCTGGGTCTACCAGGACGCCTCGACCAAGGTGCAGCGCGCGGTCGTCGAGCGGTTCAACAAGACGTCCAAGGTGAAGGCGAAGCTCACCGAGGTGCCCGGCGAGGGCTACTCGGACAAGATGCGCACCTCGATGGGCACCCCCAACGCCCCGGACGTCTTCTTCAACTGGGGCGGCGGCAGCATCAGCGACTTCGTGAAGGAGGACATGCTGGTCGACCTCGGCCCGGCCTTCAAGAAGGACCCTGAGCTCCAGAAGGCGTTCATCCCCTCCATCCTCAAGGCCGGAGCGGTGAACAACACCTATTACGGCATCCCCATGCGCGGTATGCAGCCGGTGATCCTCTTCTACAACAAGAAGGTGTTCCAGGACGCGGGCGCGCGGCCGCCCAAGTCCTGGGACGATCTGCTGGGCCTGATCGACACCTTCAAGAAGAAGGACGTCACCCCCTTCGCGCTCGCGGGCACGGACCCGTGGACCGAGCTGATGTGGGTGGAGTACCTGGTGGACCGCTACGGCGGGGCCGATGTCTTCAAGAGGATCCAGAGCGGGGACGCCTCCGGGTGGGACGACCCGGCCGTGCTGAAGACCGCCGAGACGATCAAGCAGCTGGTCGACCGGGGCACCTTCGGCAAGAACTACAAGTCGGTCAACTACACCGCCGACGGGGCCTCCACGCTGTTCGCCAAGGGCAAGGCCGCGATGCATCTGATGGGCTCCTGGGAGTACGCCAACCAGAAGGCGAACCAGCCGGACTTCGCCAAGTCCGGGCTCGGCTGGACCGACTTCCCGGCCATCCCTGACGGCAAGGGCGACCCCAAGAACGTGGTGGGCAACCCGACCAACTACTGGTCCGTCAACGCCAAGACGAAGGGGAAGAAGCGGGACGCGGCGATCGAGTTCGTGAAGTTCGCCGCCAAGCAGGACTACTCCAAGGACCTGATCTCCAACGGCGATGTGCCCGCCACCTCCGACGCCGAGTCCCTGCTGAGCGAGCACGAGAACCCGACCTACGCGCGGTTCCAGTACGACCTGGTGCGTGCGGCGCCCAGCTTCACCCTCTCCTGGGACCAGGCGCTGTCGGCCAAGAACACCCCGGCGCTGCACACCAACATCCAGAAGCTGTTCAACGGGCAGCTGAGCCCGACCGGGTTCGTCGCGGCGATGAAGAAGGACATCAAGTAATGACAGGCGCCGTCAGCAAAGGCGCCGACGACAAAGGCGCCGGGGGCAAAGGCCACAGCGGCAAGGGCCCCAGCGGCAAGGGCGGCGGCGTGGGCAGCGGCGTGGGCCGCCCCAGCGCCGCCTGGGCGCTCCCCGGGGCGCTGTTCTTCGCGTGCTTCGCCATCGTCCCCATGCTGCTGGTCGGCTATCTGGCCTTCACCGACTGGGACGGCATCGGCTCCCCCCAGTGGACCGGCACCGACAACTGGTCCCGGCTGTGGCACGACCCGGACATGCGCCAGGCGGTCTGGCTCAGCCTGCTGCTGACCGTGCTGACCTGGCTCGTCCAGACCCCGATCGCGCTGCTGCTGGGCGTGTGGGCGGCCGGGCGGCAGCGCAACCGCGCCGTGCTGTCGGCGATCTTCTTCCTGCCGCTGCTGGCGTCCTCCGTCGCCCTCGCCCTGGTGTGGAAGCAGCTGCTGGACCCCAACTTCGGCCTCATCGCGGAGATCGGGCCGGCCCTCGGCTTCGCGGACGGCGATCTGCTCGGCGACCCCCAGGGCGCCCTCGGCGCCATCCTCTTCGTCACCGCCTGGCAGTTCATCCCCCTCCACACCCTGATCTACCAGGGCGGCGCCCGGGCCATCCCGCGCTCGCTCTACGACGCGGCGGCCATCGACGGGGCGGGCACCGTCCGCCAGTTCTTCTCCATCACCCTGCCCCAGCTGCGCAACACCGTGGTCACCTCCTCGGTGATCATGGTGGTGGGCGCGCTGACCTTCTTCGACACCGTCCTGATCCTCACCAAGGGCGGCCCGGGCACGGACACCAGCATCGTGCCGTTCCTGATGTACAAGAACGGCTTCCAGGCCTTCGACCTCGGCTACGCCAGCGCGGTCGCGGCCCTCCTCGTCGTCGTCGCCACCACCGTCTCGCTGCTGCTGGTGCGGCTGACCGGCTTCAGCGCGATGCGCAGCACCCGGGAGGGGATGTGACCGACGTGCTGCGCCGGCGCCCCGGGGCGGACCCTGCGGCGGGCGGGGCGGCCCCGCCGCCCAGGCCCCGGCGCGCGGGGCTGCCCCGTCTCCTGAAGGGAAGCGGCCCGCGGAGGCCCAACTACCCGGCCGGGCTCGCCTCCCTCATCTGGCTGGTCATCGTCGGCGCCCCGCTGTATGTGCTGGTGGCCACCACCTTCCGGACCCGCGACGGCTATATCGACGACGGCCCGCTCTCGCTGCCCACCCACCTCACGTTCACCAACTACGACCGGGTCCTCAGCAGCCACTTCTTCACCTACCTGGGCAACACCCTGGTCGTCACCGCCGTCTGCGCCGCCATCGTCATCGTGCTGTCGGTGACCGTCGGCTACGCGATCGTGCGCGCCCGCAGCCGGCTGTCCCAGCGCGTCTTCCAGATGTTTCTGCTCGGGCTCGCGATCCCGTCCCAGGCCGTGATCATCCCCATCTATCTGGTGATCACCAAGCTCCAGCTGTACGACACCCTGCTGGCGGTGATCCTGCCGACGGCCGCCTTCTCGCTCCCGGTCAGCGTGCTGATCCTGGCGGGCACCATGCGCGACATCGACGAGGAGCTGTACGAGTCGATGGCGCTGGACGGCGCGGGGCCGACCCGGGTGCTGCTGCGGCTGGTGGTGCCGATGTCGCGGGCCGGGATCTCCACGGTCGGCGTGTACTCGGCCCTGCACGCCTGGAACGGCTTCATGTTCCCGCTGATCCTCACCCAGTCCAGGAGCAACCGGGTGCTGACCCTGGGTCTGTACGACTACGTCGGCGAGTTCCGGGTGGACACCCCGGCGCTGCTCACCGCGGTCGTGCTGTCCATCGTCCCGATCTTCGTCGTCTATCTCTTCGCGCGCCGTCAGCTGATCAACGGCCTGATGGGCGTGGGCGGCAAGTGACCGGCCCCGAGACCCGACGCGGCTCCGAGACGGTGCGCAGCCCGGGGCCCCCGCGCAGCCCGGAAACACCACGCAGCCCTGAGCCAAGGAGCTTCATGCCTCACCCCTGGCAGAACCCCTCCCTCCCCGCCGAGGAACGCGCCGCTGACCTGCTCTCCCGGATGACCCTGGAGGAGAAGCTCGCCCAGCTCGCCGGCGTCTGGCCGGGCTCCGGGTCCTCGGAAGGCGAGGACGTCGCCCCGCTCCAGCACGAGGTCAACGAGGAGATCGACCTCGACGCCCTGCTCCCGCACGGACTCGGCCAGCTGACCCGCCCCTTCGGCACCGCCCCCGTCGATCCGGCCGAGGGCGCCGCCGCCCTCGCCCGCACCCAGACGCGGATCGCCGCGGGCAACCGCTTCGGGATCCCGGCCGTCGCCCACGAGGAGTGCCTGACCGGGTTCGCCGCCTGGGGCGCGACCGTCTTCCCCACCCCGCTGGCCTGGGGCGCCACCTTCGACCCCGCGCTGGTGGGCCGGGCCGCCGAGCTGATCGGCGCCTCCATGCGCGCGGTGGGCATCCACCAGGGCCTGTCGCCCGTCCTCGATGTGGTGCGCGACCCGCGCTGGGGCCGCACGGAGGAGTCCATCGGCGAGGACCCGTACCTGGTCGGGACCGTCGGCACCGCGTATGTGCGCGGCCTCCAGTCGGCCGGGATCGTCGCCACCCTCAAGCATTTCGCGGGCTACTCCGCCTCCCGCGGCGCCCGCAACCACGCCCCGGTCTCCATCGGCCCGCGCGAGCTCGCGGATGTCATCCTGCCGCCGTTCGAGATGGCCGTACTCGAGGGCGGGGCGCGCTCGGTCATGCCCTCCTACAACGACCTCGACGGCGTCCCGTCGGCCGCCAACCGCTGGCTGCTGACGGAACTGCTGCGCGAGCGCTGGGGCTTCACCGGCACCATCGTCTCCGACTACTTCAGCCTCTCCTTCCTGGAGCTGCACCACCGCGTCGCCGACACCCCGGCGCGGGCCGCCGCGCTCGCGCTGGAGGCGGGCCTGGACGTGGAGCTGCCCGCCGTACGCTGCTTCGCGGAGCCGCTGCGCGACGCCGTGCGGGCCGGGGACATCGCCGAGGCGCTGGTGGACGGGGCCGTGCTGCGGGTGCTGCGGCAGAAGTGCGAACTGGGGCTGCTGGACCCGTGGTGGTCGGCCACCCCGCCCGCACTCCCCCAGGTCGTGGACCTGGACCCGCCCGTGATGCGGGAAGTGGCCCGGCAGCTGGCCGAGGAGTCGGTGGTGCTGCTCGCCAACGACCGGGCCGCGCTGCCGCTCGCGCCCGACGCCCGGATCGCGGTCGTCGGCCCGCTCGCCGACGACCCCGCCGCGATGCTCGGCTGCTACACCTTCCCCCGCCACGTCGGCGTCGAATACCCCGAGCTGCCGATGGGCATCGACGTGCCGACGCTGCTGGCCGCGCTGCGCGCCGAACTCCCCGACGCCCGCCTCACTCACGCCGAGGGGTGCGCCCCGCCCGGCCCGGGCGCCACCGCGCCCGCCTCGACCGGCGCCTCGGCCGCCGTCGCCGCCGAGAGCCGACTGGCGCGGGCCGCCCGCGCCGCCCGCGACGCGGATGTGTGCGTCGCGGTGCTCGGCGACCGCTCGGGCCTCTTCGGCCGGGGCACCTCGGGCGAGGGCTGCGACGCCGCCGACCTGGAACTGCCCGGCGAGCAGAGCGCCCTGCTCGACACCCTGCTGGCCACCGGCACCCCGGTCGTGCTGGTCCTGCTCACCGGCCGCCCGTACGCGCTGGGCCGCTGGTCGGGCCTGCTCGCGGGCGCCGTCCAGGCGTTCTTCCCGGGCGAGGAGGGCGGCCCGGCCGTCGCCGCGGTCCTCTCCGGCCGGGTCAACCCCTCGGGCCGGCTGCCCGTCAGCGTCCCGTACGCGCCCGGCGGCCAGCCCTGGACGTATCTCCAGCCCCCGCTGGGCCTGCGCGGCGAGGCCAGCAGCGTCGACCCGACCCCGCTGCACCCCTTCGGCCACGGCCTCTCGTACACCACCTTCTCCTGGGAGCGCCCGGAGGCGGACGCGACCACCCTGGCCACCGACGGCGAGACCACGCTGCGCCTCACCGTCCGCAACACGGGCGAGCGCCCCGGCACCGAGGTGGTCCAGCTCTATCTGCACCAGCCCGTGGCCCGCACCGTCCGCCCGGTCGCCCGGCTCATCGGCTATGCCCGCGTCCCGCTCGCGGCCGGCGAGAGCGCCGAGGTCCACTTCACCTTCCACGCCGACCTGGCCTCCTACCCCGGCGCCCCCGACGGGGGCCGGATCGTCGAACCCGGCCCCCTGGAGCTGCGCCTGGCCGCCTCCAGCGCCGACGCCGACATACGGCACACGGTGCCGCTGACGCTGACCGGGCCGGAGCGGGCGGTGGACCACCGGCGGCGGCTGGTGTGCGCGGCGGAGGTGAAGTGACGGAGGCTCAGATGTACATCAGCGCAGCTTGCTGAAGAACACCCGGACGTCGTCGATGAGCAGGTCGGGGGCCTCCATCGCGGCGAAGTGGCCGCCGCGGTCGAACTCGGACCAGTGCACGATGGTGTGCTCGAGCTCGAGGGTGCTCCGGATCGACACGTCCATGGGGAACACCGCGACCCCGGTCGGCACCGTGGAACGCTCACTCGCGCCCCAGGCTCCGGCATGCGCGGTCTCGTAGTAGCAGTTGGCCGAGGACCCGGCGGTGCCGGTCAGCCAGTACAGCATCACGTTGGTGAGCAACAGGTCCCGGTCCACCGCGTCCTCGGGCAGTTCGGCGGCCGGATCGGTCCACTCCTTGAACTTCTCCACGATCCAGGCCAGCTGTCCGACCGGGGAGTCGTGCAGCCCGTGCGCCAGGGTCTGCGGCCGGGTGATCTGGATCATCGCGTAGCCGGACTGCTCGGTCTTCATGTACGCCAGGTTCTTCAGCCGCGCCTGCTCGGCCTCGGTCAGCTCCCCCGCCTTGTCCGGGTCGACCTCGGTGAACCCGGAGAGCCCGTTCGCGTGTACGCCGACGACGTTGTCGGGGTTCAGCCGGCCGAGCCCCGGGGAGATGACCGCGCCGGTGTCGCCGCCCTGCGCGCCGTAGCGGTCGTAGCCGAGCCGGCTCATGAGTTCGGCGAACGCCCTGGTCACCCGGCTGGTGTCCCAGCCGGCCTCGCCGGTCGGCCCGGAGAAGCCGCTGCCGGGGATCGACGGGATCACCAGGTGGAACGCGTCCGCCGGGTCGCCGCCGTGTGCCCTGGGGTCGGTCAGCGGGCCGATGACGCTCAGGAACTCCACGATGGAGCCGGGCCAGCCGTGGATCAGGATCAGCGGCAGGGCGTCCGGCTCGGGCGAGCGGACATGCATGAAGTGGATGTTCTGCCCGTCGATCTCGGTGGTGAACTGGGGGTACTTGTTCAGCTCCCGCTCGTAGAGGCGCCAGTCGTAGCCATCGCGCCAGTACTCGGCCAGACCCTTGAGGTAGCTCGCCGGCACCCCGCGGCTCCAGCCGACGTCGGGCAGGTCCTTGGTCCACCGGGTCCTGGCCAGCCGGTCCCGCAGATCGTCCAGGTCGGCCTGGGGAATATCGATGGTGAAGGGCCTGATCTCGCTGTTGTTCTCCATGCCGACAACCCTAGGAGCCGGTTAGGTCAGATTCGGTCCTAGGCGTTTGGCAGACTTCGAACCATGTGGGAAACCTCAGCACGACTGTTGCGACTGCTCTCGCTCCTCCAGACCCGGCGCGACTGGTCCGGAGCCGAACTGGCCGAGCGACTGGAGATCACTCCGCGCACCGTGCGCCGCGATATCGACCGGCTGCGTGGCCTCGGCTACCCCGTGCTGGCCACCGCGGGCACCGCCGGCTACCGGCTGGGCGCCGGCGCGGACCTGCCGCCGCTGCTGCTCGACGACGACGAGGCCGTCGCGGTCGCGATGGGCCTGCGTACGGCCGCCGGCGGTTCGATCACCGGCATCGAGGAGACGTCCGTGCGGGCCCTGGCCAAGCTCGAACAGATCCTGCCGTCCCGGCTGCGCCACCGGATCAACGCCCTCCAGTCGGTGACGGTGCCGATGGCCAACACCGGCCCCACCGCCGACCCGGACACCCTCACCGCCATCGCCGGAGCCTGCCGCGACTCGCTGCGGCTGCGCTTCGACTACCGCGCCCACGACGGAACCAGCGGCATCCGCACGACCGAGCCGCACCGGCTGGTGCACACGGGCCGGCGCTGGTACCTCATCGGCTGGGACGTCGACCGTGAGGACTGGCGTACCTACCGTGTGGACCGCCTCGCCCCCCGCACGCCCACCGGCCCCCGGTTCACCCCGCGCACCCCGCCGGACCCCGATCTCAGCGGCTACACCTCACGGGCGATCTCCACATCGGCCTACCGCTACCAGGCCCGGTTCACCCTGCACGTCAGCGCCGAGACCGCGGCGGAGCGCATCGCCCCCACCACCGGAGCGCTGGAGCCGATCGACGAGCACAGCTGCACACTGCGAACCGGGTCCAACTCGCTGAACGAGTTGGCCATCTACGTGACGACCATGGGGTTCGACTTCACGGTGCACGAACCCCCGGAGCTCGTCGAGCACGTCAGAACGCTGGCAGCCCGGCTCGTCGGCGCGACGGGTTAAACGGATAAGCACGGGCTACGCGGAGGGACCGGCTCCATCCTCGACCAGCGCCCAGGCGTGGGCGAACAGCTCGGGCAGGGTGCGGGTGGGCAGCGGAAGGGGATTCTCCAGCCGACCGTTGTAGGAGCGCTCCACCCCGATCAGGTCCGCCTTCCAGGCCTCCATCGGCTGGTAGGGCTTCTTGGCGTGGATCCACTCGCCCGGCAGAAAGACCTGACGGCCCGCCCGGGGGCGCTTGTCCTCCACGACCAGGCCGCGCTCGACCAGCACGGCGGCGGCCTTCTGGTGTCGCGCGGTCTTCCACCCGTTCCACGTGCGGACGTTGCGGTCGGTCGGCGCGGGCAGGACCAGCAGCTGGAGGTAGAGCGCCGCCGCGTCCTCGGCGATACCGAGCCCGCCCGCGACCTGAGCCAGCACGTCGGGCGCGGAGGCCGCCGGGTTCGACTCGTACGCGCCGACCGGCAGCGCGGCGCTCTCGATCCGCTCGACGATGCGCGCGCAGTCGGGGCCGCGCAGCCACTCGACGAACCCCAGCTCACGGTCGTAGCGGGAGTCGGCCCTGGCCCCCGTCAGCGCCCGGGAGCGCTCGTCGGCGCCGTAGAACGCCGGGCGGAAGAACAGGCGGGTCCGGGTCAGGTCCCCTCTGCGGTCGACTACGCCGTCCGCGACGACCGTGAGCCCGTCGTCGATGGACGCGACGTCCAGCCGCACCGGCCCGGCATACGGCTGGTACCCGAATCGCTCGTGCAACTCGGCGACCGAGGACCCCACCTTGCGGTTGAGCGTGCCGGCGTCCAGCAGCAGCCCCGGGTGGTTCAACCGCTCCTGAAACACGCGCACCAGGCCGGGCGCCCCCTCGCGGACGAGGTCACCGGCGGGCAGCTCGGCGTAGACCCAGAACAGGTTGGGGACGATGGAGAGCAGACGGTCCTCGAACATCGCGACATCCCACCGGGCCTTGGCATCGGTGACCATCGGGCCGTGGTCGGCGCACTTGATCCAGCTGTCGACGGGGGCACTGAGCCCGGGCTCCGCAGTGGGGTTGGTGAACGCCGCGCAGAAGGCGGCCGCTGACAGGCGCAGCATCTGCAACTCGACGACCGCGTTATGCGTACGCTCCGGCACCACGGTCCGCCGACCGTACCGCTCCCGCCACGCCTCCGCGATCCGCTCCGCCACCTCGCGCATCCCCTGCGGCTCCCACAGCTCGGCAGGGTCCTCGGGCAGCACGTCCGCCAGCAGCTCAAGGCGGTCCAGCGAGGTCAGCCGGGCGTGTTCGGACCCGCCGTCCTCGGCCTCGGCCACCTTGAGCCGCAGCTCCTCCCGCCGCAAGACGTGCATCCGGTCGAAGAGCCCCGCCAGCGCGAAGGACGCCGCCGCGCGCCCCATGCCCGTGCCGTCCCGCAGCAGGGCCACGGCCTCGGGATCCCACGGCACCGGCCCGCGCTCCCGCACCAGCCCTACCAGCCGGCGAAGCTGCTCGGCGCTGCCCCAGCCGCGCGGGACCTCGTGCACCTCTTCGATGGTCCCCAGGCTCGGCGGATCCGCGTCCCCCATGCGCAGATCGATGAACTTACGGCCGTCCCTACCGGTCCACCCCACCGCGACGGCGGCCCCCCGCTCGTCCCGCACCGCCTGCGGGGCGTCCTCAGCCGGCCGCACCACACCGGTGCGCAGCCGGGCCTCCGGGTCGGCGAACGGCCCCTCCGCCCAGAACTCCAGCAACGCCAGCAGCCGCTGACGGCTCTCCTCGGGGGTGGACGGCGCGGCCGCGCGCAGGGCCACGGCCCCGATCCGCCCGATGAACCGGGCCCAGGACCCTTCTCCGGCCTTCCCCGGGTCGCCGTCCGGCGCGTCCGGATCCCAGGTCCCCGCCAGATAGCGCCCGGTCCGCTCGATGCCGGCCAGAGTGCCGCCCCACGTCCAATACCCCGGCCCGTTGATGAGCCCGCTCAGCGCGCCCACCACGCCGTGATCGTCCAGGGCCGCCACCTCGGCCCTCGCCGTCACCAGCCCGCCTGCTGTCGTCTCCATGAAGAAATCTTGACTCATGGGTCCGACAGCGGCCCGGGCGGTCTGTCACAGACCGAAAAGTCGGGCGGCGTTGTCGTGGCAGACCGCGCGCAGCCAGTCGGCGCCGAGGTCGAGGTCCCGCAGGACGCGCAGGGCGTCCACGTACGGATACGGGATGTTCGGAAAGTCGGTGCCCAGCAGGACCTTCTCCCCCAGGGCGGCGAGCCGGGGCAACTCGGCGCGCGGGAAGGGCATATCGGCCTCGACAAAGGGCGTGAAGGACATGGTCGTGTCGAGCATGACGTGCTCGTACCGCTCGGCCAGGTCGAGGAACTCCGCGTACTCCGGCCCGCCGAGATGCGCGACCACCAGCCGCAGCGCGGGGTGGCGGGCGAGGACGGCGCCGATCGGGCCGGGTCCGGTGTGCCGGCCGGGGATGGGGCCGGAGCCGCAGTGGCTGACCACGGGGACGCCGCGCTCGGCGAGCAGCGCCCACACCCCGTCCAGCAGCGGGTCGTTGGGGTCGAAGCCGCCCACTTGGAGATGACACTTGAACACGCGCGCGCCCTGGTCGAGCGCGCGGCGCACATCGTCGAGGGCGCAGGGCTCGGCGTAGAAGGTCGCGGTGTGCAGACAGTCCGGCGTGCGGGCGGCGAAGTCGGCGGCCCAGTCGTTGAGCCAGCGGGCCATGGCGGGCTTGTGCGGGTAGAGCATCGCGGTGAAGGCGCGCACCCCGAACCCGCGCAGCACATCGAGGCGTTCCTGCTCCTCCTGCCGGTACGCGATCGGCCAGACCTTCCCCACGAGGGGGCCCGCCGAGTCGAAGTACGCCCAGACCTTGTCCAGGACGCGCTGCGGCATGAAGTGGGTGTGGACGTCGATGAGGTGGTCGAGCCCCACCTCGGCGCGGAAGGCGGCGATGTCGGCGCGCTCGGCGGTCATCGGATGCGGGTCGGCCATGAACGGCAGGGTAATGCGGTCACCCGGCTCAGCCACGACCGATTCGTTCAAGACGACGCCGTCGGCAGCTCCCTACCATCGGGCCCATGGAGAACATCGCCTCGGAATCGCGCCATATCAGCACCCATATCGACCGCCCCGCCAAGGACGTCTACGACTACGCGTCGAACCCCTCCAACCTGCCCCAGTGGGCTCACGGGCTGGGGGACTCCATCGCCGAGATCGACGGTCAGTGGATCGCCGAGTCCTCGCCCATGGGGCGGGTCGTGGTCACCTTCGCGCCCGAGAACGAGTTCGGCGTCCTCGATCACGATGTCACGCTGCCGTCGGGCGAGACCGTCTACAACCCGGTCCGCGTGATCGCTGACGGCGGCGGCTGCGAGGTGGTGTTCACCCTCCGCCGACAGCCGGACATGAGCGACGAGGACTTCCAGCGCGACACGGATGCGGTGACGCGCGACCTCGCCACGCTCAAGCAGGTGATGGAGAGGGAGCTGCCTCAGCCGCGCGGGCGCGCGGACCGTGCTTGAGCTTGAGGAGTCTGCTGGACGAGGACCGTGGAGGCGCGCTCCAGGAGTTCGCACAGCATGGCGTGCTCGTCCGGGGTGAAGGCGTCGGAGAGTGCGCGTTCGAGCACGATCACTTCCCCGTAGGCACGTTCGAGTACCTGGTGACCTTGGTCGGTCAGTGAGGCGAGGAGGACTTTGGCGTGCGCGGGTGAGGGCTGACGGGTGATGAGCTGCTTGTTCTGCAGGCCGGTCAGGACGGCAGCCATGGTCTGCTGGGTGACTCCGCAGGCGCGGGCGAGCTGTGCGCCGGACATGCCCTCATCCCGCGACAGCGCGAGCAGCACGGTGTACTGCGTCATGGTGAGGCCGTAGCCGCGCAGGACCGCCTCATGGTGGGCCATCAGGGCCTGCTCGGTGCGGCGGATGCGGGTGCACAGATACTCCTCGGCCGGGATCCCGGTCACGTTTTCCTTCACCTGTCAGCCTCCTTAGTTGACTCAGGTAGCTGATACTCGTTAGCGTCCCTCCGTATCAGGATACTGATACGACTCAGGGAGCAGTGACTATGAAGGCTGTCGTCCTCGACACCGACGACCAGTTCCGCCTCACCGACATCGACGAGCCCACTCCCGGCGCCGGCGAGGTGGCGATCAGCGTCCAGTACGCCGGGATCCAGTGGGGCGACGTGCTGGTCCACAAAGGTCACTTCCCCGTACCCCGGCCCTTCGTGCCCGGCTTCGAGGCGGCCGGGCACATCATCGCGGTCGGCGAGGGCGTCGACGAGAACCGCATCGGCCGGCAGGTGACCGCACTGACCAGTGCCGGCGCCTACGCCGAGGTGGCAGTGGCCTCCGCCGCGCTCACCTTCGACGCCACCGGCGTGGACCCGAAGATCGCGGCGGGCTTCGGCTGGGCGACCCCCACCGCCTACGACCTGATCAACACCGTCACCCGGGTGCGCCCGGGCGAGAGCGTCCTCATCCACGCGGCGGCCGGCGGCGTAGGCAGCCTGGCCGCCCAGTTCGCCCGCGCCGCCGGCGCCGGTCGGATCGTCGGCGTCAGCGACGCCGATCGGGCCGCCTACGCCGCCCAGTTCGGCTACGACCTGCTGATTCCGCGCGCCGAGTTCATGGAGGCCCCGACCGAGGAGCTGTTCGATGTGATCCTGGATCCGATTGGCGGACCGGTGCGCCTGGCCAACCTGAAGCGCCTTGCGCCGCACGGCCGCCTGGCGATCTACGGCAACATCGCCACGTTCGAGCCCGTCGAACTCGATGCCAACGACCTGCTGATGAACGGCAAGTCCGCACTGACCTACAACAGCAACCTGCTCAGCCAGACCCACCCCGACCGCCTGGCCGAGAGCGCCCACAGGGCACTGCGCTTGGTGGCCGCCGGACAGATCCGCCCGGACATCACGGCAGAGTACGAGCTGACCGATCTCGGCAAGGCCATTCAGGACCTGGCCGACGGCCGCACACGCGGCAAGAGCATCGTCCGCATCGCTGCCTGAACCAGTTCCCAGCAGTCGGCCGCTCAGCTGACATGAGCGGCGATGGCCCGCGCGCACTCCAGGGGCTCGGTGTGCGTGGTGTCCACCTCCAGGTCGTAGGTCACGCCCTGGTGGACCACATCCGCCTGAGACTCGGCCATCCCCACCGCCCGATCCCCCCGGGCGGCCTCACGCGCCGCGGCAACCTTGGGCTCACACCTGACCCCGACCCACAGCACACCGAGACCCCGCAGCGCCTTCACCCACCGCTGCTGGGACTCCGCCTGCCCCAGGAACACCTCGTCGACGATGACCCGAGCCCCGGCCCGGGCCATCGCGGCGATCCCCTCGATCCACGCGGCCTCCAGCGCCCTGAACTCCGACCCGACGCTCACCCCGCCATCCGGAGCGACCTCGATCCCGGATGCCGCCCCCGTCATGGACGCGGGCATCGCCTCGATCAGGGTGTCGACGCTGAAGGTCAGCCATGGATCCGGCAGGACCGCTTGCAGAGCTCTGGCGAGGCTGGACTTCCCCGAGCTGGAACCACCATTGAGCACGATCACCTGAGTAGCCACCGCGCCAGGGTAGACGGCCTATCCGTCCAGCTCGCCACCCCGGACGGCATCCACGAACGCCTGCCAGGCGGACGGCTCGCAGAGCAGCGCGCCGCCATCACCGTACGTAGCCTCATCCGCCGCGCGAGGGCCTCTGACCCGGGAGCCCAGCGGCCGTCGGCGGCGGGTTACGGCATTGCCGCGAATGCCTCCCGGTGATCGCGTGCCCACTGCTCGAACGTGCCCGCCGGTCGGCCGAGCACCCGCGGCACGTGGTCGGTGACGTAGGCCGCACCGCCAGCGCGTGCCCAGCCGATGCCAGTGATCATCCCGGCTGGCAACTGGTCGAGCGCGCCCGCGTCGGTGGTCTTGATCGGCCGTTCCAGCACGCGCTCCAGGATCGCCACCTGGTCTGTGAACGTCAGCAGCTCTGGCCCTGTCAGGTCGTACCGCTGCCCGTCGTGCGCATCGCTGGTCATGGCGGCAACGGCGAACGCGGCCACGTCCCTCGGGTCGACGATGGCCTGCCGGGAATCGCCGGTCATGTTCGGGATCGGTTCTCCGGCCTGGATCAGTGGCCGGTAGCGCAGGAAGTTCGACGCGAAGCTCGGCGGGCGGAGCATCGTCCACACGAGCCCGCCGGCCTCGATCGCCTCCTCCGCGGCGAGGTGCCATGCGCCGACGGTCGCGCCCTCGAACCGCTCGCCGCTGCCGATCGCGGACAGCTTGACGATCTTACGGACGCCCGCCGCCCGCGCAGCCGTCACCAGGGCGATGTCATGGTGCGCGGTCGGCACGGGCGGCACGGTCACCAGGAAGACCGTGTCGACGCCGGCCAACGCGTCCGCCAGGGACGCCGGGTCGTCGAAGTCAGCCCGCACTCCGTTGGGCCGCTCGCGGCGGGACATCGCACGAAACGGCACGCCCCGCTCGGTGAGCAGACGGACGACAAAACTGCCTATGGTGCCGGTGGCACCGGTAACAAGGATCATGCCCTGACGATGACAGCGCTCTCACTCCGCGTGATAGGAAGTTTCGGCACTATCGTGGACGGCGTGAGCTCTCTTGTCGTGCCGCCTGCCCTTCTGCGTTGGGTGGCCGGGATCGATGTCGCTGCGGCGGCCGGTTCACCGGCGGTCGACGTGCCCGATCACGCCATCACGCTTCTCCTGCGCAGCGACAAGCGCGAGTTGATTGTCATGGGCCCCCGCACCCGGGCCGGCTATCACGTCAGCGCGCCCGGCCATTCGTGCGTGCGGGTTCGCATGCGGCCGGGTCGCGCGCAAGCCCTCCTCGGCCGTCCGCTGCGTGATCTCGCCGACCGGGCCCTGCCGCTCCGCGAATTACCGGGCCTGGACGTTGACCATTTCGCCGCCGATCCGATCGCCGCCCTCGAAGAAGCATTGGCCGACCGCCCGGAGCCCCCGGAGCGGCTCGAAGAGGCGGCACGCCTACTGGCCGGCGCCACCGTCGCCACAACCGCGGCCCGGTTGCACATCAGTGAGCGCCGCCTGTACACCTTGTTCACCGACGGCACCGGCTTGTCCCCCAAGCACTTCGCACGCATTGACCGCGTTCGCACCGTGCTCGCGGCCGATGCCGGCCGGTGGTCGGACATCGCCGCGACGGCGGGTTACTACGACCAGTCCCACATGACGGCCGAGTTCCGCCACTTCATGGGTGTCCCGCCGGCCGCGTTCACCGCAGGTCGGCGTCCCGCCGCGACTCCGTGCACTGCCTGAATTCCACGACCTTGAGCCCGCCAACTGACTTTGTGGTGAGTATGAGACGGCGACACGCCGACGTTACGGCGTGTCGCCGTCTCATACTCACCACAACCTCAACGCCGTGCGGATGAGCCACCGGTGATTTGGGCTAACCGTCGAGTTCGCCCTCACGGACGGCGTCCACGAACGCCTGCCAGGCCGATGGCTCGAAGAGCAGGGCGCCGAGGTCGCGGTCCTTGGTGTCGCGGACGGCTTGGCGGCCGGTGGGGAGGATGCCGCGTTCGACGCAGTTGTTGTCACTACCGCTGTAGCTGCTCTTGTGCCACGTTGCGCCGTCGAGCTCGGATATCAAGGTCTACGTCCTAGAGGAGATCTCGGATGTACTGCTGCGAAGCGGCGGGAGACAGCGCAGCGGCTGTCAGCTCGTCCCAGGCAGTGGAGTAGCGCAGCACGTCCTGCCGCTGTTCGAGCAAGCTACCACCAGTGATGTGCTCCAACCAGACGATGTCGGCCGGGGGTTCACCCCGCTGACGGAAGATGGTGAGCGGTGGCAACTGATCCTGCGGTAGGGCTGCGTCGAGCGGCAGGATCTGCACCTTGACGTTAGACCGTTCCGCCACCTGCTGAAGATATTCGAGCTGCCCGCGCACCACGTCCGGTGAGCCGCCGATTCGGTGCAGGGCTGGGACATCGATGATAGTTCGCAGGCAGAAGTTGCCTTGGTTGTCCAGCAGTTGCTTACGCCTCATGCGCGTCTCCACCAGGACTTCCGCGCGCTCAGACGGGTGCACGGAAAACGTCTGCCGCATATACGCCTCGGTCTGCAGCAGTCCGGGGATGACCATGGACTCGTACGTGCGCACCAACTCGGAGTCGGCTTCGAGCGTGAGGCAGTCCTTCAGGGTGTCGCGGAGCATCGGACCTTGGTTGCTCCACCAATCGACCTTGTGGATCTCCTTCGCCAGCCGCCTGAGACTCGCGCACTGGCGCTCGTCCTCGACCCCGTAGAGCTTGAACAGCACCGTCAGATCCAGCGGGCGGATGCCTCGCTTGCCGTTCTCGATCTGGCTGATCTTCGGGTGCCCGCACTCCAGCGCATCGGCGGCGTCCTGAACCCTCAGCCCTGCCTCAACGCGCAGTCGGCGCAGTTCACTTCCGAGCCGCCGGCTGCGCATGGTGGGCATATCGCTCTGCGTCATGGGCGCATGCTGTCGCCCGGCGAAGAGGGGTCACAAGCGCTGAACGCGACATGTACCCGATGGAGTGAATACCACCCGACACCAATTGCCTGAGTGACAATGTTCGGTCCACGATCGGCCACATCACCGATCGTCACCGAAAGGCCGTGCCTGCCATGGCAGTTGAAGAGGTCTCCCAGCACTACGAACAACACCTGCACGCCGCCCCCGAGATACTGATCTGCGTTCGCCGCATCATCGGCGCCCACCTGCGGCTCTGGGGCCGCGACGACCTCGTCGACGCCGTGGCGCTCTGCGCCACCGAAGTGCTCGCGAACGTGCACAAGCACACCGACTCCGGCGAGTGCCACCTCCGCCTCCAGAACACCCCGGACGGCGTCCACACCACGGTCAGCGACACGGAGCCCACGCTCCCCACCGTCCGCGAACCGGACTGGTGCGCCGAGAGCGGGCGGGGCATGTTCATCCTCAGCAGCACCGCCCACCGCTGGGGCGCCCTGCCCACGCCCACCGGCAAGGAAGTGTGGTTCGAGTGCCGGTCCGCACGGCTCGCACGGAAGTCAGCCGAAGGCACGACATGTCGCGAGTAAAGTACCTACAGTGACCGATCTCGCGGAGTCCATCGAATCAATGGAGCAGCTCGCCGCGGTCTGGCGCGCCATGGTCCTCGACCGCGATGCGGGGGCGGACGTACGCGACCTTCCGGGGATCGCCGTTCGCTGGGCCGACTGCCGATTCGCCTTCTGGAACTGCGTCACCTTGACCGAGGTGGGCGCGGAATCGGAGCTCGTCGGGCAGCGGCTGAGCCAGGCCGCGGCCATCATGCGCTCGAAGAAGCAGCCGGGCTTCCTGTGGCTCTTCGAGGACCTGCTCGACGGCCAGGCTCGCTCCGCGCTGGGAGCGGCGGCCGAGCGGGCGGGTCTTCAGTGCGCCTTTCCGGGAACGGGCATGGCCGGGGATCTGCTCCCCATCCCCGAGCCGGCCCACCCCGATCTGACGTTCGTGCGCGTGACGTCCGATGAGCACCTGCGGGCGTACGCGGACCTCAACTCACGCGCCTACGGCTTCCCCTTGGAGGACGGCCGCGACGGACTCGACGGCTCCAGGCTCTGGAAGAACGAGGTGCACGCCTACGTCGCCATGCGGGGCGACGTTCCGGTGGCGTGTGCCGCGACGGTCGAGGCGGAAGGCCGCCTCTTCGTCGTGCTCGTCGCCACGGACCCACAGTGGCAGCGCAGGGGCTACGGCGAGGCGGTCACGCGCAAGGCGCTGCACGAGGGCGCCCGGGCCACCGGGCTGACCCGCGCCACGTTGCACGCGACCGTCGCCGGGGCGCCCGTGTACCCGCGAATCGGGTTCCAGCCGAACTCGCCGATCCACTTCTACAGCTTGCAGGGCTGACCTGAGGGCGCGGCGTCAGACCGATGGGTCCCAGACGCGTACGATCCCGCCCCGGCCCGCCGTCAGCACCACGTGGCGGCCGTCCAGCGGCGCGATCGCCACGGCCCAGACCTCGCCCTCGTGGCCGGCGAGCGGTGCCCCGATCTGCCGCCCCTCGGCGAGATCCCAGACCCGGGCCGTCCCGTCGTCGCTGCCGGTCACCGCGAGTGTCCGGGCTCCGACCACAGTGGCGGCCAAGGCGGACACGCGCTCCGTGTGCCCCGTGGGGAAATGGCCGACCGGCTCGCCGCCGACCGCACCCCAGATCCGCATCTCACCGGAATCGGTCACCGCCAGCACCACGGGACGGCGACCGACCTCGGACAGGGCAACGGCGTGGACCAGTCCGCCCGCCGACCACTTGTGGAGCAGCTCTTCGGACTCGAGATCCGACAACAGAACTTCGGTGTCGCCGCCCGACACCACCACATGACGCCCGCGCAGCCGCCCCACCACGAGACCGCTCATATCGTCGGAGTGGCCGGGGAGCTCCCGCGGCTCCTGCTCCTCCGCGAACTCGTCATCCGTCGGCCCCCACGCCTCGACCTCGGGATCCGAGGGATCCCATACCCACACCTCGGGAGCGGCCGCACCGGCCACGAGCGTCGTGCGCCCGCCCACCGAGGTCAGGGCCAGAGCGTGAACGCAGCTGCGAAACTCCGGCGGGGCGTTGAGCAGCTCACCGCTCATCACGTCCCACAGGCCCGGCCCCTGGTGCTGCCCGCCCGCGGCGAACAGCACCCGCCCATCGGCGACGGTCACGTCTATATGGTGAAAGTCCGGGTACACGGGAATTCCGTACGATCCGTTGTCGAAATCGGCCAGTGGCCGCTCCACCCACTCGTCCCTGAGCGGGTCCCATGTCCACACGTCGTCGCGACTGACGCAAACCACCAACAGCCGTCCATTCACCTCGGCCACAGCAAAGCCGTCGACGTTCCCTTCGGACGGAATCATGCTGCTCTTGATCAACCGACTGTCAGTCATGCGCGCCATCCTAACTGGGGGCGTGTCAGTGGTGTCGGGCATGATCGACGCGTCGGTTCTTCGAAGAGAATGAGGAAGCACTATGCCGATCACAAACAAGCAGGTGGCAGCGCATGCATTTCTACCGGGTTTGTACGAGGACGAATACTTCCCGGACCACGTCATCGACAAAGGCGTAGCGATTCTGCTGACGTTGTGCGAGCGGATTGAGGCTGAGCGGCCGTCGGATCTGGCCGCGCTGTATGCGCTCACCAAGGCGGCGACGGAGGAGTTCAATCTGCTGGAGGCGGAGTTCGAGGCAGCGGGGAGTGAAATCGAGACCGTGGCGCGTGAGGAGATATCCGAAGGCTTCTGGTTCGTGGCGTCGGCGTATGGGTTCACGGACGCAGATCCGGAAGAGTTGATCGCCGCCCGTGATTGGTGACCCGAGGGGAACGCACGGTGGCGGGGAGCCCGTCCTCGCCCCCCTGCCGCAGCCACCCGGCCGCCACCTCGCACCTTCGCGGAGTCGCGCTTAGGCTGTCGCCGGAGGCCAGGGCTACCGGCGCGTAGCGCGGACCGTGACAGACGGCGAAGGAGCGCGTGATGAAGGGCTGGACCGCGAGCGACATCCCCGATCAGACCGGCCGCACCGCCGTGGTGACCGGCGCCAACAGCGGCATCGGTTACATCACCGCTCGCGAGCTCGCCCGCCACGGCGCCCAGGTGGTGCTGGCCTGCCGCAGCGAGGCGCGCGGCGCCGAGGCCGTCGAGCGGATCCGGGCCCAGGCGCCGGGCGCGGATGTGCGGGTCGCGCCGCTGGACCTGGCGGACCTGAAGTCAGTACGGGCCTTCGCGGCCGAGCACAAGGGCGACCGGCTCGATCTGCTGATCAACAACGCGGGCGTGATGGCCCTCCCCTACCGCAGAACCGCCGACGGCTTCGAGATGCAGTTCGGAGTCAACCACCTGGGGCACTTCGCCCTGACCGGACTGCTGCTGCCCAAGCTGCTGGAGGCCGGCCCGGGGGCCCGGGTGGTCAGCGTCTCCAGCTTTATGCACATGCTGGGGACGGTCGACCCGCGCGACCTGAACATGGAGCGCAAATACGGGCGTTGGACCGCATATGCCCGCTCCAAGAGCGCCAACCTCCTCTTCATCCACGAGCTGTCCCGCCGCCTTCGCACGACCGGCGCCCGGCTCACCGCCGCCGCGGCCCACCCCGGCTACGCCTCGACCAACCTCCAGACCGCGGCCCCCAAGATGGAGGGCCGCCGCGGCACCCAGCGCTTCATGGAGATCGGCAACCGCTTCTTCGCCCAGTCCCCCGACAGCGGCGCCCTCCCCACCCTCTACGCCGCCACCGCCCCCGGCGTACACCAGGACGACTTCTTCGGCCCGCCCTTCGGAATGTGGCGCGGCTCCCCCACCCGCTCGGCCCGCGCCAAGTGGACACGGGACGACAAGGCGGGACGGGGGCTGTGGGCGGCGTCGGAACGGCTCACGGGTGTGCGGTACGACGCGCTCGCGGGCTGACGACTGACGTTCACCGCTGCGGGCAGGCGATCTCGGGGCGTAAGCGGTGAGGGCTACAGGCGATCAGGCATACGGAGAGGAACCGCTGCCCCGTGAGGTACCAGCCTCCGACGATGTCCTCCCCGGCCGCGAGAGCCTTGGCAATGCGCTGGAACTGCGCGGACAAGGTTTCGCTGTCGCGGTCGTGATCGGAGGCGAATGAGGCGGTGTGCTCGCGGGTGAGGGCGGCGAACCATTCGGCGGCCTGGGCGGGGTCGGTCCAGGTTCCCTGGATGAAGGTGGCGGGTTTGAGGAGCCAGTGGGCGAGTTCGAGAGGGACGGTCCTGGTGGCCTTGTACTCGGGGTGGATCGGTCGTCTGGGGCCGTCCTTGAGGAGGTCGCGGGCTGAGCCGAGCCAGGTGTAGCCGTGATGGTGGTGCTGCACTGTGCCGCCTTCGCTGACCGCAGAGGGCAGCCCCGGATGGTGCCGGGGCCGCCCCCGTCTGCTGGGGTTACTGACGGCCGCAGCCGTCGCCGCCACCGCAACCGCCGCCCGTAGGGGGCGATGGCGCGTCGGTGTCGGGCATGGTGTCGCCGTCGTCCGGGTCCTGCCGTAAGACGGCCTTGTGTCCTGCCAGCCGCATCGGGATGATTCCCTTCTGTGCTGTCGGCACGGGGGCTCTCCTCGCGCCGTCGTGCACGTGCACCCGTTCCGGCTGGGCTCGACCTGCCAGGGCTCCGGTCCAGCCGGCACGGGGTCTCAAGAGGTGGGGCGGGATGGGCGCCGCCCTCCGTCTACGCCGAGGGCGCCTTCTTCGTCTGCTCCTCCAGCGCGGCCCGCATCAGGACATCCGCGAGTCTGTTCGCGCTGTCCAGAGGGATGCGACCGAGGGCCACCAGCGGATAGCCGGACACCGTGAGCTCGCCTCGCACGGTCGGCCAGTACAGCTCCCCGCCTTCAACGCCGTGCGGCACGTCCGGGGTGAAGCCGAGGCGTTGCAGGGCCTGGCGCAGCAGTTCGGCCATGGCATGGGCCTCGGTCCTCGCCGCCCGGTGGCTGTCGGCGCCCAATGCCTCGATGTCTTGTTCGCGGATTCTCATCGTCACACTCCCGCTGTTTCCTGCATGAACAGGACGCTAGGGAGGTGGAACTGAGCGACGCTACGCGATGTTCTCGAATGTTCTCGCACATTGGCGGGGTGTTCTTGTTTGTTCTCACGTTGTGTAGAGAGCTATATAGCGCAGAGCGACGAAGCTCCGGAATGCTGGTGGCTCACCACCCGATGAAAGGACGTGGGTATGGCGCGACGACTGCGCTTCAACGGGACAGGCTCCAACCTCGGCGGCTGCCCCGCGGTGCATGAGGACCTGGACAGCGGAGAGATCATCGTGCACGGAGCACCACTCACCGACCCCGAGGACATTGCCCAGCTCAGGCACCTGGGCGAAGGCGAGACGCCCATCGTGGTACCGCGCGAACTGCTGGTCGACTTCGGCCCCAAGGAAGTCACCCGCACGCCGTGCACGGTCAGCCATGACGCCTTCGGCAAGCTCTTCGAGACCTTCGAGCACACCGCCTGGCGGCTGGAGACCCGGCGCCGGTTCGCAAGTGACGAATCAGCCCCCGACTACCAGGAGTTCGTCGAGACCGGCGAGGCTCCGCTGGACCTCTACGCTCCGTTCTTCGCCACGATCCGTGAGCAAACGCAGCAAGGCAAGCGGGTCGAGCGAGTGCGCATCGTCGACAATCCGCCCACGATCGGCCAGCGCTACCTCCTTCACAGTGCGGCACGGAACAAGGACATGGGCGAGGACATCCGCAACCTGTCGCGCGATGAGGCAAACCGGCTGCGCCTGCCCGCCGAAGACTTCTGGATCTTCGACTCCAGGCTCGTCGCTCTGCTCAACTTCGACGACGACGACAACCTGGTCGACATCGAGTTGATCACGGAGCCGGCCCAGGTCAACCGCTATGTCCAGGTACGGGACGCGGCGTGGCACTACGCGATCCCGTACGAGACGTTCGCAGCGCGGCTGACCACGTAGCTTGCGAGTAGCGTGTGACCGGTGAGCACTGACTTCCAACAGGCGCGGGTGGCTCTGGGGGCGAGACTTCGGGCGCTGCGCGCCTCGTGCCCTGAGGGGCAGCTCACCGGCACACAGCTTGCGGAGCGCTTGGGCTGGCCACATTCCAAGATCTACAAGCTGGAGAACGGGCGCCAGACCGCGACGGCCGAGGACCTCCGCGCCTGGGCGACAGCGACCGATCAGCCGGAGGCCGCAGAGGAACTGCTCTCGCGGCTCAACGGACTAGAGTCGCATATTCGGTCCTGGCGCCGCCAGTTGGCCTCGGGACTCAAGCCCGTACAAGACGCGATCACCGCCGAGCATGACCGAACAGCCACACTCCGCATCTGGGAAAGCTGCCTCGTCGCCGGCATGCTCCAAACGGCCGACTACGCACGCGCCGTCTTCACTCGCAACGCCGACCTGCACAAGATTCCACGAGACATCGAGGCCGCGGTACGCGCCCGGCTGCGGCGCCAGGAAGGGCTGTACGACTCGCGCAAGCAGTACCGGATCATCATGTGGGAAGGCGCCCTACGTGCCCTCGTCTGCCCGCCCTCGGTTCTCGCCGCGCAGCTCGACCGGCTGATGAGCGTCATCGGCCTGGACACGGTCGAGTTGGGGATCGTGCCGTTCACCGCACCGTTGAAGATCCAGCCCGCCAACGGCTTCTGGATCTACGATGAACGGCTGGTGATGGCAGAAGAGTGGCACGCGGAACTCTGGATCAACGACGCCCCCAGCATCGCCACCTACCTGCGCGCCTGGAACACCCTCCGCGAGTCCGCCGTCTTCGGGGCCGACGCCCAGCGGGTGATCAGCCAGGCGCGGCGGGCCCTGGACCTCCCCTGACAGACATGAGCGGCGCGCCGGGCCCCGGCTGCCCGTGAGGTCCGGGCAGCCGGCGGGCCGGTGGGCCGGGGTGCGCGTGGGTCAGACCTCCAGGCCCTGCTCGATCTTGCGCAGGTTGTGACGCGCGAGGGCGAGGTTCGCGCGCTGGCGGTCCAGGGCGATGTAGAGGAAGAGCGAGCCGTTCGACTGCTGGAGCGGTCGGATCAGGTGGTACTGCTGGCTCAGGGTGATCAAGATGTCCTCAATGGACTCGCGGATGTCGAGGCTGGCCAGCGTGCGGATCTTGGCCCGGACGACCTCGGTGTTGCCGGCCGCGGCCAGCTCCAGGTCGAGGCCGTTGCCGCCGCCGGCGGTGCCCAGTGTCATCCCGCTCTCGTAGTCGACGACGGCCACCCCCAGGGCTCCGTCGATCGTCATGGCCTCCTTCAGAGCGGTCTCAAGGTTCATCAGCACTTCCTTCGAGGTCTTCGGCGGGTCGTCACGCCGTACGGCGAATGGCGAGCAGGATGGTCGGCAGAGCGCGTGCGGCGACGGACACCAACACGTAACGTGCAAGGGAAGCACACCTGTTGACGATTTTTACGCAGATTGTGATCGGCCGAGTTCTTTCTCGCCAAAATTGTGATCGAAGGGTATTGTCGCGGCCCTCCGGGAGCGAAGGGGGGCCGGGTGTCCCAACTGGCCATGTCCATGCGCCATTTGCTTGATCACCAGGGAGTCAGCGCCGCCATGCTGGTGGACGGCACCACGGGGCTGGAGTACGGCTTCAGCGGTGATCGCTCGGCGCTGCCGCGCGCCGCGCAGGCCTGTGACGACGCCCGTACGGTTTCGGACACGCTTGAAGCCGCAACGGGAGATGGGGAGTTGGAAAACATCACGGTGACCACCACGCAGTGTCACTACCTCACCCGCGTGGTGCCCCGGGAGCGGGGCGACGCCCTGTTGCTGGTGGTCGCGCTGGCCAGGGAGAGCACGAACCTGGCGCTGGCGACCCGTCAGATCGACGACCACGCACGGCAATTGTTCGCATGAACGACTTCCGGGGCCATTTGACGGAGCTGAGCGAGCGCCGGTTCACCGGGGTGCTGCGGATCGAGGGAAGTCCGGCGGGGGTCATGCATCTGCGCGAGGGGCTGATCGCGGGGATCGTCACCCCGGGCGCCCCCGGGCCCGAGTCCCTGCTGCTGAAGTCGGGGCGGATCACCGAGCGGGAGTGGTCGGTGGCGTTCGCCGCCGGGGCCGCCGAGGAGCGGGTGGCGGAGGAGCTGACGGCGACCGCCGGGGTGGGCGCGGCGGAGCTGGAGGTCGTCACGGTCTCCGCCCTGTACGACGCGGCCTTCACCCTCGCGCTGAACCGGCCGGAGCGGTGGCAGGCCGAGCCCGGAGCCGTCAACCTCCCGCTTCCCGTACGGCCCGGGGTGCATCCGCGTGATCTGCTGCGGGAGAACCGCCGCCGGCTGTCCGAGCTGTCCGGGCGGTGGGGCTCACCCCAGCAGTTGGTGATGCACCGGGTGACGGGCCGGGCCGCCCCGAGCGGCGTGGCGAACCCCCGGTTCCGCGACATCCTGATGCACGCCAACGGCAGGCACACCCCCCGTGACATCGCCTTTCTGATCGGGCGCGGCACCTTCGCCGTCGTCACCGACATCGTCTCCATGACCGCCCGCGGCCTGCTGGACGGCAGGCCCGCGCCGGCGCCCACCGGTCCCGCCGGGGCCGCCGGCGCCGCGATCAGGACGCCCGCCCGGGAGACGCCCGCCCAGGGCGGGGGCGCCCCCGCCGCCGTACCGCCCGTCCCGCTGCCGCCCGCCGCCCTGCCCCGGCGCCGGCCTGGCACCAACCGTCCGACCAACTGAACGCAGCAGCAACACCCCCCGCACACGGCGCAAGGAGTTCTCGTAGTGAGTGATGAAGGACTGGTCCAGGAACTGAAGGACCTGCGGGAACAAGTCCTTGGCGTGAGCGACACCCTCGTCGCCACCGCGGACGGCCTTCTCGTGGCCTCCGACAGCTACGAGATCCACGCCGAGTCGGTGGCGGCGCTCGCGGCCGCCGCGCTGGGCCTCGCCCGGCGCACCGCCGGGGAGGTCGCCATCGGCGGGCTGCGCGAGGTGGTCACCCGCGCGCAGTCGGGCCACCTCGTCGTCTACGCCATCGGAGAGCAGGCGCTGCTGGCGGTCAGGGGTGACGAGGGGCTCGACCTGGACGGGCTCCATGTGAACTCCCGGGGGACCGTCGAGCGCCTCGCCGCCCTGATGTCCGTGGATCTCGGGGTCTGATCAACAATCCGGTCAGCCGTTGAGACGGCGGCGCTCCTCGATCCGGTTCAGCACGGCGTGCAGCGCCAGTTCGTAGCCGAAGACGCCGTGGCCGCAGAGGTAGCCCTGGCTCACCGCCGCCGTCACCGACGTGTGCCGGAACGGCTCGCGAGCGTACACATTGGAGATGTGGACCTCGATACAGGGCACGCCCAGGCCCGCCACGGCGTCCACCGCGTCGCGCAGCGCGTAGCTGTAGTGCGCGTACGCGCCGGGGTTGAAGATGATGCCGTCGTCGTGGCGGGCCTGGTGGACGAGGTCGACCAGCACGCCCTCGCTGTTGCTCTGCGCGCACCGCACCTCGGCGCCCAGCTCCTGCCCCAGCACGGTCGTGCGCTCCTCGATCTGCTGGAGCGTGGTGGACCCGTAGGTGGCGGGGTCGCGCTCGCCGAGCAGGTTGAGATTGGGGCCGTGCAGCAGCAGGACGCGGGGCGGGGTGGTGGTCATCGTCAGTGGTGTCCGATTCGTCTGTCGAGGGCACGGCGGGCGCCCTCGAGGGCGGGGGCGGTGGCCCGGCGGGCCGTCTCGGCGTCGGGGAATCCGAGGGCGGCGGCTATCTCGTCCCAGCCGCGGCCCGAGCCGAGCAGCGCCTGGACGGCGGCGCCGAGGGCGGAGTCCGTGGCGCGCCGGGCCTCGGCGATCTCGCGGAGGGTGGCGAGCAGATCGGGGGCGGTGTGGGCGGCGCCGGCGTGCCGGTCGGCGAGGGTGAGCGACTGGTCCGCGGTCACCCACCAGTCGGCCGGGGTGGGGGGCTGTTGAGTCACGGTCACAAGGGCCATGCTAGCGACGGAGACCGTTGAATGGTTTCCTTGGTCCGCTGTACGGACCTCGATTCACCACGATCGGCGCACCTGCGCCGGGCGTGACAGCGCCCCGTCACGCGACTCGGCGGGCACTCAGACGGCAGGGGCGGCCACGGCGGCCGTGGCCAGGACGCGACACGTGGTCCGGTACGCGCGCGCCGCGGTCTCCGCGGGTACGCGGGCGTCGAGGTCGTCGGAGAGGACCTCGACCGAGACGGGCGCCTCAATGCCCGCCCGGCGCAGCAGACGCAGCAGCCCGGTGAGGTCCGCCGCCCCCTCCCCCGGCAGCTGCCGCTGGTGGCGGGCCTCGTGCAGGGTGTCGGACAGCGGGGTGGGCAGCACGTCGTCGAGCTGGACGTTCACCACGGCGCCCGGCGGCAGGGCCGCGATCTCCTCGGGGCGGGTGCGGCCCCGGGTGAGGTGCCAGGCGTCGAGGATCAGCCCCGGGGACGCGGCCCCTGCCGGGCGCGGAGCCCGTACGGCGGCCACGAGGCGCGCCGCGAGGTTCAGGTCGCGGATGCCGGAGAACGGCATGAACTCAAGCCCCAGCACCGCGCCCGCCCGCTCGGCGCGCTCGGTGGCCGTGCGGAGCCCGTCGACCAGGTCCTGGTACGGGTGCTCGTCGAACATCCCGGCGTTGACGCGCCGGGCGCCGAAGGTCTCCGCGATGTGGAAGACGGTGTCGTCCTCGCTGCGCCGCCGCTCGTCGTAGCGCTGTGGCCGCGCCCAGTGGCGCAGCAGCTCGACCTCGGTGAGCCGCACGCCGTACTCGGTCAGCAGGGCCGCCATCCGGGCGTCGGTCCAGCCCTCTTCGCGGGCCTGCCGGTACTGGTGCACGGCCAGGCCGATGCCGGTGAACCCGGCCTGCGCGGCCGCCCGGACCCGCTCGCCGAAGGAGGCGGTGCGCAGGGTCAGGGCGGACAGGGTGAGCCCGGGGGCGTCAGTTGTCGTCATCGTTGCGCCCGCCGTCCTCCGGGTCCAGGGAGATCCAGGTCTTGCCGGCCCGCTCGCGGGCCCCGGCGAACGCCTCCTGCGCGTCCTCCAGCGGGAATCGGGCGTCGATGGCCGCGCCGGGCCGCACCGCGCCGGAGGTGATGTCGGCCAGTGCGGCCGTGAAGTCGCCGGGGTGGTCGTAGATGAGCGAGCCGCGCAGGGTGAGCTGGGAGCGGACCAGCTGGTTGACGCTGAGCGGCAGCCCCGCCGAGCCGAGCCCGACGAGGACGGCGGTGGCGCCGGGAACCGTGCGCTCCAGGGCCGCGCCCAGCGCGGCGGCCACCCCGGAGGACTCGAAGACGTACGTGAAGCCGCCCTCGCCGTCGTCCGCCGCGCGGGCGCCGAGCACCTCGGCGTGCGCCAGCCGGCGCGGGTGCGGCTCCACGACGGCCGGGCGGACGCCGATGGCCAGCAGCGCCTGGCACAGCAGCAACCCCTGCGCGCCCGCGCCGACGACCAGGGTCTTGTCCCCGGCCCCGACTCCCCCGCGCCGCACGGCGGTACGGGCCACGGTGTACGGCTCGGCGCAGGCCAGGTCGGCGGGGTCGGTGGTGTCGGGGACGGGGTGGGCGAAGGGGGCGGGGACGGCGATCCGCTCGGCGAGGAGACCGGGCGCGTTCATGCCGACGATGACGCGCTTGGTGCAGGCGGAGGTCAGGCCGCGGGCGCACTCGGGGCAGTCGAGACAGGCGTAGTTCGGCTCGATGACCACGCATTGGCCCACGGCGCGGTCCACGACCCGCCCGCCGACGGCGACGATCCGGCCGAAGCCCTCGTGGCCGACGACCCACGGCAGCGCCGGGACGGCCCGATCGCCGTCGAAGACCGCCAGGTCGGAGCCGCAGACGCCCATGCCTTCGAGTCGGACCAGGACATCGTGGGGGCCACACTCGGGTTCCGGCCAGTCGTCGACTGTCTCAATGCGGCGGGGAGCGGTGAGGACGGCTGCTTTCACCGGGTCTCCTACGTGGGGAGGGGAGGGCGGACTTGGGGAGTTGGTCCGCTGAACGGACCTTGGGGTCCGTGCGCCGGTGACGATAGAACGTACGCTGAGCATCGACAAGAGGTCGCTGGCGAGTAACCGCGGCGTCAAACGGGCGGCCGAGCGGGAAACCCGGGCCTGACATGCCAGAAAGCCCTTACCCACCCTGCCCCGCCCCTGGTCCGCGCAGCGGACCTCGGTCCATACTGTGCGTCCATATGGGGCCCGGACGGGTCCGCCGGGCGGACCGGACGGCGAGGAGCGGCGGAGTGAGCGAAGACAGCACAGGAAGCACAGACAGTGCCGGCGGCGAGGCCCGGGGCATGCGGACGGTCCAGCGGACCATCGACATCCTGGAGCTGTTCAACGAGCACCGCCCCGCGCTGTCCCTCCGCGAGATCGTCACCGCCAGCGGCCTGCCCAAGACCACCGTGCTGCGGATCCTTCAGACCCTGCGCCTCAACGGCCTGCTCTGGCTGGACGAACACGGCCGCTACACCGCGGGCCCCGCCTTCCTGCGCTGGGTCCGCATGGCGGACCAGGGCTGGCGGCTACCCGCCCCCGCCCGCCGGGCGCTGCGCGAGCTCGCGGCGGAACACCGGGAGACGGTGCACCTGTACGTGCGGCGCGATGCGCACCGCATCTGCATCGCCCAGGAGGAGGGGCCACAGGCGCTGCGCCATGTCGTGCAGGTCGGCGACGAACTGCCACTGTGGGCGGGCGGCCCGTCCAAGGTGCTGCTGCTCGAGGCGGACGACACGCTGCTCGACCGGGTCGCCCGCCGCTCCCCGCACGGCCCGGCCCACGCCACGACGCTGCGCCGCTGGGTGGCCGAGACGCTGCGCAACGGGTACGCGGTCAGCCACGGCGAGCACGAGGAGGGGCTGTCGGCGGTGGCCGTCCCGGTACGGGCGCGGGGCGGCGAGGTGGTCGCGGCGCTGTCCTTCGGCGGCCCGTCGACCCGCTTCACGGCGGAACGGCTGCCGCGCTTCGTCAACTCCCTGACGGTGGCGGCCCGCACGGTCAGCGGAAGCGGGGGGTTCGGCGGCCTGCGCGCGTAGTGCCGCCTACGCCCGCAGCTCCTCCGCCGCGTCCGCCACCCGCGCGATGAGCCGCAGCAGCGTCTCGCGCTCCTCCTCGTCCAGCGGCGCGAGGAAGACCCGGTTCATCCGCGCCGTACGCGTGACCAGCTTGCGGTGGACACGGACGCCCTCCTCCGTCAGCTTGAGCACATTGCGGCGCCCGTCGCGTGGGTCGCGGACCCGCTCGAGCAGCCCCCGCCGGGCCAGCCGGGCCACGACGTCGGCGATGGTGGAGCGGTCGAGGTGGACGTGTTCGCTGAGGGTGCGCTGGTCGATGTCCGGCTTCTCGACGAGCGCGTTGACCACCGCGAACTGCGGCGAGGTCGTCTCCTCCGAGACCATCGCGCCCCACAGCAGGGAGTGCGCCTGCTGGAGCCGGCGGGCCAGATGCCCGGGGTGAGTGCTCAGATCGACCGCGCCCATACCCCCGCCGCCCTCTTCCCTCGCATTTCATTCGTACACTGAACAATTCTGCCCTGGCGAAGCACACCTGTCGAGTGCAACCTTTCCTTCCTCAGCTCTATTGACTGAGCCCCCGGGTCGATGACAGCGTTCCGGGCAGACAAAAATAATCAGCACACTGAGCATCTGCCTCCCGGAGTGACGATGGCCGACATTCGTAGCCTGCACGACGCCGTGGCGGACCTGGTCCACGATGGGGACACCCTCGCGATGGAGGGCTTCACCCACCTGATCCCGTACGCCGCCGCGCACGAGATCATCCGTCAGGGCATCACCGACCTCACCCTCGCCCGGATGACCCCCGATGTCATCTTCGACCAGCTGATCGGCGCCGGACTGGTGCGCAAGCTGATCTTCTCCTGGGGCGGCAACCCCGGCGTCGGCTCGCTGCACCGCTTCCGCGACGCCGTGGAGAACGGCTGGCCGCGCCCCCTGGAGCTGGACGAGCACAGCCACGCGGGCATGGCCAACCGCTATGTGGCGGGCGCCTCCAAGCTGCCGTTCGCCGTGTTGCGCGGCTACCGGGGAAGCGACATCCCGTCCCGTACGGAGACGGTCTCCACCGTCGTCTGCCCCTTCACCGGCGAGGAGCTGGCCGCCGTCGCGGCCCTGAACCCGGATGTCACCGTCATCCACGCGCAGCAGGCCGACCGGCACGGCAACGTCCAGCTGTGGGGCCTGACCGGCGTGCAGAAGGAGGCGGCGCTCGCCGCCGACCGGGTCCTGGTGACCGTGGAGGAGATCGTCGACACGCTGGAGCCGCGGCCGGGCGGGGTCGTCCTGCCGACCTGGGTCATCGACGCGGTGGCCCACGTCCCCGGCGGCGCCCACCCCTCGTACGCCTCCGGCTACTCCGTCCGGGACAACGCCTTCTACCAGGCCTGGGACCCGATCGCCCGCGACCGCGAGGCGTTCACGCAATGGATCGAGGAGCACGTGCGCAACGAACAGAGCGCGAAGGCTGTCGTGCGATGACCGACCACACCACAAGCTCGGACTTCACCCGCGACGAGCTGATGGAGGTCAACGCCGCCCGCGCGCTCGCCGGCGCCAGGACCTGCTTCGTCGGCATCGGGCTGCCCAGCACCGCCGCCAACCTCGCCCGCGCCACGGTCAATCCGGGCCTCGTCCTCATCTACGAGTCGGGGACGATCGGCTCCAAGCCGACCCGGCTGCCGCTGTCCATCGGCGACGGCGAGCTCGCGGAGACCGCGGACGCCGTGGTACCGGTGCCGGAGATGTTCAACTACTGGCTCCAGGGCGGCCGGATCGACGTCGGCTTCCTGGGCGCCGCGCAGGTCGACCGCTACGCCAACATCAACACCACGGTCGTGAACCGCGGCCCGGACAAGCCGGAGGGGCGGCTGCCGGGCGCCGGGGGCGCGCCCGAGATCGCCTCGAACTGCGGCAAGGTGCTGATGGTGCTGCGCCACTCCACCCGGAACTTCGTCCCGAAGCTCGACTTCGTGACCACCCTCGGCCATGGCGCCGGCCCCGGCGACCGCAAGAAGCTGGGCATGCCCGGCGCGGGCCCGGTCGCCGTCATCACCGACCTCGGCGTGCTGCGGCCCGACCCGGCGACCGCGGAGCTGATGCTGACCGAGTTGCACCCGGGGGTATCTGTGGAGCAGGTACGGGCCGCCACGGGCTGGGAGCTGCGGGTGAGCGACGAGCTCGGCGCGACCGAGCCGCCGACGCCCCAGGAGCTGGCAGCCCTGCGCGCCCTCAAGAACGCGGGAAAGTCCGCCGGAAAGGACGCTTGATACAGATGAGCAACGGCACCCTGCGCGAGGTCTACATCGTCGACGCCGTCCGCACACCCGTCGGCAGGTACGGCGGCGCGTTCGCGGGCGTGCGCCCCGACGACCTGGCCGCCCATGTCGTACGCGCCCTCCTCGCCCGCACCCCCGACCTCGACCCGGCCCGCATCGACGACGTCTACTTCGGCAACGCCAACGGCGCGGGCGAGGACAACCGCGATGTGGCCCGGATGGCCGTCCTGCTGGCAGGGCTCCCCGTCACCGTGCCCGGCGCCACCGTCAACCGGCTGTGCGCCTCCGGCCTGGAGGCCGTGCTCCAGGCCGCCCGCGCCATCGCCGTCGGCGACGCGCATATCGCGCTGGCCGGGGGCGTGGAGTCGATGAGCCGCGCCCCCTGGGTGCTGCCCAAGCCGGAGCGGGCCTTCCCGGCCGGGCATCAGCAGCTGTACTCCACCACCCTCGGCTGGCGCATGACCAACCCCGACATGCCGCCCGAGTGGACCGTCGCCCTCGGCGAGGGCGCCGAGCTGATCGCCGACAGGCACGGCATCGGCCGCGCCGCGCAGGACGCGTATGCGCTGGCCAGCCATGAGAAGGCGGTGCGGGCGTGGCAGGAAGGGGCGTACGACGCGGAGGTCGTGCCGTACGAGGGCGTGGACCTGCCCCGGGACGAGACCATCCGCCACAACACATCCCTCGAATCGCTCGCCAAGCTGAAGCCCGCCTTCCGCAAGGACGGCGGCACGGTCACGGCCGGCAACTCCTCCCCGCTGAACGACGGCGCGGCCGCGCTGCTGCTCGTCGACGAGGAGGGGCTCGCGGCCACCGGGCGCGAGCCGCTGGCCCGTATCGGCGCGTCCGCCGTCACCGGCATCGAGCCCCAGTACTTCGGCCTCGGGCCGGTCGAGGCGGTGAACCGCGCGCTCGCCAAGGCCGGCCGCACCTTCGCCGACCTGACCACCCTGGAGCTCAACGAGGCCTTCGCCGCACAGGTGCTGGGCTGCCTCGCCGAGTGGCCGGACCTGGACCCCTCCCTCGTCAACCCGCGCGGCGGCGCCATCGCCATCGGCCACCCCCTCGGCGCCTCCGGCGCCCGGCTCGCCGGGGCCGTGGCCCACCAGCTCGCGGCGGCGGGCTCCGGGGTGGGCCTGGCCACCCTGTGCATCGGCGTCGGGCAGGGCCTCGCCCTCGTACTCGAAAGGTAACCGTGACTCAGATGTCTCTCACCCAGGCCGACATCGACGGCGAACTCGCCACCATCCGCGAGGGGTACGACAAGGCCCGCGCCGACGGCGCACCCGCCGCCCACCACCCGCCGCGCGACTTCCCGCCCTACCGCAGCAGCCTGCTGCGCCACCCCTCGCAGCCGCTCGTCGCCGTCGAGGGCGACCCGGAGACCGTCGAGCTGCACACGCCCGTCTTCGGCCACACCGACATCACCGCGACCGACAGCGACCTCACCATCCAGCACCAGGGCGAACCGCTCGGCGAGCGCATCACCGTCACCGGGCGGCTCCTCGACAGCCGGGGCCGCCCGGTGCGCGGACAGCTCATCGAGCTGTGGCAGGCCAACGCCTCGGGCCGCTACGCGCATCTGCGCGACCAGCACCCCGCCCCGCTCGACCCCAACTTCACCGGCGTCGGGCGCACCCTCACCGGCGACGACGGCGGCTACACCTTCACCACGATCAAGCCGGGCGCCTACCCGTGGCGCAACCACGTCAACGCGTGGCGGCCCGCGCACCTCCACTTCTCCCTCTTCGGGGCGGCGTTCACCCAGCGCCTGGTCACCCAGATGTACTTCCCCGGCGACCCGCTCTTCGCCTACGACCCGATCCTTCAGTCGGTCACCGACGAGCGGGCGCGGCAGCGGCTGGTCGCGACGTACGACCACGCGCTCTCCCAGCCCGAATGGTCGCTCGGCTACCGCTGGGACATCGTCCTCGACGGGCCGTCCGCCACCTGGATCGAAGAAGGCCGCTGATGCCCGCTCGACAACTCACCCAACAGCCCTTGTCCCCCACCCCCTCGCACACGGTCGGCCCGTTCTACGGCTACGCGCTGCCCTTCCCCGGGGGCGGCGACCTGGCCCCGACGGGGCACGCGGACGCCATCACCCTGCACGGATACGTCTACGACGGCGCGGGCGCCCCCGTGCCCGACGCCCTGATCGAGCTCTGGCAGGCGGGCCCGGACGGCTCGCTGTCCGGCGCCCCCGGCTCGATGCGGCGCGACCCGGTGACCGGCGGCCACGCGGGCCGCAACGGCGTGGACTTCACCGGCTTCGGCCGGGTCCCCACGGATGCCGACGGCCACTGGACCGCCCGCACCCTCCCCCCGGGCGCCCCCTCCCCGGCCCCCTACATCAGCGTCTGCGTTCACGCCCGCGGGCTGCTGCACCACCTCTTCACCCGCGTCTACCTCCCCGAGACCGCCGCCGCGGGCGCCGCCGACCCGCTCCTCGCCGCGCTGCCCCCGGCCCGCCGCGAGACCCTGGTGGCGACGGCCGGGCCCCACCCCGGGACGTACCGCTTCGACATCCGCCTTCAGGGCGAGGGGGAGACGGTCTTCCTTGAGTTCCGCTAGCTCCGACGCGGCTGCTTCCGCCGCTTCCGCCGGCGACAGCGGGCTGCTGTCGCCGGTGCGAGTCGGGTCGGCCGTCGAGGAGGCCACCGGGGACTTGGCGTTTCTCCAGGCCATGCTGGACGCGGAGGCCGCGCTCACCCGGGCCCAGGCCGCGCTCGGGCAGGCGCCCGCCGCGGCCGCCGGGGCGGTGGCGGGCGCGGCGCGCGCCGAGCTGTACGACGTGCGGGAGCTCGCCGTGCGCGCCCGCGCCGGCGGCAACCCGGTCATCCCGCTGGTCGCCGAGTTGACGGCGGCCGTGGCCCGTACGGACCGGGGGGCGGCCGCGTACGTTCACCGGGGCGCGACCAGCCAGGACATCCTGGACACCGCCGCGATGCTGGTCGCCGCCCGCGCGCTGCCGCTGATCCTGGCCGACCTCGGGCGTACCGCCACGGCGCTCGGCCGGCTAGCGGCCGAGCACCGCGACACCCCCATGCCCGCCCGCACCCTGACCCAGCACGCCGTGCCCACCACCTTCGGCCTGAAGGCGGCGGGCTGGCGCGCCCTGACCCTGGACGCCCACGCCCGCCTCGCCGCGCTGCGCCCGCCCGCCCAACTGGGCGGCGCGGCCGGTACGTTGGCGGCCTTCGCCGCGCTGTCGGAGGACCCCGGGGTCCCCGGGGTGCCGAACCCGACCGGCGGCGGCGCGGAGCGCGCACCCGCGCCCGGCCGGGCGCGGCCCCCCGCGGTACGGCCGACGCCGGGTGCGGGCGCCGACCGCCGCGACGACGCCACGGCTGGGGCCGCCGACAGGGCGGCGCCACCCCGCACCACCGCTGCGGGCACCGGCACCGACGGCCGGAGGCCCGGCGAGGTCAGCGGCCAGACACCCGATGCCCCGAACGCGGTAAGCCCGACGGCCGAGCCCGCAGCGGGCCCGACGCCCGGGATGGGCCCACTCGCCGCGGCCGGCGCGACCGAGTCGGGCGACGACCTCGGGCTGCGGCTCGTGGCGCGGTTCGCCGCCGAGGTGGGGCTCGCGGAGCCCGCGCTGCCGTGGCACACGCTGCGTACCCCCGTGGCCGACCTCGGGGTCGCGCTCGCCTTCGCCGTCGGTGCGCTGGGCAAGGTCGCGGCGGATGTCCTGGTGCTCTCGCGGACGGAGATCGGGGAGGTCGCCGAGGGCAGCGGGGGCGGCTCCTCGGCGATGCCGCACAAGAGCAACCCCGTCCGCGCCACGCTCATCGCCGCCGCCGCGCGGCAGGCGCCCGCGCTCGCCGCAACCCTCCTCGGCTCGCTCGTCGCCGAGGACGAGCGGCCCGCCGGGGCCTGGCACGCCGAGTGGCAGCCGCTGCGCGAGCTGCTGCGGCTGGCGGGCGGGGCCGCGCGGGAGGCCGCCGAACTGGCGGAGGGCCTGCGGGTGTTCCCGCGCCGGATGGGCGAACACCTCGCGCTCACCGACGGCCTCATCGTCAGCGAGCGGATCGCCGCCGCACTCGCGCCCCTCGTCGGCCGCTCGCGCGCGAAGGAGCTGCTGTCGGCGGCGTCCCGGCGAGCGAGGGAGGAGGGTGTCGGGCTGGCGGCAGCACTCGCGGAGGTACCGGAGCTCGCGGGCGCGCTCTCCGAGGCGCGGCTGCGGGAGCTGGCGGACCCGGCCCGCTACACCGGCTCCGCCGCCGCGCTCGTCGACCGCGCGCTGCGCCGAGCAAGCCCCGACGACCCCGGCCCCCCGCGACCCGGCGACGCGTAACCCCCCAGGGGGTGTCCGGCGGCGCGTTTCCTCACCCCGCCCCTTCCCGCGGTGTCGATCTGCGGCTCCGCCGCGTGGGGGGCTTTGCCCCTGCACCCCGGGGTCTGAGGTGGAGCCCCAGTTGAGGGACGGGGCGGGGAGGGGAACAGCACCGAGGCGCGGCTCCGCCCCGACCGCCGGACACGACCCGGCCCCTGCTCCCCCTCATCCTCACTCTCACCCGCCCGGAGCGCCGACCATGATCACCGACCTCCCGCACCACCTCCTCGACGGCCCCGCCACCGCCCCGCCCCTCATCCTCGGCCCGTCCGTCGGCACCTCCCTCCCCGTGTGGGAGCCCCAGTTGCCCGCCCTCGCCCGCACGCACCGCGTGCTGCGCTGGGACCTGCCGGGGCACGGCCGCTCCCCCGCCGGGCTGCTGCCCTCCGACGGCAGCGCCACCGTCGGCGACCTCGCCGCCCTCGTGCTGCGGCTCGCCGACGCGCAGGGGTGGGAGCGGTTCGCGTACGCGGGGATCTCGATCGGCGGGGCGGTCGGTCTGCATCTGGCCGCGCACCGCCCGGAGCGGGTCGAGTCGCTCGCCGTGGTCTGCTCCTCGGCCCGCTTCGGCGACCCCTCGGCCTGGCGCGAGCGGGCCGCGCTCGTACGGGCCGAAGGGACGGAGGCGATGGTCGCGAGCCGTCCGGGCACCTGGTTCTCGCACCGCTTCGCCGACTCGCCCCGCGCCATCGCGCTGCTGGCGGACCTGCGGGCCTGTGACCGCGCGGGGTACGCCGCCTGCTGCGATGCCCTCGCCTCGTACGACCTGCGCTCCGCGCTGCCGTCCGTCACGGGCGTGCCCACGCTCGTCGTCGCGGGCCGCGACGACCCCGCCACCCCGCCCGCGCACGCCCGCGAGATCGCGGACGCGGTGCCGGGGGCGAGCCTGCTGGAGGTGGCGGGGGCGGCGCACCTGGCCGGGGTGGAGCGGCCGGAGCCGGTCACGGCCGCGCTGCTCGCGCACTTCACCCAGGACACGGGGACGGACACGGACACCGCCGACGACGCCTCCCGCCACGCCGCCGGGATGACCGTCCGCCGCGCCGTCCTCGGCGACGCGCACGTCGACCGTGCGATCGCCCGTACGACCCCCTTCACCGCCCGGTTCCAGGACTTCATCACCCGCTACGCCTGGGGCGAGATCTGGACCGGCGACGCCCTGGACCGCCGCACCCGCAGCTGCGTCACCCTCACCGCGCTCATCGCCCACGGCCACGACGCGGAGCTGGCCATGCACATGCGGGCCGCGCTCACCAATGGCCTCACCCGCGAGGAGATCGGCGAGGTGCTGCTCCAGAGCGCGGTCTACTGCGGCGTCCCGGCGGCGAACTCCGCGTTCGCCACCGCCCAGCGGGTGTTCGACGAGATGGACCGCGACCGCCCCGACGGCCCGTCAAACCCGAGTCGGAGCAGCTGACATACCGCCGCAACAGCGCTGTCGTAATACGCCCCCATGGTTGATCACTGGGTCGTACCGTGGTTGGTTGGCACGATCCGGTCACAGGGAGCGACGGCGAGGGGGCCGCAGTATGTCCAACGACCTCAAGTCCATCAGCCGCAGACGTCTGCTCGGCGCCGGGGGGAGCCTCGCCCTCACGGGCGCGCTGGCCACCGCGTGCGGCTCCAACACCGGCCGGGATTCCAAGGATTCGGACGGCAAGCCGGTCATCGAACAGTGGTACCACCAGTACGGCGAGGACGGCACCGAGCGTGCGGTGAAGCGGTACGCCGCCGCGTACGGCAAGACCGGCAAGGCCAAGGTCGAGGTGCAGTGGCGGCCGGGGAACTACGACCAGCAGACGGCCGCCGCGCTGCTCACCGACTCCGGCCCGGATGTCTTCGAGGCCAACGGCCCCACGCTGGACCAGATCCAGGGTGGCCAGGTGGAGGATCTGACCGACCTCCTCGACGGCGTCAAGGACGACTTCAACCAGGCGGTCCTCGCGCCCAAGACGTACGACGGCAGGATCTGGGGCATTCCGCAGGTCGTCGACATGCAGCTCCTCTACTACCGCAAGAGCCTGCTGAAGGACGCCGGCGTGGAGCCGCCGCAGACGCTCGACGCGCTGGTCGACGCGGCGAAGGCGCTCACGGACAAGAAGACCAAGGGGCTGTTCCTGGGCAACGACGGGGGCGCTGGGGTACTCGGCGGCACCCCGCTCCAGGCCGCCGGGCTCCGGCTGGTCACCGACGACGGCGAGGTCGGCTTCGACGACCCGGCCGCCGCCCGCGCGCTGGAGAAGATCCACCGGCTGTACGCGGACAAGTCGCTGCTGCTCGGCGCGCCCTCCGACTGGTCGGATCCGTCGGCCTTCATCCAGGGGCTCACAGCCATGCAGTGGTCGGGCCTGTGGGCGCTGCCGCAGGTCAAGAAGGAGCTGGGCGAGGACTTCGGGGTGCTGCCGTTCCCGAAGGACGGGTCGGCGGGGCAGCCGTCGGTGCCGGTCGGGGCGTATGGCGCGGCGGTCAGCTCCAAGACGAAGCACAAGGAGGAGGCGAAGGCCTTCGTGAAGTGGCTGTGGGTGGACCAGGCGGAGTACCAGGAGGATTTCGCGCTGTCGTACGGCTTCCACATCCCGGCCCGGATCTCGCTCGCCAAGAAGGCGGACAAGCTGCGCGAGGGCGCGGCGGGGGACGCCGTGCGCTACGCCACCGACCACGGTTTCGCCGAGCCGCTGCTGTGGACCCCGGCGAGCCGGACCGCTTACCAGGACGCGCTCAGCCGGATCATCAAGGACGGCGCGAGCGCGGACCAGGAGCTGCGCGGCGTGGTGCGCAAGGTGGGCGCGGAGCTGCGGCGTGTGAAGAAGAAGAGCTGACGCCCGCGATGGCGCAGGACACGCTTTCGCACCCGCTTGAGGACAGGCGGCCCGCGCCCGGTACGTCGCGCACGACACTGCGGCGCAGGCTGCTGGGCAAGCAGAACCGTACGCTCTGGTTCTGGATCTTCGTCGGCCCGTTCGCGATCGGGCTCGGGCTGTTCACCTACGTACCGCTGGCGTGGAGCGTCTACCTCAGCTTCTTCGACGCGCACAACACGGTCTCGCCCACCGACTTCGTCGGCCTGGACAACTACACGGCGATGCTGCGGGACGACGCCTTCACCGACAGCCTCGTCACGTTCCTGGTGTTCACGGCCTTCATCGTCCCGGCCACCTTCGTCCTGTCGCTCTCGCTCGCGCTGATGGTCAACAGGCTGCGCCGGGCGCAGGCGTTCTTCCGGTCGGTGTTCTTCCTCCCGGTGGCGTGCTCCTATGTCGTGGCGGCGCTGATCTGGAAGATGTCGATCTTCAACGGGGTGCGGTTCGGGCTGGCCAACACCGTGCTGGGCTGGTTCGGCGCGGATCAGATCGCCTGGCTGTCGACGACCGATCCGCCCTGGTACTGGCTGGTCATCGTGACGGTGCGGCTGTGGCTCCAGGCGGGGTTCTACATGGTGCTGTTCCTGGCCGGGCTCCAGCGCATTCCGCGCCATCTGTACGAGGCGGCGGCCGTGGACGGGGCGCGGCCGGGGTGGCAGGTGTTCCGGTACATCACCCTTCCGCAGCTGCGGGCGACGTCGATCGCGGTGACGCTGCTGCTGGTCATCAACGCGTTCCAGGCGTTCGACGAGTTCTACAACCTGCTCTCGGACTCGCGCGGCTATCCGCCGTATGCCCGTCCGCCGCTGGTGTACCTGTACTACACGGCGCTGGGGCAGGGGCAGAACCTGGGTCTTGGCAGCGCGGGCGCGGTGATCCTGGCGCTGATCATCGCGGTGGTGACGGTGGCCCAGGCCCGCTGGTTCCGGCTCGGCCGGAAGGAGGACTGACGGTGACACGCGACCCCCTCGTCCGCGAACCTCTCGTCCGCGTCGGGCGCGCGCTGCGGCTCGTGCTGCTGATCGCGCTGGCGCTGCTCTTTCTGATCCCCTTCTATCTGCTGGTGCGCAACGGGCTGTCGAGCGAGGCGGACATCACCTCCGCGGAGTGGACGTTCTTCCCGAGCGAGCTGCGCTGGTCCAACATCGGCGAGCTGTTCGACGACCCGAATGTGCCGATGGCGCACGCGCTGCTCAACTCCTCGCTGATCGCGGTGGCGACGACGCTGGGCACCCTGCTGCTGGCCTCGCTCGCGGGGTACGGCCTCGCCCGGATCCCGTACCGCTACGCGAACGTGGTCTTCTACTGGATCCTGGGCACCCTCATGGTCCCGGCCGCCGTCACCTTCGTGCCGACCTTCGTCCTGGTGTCCTCGCTGGGCTGGGTGTCCACGCTGCGCGGGCTGGTGGTGCCGACGCTGTTCAGCGCGTTCGCGGCGTTCGTCTTCCGCCAGTACTTCCTGGGGTTTCCCCGGGAGCTGGAGGACGCGGCGCGGGTGGACGGGCTCGGCTACTGGCGTACGTACTGGCGGGTCGTGGTGCCCAACTCGCGGCCGGTGTTCGCGGCGGTCGGCACGATCGTCTTCATCGGCGCCTGGAATTCGTTCCTGTGGCCGCTGGTCATCGGCCAGGACCGGGAGGCGTGGACCGTCCAGGTCGCGCTGTCGACGTTCACCACCGCGCAGACGGTCAACATCCACGAGCTGTTCGTCGCGGCCGCCGTCTCGATTCTGCCGCTGCTGGTGGTCTTCCTCTTCCTCCAGCGCTACATCGTGGCGGGGGTCGAGCGCTCGGGCATCGACGACTGAGCGGGGGCAGCGGGGGCGCCGCCGCGCAGCAGGGCGGCGCCCAGCGGGGTCAGGGTGTGCAGCACGGCGCTGCCCTGGCGCAGGGTGAGCAGCAGGCCGGCATCGCGCAGCACGCTGGCGTGCTGGCTGGCTGAGGCGATCGACACGCCCACGCGGCGGGCGAGTTCGCTGGTGGTGCAGCCGCCGCCGACGCCCTGGAGCACGGCCGACCGGGTCTGTCCGACAAGCTTGCTGAGCGACTGGGCGGCGCCGGGGCCAGTGCCCGGGACGGGGGCGGGGCGGGGGGCGGCGACGGGGCGGGCCGGGGGGCTGGGCGGTACGGCGCCGGGGGTGTGTTCCACCGGGTAGACCAGCACGGGTCTCAGGTGGGGGTCGTACAGCGTGACCGGGGTTCTTCGGCAGAAGAAGGACGGCTGGAGCAGCAGCCCGCGCCCGCCGAGCTCCAGGTCGCGGTCGACCGGGTAGTCGACCTCCAGGACCGGGGGCCGCCAGCGCATCGTGGGCGGCAGCGAGGCCAGCAGCCCGTCGGCTCCCCCGTCCAGCAGGGCGCGGCCGCGCACGGCGCGGTCGGCCTCGATCCGGGCCTGTAACCGCGGCCAGTAGGGGGCGATGGCGGCCCGGTGGTAGGAGGCCAGCGCGGTGGTCAGGCGGTCCAGGGAGCGCGGCTCGCCCTGGCCGAGATCGCGTATCCAGCCGGGGAGTCGGGCCGCCGGGAGGCGGGAGATCTCGGTGTGCAGCCGGGAGTGCGGGGTGGCGCGCAGCGCCTCCATGCCGTCGGCGTAGCCGATTCCGCCCTCGGCGGGGGTCAGGAAGTCGGGGAAATAGCCGCGTGAGGGAATGAGGGGCGCGAGCAGCCGCGCCTCGCCGTTCAGCCTATTTCGCGCCAGTGAACGCCATTCTCCGTATACGGTCGCGGCGCGGTGCTCCCGCAGCCGGTGGAAACTCAAAACCGTTTCCCACAGCGCGTCCGGGCGGATCGCCATCCGCAGCCGCGCCAGATCGAGCTCGCCGAAATACACACGCAGCACTGGACCCCCACCGAGTGACACCCGTGATCGCCCCCGACCACGGTTGAGTATGCACGGTGCCACCGTCAGTGACCACGCCCTTTTGGCCAGACTTGAAACGGGGCGCGGCGGGCCGGGCGCGGCGGGAATGCTGTTCCTCGTTGCAAAGCGCGCCGCCGGGAAAGGCCCCCGGCGGGCGTCCGCAATTCAACAGGCGGTGCCCAGGTCCGGATTGCTCGTCCCCGTGGGGGGTGACGAGTGCGTTACGGCCGTCTGGGCACTTCTGTTGCCGCTTGAGCCGATGCGAGCGGCAACGGCTCCCGTGGGGGGAGTGAGAGGGGGCGGCGCCCGGCCAGGTGCCGCCCCCTCGCCCGCGGGGGTGGTCAGAGCGGGCGCGCCGGATTCGGCTCCGACCATTCGACCCCGATGTGCGGGGTTTGACCGGCTCGGCTACGAGGACGGCTTGGCTGCCGTGCCGCCCGTGACGTCGCTGATCGCGAAGTGAGCCCGACGTTGGTCGCGGCTGCCACCACGCTCCACAAGGCCCTCTCGTCCCTGGCCTCCGGGGCAACGGTAGAGAGGGCGCGTTCTTGTGTCCGGCCTGAGGCCCTAAGGTTGCTCGCCCAAGGCGGCACGGAGCCAGTCAAGAGACCCCTGGTTCAGCAGTTCGTCGGCGAGACGCTTCCCCGTCTCGGTCACCAATCGGCCGCGGCTGTTGTCGACCCACCGCTGGGCGTTCGCGTACCCCTGCGCCATGTACTCCACCCCCTGAAGCAGGCATTCGAGCTTGTCCGCATCACGAGCGCACACCGCCTCCGGCGACTCCTTGGCCTCGTATTCGCTCACCCATTCCCGCACGGCAGATGCCAGAACTTCGGGCATGTCGGCGGTCTGGTCGGCGGTCACCTCCTGCGGGTCGGCACTGGATGAGTACTTCTTACCGAGGTAGTTCACGTCCCCAGTACGTGTCTCCTGCGAGTCGTACAGACGGCCAAGAGAGCGGCCCGTCCGGGGTCCGCGCCTTCGATCCGGGCGATGATCGAGGCGATCAGCGAAGTGCGCCACGCATGCTCGGCGACGCTTTCAGGATCACGCACCCCGGCCATCCACCAGCCGGTTCGCCGGGCGTGCTTCAGCGTGCCCGCCTCGAACAGGAAGCGAGCCACCGCGTGCAGATCGTCAGCCACCGTCCATCTCCTCTCACACCTCGGCGAGGCGGATCGCGTATCGGATGCTTTCGAGCTCGCGGCGCGCGGCTGCAGAGAGCTCCTGACTATCCAACATCACCGGCAGCCGCTTCCGGAGGGCGATCGCGGCACTACCTGAGCGGAGCAGCTCGGGCTTGGCGGCGAGCAATGCCCACAGGGTATGGATGTTGAGGTCGACGTACCCGTGATGCGGTGCGAGCCCGCACGCCAGGTGTCGCAGGAGCCGCATGCCTGACCACTCGCCGAGGTGACGAGAGGCGATGAACTGGTCCGAGAGTTCGATCTGCCGCGTCTCACCCACCCAATACGCCCAGTAGTTGAGGTTCGCAGTCTCGCTGGCGTCATCCTCGCCCAGCGTGCTGTTGATGAAATGCCGCATCCGCTCCCTGTCGCCGTGGCGCGCAGCGACAGCTGCGATGGATCGCTCGTTCAGCCAGCGGGTCAGCCAGCTCGAAGGCCGCTCGCTGCTTTGCTGTTGGGCAAGCCAGTCGGCATCGTTGGCCCGGTCATATCCGGACAGGTATAGGGCCTGGCGCCGCAGAAGGAAGGTCCTTTCGCTCCGGGTCTCCTCAGCCGTGCGTCGCATCTGGCTGAAGAACCGGCTGAGTTCCTCCGTGGACAGTTCCGGGGCTGCGGGGACAGGGCCTCTCCGCTTCCGGGGCGGGTCGGGCAAGCCTCGAACGGAGGCCGGCGGCTCTCCGGTGAGCGGCCAGGCAAGAACTTCGACGAGATCGCGCTGCATTACCCAAGCCCCAAGCGGGCTGTCCTGAACCGAGGTCTCGCCGTCCAGAGCGCTGCCCAGGAGAACGTCTGCTTCCATCGCTCGCTCAAGAGCCAGCAGGAGCGTCGGCGAGGCACCCATCCGCATCAGTTGGTGACGATGGACGAGCACCTGTCCAACAGGTACGGCCGTGAGCGGACGCCGCCCGGACTCCCAGCCGGCGATCGTGTCGACCGAGACCCGAAAGTGTTCGGCAAGCGCTTCCTGGCTCAGGTCCAGTTGCTCCCTTATCAGCCGTAAGACGTACCCGGAGACGACGCCTCCGCGGGCACGATCGCCCTTTCCCTGACCACAGGTCAGGGAAGGCGCTGACCCTTCACCATGAGTCCCCTTGCTTGGTCGTAGAACCGCCATCATCCCGTACTTGCGGTCACTTCATGCCCAATGCGCGGATTCGTAACGTCATGAGCAGCGACAACCCGCTCAGCGGGTCACGTAGATGAGTGGCGCAGTCATGGACAAGGCCACCCCGTTCTGCCTCGGAGGCAGCCCGATGACGACCAGAGCCGAACCGTGGATGCCGACCAGCGGCCGTAGCGTAAAGCTGCAGCCCGCCGGCAGAGCGTGGGACGTCGTGCGCGTCCCCGTCTTCATTGACATCGGCAAACGTGTCCTTGATCTGTTGGGCGAGGCGACAGGCGCGGTCATCGAGAACCCGATCGACAGAGTGCTGTATTGGCTCATCGAGCCGGGAGCCGCCACCAGCTGGGACATGAGACTGCTGCCCTCCGTCCAGGTGTGGGGAACGACTGCCTACATCGAAGTGCCGCCCGCAGACTTCGAGACGGGGCCGGGCGTGCGCTGGCTGGTACCGCTCCGTCACGACCGCTACCTGACCGACCCCACGGTCCTCCTCGCCGCGCTGCGGACCGCGACCCGCGAAGCGCTCGGCCCCCGCGAGGAGGTCCCGCAGTGACGCAGCACTGCTACCGCTGCGACACACCCACCCGCGAGGCGATCGCCGTGCTCCGCGCGGCGGCCTCCGGGCCCGGCTGCTTGCGCTACCTGTGCCAGGACTGCGACCGCCGCTGGCCTCGCCCCGACGCCGACCTCTATCAGGTGCTCGTCGCGCTGCAGAGCGAGAGGCAGGCGACGTGACCGTCCAGGTCGGCGCACGGCGCATGTCCCCGTACTGCGCGCTGTACACGGCCGAACCCGACACCACACTCGACGAGATCCACGCGTTCTGCAAGGGCCCGGGCGAGGTCCGGGCGAGGCCCGCACCGCCGGCAACCCGTGGCGCGCTCATCTTCACCGTCCGCTGTGACTGCGACTGCCACAAGACCTCGCCCGTCGGGGAGCTGAAGGCGGACACCACGTAGACCGGTGGGCCGCTGGTGGTCCGGCTCCCCCGTCCCGGACAACCCTGCGCCAGCGGCCTACCTCCCAGCGTCCGCCCGCCTCCGTATCGCCCCGCAGAGGCGGGCGGGCCTGCTTCATCCCCGCCTCGGCGGCACCGCCAGAGGCGCTGACAACCGATCGGACGAACTCCGTTCACCACATTGGAGGCATCGTGAGCGACTACAGCGAGTTCCAGGACAAGGCCGAGGAGAAGGGCCGCAAGAAGCCGGGGCCCGGCGGTGACATGGGCAACGGGCAGACGAGCGGCTGTATGGTCGTGGCGCCGGTGGCCGTCTTACTTCTGGCCACCGCCGTCTTGATCCGCCGGAGGTGGACATGAAGATCAGGACTCACCGGGTCATCCGGGACGGCGATGAGGTGTACCCGGACGGCGAGGGCACTCGCTTCTTCGGCGTTCCCGCGTGGCGGATCTGCCTGGCCGTGTGCGCCGCGATGCCGATAGCACTGCTCGCCTACACGTACACCAGTCGCTGACCCGATCAGCAAAGGAGGGGGCGGCACTTCCGCACAGGTGCCGCCCCCTTCACGGGCCAGAGTCAGCGCCGGGGTTGAGGGTGAGGTACCCCGATGTGACTTCGGAGGTCCGGATACCGCCCGGCCGCGGCCGCCCGGCCGCGGCCGGGATGCGGAACGGCGAGCAGGAGACGTAGTCCAGGCCCACCTCGTGGAAGAAGTGGACGGACTCCGGGTCGCCGCCGTGCTCCCCGCAGACGCCGAGCTTGAGGTCGGAGCGAGTGGCCTGGCCGGCCTCGGCGGCGCTGCGGACCAGGGAGCCGACACCATCCTTGTCGTTGGTCTCGGATCGGCGCCCTGGGCGCAGCGATCAACGCGAGCAGGGACGCAAACCTCGACCCTGAGCTACGGGATCTGGCCGGAAGCGCTGCCGAAAACGCTGCCGGACAGCTGTCCGAGGAGCGCAGACAGAACAAGGAGCGCTCCCACCGCACCACAAGCCACCCGCCCCGGCCGGTGAGGACGGTCGGCCGGGGCGGGTAGAAAGTGCGCGACGGCGTGGGGAAGGCCCTTGCGCTGAGACCTCATGAGGTGGTGAGCAGTGATCTCCCAGGGCAAGCACAAGGGCGATCCCGCCCCGATCAAGCCGTGGACCCCACCGCCCCCGCCGCCGCCGGACGGCAACCAGCCACCGAAGGAGAAGTGACACGCTGTGACCGACTGGCCACAGCGCCAGGCCGCGCTCCTGGACGCCCTCGCGGCGTCCGGGGCGCTGCCCCTCGAATGGCGCCCTGCCTTCGACGCCGTACCACGCCACCAGTTCGTCCCCCGGGAAGTCTGGAAGCAGGAAGTGACCTGCGCACCCGTCACCACCGAGGCCGCCTGGTGGGATCTGGTGTACAGCGACGAGCCGATCGTGACGCAACTGGACGACGGCAAAGGCGGCGGTCCCGGTGTGGCCACTTCCTCCGGCTCCAAGCCGTCGCTGGTCGCCCGGATGCTGGGCGTGCTCGACGTAGCCGACGGCCACCAGGTGCTGGAGATCGGCACCGGCACCGGCTGGAACGCCGCCCTGCTCTCCGCACGCCTGGGCAGCGAGAACGTCACGACGGTCGAGGTGGACGAGCGCCTGGCCGAGCGGGCCGAGAAGGCGATCGGCGCCGCCGGATACGGTCCCCGCGTCATCCACGGTGACGGAGCGCTGGGATGGGCGTCCGGGGCGCCGTATGAGCGGCTGATCGCCACCTGCTCCGTGCGCCAGGTCCCGCCGGCCTGGATCGAGCAGACCGCCCCCGGCGGCGTGATCGTCGTCCCGTTCGCCTTGGACTTCTGGTCCGGCGCGCTCCTCCGCCTGGACGTCAGCGGGGGTGTGGCGCAAGGGCGGCCCGTCGGCGATGCGCAGTTCATGCCGATGCGTTCGCACCGTCCCGTGGCGGATGCCCCCGTGGACGGTTCCACGGCGCGCCGCGCGCCTGGGAGCACCGTTCCTGACACGGTGGCGAGCCTCGGGTTCGCCCTCTACACCAGCGCGCGGCTGCCCGGGGTCGCGATGACGGACGGCCACTCTGAGGGGACGTACCAGATCTGGCTGTGGGACCGGGAAGGATCGGCGGCCACCGTGACGGACGAGGAGGTGTGGCAGTACGGCCCCCGGAGCCTGTGGGAGGAGGTCGCCGAGGCGCACGCCGGCTACGTCGGCGACGGCAGCCCGTCGGCCGAGGAGTTCGGTGTGACCGTCGACGGCGCCGGGCAGCGGGTGTGGCTCCGGTCACCGGAGGCACCGATCGTGTGAGGGGGAGGGGCCCCAGCGACACCGCAGGCAGCAAAGGAGGGGGCGGCACCTCCGCACAGGTGCCGCCCCCTTTGCGAGCCGGAGTCAGTGCCGGGGTTGAGGGTTGGGGTACCCCGAGGTGACTCCGGAGGTGCGGTTACCGCCCGGCGGCGGCCGCGCGGCCGGCTTCCAGGCGCGCGACGGGGATGCGGAACGGCGAGCAGGAGACGTAGTCCAGGCCCACCTCGTGGAAGAAGTGGACGGACTCCGGGTCGCCGCCGTGCTCCCCGCAGACGCCGAGCTTGAGGTCGGGGCGGGTGGCCCGGCCGGCCTCGGCGGCGCTGCGGACGAGGGAGCCGACGCCATCCTTGTCGATGGTCTCGAAGGGGCTGACGCCGAAGATGCCCTTCTCCAGGTAGGCGGTGAAGAAGCTGGCCTCGACGTCGTCGCGGGAGAAGCCCCAGACGGTCTGGGTGAGGTCGTTGGTGCCGAAGGAGAAGAAGTCGGCGGACTCGGCGATCTGACCGGCGGTCAGCGCGGCGCGCGGCAGCTCGATCATGGTGCCGAGGGTCAGCTTGAGGTCCACGCCCCGGGCCCGCTGCACCTCCTCGATGACCTGCTCGGCCTCCTCGCGGACGATCTCCAGCTCCTGGACCGTGCCGACCAGCGGGATCATGATCTCGGCGCGCGGGTCGCCCTTGGCGTTCCGGCGCTCGGCGGCGGCCTCCGCGATGGCCCGTACCTGCATGGCGAACAGGCCGGGGATGACGAGGCCGAGGCGCACCCCGCGCAGGCCCAGCATCGGGTTCTGCTCGTGCAGGCGGTGCACGGCCTGGAGCAGCCGCAGGTCGTTCTCGTTGTGGTCCTTGCGGGACTCGGCGAGCGCGACGCGCACCGACAGCTCGGTGATGTCGGGCAGGAACTCGTGCAGCGGCGGGTCGAGCAGCCGTACGGTGACGGGCAGCCCGTCCATGGACTCGAAGAGCTCGACGAAGTCGTCCTTCTGGAGCGGCAGCAGCGCGCCGAGGGCGGTCTCGCGCTCCTCGTCGGTGTGGGCGAGGATCAGCCGCTCGACGAGTTCGCGCCGCTCGCCGAGGAACATGTGCTCGGTGCGGCACAGGCCGATGCCCTGGGCCCCGAACCGCCGGGCGCGGTTGGCGTCCTCGGCGTTGTCGGCGTTGGCCCGCACCCGCAGCCGGCGCACCCGGTCGGCGTAGGCCATGATCCGGTGGACGGCGCCCACGAGTTCGTCGGCGTCGTCGGCGCCCGCGTGCATCCGGCCCTCGAAGTACTCGACGACCGGGGACGGCACGACCGGCACCTTGCCGAGGTAGACCTTGCCGGTGGAGCCGTCGATGGAGACGACGTCGCCCTCCTCGATCACCAGGCCGTCCTTGCCGTCGAGGGCGGGCACCGTCATCCGGCGCCGCTTGGTGTCGACTTCGAGCTCCTCGGCGCCGCAGACACAGGTCTTGCCCATGCCGCGGGCGACCACGGCGGCATGCGAGGTCTTGCCGCCCCGGGAGGTCAGGATGCCCTCGGCGGCGATCATGCCGTCGAGGTCGTCGGGGTTGGTCTCGCGGCGGATGAGGATGACCTTCTCGCCGGACCGGGACCACTTGACCGCGGTGTACGAGTCGAAGACGGCCTTGCCGACGGCCGCGCCCGGCGAGGCGGCGATGCCCCGCCCGAGCTTGCGTACCGTGCCGTTCTCGGCCGCTTCCTCGTCGAAGCGCGGGAACATCAGCTGGGCCAGTTGGGCGCCGTTGACCCGGCGCAGCGCCTCGGCCTCGTCGATCAGGCCCTGGTCGACCAGCTGGGTGGCGATCCGGAAGGCGGCCCCGGCGGTGCGCTTGCCGACGCGGGTCTGGAGCATCCACAGCTTGCTGCGCTCGATGGTGAACTCGATGTCGCACAGGTCCCGGTAGTGCGTCTCCAGGATCTCCATGATCCGCATCAGCTCGTCGTACGAGCCCTTGTCGATCTGTTCGAGGTCGGCGAGCGGCACGGTGTTGCGGATGCCGGCGACGACGTCCTCGCCCTGTGCGTTCTGGAGGTAGTCGCCGTATACGCCCTGCTGGCCGCTGGCCGGGTCGCGGGTGAAGGCGACGCCGGTGCCCGAGTCGGGGCCGAGGTTGCCGAAGACCATGGAGCAGATGTTGACCGCCGTGCCCAGGTCGTGAGGGATGCGCTCCTGGCGGCGGTAGAGCTTGGCGCGGTCGCCGTTCCACGAGTCGAAGACCGCCCGCACCGCGAGGTCCATCTGCTCGCGCGGCTCCTGCGGGAAGCCGCGGCCGGTCTCGTTGGCGACGATGTCCTTGAACTCGGTGACCAGCCGCTTGAGGTCGCCGGCGTCCAGGTCGACGTCGACGGTCACGCCCTTGGCGCGCTTGGCCTCCTCCAGCGCCTCCTCGAAGAGGTCGCCGTCCACGCCGAGCACGGTCTTGCCGAACATCTGGATGAGGCGGCGGTAGGAGTCCCAGGCGAACCGCTCGTCGCCGGCCTGGGCGGCGAGCCCGGCGACCGAGTCGTCGGAGAGGCCGATGTTCAGGACGGTGTCCATCATGCCGGGCATCGAGAACTTCGCGCCGGAGCGCACGGAGACCAGCAGCGGGTCGTCCGGCTGGCCGAGGGTCTTGCCCATCTTGTTCTCGAGGGCGTCGAGGTGCGCACTCACCTCGTCGCGCAGGGCCGCGGGCTCCTCACCACTGTCGAGGTAGACCTTGCAGGCCTCGGTGGTGATCGTGAAGCCCGGTGGCACGGGGAGACCGAGATTGGTCATCTCGGCGAGGTTGGCGCCCTTCCCGCCGAGCAGGTCCTTGAGATCCTTGTTGCCCTCGGTGAAGTCGTAAACGAACTTCTGCTGATCTTGTGTTTCCGGCACGGGACTCGAACTCCTCGGCTCGGCTGCCCTGACGGCGGGGAGCGTACCCAGATCGAAGGTTCCTGAGTATGTCCACTCCCCTGTCATTCGGCCGTAACCACCCGCCTGCCACGAGTTCGAAAGTCACTCGTACGAATGGCCCTCGCTCGCCGCACCTTCAAGGGTCGAACACATACCCACACTGCGCCTATATTCTAGCGCGCCAATCTTACTCTGTGTAATCATTGATTCGGGGTGTCGAACATCCAAAACTGGCACGGAGTGCCACGCCTTGGAGAGGTGAGGGCAGCGGGGGGCCACTGAACCCCCTCCCCGGACGTGCTCATGTGAGCGACAGGCCTATCAGAGTGGCGAGAATCACGCGGTCTGACGGCCCCTCATCTCGCCTTTTGGATACAACGAGTGGGAGTCCGCTCAAACGAGCATTGATCAGATGAGCATTGCTCAGGCAAGCGCCGCGAGCCGGGCGTCCGCCCGCGCCGGCGAGTACAGCGACTCCACGACCATCGCGGTGGCCCCGACCAGGCTCGCGCGGTCGCCGAGCCGCGAGGTGACCACCTGGAGATGGGCCGTGGTGCGCGGCAGCGCCCGCTGGTAGAGCAGCTCCCGCACGCCGGTGAGGAACGGCACCCCGGCCAGGTCCCCGCCGACCATCAGCACCCCCGGGTTGAGCAGCGTGACCACGGTGACCAGCACCTCCCCGACCCGCCGCCCCGCGTCCCGGGCCATCCGCACCGCCGTCGGGTCGCCTTCCGCCAGCAGCGCGCGCACATCCGAGCCGGAGGCGGCGGGCCGCCCCGCCGCGCTCAGGTCCCGGGCCAGCGCCCGCCCGCTGGCCACGGCCGCCAGACAGCCGTACGCGCCGCACATGCACAGCGCGTCGGGCCGGTCGTGCAGCCGGATGTGGCCGATGTCCCCGGCCCCGCCGTCGATGCCGCGGTAGATCTCGCCACCGACCACCACCCCGGCACCTATCCCGGTGGAGACCTTGACCAGGACGAACGCCGAGCAGTCGGGGTAACCCGCGCGCTGCTCCCCGTACGCCATCAGATTGGCGTCGTTGTCGACCAGCACCGGCACCGGGGCGAGGGCGGGGTGGAAGGCGCGCCGGATCCGCTCCCCGATCGGGTAGCGGTCCCAGCCCGGCATGATCGGCGGCTGCACGGCCTGCCCGCTCTCCCAGTCCACCGGGCCCGGCACGGAGAGCCCGATCCCGCAGACCCGCCCGGGGTCGGCACCGGCCCGCTCCAGCAGCGGCCCGAACCACCCGGCGACCTCGTCCAGCACCCGCTCGGGGCCGTCCGTGATGTCCAGCGGCGCGGTGTGCTCGGCCAGCGGGGTGCCCGCGAGGTCCATGACGGCGGCCCGCCCGTGCCGGGTCTCCAGGTTGACGGCCAGCACCACGGCATGGCCGGGGTCGAACTCCAGCCGCGCGGAGGGGCGCCCTCCGGTGGAGGTGCCCCCCGCGCCGCCGCGCACCCAGCCCGCCCGGAAGAGCTGGTCCAGGCGGTGTCCGACGGTGGACCTGGACAGCCCGGTCGCGGCCTGGAGCTCCCCGCGCGTGGTGGCCCGCCCGCTGCGGATCAGCTGAAGCAGATGGCCCGCGCTGGCCTGGGTCCCGGTGCTGCCCGCCATCTCGCTCCTCGCCGCTGTCGGTCGTATGCCTGCCCCCGCCTACCCCTTGTCCGCGCCGCTGGTCAGGCCCTCGGTCAACAGTCGCTCGGCGGCGAAGAACAGCAGCACCACCGGGAGGGTGAGCACCACCGATCCGGCCATCAGGACCGTCTTGGAGACCTCGACACCGCCCGCGAGCTGCTGGAGGCCCAGAGAGACGGTCCACCGGTCGGGTTCGGCGGCGAGGAAGAGCAGCGCGAAGAGGAATTCGTTCCAGGCGATCATAAAGATGTACAGGCCGGTCGCCATGAGGGAGGGCAGCGCGAGCGGCAGGACGACCTTGCGGACCGTCTGAAGCCGCGAACATCCGTCCAGCGCCGCGGCCTCCTCGACGCTGTACGGGACGGTGACGAAGTAGTTCTTCATCATGTACACCGACACCGGCACGGTCTGCGCGACGTAGACGATCGCCAGCCCCACCAGGCTGCCCTGTAGCCCCAGCTTGGCGAACATCACGAACAACGGCACGGCCAGCAGCGTCGCGGGGAACAGATACACCGCCAGGAACAGCGCCCCGACCTGGCGGCTGCCGAAGAACCGCAGCCTGCTGACGGCGTACGCGCCGGGCACCGCGACCAGCAGGGTCAGCGCGACCGTGCCGAGCGAGACCAGCGCGGAGTTCAGCAGCATCCGCAGAAAGCCCTGCCCGCCCTCGTCGGCCGGCTTCAGGACGCTGCGGTAGGTGTCGAGGGTGAAGTCCTTCGCGGACACCCACAGGCTGCCGGGGTCCAGCAGCAGCGCGTCGATCGGCTTCACCGACAGCAGCAGCATGTAGCCGAACGGCACGATGGTGATCAGCGCGAGGAAGGCGATCACCACCCAGCGGGCGACGGCGAAGAAGCGCTCCTCGAACTGCGCACGGCTCATGGGGCGGCTCGTCGGGCGACTCGTCAGGCGGCTCATCGGGCTGCCTCCTCCTGGGTCTTACGGGCGAAGAAGGCGAAGTAGACGCCGAGCAGGACCATCAGCACCGCGGCGAGGACGAGCGCCTGCGCGGAGGCCGCCCCGACGTCGTAGCGCGAGGTGAGGAAGTCGTAGACCCGCACCGCGACCACATCCGTCCCGGCGCCGCCGCCGGTGAGCAGATAGACGTCGTCGAACTTGTTGAAGGTCATGATGAAGCGCAACACGCTCAGCAGCGCGATCACCGGCATCAGCTGCGGCAGCAGGATGTGCCTCAGCCGCTGGCTCGGCGTGGCGCCGTCCACCTTGGCCGCCTCCTCCAGGCCGGGCGGCACCGCCTGGAGCCGGGCCAGCAGGAACAGGAAGGCGAAGGGGAAGTAGCGCCAGGTCTCGAAGGCGATGACGGTGAGCAGGGCCAGCGGCACGTCGAAGCCCATCCCCAGCAGGTGCACGGTGTACTGACGGGTGGACAGGAAGGCGATCGGGTCGTCCCAGCCGAAGAGCTTCGCGCCCCACGCGTTGACGATGCCGTACTGCGGGCTGAGCGCGACCTGCCAGACGAAGGCCACGGCGACGACCGGGGCGACGTACGGCAGCAGCATGGCCCCGCGCAGCAGCCCCCGGCCGCGGAACGGCCGGCGCAGGGCGAGGGCGGCGACCAGACCGAGGGCGATCGAGCCGAAGGTGGCCCCCGCGGTGTACAGGAGGGTGGTCCACAGGGAGGACCAGAAGCCGGGCGAGTCGAAGACGGACGCGAAGTTGTGCAGGGTCCAGTGGCCGAACAGGCCCATGCCCTGGATGTCGATGAGCCGGGCGCGCTGGAAGGCCAGCAGCACGGTCCACAGGATGGGCAGTACGACCACGACCAGCACCACCACGAAGGTGGGGGTGACGAAGGCGAGGCCCGCGCGGTTCTCGCGCCGGGCGGCGGTGTCGCGCCGGGCGCGCGTGGGGCGGGGGCGGGGGGTGGTCATCGCAGGGACCTCCGCAGGGCGGTGACTTCCTCGGCGGCGTCGTGCGCGGCCCGGTCGGGCGAGAGCTGGCCGCCGGTCATGGCGGAGACGATCTTGGGGATGGGCAGTTCGCCGTTGAGCGCGCCGACCAAGGCGCCCTCGCCCTGCTCGATCCCCCAGCGCTTGATCCTGCCGACACCCGCCGCGAGCTCGTCGAGCAGCGTGTCGGGAAAGACCTCGTTCATCGGCTTCTTGACGTCGACGCCCATGTCGCCGGCGCGCCAGGCGCGGCGGTAGCGGTCGGGAGCGGCGGCGGTGCCGGTGCGCACGGGGATCTTGCCCTCGGGCGCCATGCCGAACCAGTCCTCGTAGCCCGAGGTCATCATGTACATGAGGAAGGTCTTCGTCGCCTCGGTCTCGGCGGTCCTGGTCACGGTCCAGGAGGTGATATCGCCGAACTGGGCGGCCTCCCGGCCGTCGGGGCCCTTGAGCGCCGTGACGATCCCGCTGTTGTCGGCGAGGAACGAGCGGTCACGCGCGCACTGGGGGCAGCTGGGCAAGGCGTCCTTGCGCAGCCCCGCGAGCTCGTCCAGCAGGAACGACGACCAGATGACCATCGCCGACTTCCCGGAGAAGTAGCCGGCGCGGGTGGAGTCGACGGTCTGGGTGCCGGGCGCGCCGTGCCGCCGGGCCAGGGTGTCGTAGGTGGTGAAGGCGGTGCGGCAGGCCGGGGAGTCCAGCGCCACGTCTCCCTCGCCGCCTTCCGCGTCGTCTTCCGCGTCGTCTTCCGCGTCGTCGATGAGCCGGCAGCCGTTGCCGAGGGCCAGACTCTCGAAGCTCTGCTGGGTGAAGACGTCCGCCGGGTCGGTGGCGGCGGAGATCCCGTCCCGGCCGCGGACATCCAGCCGGTCGGCGGCGCGCAGCAGATCGCGGTAGCTCTCGGGGGCCGGCAGTCCGTCCCGCTCGAAGAGGTCCTGGCGGTACACGAGCAGTTGGAGCCAGGCGTCGGACGGTACGCCGAGCCGGGTGCCCCGGTCGGAGGCGAGGCGGAGGGCGTTGGCGTCGAAGGTGCCGGGGCCGAGCCGCTTGATCACCTCGCCCGGGACGCGGGTGTTGACCAGGCCGTTGCTGTACATCTGCCACATCTGGCCCAGCGGGAGGGCGGCGATCGCGTCGGGCAGCCGCCCGGCGGCCGCCGCCGACATGATCATCTGGGGCAGCTGGGCCTCGCTCACCCCCACCAGCTTGACGCTGATGCCGGTCTTGTCCTCGAACCGGTCGACGATCTTCTGGGTGGCCGCCATCCGCGGCGGCAGGCTCTCCAGTGACCACACGGTGAGCTTGTTGTCGGGTTTGTCGGTCGCGCCGCTCGAGCACCCGGCCAGCAGGCCGATGCCCAGTGCCGCGGCTATCCCGGCTGCGGTCGCCTTCGACCGCCGGGTCCACAGTCGCATCTCAGTCCTCACGCGCCACTTATGCTTGTGAGCAACGCATCACAGCATCAGTTTTGCGTATTGACAAGACATAAGCCTGGGATATCTTCGCCGTAACAGCAACGGCAAAGCCACGACCACCCACCGGAGTCCTTCGTGGAAAGCGGCGAGCTCTACCGGCCCGCGCCCATGCGGCTGCTGCGCGGCGCCCGGCGGGTCCTCCTGGAGAACTGGACCGGCACCTCCACGGTCCCCTCGCGCGGCCTGTACCCGCACCAGTGGAGCTGGGACTCGGCGTTCATCGCCATCGGGCTGCGCCATCTGTCGGTGCGCCGCGCCCAGCGCGAGCTGGAGACCCTGCTGAGCGCCCAGTGGGGCGACGGCCGGATCCCGCACATCGTCTTCAACCCGGCCGTGCCGCTTGACGCGTACTTCCCGAGCCCCGACTTCTGGCGCTCCTCCAGCGCGGGCGCGGCCGCCGGCGCCCCCACGGCCGTCGAGAGCTCCGGCATCGTCCAGCCGCCCGTCCACGCGCTCGCCTGCCGGCTGGTGCACCTCGCCGACCCGCGCGCCTCCGCCCGCCGCGGCTTCCTGGACCGGCTCTACCCGCGGCTCGCGGCCTGGCACCGCTATCTGGCCGAGTGCCGCGACCTGGGCGGCCACGGGCTGGTGTCCGTGGTCCACCCCTGGGAGCCCGGCATGGACAACAGCCCCTGCTGGGACGCCCCGCTGGCGCGCGTCGAGCCCGCCCCGCCGGGCACCTTCCGCCGCGCCGACCTCGACCACGGCGCGGCCGCCGACCGGCCCACCGACCTGGACTACGGCCGCTATGTGCGGCTCGCCGCCGACTACCGGGACCGCGGCTACCACGACGACGGGCCACCGCCCGCCTTCGCGGTCGAGGACCCCGGGGTCAACGCGCTGCTGATCGCCTCCGAGCACGCGCTGGCCGACATCGCCGCCGCCGTCGGCGCCGACCCCGCACCCCACCTGGCGCGGGCGCGGCGGCTCACCGCCGCCCTGGTCGAGCGGTTGTGGGACCCGGCCGCCGGGCTGTTCCTGTGCCGCGACCTGCGCGCAGGGCACATGGGTGGCGGCGCGCTGATCCCCGAGCGCAGCGCGGCCGGGCTGCTGCCGCTGATCGTGCCCGGCCTGCCGGACGAGATCGCCGCCGCCCTGATCCGCACCGCGTCGGGCGACCACTTCGGCCTGGGCACCTCGGTGCGCCTGGTGCCCAGCTACGACCTGCTGGGGGCCGCCTTCGACGCGTCCCGCTACTGGCGCGGGCCCGCGTGGTTCAACGTCAACTGGCTGGTGGAGCGCGGCCTGCGGCTCCATGGCGCGGTGGACCGGGCCGACGCGCTGCGCTCCGCCGCGCTCGACACGGCCGTCTCCTCCGGCTTCGCCGAGTACGTCGACCCGTACACCGGCGAGGCGCGCGGCACCCGCGACTTCGCCTGGACGGCGGCCCTGGCACTGGACCTGCTGGTGACCTCGGGCGGAGCGGGTACGGAGCTGGTGACGGCGGAGCGGGAGATGGCCGCCGAACCGGAGTGAGGGACAACCAGGGGCGCGCTCAGCCGCCCGACGTGTCCAGTTCCGCGTCCGCGCTCACGCCCGCGCAGTCGTACGGGTCGTTCAGCCAGCCGTCGGGCAGCACCACCCGGTTGCGGCCGGAGGTGCGGCCGCGCGGGCCGTCCGCGCCCGGCGGCCACCCCTGGTCCAGGTCCAGCTCGCCGAGCAGCGCGTCCAGCTCGTCCAGGGACGAGGTGATCGCCAGCCGCTTGCGCATCTCGGAGCCCACCGAGAAGCCCTTGGTGTACCAGGCGACGTGCTTGCGGAAGTCGATGACGCCCCGCTCCTCGTCCTCCAGCCACTGGGCCAGCAGCTCGGCGTGGCGCCGCATGACCGCCGCGACCTCCCGGAGGGTCGGCCGGGCGGGCGCGCCGCCGCCCTCGAAGGCGGCCACCAGATCGCCGAACAGCCAGGGCCGCCCCAGGCAGCCGCGCCCCACGACCACGCCGTCGCAGCCCGTGCGCCGCATCATCCGCAGCGCGTCGTCCGCCGACCAGATGTCGCCGTTGCCCAGCACCGGGATCTCGGGCACGGTCTCCTTCAGCCGGGCGATGGCCTCCCAGTCGGCCTCGCCGCCGTAGTGCTGCGCCGCCGTGCGGCCGTGCAGCGCGATGGCGGTCACACCCTCCTCGACCGCGATCCGGCCCGCGTCGAGGTAGGTGATGTGGTCGTCGTCGATGCCCTTGCGCATCTTCATGGTCACCGGCAGCGAGCCCGCGCCGGTCACGGCCTCGCGCAGGATCGAGCGCAGCAGGTGCCGCTTGTACGGGAGCGCCGAACCGCCTCCCTTGCGGGTGACCTTGGGGACCGGGCAGCCGAAGTTGAGGTCGATGTGGTCGGCCAGGTCCTCATCGACGATCATCCGTACGGCCTTGCCGACGGTCGCCGGGTCCACCCCGTACAGCTGGATGGAGCGGGGCTTCTCGGTGCCGTCGAAGCGGATCAGCCGCATGGTCTTGGCGTCGCGCTCGACCAGCGCCCGGGTCGTGATCATCTCGCTCACGAACAGCCCCTTGCCCCCACTGAACTCGCGGCACAGGGTGCGGAACGGCGCGTTGGTGATCCCGGCCATGGGCGCGAGCACCACCGGCGGGGTCACCGTGTGCGGTCCGATCTGGAGCTGCGTGGCGGTCATGGAAGGGGCTTCCTCGGGTGTCTCTCGGGTATCTCTCGGATATGCGGTGACTCGGCCGAGCGACCTGATCGGGTCAGGACGGCAGATCTCTCATTGTCCCGCACCCGATGTCCCGCGTCCGCCACGGGGGAAGGCCCGGAGGGAGGATGGGGGAAAGACGGTGGATGTCGATGTAGCGTTCAATCATGCCTGAGCTGAGCCATCGGCGGCGCACGCTCGTGCTGGCGATCTGCTGCATGAGTCTGCTGCTCGTCAGCCTCGACAACACCGTCCTCAATGTGGCGCTGCCCTCGATGCGGCGTGACCTGCACGCCTCCGTCTCGGGCATGCAGTGGACGATCGACGCGTACACACTGGTGCTCGCCGCGCTGCTGATGCTCGCGGGCTCGACGGCGGACCGGGTGGGGCGCAAGCGCACCTTCCAGACCGGCCTGGTGGTCTTCACCCTCGGCTCGGCGCTGTGCAGCCTCGCGCCGAACCTGGAGGCACTGGTGGCCTTCCGCATGGTGCAGGCGGTCGGCGGCTCGATGCTCAACCCCGTCGCCATGTCGATCATCACCAACACCTTCACCGAGCCCCGGGAGCGGGCCCGCGCGATCGGGGTGTGGGGCGGGGTCGTCGGTATCAGCATGGCCGCCGGGCCGCTGGTGGGCGGGGTGCTGGTGCAGTCGGTCGGCTGGCGCTCGATCTTCTGGCTCAACCTGCCGATAGGGCTCCTGGCCCTGGTGCTGACCGCCCGCTACGTGCCCGAGTCGCGCGCCCCGAAGCCGCGCCGGCCCGATCCGGTGGGCCAGGTGCTGGTCGCCACCCTGCTCGGCTCGCTCACCTACGCGATCATCGAGGCGCCCGACCGGGGCTGGGGCTCGCCGCTGATCGCCGCGTGCACCACGGTCTCCGCCGTCTCGCTGGTCGCGCTCGTGGCGTACGAGCGGCGGCGCACCGAGCCGCTGATCGAGCTGCGCTTCTTCCACAGCGCGCCCTTCAGCGGGGCCACGGTGATAGCGGTGAGCGCCTTCGCGGCGCTGAGCGGGTTCCTGTTCCTGAACACGCTGTATCTCCAGGACGTCCGCGGGCTCAACGCACTGCACGCCGGGCTGTGGATGCTGCCGATGGCGGCCATGTGCTTCGTCTTCGCGCCACTGTCCGGGCGGCTGGTCGGCAGCCGCGGTCCGCGTCTGCCGCTGCTCCTTGCGGGGATGGCGATGGGGCTGAGCGGGGTGCTGTTCGCGGCCTTCGACGCCCAGGCCACCGACGCCCTGCTGCTGATCGGCTATGTGCTGTTCGGCATCGGCTTCGGCCTGGTCAACGCGCCCATCACCAACACCGCGGTGTCCGGGATGCCGCGCGCCCAGGCCGGGGTCGCGGCCGCCGTGGCCTCCACCAGCCGCCAGGTGGGCGCGTCGCTGGGCGTCGCGGTGATCGGCGCCGTGCTGGCCTCGGGCGCGGCGGGCACCACCGCCTCCGCCACGCGCTTCGCGGACGCCGCCCGCCCCGCGTGGTGGATCATCGCCGGATGCGGGGCCTCGGTCCTGCTGCTCGGGCTGGTGACCACCGGCAAGTGGGCGGCCGCCACCGCCCGCCGCGCCGCCGCGCTGTTCGGCGACGACGAACGCGCGCCCGCTCAGGCCTCGGCGAGAACCAGTGCCTGAAGCCGCTCCAGGCGCTCCCGCGTCTCGTCGTCCGCCGGGGTGTAGACATGCAGCTTGGGCCCGGTGCCGGGGCCGATCCACAGATTGGTGCCGGTGACCCGGAGCGTGCCCACCTGCGCCTGGCGGAAGACCTTGACCCGGTCGCCGGGGCGCAGCACCTCATGCCGGGCCCAGACCTCGCGGAACTCGGGCGAGGCGTCCTGGAACCGCTTCAGCAGCGCCTTCCACGGCGGCTCGGCCAGATGCTCGGCCATCGACGCCCGGAACTTGGCGGCCATCGCCCGGATCGTCTCGTCCGGGTCGGCCATGCTGGCGCGCCACTCCCCATGGGTGAGGGTCAGCCACAGGCAGTTGCGGTCCTCCAGGGGCACCGCGTCCAGGTCGCACAGCAGCCGCCCGTAGGTGCGGTTGTACGCGAGGATGTCCAGCCGGGCGTTCTGCACACAGGCCGGGAACGGCTCCAGCTGCTCCAGCATCAGCCCCAGCGCGGGGGTCACGGCGGTGCACTCGCCGCCGGGGCTCGGGTCGACGGCCCCGGAGAGCGCGAACAGGTGCTCGCGCTCGCTGCGGTCCAGGAGCAGCGCGCGGGCGATCGAGTCGAGGACCTGTGTGGAGACATGGATGTCCCGCGCCTGTTCGAGCCACGTGTACCAGGTGACCCCGACCGCGGCCAGCTGGGCGACCTCCTCGCGGCGCAGCCCCGGCGTGCGCCTGCGCCGCCCGCGCTCCAGGCCCACCTGCTCGGGGGTGATCCGCTCGCGCCGGCTGCGCAGGAACGCCGCCAGTTCGCCCCGCCGTACATCGGTGGCCGTGGCGGTGGCGACGGCCGCGGTCTCCTGCGCCATGGTTGTCATGGGATCCAGGGTGCCTGAGGGCTCAGCCGGTTGCCAGGTAGTTCTTGTACCAGGATAAAGACACTCTGGTACCTGTCTGAGCCGGGCGCGATGGTCGTAGTCGTGACCCAGACAAGCATCCGTACCCAGGCCCCGGCGCGCGGGGCCACCAGAGCCCCGAGCGACGCAGACGGGTCCCTGAGCGCCCTAGGCCTGTTCACCGTGCTGCTCGGCGCGGCCCTCCCCCTGATCGACTTCTTCATCGTCAACGTCGCCCTGCCCGCCATGGACCGTGACCTGAACGCGGGCCCCGCCCTGCTGGAGCTGGTCGTCGCCGGATACGGCGTCGCGTACGCCGTGCTGCTGGTCCTCGGCGGCCGGCTGGGCGACACCTTCGGCCGGCGCAGGCTCTTCCTCGCCGGCATGGCCGCCTTCGGGGTGACGTCCCTGGCCTGCGGCCTCGCGCCCAACGCCTGGACCCTGGTGGCGGGTCGCGTGGCGCAGGGCGCCGCGGCGGCGCTGCTGCTCCCCCAGGTGCTCGCCACCATCCACGCCACCACCTCCGGCCCGCGCCGCGCCCGCGCGGTGAGCCTGTACGGCGCCACGGCCGGCCTCGCCATGGTGGCGGGGCAGATCCTGGGCGGCGTGCTGGTGGCCGCCGATGTCGCGGGCACGGGGTGGCGCGCGGTCTTCCTGGTCAATGTGCCGGTCGCGGCCGCCGGGCTGGTCGTCGCCGCCCGCGCGGTCCCTGAGACCCGCTCCAAGCACCCCGCCCCCGTCGACGTGCCCGGCACCGCGCTGCTGGCCCTCGCCCTGGTGGCGCTGCTGCTGCCGCTCACCGAGGGCCGCGCGGCGGGCTGGCCGCTGTGGACCTGGCTGCTGCTCGGCGTCTTCCCCGTCGCGGCGGTCGCCTTCTACGTCACCGAGCGGCGCCTCGAGTCCTCCGGCCGCGTCCCGCTCCTCCCGCCGAGCCTGTTCGCCCTGCCCGGACTGCGGCGGGGCCTGCTGATGATCCTTCCGTTCAGCGCGGGCTTCGGCGGCTTCATGTTCGTCATCGCGGTCGCGCTCCAGCAGGGCCTGCGGTACGGGCCCGTCGAGGCCGGTCTCGCGCTGACGCCGATGGCCGCGGCCTTCTTCGTGGCCTCGCTGATGGGCCCGCGCCTGGTGAGCCGGTACGGCAACCGCGTGGTGACCGCGGGCGCGGTCTTCCAGGCGGTCGGCATCGTCCTGCTGATGCTGGCCGTCCAGCGCGACTGGGCAGGCCTGTCCCTGGCCGACCTGACGCCCGGCATCGCCATCGCCGGCTTCGGCCAGGGCCTGCAACTCCCGGTTCTGATCCGCGGCATCCTCGCCGAGGTCCCCGCGGAGCGGGCCGGGGTCGGCAGCGGGGTGATGGTCACCACCCAGCAGTCCGCGCTGGCCCTGGGCGTGGCCACCCTCGGCACGCTCTTCCTGACCCTGGCCCCGTCCATGGGCATGGGCGACGCCCTGGCCAGAACCCTGGCCATCCAACTCGTGGGCATCGTCATAACCGGCCTGCTGAGCCTGCGCCTCCCCCGCCTGCTGGCGTGACATCACATGGTGGCTGTGACGGGTTGCCCGTCCCGCTGCGGTGCGTCTTCGTCCGGGTTGACGCACTTCACCAGGCACCTGGTGCGGGACAGGGCGAAGACGCCGTAGCCGAGCAGGGCGACGCCCAGGAGCGCGGGCAGGAGCCATAGTCCGCGGCGCGGCGACTCCGCGAAGAGCGTGACGCCGAGGCAGAAGCTGACCGTGGCGTCTCCCAGGGTGAGGGCCGGCTGGGACGCGATCATCGGGCCGCCTTGCATGGCGTATCCGAGCAGGAAGATCGAGAGCGATCCGACGGCCGCGAAGGTGTAGGTCTGCCAGGTGAGGAAGAACGCCGCAGCCCCCTTCTCGGTGAGCGTTCCCATGGCGGACTTGACCAGTGCCGCGGTGAGTGCGTTGCCGATCGCGGCCGCGGCCGCCAGGCAGGCGGCGCGGGCCAGACCCCGCGGGCGCCGGAGTCCCGCCAGGGCGAGTGCGGCGCCGGCCCCGCCGACGGCGGCCAGCGTGGGCGCCCACCAGACCCCCGGCACCTGGGAGCGCCCTCCGGAAGGGAACGCGGAGAACAGCGCGACGGCCAGCCCCACGAAGATGCAGATCACGCAGAGCCACGCCCTGCGCGACACCCGCACGCGGAACACCGCGCTGCCGGCCAGGAGGGCCAGGGGAAGTTCGAGGATGAAGACGGGCTGGACGGCCGCCAGGGTCCCGGCGTTCAGGGCCAGAGCCTGAAAGAGCGCGGAGCAGACGACCCCCACGATTCCGCCGAACCAGACCGGACTGTGCAGGAGGTGCCGGACGAGCCCGAGGCGGGCCGAGGAGTCCGGCACTTCCAGGGCCGCTCGCCGTTGCAGCACGGTTCCCATGGCGTTGCTGCCGGCAGCGAGCACGGCGAACGTGACCGCCACAATCATCCCAGTCGTACCTCGTACCACTTCCACATCGAGTCCGGGTCTGGTCCACGATGGCACCCCATGGCGGCTTTGGCCAATATTGAGTGGTTTCGTCACACACCGTGGCCACCACAGCCCGGTGCGGTCCGTGAGTACGGACCGCACCGGGCTCGAACGGGGTGCTCACTCGGAAACAGGGACCGCCTTCCGTGCGGCGGCCCGGCGCTCGGTGAGCCAGTACAGCAGCGCCAGCAGGGGCAGGGCTGCGCCGAAGGCGCTGACCGCACCCCAGCCGCCGGCACGGTAGGCCATCGAGCCGACCTGGGAGCCCAGGGCGCCGCCGAGGAAGAAGGTGGCGATGAAGGCCGAGTTGAGGCGGGCCCGGGCGCTGGCGTCGAGCTGGTAGATGGTGTGCTGGCCGAGGATCAGGGTGGTCTGCACGGCCATGTCGATGGCGATCGCGGCCAGGGCGAGCAGCACGATGCTGTGCTGACCGAAGCCGGCGACCGCGAAGGCCACCGCGGCGACGGCGAACGCGACACCGGTCATGGGGCGGACGAGCTTGCGGTCGGCCCAGTGCCCGGCGAGCGGGGCGATGGCCGCACCGGCGGCTCCGACGAGGGCGAAGATGCCGACGCCGACGGGAGAGTAGTTGAAGGGGGAGCTGGTCAGTACGTAGGAGACGGTCGTCCAGAAGGCGCTGAAGCCGCCGAACATCGCCGCCTGGTACAGGCCGCGGCGCAGCAGCGCGGGATGGGTGCGCACCAGTGCGACGGTGGAGCGCAGCACGTGGTGGTACGGCACGGTGGTGGTGGGCGCGTGCTTCGGCAGCGCTGCCCGCAGGGCCACGGCCAGGACGGCCATCAGGACCGCGGAGCCGAGGTAGACGACGCGCCAGCCGGCGATGTCCGAGACCAGGCTGCTCACGGTGCGGGAGAGCAGGATGCCGGTGAGCAGGCCGCTCATCACCCGGCCCACGATCCGGCCGCGGGCGTGGTCGGGAGCCAGACTTGCCGCGAACGGCACCAGGATCTGGGCGACGACCGAGGTGGCACCGCTGATCAGGGAGGCGACCAGCAGCATGGGGAAGCCGGTGGCGAAGCCGGCCGCGACCAGGGCCAGGGTGGTGACGGTCAGCAGGGCGGTGATCAGGCTTCGCTTCTCCAATCGGTCGCCGAGCGGGACCAGGAAGAGCATGCCGATCACGTAACCGACCTGGGTGAGCGTGATGAGGACGCCCGCGGTGGCCGTGGTGATGTGGAAGACGTCGCGCAGCGAGGACAGCAGCGGCTGCGCGTAGTAGAGGTTGGCGACCGTCATGCCGGAGGCGACGGCCAGCAGTGCGACCAACCAGCCCGGGACGCCATGGGGAGCGGGGGCGCTGGTCGCGGCGCGGTGGGATGTGCGCGGCTCGGAGCTGCGCAGCTCGGTTGTCTGGGACACGGGACCTTCTTCGTTGACGCCTGAGGGTGATCGTCGAGCGGCTTCCTTGCTGCTCTCACGGGGGTAAAGCGCGGGGGACCCCTCATCGCTTCCCCCTTTCCGGCGATGGATCTGGATGTCAGTTATCTCGATCACAGATGACCGCTCTCGGCGTGCTCCTGCCCGCGCGCTGAGGACGGCCCTGGTGTGTACGTTGAAGTTGTGGCCCTGCCCACCCTCCGCTCCGGAGTCGTCGACGTTCACGCGCACTGGCTGCCGCGTGAACTGCTCGGCCTGCCGCCGGGGAACCCGCTCGGCGGCATGAACGACCGGGATGGCGCGCTCTTCCTCGGAGACAGTCCCCTGTCGTTCCCGACCGCGGCGATGACCGATATCGACGCCATCGTCGCGGACACGCGGAAAGCGGGGGCTCGGCGCGCGCGCCGTCTCGGCGCCGCCCTTCGCCTTTCCGGTCCACGCGCCGTCCGAGGCGGACGACTACGTGGCCGCCTACAACGAGCGGCTCGCCGACGCGGTGTCCCACACGGACGGAACGCTCGTCGGGCTCGGCCTGGTACGGCTGGACGATGTCGCTGCGGCCCGACGGGAGCTGACGCGGCTCGCCGGGGCGGACGGCGTCGCGGGCATCGCCGTGCCGCCGGTGGTCGACGGCCGCTCCTACGACCGGGGTGTCCTGCGGGAGGTGCTCGGCGTCGCCGCCGGGCTCGGGCTGTCCGTGCTGGTGCATCCGATGCAGCTGCCGCGCCCGGAATGGGACCACCACTACCTGGTCAACCTGATCGGCAACCCGGTGGAGACCACGACCGCCGTGGCCTCGGTCGTCCTGGGCGGCGTCCTGGAGGAGCTGCCCGGCCTGCGGATCTGCTTCGTACACGGCGGAGGCTGCGCCCCCTCCCTGATCGGGAGATGGGAGCACGGCTGGCGGTCCCGCGAGGATGTGCACCGGGGCAGTACGCGGCCGCCCGCGGAGTCGTTCGAGCAGCTGTACTTCGACACGGTCACCCACGATCCGCAGGTGCTGACGCTGCTGCGCTCGCATGCGTCACCGGACCGGATCGTCTGCGGCAGCGACTACCCCTTCGACATGGCGCAGCCCGACCCGGTCGGATTCCTGCTCGGCCATGGGATCGACGCCGCGACGCTGGAGGCGAACGGCCGCCGGTTCCTGGGGATGAAGGCCGCGGACGGGCGGCGGTGACGCCCGATGCGGCCGAGTGAGGCCCGCATGCGGTTCTCCATGGGCCACCGGGCTGGGGTCCGGGGCACAGCCCCGGTTCGGGAAGGGGCGGGGAGGGGAAACGTCAGCCGACGCCGAGGAACCGCAGGACCGCCAGCACCCGCCTGTGATCCCCCTCCGCCACCGGCAGGTCCAGCTTCACGAAGATGCTGTTGATGTGCTTGGCCACAGCCGACTCGCTGATCACCAACCCCTCCGCGATCCCCGCGTTGGACCGCCCCTGAGCCATCAGCTCCAGAACCTCCCGCTCCCGCGCGGTCAGCCGGTCCAGCGGGTCGCGGTGGCGGCGGACGAGGAGTTGGGCGACGACCTGGGGGTCGAGCGCGGTGCCGCCGCCGGCGACGCGGTGGAGGGCGGCGATGAAGTCCTCGACGTCCGCGACGCGTTGCTTGAGGAGGTACCCGATCCCGCTGGTGTGCGTGGTCAGCAGGTCCGCGGCGTAGCGCTCCTCCACGTACTGGGACAGCAGTAGCACCGCCGTGTCCGGCCACTGGCGGCGGATCAGCAGCGCGGCCCGTACGCCCTCGTCGGTGAAGCCCGGGGGCATCCGGACGTCGACCACGGCGATGTCCGGGTGGTGTTCCTCGACCGCCGCGAGCAGACCGTCCGCGTCGTCCGCCTCCGCCGTGACCTCGAAGCCCGCGGTCTGGAGGACCTTCACCAGGCCGATCCGCAGCAGGACCGAGTCCTCGGCGATCACAGCACGCACGGCAGCTCCACGGTGATGACGGTCGGGCCCCCGCGGGGGCTGCTGAGGTCGAAGGTCCCGTCCACGGAGCCCACGCGCCCCACGAGCCCCGTGAGGCCGCTGCCCTGGGCGGGGTCGGCGCCGCCGATCCCGTCGTCGGCGATCACCACGCGCAGTATGTCGCCCGTCCTGACGACCGTGACATCGGCCCCCGTGGCCTGTGCGTGTTTGGTGGTGTTGGCCAGGGATTCGGAGACGACGAAGTAGGCGACGGCCTCGACGGTGGGCGCGGGGCGTTCGGGGATGTCGACATGCAGCCGTACGGGCAGCGGGGCGCGGGCGGCGATGCCGGAGAGAGCGGCGTCCAGGCCGCGGTCGTCGAGGACGGCGGGGTGCAGCCCGCGCACCAGGTTGTTCAGCTCCTCGATGGCCTCCTTGGCCTCCCGGTGCGCCTCGTCGATGACCTTACGGGCCTCCTCGGGCAGATCACCGAGCGTGGCCTTGGCCAGGCCGAGGTTGACCGCCATGGAGACGAGCCGCTGCTGGGCGCCGTCGTGCAAGTCGCGTTCGATGCGGCGGCGTTCGGCGTCGGCCGCGTCGACGGTGCCCGCGCGGCGCTCGGTCAGGTCCTCGACCCGGCGCTCCAGCTCCGTCGCCGGGTCGGGGCCGAGCAGCGCGGTGGCGGCGCGGACGTCGGCCCGTGCGAGAGCGCCGGTGAGCCAGTAAGCGAGGGCGAGCAGGGCGAGGCCGAGCGCGGTGACATACGTGGCCGCCATGGCGGTGGGGAGGAACTTCAGCCGCCCGCCCAGCGGGCTCCAGACGAACACGGTCGAAGCCGCCAGCCCCACGACCACGAGGACGATGGCCAGCACCCCGCCGCAGGCGACAGCGGGCGCGACCAGCAGGTTGTAGCGCAGCTCCGGCCCCCGGCGCGCCGGGCCGGGGATGTCGATGCCGAGCAGGGCCTTGAAACGGCGCCGCTGCATCCGGGTGAACGCCGGGCTGACAGCGGCCAGGGCGGCGATCGGCAGGGCGACGGCGACCAGGACGCCCAGGAGCGGCATCGCGGTGTCGCTGTAGACCAGCCACGGCACGCTCAACACCAACAGGGCCAGGAACTGCACGGATATGCCCGCGAGCCCGAATACCGCGTCGCGCCGCAGCCGGATGAGCGCTGCTTGTGGCGCGGTGGGGAGTCTCATGCGCCGACCTTAGACCGCCGCCTCGGGGCGGGTCGCTGGCGCCCGTACCCGGATCGGGGGTGCAACTAGTGCCACCCCCATTCGGCAACTCGCGTTACCGACAGGCGCGATCGTGCCGGGAAGGCTGGTGGCCATGCCCGAGGAGCAGCCGAGCCGAATCGGGCCGGAAGGAGATCAGCCCTGATGAGCGCCCTGTACGCCCCCACGGCCCGCCCCACACGGAACGCCCGCGCGCCCCGGGCCGCCCAGGCCGCCCGGCCCACCCGGGCCACCCGGGCCACCCGGGCCGTGGAGTCGGTGCTCCTCGTCAGTGGCGCCGCGCTGGTCCCCTGGCTCGTCGTGCTGGCGACGACGCTGCCGCCCACGGCCCAGGTCGGCCACTGGAACGTGGCCTGGGCGGGCCTGGACGCGCTGGAGGCGCTCGGGCTGGTGGCCACCGGGCTGCTGCGGCGGCGCGGCGACGGCCGCCACCGGCTCACCGCGGCGGCGACCTGCGCGCTGCTGGTGGTGGACGCGTGGTTCGACACCGTGACGGCGGCCCCGGGCGCCGAGCTGGCCACGGCCCTGGCCATGGCGGTGTGCGCGGAGCTGCCGCTGGCGGTGGTGTGCGCGACGCTGGCCCTGAAAACGGACCGCAGGACAGGCCGCACCGACGCCGGCATAGACACCGACACCGACACCGCCCTCAGGTCTGAGACATCGCCCACCACAAAATGACCGCGGAGATCAGAAAGCAGACGGTCATCGCCCACAGCACCTGCCGCCGCGCCCGCGCGTCGGCCGTCATGGTCGGGCTGCCGACCGCGCCGTGAGCCTGGGCGAGGTGGTCGAGCCCCTTGTGCCGGGCGCCGCCGTAGGTGATCTGCTCTTCCCAGTCGCAGTGCAGACAGCCGAGCAGCCGCCGCTGTCTGGCGCCGTATCCGTAGCTCACCTCGAAGACGGTGCCGTCCTCACGGGTGGCCGTGATGTGGTGCGTCACACCTCGCAGCACGATTCCAGAACCCCCGTTCTCCGCAGAGCCGACGGGCCCTGGCGCCGCGGCAGTCTACCCGCGGCGCCAGGGCCCGTAGCGGCCTGATCGCGTCTTTGAACGCCCTGGTCAGCAGCCGATCAGTCGGCCGCCCAGGTAGGACTGGATCTGGTCGAGGGAGACCCGCTCCTGCTTCATCGTGTCGCGCTCGCGCACGGTCACCGCGTTGTCCTCGAGCGTGTCGAAGTCGACGGTGACGCAGAACGGCGTGCCGATCTCGTCCTGGCGGCGGTAGCGGCGGCCGATCGCGCCCGCGTCGTCGAACTCGATGTTCCAGTGCTTGCGCAGGTCGGTCGCGAGCCCCTTGGCCTTCGGCGAGAGCTGCGGGTTGCGGGACAGCGGCAGCACGGCGACCTTGACCGGCGCGAGACGCGGGTCGAGCCGCAGCACGGTGCGCTTCTCCATCTTGCCCTTGGCGTTGGGCGCCTCGTCCTCGATGTACGCGTCGAGGAGGAAGGCCAGCAGCGCGCGGCCCACGCCCGCCGCCGGCTCGATGACGTACGGCGTCCAGCGCTCGCCGGCCTCCTGGTCGAAGTACGACAGGTCCTGGCCGGAGGCCTGGGAGTGGGCCTTCAGGTCATAGTCGGTGCGGTTGGCCACGCCCTCGAGCTCGCCCCACTCCGAGCCGCCGAAGTTGAAGCGGTACTCGATGTCGGCGGTGCGCTTGGAGTAGTGGGAGAGCTTCTCCTTGGCGTGCTCGTACCAGCGGATGTTGGCCTCCTGGAGGCCGAGGTCGCGGTACCAGTTCCAGCGCTGCTCCATCCAGTACTCCTGCCAGGCCTCGTCCTCGCCCGGCTTGACGAAGAACTCCATCTCCATCTGCTCGAATTCGCGCGTACGGAAGATGAAGTTGCCCGGCGTGATCTCGTTGCGGAAGGACTTGCCGATCTGGGCGATGCCGAACGGCGGCTTCCGGCGCGAGGTCTGCTGCACGGCGAGGAAGTTGGTGAAGATGCCCTGGGCGGTCTCGGGGCGCAGATAGGCGACCGAGCCGGAGTCCTGGGTCGGGCCGAGGTGCGTGGAGAGCAGGCCGGAGAACTGCTTGGGCTCGGTGAAGCTGCCCTTGGTGCCGCAGTGCGGACAGTTCAGGTCCGCCAGGCCGTTCTCGGGCAGCCGGCCGTGCTTGGCCTCGTACGCCTCCTCCAGGTGGTCCGCGCGGAACCGCTTGTGGCAGGAGGTGCACTCGGTGAGCGGGTCGGTGAAGGTGGCGACGTGGCCGGACGCCTCCCAGACCTCGCGGGCGAGGATCACCGACGAGTCGAGACCGACCACGTCGTCGCGTGAGGTGACCATCGAGCGCCACCACTGACGCTTGATGTTCTCCTTCAGCTCCACGCCGAGCGGTCCGTAGTCCCAGGCAGCTCGCTGCCCGCCGTAGATCTCGCTGGACGGGTAGACGAAGCCACGGCGCTTGCTCAGGCTGACGATGGTGTCGATCTTGTCGGCGGCCACGGTGCTCTCTTCATTGATGACGGCTGATGACGACTGAGTGAGATGGTGAGACGGCTGTGTGAGACGACTCTGTTATGGCTGATGGCGGCTTTGCGGACGGCGTGCGGACGACAAAGCGAATGCTTCAGGTTACCGGCGGCTCCACCCCTCGGATCAAATCGGTAAGCGAACCGATCAACAAGCGGACCGTTGTTGACAATGGTTTCCATCTTTGTTGAAAATGAGAGTCATGAACATACGTCGCCCCATCCTCCCGGCCGCCGTCGCCGGAGTCGCTGTTCTCGGCCTGGCCACAGCGCTCACAGCCTGCTCCGCCAATACGACGGACGGCCGTACGGACGGCAAACTGGATGTGGTGGCGTCGTTCTACCCGATGCAGTTCCTCGCCGAGCGCATAGGCGGCGGTCACGTCCATGTGTCCAGTCTGACCAAGCCCGGCACGGAACCGCACGACCTGGACATCAGCGCCCGGCAGACCGCCGACCTGAGCAAGGCCGGACTGGTCGTCTACCTCAAGGGGCTCCAGCCGGCCGTCGACGCCGCCGTCAAGCAGGCCGAGCCGAAGCACGTCGCCGAAGCATCCTCGTACACCTCCCTGGAAGACCACGGTACCGAGGTGGCGGGCGATGAACACGGGCACGACGAGCACGGAGAAGGCGAGCACGGCCACTCCGGCGAGGACGCCGGCTCCGACCCGCACATCTGGCTGGATCCGGTGCGTTACGCCCAGGTCGCCGAGGGTGTCGGCAAGGCGCTGGAGAAGGCCGACCCCGACCACGCCGCCGCCTACAAGAAGAACACCGCCGCGCTGGTCAAGCAGCTCGGCGCGCTGAACGACGATTTCCGGACGGGCCTGAAGAACCGCGCCTCGGACACCTTCATCACCACCCACGCCGCATTCGGCTACCTCGCCGAGCGCTACGGCCTGCGCCAGGAGGCCATCTCCGGCATCGACCCGGAGTCCGAGCCCAGCCCCGCCCGGGTGAAGGACCTGCACGAGATCACGAAGAAGGACAAGGTCGGCACCGTCTTCTTCGAGACGCTGGTGAGCGACAAGACCGCCAAGACCCTGGCGGGCGACCTGGGGCTGCGCACCGATGTGCTCGACCCGATCGAGGGCATCAGCGGCAAGTCCAAGGGCCGAGACTACTTCGAGGTCATGCACGCCAACCTCAGGGCGCTCGAAAAGGCCCTGGGCACCAAGTGAGGCCCGAAATGAGGCGCGAAATGACGAGCGAACGACGAGCGGAGGAAGCCATATGAAGCCGGAACCCGCCACGGAGCCATCCCCCGAGAACACCGCCAAGGCCTCCTCGGACGAGGCCCCGACGGTCATATCGCTGCGCGGCGCCACCGCCTCCCTCGGCGGCCGCCCCGTGCTGCGCGGCGTCGACCTGACCGTACGGCGCGGCGAGGTGGTCGCGCTGCTCGGCGCCAACGGCTCGGGCAAGTCCACGGCGGTGCGCTCCGTCGTCGGCCAGGTGCCGCTGTCCGGCGGCGATCTCGAGCTGTTCGGCACCCCCGGCCGCCGCTTCCGCGACTGGGCCCGCATCGGCTACGTACCGCAGCGCACCACCGCCGCCAGCGGCGTCCCCGCGACCGTCCGCGAGGTCGTCTCCACCGGGCGGCTCACCCGCAGGCGGCTGGGTCCGCCGCGCGCGGCGGACCGGGCGGCGGTGCGGCGGGCGCTGGAGCTCGTCGGCATGGCCGACCGCGCCAAGGACTCGGTGAGCGCGCTGTCCGGTGGCCAGCACCAGCGGGTGCTGATCGCCCGCGCGCTGGCCGGCGAGCCCGAACTGCTGATCATGGACGAGCCGATGGCCGGGGTCGACCTGGCCAGCCAGGAGATCCTCGCCGGCACCCTGCGCGAGCAGGTCGCCCAGGGCGCCACCGTGCTGCTGGTGCTCCACGAACTCGGCCCGCTGGAGCCGCTGATCGACCGCGCGGTGGTGCTGCGCGACGGCTGTGTGGTCCACGACGGCCCGCCGCCCAAGGCCGTGGGCCAGCACGCGCTGCCGGGCCACGACCACGTACACCCGCACGCGGCGCACGACGCCGAACCGATCCGGACGGGACTGCTGACCTGACATGCTGGAGATCCTCGACTACGCGTTCATGCAGCGGGCGCTGATCGCCGCCGTCCTGGTCGGCATCACCGCCCCCGCCGTCGGCATCTACCTCGTCCAGCGCCGCCAGGCGATCATGGGCGACGGCATCGGCCATGTCGCGCTCACCGGCGTCGCGCTCGGCTTTCTGACCGGCACCAACCCGGTGTGGACGGCCGTCGTGGTCTCCGCCCTCGGCGCGGTCCTCATGGAGCTGATCCGCTGGTACGGCAAGACGCGCGGCGATCTGGCCCTCGCGATGCTCTTCTACGGCGGCATGGCCGGCGGCGTCCTGCTGATCAACCTCTCGCCGACCGGCTCCAACGCCAACCTGACCACGTATCTCTTCGGCTCGATCACCACCGTCTCCCGCGAGGACGTGACCGCGATCACCTTCCTCGCGGCCTTCGTCGTGCTGATCACCCTCGGGCTGCGCCGCCAGTTGTTCGCGGTCTGCCAGGACGAGGAGTTCGCGCGGGTGACCGGCCTGCCGGTGCGCACCCTCAACCTGCTGCTGGCCATCACCGCCGCCGTCACCGTCACCGTGGCCATGCGCGTCGTGGGCCTGCTGCTGGTCAGCGCCCTGATGGTGGTCCCGGTCGCGGCCGCCCAACAGGCCACGCGCGGCTTCGCGATGACGCTCGCGCTCGCCGTCGCGATCGGCATCGTGGTGACGCTCTCCGGCACGGTCTACTCCTTCTACGAGGACGTCCCGCCCGGCGCGAGCATCGTCGTCCTCGCCATCGCCGTGTTCGCCGCGATCACCGCGCTCGCCGCCCCGTTGGCGAGAAGACGCGCACGGAGGGCAGCGGCGGCCGAGGAGCGCTGCACGCTCCCGGTCCCCGGCGCGCGCGTCTCCGCCGCCTCCGCCTCCGCTGGAGCGGGCGAAACGGATGATGTGCTGCTCTAGCCCGTGCGCCCTGCTTTCCCTGGCACAATGGCCACGCGGATGCGCGACGTACGAGCAGGCGACGAGCAGGCGATGTTGAGGAGGCAACTGTGGTGACCGCGGGTCCCCCAGTACGCGGCCGGTCCACCAGGCAGCGGGCGGCGGTAGCGGCTGCGCTGGACGAGGTGGACGAGTTCCGCAGTGCGCAGGAGCTTCACGACATGCTGAAGCACCGCGGCGACTCCGTCGGCCTGACCACGGTCTATCGCACGCTCCAGTCCCTCGCCGACGCGGGCGAGGTCGATGTGTTGCGCACCACCGACGGCGAGGCCGTCTACCGCCGATGCAGCAGCGGCGAGCACCACCACCATCTGGTCTGCCGCACCTGCGGCAAGGCGGTCGAGGTGGAGGGCCCGGCCGTGGAGAAGTGGGCGGACGCGATCGCCGCGGAACACGGCTTCGTGGACGTGGCCCACACGATCGAGATCTTCGGCACCTGTGGGGACTGCGCGACGCCGCCCAAGGTGTAGCTCGCCGACTTTGCGGTGAGTTCGGGACACCGACGCGCCGTCGTCGCGGCGTGTCGCCGTCCCATACTCACCGCAACGTCACTACCGCTTCCCCCGCCGCAGCCAGTCCCGCACCTTGCGGACCTCGGACACCTTCTCCGGGGGCGGGACGGGCGCGGGGACGGGCGCCGGTACGGGGATGGGAGCTGCCGCAGCCGGGGCCGGCAGGGGCGTGGGCATGGGCGGCCCGCTGTGCGGCCGCAGCCCCTTCAGCCGCGCCTGCCAGGGACCGTCCGCCATCTCCAGGTGCACGATGACCGGCCCCTCGGGCAGCGGCACGGTCTCCCGCCGCCTGCCGATCTCGTTGACGGCGTTCTCGTACCCGGGCAGGGCCGTGGGGTCGTGGTGCTCCGCCAGTTCGTAGAGGTGGACGATGAGGTTGTCGTCGCCCCGGTAACGGATGGCGAGGTCGGCCGTACCCGCCGTGTGCAGCAGAACGTCAGGGCCGCCCCACTCCAGCCACTCCTCCGTCAGCCGACGGCCCGCCGCCAGCGGCAACACCCGTAGCTGCCAGGGGCCTTCCGCCTGCAACCGCAGGCGCAGGGGCCCGCGCCCGGGGACCTCGGTCAGCAGCCGCCCCCGGAAGGCGTGCTCGGTGCTGTTGACGAGGTTGTCCTTCTTCTTGTTCCGCTGGTCGAGGGTCCACAGGCCGGTGTATCCCCCGCCCTCGAGGGTGAGTTCGACGATGACCGGCCCCTGCGGGAGCCCGTCCACCGTGATCACGTCGTTGTCCCGGCCGTCCTGCTCGTACGGCTCGAAGACCGCGCCGAACGACCAGTCCGCCGGGTACGCCGAGTACGCCGGGCCCGGCGCGGGAGGCGGCACCACCAAGGTCGGCGTCGGCGTGGGGGTCGGCGTCGGTGCCGGTGCCGGTGCCGGTGCCGGTACGGGAAGCGGTTCCGGGGACGCGGACGGGGTCTGGGCCTGGGCCTGGCCGTCCTCCGCCACGTCCACGCCGTGGTCCGTCGCCAGGCCTGCGAGGCCGTCCACGTACCCCTGGCCCACCGCACGGAACTTCCAGCCGCCCGCCCGCCGGTACAGCTCCGCCAGCACCATGGCCGTCTCGCCGCCGCCGTCGGTCACGTCGTACCGGGCGATGGACGTACCGTCCGGCGCGAACGCCTCCACCGACAGCCCGGACACATCCCGCATCGCGCCGCTGTCCGTCGAGCCGACCACGAGGACGCGGACGATCTCCTCCTCGATCGCGGTGAGGCCGACCTCCAGCCACACCGTGCCGTCGCCCTCACCCCCATCCCCGGCCAGCCGCACGGCGCCCGACGGATGGACCGGCGCGCCGTGGAACACGACATCCCCGTCCCCCCGGACCCTCCCGCCCTCCGTCAGGAGCAAGGCCGAGGCGTCCAGCCCGCTCCGCACGGCGATCCGCAGCGGCACGGACGGAACAAAGGTGTTGCCACCCTTGATCATTCCCCCATCACCTTTTCTTCACATCGTGGGCCGGCGAGCGGATCATGCCACAGGTCGCCGAATGCGCACACGGTCGGGCGCGTCCGACTCCCAACACGGTTGTCGGTGGGGGCGGTTACGGTTCTTGATGGTGGTGACCAGCAGGGATCACCACTGCCGGACCGACTGGGGGACGCACGCCATGACCGATCTCTACACCGTGTCCATCGACGCCGTCGAAGGCCCTACCTTCCGCGGCAAGGTGCACATCATCAACCCCGACGCCGCGAGCGTTCCCTCGGTCCGCACCTTCCCGCTGGCCCTGCTGGTGGACGCCTGGTACCTGCTGACCAACGGATACCTGGGCAACGACGGCCCGGAGGTGCACCGCGGAGACCGGTGCCCCATCTCCAAGGAGCGGGGCAAGGAGATCGTGGCCGGCATGCGGCTGAAGGACGATCTCTCGGAGGTCTACGACCTCATCCTGGGCAAGATGATCCGCGTCAACAGCGGCGGATACATCCTCGCGGACGACGGCAGGACCGTCGTCGAGCCCATGCGCCGGGCCAAGGACGTGTACAAGCTGGGCTGGAGCTCGGGCAGCGACCCGATCTCGTCGTACGTGTTCACCAGGAGCGATCCGGAGGAGTTCACCCGGCGCGCCGCCGAGATCGTGACCTCCTACGAGCGCGGCCCGGTCCTCAATGTGCCGCTGTGGAGCGAGGTCGCGGCGCTGGAGAGCGACCGTGAGCCCTGGGAGCCGGGAGAGGACCGGGAAGCCATGCTCACCTGGCACGACCCCGTCGACCTGGAGTACTGGCGGGCGTGGCGGCTGCTGCGGGACCGCCCGTTCGAGGAGTGGCCCTACGCGGAGATCACGGTGACGGTGAGCGACGCGGGGTATCTGGAGCATCTGGCGGGCGGCGGCATGCGCTGGTCGACCGCGCAGACCGGCTACGCGTGAGCACCGCCGCCCTGGGCCCTTACTTCTGGTTCTCCTTCTGGGCCTCGTTCGGGATCGCCCCGCCGAAGCGGCGGTCGCGGGAGGCGTACTCCAGGCAGGCCCGCCACAGGTCACGGCGGTCGAAGTCCGGCCAGAGCACGTCCTGGTAGACCATCTCCGCGTAGGCGCTCTGCCAGATCAGGTAGTTGGATGTGCGCTGCTCGCCCGAGGGCCGCAGGAAGAGATCCACATCCGGCATGTCGGGGTAGTAGAGGTACTTCGCGAAGGTCTTCTCGTTGACCTTCGACGGGTCGAGACGCCCCGCCCTGACGTCCTCCGCCAGCGCCTTCGCCGCGTCCGCGATCTCGGCCCGGCCGCCGTAGTTCATGCAGAAGTACATGGTCATGGCGTCGTTGTCCTTGGTCTGCTCCTGCGCGACCTGGAGCTCCTGAGCCACCGACTTCCACAGCTTCGGCATCCGCCCCACCCAGCGGATACGGATGCCCATCTCGTCCATCTCGTCGCGGCGGCGGCGGATGACGTCCCGGTTGAAGTTCATCAGGAAGCGGACCTCATCGGGCGAGCGCTTCCAGTTCTCGGTGGAGAAGGCGTAGAGGGAGAGGTTGTTGACCCCTATCTCCAGACAGCCCTTGAGCACGTCGAGGACCACGCCCTCGCCCACCTTGTGCCCCTCGGTGCGCGGCAGCCCGCGCTCCTTGGCCCAGCGGCCGTTGCCGTCCATGACGACCGCCACATGGTTCGGCACCAGCTCACCGGGGATCTTCGGCGGACGGGCACCCGAGGGGTGCTGGTCCGGGGCCCGGTACTCGCGCCGCTGTCGGCCCAGAATCCCGCGTCGTGCCATTGCCTGCCGTCTCCCTCTCAACGCTTCCGTGGTCTATTTCTCTACATACCGCAGCGACCGGAGCCCCCGCTCCAGGTGCCAGTGCAAATAAGCCGCCACCAGCCCGCTGCCCTCCCGGGCGTGCCGCGCCTCACACGCGTCCGCCGTCGCCCAGTCCCCGGTCAGGAGCGCGCCCAGCAGCGTGAGCGACTCAGCCGAGGGTACGACGCTTCCGGGCACCCGGCACTCCCCGCAGATCACCCCGCCCGCACCGACCGAGAAGAACCGGTTCGGCCCGGGCATCCCACACTTCGCGCAGTTGTCGAAGCTCGGCGCGTAGCCGTTCACCGCGAGGGAGCGGAGCAGGAAGGCGTCCAGGATGAGATGCGGCTCGTGCTCCCCCGAGGCGAGCGTCCGCAGGGCGCCGACCAGCAGCAGATACTGCTGCATGGCGGGCTCGCCCTCGTGGTCGGTGAACCGCTCGGCGGTCTCCAGCATCGCCGTACCGGCGGTGTAGCGGGCGTAGTCGGTCACGATGGCGCTGCCGTACGGAGCGATGGTCTCACTCTGCGTGCACAGCGGCAGCCCGCGGCCGACCAGCTCGCCGCCACCGCGCGAGAAGAACTGCACGTCGACATGGCTGAACGGTTCCAGCCGCGCCCCGAACTTCGACTTCGTCCGCCGCACCCCCCGGGCCACGGCCCGCACCCGGCCGTGACCACGGGTGAGCAGCGTGATGATCCGGTCCGCCTCGCCCAGCTTCTGGGTGCGCAGCACGATGCCGTCGTCGCGGAACAGACTCATGGCGCTCATTCTCCATGACGGCGGACGCCGCGGAGAACGGCATCCGCTCAGGCGGTGGCGAAGTGGGCGATGAGCGCCGTCGCGACCGGATCGACCGCCTCCGGCGCGATCATGTGGCCCATGTCCTGGACCATCAGCAGCCGGGCCCCGGCGATCGCCTCCGCGATCAGCTGCCCGTGTCCGGGCTTGGCCGGTTCGCAGGTGCCCTCGACGACCAGGGTGGGCGCCTGCACCTTGACCAGCGCGCCGACGGGTTCGAACGCCAGGTCGGCCATTCCGGCGAGCCGGTGGTTGGCCGTGGTGCGCGGGTCGCGGGCGCGGTCGAACAGCAGCTCCTCCAGCCGCCGTTGGGCGTCCTCGTCGAACGGCAGCGCCGTTCCGTTCATCACCCTGGCCATCGCGATCTGGAAGTCGACGGCCTCGGCGCGGGTGCTGGGCGGCGCGGCCGTCATGGCGGCCCGGAAGAACTCGACGAACTCCGGCCGCGGCTCCGGCAGGCTGCCCGCCGGCTGCGGTTCGCCGAGCAGGGCACGGGTCAGCACCTCTCCCTCGCGGGCGCCGAGCGGCGAGGAGCCGATCACCGTGAGGGTGGCCACCCGCTCGGGGTGGTCCGCGGCGATCCACTGGGCGAGCAGACCGCCCGCGGAGTGGCCGACCACGTGCGCCCGGTCGATGCCGAGGGCGTCGAGCAGGCCGAGCGCGTCGTCCCTGAGCGCCGCCCAGGTGTAGGGGTGGGCCTCGAAGTCCCGGGCCGTGGACCGGCCGACGTCCCGGTGGTCGTAGCGGATGACCCGGTGGCCGGCGGCCGCGATGCGGCCCACGAACTCGTCGGGCCACAGCAGGCCCTGGGTCATCGACCCCATGATGAGCAGCACCGGCGGATGGGAGGGGTCGCCGAACTCCTCCGTCCACAGCTCGATGTCGCCGACCGTGACCGGCTGTCCTTCTACCGTCATGCGTGTCGCTCTTCTTTCGTTGCTTCTCTCGTTGACGGGGACAACTGTGCCGGGACGGGCCATCGGTGCCATCCGTAGGACCACTGGTGGCGACCACTGGTGGCGGCTACTGAAGCAGCAGCCGCGTCAGCTCCGCGCGCGAGCTGATGCCCAGCTTCGGGTAGACCTTGTACAGGTGGTACTCCACGGTGCGGGGGCTGAGGAACAGCTGGGCCGCGACCTCGCGGTTGGCCGCGCCCTGGGCCACCAGCCGGGCGATCCGCAGCTCTTGCGGGGTGAGCGCGGCGAGCGCGTCCGGCGCCGGGCGGTCGGCGCTCTCCCCCGCGGCCCGCAGCTCGCCCCGCGCGCGCCGCTCCCACGGTTCGGCGGCCAGCCGCTGGAAGACCTCCATGGCCTGGCGCAGATGCCCTCTCGCCTCGCCGACCCGGCGGGCGCGGCGCAGCCGCTCGCCCAGCAGCAGCGCGGTACGGGCCCGGTCGTACGCGGCGCCGCTGTCGGCGGCGAGTTGCCCGAGCGCCTCGTACAGCAGCGACACGGCCTTGTCGTCCTCGGCGACCAGCGCGCGGCAGCGGGCCAGCAGCGCCTGGGAGCGCGCCGAGGCCGCGTGCGCCGACCACCGCTCCAGGAAGGCCACGGCGGTGCGGGCGGCGGCCTCGTCCCCGGCGGCCACGGCGGCCTCGACCCGGTCGGCGACCGATCCCCATACGACCACGGGATGTCCGGCGCCCGGGCCCGCGTCGACCAGCGCCGCCAGCCGCTCGTGCGCCTGGGCGAACCGTCCGAGGCCGAGGTCGAGAACGCCCAGGGCGTAGGAGGCCACGCCGACGCGCAGTCCGAGCCGGTGCGGAATGGCGATGGCCAGGGCCTGTCGGGCGTGCGTGTGGCAGACGTCCTCCTCGCCGCGCACCGCGGCGCAGACCGCGAGGTTGGCCAGGTGCGCGGCCGCGGAGTTGCTGATGCCCGCTTCCCGGGCGAGCGCAAGACCTTCCGTGGACAGGGCGGTGCTCAGGGCGAACCGGCTGTTCATCCGCTCGGCGGTGGCGGCGTTCTCCAGGACGACGGGCAGCGTGCCCGCCATTCCGGACACCCGGGCGACCGCACCGGCCCGTGCCCCGTACGCGGCCGCGGCGTCCCCTTCGCCGAGCAGGCTGGCGGCGGCGGCCGCCCACAGCAGGGTGGCGGCCTCGCCCGCGTCGCCGGCGCCGCCGCCCGCGTCGTCCGGGACTGCCGCCAGGGCCCGTCTGAGCAGCGGCACCCCGCGTTCGGGGTCCCCGCCCTGCAAGGCACCGGACCCGGCCAGGACGTCCCGCACGAACGCGTCCGCCGAACCCGGCGGCGGCAGCTCGGACAGGGCCTCGGCACGCCGGCCGATGCGCACGGTGGCATCGCTGTCGCCCACGTAGGAGGCGGCCTCGGCGGCGTCCGCGAGCAGTTGCAGCCGGTCGGGTGCCTGATCCGCCGCGGCAAGGAAGATACGCAGCGCCTCGGCCGCGTCCCCGGAGTTGAGCGCGAAACGGCCGCGCAGCTGGGCGAGTTCGGCCAGCAGGCCGGGGTCCTCGGCGGTCTCACCGGCCGCCGCGAGCGCGCTGTGCGCCTGCCCCGGTCGCCCGCCGAGCCAGGCCGCCACGGCCGCGTCGGTCAGCCGGCGGGCCCGGGCGGCGGGGTCGGGCGTCAGCTGCGCGGCGCGGGTCAGGGCGTCGGCGGCGTCCGCGTAGCCGCCCCGGGCGCGGGCCCGGTCGGCAGCGGCGGCCAGGTCCGCGGCGATCTCCTCGTCGGGGCCGATGGCCACGGCGGCCAGGTGCCCCGCCCGGCGATCCGCGTCGCCCGCCGCCCCGAGGACCGCGGCCAGCGCCTCGTGGGCGGAGCGCCGGTCCGCCGGGCTCGCGGCGGCGTGCACCGCGGAGCGGATCAGCGGGTGCCGGAAGGTGATCGAGGCGGGCCCGGCCACCACAAGACCGGCGGCCTCGGCCGGCTCCAGCGCGCGCTCCGGGGCCCCGAGCCGGGCGGCGGCGGCCAGCACCACCCGGGGGTCGCCCCGCCCGTCGAGCGCGGTGACCAGCAGCACCCGGCGGGTCCCGGCGGGCAGTGCGGCGAGCTGGCCACCGTAGACGGCGGTGACCCCCTCCCCCAGCGGCAGCGGGTCGGGCAGCGGCTCGTGACCCGTCAGCTGGCCGGCCGTCAGCAGTTCGGCGGTCTCCTGGAGGGCGAGCGGGTTGCCGCCAGTGGCCTCGGCGATCAGCGCCGCGACCCGCGGCGAGGGCTCCACGGCCGCCCAGCCGGCGAGGGCCGCGGCCGCGTCGGCGACGTCCAGCCCGGTCAGCCGCCGCTCCGGCAGGTCGCGCAGCGCGTACCGGGTGTCGGGGGTGTCGCGCGTGGCGATCAGCAGCCCCACGCCGTCGGTGTCCAGGCGGCGCGCGGCGAACAGCAGGGCGTCGGCGGAGGCCCGGTCCACCCAGTGGAAATCGTCGACGACGCACAGCAGCCCGTGCTGCCGCCCGGCCTCGGCCAGCAGCGACAGCACCCCCGCGGCCACCAGGAACCGGTCCTGCGCGGCGGGCGGCGCGGCCAGCCCCAACGCCCCGCGCACCGCGTCCCGCTGCGGACCGGGCAACGCGTCGATGAGCCCGGCGACCGGCCGCAGCAACTGATGCAGGGCAGCGAATGCCAGCCCCGTCTCGGGTTCGGCACCGGTGGCGCGCAGCACCTTGGCGGGAGCGGCCTGCTCCGCGGCGTACCGCAGCAGCGCGGACTTCCCGACGCCGGGCTCGCCCCGCAACACCAGGACCCGCCCGGCGCCGGACCGGACGCCGTCGAGCAGCTCGGCGAGCACCGCGCGTTCGTCCGCGCGTCCGGCGAGTCGGCCCCCTGGCATACGGTCCCCCTCCGCTCGTGAGCGCAACGGGTCCGGCGCCGCGCGCCGGGCCGACTGTACGCGGTCCGCTCCGCGGGGACGCGGGGCCTCACGGCTCGGCCCAATCGCGGCGGCCTAAGCACTGACCTGTGCGTTTGTGGTGAATATTGAGACAGCGACACGCGCCGTGACGTGGGCGTGACGCTAGGATGATCGTTTTGCACATCGCTGCCGGGTGTGCAGTACGAGGGGGAGGGAAGCGCATGTCCACGTTCGAGGCGGAATGGGCGCAGATGAAGCGCGAGGCATCCGGGGAGACCCGAATGAGCCTCGCGGGCGCCGGCGACAAGCCCGACTGAGAGCAAGAGGGATCGGGCAGCGTGAGGTCCAGCAAGAACGCGTGGACGGAGGCGGCCCAGGAAGTCGGCAAGCTGCGGGGGAACATCAAGACCGCGCTGACAAAGCTGGAGGAGGAGCAGAAGGGCCTGGGCGCGGGCAGCGAGACCGGCGGCGGTATCGAGAGCGCGGCGGCCCAGCGGGAGCTCTACGTCTCCTGGAAGCGCTATCTGAAAGGCGTGAGCGGCAAGTGCGGCACCTTTCAGGACCGGCTCCAGAAGGCCGGGGATCACCACTACGAGAACGACGCGGCCATCGAGAGCGCATTCGATAGATGGGACGGCCTGTACAAGGACACGAAGCCCGTCGGTGGCGAGAGCCGGGGGCGGTGACGCGGACCAGTGGATTACTCGACCCTCAAGTCCCTCAAGCCTTCTGAGTTCGAGGACGCGGCAGGCGGCTATCGGACCCTCGGCGAGATGGCGAGTCAGGCCAAGGACGACATCGAGCAGCAAGTGACCGCGGGGATGCGGAAATCGCTCGAGGGCAAGGCTGTGGACGAGGCCGTCCGGAAACTCCGGAAGCTGGCCACGAACTTCCATTACGCCCAGGTGGAATGCGCACTCATCACCACCGCTCTCAACTCTCTGGCCTACGAACTACGGGCAGCCAAGAACAAGCTCGACGCCGCTGTGGAGGATGCCGCTGCCGCACAGTTCACCGTGGGCTCCGACGGCTCGGTGAGCTACCCGTCGGCCGGCGACAAGGTCGACGGCAAGGTGCCCGAGGGCGGTACGGTCACGGGCAGTGCCAGGAAGTCCACCGGCAACCCGATCGACCCTGCTGGAGACGCGAACGACACGGCCAAGGCTCTCCAGCGCCAGGCATCGAACCTCCACGGCAACCCGAATTACGTCCGCGCGCTGGCCATCGCCGACCGCATTGCGCAAGCCGTCCACCAGGCCACCCGGGCCGACGAAAAGTGGGCCCCCGAGCTGCGCAGGTTGAAGGCTGACGACGACCTGGTCGTCGCCGCCGAGGACTGGGCTGACGCGAAGAGGGACATGGGTGGTGTCCGCCGCAGTGCGAAGGACTACCTGGACGCCATCAAAGCGCCCTTGAAGGACAGCAATCCGGAAGAGAACGCCACGTGGTGGAAGAACCTGTCGAAGAATGAGCAGGACGCTATGCTCGCCCTCGATCCAGCAGGGCTCGGCAAGCGTGACGGTTTACCCGCAGCCGTGCGCGACGAAGCGAACCGGACCGTGCTCGCCGAAACGCGTGCGGAACTCAACCTGAAACTCGACGAGCTCGGCAAGAATGAGCCCGCGAAGTACGAGCAAAAGTGGAACAACATAACCCAGCTTCCCGTTCAGGGGGAGAAGCAGGTGACGCTGGCCTGGCAAGCGTGGGACAGGGAAAGAACCAGGATTAAGGAATCCTTGAAGGGTATGGACGCCATTCAGCGCCGCTTTGACAGGACCGGAGAGGACGGTCTGCCAGAGGCGTATCTGCTGGGATTCAGCGCGGAAGGGCGGGGGCGGGCCATCGTCGCCAACGGAAATCCTGATGACGCGGATCACATCGCGGTGTACACACCTGGAACCGAATCCTCACTCAGCAACAGCAAGGGGGACATCAATCGCGGGGTGAACTTGTGGAAAACATCCCAGCGTTTGACCGATCAGGAAGTATCGACCGTTACTTGGATAGGCTACGATGCGCCGCCGGAACTCTCGGACGCCACTCGGGATAAATATGCGGACAATGCTGTAGGTCCGTACGGCCAGTTCATCGATGGCCTCAACGCCGCGAACAAGTCTGGTTCCGACGCTCATATCACTGCAATCGCGCATTCATATGGGACCACGGTCATCGGCGCCGCGGCCGAAGACGGGGACCTCGGCGTCGACGACATCGTGTTCGCCGGCAGCCCTGGCGCCCGGGTGGAAAATGCCGCGGATCTGGACGTGGGTAAGGGGCATGTCTGGAATGAGCACGCCAAGGGTGACGATTTGGTAAACGGCTTTGGCCGCTTCGGCCACGGGGGCGGGGTCTCGGGCATCGACCCAACCGACCCGATCTTCGGCGCCAACCAGATGGCCACTGATACCGACGGACACAGCGGCTACTGGGACTACGACGACGACAAAAATGTGCCGAGTCTCAGTATCGAGAACCAAGGAAGGGTCATCGTGGGAGAATACGGCAAGGTGCAAATGAAGCCACGCGACGATGGATCACTTCTGCCGGTCGACTGGCGTGAGCCGCCGAATTGGAACGTCTGAAGTGTGGACGGTGTGGCGATGTCGACGGGTACTGGCCGCTGCGGCGGTTCTCCTATGTGTCGTGGGGTGCGGATCCATGAGTGACTCGGATGGTGCGGCGCCGAAGGAAATGCATCCGAGGCAGGCCAAGCAGCACGCCAGAAAGCTGTCCAGTGACGTGTTCGACATGGTCCGGCTCCAAGGGAAAGTGTCGCCTGCCGGACCTGCGACGATGCCCTCCCGACAGGGGGAACGGGATTATTTCGTCCAGCATTTCTGGTCCATCTCTCGCCTGTCTGAGCGGGAGTTGACGCGCGGCTTCAACCGCTTGCGTGAAGAACTTCCGAAGGAGGGGTGGCGCATCACTCGTTTCGGGCACGTGAATTCAACGGACCGCCAGTTGGAGATAGAGGCCGTACACGAAAAGGACAAGTACTCGTTGTCCGCGGAGCTCTGGGTCAGCAGCTCCGGAGAAAACGCGCATGCGTCCGCGCCCAAGAACGACCGAATCGTGTTCTCCGTCGGGTCTCCCATCTACCGAACCCCCAAGGGAGTCGACCGCGACAACTACTGATGCGCGCTGGGCTGGTCGAACTGGCGCCGACGGCGCCAAGCTGTCGCCCGCCGCGCGCTGCCACTACCTGTGGCGCTGTCACACGATCGAGGGGCGGCCTACCTTAGGCCGCCCCTGACCACACAGCTGCCCCACCCCGCCCCCGCCGATTTGCGGCTCCGCCGCGTGGCCGCCCGCCCCCTAGGCGGTGTCGTCAAATGCCACGCCCGTATCAGAGGCAGCAACTACGAGCTGGCCCTCGCACGCGGTACGGTCGGCAGCCATCGGCATTGTCATAGCCACCTGGCACCATGATCGGCGTGAGTGAGACAACTGAGCCTGAAGAGAATGAAGTTGCCGCTGTTCTGACCACGCCGGAGGAGTGGCGTGTCTTTCTGGAGCGATACGGCGAGCTGTACGTGAAGGTCCGTGCCGACGACAAAGAGTTGGTCGATCTGATGGACGACAATCAGTTGGAGGCTCTGGACCGAGGGGAGCGGGTTGAGCCGTGGTTGGGTGAAGCCCCTGCTCGGGAGGAAGCTCTGGTGGCATCCGAGGAGCGGCTCGGAGTGCGGTTCCCACCGAGCCTGCGGGGATTCTTCCTGGCGAGCGACGGGTGGACGCGCCTGGATGCCTGGGTGGACGAGGTCCATCCGTGCGGCCGCATCGTGTGGATGCGGGACAGCGAGGCCGGCAGACGCGTTGCCGAGACCTACGACTCGATACCCGGCAACGAGGACGATGTTCAGTTGTTTCGCCGGTCTATCGAAATCGCCCGGGGAGAGGACTTCTGGCTGCTCGATCCGACCGACGTCGGGCCGGACGGCGAGTGGGCCGCCTACGAGTTCGCACCGAAGTACGGCGACACGACGAAGTACCCCAGCTTCTCCACGCTGTTCCACTCCGGGTACGAGAGCATGGAGGAGGATGAGGACGAGGAGGACATGGACTGAGTTGGTTCGTTAGCCTTCACGCCCACATCAGGAGTGATGCGAGGGCGACGGCCGCTTCGTAGGACTGAGCGGTTTTGTCGTACCGGGTAGCGATCCCTCGCCACCGCTTCAAGCTGTTGAAGCAGCGTTCTACGACGTTGCGGCGCTTGTAGGCCTCACGGTCGAAGCCCGGCGGGCGGCCTCCCCGGCTGCCTCGCCGGGCCCGGTTGCCGGCCTGGTCGGCCCGCTCGGGGATCGTGTGCGAGATGCCCTTGCTGCGGAGCCACGCGCGGATCGCCTTCGAGCTGTAGCTCTTGTCGCCCAGGACGTGATCGGGCCGGGTGCGGGGTCGTCCCGGTCCGGTCCGGGGTACCCGGATCGCTTCCATCACGGCGGTGAACCGGGTGCAGTCGTTGACGTTGCCGCCCGTGACGACGAAAGCCAGAGGCCGGCCTAATCCGTCGCAGGCCAGGTGAATCTTGCTGGTCAGCCCGCCTCTGGAGCGGCCGAGGGCCAGGTCTCGGAGCCCCCTTTTCGAGCCCCGGCCGCATGCTGGTGGGCCCGGACGACCGTGGAGTCGACCGACACCAGCCACTCGATGTCGCCGGCCGCGTCCGCCTTCGCCTGCGCGGCCCGCAGCATCCGGTCGAACGTCCCGTTCGCCGCCCACCTGCGAAAACGCGTATGCAGTGGGGCCCAGGGGCCGTAACGGTCGGGCACATCCCGCCAGGCGACACCGGTCCGGAACTTCCACACGATCCCGTTCAGGACTCTACGGTCATCCAGCCGCTTCCGCCCCCGCACTGACTCGGGCAGCAACGGCCGGACGAACTCCCACTCGGCATCGGACAGGTCATGGCGACGTATCACGACACCATGATCCACCAGCGGTGATCATTTGAAGACACTGCCTAGTACTGCAACGACACTCCGTGACGTCCTCTGCGTCTGTAGTGGCTGATGCGGGCTCGGGCTTGGCTTTTTCTTCGCCATAGGGACCAGGCGAGTACGTGCTGGATGCCGTGGCGGATGGGAGAGGAGATGCGGTTGAAGAGCCGCCGGGCCTCGTTCATGGTCACGGGTATGAGGGATCGATCGCTCCCGGTTTTTGGAGCCCCTGTTTTGCCTCCGCTCGCAGGATGGCGAGGAAGGCGAGGGCGGCCATGGAGAGGGTTATATGCCGGTACCACGCGGTATAGCCGCGGACCTGGTAGTGATCGAGTCCGGTTTCGTTCTTCGCGGTCTGAAAACATTCCTCAACCATCCATCGGGCTCCCGCGATCCGCGCCAGTTCCTCCAGCGGAGTTCCGGCGGGGCAGAAGCAGACCGACTCGTCCCGCAAGTCAGAGATGAGATCGTCGATCCTCATAATGAGGCTGACTGGCGGCGCGCTCTGCCGCGATACGTAAGGCGAGCGGCAGTCGAGCGCAAAGACGCGACAGTTCGGTCAGCTTTCCCTCATCGTCCTCGGGCCGATAGCCGCTGGTGACCGCGCGCAGTAAGGCAATCGCCTCGGGCTCGGGAAGCGTGCCGAGCGTCAGGCGGCGGGCCCCGTCTCGCACGGTGAGGCCGGAGAGCCGGTTGCGGCTGGTCACCACTACCAGGCTGGTGCCGGTACCGGGGAGGAGGGGCCGCACCTGGCTGACCGTGGCGGCGTTGTCGAGCAGAATCAGGACGCGTCGCTCGGCGAGCAGCGAGCGGTACAGAGCGGCGGCATCATCGACATCCTGGGGGATTTGGTCAGCAGGCACGCCGAGCGCGCGCAGGAATCGGCGTAGTGCCTGGTCCGCGGTGACGGGTTCGCCGGGGTCGTAGCCACGCAGATTGACGAAGAGCTGACCGTCGGGAAAGCGGTCCTTGATTTGATGGGCCCAGTGCAGCACCAGCGAGGTCTTCCCCGCACCTGCCGTACCGGCCACTACATGGATCGAGACAACCAGTCGGTCGCCGCTTTGGCCAGCCAGGATCGCATCAAGCTGATTCAGTTCGTCGCTGCGGTTGACAAAGCTGTGCACATCAGCCGGGAGCTGTCGCGGTATGAGGCCGGCCGACTCTCCCGGTGCTCCCTGGTAAAAGTTGATGCCACCCGAGACATTGCCGGCCTGTACGACGTCCCGAGACGACCCTGACAGGTCATTCTGAGACCCTTGTGGACGACTTCCCTCGTCCCCGGCCGGGGCGTTGATTTGTTCTCCGCTCATGCCGCCGGGGGCGGGGGAAGATGCACCACCGCACGCTCGAAGTAGGTCCGGATGTCCTCCGCTACCGCCCAAGCCTGCTTCACATAGGTCACCCAAGGTTTCACGATCTCGGGGTCGGTGAAACGGCGGGCGCTCTCGAAGGCTCCGGTCTCGGTGTAGAGAATCTCATAAAGGGTGAGATTGTCGAGGATGACGAACTCGGGCAGAAGGTGCTCGACCTCAGCGGCGGCGACTTCCTTCGCGGGCAGCACACGGGTGGGATGCCCGGCCTCCGCACGGACGTGGAGCGAGTGCAGCTCCCATTGCATATATGGCGTCAGCGGCTCTTCCACCACGCGCAAACGATGGAACGGGGAGCCGTTCCGCCGGTCCTCTTCAGCCGCCTTCTGTGTAGCCTCACGCTTCGCCTCGAACAGCCGGAGCGCTTCGCCCCAGTCGCCTCGGCGGAGTGCGTCCCGGGCGGGGCTGTCATCCTCTTCGAAGTGCTGTAGCCGCTCCAACTTCCAGGACTCACCGTGACGGATAGCCTTGCGTCGCGCCCAGAAGTCACTGACGTAGGCGTCGTCATCGAGTGGTTTGCCTTGTTCGGCCGGGAGCACGGGGGCACGAAGATCAAGCATCGGGAATATCTACCTTTGCTGCGCTGAGCATGTTTCCGGGAATGACAACCAGCCGCTCGTCAGGCCCGATGGACACACCAGTCGGCAAACGTGAGGCATAGACGGCAGTGAGGTCGCGGCCGATCACGGCGATATCACCATTGTCGAGCTGCCAGATGTCCGGGCACTTATCATCGTCACCGGAATTCCCAAGCTCTGCCGCCGACTTTCCCAGACGCTTGGCGAATAACGCCGACGGGTCAGCTTCCCAGGAACGGGCCATCGACTGTCTCCGTAGTCTCAACGTCACTGACTGTCTATCAAGGATGACACATGCCGAGTCAGTCATGCCATGGCAGCGGCGCCGGCGGAGACGTGTCGGAGCGAGTGGCGCGTGCACCACGGAACTGGTTCCAACATCAGTCCCGTGGTGCACGACGGTCAATTACGCGGCCCGCCGGACACGGCAACCGCGAAGCCGTCGCGGGTCGCACGCCGCGAACTCCACGCGCGCAGCCCCAGGAACACCAGCAGCCCGAACGGCGACAGCAGGATCGTGAAGGCCAGCAGCGGCCCCATCAGCAGGGCCGAGATCCCAAGCCTTCTGGCCTCCCGGTACATCCACTGCCCGATCAGCAGGTCCCAGGCGATGACCTGCACCCAGACGGCTCCCGCGCCGTCCGCGAGTGCCGTCAGTTCACGGAAGGCGTCGAGGTCCGGTCGGCTGACCGCGGTCCAGAGTTCGGGGAACACCGGGATGGCGAGCGCGAGATAGACGAGCAGCACGGGCACCACCGTCAGCGGCGACCCGGCGATGCGGGCGGTCGCGCTCCACCCCGGGGCGAAGATCATGAGCAGCCACACCGGTGCGGCCAGCCAGAAGGAGAGCTCGAAGAGGAATCCGGTCATGACACAAGCCCGGCCTCATGCGCCTGAGCGCGGCGGTGGCCTGGCACGCGGAGAGATCCGTACGTCCCGAGAACGGCGGCCACCACGATCAGGCCGGCCACCCCCAGCGTCACACCGTCCGGATGGATCAGCGCCTGGCCCCGCAGCGCCTGCCAGAGAACCAGGGCGAAGGCGGCGGCGTACACCCCCGAGGCCAGCAGCGCCAGGCGCAGCCGTACCCGTTCGTCCGCGAGACGGGCGAAGCGTGGCGCGAGGGCCGTCACCACCATGACCAGCAGCGGGAGGAATTGCAGCGCGTGCATACCGAAGAAGTGCGGGATCCGCAGATCGCCGCCGGTCGTCGACCAGCCGGTCAGCGGCATCGACGGGCCGCCGTCCGGCACGCCCACGCTGTGCGCGCCGACCACCTTGGAGACGCCGCGCCGCTGCCCCGGCGCGGGCTGCGACATCAGGAATCCGACAGCGGCGCCGGCCAGCGCCAGGGAAATGCCGGAGCGCAACGCCCACGCGGTCGCTCGGTCGGTGATCCGGGTGCGGAGCAGCAGTACGGCGATCACGAGCATGCCCAGCCACAGGATGACGACCGTCACCGCCATCGCGTTGAACAGTGCCTCGTCGAAGGGCGTTTCATGGTTGAAGTGGCTGCGCCTCCCGCGCGCCGCCTGCCCGGTGATGATCGCCATCTCGACGAGACACGCGGCCGACACAACGGTCCCGGCCCACCAGCCCACACGTCGGCCACGGGTGAGCAGTGACAGCGCCCAGGCCAGAGAGGGGCAGTACGCCACGAATGAGACCGAGAACTTGAAAGGTTTGGACCAGACCGGCGCACCCGCCACAACGCGGTCGTCGACGACGATCCCCACACCGAATATGACCGCCATGACGGCCATCGCCGCCGAGAACATCACCAGCGGTCGGTGCCATGACCGCCATGGAACCGGCTCCCACGACGACGGCCACGAAGACGGACGTGATGAAGGCACAGCTATCCCTCCCGAAGTAAAACAGATAGCAGCACTATCCGCTATCCGATAGCGCCAGTATCTATCATGGGAGGCGGCCGGCAAGGGCCGGCGCGGGCGGACGAGGCGGAGGACGAGGAGTGAACCGACGGTGCGCATACGGGAGTTGAGTCGCCGAACCGGGGTGTCGGTGCCGACCATCAAGTACTACGTCCGTGAAGGGCTGCTGCCTCCGGGCGAGCTGACCAGCCCGAATCAGGCGACCTACGGTGAGACGCACGAGCGTCGGCTACAGCTGATCCGTGCACTGCTCGATGTGGGCGGCTTGAAGCTGGCCGACATCACGGAGGTTCTGGCGGCCCTCGATGATCCGGAGCGTCCCCTGCACAAGGTGCTCGGCGCCGCCGCGGATCGCCTCGGCACCGGACGCAGCGATCACGACGACGCGGCGTCCGCAGCCGCACAGGCCGCCGTCGCAGACCTCATCTCCCGGCGCGGATGGCAGGCGGATGAGTCAAATCCCGCCGCGGCCGACCTGTCAAAGGCCCTCGCCGCGCTGGACCGGTTGGGACACGGAGCGTTCGTCGAAGTGCTCGAGGACTACGCGGACGCCGCCGAGCAGGTCGCCCGCGCCGATCTCGCGTACGTGGGCCGGCTGGAGGCGGTCGAAAACATGATGGAGGGTGTGGTGGTCGGAACCGTTCTGGGCGAGGCGGTGTTCAGCGCGTTGCGGCGGCTCGCCCATGTGGACGCCTCGGCGAAGCTGCCCGGCACGGACGAGCCGCCTGAGCGGGAGACAACGGCCTGAGGGTCTCGTGTGGCGCGCGCCACCCACCCCGGCGCTCGCCGCGCCCGCGCCGCGCCACCGCCAGGCCGCTCAGCAGTCCGAGGGCCGGCGCGTAGGGCCACCGGCCGAGCCCGAGTCGGGATCGAAGCGGCAGACCCGCGGTCGACGTCGAGCACATCCGCACGCCCCTGACACGCGCCCTGACCTCCCGTCACCATGCGACATGTCAATTCGGACGGCGGCCACCTCCCGGCCGCATGGCTCGGCCCCTCACTCGCGTCGATCGCGCGGGGTTCCTCCCCGATCTCGTCTGGGTCCGCGTCGCGGACTGTACGAGCCCGTCGACCGCTTCGCCGAGCCGGACCGTTGGCGGAAACTGACCAAGCGCTCGCCTTGCCCAGCCTTGTTCGCATGGCAGGTGCCGGGGGAACCTCAAGACGACTGGGTCGAGGCAGGGTCGCTGTAGGACACCACCCGGCCTCCCACGAATTGCAGCAGCCGGTCCGCTTCCTGTTCCAGGGCTGCCCGATCGGTTGCGCAGAGCGGTCGGAACGGGGTGAGCCGCAACGTCCCGGCGTCGATGGACCACGTTCCGTGCACCCAGCCGTCCACCAGGAAGGTGGCCCGTACCCTTGCCTGGCCGGGCATCACCCGCTTCCGGTCCTCGTCGCTGATGACCCGAGTCCGGTCGGCGTGACCGAGCAGGATGTTGTCGAAGGCGGGGAGCAGCCGCACTGGAGCGGGCGTGTCGGGGTCGGGCAGTTCAGCGTCGGCCAGATCGATCAGATCCCTGCCGTCGGGGCCGGTATAGCGGCGCAGTTCGGCGCGCATCTCCGCGACGACCTCGCCCAGGCGGGTCAGTCCGCACCAGGCCTGGACGTCCTTCACTCCGGCCGGGCCGAAGGCGGCCAGATAGCGGCGGATCAGCTCCTTGGCCGAATCCTTGGCGGCAGTCGCCGTCCCTGCCGTCGCCATCGGCTGTCCCAGCCAGACCTCGGCGGGCGTGACCGAGACCGCCGACCGGTTGCCCCAGGAGCCCCATGCGCCGGTGGCCGCGCCATGGACGAGAGGGGTGCGCAATTCCATCTGCCCGGCCAGGATCCGGCCGTCGCGTCCCGGATGGCGTTCGGCCAGCCGCAGGGCCAACTCCTTGCGCGACAGCGTCCCTCCCGCGAGCAGGCCGAGTCCCTCAGCAACCAAGGACGCCGCGTCCAGACCTGTGCCGTTCCGGGCAAAGTGGGGCGAGCCGGCCGTGCGGTCGAGCACGGGCTGCAGCAGCGGCCGCAGCCAGCGGAAATCGTCGGCCGCGGCGAGGTGCTGGGTACTGCGGAGCAGACCGGAGCGGACCACCTGCCGGTCCTCCAGCAGTCCGGTGAGCTCGGGCTGAGTGAAGGCGTGGATCCTGCTCCACAGCCCGACATAGGTCCAGTTGGGCTCCTGTGCCTGCAGTGCAACCAGTCGCCCGATCACCTCCAGCGGACTGCGATCGGTGCGCCCCAGCAGGAACTGGCGGCCCATCAGCGCCCGGTTCAGGGTCCGGAGGGAGAGGGTGGTCACGACAGCCGCACCGAGACATTGCCCTGGTAGGAACCCTGTAGCAGGGAAAGAAACGCCTGCGGCACGTCCTCGATCCCGCCCTCGACCACTGTCTGCGGATAAACGAAGCGGCCCTCGCCCAGCCAGCTGCTGAAGTGCTCACGCCAGGCCGCGATCTGATCAGGCGTGTGGTGGCAGGAGAACGGGAGCAGCTCGACGCCCCTGGCCTCGGCCGCCGCGCGATCCGGCTGCGGAAAGCGCTGCGCCGCGTCACCGAGCTGGCTGGACAGCGAGCCGCACAGGGCGAAGCGCGCCCCGGGCCGGGCCACCTGCAGCGCACCCTGGTACTGCTCGCCGCCCACGACGTCGAAGAAGACCGAGACACCCTCGGGCGCGAGCTCCCGCAGCCGGTCGGCTACAGAGCCGTCGTGGTAGTCGAAGGCGGCGTCGTAGCCGAGTTCGTTCACCAAGTAGTCGACCTTCGCCGGGCTGCCGGCGCTGCCGATCACCCGAGCCGCACCACGGCACTTGGCGATCTGCCCGGCCAGCGAGCCGACCCCGCCCGCCGCGCCGGAGACGAAGACCACGTCGCCTTCACCGACGGCCGCTATCTCGGCCATCCCGTAGTAGGCGGTCGGTCCCTGGCCGAGGTAGTAGCCCGGGTCGGCGAAGAGCTCACGATCGAGCTTGACGTACGAGCCGGCCGGACCGGCCGAGTACTCACTCCAGCCGGTCATCGACTGGACCAGGTCGCCGACCTCGAGTTCGGGGCTGTCGGACCGGACCACGGAGCCGATGGCGGCCACCCCTACCCGCTGCCCCGGCTGCCAGGCCGGGACCGGGATGGCGCAGTCGGCCCGCATCAGCTCCAGGTAGGTCGCCGCGAGCCCGATCTGGTCGGTACGTACCAGGACCTCGCCTTCCACCACGGTCTTGGCGACGGTGAAATGGTCGAGCGTCGGGGCGCCGGTGATCTGGGCAGTCAGCTGGATCTCACGGGTGATCATTTTCGTCCTCGCCTCGGGTGCGGCTGTCGAGATCGACCCTAGGGAGGCTTCCGGACAGTTTTTGACCGGAAGTCGAGGCAGGATGTCGCCATGGCGAACACCAGCTCACGGACCCTCAGACTGCTCTCGCTGCTGCAGACCCACCGGCACTGGTCCGGCCTGGAACTGGCCGGCCGGCTCGGGGTCTCCGAGCGGACGCTGCGCCGCGATGTCGAGCGACTGCGCGAGCTCGGCTACCCGGTCGGCGCGGCCCGGGGCACCGACGGCGGCTACCAGCTCGCGCCAGGCGCCGTCCTCCCGCCGCTGCTGCTGGACGACGAGGAGGCGGTGGCCCTCGCGGTGGGCGTCGGCGACACGGCGCAGAGCGGGATCGCGGGGATGGAAGAGGCGTCGCTGCGCGCACTCACCAAGGTGGTGCGGGTCCTGCCGCCCCGGCTGCGGGCCAGGGTGGACGCCCTGCGGGCGATGACCCTCTCCGCTGTCGTGTCCGGGCCGGTCGTCGCTGCGGGGGTGCTCACCGCGGTCGCCCAGGCTTGCCGGGACATGGAGCGGCTGCGGTTCGGCTACACGGCCAGGGGCTCCGCACCCACGGAGCGCGAGGTCGAGCCGCACCGCGTCGTCGCACTCGGCGGACGCTGGTACCTGGTGGCCTACGACCTGGATCGGCACGACTGGCGTAGTTTCCGCCTCGACCGGCTGACCGAGCCGACGGCAACCGGCACGCGCTTCCGGCCACGTATGCTCCCGGCCGAGGACGCCGTGGCCTTCGTCCAGTCAGCGAGCGGGGCCCCGGCTCCGTACACGGTCGAGGTCCTTGTGCACGCCCCCTCCTCGCGGGTTCGGCAGGTGGTCGGCCGCTGGGGCTCGGTCGAACCGCTCGATCAGGACAGCTGCCGACTCACCATGACCTCGACCTCCCTCGACTGGCCGACCCAGGCACTGGGCAACGTGGGCGCCGAGTTCGAGGTCCTGGGGCCGCCGGAGTTCGCCACGCACGTCCAGGAGTGGGGCGCCCGCTTCACCCGGGCCACCCGCGCACCTCTGTTCCCAGGGCTCGGCGGACGCGCCGGCTAGCGCGCCGCGAATCTCGTCGATCCAGAAGCGAAAGACCTCCTCGTCGGGCGCCGTCCAGTCGAAGCGGCCGTCCGGCCCGACGATGTAGCCGTCGAGTGAGACGCTCATCGAATAGGTCACGCTGCGCATCCGAAGTCCTCCTCGGTAACGGGTTCGACAGTACGACTGCCGGACGCGGCAGGACTCATCGCGGCTCGCGGGACCCCCGAAAACCAGTTGGCGGACCACGGCGACCACTGCTACTTTCCCGGAGGCCGTGCAAGAGAACGAGGAGGTGGTACCCGTGAACACAGTATCGACATGGGTGCTCCCCTCCGGGGTCACGGTCGGGCGATAGGTCGTCCGGGAGCGCCGTTCACGCGCACTCCCGAAAGGCACGACCATGCGATTCACTTCTGAACTGCGCCTCGACGACGGCGTCCTCGAACGCGAATTCACCCTCGGTGAGATCCCCGGCATCCTGTGGACGTCTGGATCCGCACCTGCCCCGCTGATCCTGATCGGCCACAACGGCGGCTTGCACAAGCGGGAAGCGCGGCTGGTGGCCCGGGCCCGGCACTGCGCGGCGGAGTACGGCTACGCGGTGGCCGCCATCGACCACCCCGGGCACGGCGAACGGCCCCGTTCCGCCGCCGATGAGCAGGCTCGCGCCGACCTCCGCCGGGCGATGGCGGCCGGCGAGCCGGTCGACGAGATCTTCGAGTCCTTCGTCGGCCCGCTGGTCGAAAAGGCGGTCCCGGAATGGCGGACCACCCTGGACGCCCTCCTTGAGCTGCCCGAGATCGGCGGCCCGGTCGGGTACTCGGGGATGACCGCCATCGGCATTCGGCTGGCGGTGGTCGAACCGCGCATCGCGGCCGCCGGTTTCTTCGCCGGGGGTTACGTGCCCCGCGCCCAGCGCGAGGAGGCCCGGCAGGTCACCATTCCGCTGCTGTTCCTGCTCCAGTGGGACGACGAAGGGAACCCCCGGCAGCGTGCCCTGGACCTGTTCGACGCCTTCGGCACCAGGGAGAAGACGCTGCACGCCAATATGGGCGGGCACGCCGGTACCCCGTGGTTCGAGGTGGAGGACGGGGACCGGTTCTTCGGCCGGCACCTGAAGTGAGGCCGGGCCGTCAGGTCGGCAGCAGACGGTAAACGGTGTCGGCCAGGATGCCTATGGTGCGCGCGAGCACCCCAAGGTGGTGAAGGGCGGTGGCCGGAGAGGACCGGAGCACGTCCGGGCCCTCCGGCCACCCCTACCTGACCTCGACAGCTACGTGCCCGCGTTCGAGTTGCCGCGCAGCTTCACGTTCGCCGTGCTCGCGTTCTTGATCGCCGTTTCGATCTGGGCCATCGACGAGCCGGAGTCGATCCCGGGCAGGGTCGCGGTGTTCACCGCGTACAGCGTGAAGGTGTACGGGTGTGTCGAACCGCCGGGGCAGGGGCCGAAGTACTGCTGGGCATTCGCGCCGCTGCCCATGGCCTTCTGTTTGGCGCCGCCCTGGCCGGGGACGTTGAATCCGGACCCCAGCGCCTCGGGCAGGGACAGCTTGGCGGCCGGGATGTCCCAGATCGCCCAGTGGAGCTTGTTGCCGCTGTTCGCGACGTCCGCGAAGACGATGGCCCAGCTGCGCGCGCCGGTGGTGCCGGTGCCCCAGGCCAGCGGGGGCGAGGGGTCCTGGCCGGCCGTGCCGTCCCCGGCGCAGGTGTGGCGGGTGGGGATGGTCGCGTTGTCGTTGAAGGCGCTGCTGCTGAGCTTGAAGTCACCGGCCGTGCCGTCGTCCGAGTAGACGATGTCGATCCGCAGGACGCGGTCGTTGCCGTCCGTGCCGTCCTTGTCGGTGGAGGTGGTGAGCCAGATGTCGCCGTCGTGGTCGACCTCGACCGTGCGCAGGCGGTCGTAGGTGCCCTGGAAGTACGTCTTCTGCTCGACGAGGTTCGACGAGGAGTCGATCCGCATCCGGTAGACGCGCTTGCCCACGGTGGTGGCGACGAAGACATGGTCATTGATGATGGTCAGCCCGCTGGGCGAGGCCGAGGAGGTGGACCAGGTCTTCTTCGGGGCGATGTAGCCGGAGCCGGAGCAGTCGCCGCTGGTGCCCTCGCAGTTGGGCCAGCCGTAGTTGCCACCCTTCTGGATGAGGTTGACCTCGTCCATGACGCTGTTGCCGAACTCGGACTCCCACAGGCGGCCCTTGGAGTCGAAGTCCAGGCCCTGCGGATTGCGGTGGCCCAGCGACCAGACGGCGTTGCCGAAGGGGTTGTCGGACGGGATGGAGCCGTCGGGGTTGATCCGGAGGATCTTGCCGTTGAGCGAGTTGCGGTCCTGGGCCCGCGACTCGGTCTGGGCGTCGCCCATGGAGGCGTACAGCTTGCCGTCGGGGCCGAAGCGCAGCCGGCCGCCGTTGTGGTAGCGGCTCTTCTCCATGCCCTGGAGCAGCACCTTGTAGCCGCTGAGGGTGTTGTTCTCCAGGGTCATGCGGGCGATGCGGTTGCCCTCGCTGGAGGTGTGCACGAAGTAGAGGTAGTGGTCGGTGGCGAAGGTCGGGGAGACCTCGAGGCCCAGCAGACCGCCCTCGCCGCCGGTGGTCTGGGAGTTGGGCACCTTGCCGACCAGGGTCTTCGTGCCGGACTTGGTCAGCTTGTAGACGTTGAAGGTGTTGCGCTCGGTGAAGACGCCCGTGCCGTCGGGCAGGAAGCCGAGGCCCCAGGCGACGTCCACCCCGCTCGCGAGGGTGCTGACCGTACCGGGGTCGGGGGTGCCGCCGGGCTGGGTGCCGGAGGTGGTCACCGTGATCTCGGGGGTGAAGGGGGACTTGTTGCCCTTGAGGTCGTACGCCCTGCCCTTGAAGGCGTACGCGGTGTTCGGGGTCAGGCCCGCGACGCTGGTCGTGGTGGTCTCGGAGGTGCCGGACAGGGCGCCGTCGCGGTAGATCTCGTAGCCCGTGACCTTGACGTTGTCGCTGGACGCGGCCCAGGACAGATCGACGGTCGTGGCCGTCTTCGAGGGGGAGGTCAGGTTGCCGGGGGTGGTCGGCGGCTCGGTGTCCGGCGGGGCGGGCAGGGTCGCGATGGTGACGGCGTTGGACGCCTCTGAGGCGTTTCCGGCCGCGTCGCGCGCGAAGACGGTCCAGTCGTACGAGGTCTCGGGGTCGAGGTTTTCGACGGTCGCCGCGAGGACGTCCGGGCCGACCTTCTTCATCAACTGGCCGTGCTGGTAGACGTCGTAGCCGGTGACGCCCACGTTGTCGGCCGCCGCGTCCCAGGCCAGCGAGACGGTGGTGGCCGTCGGCTCCTTGTCCTTGCGGAGGTTCGCGGGGGCGGTCGGCCGCTCGGTGTCGGCGGGGCCGGTCGGGGTGACGGTCAGCTTGTCGAGGTTGGGGCCGTCGACGCCGGAGGTGGTCGCGCGGACCTTGTTGCTTCCGGCCTTGAGCGTGGCGTTCACGCTGACCGTCTTCCAGGTGGTCCAGGCGCCGGTCGCCGGGAAGGAGAGGTCGTCGGCGACGGTGGCGCCGCCCACGGCGATGTCGAGCGGGCGGTCGGCGGAGGAGCTGGCGTAGCGGAAGTCGAGCCGGGCGGGGCCGGCCTGTGCCGCGTCGACGCTGAATTCGACGTAGGCGCCCGCGACGACGTCGAAGTTCACGAATCCGGTGCCGGAGTAGCCGTCGTGGTTGGACTCGGCGGCACCCTGGGAGATCTGGGCGGACTCGGCCTCGTAGTCCCTGCCGGCCGGTCCGTCGGCGGCGGTGACATCGACGTAGTCGAGGTTGGGCCCGCCCTCGGCCGCCGCCGAGGTCGTACGGATGGTGTTGGCACCGGCCTTGAGGGTGACGGTCGTGGTCACCGACGACCAGGTGGTCCAGGCGCCGGTGGACGGGAACGCCAGGTCGTCCGCCGCCAGGTCGCCGTTGACGGCGATGTCCAGCGGGCGGTTGGCGTCGGTGCCGTTGGCGTAGCCGAGGGTGAGGGTGGCGCTGCCCGCGGCAGGGGCGTTCACCGTGAACTCGACGTAGCTGCCGACCTGGTTGTCGAAGTTGACGAATCCGGAGCCGGAGTAGCCGTCGTGGTTGGACTCGGCCGCGCCCGCGGAGATGACCGCGGACTCGGCCTCGTACCGCACGGGCGCGGCCTTCGCGCCGGCGGGCTGGGCCCCGGAGGGCTGGGCCGCGCTGAGATTCGGCAGAGCGATGGTTAACGCCGCGGTGGCCGCGGCCACGACGGCACCGACCGCTCGGCGCGGTCTGCGGGGGATGGGTGCCACAGGAGTCCTCCCGGTCGACTGACTGATAGGAAAGATTCCTAACAGTGAGGCAGCAGCGACGCGTCCACGTCAAGAGGCGTGCAGGGGTTCCGTGAGGTCGGCGAGGAGGCCGTCGAGGGCCTGGGCGAGGGCTGCGGAGTTGGCCGGGGTGAACCAGGTGGTGCGGATGCGCTCGTTGTTCCCCTTCGGGGTCTCGTGGTTGGCCGCGAGCTGCTCCAGGGTGCGGGTCTGGTCGCCCAGTGCGCGGCCGACCTCCTGGAAGAGGCCGCGGACGTAGCGGTCCGCGTCACCGGAGGCGATGCCGTGGCCCGCGGCCCACGACGTGAGTGTGGCGAGGTACCGGTAGTGGGTGGTCAGCGTCCCCGTCACCGCGGAGAGGACGTTGAAGGCCGTCTCGTCCGCGACCGGGAGCGCCCCGCCCAGGTGCTCGAAGAGGGAGTCCACTACCGGGTGGGACGGGTACGTCACCGTGACGGAGCGGCGTTCGCGTATGGCGGGCAGGGGGATGGCCCGTACGAGCGGGGCATCGGAGGCCAGCGTCCGGCGCAGATCGTCGTTGCCGACGCCGGACATCACATTGACCACGATCTTGTCGTCGGCCACCGCCAAGCCGGCGAGCGCTTCGTGCCGGTCCTGACGGCGTACGGCGATGATCACGGTCTCGGAGCGGTCCACCACCGCCTGGTTGTCGGGACACACCCGCACGCCCTCGTAGCGCTCGGACAGCTCCGCGGCCGTGCGGGCTCCGCGCGGGGAGAGGAACACCTCGGGCGCATCGTCGCCCCGGTCGCACAGGCCGTCCACGATGGCCCGGCCGATCTCGCCCACCCCGATGATGCCGATGCGCTTCACTGTGTCACCGGGCGAGGTCGTCTCCACAGCAACGCGACCGCCAGGAGTCCTGCCAGGCCGGGAGCCAGGCCGGCCCAGCCCAGCACCGGCGGCAGGCCGGCCTCACCGGAGGTGTCCTCGGTGAGCAGCCCGGTCAGCCCGACGCTTGTGCCGAGCACGAACATCACGGTCGCGGCGGGCCGGGCCCACCGCTTGCCCGCCTTGACCGCCCAGGCCGTCCCGAGCCAGGCGAGGACACCGAGCGCTCCGATGACGGACAGCAGGACCAGGTAAGTGGTGACGGCCGAGTCGACACGCGGCCGGCTGAACGCGGGGTAGCCGGCCCGGATGTGATCGGCCAGCAAATGGGTGGTGGCGCGGTCGGCGTACGGGGCGATCGTCGCGACGACGGTGAGCCCGAGCCCCGCGTACATCGCCGCGACGGCCCCTCGCTCATACCGTGTCTTCGGCATCGTCATCGGATTGCATTCCTTTCGGGGCCCGCGGTGATGGCGGCTCGGAGGAAGTCGAGGATCTCCGTACGGGCGGCCTCGGCCTGCGGCTCCACACCCGGCAGGGTGAGGAACGCGTGCCTCGCGCCCGGGTATTCGGTGAGCCGCACGGATGTCCCGGCCTCCCGCAGCCGCTCGGCATAGCGGCGGCCGTGATCGGCCACCGCATCCTGGGTCGGCACCACGAGGAGCGCCGGGGCCAGCCCGTTCAGGTTGTCGGCGTACAGCGGCGAGAGCGCGCGGGTGTCGGTTCCCGGTGGGACGGAGAGCCGCTGGAACAGGCGCAGTTGTGGCATGGCGCGGGTCGGGTGGTACCCGTACTCGGCGATCGAGGCGTAGTCGAACATCGTCTCGGTCACGTCGACCGCGGGGTTGACCAGCACCTGTGCCGCGAGCCGCAGGCCGGCCTCCCTGGCGCGGATCGCCGTCAGTGCGCTGATCAACGCGCCGCAGCTCTCGCCGAAGACGACCGTGCGCGCCGGGTCGATGCCCCACCGCGCGGGGTGCCGCACCACGTGCTGAAGCACGTCCCAGGCGTCGTCGGCGGCCGCCGACAGCGGAGTTTCCTGGTCGAGGAGGCGGTGCTCGACCGAGACGACGAGTGCGGGCAGTTGGGCGGCGAGGTGGCTGTTGGTCCAGTCGCACTGCACCGCCGTGCCCACGAAACTGCCTCCGTGGACGTGGAGCACGAGGGGCAACTCCGCCCGGTCGGCCCCCTTGCCGCCGTTCTCGGCCGCCGGCCGGTACACCCGGACCGGCAGCTCGCGGCCGGGCAGCGCCACCTGCCGCCAGTCGATCGCGGCGCCCGGATCCGGATTCCCGGTGAGCGCCCGCGCCGCGCTGGACGCCCGGAAGCGGTTCTCCGCGTCGCGGTAGGCAGCCAGTTCCTCGGCCGTTATCGCCGAGAAGTCCGGCTCCGGTGGCCGTTTCACTTCAGTGGCCTCGCTCATGTCTCCCTCTCCCCTTCTCTTCGCATGTCCTCATTATGCACGCAGTGCGTGCAGCAGCAAGTGCATAGATTATGCTGAGTCCGGACGAGAGGAGCGAGAGCGAGATGACAGGCCGAAGGCGCTGGTCGACCGAGGAGATCCTGGACGCGGCGGCGGAGCTGCTGCGCACGAGCGACGCCGAGTCGTTCAGCGTGCGCAAGCTGGCCGCAGCGCTCGGGACCGATTCCTCCAGCCTTTACCGGCACTTCCGCAGCAAGACCGAACTGCTGCGGGCGGTCGCCGACCGGATCCTCCTGGCCGCCATGGACGGCTACCGGCCCGAGGGCGACTGGAAGCAGCGCATCACCGCGCTGGCCCTGCGCGTGAGAGAGGCCTTCGGCCGGCAGCCTCAGCTCGCCGCGGTCTGGGGACGCTATGCGTCAAGCGGCACCGGTTCCCGGCTGGTCATGGAAGAGGTGCTACAGGCCCTGCGGGCGTCGGGCCTGCCCGACGAGGAGATCCCGGCCCGCTACCACCGGATCGCGATCCTCCTCGCCTCGTTGATCGCCTCCGAGGCCGGGGTCAGCACCATCACCCCCGAAGAGTACGAACAGGGCATGGAGCTGTTCCGGGTCGCGGTACTGGGCGCCGACCCCGAACGCTTCCCCGCCCTGGCCCACTTCGCCCGCGACGTCCGGCCCCTCGGGGTGGACCGCCGCGCCGCGTTCGAAGAGATCCTCGCCGCCCAACTCGCCCACATCGAGGCCGGAATCGTCACTCCCCCACAGTGACGGCTTTGAGCTCGTCGAACGACTCCCGGACGAGCCGCGCCAGGCCTCGATCCTCGGCCTCGCCGACCCAGCGCTCGAACGCGACCTTGAAGACGGCGATCCCCGCCTCCGCGGCCAGACTCGCGGCCGGGTCCGCGACGCCGCGCCGGCGCAGCGCGTCGGCCAGCGCCGCGGACCAGGCCGCCATCTTGATCAACTCGCGTTCCCGGAGCTCCGGGTTGGCGACGATGACGGCCTGACGCTTCCGGGAGTGGGCGTGGCGCCCCTGGAACACGGCGGCGACCGCGTCGAGGGCCGCGGTCACCACGGCGATCGGCGCCGTGGACTCGGGCACGGCGGCGACGGTGTTCATCAACAGGTCGTGGAGCGGGCCCGTGCCCCCGAACAGGACCTCGCGCTTGTCGGCGAAGTGCCGGAAGTACGTGCGCTCCGTGAGCCCCGCCCGCTTGGCGATCTCCGCCACCGTCGTCTGCTCGAAGCCGCGCTCGCTGTAGAGGTCCAGCGCCGCCTGCTCGAGCCGCCCGCGCGCGTTCGGCTCCCATCGACTCATGCCGCCGATCTTACGTGATGACAGCGAATGACATCAGCCGTGCTACGGTCCATGACAGTGACTGACATCGCCTATCGGTGCGTCCCGGTCGCCGCGTCATGCCGTGCGGCAGGGACGGCCGGCTTAGCGGAGGTTTTCTCATGCGTGTTTTCGTCACCGGCGCTTCCGGCTGGATCGGCTCCGCCGTTGTTCCCGAACTGATCGGCGCAGGCCATCAGGTCGTCGGGCTCGCCCGCTCGGACGACTCGGCCGCCGCGCTCACCGCGGCCGGGGCGGAGGTGCGGCGCGGCACCCTCGACGACCTCGACGGCCTGCGGAGCGCGGCTGCCGCCTCGGATGGCGTGATCCACCTCGCCTTCAAGCACGACCTCGCCTTCTCGGGAGGCTTCCAGGACGCCACCGAGGCGGATCGCCGCGCCATCGAGACATTTGGCGACGCGCTCGCGGGTTCCGGGCGACCGTTGGTCATCGCCGCCGGGACACTCGGGCTCGCACCTGGGCGCGTGGCCACCGAAGCGGACGGCACTTCCGACGACCCGGCCTCCCTGGGCGCCGGGCGGCACGCCAACGCACAGCTGACGCTGTCCTTCGCGTCCCGCGACATCCGCTCATCGGTCGTGCGGCTCGCCCCGACGGTGCACGGCGACGGCGACAACGGCTTCATGGCGGCGCTGGTCGGCATCGCCCGCGCCCGCGGCGTCTCCGGCTACATCGGCGACGGCACCAACCGCTGGCCCGCGGTGCACCGGTTCGACGCGGCGCGCGTCATCCGCCTTGCGGTCGAGAAGGCCCCGGCGGGATCGGTGCTGCATGCGACCGCCGAGGAGGGCGTGCCGATCCGCGACATCGCCGAAGTGATCGGACGCCATCTCGGCATCCCCGTCGCCTCCGTCTCCCCCGAGGACTCGGCCGAGCACTTCACGTGGCTGGCCGGCTTCCTCGCGTCCGACGGCCCGGCCTCGAGCGCGCTGACCCGCGAGTTGCTGGGGTGGCGGCCCACCCACCCCGGGCTCGTCGACGACCTCGACAAGGGCCACTACTTCCGCACCCCGACGGCCCCCTGACCGGCTGACCGGCCCGACCGGCCGGGTTGGCCGGTCGGTCGGGCTGCTAGGACCGCACCGGGGACACAGAACCGTCAGAGCGGGTTGAGGCGGGCCTTGAGCAGGCAGAACTCATTGCCCTCAGGGTCGGCAAGAACGTGCCACTGCTCCTCGCCGGTCTGGCCGATGTCGGCCGGGCGCGCCCCGAGCTTCAGGAGGCGTTCGAGCTCGGCGTCCTGATCGCGGTCGGTGGCGTTGACGTCGATGTGCAGCCGGGACTTCCCCGGCTCCGGCTCGTCCCTGCGGCTGAGGATGATCGTCGGCTGCGGGCCGCCGAACCCTTCGCGCGGCCCGATCTCGAGGCTGCCGTCCTCTTCGCGATCGAGCACCACGAAGTCCAGGACCTCGCACCAGAACCGCGCCAGCGCCTCGGGGTCGCGGCAACCGAGCACGAGCTCACTGATACGACATGCCATTGACGAAACCTACTCTCAGCGTGGGAACTGCCGGTCGAGACCGTACCGGGCGAGGCGAGCGGGTGCGAAGGGTTTTGGGAGTCCTCGCCTCGCCCGCAACAGACCGTTGCGCCGCAGCCCGGGCGAGCACTGAACCGGCCCGGAGCAAATCCGAGTGGCTGAAGGTAATAATCGTAGGAGGACCGCATCGCATGGCGGGCCGAGTCAGCCGTCGGTGCGGACGTCGGGGACTCGAGAAGGGATGACGGTGCCATGCAGGAGGTGCGCTCGCGCCGCGTTTATGAAGAGGCCGAACGGTCCGACGGCAGGCGCGTACTGGTGGACCGGCTGTGGCCTCGCGGCCTGTCCAAAGAAAAGGCCCATCTGGACGAGTGGCTCAAGGCGGTGGCGCCATCCGATGAGCTGCGCCGTTGGTACGGCCATCAGCCCGCCAAATTCGCCGAGTTCAAGCGCCGCTACAAGACCGAACTGACGGAACCGGACCGGGCCGAGGCATTCCGTCATCTGCGTGACGAGGCCCGGACCGGCCCTGTGACGTTGCTGACCGCGACGAAGGACATCGAGCACAGCGAGGCAGAGGTTCTCGTGCAACTCATGCGCTCGAGGTAGGACACACCGCCATGGCGTCGGCGGCGTGTCCGGACGGCGTGGACGTCGACGTGGACGTCGACGTGGACGTCGACGTGGTGACGGCTGCCAAGGGAAGACCCCCGGTTCGACGGAATTGCCCATGGAGCCGCGACATCGTCCCCGCCGTCGCCGCCGGGGCGCAAGGGTTCCGGTTGCGGCCGGGCCGTGTGCGTCGCACGGTGCTGCTATGGACCGACCTCCGGGAGCGCGCGCGCTGCCCATCCTGGTGACCGGCGCCGCGGGCCGTGTCGGCGCCGTCGGACGTTCGGTCGTCGAGGGCCTCCGGAGACGGGGCCTGCCCGTCCGGGCCGCGGTGCGTCGCGAGGACGACCGCGCGCAGGCGCTGCGGGCGACCGGCGCCGAGGTCGTGGTCATGGACCTGACGCGGGCGGGCGAGGTCGAGAGCGCCCTGGAGGGCTGCGGGCGGATGTACTTCGGCATGGGCGTGTCGGCGCAGTACCTGGAGGCGGCCCTGACGACGGCGGTCGCCGCGCGCGTGTACGGGCGCCTGGAGGTGCTCGTGAACATGTCGCAGCTGACCGTCTCCGAGATGGACCTCACCCATACCTCCGAGTCGGACCAGCACCGGCAGCAGTGGCTGGTCGAGCAGGCCCTCGACTGGTCGGGCCTGCCCGTGGTCGAGATCAGGCCCACCGTGTTCATGGAGAACCCGCTCTTCCGCGTCGGCTTCTCCTCGATCGCGAAGACGGGCACCATCAGGCTGCCCTTCGGCCAGGCGAAGACCTCCCCGGTGGCGGCCGACGACGTCGCCGCGGTCGTGGAGGAGATCCTGGCCGACCCCGCTCCGCACATCGGGCGGATCTACGAGCTGACCGGCCCCCGTTCGGAGGGCATCTCCGCCATGGCGGAGGAGGTGTCCGCGTGCCTGGGCCGGCCGGTCGGCTACCGCGACGTCCCCCTGGAGGAGTGGATCGATCACGATCTCAGGCCGCTGGACCTGCCCGACCACGTCTTCCAGCACATCACCACCATGGCCAGGCTCCATGCGGAGAACCGGTACGACCGCAAGGCGGACGGTGTGCAGCGGGTCACCGGACGGCCCCCTGCCGACGTGGCCGACTTCGTCCGGACGCACGCCGACCTGGTCACCGGCCCATGAGCGGCGAACCGGTCGCCGTGGGCGGCCGACGGCCGAGAACCGCGGAGCGCTCATCATGAACCGTCGTGTCGTCCACACCCGCGGCGGGCCGCCCGCCGAGGTCCTGACCGTCGTCGAGGAGCCCGATCCGACGGCACCCGAGCGCGGCCAGGTCCTCATCCGCACCACGGCCTTCACGGTGCACCCGGGCGATCTCCAGGCCATCGAGGCCTACCCGGGGACGGCCGCGCAGCCGGTTCCGGCCGGTGTGGAGGCCACCGGTGTGGTGGAGGCGATCGGCCCGGGCACGCGCGTGGCACCGGGTGTCGAGGTCGGCGGCCGGGTCACGGTCTTCCTCCATCCGGGGGCGTGGGCCCGGTGGATCGTGGCCGATGCCGAGGTGGTCGTCGCCGTACCGGACGAGCTGTCGGACGAGGTCGCCGCGCAGATGATGGTGAACCCGCTCACCACGGTGATGCTGCGCCGTGAGGCGCAGGAGCACCTGGCCTTTGGATACGACGGCTTCCTGGTGCAGACCGCCGCGGGCTCGTCGGTCGGGCGGCTGGTGACGGGCGTGTGCCGGTTCCACAACCTGCCACTCGTCAATGTCGTCCGCAGCGACCGCGGCGCCGCCGTGCTGCGCGAACGGTTCCCGGACGTGCCGGTCGTGTCGACGGAGCACCCGGGCTGGACCGACGAGGTACGCAAGGTGGTCGGCGGCCGTCCGGTGAGTGTGGCCTTCGACCCGATCGGCGGGAAGCCGGCGGAGAGCCTTCTGGATCTGCTGGCGCCGGGCGGAAAGCTGGTCAGTTACGGGCAGATCGCCGAGGAGCCGATCTCGGTGCACGCCTCGACCCTGCTGAGCAAGTCGCTGACGCTGCGGGGCAAGAACGTCATCGGCTGGTGGCTGTCCGAGGCCTCCGCCGAGCGGCGGGCGTCCGACGTCGCCACCGCGAAGCAGATCGCGCTGGGGCTCACGGACCAGTTCGACGTGGCCGCTGTGTACGGCCTCGGCGAGCTGACCGGCGCCGTGGAGCACGCGGTGCGGCCCGGCAAGGTCGGCGCCGTCCTCGTCCGCCCATGGTAGCCGCCTCGCGCTGTCCCGTGACGACGCCGAGCGCCGCCCGCGCAGCCAGTCCGTGGCCCGCGCCGCCCTCCGCGCCATCCTGCGACACGGTGACCGGGTGCCACCGAACCTGAGCCGACCATGATCGTGTACAACCATGGGGCGCACGGGGCACGAGCGCGCCCATCGAGTTCCGAGGCCGGCGGTCTCGGCCGTTCTACGGAGTACGCATGATCACAGTGCTGGGAGCCACCGGTGGACAGGGCGGCGCGGTGGCACAGGCGTTGCTGGCGTCCGGGCAGAGCGTACGGGCCGTGGTACGTGACGCCGCGGCGCCGCGGGCGCGCCGGCTCGCCGAGCAGGGGGTGGAGGTGTTCCCCGGCGACCTGTCCGACGCCGCGTCCCTGACGGCGGCGTTCGAGGGTGTGTCGGCGGCGTACGCGGTGACCACGCCGTTCGAGTCGGGCACGGACGCGGAGGTGCGGCAGGGGCAGGCGATCGTCGAGGCCGCCGGCCGGGCGGGGCTGGCGCATCTGGTGCTGGCCTCGGTGGCCTCCGCGGACCGCTCCACCGGCATTCCCCACTTCGAGAGCAAGGCGCGGATCGAACAGACGCTGGCGGAGGCGGGCCTGCCGGCGACCGTGGTCGCGCCGACGTACTTCTTCGAGAACGCCCTGGGCGGCCTGGACGAGATCGGCCAGGGCTTGCTGTCGCTCGCGATCCCCGGTGACACTCCGCTCCAGCAGATCGCCCGCCGCGACCTGGGCGCGGTGGTGGCCGCGGTGATCGCCGACCCCGAGCGGTGGATCGGACGGCGGGTGGAGGTCGCGGGCGACGCGCCCACGCCCCGGCAGATGGCCGAGGCGATCGCCGAGGCGGCGGGCGGGCCGGTGGCGTACCGCCATGTGCCGCTGGACCTGGTGCGGCGGGCGAGCGAGGACATGGGGGCCATGTTCACGTTCCTCACCGAGACCGGCTATGCCGTGGACATCGCCGCGCTGCGCGCCGAATTCCCGGACGTCGCCTGGACCTCCTTCGCGGAGTGGGCCGCCGGCCAGCGGTGGCCCAGCCCGCGTCCGCTGGGCTGAGCCGGGTCCGCGCGGCAGAGCCGGTCCCCTCAGGCGCCGCCGCGCTCACGGACCGGAACCGGGTTCACGGGAGGCGGAGGCCGTGTCGGTCCGCCCAGGCCGAAACGGCCTCCGCGATCAGTACGGGCTGGTCCTCGGGGGTGTGATGCCCGGCGACGGCCTCGGAGTGTTCGATCTCCAGGGCGGCGATGTTCTCCGCGCACCACGCGATGGTGTCCGCCTGCATCATGGCCCCCGGCCCGGGCGCGAACGTCAGCAGGAGCTTGGGCACGTCGGGGCTGGCCGCCAGCCACCGGTCGTACGCCTCGATCCTGGCCACGACATCGGCGGGCTCACCGCCCAGCGGCATCGAGCGCGGCCAGCGCAGGAGCGGCAGCCGGCTCTCCCGGGTGGGGTAGGGCTTGCGGTAGACGTCGAGGTCGCCCTGGCTGAGGGGGGTGGCGACGGTGCCGGGCAGGGCCTGCTCGATGAAGGCGTTCTCGTCGAGGATCATCGCCTCGCCGACGCCGTCGGTCTTGATCGCCCGGAACAGCTCCCGGCCGCCCTCGGGAAACTCCTCCCAGGCCATCGGCTTGACGATGGTCTCGGTGAACGCGATGCCGCGCACCCGGTCCGGATGGCGCGCGGCCCAGTCGAAGGCCAGCGCGCCGCCCCAGTCGTGCCCGACGAGCACCACGTCCTGAAGGTCGAGCGCGTCGAACCAGGCGTCCAGGTAGTGGGCGTGGTCGGCGAAGGTGTAGTCGATATCGGGCTTGCCCGACTCGCCCATGCCGATCAGGTCGGGGGCCAGCAGCCGTCCGGCTCCTACGGCCGGCATGACGTGGCGCCACAGGTAGGAGGAGGTCGGGTTGCCGTGCAGAAAGACGATCGGCACGCCGGTGCCGGACTCCTGGTAGTGGATGGTCGAGTCGTGGATGTGGAGGACGGGCATGTTCGGTTCCCTTATCCGGTCCGTTTAGTGGAGGTTGAGGCGTGTGAAGCGGTCGACCGCGATCTCGATGACCACGCGGCCGGGCGGGGCGGGCGGCGGCGTCCTGTAGCGCGCGGTGTAGCGGCGAACGCCCTCGGCCACCCGATCGGGTGCGTCGTGCACGGTGGCGGAACCTTCGAGCGTCACCCACCGGAACCCCACCGCCTGGCAGAGCGCCGCGCGCCCGCCCGGCACGGCGGTGAGGTTCCTGGCCTTGCGCGTCGTGTCGACGGTCAGGACGCGGGCGAGGCTCGCCCGGGCGTCCCAGGTGAAGCGCACCGCGACCACGTGGGGCGAGCCGTCGGGGCGCAAGGTGGTCAGGGTCGCTATGTGCGACTCGGCGAGGAAGTCCTCGGCCGACGCTGTCGTCGGCACCCTCACCGGAAGGCCGCGACGTTGCGTTCGGCCCAGGCTGCGAAGGTGCCCGGCGCCCGGCCCAGGATGTGTTCGGCGTCGTGGCTCACCTGCCGCTCGTCCTCGGTCGGCTCACCCAGGATGGCCAGGGTGCCCTCGACCACGGGCAGCGGCATGAACCGCGCCATCTGCTCATGGGCCTCCTCGCGGGTCTGTTCGGTGAAGCGCACCGGCTCGCCCAGCGCGGCCGCGATCGCCGCTGCCCGCTCGCGCGGGGTGGTGGGGGCGGGGCCGGTGAGGGTGTAGGTGGCGCCCTGGTGGGGGGCCTGGTCGTGCAGGACGGCGGCGGCGACCGCGGCCACGTCGTCGGGGTCGATGAAGGGCAGGCCCACATCGCCGAACGGCGCCGCGGCCTCCCGCCGCGTGCGGATCGACTCGGCCCAGGCGAAGGCGTTGCCGTCCATTCCGCCCGAGCGCAGAACCGTCCAGTCCAGCCCCGACTCCCGTACGGCCGCCTCGAACAGGCGCGGGTGCCCGTACGCCTCAGGGCGGGTCCCCGCGCCCTGCGAGGACAGCAGCACCACGCGGCGGATCCCGGCGGCCTTCGCCACGCCCAGGATGCCCTGCGGGTCCTCCCCCGCCACCAGCAGGAACAGCGCCTCCGCTCCCTCGAACGCGTCCCGCAGACCGGCCGGTTCGGCCAGGTCGGCGGCCACCGCCCGCACCTCCGGGGCCGCGTCGGCGTCGGTGATGTGCCGGGACACGGCCGTCACCGGCACCTGGGCCTCGGTGAGCGTCCGCACCAGCGCCCGCCCGACATTTCCGGTCGCACCGGTCACCACGATCATGTTGTTCTCCCTGTTCCAGAGGTTGGCCGTCGAGTTAGTTAGTTGACTGACTAACCCGTCGCGGACGACGCTAGCACAGTCCGACCACCGGTTGTCTATAGTTAGTCGGGTGACTGACTCAGCGGATGCGCCACCTCGTCGGCAGAAGGCCGTCGGCAAGCGGCAGCGACTGACGGCCGCAGCGGCCCGAGTCCTGCACGAGCAGGGGCTGGAGCGCACGACCATCGCCGATATCGCCCGCGCCGCCGATGTCCCCGCGGGCAATGTGTACTACTACTTCAAAACCAAGGACGAGCTGGTCGAGGCAGCCCTCGCCGAGCATGTCTCCCATCTGAAGGCCCTCACCGACCAGCTCGACCAGCTCCCCGACCCGCGCGAACGCCTCAAGGGGCTGGTGGCCGCGTGGGTCGGGCAGCGCGACACCGCGGCCCGCTACGGCTGCCCCACCGGCACCCTCGCCAGCGAGATCGGCAAACGCGCCGAAGGCGGCCTCGACCTGGTGGCGGGCCATGTCATCCGGCAGCTGCTGGACTGGGCGGAGCGGCAGTACCGCGAGCTGGGCATGGCCGACCCCGAGGGCCTGGCACTCACGCTCGTAAGCGCCTACCAGGGCATGTCCCTGCTCGCCAACACCCTGCGCGACCCGGAGATCATGACCCGCGAGGGGGGCCGCCTCACCCGCTGGCTCGACACCCTGAGCTGAGCCGGCTCACCGGGTCCACAGGTGCAGGGCGTCCCCGGCCTCGGAGCGGGTCAGCCAGGTGCCGTCGCCCAGCGCCGTGGGCCAGCCGGATATGGGGAACGGGTAGTCGATCTGCCCGGCCACTCCCATCCGCGCCGCGTCCAGCAGCCAGTGGCGCTCGGCGCCGAACTCCTCGTCGCTCCCGGCCGTGGCCGCGATGACGGTGTCCTCGTCCAGGAAGCCGGCGTAGTAGTCCCAGTACGGCTCTTCCTCGTCGCTGTCCGGGGGCATCTCGGGGTGGCGGGGCACGGCGGTCGCGGCGTCCGCCCCGGCGAGGACCGAACCGTCGGCGGCGCGGTGCACGGCGAGCGTCTCCTGGTAGTGCGTGACCGTCAGAAAGCGGTCGCCGGACGGGCTGACCGCCAGCAGCACCCAGTCGTCGCCGCCCAGCCGGTCCACGGTGAGCGTCCGGCCGTCCCAGCGGCCCCACAGCAGCGGCACCCCGTCCTGGCCCTCGCCGACGCTCAGGCCCATCTGCCCGGGGTCGGGGTGGGGCACATGGTCCGATCCGGCGGCCGCGGTCTGCGCGTCCACCCGGGCCAGCACCTTGCCGTCCGCGGCGTCGAGCACCAGCCATTCGTCGAGCGCGGCCGGATCGGGGTCGGCGTCCGAAGCGAGCGGGCCGCGGATATGGGCCCAGACCAGCTTGCCGTCGGCCGCGACGGCCGCCGAGCCGCTGTCGGCGTACAGATGACCGTGGGACTCGGGGTATGCGTCGAACGACGTGTGCAGCTCGCGGCAGCTCCCGTCCCAGCAGCCGTGCCGGACCTCCCACCGCACCACGCCCACCGTGTCCACGGCGCGCAGCGCGTGCACCCCGGCGAAGACGGCGAGGTCCAGGCGCGGGGAGACGGTGACGGTGCCGAAGCGGCGCGGCCAGGGCGCCGGGAAGCGGACCTTCGCGGCCTCGCCCCCGGCGGCGCACTCATCGAGGTCGTAGGCCACCACCTCGGCATCGCCACGCTGCACGACCAGCCGGGCCTCCGGCCCGATCTGCGGGGCCGGGGCGTCCGCCGCGGCCAGGTCCAGGGGCGCGGCGAGCGTGGTGACGAGACGGGCGGCGAAGGTCATGGCCCCTCCGGTGTGGACGGCGTTGTGAGAACCGTAGGGCCAGGGTCCGACAATGGCCCCCGGCCAGGTGTGATGCCCGTCGCTGCTGGGCGCCGGACCCTGGACTCCGGCGCGCTGGTGTGTCACTGGTTTCCCATGGACCTCAAAATCACCGCGACCTCCCCCGAGCACCCGGCCGCCCTCCTGGACCTGCCGTGGAGCGTCCCACTGGAGCAGTGGCCGGACGAGCATCTGGTCGCGCTGCCACGCGGTATCTCGCGCCATGTGGTGCGGTTCGCGCGGGCGGGCGGGGAGGTGGTCGCGGTCAAGGAGGTCGGCGAGTGGGCGGCCGTGCGGGAGTACGGGCTGCTGCGGGACCTGGACCGGCTGGCCGTGCCCGCCGTGGACGCGGTCGCGGTGGTGACGGGGCGGACCGATGAAGGTGGGGAGCCGCTGGAGCCCGCGCTGATCACCCGCCATCTGGTGGGCTCGCTGCCGTACCGGTCGATGTTCGAGACGACAATGCGGCCCGGCACCATCAAGCGGCTGCTGGACGCGCTCGCCGTGCTGCTGGTGCGGCTGCATCTGAGCGGCTTCGCCTGGGGCGACTGCTCGCTGTCCAACACCCTGTTCCGGCGGGACGCGGGCGCGTACGCCGCGTATCTGGTGGATGCGGAGACCGGGCAGCTCCATCCGCGACTGTCGGGCGGGCAGCGCAGCTATGACCTGGAGGTCGCGCGGGTGAACATCGCGGGCGAGCTGATGGACCTGGAGGCGGGCGGGTCGCTGCACCCCTCGGTGGATCCGGTGCTCTTCGGCCGCGCCATCGTCGAGCGGTACGACGAGCTGTGGCACGAGCTGACCCGTGAGTCGGTCTATCCGCTGACCAAGCGGCACTACATCGACCGGCGGGTGCGGCGGCTGAACGATCTCGGTTTCGATGTCGCGGAAATGCAGATCCAGAGCTCGCCAGACGGGGATACGGTCACTTTTCTGCCGAAAGTCGTGGACGCCGGACATCATCAGCGGCAATTGCTGCGGCTGACCGGTCTCGACGCGGAGGAGAATCAGGCCCGTAGCCTTCTCAACGACCTGGAGACCTGGATGGTCTCGCAGGACGACTACGCTCCGGGCGATCCGCTCGGCGCGCGCCCGGAGGTTCTCGCGCACCGCTGGGTCCGCGACGTCTTCCGGCCCACCGTGCGGGCCGTGCCCCTGGAGCTGCGAGGTTCCACCGATACCGCGCAGATCTACCACGAACTGCTCGAACACCGCTGGCTGCTGTGCGAGCAGACGGGCCGGGACGTGGGACTCGAGGCGGCGGTCGAGGACTATGTGCGGACGGTGCTCGGCCCCCGGCAGGCGGAATTCGGAAAATAATCCACGGATTATTTCCACTGGAATTTAGATCAGTAATCGCGTGAACTGCGGTTTTCCGGGTATCCGGACCCGCGGCGTGCATAAATGGCGCGTGTTTGATAGAAATCCTTCTCGCTGCCGCTTCACATTGCCGGTCCACATATTCGTGCGACCCGTGCGACCACCCCTGCGAGAAGGAGAACTGGGATGTCCCAGCCGCCCCCGCCGCCCGGATACGGCTATCCGCCGCCGGGCCCCCCGGGGCCTCCGGCCCCACCGCAGATGCCGCAGCAGCCACTCATGCAGCAGCCACAGATGCCGCACATGCCGCACATGCCGCAGCAAGGGCCCCTGCCCGGCCCGCCGCCCGGCCCGCCGCCCGGCGGGGGCCGGGCGAGCCGTCGGCGGCAGCAGTCGAAGTCGCCCATCGGGGTCATCGTCGGCGCGGTGGTGGCGATCGCGCTGGTCGCCGGCGGTGTCTGGCTCGCCGTGGGCAAGGACTCCGGAGACGGCGGGGGCGGGAAGGGCGGCACCTCGGCGGACGGGGCGGCCGTCGAGGCGCAGTTGCTGAACAAGATCCCGATGCCGAAGGTCGACGAGTTGGTCAACACCCCCGGCATGTGGGTGACCGACAAGAACTGGGTCAAGTCGGACGTCAACAAGATCGTCGGCTATCCGCTCGCCGGGGGCTCCGCCTCGTGGGAGATCCCGCTCAAGGGCGAGCTCTGCTGGGCATCGCCGCAGGTCACCGAGGCGGGCCTGACCGCGGTCCTGTTCCAGGACGACTCAACGGACAACCCGGTCTGCACCCAGATCGGCCTGGTGGACCTGAAGAAGGGCAAGCTGCTCTGGACGAAGCAGGGCAGGGAGACCGGCGAATGGGCCTCCGACAGGCCGATCATGTTCGACGAGGTGTCCATCGGTGGCGACACCGTCGCAGCGGGCGGCATCAGCGGCGGCGCGGCCTGGTCGATCGACGGCAAGCCGCTGTGGATGCCGAACGATGACGAGGACTGCTCGGACAACGGCTATGTCGGCGAGGGGCCGAAGCTGATCGCGGTGCGCGAGTGCGAGGTGTCCGGGAGCCCGCAGCTCGAGGTCCAGACGGTGGACCCGAAGACGCGGGCGGTGAAGTCCTCGTACAAGGTCACCACGGGCATCAAGTACGTCCATGTGGTGTCCACGGACCCGCTGGTCCTCGGGGTCAACGCGGGCGGCTCGTCGGGGTCGGGGGTCTCCGACTTCCTGGCGGTCGACGACAGCGGCAAAGAGGGCAAGCTGCTGAGCAAGTTCGGCATGCAGGGCGGCAAGTACGAGGCCGACTGCGAGGCGACCAGCGTCGGGGGCTGCGCGGAGATCGTCGTCAACAAGTCGGCCAACACGCTCTACCTGGGCACGGACTACCGTGCGAGCGCCGAGTCGGGCCCGTCCAACGAAATCGTCGCCATCGACCTGAAGACCGGCAAGGTGGCCGCCAAGGCCGACGGCGCCGAGGGCGGCCCGCTGGTGCCGGTCAGTCTCGACAAGGACGGCTCCCTCATCGCCTACCAGGAGGCCACGCTCAGCCAGGGCAGCGCGGTCTGGCGCGTCGACACCAAGTCGTACGAGAAGAAGAAGCTGATGCAGAACCCCGAGGAGACCGCGTTCATCGAGAGCGTGTCGCTGCACCATCAGGTCATCTACGCCGGCGGACGGCTCTACATCGGGAACAACAGCGCCTCGAAACCCTCGACGGACTCCGGCGAGAAGTCGCCGTTGGCCCTGGTGCTCGGGGCGAAGTAGCCCCGGGTCATCAATATGCGGCTCCGCCGCGCGGCTTGGGCTCCGCCCCCGGACGGGGGTCTGGGGCGGGGCCCGGCGCGGCGGAGCCGTACAGGTCCACCCGGTCGCGACTACGCGCCCGCGGGCAGGTCGAAGGTCAACCCCTTCAGGCGCCCCTGCTCATACGCCTCCGCGATCGCGCGCCGCCGGAGCTTGCCGCTGCTGGTGCGCTCCAGCTGGCCGGGGCGTACGTAGTGCACGTCCGAGGCCCGCACCGTCACCCCGACCCTCCGCACCAGATGGTCGACGATCTTCGCGCGGCTGCCCTCGATGTCCTCGCGCGCCGAGCGGTCCACCTCGGTCAGGACGACGATGTCCGGGCCGGTCTGAAGTACGGCGGTGCGGCCGTCGCGTACGAACTCCAGCTGCTCCAGCGCCTGCTCGAAGTCCGCGGCGAAGTAGCTCTGGCCGCCCACCTTGATCCGGTCGCTGATCCGGCCGGTGACGAACAGCTCGCCGTCGTCGAGGAATCCGATGTCGCCGGTGGCGTAGTAGCCGTCGTCCCCCGTCAGCGGGGCCTGTTTGTCGAGGTAGGAGTCGGCCAGGCTGCCGCCGGTCAGCTCGATCTCGCCGAGTTGGCCGTCCTCGCACACCCGGCCCTGTTCGTCGCGCAGCCGCACCGTGTACTCCGGCATCGGCCGGCCCACCGAGATGGCCGGCACCCCCGCAGGGGTGGAGACGACCCGGATCTCGCTGCTCACCGGGCGGCTGGAGACCAGCAGCACGGCCTCCGCCATGCCGTAGCAGGGCATGAACACATCGCGCCGCAGCCCCGCCGGGGCCATCAGGTCCAGGAAGGCGTCGAGGTTGGGCAGGTTGATGGGTTCGCTGCCCAGGTAGATCGACCGCACCCGGGACAGGTCGATCTCGGCGAGCTCCTCGGCGTCGAGGTCCTGCATCAGCTTGAGCGAGTAGTCGACCGCGAAGTTCGGGATCACCGTGCCCGCGGCGCCCTCCCGGGCCATGTGCTCCCACCAGCCACGGGCGTCGAACAGGAACGTGATCGGCTCGGCGAGCAGCAGATCGCACCCCACGGCGAGGCAGGACAGTAAGCCGCCAACCAGGCCCATGTCGTGGTAGAGCGGCAGCCAGCTGCTGACCCGCTCCTCGGGCTTCCGGTCGTCCGTGCGGGTGATCATGGTCAGGTTGGCGCGGAGCATGTCCTGCCGGACCGGGACCCCCTTGGGGAAGGACGTCGACCCGGACGAGAACTGGACGAACGCCAGCTCGTCGGCGGCGGGGGTGCGCAGCCGGGCGCCCGGCTTGCGGATCCCGGCCGGCGGCAGCGGCAGGCCGGGGACGGGCAGGTCGAGCGTGGCCAGGGTCGGGACCTCCAGCACGCGGGCCGCCTCGTAGTCCCGCGCGACCCGGCCCAGGAAGTCCAGATAGGAGTCCCTGGGCGTGTCCAGGACCAGCGGCTTGACCGACAGCGGGACGGCGCCGAGCTCCATGAGGCCCAGGAAGGCGAAGATCACCGCGCTGGAGGTCTCGAAGGGGAACAGCACCCGCGTCCCCGGCTCGATCCCCTGGTCGCGGAAGTGGTCGGCGTACGCGGCGACCTGCTCGGGGAAGTCCCGGTAACTGATGAACTCGGGCGGGTCGATGAACTTGTCGTACAGGTACAGGCCCCGTTCGGGCGGGCTCTCCTGGTTGCGCTGAATGTGCTCGAGCACCGCGCCTCTCCTACTCCTTGGTCGTGTCGTCGGTGGCGTCGCCGGGTGACGTGATCCCGCGCATCCAGGCCACCAGCCGGGGCAGCACCTGCTCCTGGGCGCGGGCGCCGCGAAGCACATCGACATGGCCGGGGTCCCAGCTGAGCCCGGTCTCCCGCCCGAATACGGTGAACTCGGCGCCGCCGCCCAGGTGGTCGGCGAGCTTCCGGGCCCGGGCGGGGGACGCGTGGAAGGAGTCGCCCGCGCCGATCCCGACCAGCACCGGCAGCGTCACCTGGCCGAGGGCCTGCCAGTAGTCCGTCGCTCCGTCGGCGCTGCGGAAGGCGCCGGACGGGGCCCAGGCGGCGAACTGCCTCATCAGCCCGGGCGGTTCGTCCCAGCGGCCCTGCTTGAGTGCGCGCGCGGGGAACCGCCCGACCAGCCGGGAGATCACCGAGGAGAAGGTCAGCTGGGCCCGTTTGGACAGTCCGCCATCGCTGTAGTCGTTGACCGCGGAGGAGACGGTGGCCACTCCGGCGAGTCGCTTCTGTAGATCGGGGTCGACACCGAGCGCGGCCAGGGCCGCATAGCCGACCATGCTGTGGGCCAGGACGAACAGCGGCCCGTCGTGGGTGGCCGACACCGCCCGGACCAGATCCGGCACGTCGTGGCGCACATAGGTGTCGAAGTTCCAGTCGTAGGCGCGCCGCTCGGGCCAGCGGCTGGGGCCGTGGCCGCGCAGCGAGGCCACATACGCGGTGAAGCCCTCGTCCAGAAACGCCTTCGCGGGCCCCTCCCCCGATCTGCCGAGGAAGAAGCCGCCGTCCGAGAACAGGCCCGGCAGGAACAGCACGCCGGGCGTTCCCCCGTCGCCGGTCCCCGGTCGCACCTGCCTGAGGTGCAGTTCATGGCCGTCGGAGGTCGGCACCCAGCGTTCGGTCTCCGCCGGCTCACGGGCCGGATCAGCTGCCGTGCTCATCGCGCTCTCCATTCCTGCCGGTTCAGTTCGAGACGGCGGAGGCCGCGAGAAAGTCCTGCATCGAGACCAGGCACCGCTGGGCGGCGTCCAGGAAGGCCACGGTGATCAGGGCGTCCACCGCGGGGCGCGCCACCTCCGGGAGGTGGACGCGCTGCCGGAACCGCGCCCGGAAGGTGAGGTCGTCCTCGTCGAACTCCTCCGCGGACGGCGACTCGAGGGAGGTACACACCTCGATCCGGCCGCGCGGGATCTCCGCCAGGTAGTCGATCTCGGTGCGGGCCACCACCGCGATCATGCGATCGCCGTGCACCAGGCCCTGGCGGCCGAGCCAGTCCCACCGCCCGGCCTCCAGGTATTCGAGCGCGACCGCGTTGTTCACATGCCCCAGCGCATCGAGGTCATTGGGGCGTACCGGCAGGGTCAGCCGGGATTCGCCGAAAAACACGTCGTACCGCCCGATTGGTCGTATCGAAGAAACGTGTCAGTGCCGAGGTCCCGCCGGTCACCATGACCACGGCGGAGACAAAGCCGCCGCTGTGCGAAAGCGAAACGCTCACCCACAGCCGGTACCGGGCCAGATGGCCCGCCAGCGCTCCATGGGTCTGGAACCGCGGTGCGCCATGGAGGTCGTGGACCAGCTCGGCATCGGTCCAGAACCAGGTTTCAGCGGCCGCCGGAATTGCTTTGAAAAGAGCTTCTTTGGCCGCGAACGCCCCCGCCATGCTCTCCAGAGGAGAGACCTTCGATTCGAAGTGGCGCAGTTCTCCGCGGGTGAAGAAGACATCGGGTTCGCGGAGCGAGGAAGCGACCTCCAGTTCACTGATCAGCTGGAGGTCGTGCCCCAGACCGATCAGCTCCCGACGAGATACATCCACGTGTCCTCGACCTCTTCACGGGAATGGACCTCGATCCCGGTGATCTTCTTCAGAGCGCCGCAGATCAGCTGCTCCTTCTTCTCCAGCGCCTCGGGGCGGAAGTCGTTGTCGCCCACTTCGAGCTGGTCCCACCAGTTCACATGCGACCCGCGCTGTTCCAGTTGGGTCCGGGCGCTCCCCTGTAGCTCACCGTCCTCACGGAGGAAGAGGTGGGCCACCGCGAACGCGTCCTTGGCCGGGTATTCGCCGCTGTCCACCAGCGCCTTGGCGAAGGAGACGAAGTAGTTGCGGTGCTGAATCTCGTCGGCGGCGACCTGCTTGAAGATACGGCGCAGCCCCGGGTCCTCGATGACGTGCTGGCACTGGCCGTAGTTGACCGCGGCCGTGATCTCCGAGATGGCGAGCAGCACCAGGGTGCGGAGCATGTCGTCGTCGGGGAAGACCTGGCGGAACTGGATGAAGGTCTCGTCCGAGATCGGCTCCATCCCACTGAGGTCGGCCAACCGGTTGAAGACCGTCTCGTGGTGGGCTTCCTCTTCGTTCCAGTAGCGGCTCCAGGTGCCGCACGCCTCCATGATCGAGGCGATCGTGGGGTTCTTGTCCTGCCAGCGCCGGACCTCGGCCTCCGACTGGCGCTCGAGGCGGTCCGCGCCCGGCTTGGTGGTCAGCTCGGCCCGGCCCGCGTTCCAGACCAGGTTGCGGTCGAGCGGGGTGAGGCTGTCCAGGTCCACGGCCTCCAGCATGTCCACGACGCTCCACCGCCGGGACTCGTGCAGCCGCTGCTGCTCCCAGGTGACGTCGACCAGGGACATGCCGCGCTTGGTCAGCGCGTCATAGAGGTCGGTGATGATGGCGGGCGGCCCGGTGGGGGCGGCCGCACGGCGGACGGCCGGGGCCGAGGTGCGATCGGTCTCCGCGATGCTCATGCGACCGTCTCCTTTTGCTGACGCTCGAATTCGTCAAGGAAGGTCTTCAGTACGGTCGTTATCGGGGTATCGAGAGGAAGCGCCGGGAGCCGTACCCGCACACCGTAGTCCTTGCGTAATGCGTTCGCGGTGCGCGCAAACGCTTCCATGAGGTCGATGCTGTTGGTCATTCGCGGGCTGAGGGCGATCAAATCGGTCAATGTCGCATCGGCCACGAACAGCTGCTCTTCCGTAAGCCCCGCGTTCTCTGCGAATTTCTTCCGGATGTAAGGCTCTACCTCTGGCGTCACCATGGATCAGAAGCGTACTGGCCTTCGGCTTCCAGCGATCAAGCGATCGGAGAAGCAGGCAAGTTGATGCCAAACCGAACCGAACAAACCGAGGGCATCTCCGAAATACCGGATGTACTGGGACGGCGAAATCTCAGCAATTCGCCAATTAGGTGCGGGATCGCACACGGACTGGCACCCGTCCCTTCGTCCTAAGATCGTTGACCAACCGTCAATGTCGCTGTAACACTTGCTCGCCGTGTCCACCACGGGGGGTGACGGCTCAGTTGGCCGGTCCACAGGGGCGCGGGGCCGGAAGCTTCGCGCGGCTGCTGCGTGAACGTGCGGCGAGCTCGCCAGACGCCCTCGCCTACCGGTTCGTCGAGGCCGACGAGTCGGCCGCCGAGATCACCTACGCCGATCTCGACACCCGGGCACGGGCCGTCGCGGCCGGGCTGACGGCCGCCACCGGCGGGCGGCCCGACCCCGCGCTGCTGCCCTTCGCGCCCGGCCTGGACTACCTCGCGGGGCTGTTCGGCTGCTTCTACGCCGGGGTTCCCGCGGTACCCGCCTTCCCGCCCGACCCGGCCCGGCCGGCGCGTACGATGCCGCGGCTCGCCGCCATCGTCGAGGACACCGGCTCGGACACCGTCCTGACCACCTCGGACCTCGCCCCGCTGCTGGCCGAGTGGCTCACCACGGCGCTCGCCGGCCGCACCCCCCGGCTGATCGCGACCGACCTGACCGACCCGGCAGACCCGGCAGACGTGGGTTCCCTGCCGGAGATCCGGCCGGACCGGCTGGCCCTGCTCCAGTACACCTGTTCGGGTTCGGCGAGCCGGTGCCGCCGGTGGCGCCCCGGGACCAGCGCCCGGCGCTCACCTACGGCGCCGCCGACGAGGTGGTCGACCTCCTCGACGAGGCGGTGGCGGCGCTGGGCGACGACCAGGAGCTGTCCCCGCTCGGGCACACCCTGCTGAAGGTGCGGGACGAGACGCGGGAGACGCTGCGCGCGCTCGGCACGGCGCGCGACTCCGAGGCGTACGAGGCGGCCCGCCGGCACTTGTCTGGTGCACGCGGGCGCCTGCTGTCTGCACACCTGGCTGTGGCGCCGTGAGGCGCTCGGCGGCCTGGCCGCCGACCGGGCCTGGCTCTCGGCCGCGCTGCGCCGCGTGGTCGAGCGGCTGGGCTTCCCGGTCGGGCCGGACCGGGAGGCCGAGGAGCGGCTGGTGCGCCGGCTGACCGACCTTGACGACGACGACCGGGCGTTCTCCCTCGTGCCGCTGCGGCTCGCGCCGCAGCACCGGGGGCCGGCGCCGGGCCGACCTTAGGAGGACGCGATCACCACCGAACACCGCGACGGCACCGCCAGGTCCGCCGGCGCCTGGCTGCCCTCGTTGATCGGAGAGCTGCTCGGCCTCGACGGCCGGCGGCTGCCGGGCGACCGGCCGCTGGGCGAGATCGGCATCGACTCGCTCACCGCGGCCCAGTCCGGGGAACTGCCACCGGCCCTCGCCGAGGGGCTGCTGGAGGTCCTGGTGGCCGCCTCGGTCGCGCGCCGGGACGGCGAGGGCGGTGAGGGCCGCTACGCCGCCGACGAGGGGCTGGAGCGGGTGCTGATCGGCGGCCCGCGCGCCTCGGCGTTCGCGGCGCGGCTGCGGCGCGCGCTGGACGGCGGGGTCCGGCTGCGGGACGGAAAGCCGGGCGCGGGGCGGGAGTCGCTGACCGGATGCGGTGGGGAGGCGGCGGCGCTGGCGGACGTCCTGGTCAACTCCCTGCTGGGGAGGCTGGAGGGGTTGCCGGAGCTGCTGGACCGGCCCGGGGCTCAGGTGGGCTGCGCGGCCGGGGACGGCGGGCGGGCGGCCGTCGAGCTGGCGCGTCATATCCCGTTTGTGCCGGTGCTCGCGCTGGAGCCGGAGCCGGTGGCCGTGGGCGGTGGAGAAGTGCGGGTCCGGGTCGACGACGCCATGAACGGCACGGAGGCGGGCTTCGCTGTGGACGACCGGCTCGCGCTCGCCTGGCTGCCCGGCGCCGAGCTGCGGGCGGCCGTCGCCGCGACCGCGACGGCGCTGCTGCCCGGCGGCTGGCTCGTCCTGCCGTGTCCGCTGCCGCCCAAACGCCCGCTGGGGGCCGCGGCGGCGCGCCTGGACCTCGCGCTCGCAGGCGGGCGGATTCCGGAGGACGGCGAGGTCGAGGGCGCGCTGGCGGCTTCCGGGCTGGGGCATGTGCGCACCGCGTGGCAGGACGCGGCGCTCGGCATCCGGCTGATCGCGGCGCGACGCCCCGCCTGAGGCGCCCGGGGACGGGCTGACGCGGGTCCCGCGGCGGTGCGGCGGGACCCGCGCGGTCCACGCCGCTTCCGGCGCCTGGTTCGGGCGGGGCGGGTGGGGCAGGTGGGGCGAGTGGCGCAGGTGGGATCAGTAGTCGGCGCGCAGATGGATCAGCGCCTGGTTACGGCCCTCGGCGTGCTTGGTCTGGCCGATGCCGATGAGGTCCTTGGTGTAGTCGCTGTCCTTGGCGTGGCCGCGGGTCTCCGCCCAGTTGGCAACCATGGAGTCGACCTCCTTCTGGCCCGCCGTGAACTGTTTGGCGTTCTCCACGCTCGCGTCCAGGTTGGCCTCTTTGATGCGATCCCACATGATGCCGTGGGATTCGGAGCGGATGATCCGGTAGAGGATCTCCGAGCCGAACGCGGCGGCGTTGTTGGACACGAACTTCGGGCCGATGCTGGTGACGCTGGTGAGGGCGTTGTTGAAGTCCCGTTCCCACTGGATCTTCTTGTCGCGGTCGTCGAAGAGGACGTCCGCACGCACCCCGTCGTACATGCCGAGGACCGAGGACGCCTCCTGGATCGGCACCCGGGTGTGCTCGGAGACCTTCTCCGGCATGCCGGCGAAGGTCCCCGCCGCGTAGTGCCGCTGAGCGTTGTAGAGATCCGCGAACGCGTTCGGGTCGTTGGCGACCCCGCGCATGATCTTGACGAGGTGTTCCTCGGGGACTGAGACCCTGAGTTCGCCGTTCTCGTTCCAGAGCCCGTTGTGCTCGCGGTAGAGAGTGTTGTCGCGGGCGAGGGTCTGGTGCAGGTCGGGGGTGAAGTCGGCGAGGATGTTCGCCATCGGCTTGCGCAGCATGGGGTCCAGGTTCTCGGCCGCGCCCGCCTTGTTGAGTGATTCGATGGCCTGGTACATCACCCGGGCCTGGTCCTCGGTGTGCTTCCCCAGGGGGTAGTCGGTGCCCGGGACATGGCCGGTGGCGGCCGCTTCGAGCGCGGCGCCGAAGCCCATCTTGCCGAACGTGTCGTCCATCGACATGGGCGGGCCGTAACCACCGTTCATCACCTGCTTCGGCCAGTCGCGCTGCTCGATGAGATAGGTGAGGTGGTCGTTCTTCAGCGCCCCCTTGCCCTCGGGGTCGAGGAACGCGGTGGCGGTGTCGGGGTCCTTGCTCATGAGGCCCAGGACGGTGTCGAGCGGATCGTTGACGAATTTGGGGTCGGCGCCGGTCCACTCGTCCCACACGCCCGAAGGCTGTTTCTTCTCCGCTTTGATGATGTCGTCGCCCAGTGTGTAGAGGTACTGGTCGTCGAACTTGTCGTAGTTCTGGAGCATGGTCAGATACGACTGGTAGCCGTACCGCGGCACCTGCTTGCTGCCGTACTTCTCGAAGCCGACCTTGCGGACGCCTTCCGTCCACTCACGGAAGAACTTTCCGTCCGGGCTGTTCAGCCAGGCGTTGAACTGCGGTGAGCCGGGCGGGCGCTCCTTGAGGGTTCCGGGCACCTCGGTGGCCGTGGCCACCGAATGGGCCAGCCCCTGCTCCACGGAGAGATATTCGGTGTTGCTGACCGTGCCGTCGCGGTTGTACGAGAGCCCGACGAGCTTGTCGCTCAGCTTGATGGCGTCCCCGGCGCCCAGGCCGCTGAGGAACGTCTGGCTGAAGGGCTTGCTGTGCGCGTTGTTGCGCATCAGTATCTGCATTTCCTTCAGCTCCGCGGGCGACAGCTTCCCGTCGATGAGCTTCTCCCCGAGGTCCGTGGCCCGCCGCCCCTCGTACACCTCGACATCGCCCTGCGCGGCCCCGTTGAAGCCATGTGGATCGCCCTTGCCGTCCGTGTCCTTCACGGACTCCCGCAGCGCGAGTTTGACGCCGTAGTCCGCGTCGTCGACGGCTTGGACGGCCTGCTCGATCCTCTTGGTCCAGGAGCGCTCGGTCTCCGCGAGGTCGGGGTCGTGATGGGCGGCGAAGGCCTCTTCCTTGGTGGCCTTGGCGTAGTCGAAGGTGCACCGGCCGTCGGCGTCGACCTTCATCCCGGCCTGCTGGGCCTCCTTGACCGCGCCCTTGACCAGGCCCACCAGCCGTACGAACTGGCCGTGGGCATCGCGCAGCAGATCCGCGACGGCCCGCGCCTCCACTTGGGCCGCGTCGAGCTCATGGCGGGTCTGGGTGGCGGTGTTGGCGGCGGAGTTGGCGCTGAGGCCCCTCCAGGACATTCCGGCGCTGATCTTTTGGACCTTGGTCTGGTACGTCGTCTCCAGCTTCTGGAGCTCGTCGGCCATGTCCTCCCACGCCTGGGCGGCGTCGGTCAGCTTGGCGAGGTCGGTGTCCATGACCTGGCGATAGGTGACCATCTGGTTCCCTCTCAGGGGTGCGAGGAGGTGAGGGGGAGGGGCAACGTGGGCTGCGACCCGCCGCCGGTAGGCGTGCCGTACGAGTACGTCGGGAGCGGGAGGACGCTGCAGAAGCTCGAACCGGTGTGCAGGTCCGTGCCCGTGAAGAGGACGTTGGTGCTGCGCAGGGCCTCCTTCTCCCCACCCATCCGCTTCGCCAGGGCCTTCACCTGCGTCTGCCACTCGGTCAGGACATGCTTGAGCCCCAGGGCCGTGTCCCAGCCATGGAACTCGCTGATCGCGGTGTTGGACTTGGTGTCCGCGTCGTCGCCCGCCTTCGCCAGGCCCGGCTCCAGCTCGTCCTCGATCACCCCGGCCGCCGTCTTCTTCTGCGCCGGAGACGTGCACAGCCCGCCGGACGGGGTGACCCCACCACCACCGCCACCGTCGAGCTGGTTGAGCCGCATACCGCTGGACCACCCCGCCACCGAGTGCTCCCCCTGCGCGGCGGCCTTGAGCTGGGCCCATTCCTCATCGAAGGACATTTCCGCTTTCCCCCTGTCCCGCTTCCCCCTGACGCCCCGAACGGCTCTGCGCCGTCGGCTGTCCCTTGGGCATGGTTCGGGATGTCGGCGTACGGATCTTTACGGAAATGGAAACGGAAGCCCTACTCCAGCTGTAGATCACGGTCTTCACCGCAGGTCAGCGGGGGGGTTGGAAAGGAAACGGATCTTTACCTAGCCGGCCTTGGCCCGGTGGGTGGCGAGGGCCTGTTCGACCTGGATGTACGTCACCCCGTGGTCGGCGAGCACATGCGCGGCGAGCCCCGGGCGGGCGGTCAGGGCCAGCAGCAGGTGCTCGTCGCCGATGTGCTTGTCGCCGCGCCCCACCGACATTCGCAGGGACCGCTCCAGGACCGACTTGGCCTCCCGCGTGAAGGGGCGCCGGAGCGGCCGGCCGCGCCGCCGAGGGGTCACCGCGGGCCCGGCGAGCGCGCCCGCGCCATGGGCCCCCTCGACTCGCGCGACGACCTCCTCGACGTCGATGCCGAGCCCGGCCAGGGCCTTCGCGTCCTCGGCCGAGATGCCGCCGCGGCGGCGCACCGCGGCCAGGTCGCGCTCGATCGCCGCGCGGCGCCCGGCCGCGCCGAGGGCGGTGAGAACGTCGGCGGCGGGGGTGCCCGTACGGTCCAGGAGCGCGAGCAGCAGCTCCGCCTCGCCGACGGTGCCGCCGCCCGTGCCGCCGCCTTCGCCGTCGGCGTACTTCACCGCGCCCCGGACGACGTCGCGCGCGCTGGTGGTGAACCTCTCGAACATCAACGCCTCCCATGCTTCTTGTGGACCGCCTGCCTGCTGACTCCCAGCTCGGCGGCGATCTCCTGCCACGACCAGCCCTTCGCGCGGGCGCTGCGCACCTGCACGGCCTCCAGTTGCTCCAGCAGCCGGCGGAGCGCGGCGACGGCACGCAGCCCGACCCGGGGGTCCTGGTCACCCGCCCGCTCGGCGAGGTTCGTTGCCTCGGTCATGATGTCAATCTAGGTTGACACGACGGCCTACGTCAACCGTGGTTGACAAAATTGCTTCGACGGACGGCCGGATATCCGGCAACCTCCCGTCATGGACCCCCATTACTGGCCGCCCTTCGGGCTCCGGCTCACCACACCACGCCTGGAATTGCGCCTTCCGGACCTGGCGCTCCTCGACGAGATGGCCGCGCTCGCGGCGACGGGCGTACACGACCCCGCCGAGATGCCGTTCTCCATCCCGTGGACGGACGCACCCCCGGAGCAGGTGGGGCGCAGCAGCTTCCAGCATCTGCTGGGCACCATCGCGGAGTGGCGCCCGGAGAAGTGGAACATGAGCTTCGTGGTGCTGCGCGAGGGCAAGGTGGTCGGCCGTCAGGACCTGTTCGCAACCGATTTCCCGGTGACCCGGGAGGCGGAGACCGGCTCCTGGCTGGGCCTGGCCCACCAGGGCCAGGGCATCGGCACGGAGATGCGGGCGGCGGTCACGCACCTGGCCTTCGAGGGGCTGGGGGCGCACAGCGTGATCTCGGGCGCGATGGTGGAGAACGCGCGCTCGCTGGCCGTCTCGCGGCGCATCGGCTACCGCCCGGACGGCATCGAGGTGCTGTCCGTTCGCGGGCAGGCCCGCACCATCCAGCGGCTGCGCCTGGAGCGCGCCGACTGGGAGGCGCACCGCGCCGTCCCGGTCCGGGTGACGGGGCTCGAGCCGTGCCTGGAGCTGTTCGGGGCGGCGGAGCCCGAACAGGACGGCACGGACGGCACGGACAGCAGCCCGCAGTAGCGGGCGGTCAGGGGCCGAACCACCCGGCCACATCGAGGCGGAAGCCACTGAGGGGCACCATGACGCGCAGGTCGTCCTCCAGGCCGCGCAGCCGCTCGGGGCCGAGCGCCGCGGCCCATTGGGCGCGCAGTTCCTCGAAAACGGCGGCGGACCTGGCCAGCGCGTCCATGCCGTACGGGGTCAGCCGGATCACCTTGCGCCGGGCGTCCGCCGGATCCTCGGCCCGTACGGCGTAACCTACCGCCTCCAGGCGGTCGGCCGTCTTGCCCGCGGCCTGCTTGGAGACGCCGAGCCGCCGCCCCAGCTCGCTGGCGGTGGCGCCGTCGAGGCCGATGGCCTGCATGGCGAAGCCATGGGCGGGGCGGAGGTCCGGATGGCCCTGGCGGGCCAGCTCGGCGTGCAACTGGTCGATGAGGGACCGGAATCCCGCGAACAGCAGTAGAGGCAGCTCATAGCCCGGCGGGTTCCGGGCATCCCGCATGCCCTCAACATCATCAGCCATTGCGAAACTCGACAACCTGGTTTACGTTTTCGACAACCACGTTGTCCATCCTAGACCAGGGGGCTTCGCCATGTCCGCACACCCCTCCACCGCACCCACCCCGTTCGTCGACCACACCCCGGAGTCCGCGCCGACCGCCTCACGCCCGCTCATGGAGGCCACGGCCCGGCGCCTGGGCTACCTCCCGGCGCCAGTCGCGCGGCTGGCCGCCTCACCACAGCTGCTGGACGGCTTCCTGAAGCTCAGCGGACTGTTCGAGACGACGACCCTGGACCCGCTGGCGCGCGAGGTGGTCATCCTCACCATCGCGACCCGCAACGCCTGCCACGTCTGCGTCGCCATGCACACCGGCAAGCTCGCCGCGCTGGGCGCGGACGCCGAACTCACCTCGGCGCTGCGGGAGCGGCGGCCCCTGGCCGACGAACGCCTCGAGGCCGTACGGGTCTTCACGATCGAGGTGCTCGAGCGCACGGGGGCGGTCGGCCCCGACACTCTGAACGCCTTTCTGGCGCACGGATACACCACGCGCAACGCCCTCGAAGTGGTGCTGGGCATCGGCACCTACACCCTGTCGACCCTGGCCAACCGGATGACCGACGCCCCGCTGGACGAACAGCTCGCCCCCTTCGCCTGGCACGAGCACGCGGCCTGAGCCGCCGGTCCGGGTCCGACGGACGGCGGACGGCGGACGGCGGACGACGGATCAGCCCGCCTCGGAGCGGGACGGGGTGACCAGGCCGCACTCGTAGGCCGCGATGACCAGTTGGGCCCGGTCGCGGACCTCCAGCTTGCCCATGATGCGGCTGACATGGGTCTTGGCGGTCAGCGGTGACAGCCCGAGCGCCTCGGCGATCTCCGCGTTGTTCAGGCCACGGGCCACCAGCGTGAGGACCTGACGCTCCCGCTCGGAGAGGGCGCCCAGGCCCGCGGGGGCGAGGGCGTCCGGGGGCGGGGCGGCCGGGAGGCGCAGCACCCGGGCGATGAGGCGGGCGGTCGGGCCGGGCGACAGCAGGGACTCGCCGGCCGCCACGGTTCGTATCGCGTCCAGCAGTTCGGCGGGCCGGGTGTCCTTCACCAGGAACCCGGAGGCGCCCGCGCGCAGCGCGTCGACGACGTACTCATCGGTGTCGTACGTGGTCAGGACGAGGATCCGCACCCCGGCGAGGTCCTCGTCGGCGGCGATGCGGCGGGTCGCCTCGATGCCGTCGAGGTCCGGCATCCGGATGTCCATGACGATCAGGTCGGCGCGCGCGGTGCGGGCGAGCGCGACCGCCTCCCGGCCGGTGCCCGCCTGCCCGACGACCTCCATGTCGCGGGCCGACTCGATCAGCATGGCGAAGGCGGCCCGGACGAGGGTCTGGTCGTCGGCGAGCAGCACCCTGATGGGGGCGTCCGAAGCCGTGCGCGGCGCGCTCATATCGTTCCCTCCGTCGACGGTGAATGAGGCCGCGGGCGGTGCTGCCCGGCCGGGGCGGTGCGCTCCAGCCCGCCCCGGCCGTACGGCAGCGCGGCCGTCACGGCGAAGCCGGGGCCGTCCGGACGCGGTCCCGCGGTCAGGGTGCCCGCCACGCTGCGGGCGCGCTCGCGCATGCCGACGAGGCCGTAGCCCTGCGGACGGCCCGGGCCCTCGGGCCCGGACGGGGACGCGGCGGCGTCCGACGCACCCGCGCCCGCCGGGCCGTCGTCCACGGCCGCGACGCGCAGGCCGCCCGCCCCGTCCGGCCCCAGGGTGAGCCGCACCAGGGTGCCGGGTGCGTGGCGGACGGCGTTGGTCAGGGCCTCCTGGACGATGCGGTACACGGCCGCGCCCACGGCGGGCGACAGCTCGGGTTCGTCCACGTCGACGGTCATGCGCACCCGTACGCCCGCCGCCTCCGCGGCCGCCGCCAGGTCGGCCAGCCCGGCGAGCCCGGGCGGCGGCCCCGTACCGAGCCCCTCGGCCCCGTCAACCCCGTCCGCCGCGCCGCCCTCGCCGCCCTCCCCCGCCCGCAGCACCTGCAAGGTGGCCCGCAGTTCGGTGCGGGCGTCGCGGCAGGTGTCGGAGATGGAGTCGAGCGCCTTGGCCAACGTCTCGCGGTCCAGCCGGCCGGGGTCGGCGATCAGGACATGGGCGGCTACCGAGGTCTGGACGCCGATCAGGGTGATGCTGTGTGCCAGCAGGTCGTGCAGGTCGCGGGCGATCCTCAGCCGCTCCTCCGCGACGCGCCGGGCGGCCTCCTCCTCACGGGTCCGCTCGGCGCGTTCGGCGCGCTCGACGATCGCCGCGACGTACTGGCGGTGGATCCGCACCGCCTCACCGATCAGCACCACCGACAGCACCCAGCCGGAGGTGCGCAGCATGTCCACCGCGCCGTGGGGCCGGCCGCCCCACGACATGACCGTCACCATGATCCCGATCACACAGGTGACGGTGAGCAGGGAGCGCAGCGGCGGGCCCAGGACCGCGAGGGTGTAGAGGGCGGCGAGCCCGGCCGGGACGACGGCGACGTGCTCGTAGTTCAGGGCGTGGTACGGGCCGACCATGAGGACGATCGCCACGGTGACGAGCATCGGGCTGTGCCGGCGCCCGACCAGCGCCAGGGCGCTGCCGATCAGCAGCGCCCATCCGATCGCGTCCAGGCGGCGGTCGCCCGACCCGTGAACGAACAGCGCCAATGCGCACTGCACGGCGAGCGCGGCCACCGCGACCGCGGCGTCGACCCGTCGCCGGGACGCGGCCTCGGCGGGGGTCTCGGCCGCGTCGCGGCGGCGGTGGAGGGCGCGCAGCGCGCGCCCCGGCAGTCGGCGCCTCGGTCCCGGCGCGGCCGGGGCCGGGGCCGTCCGCCGCTCGGGCTCGTGGAGTGTCTGTGGAGGCACGGGTCCATCCTGGCGGGTCGCCCCGGGGAAGTCCCGGCCCGAGCCGGGCGAACCGGCTCGGGCCAGGGTGACCTCGCCGCTCATCTCCGGCCCGCGCCGCGGAAGAGCGCTCCCGGCCACCACACCCGGCGCCCCAGCAGCAGGCTGGCCGAGGTCACCAGGTACGTCCGGACCAGGAAGGTGTCCAGCAGCACGCCGACCGCGACCACGAACCCCATCTCGGCCAGCATCACCAGCGGCAGCGACCCCAGCACCGCGAAGGTGGCGGCCAGCACCATCCCCGCCGAGGCGATCACTCCGCCCGTGGTGCGCAGGGCGGTGAGCGCGGCCTCGGAGACGTCCGCGCCGCGCAGCGACTCCTCCCGCATGCGGTGCATCAGGAAGATCCCGTAGTCGACGCCGAGCGCGACCAGGAAGACGAAGGACAGCAGCGGCAGCCCGGGGTCGATGCCCGCGAAGCCGAAGACCGGCTCGAAGAAGAGGCCGCCGAGGCCCATCGCCGCGCCCCAGACGGCGACCACGGCGACGACCAGGACGAGCGGTGCGACCAGGCTGCGCAGCAGGGCGGCGAGGATCAGCAGCACGGCGAGGAGGACGAGCGGGACGACGACCTCCCGGTCACGGGAGTTGGTGTCCTCCAGGTCGAGTTCCTGGGCGCTGGCCCCGCCGACATGGGCGTCGGCGCCCGCGATCCGGTGGAGATCGCCGCGCAGGGCCTGGATGGTGTGCCGCTCCCCCGCGGACTGCGGAGGCGCCTTGGCGTAGACGTCGATCTCGGTCCATCCGCCGCCGCTGCGGCCGCGCTCGGCCCGCGCGACGCCCTCCGTGCGGCCCGCACGGTCGAGCACTTCACCGGCGCGCTCGCTGCGCGCGAGGACGCTGATCGGCTGGCTGCTGCTCCCGGGGTAGGCGTCGGCCAGGGTCTTCATGGCGACGACGGACTCGGGCCGCTCGGTGAAGGTGTCCTCCTGCTTGAGGTCGCCGGGCAGGGCGAGGACGCCGAGCGCGAGGGCGCCAAGCAGCGCGCCTCCGGCGAGCAGGACGGTGCCGGGCCGGCGCCCCGCCGAACTCCCCATCGCGGCGAACAGTCCGCGCCGGGCGCGCGGTTCACTGCCGTACGCGGGGATCAGCGGCCAGAACACCCGGCGGCCGAGCAGCACCAGAACCGCGGGCAGCAGCGTCAGCATGGCGGCGAGCGCGCACACCACGCCGACCGCGCCGACGGGCCCGAGGCCGCTGCTGCTGTTGAGGTCGGCGGCGAGCAGGCACAGTAGCCCGGCGGCCACGGTGCCGCAGGAGGCGAGCACCGCGGGGCCGCAGCCGCGTACGGCGGCGCGCATGGCGTCGTACGGGAGCCGGTGCCGGCGCAGCTCCTCGCGGTAGCGGGAGACCAGCAGCAGGGCGTAGTCGGTGCCCGCGCCGAAGACGAGGACGGTCATGATCGACGAGCTCATGCTGGTGACGACGAGGTCGATCCCCTGGACCAGGCCGTAGACGACGGCCATCGCCGCCGTCGCGGCGGCGCCGACGACCACCAGCGGCACCAGCCACAGCAGCGGGCTGCGGTAGGTGAGGATCAGCAGCACAGCGACGACGCCGACGGTGGCGAACATCAGGGTGCCGTCGGTCGACGCGAAGACCTCCTGCGAGTCGGCGCTCAGCGCGCCCGCGCCACCGACCTGGACGCTCAGGCCCTCGGGGTGGCGGGCGAGTTCGGCGCGTACGTCCTTGACTGCGTCGGCGCGCTCCGTCTCGTCCGTCAGCCCGGTCAGCGCCATCGGGTACATCACGGTGGCGCGGTCCCGGGACGGGATGGCCCGCGGGGGCCGGTCCGCGACGGTCTCATGGCGGGCGACGACCCGGGCGACCTGTGCGTCGGCCGCCTCGCGGTCGGCGGCGGTCAGCCCGCCGTCCCGCTGGTAGACGAGGACGAGGTCGGTGGTGTCGCCGCCGGGCAGCGCCGTCTGGAGTTTCGCGACCTGGGTGGAGTCGGCGCTCGCCGGCAGGTAGTCGACGGCCGTGTCGCGCTTGACGTCGCCTAGCTTGCCCGCGAAGGGCACGGCGGCCAGGAGCACCAGGACCCATACGGCGACGACCGCCCACGGCAGGAGGCGGCGGCCGCCCGCGGCGCGGGCGGGCTCGTCCGGTCCCTCCGGTTTTCGTGGCGCGGTCCTATGCGTCGGCTGTGTGGTGTGCATGCCCTCCAGGCTCCCGGCGCCGGGCGGGCGAATCGTCGCGCCGGCGAGGGAGATGGCGGCTACTGCGCCGGGTGCGGTACGGGCCGGATTACTCCCGGGGTAGTAACGCCTCGGCCCGGCACGGATCAGAGCCCATCGGAGCGGACCGGACCGGACCGGCGCCGATCAGAAGGGCGCGCGGATCGCGGCCATCAGCCGGGCCGTGTCGTCGGGGCAGATCATCAGCGCCCGGCCCACGGTCTCCAGCACGGCGCGCTCCGCCGGCCGGTACGGGCCGTCGGCCACCGCGATCCGGGCGCCCTGGAGCAGGATCGACTCCCGCCCCGTCGGCGCCAGGTGGGGGGCCAGCGGTTCCAGGGCCTCATGGAGCTCGATGGCCAGCGCGGTGCCGCACGGGTCGAGGCCGTCCCGCCCGATGTCCCGCCCGCCCTGGAGGGCGGCTCCGGCGGCTCCTGCGGCTCCGGCGACCTCGGCGTCGTACGCGGCGGCGCCGGGCAGCCGCCCGGTGTCGGCGGCGAGCGCCTCGATGAGCTCCAGCAGCTGCTCCTCGCCGCAGTCGGTGAACCCCGCCGCCCGCACCGCGCCGACCGCGGCCTGCCGCACCGCGGGCGAGTCGGTGCCGCCCGCGGCGAGCACCGCGAGGGCCACGGTGTGCACGGCGTCGCGCAGCATCGCGGAGAAGCGGGTGGTGGTGGGGTGGTCCAGCACTTCGGTGCCGAAGCGGCAGCCGCAGGCGGCGCACTCGACGACCGGGGCGACCGGGCCGCGCGGCAGGACCGGGAGGCCGAGGACGACGATACGGCGGCGGCCGGTGCGGCGGCGGTAATTACGGTCGCCTCCGCAGTCGGGACAGAAGAACTCGCCGTCGCCCACCGTCCGCCATAGGGTGCGGACGCCTATCACACACAGATCCCGTCCGCGTCGGGCTTGCGCGTGCACCACGTCACACCTCCATAACGCTTCGGCCACATTGCCGCGCTGACGTGATGCTAGCCACATCAATGATGCCGCGTCAGTACCCCGAACGGAGACAACAGGCCAAAGACGAGGCCCCGCCCGCCGTACGCGGCGGGCGGGGCCCGTGTGGGTGAAGCCGTTTTCTGGTGTCTTACGCGGTTGACGCGGCCGATTCCCGGGGCCGGGCCGCCGACTTTCGGAGCCCGGCGAACGGCGCCCGGGGCGCGGCGGCCCGCGCCGGGGTCAGCGGCGGGCCCGGTTGACCGCGGAGACGACCGCCTTCAGGGAGGCTCGCACGATGTTGGCGTCGACGCCGACACCCCACAGCACCCTGCCGTCGATCGCGCACTCGATGTACGCGGCGGCCTGTGCGCCCGCGCCCTCGCTGAGCGTGTGCTCGGAGTAGTCCAGCAGCCGTACGTCCACGTCAATGGAGGCCAGCGCGTCGAAGAAGGCGGCCAGCGGGCCGTTGCCGGAGCCGGTCAGCACGGTCTCGGCGCCGTCCACGACGGCCTCGACGGTGAGCGCGTCGGTGCCCTCGCTCGTGGTCGAGGTCTGCGCGGTGCGCAGCGCGATCCGACCCCACCGGTTGTCGTCGGTGGGCAGATACTCGTCCTGGAAGACCGACCAGATCTGGGCCGGGGTGACCTCGCCGCCCTCGGCGTCGGTCTTGGCCTGAATAATCTTCGAGAACTCGATCTGCATCCGGCGCGGCAGGTCCAGCTTGTGGTCGTTCTTCAGGACATAGGCGATGCCGCCCTTGCCGGACTGCGAGTTGACGCGGATGACCGCCTCGTACGAGCGGCCGACATCCTTGGGGTCGATCGGCAGATACGGGACCGCCCACTCGATCTCGTCGACCGTCCTGCCCTGCTCGGCCGCGCTCGCCTCCATCGCCTCGAACCCCTTCTTGATGGCGTCCTGATGGGAGCCGGAGAAGGCGGTGTAGACCAGATCGCCCGCGTAAGGGTGGCGCGGGTGGACCTCCATCTGGTTGCAGTACTCGGCGGTCCGACGGATCTCGTCGATCTGCGAGAAGTCGATCTGCGGGTCGACGCCCTGGGAGAAGAGGTTCATGCCCAGCGTCACCAGGTCCACGTTGCCGGTGCGCTCGCCCTGCCCGAACAGACAGCCCTCGATGCGGTCCGCGCCCGCCATGATCGCCAGCTCGGCGGCGGCGACGGCGGTGCCGCGGTCGTTGTGCGGGTGGACGGACAGGCAGATGTGCTCGCGCCGGGACAGATGGCGCGACATCCACTCGAAGCGGTCCGCGTGCGTGGAGGGGGTGGACCGCTCGACGGTGGCGGGCAGATTGAGGATGATCTCCCGGCCGGCCTCGGGCTGCCAGACGTCCATGACGCCCTCGCAGACCTCCAGCGCGAAGTCCAGCTCGGTGTCGGTGAAGATCTCCGGGCTGTACTGGTAGCCGAAGACGGTCTCGTCGCCCAGGATCTTGTCGGCGTACTCCATCACCAGCCGGGTGCCGTCCACCGCGATCTGCTTGACCTGCTCACGGGAGCCCCGGAAGACGACCCGGCGGAAGACCGGGGCCGTGGCGTTGTACATGTGGACGGTCGCCCTGTGGGCGCCGCGCAGGGACTCCACGGTGCGCTCGATCAGCTCCTCGCGCGCCTGGGTCAGGACGGAGATCGTCACGTCCTCGGGGATCGCGCCCTCTTCGATGATCGACCGTACGAAGTCGAAGTCGGTCTGCCCCGAGGAGGGGAAGCCGACCTCGATCTCCTTGTAGCCCATGCGTACCAGCAGGTCGAACATCTCGCGCTTGCGGGCCGGCGACATCGGGTCGATCAGCGCCTGGTTGCCGTCGCGCAGATCGGTGGACAGCCAGCGGGGGGCGGCGGTGATGCGCTTGTCCGGCCAGGTGCGGTCGGGGATGTCCACGGCCTCGTACTGGCCGTACTTGTGGATCGGCATCCCGGACGGACGCTGGGTGACGCTCGCGGCGGTGATCGGCGTACGGCGGCCCACAGGGCTCTGGGCGTTCGCGGAATGATCAGACGTGCTCATGATGCGTAGGGCTCCTCGTATGTCCGCTGGGCGGCCGACGAGGCGTATGCACTGCAACGCCGAACTCCGCGGGGAGGGGGTCGGCCTACGACTACAGGCCCTCGCCGCGGCAGCTAAGAAGAAGCAGCCCGAAACGCATGATGCCTAGAAGCGTAACCGAGAGCCGAGGGACCGGCCGACCCGTATCACTATCCGGGATGACGCATCCGCCGCTCTCATCCTGCGCGAATGGCCGTCAACCACTCGATTTCAGGAATCGCGACGTCAAGGCGTGACAACCGATGTACAGAGTGCCACATTGCGTCGTATGGACGCCAACGCGAACAACCGCCCTGTTTTCTGCACCATCGTGCCACCGCATGTCCTCGACAAACTGGCCCGCGCCGAGGACCCCGCGCTGGCCGAGCCCGCCCGCCGCACCCTGGAGCGCGACGCCCTGGAGCGCACCCGCCGCCGGATCACCACCGTCCGCGGCGCCGCCGCCCCCACCGGGGCCCCCTCCGACAAGCCCAAGCGCACCATCTTCGACGCCGAGCACCAGGAGACCCTGCCGGGGAAGAAGGTGCGGGCCGAGGGCGCCCCGGCCACCAGCGACGACACCGTGACCCGCGCGTACGACGGTCTCGGCGCGACCTTCGAGATGTACCTCAAGGCGTACAACAGGCGTTCCATCGACGACTCAGGGCTGCCGCTGAAGGCCACCGTCCACTACGGCGAGGACTACGGCAACGCCTTCTGGAACGGCGAACAGATGGTGTTCGGCGACGGCGACGGCGAGATCTTCAAGGACTTCACCATCCCCATCGACGTGACGGCCCACGAGCTCACCCACGGCGTCACGCAGTACACGGCCAACCTGGAGTACTTCGGCCAGTCCGGCGCGCTGAACGAGTCCATGTCGGATGTCTTCGGCTCGCTCACCAAGCAGTTCGCGCTCGGCCAGACCGCCGAGCAGGCCGACTGGCTGATCGGCGCCGGACTGCTGGCGGACCGCGTCACCGGGGTCGCGCTGCGCTCCATGAAGGCCCCCGGCACGGCGTACGACGACGATGTCCTCGGCAAGGACCCGCAGCCGGCGACGATGGAGCACTACGTCCGCACCTCGCGCGACAACGGCGGGGTGCACATCAACTCCGGCATCCCCAACCACGCCTTCTACCTCGTCGCCCGGGCCCTCGGCGGCCACGCCTGGGAGCGGGCCGGGAAGATCTGGTACGCCACCCTGACCGGCGGCGAGCTCGCCGCCGACGCGGACTTCGCCGCCTTCGCCCAGCTGACCGTGGCGACCGCGCAGACCCTGTACGGCGACGGCGAGGAGCAGCGGGCGGTGCTGGACTCCTGGGCCAAGGTGGGCATCACCGACCTGCGGGCCCGCGTGGGCGCGCGCTGAGGGGCCCGCCGCAGGCATCAAGATCCGCCGGAGGCCGTACGGACGGATCTTTGGTGGATCTTCGCGCCTGCGGGCGGCGTGGGGCCGCACCGGGTACTGATGGATCCATGCGCATTTCCGTCATCCGCACCGGCGGGTTCGCCGGGATCGAGCGCCGGGCCGAGCTGGACACCGCCGGCCGGCCCGACGCCAAGCACCTGGAGGCCCTGGCCCACCAGGCCGTCGAGAGCGGGCACCTCGCGGCCCCGCGCGGCGTCCCGGACGGCTTCCACTACGAGATCGCGGTGGACGGCCGGACCGTCCACTGCGCCGACCCGCACCTGAGCGACGCCCAGCGCGAGCTGGTGCGCACGGTGCTCAAGGAGGGCGCGTAGCGCGTCCTCCCGGTCTGAACCCCAGCTTGCGCAGCTGCTTCGGGGCCCCTTCTGTCTGCCGCCCTCGCACCGCTCGGCCCCAGGGGGCCTCCCGGGCTTCGGACGACTGCGCCGGCCTCCGACCGGCGGTGACCAGTGCGGTCAGAACCCCAGCTTCCGCAGCTGCTTCGCGGCCCCTCCTGTCTGCCGCCCTCGCACCGCTCGGCCCCAGGGGGCCTCCCGGGCTTCGGACAGCTGCGCCGGCCTCCGACCGGCGGTGACCAGTGCGGTCAGAACCCCAGCTTGCGCAGCTGCTTCGGGTCCCGCTGCCAGTCCTTGGCCACCTTCACATGCAGGTCCAGGAAGACCGGCGTGCCCAGGAGCGCCTCGATGTGCTTGCGGGACTTCGTCCCGACCTCCTTCAGGCGCTTGCCCTTGGGGCCGATGATGATGCCCTTCTGGCTGGGGCGCTCGATGTAAAGGTTGGCGTGGATGTCGAGGAGGGGCCGGTCCGCGGGGCGGTCCTCGCGGGGCAGCATCTCCTCGACCACCACGGCGATGGAGTGCGGCAGCTCGTCCCGTACGCCCTCCAGCGCCGCCTCGCGGATCAGCTCGGCGACCATGACCTGCTCGGGCTCGTCCGTGAGGTCGCCCTCGGGGTAGAGGGCCGGGCTCTCGGGGAGCAGCGGCACGAGCAGGTCCGCCAGCAGGCCGACCTGGTTGCCGCCCGTGGCGGAGACCGGGACGATCTCGGCCCACTCGAAGCCCAGCTCCTTGCCGAGCCGGTCGATGGCGATCAGCTGCTCGGCGAGGCGCTGGGAGTCGACCAGGTCGGTCTTGGTGACGATGGCGACCTTGGGGGTCTTCTTGATCCCGGCCAGCTCGCCCGCGATGAAGCGGTCACCGGGGCCGATCTTCTGGTCGGCGGGCAGACAGAAGCCGATGACGTCGACCTCGGCCCAGGTGGTCCGGACGACGTCGTTCAAGCGCTCGCCGAGCAGGGTGCGTGGCTTGTGCAGGCCCGGGGTGTCGACGAGCACCAGCTGGGCGTCGGGGCGGTGCACGATGCCGCGGACGGTGTGGCGGGTGGTCTGCGGGCGGTTGGAGGTGATCGCGACCTTCGTCCCCACCAGTGCGTTGGTCAGGGTCGACTTGCCCGCGTTGGGGCGGCCGACGAAGCAGGCGAAGCCCGCGCGGTGCGGGGTGCCCTGCGGCTCGGGCTGGGAGGGGGACGTAGCGGCACTCATGGCGCCCATTGTCCCCGATGCCCCGGCCCCCGCGGACCAGACGGTTCAGCGGACCAGACGGCTCAGCCGGGCAGACGGTTCAGCCGGGCAGACGGTTCAGCCGAGCAGGGTGCCGGTGCCCTCGGGGGCGAAGGCGGCCAGGGCCTCGGCGATCCGGGCGAGGGTGGCGGGGGTGAGCTCGGCGCGGGCGGCGGCGAGGTTCTCCGCGATGTGGGCCGGGGTGCGGCTGCCCGGGATCGGCACGACGTGCTCGTACTGGTGCAGCAGCCAGGCCAGCGCCAGCTGCCCCGGGGTCAGGCCGAGGTCGGCCGCGATGGCGCGCAGCGGCGCGTAGCGGTCGTTGTTCGCCTGGAGGTTGCCCTCGTGGTAGCGCGGGATGAAGCGGCGGAAGTCGTCGGCGGGGATGTCCTGGACCGTGCCGGTGAGGAAGCCCCTGCCGAGCGGGGACCAGGCCACGATGCCCACGCCCAGCTCGCGGGCGGTGGCCAGCAGTTCGGCGTCTACGGGAGTCCACATCGACCACTGGGCCTGCACGGCGGCGACCGGGTGGACGGCGTGGGCGCGGGCGAGCTGCTCGGCGGTGACGTTGGACAGCCCCAGGTGGCGGACCAGGCCGTCGGAGATCAGCTCGGCGACCGCGCCGACGGTGTCCTCGATCGGGACGGTGGGGTCGGGGAAGTGCGGGTAGTAGAGGTCGATCCGGTCGGTGCCGAGGGTGCGCAGGGAGGTCTCGGCGTAGCGGCGGACGTGGCGGGGCTCGGCGTTCACGGCCAGCTCGCCGTAGGTGTAGTTGACGGGGAAGGCATGCCCCTCGACGCCCTCCGGGCGGCGGAAGCCGAACTTGGTGGCGATGGTGACCTCGTCGCGGCGGCCCCGGACGGCCCGGCCGACGAGGCTCTCGTTGTGGCCGTCCGCGCCGTAGCCGTCGGAGGTGTCGATGTGGGTCGCGCCCTCGTCGAGGGCGGAGCGCAGGGCGGTCAGCGCGCGGTCGTCGTCGATCTCCCCGTACACGCCGGGGGACAGCACCATGGCGCCGTAGCCGATGGCGGTGGTCTTCAGGTCGCCGAGGGTGCGGGTGGGAAGGGCGGTCATGAGCTTGGGCTCCTCGGAGCTGGGACGGGGCCGGGGGCGTTCCCCCGGCCTGTTCTCAGCCTTCCGCCCGGACCCGGTACGCGTCCAAGATCTGTCGTCATAGCCGACGGCTATGAGGGCCTGACCTCTATGTATGGGCCGCTCAGATGTATGGGCCGCTCAGACCTGGACCGTGGTGCGCAGCCCGCCGTCGGGGCCCGCCAGCAGCACCGGGGTGCCCTCCCCGCCCAGGTCGCGTACGGCCGCGAGGTCCTCGTCCGGGAGGGCCTCCGCGTCGGTCACCACGGCCGCGGCCTCCAGGGACTTCGCCCCGCTGGCGACCGCCATGGCGACGGCGGTCCGCAGCGCGCTCAGCGGGAGCGAGGGGAGGGCGACGGTGCCGGCGACATACGTACGGCCCGTCTCGTCGCGTACGGCGGCGCCCTCCGGGACGCCGTTGCGGGCCCGCGCGGAGCGGGCGAGGGTGACGATCTTGCGGTCTTCGGGGTCCAGGGGTGCGGCTTCGCTCATGCGGACGAGCATAGGCGGCACGGTCCGGCGAGGGCCGGGGCCTCAGTCCTCCGGCTCGGTCTCCGTCGTGGCGCGGACCGGCTCGACCAGGACCGTGACGATCCGGTTGCGCCGGCCGGCCGTGGATTCCGCGGTCAGCCGCAGCGACTTGAGGTCGGAGTCCGGGCCGCCGTCCTCCACCGCGACCTCCGCCGTGGCGCCCGCGATCGGCACCCGCCCCAGCGACTTGGCCAGCAGCCCGCCGACGGTCTCCACGTCCTCGTCGTCCAGGTCCGTGCCGTACAGCTCGCCGAGGTCGTCCAGGCCGAGCCGGGCGGTGACGCGGTGGGTGCCGTCGCCCAGGTCCTGGACCGGCGGGAGCTCACGGTCGTACTCGTCGGTGATCTCGCCGACGATCTCCTCGAGGATGTCCTCGATGGTGACGATCCCGGCCGTGCCGCCGTACTCGTCGACCACGACCGCGACGTGGTTGCGCTCCTGCTGCATCTCGCGCAGCAGGTCGCCCGCGTTCTTGGTGTCGGGCACGAAGGCGGCGGGCCGCATGGCGGTGGAGACCAGCTCGGACTCGGCCTCCCGGTTGATGTGCGTCTTGCGGGCCAGGTCCTTGAGGTAGACGATCCCGACGATGTCGTCCTCGTTCTCCCCGGTGACCGGGATCCGGGAGAAGCCGGAGCGCAGCGCGAGGGTCAGGGCCTGGCGGATGGTCTTGAACCGCTCGATGACCACCAGGTCGGTGCGCGGCACCATCACCTCGCGCACCAGGGTGTCGCCGAGCTCGAAGACGGAGTGCACCATGCGCCGCTCGTCGTCCTCGATCAGCGACTCCTTCTCCGCGAGGTCCACCAGGGCGCGCAGCTCGGCCTCGGAGGCGAACGGGCCCTTGCGGAAGCCCTTGCCGGGGGTGAGGGCGTTACCGATGAGGATCAGCAAGGGCGGGATGGGGCCCATGACCCGGGCCAGGGGCAGCAGCACATAGGCGGCGGCGGTCGCGGTGTTCAGCGGGTGCTGGGCGCCGATGGTGCGCGGCGAGACGCCGACGGCCACATACGAGACGAGGACCATCACGCCGATCGCAATGGTCAGCGCCTTCCAGGTCTCGTCGAACTCGCGCAGACAGGCGTAGGTGACGAACGCGCCGGCCGCCATCTCGCAGGCGACCCGCACCAGCAGCGCGACGTTCAGATAGCGGGTGGGGTCCTCGGCGACCTGCATCAGCCTGGCGCTGCCGCGCCGCCCGGCCCGCACGGCCTCCTCGGCGCGGAAGCGGGTGGTGCGGGCCAGGCCGGCCTCGGCGCAGGCCGCCAGCCAGGCGACCACCACCAGCAGGACGGCGGCTGTGATCAGTCGGCCGGTCATCGGGTCGTGGGGGCCGGGGAGGGGCCGGTCATGCCGCGCTCGGCGCGCCAGCCGTCGACGATGGCGGCCTGGAGGCCGAACATCTCGGCACGCTCGTCCGGCTCCTCGTGGTCGTAGCCGAGGAGGTGGAGGACGCCGTGGACGGTGAGGAGCTGGAGCTCCTCGTCCATCGAGTGTCCGGTCGGCGCCTCCTCCCCCTGCTTCTTGGCGACCTCGGGGCAGAGCACGATGTCCCCGAGGAGGCCCTGCGGGGGCTCCTCGTCGTCCTTCGCGGGCGGGCGCAGCTCGTCCATGGGGAAGGACATGACATCGGTGGGCCCCGGCAGGTCCATCCACTGGATGTGGAGCTGCTCCATGGCGTCGGCGTCGACGACGATCACCGAGAGCTCGGAGAGCGGGTGGATACGCATCCGGGCCAGGGCGTAACGGGCGACGTCCAGCACCGCGCGCTCGTCGATCTCCGTGCCGGATTCGTTGTTGACGTCGATCGCCATAAGAGTGTTGTTTTACTTTCCGTTCCGGCTGTCGTACAACTCGTACGCGTCGACAATACGGCCGACCAGCCTGTGGCGGACCACATCGGTGCTGGTGAGCCGGGAGAAGTGGACGTCCTCGACGCCCTCCAGGATCTCCTGCACCTGGCGCAGACCACTCTTGGTCCCGTTGGGGAGGTCGACCTGGGTGACATCACCCGTGATCACGATCTTGGAGTCGAAGCCGAGCCGGGTGAGGAACATCTTCATCTGCTCGGGGTTCGTGTTCTGTGCCTCGTCCAGAATGATGAACGCGTCATTGAGCGTGCGGCCGCGCATATACGCCAGCGGCGCGACCTCGATCGTGCCCGCGGCCATCAGGCGCGGGATGGAGTCGGGGTCGAGCATGTCGTGCAGCGCGTCGTACAGCGGGCGCAGATACGGGTCGATCTTCTCGTAGAGCGTGCCCGGCAGGAAGCCGAGCCGCTCGCCCGCCTCGACCGCCGGCCGGGTCAGGATGATCCGGGTGACCTGCTTGGACTGCAGGGCCTGGACCGCCTTGGCCATGGCCAGATAGGTCTTGCCGGTACCGGCCGGGCCGATGCCGAACACGACGGTGTGCTTGTCGATGGCGTCGACGTAGCGCTTCTGGTTGAGGGTCTTGGGGCGGATGGTGCGGCCGCGGTTGGAGAGGATGTTCTGCGTGAGCACCTCGGCGGGGGACTCCACGCCGGTCTCGCCGTTCTCCGCGGAGCGCAGCATGGCGATCGAGCGCTCCACCGCGTCCTCTGTCATCGGTTGACCGGTGCGGAGCACCAGCATCATCTCGTCGAACAGACGCTGGATGAGGGCGACTTCCGCGGGGTCCCCGGTCGCGCTGACCTCATTGCCCCGCACATGGATGTCGGTCTCCGGGAAGGCCTTCTCGATGACGCGCAGCAGCGAATCGCCCGATCCCAGCACCATGACCATCGGGTGCTTGGTCGGGACCTTGAACTGCGCATGCGCCTGGCGTGCTGTGGTTGGTTGCGTCATGGGCCGGCTCTGAGGCCTGCTCCTACCTCCTCTTGCGGGGTTCTCGTTGCTCGACAACCTCGAGTACAAGGGTACGACGGAGCACCGACAAGACCCGAGCCCTTTTACCGGGCTGCTTTGCCGGAGGTGGCGGAGGTGTCGGCGGCGGCGGCGGTGGCCGGGGTGGCGGAGGTGCCGGATGTGGTTCACGCCTGCCGGAAGCCGATCGTGGGCACCGCCCGGCGCAGCGGCCAGGGGCGGGCGGCCGCCGGGAGGATCCGGTCCAGGAAGGCGTACCGGCGCAGCGCGGAGGGGTTCTGGTCGTCGTACGACTTGGCGTGCTGCCACCAGGCGGCGATCTCCACCCAGCCGGGCGCCGACAGGGAGCCGCCGAACTCCTGCACGGACAGCGCGGCGCTCAGCCCCGCGAAGGCCAGCCGGTCGGCGAGCGGCCACTGGGCGAGGGTGCCGGTGACGAAGCCCGCGACGAACACATCACCCGCCCCGGTCGGGTCCAGGGCCTCCACGGCGATCGCGGGCACTTCGGCGGTCTCGCCGGTGCGCCCGTCCACCGCGTACGCCCCCTCGGCGCCCAGGGTGACCACCGCGAGCGGCACCCTGTCGGCGAGCGCGCGGGCGGCGGCGCGGGGGCACTCGGTGCGGGTGTACCGCATCGCCTCGGCCGCGTTGGGCAGGAACGCCTCGCAGTGCTCGAGATCGGCGAGGTCGGCCGGGTCCCAGCGGCCGGTGTCGTCCCAGCCGACGTCCGCGAAGACCATGCTGCCGTGGCCGACGGCCTGGGTGACCCACTCCTCGCGGCTCCCCGGGACCAGGGAGGCGATCGCGGCGCGGGCCGGGGGCGGGCAGCTGGGAGCGGGCTCCTCGGGCGGCGGCGCCTCATGGCCGTGGGAGACCATGGTGCGCTCGCCCTCGTAGGCCATGGACACGGTCACCGGGGAGTGCCAGCCGCGCACCGTACGGGACAGCGACAGGTCGATGCCCTCGCCGCGGTCCAGGGCGTCGCGGCAGTAGTCCCCGTACATGTCGTCGCCGAAGGCGGCGGCGAGGGACGTGCGCAGGCCCAGGCGGGCCAGCGCGGTGGCCATGTTGGCCACCCCGCCGGGACTGGAGCCCATGCCGCGCGCCCAGGACTCGGTGCCGCGCACGGGGGCGGAGTCCAGGCCGGTGAAGATGATGTCCAGGAAGACCGAGCCGGTGAGATAGACGTCACAGCCGGGGTCGCCGGGTCTGCGGACGGCCTCGAGCGGGTCGAGCAGCGGGTACTCGGCCGGGTACTGGTACTCCGCCGCGAGCGGTTGGCCGTGGTCTGTGGTCACCGTGGGCTCCCAGATCGGACCGGCCTCGTCGCCGGTCCCGTTCGGTCGATCTCGTTCAGTGAATCTCGTGGATCTCGTTCAGCGAATGCCACCGCATGGTGTGGCGAATGCGGATGAATGCGGCCGCCGGATGCGACTGCGGCCAGTGTGCACGATGGCACCGACAGCGGGGCCGTACCGCCGACCGGCCGGCCCCCTGAGCGGCCGGCCCCGAGCGCTCAGCGCCGCTTGGGCACCGCCACGCTCATCAGGTCCTGCGCCACCGTGAGCTCCCCCGCGAAGCCCGCCGCCCGCGCCTGGCGCTCGAAGTCGGTGGGGTCGCCGTACCGCTGCGAGAAGTGGGTCAGCACCAGGTGCCGCACCCCCGCCTCCGCGGCCAGCCGCGCCGCCTGCCCCGCCGTGAGATGCCCGTGCTCGACCGCCAGCGGCTCGTCCTCGTCCAGAAAGGTGGACTCGATGACCAGCAGGTCACAGCCCTGCGCCAGGGCATGGGCGCCCTCGCACAGCCGGGTGTCCATGACGAAGGCGAAGCGCTGCCCGCGCCGCACCTCGCTGACCTCCTCCAGCGTGACCGTGTGCCCCTCCCGCTCCAGCGCCCCCTCCTGCTGGAGCCGGCCGACCTCCGGCCCGCGGATGCCGTGCGCCGCGAGCCGCTCGGGCAGCATGCGGCGGCCGTCGGGCTCGGTCAGGCGATAGCCGTAGGACTCGACCGGGTGGGAGAGCCTGCGCGCCTCCAGCGTGTACCCGGCGGTCCGCGCCAGGACCCCGCCCTCGCCGCTGATCGGCGCCTCGGCCAGCGGTACGGTCTCGCGGTACGCGGTCGCGTAGCGCAGCCGCTCGAAGAAGCGCTGCCCGCTCGCCGGATAGTGCGCGGTCACCGGGTGCGGCACCCGGTCCAGGTTGATCCGCTGGATCACCCCGGCCAGGCCCAGCGAGTGGTCCCCGTGGAAGTGCGTGACACAGATCCGGTCGATGTCGTGGGCCGCGACCCCCGCCCGCAGCATCTGGCGCTGGGTGCCCTCGCCCGGGTCGAAGAGCAGGCCCTCGCCGTCCCAGCGCAGCAGATAGCCGTTGTGGTTGCGGTGTCGGGTCGGCACCTGGCTCGCGGTGCCCAGGACGACCAGTTCACGTACGGACAACGGGTCTACCCGGGGGGCCAGTTGAAGCCGCGGCCGCCCAGGACGTGGGCGTGCGCGTGGAAGACGGTCTGGCCCGCGCCCGAACCGGTGTTGAAGATGACGCGGAAGCCCGTGCCGTCGATCTCCTCGTCGGCGGCCACCGTGCCCGCCTCGCGCAGTATGTCGGCGGCGATCTGCGGCTCGGCGACCGCGAGGGAGGCGGCGTCCGGGTAGTGGACCTTGGGGATCACCAGGACGTGGGTCGGCGCCTGGGGGTTGATGTCCCGGAAGGCGAGGGTCGTGTCGGTCTCGCGGACGACGGTCGCCGGCACCTCTTTAGAGACGATTTTGCAGAACAGGCAGTCGGCCTGCGGTTCTCCCGCCACCGGTGGCTCCTTACGCGTCGTCGGCCGGTACGGCACCGGATGCTACCGGCAGGCCCGGAGGCCGCGCGCCGGAACCGCGTGGTGGTCTCACACCACCCGCCGAGAGCGTGCGTCACCGACCACCGGCTCCCGCTACTTGCCGCTGGTCTCCGTGCCCTTCGTGCCGTCCGTGCCCTCCGTGGTCCGCTTGTCCCACGGGTGGGTGGTGCTCCGGGACGGCCTGGGATGCCCCGTCTTCCGCGCGTTGCAGTCGCCGATCACATTCGCCTGGAAGACCTGGTGGCCGTCCACCTTGGCGGTCAGGTCGCCCCGTACGCAGATGTTCTTGCGCTCGTAGGTGACGGTGCCGGTGACCCGGATCGCGCGGTCGTCGTTGGTCCTGCCCCGGCAGTCCACGGATGCCTTCGCGTCCCTCGACGGGCCGGAGGTGTGCTTGCCCTTCACATCCGCGTTGCAGGTCATCCAGCGCACGTCGATGCCGCCCTTCTCGAGCGCGCGCGTGCTGACCCGGTCCGTGGTGAACGCCACGCCGATGGAGTTGAGTCCGGAGTCGTTCCTGGGCTCGCACGCCGCCAGGGCGCCGATCGCCAGGGCCACCGCCACCACCGCGAAGAGCCCGTTCCTTTGATGCCTCAATGCCCCCATACAGAAAGGTTCCCACCGGGGCGGGGTGAACCGGAAGTGCACACTCGGCCACATGATCCGCCGAGCGGCCGGGGCGGAAGAGGCGGGCGGTGCGGCGGGGCGGCCTCAGCTCCAGCGGCCCGTACGGCCCAGCAGCAGCGCGACCGCCGCCGTCCCGGCCGTGGAGGTGCGCAGCACGGTCGGCCCCAGGCGGTACGGGCGCGCGCCCGCCTCGGCGAAGGCCGCCAACTCCTCGGGAGACACGCCCCCTTCCGGGCCGACCACGAGCACCACGCTTCCCTCGCCGGGCAGCGGCGCGGTCGCGAGCGGCTCGGCGCCCTCCTCATGGAGCACGGCCGCGAAGTCGGATTCGGCCAGAAGACGGGCAACCTGGCGGGTCGTCATCGCGTCCGCCACCTCGGGGAAGACGAGCCGGCGCGACTGCTTGCCCGCCTCCCGGGCCGTCGACCGCCACTTGCCCAGCGCCTTCAGGCCGCGCTCGCCCTTCCACTGGGTGACACAACGCGCCGCCGCCCAGGGCACGATGGCGTCCACGCCGGTCTCCGTCATGGTCTCCACGGCCAGTTCGCCGCGGTCGCCCTTCGGCAGCGCCTGGACCACGGTGATCCGCGGGCTCGGCGGCGCCTCATGGCGCACCTCGGCCACCTCGACCACCAGCCGGTCCTTGCCCTCGACGGCCGCCACGGCGCCGAAGGCTCCCGTACCGGCCCCGTCCGTCAGCACCACCGGCTCGCCGACGCGCAGCCGGCGCACCGACACGGCGTGGCGCCCCTCCGGCCCTTCGAGCGCCAGCCGCGCCCCCACGGCCGCCCCCGCCAGGGAGTCGGCCACGAAGACGGGAGCGGTCATGACACGGTCCCCTTGTCCAAGGCGATGCCCAACCCCTCACGCGCCGCGTCCAGTTCGACCGTCAGCACATCCACCAGCCGCGCGGCGGGCAGCTCCCGGGCCAGCCGGTGCCCCTGCCCCGCCCACAGCGCCATGCCCTGCGGGTCGCCGGCCTTCGCCGCCGCCTTCCGCAGCCCCGAGGTGAGGTGGTGCACCTGGGGGTAGGCGGCCGGGGCGTAGCGGCCGTGCTCGCGCATGAAGCGGTTGACCAGCCCGCGCGCGGGACGCCCGGAGAAGGCCCGGGTCAGCTCGGTGCGGCCGAACACCGGGTCGGTCATGGCCCGCTTGTGCAGGGCGTTGGCCCCCGACTCGGGGCAGACCAGGAACGCGGTCCCCAGCTGGGCCGCGACCGCGCCGGCGGCCAGCACCCCGGCGATCTGCGAGCCGCGCATCAGCCCGCCCGCCGCGATGACGGGGATCTGTACGACCTCCCGGACGAGCGCGAGCAGCGACAGCAGCCCGAGCCCGGCGCCCGTGCCGTCGGCGCGCGGATCGTCGCGGTGTGTGCCCTGGTGGCCGCCCGCCTCCACGCCCTGGACGCACACGGCGTCCGCGCCCGCCCACTGCGCGGCCTGCGCCTCGGCGGGCGAGGTCACGGTCACGACCGTCCGCGTGCCGGCCCTGCCGAAGGCGTCGAGGACGGCGCGGGTGGGGCAGCCGAAGGTGAACGAGACGACCGGGACCGGGTCGTCGAGCAGAACGGCCAGCTTGGCGTCGTACGCGTCGTCGGAGCCCGCGTCGGGGTCGCCCAGCGGGGTGTCGTACCAGGCCGCCTCCCCGGCGAGCTGCTCGCGGTAGACCGCGACGGCGGCGGGGTCGGCGGTGAGGGGCTGCGGCATGAACAGGTTCACGCCGAAGGGCCGGGCGGTCTGCCCCCGCAGCTGTTTGATCTCCTCGTACATCGCCTCCGGCGTCTTGTAACCGGCGGCGAGGAACCCGAGGCCGCCGGCCTCGGAAACGGCGGCGGCCAGCTGCGGGCAGGAGGCCCCGCCCGCCATCGGGGCCTGCACGATCGGGTACCGAAAGAGATCGGTCAGCGCGGACGACATGACAACATCGTGTCATGTCCTCCGCACCGATCTGTACTCGGCTCAGGGCCCGTTGGACGGACCGCGTCCCCGAGGGGCTCCGGGCGCTTACCGTCCGTTGAACGCGTCCTTCAAGCGCGAGAACAGCCCCTGCTGTCCTGGCTTACCGCATCCCCCGGGGGCCACCCCCCGGACCCCCGGCCGGACGCCTACCGTCCGTTGAACGCATCCTTAAGGCGCGAGAACAGCCCCTGCTGTCCTGGCTTGAATTCGCCTAGCGGCCGCTCCTCGCCCCGCAGCTTGGCCAGCCGCCGCAGCAGCTCCTCCTGCTCCGGGTCGAGCTTGGACGGGGTCTGGACCTCGACGTGGACGATCAGGTCGCCCCGGCCGCCGCCGCGCAGGTGGGTGATGCCGCGCTGGTGGAGCGGGATCGACTGGCCGGACTGGGTGCCGGGCCGGATGTCGACCTCCTCCAGGCCGTCGAGCGTCTCCAGGGGCACCTTGGTGCCCAGGGACGCCGCCGTCATGGGGATGGTCACCGTGCAGTGCAGATCGTCGCCGCGGCGCTGGAAGACCGGGTGCGGCAGCTCGTGGATCTCCACATACAGATCGCCCGCCGGGCCGCCGCCCGGGCCGACCTCGCCCTCGCCCGCGAGCTGGATCCGGGTGCCGTTGTCCACACCGGCCGGGATCTTCACCGTCAGCGTCCGCCGCGAGCGGATCCGCCCGTCGCCCGCGCACTCCGGGCACGGGGTCGGCACCACGGTGCCGAAGCCCTGGCACTGCGGGCACGGCCGGGAGGTCATGACCTGGCCGAGGAAGGACCGCGTCACCTGGGACACCTCGCCGCGGCCGCGGCACATGTCACAGGTCTGCGCCGTGGTGCCGGGCGCCGCGCCCTCGCCGCTGCACGTCGTACAGACGACCGCGGTGTCGACCTGGATGTCCTTGGTGGTCCCGAAGGCCGCCTCGTTCAGCTCCACATCGAGGCGGATCATGGCGTCCTGGCCGCGCCGGGTCCTGGACCGCGGGCCGCGCTGCGAGGCGGTGCCGAAGAACGCGTCCATGATGTCGGAGAAGTTTCCGAAGCCCGCGCCGAAGCCGCCCGCGCCGCCCCCGGCGCCGCCCGAGGCGGAAAGCGGGTCGCCGCCCAGGTCGTAGACCTGCTTCTTCTGGGGATCGGACAAGACCTCGTAGGCGGCGTTGATCTCCTTGAACCGCTCTTGGGTCTTGGGATCCGGATTCACGTCCGGGTGCAGCTCGCGAGCGAGCCGGCGGAATGCCTTCTTGATCTCGTCCTGCGAGGCATCACGCCGCACGCCCAGGACTGCGTAGTAGTCCGTCGCCACTTACGACTCCGCCAGGATCTGTCCGACGTAACGTGCCACTGCGCGTACCGCTCCCATCGTTCCGGGGTAGTCCATGCGGGTCGGTCCGACCACGCCGAGTTTGGCGACCGCCTCGTCGCCCGAACCGTAGCCGACCGCCACGACCGAAGTGGAATTCAGGCCCTCGTGAGCATTCTCATGCCCGATCCGTACGGTCATACCCGAGTCCTTCGCCTCGCCGAGCAGCTTGAGCAGGACGACCTGCTCCTCCAGCGCTTCCAGCACGGGCCGGATCGTCAGGGGGAAATCATGGCCGAAGCGGGTGAGATTGGCGGTGCCGCCGATCATCAGCCGCTCCTCGGTCTCTTCGACCAGCGTCTCCAGCAGCGTGGCCAGGACCGTCGAGACGGTCCCCCGGTCCTCCTGTTCGAAGGACTCGGGCAGGTCCTGCACCAGCCGCGGCACATCCGAGAACCGCCGGCCCACGACCCTGCTGTTCAGCCGGGCCCGCAGGTCCGCGAGCGACTCCTCGCTCACGGGCGCCGGGCAGTCCACCATGCGCTGCTCGACCCGCCCGGTGTCGGTGATCAGAACCAGCATCACCCGCGCCGGGCTCATCGACAGCAGCTCGACATGGCGGACCGTCGAGCGGGTCAGCGACGGGTACTGCACCACCGCGACCTGCCGGGTCAGCTGCGCGAGCAGCCGGACCGTGCGCCCCACCACGTCGTCGAGGTCCACGGCACCGTCCAGGAAGTTCTGGATGGCCCGCCGCTCCGGCGTGGACAGGGGCTTCACTCCTGCCAGCTTGTCGACGAACAGCCGATAGCCCTTGTCCGTGGGAATGCGCCCGGCGCTCGTATGCGGCTGGGCGATATAGCCCTCGTCCTCCAGAGCCGCCATGTCGTTGCGCACCGTGGCCGGGGAGACGCCCAGCCGGTGCCGCTCCGTGAGGGCCTTGGAGCCGACCGGCTCCTCCGTCCCCACATAGTCCTGGACGATCGCACGCAGTACCTCGAGTCTGCGTTCGCTGAGCACCGCGCACCTCCAGTCCAGCCGTCTCATCAGGTGTTCCCCCTGGCACTCAATGGTCACGAGTGCCAGAACCCTCAGCCAGTGTACGGCGGGGTGCCGTGGCGGGGGCAAGAGCCGACGCTTTGCCACCGCTGGAGCTAGCGTCTCCGTATGGACACCCGTTGGGAAGAGGCGCGCTGGGAACATCTCACGCCGTCCGTGGTCCGGTGCCGCCTGCCCGGCTGGGACGCGACGGTCGGCGCGATCGCCGGGCGGACCGGCGTCCTGGTTGTCGACACCGGCGCCGACCTCGCCGAGGGCGCCTGGGTGCGCCGCGAGATCACTCGCCTCTTCGGCCGCCGCCCCACCCATATCGCCCTCACCCACCCCCACTTCGACCATGTCCTCGGCACCGCCGCCTTCGCGGGCTGCCAGGTGTACGGGGCCGCCGGGCTCGACGAACTGCTGCGCCGCGAGGGGGACGTGCTGCGTGACGACGCGGTGCGCCACGGCGCGGACCCCGGGGCCGCCGGGGAGGCCGCCGACCACCTGGTGCGGCCGCACCACGCGGTGTGTGGCGAGCTCACCCTGGACCTGGGCGGCCGGACCGTCCTGCTGGCGAACGTGGGCCCCGGCCATACCGCCCACGACCTGGCCGTGCTCGCCGCCGGGCAGGCCCCGGGCGAGCCCGAGGTGGTCTTCTGCGGGGATCTGGTCGAGGAGTCGGGGGCGCCCCAGGCGGGTGCCGACGCGATCCCGGGCCAGTGGCCCGCCGCGCTGGACCGGCTGCTCGCCCTCGGCGGCGAGGACGCGGTGTACGTCCCGGGGCATGGCGCCGCCGTGGATGCCCGTTTCGTCCGGGCGCAGCGCGCGGAACTCGCGGCTCGTTTCGGCGTGTCCTCCTGACGGCGGCGCTGCGGCGCTAGGGTCACTCGGGTGCGACAGTACGACCCGGACCTGACCCCGCCCTGGAAGCGCCAGGCCCCCGCGCCCGAGGTGCCCGCCGACCCCGATCTGGTCGTCGAGGAGGTCACCACCGGGTTCTGCGGTGCCGTGATCCGCTGCGAGAAGACCGCGGAGGGCGCCACGGTGACTCTGGAGGACCGCTTCGGCAAACATCGGGTCTTCCCCATGGAGCCGCGCGGCTTCCTCCTGGAGGGCCGTGTCGTCACCCTGGTGCGCCCGCGCGCCGCCGCCCCCACGGCCCCGCGCCGCACGGCCTCCGGCTCCATCGCGCTCCCCCAGGCCCGTGCGCGCGTCGCCCGCGCGGGGCGCATTTACGTCGAGGGGCGCCACGACGCGGAACTGGTCGAGCGGGTGTGGGGGGACGATCTGCGCATCGAGGGCGTGGTCGTGGAGTATCTGGAGGGGATCGACGATCTGCCCGCCATCGTCCGCGAGTTCTCCCCCGGCCCCGACGCCCGCCTGGGTGTGCTGGTCGACCATCTGGTCCCGGGCACGAAGGAGTCCCGTATCGCGGCCGAGGTCACCGGCGAGCACGTCCTGGTCGTCGGGCACCCCTACATCGACGTGTGGGAGGCCGTGAAGCCCTCCTCGGTGGGCATCCCCGCCTGGCCGACGGTGCCGCGCGGCCAGGACTGGAAGACGGGCGTCTGCCGGGCGCTGGGCTGGCCCGGGAACACGGGGGCCGCGTGGCAGCGGATCCTGTCCTCGGTCCGCTCCTACAGGGATCTGGAGCCGGCGCTGCTGGGGCGGGTGGAGGAGCTGATCGACCATGTGACCGTGGGCGGTCCGGCCGGGCCGTAGGCCGCGGCACTGGGTTGGCTGATCGATCGGTCAGTCGACGAGATCGCGCACCACCGCGTCGGCCAGCAGCCGCCCGCGCAGGGTGAGCACCGCCCGGCCCTCGCCGTACGGCTCCGGCGCCAGCAGCCCGTCGGCCATGGCCTTCGCCGCCGCGGCGGCGCCCGCCGGGGCCAGCAGGTCCAGCGGGCAGCCCTCCGCGAGCCGCAGCTCCAGCAGGATCCGCTCCACCCGGCGCTCCTCGTCGGTCAGCACCTCGCGGCCCGCCCCGGGGGACCTGCCCTCGCTCAGCGCCTGCGCGTACGCACCGGGGTGCTTCACGTTCCACCACCGCACACCGCCCACATGGCTGTGCGCGCCGGGGCCCGCGCCCCACCAGTCCGCGCCACGCCAGTACAGCTCGTTGTGGCGGCACCGGCCGGCCTCTGACGTGGCCCAGTTCGAAACCTCGTACCAGCGGAATCCGGCCGCCGACAGCGTCTCCTCCGCGATCAGGTAGCGGTCCGCGTGCACATCGTCGTCGGTCATCGGAACCTCGCCGCGCCGGATCCGCCGGGCGAGCTGGGTGCCCTCCTCGACGATCAGCGCGTACGCCGACACATGGTCGGGCCCGGCGCCCAGCGCGGCCTCCAGGGAAGCGCGCCAGTCCTCGTCGCTCTCCCCCGGCGTGCCGTAGATCAGGTCCAGGTTCACATGGTCGAACCCGGCCGCCCGCGCCTCGGCCACGCAGGCCTCCGGGCGGCCCGGGGTGTGGGTGCGGTCCAGCACCCGCAGCACATGCTGCCGGGCGCTCTGCATCCCGAACGACACCCGGTTGAACCCGGCCGCCCGCAGCTCCTCCAGATACCGCGGGTCGACCGACTCCGGGTTGGCCTCGGTGGTGACCTCTGCGCCCTCCGCGAGCCCGAACTCGTCCCGGATGGCGCCGAGCATCCGCCCGAGGTCGGCGGCCGCCAGCAGGGTCGGCGTGCCGCCCCCGACGAACACGGTCTCGACCGGCCGGGAGTCGTCCCCCAGCACCTTGCGCGCGAGCCGCACCTCTTCGACGACCATGTCGGCGTAGTTGTCGCGCGAGGCGAGCACGCCGCCGGATCCGCGCAGCTCGGTGGCGGTGTATGTGTTGAAGTCGCAGTAACCGCAGCGGGTCGCGCAGTAGGGCACATGCAGATAGAACCCGAGCGGCCGCCCCGCCGCCCCGGACAGGGCGCTCGCGGGCAGCGCGCCGTCCTCGGGCATGGGCTCGCCATCGGGCAGTACGGAAGGCATGCCCCCCATTGTCCGCCATCGGCACAGCACCCCGGGCGCCCAGGGCCTGTCCGGCGGATCTTGACGCCTGCGGCGGCCACGCTGCGGAGCAGCAGATCGACGCCCCCGCCCCTTGGCCCCAGGCCTGAGGCCGGGCCCCGCGCGGCCGACAGGGACCGGGTAGGGGTGGGGGAGCTGTCCTGACCGCCCAGGCGCCGCCCTACCGCGACCGCAGGACCAGCATCGCCAGATCGTCGTCCGGCGGCTCGACGGCGAACGCGTGCACCGCCCCGCGGATCCGCTCCGCCACGTCCTGCGCGTCCAGCCCCACGCAGTCCCCGAGCAGCGACGCCAGCCCGTCCCCGTCGTCGAACTGCCGGGCGCCCGATCGGTGCTCCGTGACCCCGTCCGTCACGCACACCAGCGTCTCCCCGGGCGCCAGCTCGAAGGTCTCGCTCTCGTACGTGACGTCGTCCACGACGCCCAGCAGGATCTGCGGCTCGGCGACGGTGCGCACCGACCCGTCGGGCCGGAGCACCAGGGGCAGCGGATGCCCCGCGCTGGCGAGCGTGCAGCGGATGCCGTCGTCGCCGTCCTCGCCCAGCGGCACCAGCTCCCCGTACAGCAGCGACAGGAACCGCGACGCGCCGCCGCCCACGGTCAGCCCCACGCCCGCGGCCACCGCCTCCGCCGCGCCCTCGACGGCGACCTCGACGGCCTCCTCGCCGAGCATCCGGTTGATCCGCTCCAGGACCTCCCCGACGCCGTACCCCTCGCGCGCCAGCAGCCGCAGCCAGGGGCGTACGAGCCCGGTCACCACGGCCGCCTCCGGGCCGTTGCCGCACACGTCGCCCAGCACGAAGACCCAGCGGCCGTTGCCCGCCGGGAAGATGTCGTAGAAGTCGCCTCCGGCGGATGTGCCGCCGGTCGGCTCGTACACCACCGCGGACTCCACGCCCGGGATCTTCGCGATACGGGAGGGCAGCAGCCCACGCTGGAGCACCCGGCTGATGGTCGCCTGCCGCGTGTACTGGCGGGCGGACGCGAGCGCCAGCGCGACCCGGCGGGAGAAGTCCTCGACCAGGCCGGCCACCTCGCCCGGCACCCGCATCAGCCCGGCCCGGCCGAGCAGCAGTGTGCCGACGGCGCGCCCGCCCGCGATCAGGCGGCAGGCCAGGGCCGCGCCGCCGGGCCCGTACGCGGCGGGGTCGCTGGGCCACGGCCAGGGCACGGCCCGGCCCCGCGCGGTGGCGGGCAGCTCCGGCGGCTCCTTTTCGAGCAGCTGGCGGAGGGTTTCGAGCCGGGTCTCGCTCGCGTGCCACACCTGGGCGAGCCGCGGCGGGCCGCCTTCCGTGTCGAGCCACACCGCGCTCCAGTCGGCGAACCGCGGCACGAGCAGCTGGGCGGCCAGCGAGGTCACCATGTCCTCGTCGAACTGCCCGGTCAGCAGGTCGGACGTCTCCGCGAGGAAGGACAGCGCGCCCTCCCGGGTCCAGTCGGCGTCGGAAGGGCGGACGCCGGCGCGTCTGGGGGCGGGGGCGAGGAGTTCGACGGCATACGCGTCGTCCTCGGCGCAACTGTCTTTGAGGGAGCCGTCTTTGAGGGAGCCGTCCGGGGAGTCGCCCTTGAGGGAATCCGCCGCGGAGTCCCTGGGCGCCTCGCCCGAATTGGCGGGAAGCGGATCACCCGATGAGGTGATGGCCTCGACCGCGGTGACGGGCAGCTGGAACCACACCGTCTTGCTTGCCCGGCGATAGGCCGTGCCCCAGCACTCGGCGAGTTCGGCGACCAGCCGCAGCCCGTGCCCGGCGCACCCAGGGTCGTCGTTCGCGTCGGGCGCCTCGCCGCGCAGAAAACGGGTGGGGTGATGGTCGGTCACCTCGACGACCACGGAGGGCTCTTCCCCGTCTCCCGTTAACACATCCAGCGCACAGCTCACCTCGACCGCCGTCCCGGCGTGCACCACGGCATTGGTGACCAGCTCGCTCACCAGCAGCACGACCTCGTCCGCGACCTGGTCGGGAATCCGGCCGACGGCGGGGAAGTCGAGCGCGCTCCAGTCGGCGAGGGCCGCACGGGCGAACCGGCGCGCGGCGGAGGCCGCCAGGGGATTGCCGGGCAGGCTGGTGCGCGCGGCGGCGATCCGGGCGGCCGGCGCGGTGCCGGGCACGGCCCCGAGCGCCCGCCCGTACCCGGATCCGGGCCGGGGGCGGGGCACTGCGCCCGGCACCGCCCCCGGCGCCGGATCAGGTGTGACAGAAGCAGGTGTGGCAGAAGAAGACGTCCCCACTGTGCGGCTCCTGAGCAGTCCCGGCGTAGCGCCGTAGTCCGACACCGACAGGGTGACAGACATGCCGCCCTCATATGCGCCGAGTTACGCAAGTGAGCCGCGATGAGGGGAAAAATCAGGTGAACACTGTGCCGGAGCTGCAACGCTTGTGCGGATCGTACGCCTCGTACGCCCCACGGGCCCCGCACGGTTCCCCCCGCCCGGGGCGCCCGGCGCGCAGGAACGCCCGGGCGTCCCGCGCGACCGCTCACACGCCCCGCGGGTGCTCAGGCCTCCCGCGCGCCGGTGTACATGTCCTCCAGAAGCTCCTTGTACTCCCGCTCGACGACCGGCCGCTTCAGCTTCAGGCTCGGCGTCAGCTCACCGTGCTCGACGTCCAGATCGCGCGGCAGCAGCCGGAACTTCTTGATCGTCTGCCAGCGCTGGAGCCCCGCGTTGAGCCGCCCCACATAGCCCTCGATCAGCTCCCGCACCTCGTCCGTGGCCACCACCTCGGCGTATGTCTTCCCCTGCATACCGTGCTCCTGCGCCCAGCCCATGATCGTCGGCTCGTCGAGGGAGATCAGCGCGGTGCAGTAGTTGCGGTCCGCGCCGTGCACCAGGATGTTGGAGACGAACGGGCACACCGCCTTGAACTGGCCCTCGACCTCGGCCGGCGCGACATACTTCCCGCCCGAGGTCTTGATCAGGTCCTTCTTCCGGTCGGTGATGGTCAGATAGCCGTCGGGCGAGAGCTCGCCGATGTCGCCGGTGTGGAACCAGCCGTCGGACTCCAGCACCTGCTCGGTCAGCTCCGGCAGCCCGTGGTAGCCCTGCATGATGGAGGGGCCGCGCATCAGGATCTCGCCGTCCTCGGCCACCCGCACCTCCAGGCCCGCGAACGCCTTGCCCACCGTGCCGGTGCGGTACTCCACCGGGTTCAGGAAGCCCGGGCCGCTGGTCTCGGTGAGGCCGTAGCCCTCCAGGATGTTGATACCGGCGCCGGCGAAGAAGTAGCCGATGTCGGGAGCGAGCGCGGCCGCGCCGGACACCGCGGCCCGCAGCCGCCCGCCGAACGCCTCGCGCAGCTTGGCGTAGACCAGCTTGTCGGCGACGGCGTGCTTGGCCTTGAGGCTCATGGGCACGGAGGCCGTGCCGGTGCGGCGGAAGTTGTCCTGGGAGGTCTTGGCGTACTCCCGGGCGACCTCGGCCGCCCACTGGAAGATCTTGTACTTGGCGCCGCCGCCCGCGCGGGCCCGCTGCGCCACGCCGTTGTAGACCTTCTCGAAGATCCGCGGCACGGCGCACATGTAGGTGGGCCTGACCACCGGCAGGTTCTCGATGATCTTGTCCTGCCGGCCGTCCACGGCCGTGGTGTGTCCGATGTACACCTGCCCGGCCGTCAGCACCTTGCCGAACACATGCGACAGCGGCAGCCACAGGTACTGCACATCGTCGGCGAAGAGGATGCCGTCGAGATTGCCGATCACGATGGCCATGTACGACCAGGTGTCATGCGCCAGACGTACGCCCTTGGGGCGCCCGGTGGTGCCCGAGGTGTAGATGAGCGTGGCCAGCTGATCGGCGCGGAGCGCGTCCATCCGCTCCCGCACCGCGTCCGGGTGGTCGTCGAGGTAGGCCGTGCCGCGCTTCTCCAGTTCGGCGAGCGAGAGCACCCAGCCCTCGGGGTCGCCCTCGGCCGGGGTCGCGTCCTCGGCCTTGATCACCACGACATGGGTCAGGTCGGGAAGGTCCTCGCGCTGCTCCCGCACCTTGGCGAGCTGCGCCGCGTCCTCGGCGATCAGCACCCGGCTGCCGGAGTCGGAGAGGATGAAGGCCGTCTCCTCGGCGTTGGTGTTCGGATAGACCGTGGTGGTCGCCGCGCCCGCGCACAGCACGCCGAGGTCGGTCAGAATCCACTCGATGCGGGTGGAGCAGGCCAGCGCCACCCGCTCCTCGGGGCGGATGCCGAGGTCGATCAGGCCGGCGGCGATGGCGAAGACCCGGTCCGCGGTCTCGCGCCAGGTCAGCGGCTGCCAGTCGTCGGGGCCTTCGCCCGAGGCGGGCGGGACCGGATAGCGGTAGGCCTCGGCGTCCGGCGTCGCCTCGACGCGCTGGAGGAAGTGCGTCGCCAGGGACGGCGGGCGGTTCTCGAGCAAAGTCTGTGTGTCGGTCACGGCATCCTCCGGAGCCCGCCTCAGTGCTTGCCTCGTGCTTATTGACTCGCGAGTAACCTTCGAGCAGTGATCAGGGTAAGGGCCGGAACCGTACCGCGTAAGGGGGCTTCGGCCACCTTGTTGAAACTTCGGAAACGACCTGGCGGAAGCGGTGGGGAAGAAGTCACGGGAGCGGCCAGTGGGTCCGGCGCGCCGAGCGCCGGGCCCACTGTCACCCCCGTCTTCTTACTTCTTCGCCTTCGCCTCGCCCTCGGAGTCGGAGGACAGCACCGCGATGAAGGCCTCCTGCGGGACCTCCACGCTGCCGACCATCTTCATCCGCTTCTTGCCTTCCTTCTGCTTCTCCAGCAGCTTCCGCTTCCGGGAGATGTCACCGCCGTAGCACTTGGCCAGGACGTCCTTGCGGATGGCGCGGACCGTCTCACGGGCGATGACGCGGCTGCCGATGGCGGCCTGGATCGGCACCTCGAAGTTCTGCCTCGGGATCAGCTCGCGCAGCTTGGCGACCAGCCGCACGCCGTACGCGTACGCCTTGTCCTTGTGGGTGATCGCGGAGAAGGCGTCGACCTTGTCTCCGTGCAGCAGGATGTCGACCTTGACCAGGTCGGAGGTCTGCTCGCCGGTGGGCTCGTAGTCGAGCGAGGCATAGCCGCGGGTCTTTGACTTCAGCTGGTCGAAGAAGTCGAAGACCACCTCCGCGAGCGGAAGGGTGTAGCGGATCTCGACCCGGTCCTCGGAGAGGTAGTCCATGCCGAGCATCACACCGCGGCGGTTCTGGCAGAGCTCCATGATCGCGCCGATGAACTCGCTCGGGGCCAGGATGGTGGACCGGACGACCGGCTCATGCACCTTGTCGATCTTGCCCACGGGGAACTCGCTGGGGTTGGTGACCGTGTGCGTGGAGCCGTCCTCCATGTCCACGCGGTAGATCACATTGGGCGCCGTGGCGATCAGGTCGAGACCGAACTCGCGCTCCAGGCGCTCGCGGATGACCTCCAGGTGGAGCAGGCCGAGGAAGCCGACCCGGAAGCCGAAGCCGAGGGCCGCCGAGGTCTCCGGCTCGTAGACCAGTGCGGCGTCGTTGAGCTGAAGCTTGTCCAGGGCCTCGCGCAGCTCCGGGTAGTCCGAGCCGTCCAGCGGATACAGCCCGGAGAAGACCATGGGCTTGGGGTCCTTGTAGCCGCCAAGCGCCTCGGTCGCGCCCTTGCTGAACTGGGTGATCGTGTCGCCGACCTTGGACTGGCGGACGTCCTTCACACCGGTGATCAGATAGCCCACCTCGCCGACGGACAGCCCGTCGGCCGGGGTCATCTCGGGCGAGTTGGTGCCGATCTCGAGCAGCTCGTGGGCGGCGCCGGTGGACATCATCTTGATGCGCTCGCGCTTGCCCAGGGTGCCGTCGACGACCTTGACGTAGGTCACGACGCCACGGTAGGCGTCATAGACCGAGTCGAAGATCATCGCCCGGGCGGGGGCGTCCTTGACGCCCACCGGGGCCGGGACCAGCCGGACCACCTCGTCCAGCAGCTCGGCCACCCCCTCGCCGGTCTTGGCGGAGACCTTGAGCACATCGGAGGGGTCGCAGCCGATGATGTGCGCCAGCTCGGCGGCGTACTTCTCGGGCTGGGCGGCCGGGAGGTCGATCTTGTTGAGGACCGGGATGATCGTGAGGTCGTTCTCCAGCGCCAGATAGAGATTGGCGAGAGTCTGTGCCTCGATGCCCTGGGCCGCGTCGACCAGCAGGACGCAGCCCTCGCAGGCCGCGAGGGAGCGCGAGACCTCGTAGGTGAAGTCCACGTGGCCCGGGGTGTCGATCATGTTGAGGATGTGGGTGGCGCCCGCATCCTGGGTGGGCGCCCAGGGCAGCCGGACCGCCTGGGACTTGATCGTGATACCGCGCTCGCGCTCGATGTCCATGCGGTCGAGGTACTGCGCGCGCATCTGCCGCTGCTCGACCACACCGGTCAGCTGGAGCATCCGGTCGGCGAGCGTCGACTTGCCGTGGTCGATGTGCGCGATGATGCAGAAGTTACGGATGAGAGCCGGGTCGGTACGGCTCGGCTCCGGCACATTGGTAGGGGTCGCGGGCACGCAGGGTCCTGTGTCTAGGCGGGACTCGGTGTTGTCAGTCAGTCCATGGTCCCATGACTGGCGACCGCGTCCGGGTTCGGCGTGGATTCGGCCCCCCGTCCGGTGGCTCCAGGTCGCGGTTTGGGACGCCGACAAGCCTGCTGGTAATCTGGCCGACTGTGTCTCGTGCCCCTCTTCGCGCGCGACACCGGATGCGAAACGAAACAGCGAAATCCAACGAACCTGCGAAGGCTCTTTACGTGGCGAACATCAAGTCCCAGATCAAGCGGAACAAGACGAACGAGAAGGCGCGCCTGCGCAACAAGTCCGTCAAGTCCGAACTGAAGACCGCGATCCGCCGGACCCGCGAGGCCGTCGCCGCCGGTGACGCCGAGAAGGCCACCGCCGCCGCCCGCGTCGCGTCCCGGAAGCTCGACAAGGCCGTCAGCAAGGGCGTCATCCACAAGAACAACGCGGCCAACAAGAAGTCGGCCCTGGCCAACCAGGTCGCCGGCCTCCAGGGCTGACCTCCGGGGCTCTCCTCCCGGGCTCACCCCCGGGGCGGCCGCCCCACCCCGCCGGCACGGACCCAAGCGGTCCCTCTCACCCGCTCCGTCCGGCAGCCGACAGCAACAGCTGCGGCACCGCGCCGCACGCGGCCTGCGTTCGCCACGCGGGTGCGGCGCACTCTGCTTCAACAAGGCCCCACGCTCGCCCTTTCCCCAGGGCAGCGTGGGGCTTTTGGCTGTTAATCGGGTATGTTCACGTCATGTCGATATCGGGGGACACACCCAACCCTTATGGGCAGCCCCAGCAGCCCCAGCCGGCTCAGCCCGGCACGCCGCCGGTCGCGCAGCCGAACCCGTACAGCCAGGGCCCTCAGCAGGCACAGCCGCCTCAGCCGTCGCCGTATCCGTACGCGCAGCCGACGATGCCCGCCATGCCCGCCGTCACCGCGATGCCCCCCGGTCCGCCCGGGCCCCCCGGGGCCGGGGGCTGGTCCACGCCCGAGACCGCGGCCGGTGCCGGATACGGGGCCGGGTACGGCCCGATGGGCGCCCAGCCCCCCATGCCCACGCCTCCCACGGGCTCGGGCGGCGGTGGCGGCAAGGGCTGGCTGTGGGCCCTGGGCGGGGCGGTCGTGGCCTCGGCGGTGTGGGCCGGGGTGGTGTTCTCGACCGGCGGCTTCGGCAGCTCCGAGGAGAAGGCCGACCTCGGGAGCTACCAGTACGCGAGCAATCTGTGCACCTCCAGCGACTTCTCCCCCATCGAGAACGCCTCCTTCAAGGAGAAGACCAGCACCTCCGGGACCAACCCGCAGCACAGCAGCTCGGAGGACCCGGCCATGGACTCGATGACCTGCAACGTCGACTACGAGCCCAGCTCCTCCTCCACCGGTGACTACTCCTCCGCGTGGCTCTACACGACGGCCTATCTGCACCGGAAGACCGACCCGACGCCCGAGTTCAAGGCGACGTACATGTCGTACAAGAACCAGAAGACCTCCACCACCCACTACAAGGTGTCCAAGGTCAGCGGCGTCGGCGACGAGGCGTATGTGGTGGCCCAGGAGTACGAGAGCAGCAGCAACACCAGCGCCTATGTGATCCTCGGCGTGCGCGACGGCTGGATGACGTACCAGACGACGTGGTCGCAGTACGCGTCGAGCTCGTCGGGCACCCCGGTCAAGACCAACACCGAGATCACCGCGATGCTCAAGGCGAGCGCGAAGGGGACGCTGGAGAAGCTCCAGAAATAGCCCCTCCGAGGGCCCTACGGCCCAGGCCCGCCGCCCCCGGGCGGGCCTGGGCCCTCGTCTCTGGGCCTAGCGGCCCGCGCGGGCGGCGCGGGCGATGGTGACCACCGCTTTCTCCAGGGCGTACTCCGGGTCGTCGCCGCCGCCCTTCACCCCGGCGTCGGCCTCGGCCACCGCGCGCAGCGCCACCGCCACGCCGTCCGCCGACCAGCCGCGCATCTGCTGCCGCACCCGGTCGATCTTCCACGGCGGCATGCCGAGCTCCCGCGCCAGGTCGCCGGGGCGCGCACCGCGCGGCGCGGAGGCGAGCTTGCCGATGGCGCGCACGCCCTGGGCGAGGGCGCTGGTGATCAACACCGGCGCCACGCCCGTGGCCACCGCCCAGCGCAGCGCCTCCAGGGCCTCGGCCGTACGCCCTTCGACGGCGCGGTCGGCGACCGTGAAGCTGGACGCCTCGGCGCGGCCCGTGTAGTAGCGGGCGACGACCGCCTCGTCGATCGTGCCCTCCACATCGGCGGCGAGCTGTGCGCAGGCGCTCGCCAGCTCGCGCAGATCGCTGCCGATCGCGTCGACCAGGGCCTGACACGCCTCCGGCGTCGCGGAGCGCCCGGTGGCCCGGAACTCCGTCCGCGCGAAGGCGAGCCGGTCGGCCGGCTTGGTCATCTTCGGGCACGCGACCTCGCGCGCGCCCGCCTTGCGGGCGGCGTCGAGCAGCCCCTTGCCCTTGGCGCCGCCGGCGTGCAGCAGCACCAGGGTGATCTCCTCGGCAGGGGCGCTCAGATACCCCTTCACGTCCTTGATCGTGTCCGCCGAGAGATCCTGTGCGTTGCGCACCACCACGACTTTGCGCTCGGCGAACAGGGAGGGGCTGGTCAGCTCCGCGAGCGTGCCGGGCTGAAGCGCGTCGGGCGCGAGGTCGCGCACATCGGTGTCCGGATCGGCGGCCCGGGCGGCCGCCACGACCTGCTGCACGGCACGGTCGAGCAGCAGGTCCTCCTGGCCCACGGCGAGGGTCACGGGGGCGAGTGGATCGTCGGTCGTCGTCTTCCTGGCCATCGCCGTCCAGCATCCCACGACCCGCCGACAACCCCGACAGTCCCGTCTCCCGGATGCCCGACAATGATCCGGTGACCGACGCACGACCTGCCCCCGTACGACACGTCCTGGTGCTGCCCGACCGCGACGCGGCGGAAGAGGTGGGCGAGGCCCTCGCCGACCGCTTCGGCATCGCCGAGGAACCCCACCTGATCCGGGACGCCCTGGCCGGCGAGGACGACGCGGAGGACGCGCAGTGGCTGGTCGTCGTGGAGGACCCGGCCGAGGCGCTGGATCCGGCGGCGCTCGACGCCTTCGCGGCCGAGTACGACGGGTGGCTGGAGGCCGAGTGAGCCGACGGGGTCGAGTGCCGTGTCCGGTGCCGCTGCACGGGCGGCCTGTCAGGCGGGACGGAAGCTGGGTCATCTAGTAGCTGGGTCATCTGACGGCCGCCCGCAGGTCCGGGCCGGTGACGGCGATCGGGCCGGCGGAGTCGGTACGGAGGACGGCGGCGCCCTGGGCCCGGAGGGCGGCCATGGTCCGGGGGGACGGGTGGCCGTACGGGTTGTCCGCACCGCAGGAGATCAGCGCGAGGCGCGGGCTCAGGCGGCGCAGCAGCCGTGAGTCCTGGTAGGCGGAGCCGTGGTGGGCCACCTTGAGGACGTCCACCTCGGGCAGCGCGGGGTGAGCCGCCAACAGGGCGCTCTGCGCGGGCGGTTCGAGATCGCCCAGAAGGAGGAAGGTCAGGCCCGCCGTGCGGACCAGGAGGGTGACGCTCGCGTCGTTCGGCCCCTCCGCGGGCGGTGTGACCGACCCTGGCCCCTCCGTGTGTGGCCCCGCTGAGGGCGGCGGCCACAGCACCTCCCAGGACAGCGGGCCGACCCGGCGGCGCTCCCCCGGCACGGCGGTGACCACCGGGATGTGCGCCGCCTCGGCCCGGCGGCGCACGGACTCGGCCTGGTCCGGCGGGTCCAGCAGGGGCGTCGTCTCGATCGCGCCCACCGCCCGGCCGCGCAACGCGCCGCTCAGCCCGGCCACATGGTCGGCGTGGAAGTGGGTCAGGACGAGCAGCGGGATGCGGACCACGCCCAGCGTCCGCAGACAGCGGTCCACGGCACGCGGCTCGGGCCCGGTGTCCACGACGACGGCCGCGCCGGGACCGGCGGACAGGACCAGTGCGTCGCCCTGGCCGACGTCGCAGGCCACCATGCGCCAACCGGGCGGCGGCCAGCCGGTGATGACGCGGGTCAGCGGGGCCGGGCGGACGAGCGCGAGCAGCAGGAGCAGCGCGCAGAGCGCGCACACCAGCCGATGCCTGAGCAGACGGCGGCCGGTGAGCAGGGCGGCCGCGGTGACGGCGGCCAGCAGCAGCCCGCCCCGCCAGCCGCCCGGCCAGGCGGCCTCCGCCCCGGGCAGCCCCGCGCCCGTACGGGCCACGGAGGCGATCCATCCGGCCGGCCAACCGGCCAGCCAGGCCAGGCACTCGGCGGCCGGTAACGCGAGCGGGGCCGCGGCGAGGGCGGCGAAGCCCAGGATCGTGGCCGGGGCAACCGCGAGCTCGGCGAGCAGATTGCAGGGGATCGACACCAGGCTCACCCGCCCGGCCAGCACCACGACGACCGGCGCGCAGACCGCGTGGGCGGCGACGGCCGCGGCCAGCATCTCCGCCGGCCGTGGCGGCAGCCCGCGCCGCCGCAGGGCGGCGGCGAGGCGCGGCGCGAGGGTGAGCAGCGCGCCCGTGGCCAGTACGGAGAGGAGAAATCCATAGCTCCGCGCCAGCCAGGGGTCGTAGAGGACCAGCACCAGGACGGCGGCGGCCAGGGCGGGCAGCAGGGACCGGCGGCGGCCGGTGGCAATGGCCAGCAGAGTGATCAGCCCGCACGCGGCCGCGCGCAGCACGCTGGGGTCGGGTCTGCACACCACGACGAAGGCGAGCGTGAGCCCACCGCCGAGCAGCGCGGTCATCCGCAGCGGGATGCCCAGCCTGGCGGCGAGGCCGCGCCGCTCGGCCCGGGCGGCGAGGTGGGGCGGGCCGATCAGCAGCACGAGGATCACGGACAGGTTGCTTCCGCTGACCGCCAGCAGATGCGTCATGTCCGCGGCCCGGAACGCCTCGTCGAGGTCTGGCGACACCCGCGAGGTGTCCCCCACGACAAGCCCCGGGAGCAGCGCCCGCGCGTCCGGGGCCAGCCCTTCGGTCGCGGCGCGCAGGCCGGCCCGCAGACGCCCGGCCACGCGCTGGGCCGCGGTGGGCCCGGCCACGATCAGTGGCGCGCCGCCGTCGACGCGCACCACGGCGGCGGTGCGGTCGCCGCCGTGCGCCGGCGGGGCGAGGCGGCCGTGCACGCGCAGCCGCGTGGTGGGCAGCAGCCCGAGCCAGGCGGTCTGCTGCCGGGGCGGGGCGTGCGCGATCAGGAGGACGGGGGCGCGGGTCGTGGCCGTCGTGCCGCCGTGGTCGGCGGCGACCCGAGTGGCCTCGGCCTCCACCATCACGGACACGGGCGCGAGCGCGGCCCCTCGCACCCGGGGACGGGTGAGGCGCGGGTCGCCCGTGACGGTCAGCTCCACAGTGGCCCCGGCATACGCCCCCGCCAGCGACGGCACCGGCCCCCGCCGCACATCCGCGGCGTGCGCCCAGGCGACGGCAGCCGCCGCGGCCCCGCAGACCAACCCCGCGGCCACGCTCCCCGCCAATCCGCGCCGCCGCGCCACGGGCCCCCGGGCAGCCGCCCCCGCTCCGGCCCACAAGGCCACGCCCGAGCCACTGGCCGACCCCACAGGCGAACTCACGGCCCGGGCGAGCTGCCCGGTCGTGCCCGAGGATGTCGCTCGTAATCGGGCGTCAGTCCCAGGCGGGCGGCCGGTGGTCGTGGCCCCGGCGGGCGCCGGCTCGTCGGGCGGATCCGGCGCCACGCGTCGGGGGTGGTGGGTGGCCCATAGGAGGGCGGCCGCCGCGAGGAATGCTCCCGCGCAGGCCAGGGCCACCGCGCGGCCGGACGCTCCGAGGGCGAGCGCCGCCGCGAGCCAGGCCGCGAGGGCGGGGGGTACGAGGCGCAGGTCGGCCGGGCCCTCCTGGCGCGGGGCGGAGGCTCCGCGCGGGGAGTCTGCCGCGGCATGCACCGGGGCACGGGCGCGCGGGGCCTGCTGGGGCGTCATGGGCGGACCATCGGGCGGAGGTCGGCGAACCGGCGGTCGCCGATCCCGTTGACCTCGCGGAGTTCGTCGACGGAGCGGAAACCGCCGTGCTGAGTGCGGTAGTCGATGATGTGCCGGGCCAGCACGGGGCCGACCCCGGGAAGGGTGTCCAACTGGTCGGCGGTGGCGGAGTTCAGGCTGATCGGTCCGGTGGGCGCGGGGGCCGCGCCGCCCGTACCTCCACCCGCCCCGGCGGGGGCGGCGGGGGTCGGGGCCGCAGGCGCTCCCACCACGATCTGCTCGCCGTCCGTCAGGACGCGGGCCCGGTTCAGCCCGCTGAGGTCCGTGCCTGGCCTGACCCCTCCGGCCGCCTTCAGCGCGTCGGTGACTCTGGAGCCGGAGCGCAGCCGGTGCACCCCCGGCTCGCGGACCCTGCCCGACACATCGACCACGACCGAGCCCCCGGAGCCGGGCGTCGGCACCGCACCGGCCGTGGGCACCGCACCGGGCGATGGAGCCGGGGCCGGCTCGGCGGCCGCCCTGCGAGCGGGCTCCGGGGCCGGCGCCGCGACGGTCTGCGGCCGACCGGTCCAGAAGTGGTACGCCGCGAAGGCCGCCGCCACGAGCAGCACGACGGTCAGCGCGGCCAGGGTCCGCGGCTCGATGCCGCAGCGGAGCTGGAGCCACAGCGGCAACCGCTCCTTCAGCGCGAGCCGCAGGCGGTCGCGGCGCGGCACTGTCGGACCGCCGGCCCTGCCCTCTCCCCCCGTCGTGGCGTCTGCCACCCCGGTGTCCTCCGGCGCCTCCCTGGTGTCCTCCGCCGCCTCCCCGGGGCCCTCCGCCGCCTCCGCGGTGGTCTCTTCGCCGCTCGCCTTGTCCGGCGGGGGTGGTGGTTGAGGGGTGGCGGCGGTGACTCGGGGTGTGGCGGGGAAGAGCGCGGTCGCACGCGCATGGCGGTGGTACGCGACCGCCGCCGGGCGTGCGCCGGTGCCGGGACGGCGGCGGAACAGCTGGTGACCCGTGCCGGAGGGCGGACGGCGGTCGTGACGGCGGCCGGGGCCCGGCCTGGTGGTTACTGTGCGTGATCGAGTTGCCATGCGTCTGACGGTAGGCGCCCCCGGCCGATCCCGCCCGCACACCTCAATTTCCGGGGATAACCCATGAGTTGTGGATAACTCCGTCACCCGGACGGGCGCGCCCACCCCCGCTAGCGCGGCGAGACCACCGCGCCCAGCAGTCCGGGCCCGGTGTGCGCGCCGATCACCGCGCCCACCTCGCTCACATACAGTTCCGCGAGCCCCGGCACCCGCTCGCGGAGCCGCTCCGCGAGAGCCGCCGCCCGCTCGCCCGCCGCCAGGTGCTGCACCGCGATGTCCACGGGGCTCAGGCCGGCCCGCTCCACCACGATCTCCTCGAGCCGTGCGATGGCCTTGGACGCCGTGCGCACCTTCTCCCGCAGCTCGATCCGGCCCTCGTCCAGTTGCAGCAGCGGCTTGACCGCGAGGGCCGAGCCGAGCAGCGCCTGGGCCGCGCCGATCCGGCCGCCTCGGCGCAGATAGTCGAGGGTGTCGACATAGAAGTAGGCGGCCGTGCTCTCGGCCCGCTTCTCGGCGGCCGCGACCGCCTCGTCCAGCGTGCCGCCGCTCTCCGCCGTCTCGGCCGCGGACAGTGCGCAGAAGCCGAGGGCCATGGCCACCATGCCGCTGTCCACCACCCGCACCGGCACCGGCGCGTCCTGGGCCGCGAGCACGGCCGCGTCGTAGGTGCCGGAGAACTCGGCCGACAGGTGGAGGGAGACGATGCCCGTCGCGCCCGCCTCCGCCACCGCGCGGTAGGCGGCCGCGAACATCGCCGGGCTGGGCCGGGACGTGGTCACCGGTCTGCGCTTCTGTAGCGCCTGCGCGAGGGACCTGGCCGAGATCTCGGTCCCCTCTTCGAGTGCCCGGTCTCCGAGCACCACCGTCAGCGGCACTGAGACGATGCGGTGCCGCTCCATGGCCTCCGGTGGAAGGTACGCCGTGGAATCGGTCACGATCGCGACATGGCGGGACATGACTGGGAGATTATCGGGGGATGGCCTGGGCTGACAGCGCGACCCCGCCGGATGATCAGGTCGTGTTCTCGCGGCGCACGCCCGCGGTGTCGGCCGCCTTCTGCCACCAGTGGTCCGCCCCGGCCGTGGGGGTGGGGCCATTGATGGACCGCGGCTGCCCATCGGCCGCCGTGGAGCCCGCCGAAGACGCCGGGCCGGACGCCGCGGCCCCGGACCCAGCAGCCGTCCCGGCCCCGGACTGAGCCCCCGCCGCGGGCCCGGGAGCCGGTCGGGGCGGCGCCTCGGGCACCTGCGTCCAGTGCCGCAGCGCGCTCGCCTCGACCTCGATCTCGCGGTCCAGCGCGTCCAGGTCGTCCCGGGCGAACCGCTGCGCCCGGTCCTGCGCCGCCCAGCGCAGCGAGTCCGCGGAGCGCGTGATCCGTTCCGTACGCTCCCGGAGCTCGGGCAGCTGGGAGGCCAGACGGCCCTTGTCGGGCTCCTGCTCCAGCCGCTTCAGGTCCTCGTCGAGCTCGCGCCCATGGGCGCTGAGCCGCTCGAACAGGCCCAACGCCTCGGACAGCGAGGAGTCTTGGGGCGCCCCCGCGCGCAACGCCTCCTGGGTCGCCCGCATCGAGGTGCGCAGCGACAGGCGCAGCTCGGCGAGCTCGCCGGCCGGGCCGGGCTGCGCGAACTGCTTGGCTCTCAGCTTGGTGTCCTCCACCGTGCGGCGCGCCTGGCTAACCGTGCGATCGATGCCGCGCTTGGCCGCCTTGACCGCCCGCACACCCGCGTAGACCCCCACCGAGACGAAGAGCAGGAAGACAAGCAGCAGGATCCAGGCAACGGCTTCCATGCGCGCTCCTTCGCGGCGACGGGCCGGGGGCACCGGGCCGGCAGCATCAGTTCGTCTTCCCACCGTAAACGCTACGGGCGGGTTGGGGGTTCCCGACGAACCCCCAACCCGCCCTTAGGTGGTATCCCTACCCTCCGAGGCCCGGCCCCGGAGCGATCGGGCAGCTGAGCGATCGGGCAGCGCTCACGCGGGGACGATGTTCACCAGCTTCGGCGCCCGCACGATGACCTTGCGGATCCCCGCCCCGTTCAGCGCGGCCACCACCGCCGGGTCGCCCAGCGCCAGCTTCTCCAGCTCCTCGTCGGAGACCGAGGGCGCCACCTCCAGCCGTGCCTTGACCTTGCCCTTGACCTGCACCACGCAGGTCACGGTCTCGTCGACGACATACGCCGGGTCGGCGACCGGGAAGGGCTCGTGGACGACCGTGGTGTCGTGGCCCAGCTTGCGCCACAGCTCCTCGGCGATGTGCGGGGCCAGCGGCGCGATCAGCAGCACCAGGGCCTCGGCGACCTGGCGCGGCACCTCGCGGGCCTTGGTGACGTGGTTGTTCAGCTCGGTGATCTTGGCGATGGCGGTGTTGAAGCGCAGGTTCGCCAGGTCCTGCCCCACGCCGTCGATCGCCTTGTGCAGGGCCCGCAGCGTGGCCTCGTCCGGCTCGGCGTCGACGACGGTGACCTCGCCGGTGGTCTCGTCCACAACGTTGCGCCACAGCCGTTGCAGCAGCCGGTATTGGCCGACCACCGCGCGGGTGTCCCACGGCCGGGACACGTCCAGCGGCCCCATGGCCATCTCGTACAGGCGCAGCGTGTCGGCCCCGTACTCGGCGCAGATCTCGTCCGGGGTGACGGCGTTCTTCAGGGACTTACCCATCTTGCCCAGCAGACGGGTGACCTTCTCGCCCTGGTAGTAGTACGCGCCGTCCCGCTCCTCGACCTCGGCCGCCGGGACCGCGATGCCGCGGCCGTCCCGGTAGACATAGGCCTGGATCATGCCCTGGTTGTACAGCTTGTGGAACGGCTCGGCCGACGAGACGTGGCCCAGGTCGTACAGCACCTTGGACCAGAAGCGCGCGTACAGCAGGTGCAGCACGGCGTGCTCGGCGCCGCCCACGTACAGGTCGACGCCGCCGGTCGGCTGCCCCTCGCGCGGGCCCATCCAGTAACGCTCGATGTCGGGGTCGACCAGGCGCTCGCTGTTGTGCGGGTCCAGGTAGCGCAGCTCGTACCAGCAGGAGCCGGCCCAGTTGGGCATGGTGTTGGTCTCGCGGCGGTACCGCTTGGGCCCGGCGCCGTCGCCCAGGTCCAGCACCACGTTGACCCAGTCCTCGTTCCGGGACAGCGGGGTCTCCGGGGAGGTGTCGGCGTCGTCGGGGTCGAAGGTGCGCGGCGAGTAGTCCTCGACCTCCGGCAGCTCCAGCGGCAGCATCGACTCGGGCAGCGGGTGGGCCACGCCGTCCTCGTCGTAGACGATCGGGAAGGGCTCGCCCCAGTAGCGCTGGCGGCTGAACAGCCAGTCGCGCAGCCGGAAGTTGACGGTGCCTTCGCCGATGCCGCGGCCGGTCAGCCACTCGGCCATCCGGGCCTTGGCCTCGACGACGCCCAAGCCGTCCAGGGAGATGCCCTCGCCCGCCGAGTTGATGATCTTCGCGTCGTACGACCCGAAGGCGTCCACCCACGTCGCGGTGTCGGTGCCCCGGCCGTCGGTCGGCTCGACGATGCAGCGGATCGGCAGCTCGAAGGCGCGCGCGAACTCGAAGTCGCGCTGGTCGCCCGCCGGGACGGCCATGATCGCGCCGGTGCCGTAGCCCATCAGGACGTAGTCGGCGATGAAGACCGGCACCCGGTCGCCGTTGACCGGGTTGATCGCGAAGGCGCCCGTGAAGACGCCGGTCTTGTCCTTGACCTCGGCCTGCCGCTCGACGTCGGACTTGGCGGCGGCCTGCTTGCGGTACGCGGCGACGGCCTCGGCCGGGGTGGCGTGTCCGACGGTCCACACGTCGTGTGTGCCCTCGGGCCAGGCGGCCGGGACGATGGCGTCCACCAGGCCGTGCTCGGGCGCCAGCACCATGTAGGTGGCGCCGAACAGGGTGTCCTGGCGGGTGGTGAAGATCGTGATCTTGGCGTCGGGGTGGTCCACCACGGGGAAGTCCACCCGGGCGCCCTCGCTCCGCCCGATCCAGTTGCGCTGCTGGAGCTTGATGGCCTCCGGCCAGTCCAGCGCGTCCAGGTCGTCCAGCAGTCGGTCCGCGTAGGTGGTGATGCGCATGTTCCACTGGCGCAGGTTGGCCTTGAAGACCGGGAAGTTGCCGCGCTCTGAGCGGCCCTCGGCGGTGACCTCCTCGTTGGCCAGCACGGTGCCCAGGCCCGGGCACCAGTTGACCGGCGCGTCGGAGGCGTATGCCAGGCGGTAGCCGCTCAGCACGTCCGCACGCTCGACGGCGGTCAGCTCCGCCCAGGGGCGCCCGTCCGGGGTCGCCCGCTCACCGGAGACGAACTGCTCGACCAGGGTGGCGATCGGGCGCGCCTTGTCGGCCTCCTGGTCGTACCAGGAGTTGAAGATCTGCAGGAAGATCCACTGGGTCCACTTGTAGTAGTCCGGGTCGATCGTCGCGAAGGAGCGGCGCGGGTCGTGGCCCAGGCCCAGGCGGCGCAGCTGGCGCCGCATGTTCTCGATGTTGGCCTCGGTGCTCACCCGCGGGTGGGTGCCGGTCTGTACGGCGTACTGCTCGGCGGGCAGGCCGAAGGCGTCGAAGCCCAGGGTGTGCAGGACGTTGTGGCCCGTCATGCGGTGAAAGCGGGCGTAGACGTCGGTGGCGATATAGCCCAGGGGGTGGCCGACGTGCAAGCCGGCGCCCGAGGGGTACGGGAACATGTCCATGACGAACTTCTTGGGCCGCGCCGCGGCCTCGGGGTCCCCGGCCAGGTCACCGCTCGGGTTGGAGGCGTCATACGTGCCGTTCGCGTCCCAGAAGTCGTGCCAGCGGGCCTCGATGTCGGCGGCCAGCGCGGCGGTGTAGCGGTGCGGCGCGACCGCCTCGGGGGCGGCATTGGTCTCGCTCATGGTCCTCAAAGCTCCATTGATCGTCTCTGCCAGCGGTACCGGGCGACTCTTGGTCGCAGTCGCATCTGAAACAAAAAGACCCCTCGCACAGGAGGGGACGCCGCGCTGATTCCGACCGGGTGGATCACCGATCGGGACTGATCAGCGCGGCCCGCTAAGCAGAAGGCGTACGGCACGCATGGGGACAGGTTACCGCAGGGCACCAATGGCACGCACAGAGGTTGCCCCCGGATGGGTGGAGGCCCACGACAATGGGCGGGCCGTCCTCACCGGACGACCCGCCCACTCTCACTGTGGAGCTAAGGAGAATTGAACTCCTGACCTCCTGCATGCCATGCAGGCGCTCTACCAACTGAGCTATAGCCCCAGGTCTTGCTCCGCCCGGTCCCCCCGGCGGCATCGCCTACATTACACGGCCCCCACGGCCATCTGCCAAATCGGTTTCCCGGGGGCGCCGGGGCATGCCTCGCACGCACCCTTCATGCCGCCGACGCGCGCCCTTTACGCCGTCGCGAAGGAATAGAAACGCTTCAGGGTGCAGTGCTCGTCGAGGAGCCGTCCGTAGATCGGCTCCCCTTCGAGCTCCCGGTACGTCTCGATCGGGTCACCCTTGATGATCAGCGCCCGCGCGCACTCCACACACCAGTACTGGTAGTCGGGGTTGAGCGGCTCCATGTCACGCACGATCGGCGTCCCGCTGCCGCACCAGTCGCACTTCCGGCTGTGCGCTCCCAATCTCACTCAGCTCCAGCTGTGGCCGCAGGCCGTACACACGTAGGAAACACCGCCGTTGTCACCGAGGACCTGGGCCACCTCCCCTGAGCCACAGGACGGGCACCGCAGAATGCTGCTCGGCATCCCACTGTCCCTCCCGCTCAAACTCGTTGCCCCATCCCCCCCCCGGCCGCCGATTCTGCCACGGGAAGCCGCCCAGGTCAGCGGAGATGCCCCACACGTATCACCAGACCCACAATCGCTCCGCACAGCGCCGCGCCCGCCAGCGCCAGGCAGGTCGCCCACAGGGCGTCCGCGGAGGCGTCCACGCCCGGCCCATGGCCCAGGAAGATGGCACCGAAGACGGCGACGCCGGTCAGCATGCCGAGTTGAGCCGATGTCACCAGCACCCCGCTGGCGTCCGCCGCGTCCTGCGGCCTGATGGTCGCCAACGTCCGTGTCAGCACGGGGCTGTAGGCGAAGGAGAGCCCCGTCCCGACGCCCACCAGGGCGGCGAACAGCCAGGGGCCACCGTCCGATCCGTCCCGCAGCGCCAGCCCGACCCCGGCGAACGAGACGGCGGCCAGCAGGAATCCGGACGGCACGGTGACGGGCTGCCAGCGGGCCGGTATGCGCCGCCAGTTGAGGCCGACCAGGCCGAACGCCACGGCCGTGGGCGCGAAAGTCCAGCCGGCCCGCAGTGCGCCGTAACCGAGCGCGCCCTGCACATGCAGCGTCATCACGAACAGAAAGCCCGCGTTGGCCGCCATCGCCAGGACGATCCGGGCGATCGCCAGCGGCATGCCCGGCGCCCCCGCCACCCGCGGCGAGATCAGCGGCGCCCCGCCGCGCCCGGCCAGCCGGGCCTCGTACACCGCGAAGACCGCCGCCAGGACCGCGCTCAGGCCCAGCATGACCCAGCCCCACAGCGGCCAGCCCCACTCCTGGCCGAGCACCATCGGCACGGTGAACAGCAGCACGGCCGCCGCGAGGAGCAGCAGACCGGCCAGGTCCAGGGCCCCGGACCGCCCCGCCGCGCCGCCGCCCGCGCGCGCCTCGGGCCGCTCCTCGGCGCCGCCCAGCCAGCGCGGCCCCAGGATCAGCAGCACCAGGCCGATCGGCACATTCACCAGGAAGACCGGGCGCCAGCCGGTCCCGAACAGATCCGCCTGCACCAGCACCCCGCCCAGGACCTGCCCGGCGGCCGCGCCGGAGGCCAGCACCGCCGAGTAGGCACCGAGGGCGCGGGCCCGCGAAGCGCCCGTGAAGGTCCGCTGGATGAGGCTGAGCACCTGCGGCAGCATCACCGCCGCACCCGCGCCCTGGATGAACCGGAAGGCGATCAGCGCCCCGGTGCCGGGGGCCAGCCCGCAGGCCAGCGAGGCGGCGGTGAAGACCGTGAGGCCGGCCAGGAACGCCTGACGGTGGCCGATCAGGGCGCCCAGCCGCGCGCCGGTGATCAGCAGCACGGCGTAGGAGATCGTGTAACCCGCGACGACCAGTTGCAGACCGGAGCCCGAGGCATGCAGATCGGCACGGAGGGTGGGGGCGGCGACGTTGACGATGAAGACATCGAGGACCGCCATGAGCTGCCCGGTCAGGACGATCGCGAGCAGCCGGCCGGGGCCCGCCGCCCGGCTCCGGGCCCGGTTGTCGGTGGCCTCGCCTTTACTGGATTCACCGGTGCCGTCGAGCGCGCCGGGCGGCACCGGGGTGGTCGGGGTGGTCTGTGTCATGGACCGAGCGTGGAGGCGGGCCGATACCGGTAACGAGAGCCCGCCGATGCTGGTACTGACAGCACCTGGCAGCCACCCGCCGCCGCGGGGAGCATAGGGCGGAGGTACTCAGGGGGAGACGACGATGGCAGCGAAGACCCACCGCCGGCGGCCGCAGCTGGCCGACTTCCTGCGCACCCGCCGCGCCCGGGTCACACCCGCCGACGTGGGCATGGCCCCGGGCCTGCGCCGCCGCACACCGGGGCTGCGCCGGGAGGAGGTCGCCCAGCTCTCCGGGGTCGGCGTGACCTGGTACACCTGGCTCGAGCAGGGCCGCCCGATCAACGCCAGCGCACAGGTGCTGGACGCGGTGGCCCGCACCCTGCGCCTGGACCAGGCCGAGCGCGAGCACCTGTACGACCTCGCCGAGGTGCCGTACGCCCCCGACCCGGCGGACGAGGCGCGAACGGTCGGCCCGGAGGTGCAGGGCATCATCGACGCGATGGACCCGCTCCCGGCGGTCGTCTACAACGCGCGGTACGACATGCTGGCGCTGAACGACGCGTACCGGGCCCTCTTCCCCTCGCTCGCGATAGCCCCCCACGCCGAGCGGAACGCCCTGTGGCAGCTGTTCTCCCATCCCGGCTGCTGCTCCATGTTCATCAACCGGGCCAATGAGCTGCCCCTCATGGTGGCGACGCTGCGCGGCGGATACGGCCGCCATGTGGGCGAGCCCGCCTGGGAGGAGTTCATCAACCGGCTGCTGGGCCTCAGCGAGGAGTTCGCCCGGATGTGGCGCAGTGGGGATGTCGCCCCGCCCGGCTCCCGGATCAAGCTGGTGCGGCATGCCTCGGTCGGCGAGCTGCGACTGATCTCGACCTCCCTGGTGATCCAGGGGGCTCCGGAGAGCCGCGTCGTGGTCTACACCCCGAGCGACGAGCAGAGCCGGGCGTACCTGGACCGGCTGCGCGCCATCGACGACCTGCTCATCGGCTGCCCCCGGCACGCCCGGAGCGTCTCCGAGATCCTGGCGGAGCGGGCGGCGGGCGCGGAGGCGGAAAAGACGGAGGCAGAAAACGCCGCTGCGGGGACGTAAAAGCCACAGGGGCGTAAAAGCAAGATCCCGCCTCCCTCTGAGGGAAGCGGGATCGTCACGATCAAAGATCTGTGGAGCTAAGGAGAATTGAACTCCTGACCTCCTGCATGCCATGCAGGCGCTCTACCAACTGAGCTATAGCCCCGCTCTCCGTTGCGCCGGAGCGCTTCGAACGGGATGAAGCTTAGCCGGTGACCTGCCGGAAAAGGAAATCCGGTCAGTCGTCGTCGCCGAGCACCGGCTCCGGCAGCGATCCGGCGTTGTGCTCCAGCAGCCGCCAGCCGCGCACGCCCTCGCCCAGCACCGACCAGCAGCAGTTGGACAGCCCGCCGAGCGCCTCCCAAGCCCTCGCCTCAAGACCGAGCAGCCGCCCGATGGTGGTGCGGATGGTGCCGCCATGGCTGACCACGACCAGCGTGCCGCCGTCCGGCAGCTTGTCGGCGGCTGCGGAGACGACCGGCGCGGCCCGGTCGGCCACCTCGGTCTCCAGCTCTCCCCCGCCGCGCCGCACCGGCTCGCCGCGCTTCCACGCCGCGTACTGCTCGCCGAACCGCGCCGTGATCTCCTCATGGGTGAGCCCCTGCCACTGTCCGGCGTAGCTCTCCCGCAGCCCGGAGTCATAGCCGACCTCCAGGCCTGTGACGGCGGACAGCTCGGCGGCCGTCGCCTTGGCGCGGCTGAGGTCGGAGGCGACGATCACGTCCGGCTTCAGCGCGGCCAGCAGTCGGGCCGAGCGGCGCGCCTGCGCGACGCCCGCCTCGGTCAGCCCGATGTCCATGGTCCCCTGGAAGCGGCGCTCCAGATTCCAGGCCGTCTGGCCGTGCCGCCACAGGACTATGCGGCGGCTGCGGCCGCCCTGGGAGCCGTTCAGCTCAGCTCACCGCCCGGCCCGCCGTCGGCGCCCTGCGCGTGCGCGTGCTCCTCGGCCTTGCCACGGGTGGCCTGGGCGTCGGCGGGCAGCTCCAGCTGCGGGCAGTCCTTCCACAGCCGCTCCAGGGCGTAGAAGACGCGCTCCTCGCTGTGCTGGACGTGCACCACGATGTCCACGTAGTCCAGCAGCACCCAGCGGGCCTCCCGGTCGCCCTCGCGGCGCACCGGCTTGGCGCCCAGCTCCTTGCTCAGCCGCTCCTCGATCTCGTCGACGATCGACTTCACCTGGCGGTCGTTGGGAGCCGAGGCCAGCAGGAAGGCGTCGGTGATCGAGAGCACATCGCTGACGTCGTACGCGATGACATCGTGCGCGAGCTTGTCGGCGGCTGCCTGGGCGGCGGCGTTGATGAGCTCGATGGAGCGGTCCGTGGCGGTCACAGGCAAGGCTTTCGGTCGGTGGGACGTGATACCCACAAGGGTCTCACGCCCCACCGTCACCCCGTCCGGCCGCTCGGTACCCGGTCAGCGCTTCGGGGTGTAGTCCGGGCCGAGAAGCACGGTGATGTCCGCGTTCGAGGGGACCTTGCCCTTCTGTGCGGCGGAGGCGGACAGCCCGAGCGTCTTGGCGACCTCCTTGGCCTGGGCGGCCTGCTTCGCGTCGGCGTACAGCACCTGCGAGGCCGCCTGCGGCGTGCCGCCCTGCTCGGTGGCGCCGACGACCGTGAAGCCGCCGTTGACCAGGGCGACCTGCGCCTCGTTGGCCGCGCCCCGCGCGGAGCCCGCGTTCTTCACGACGACGCGCGGCGCCGCGTCCTTGTCGGTGTTCTTGACCGCGCCGCCGAGGATGTTCTTGACGACCTGGTCGGTGGACTGCTCGCTGAGCGACCCGTCCGGCTCGACGGGCAGCATGGTGGTGTCGTACGAGCCGCTCTTGGCCTGCTCCGCCAGCCGGGCCAGCGACGCGCCCAGCTCCTGCTCGCTCAGCGACGGGTCCGGGATCTGGGCCAGCGACTCCACGGTGCGGGTGGCGCCGGAGGCATCGCTGGAGATCTCCTTCAGCGCCGCCTGCATGACCTGCCCGAAGCGTGCGAGCTGCTTGGTCTGCGCCTCGCCCTGCCCGCGGTAGGTGGCGTACGCGACGGCGGCCTCACCGCCCAGCTCACGCTGCTTGCCGCGCTCGACCAGCGGGTCGTCGCCCTTCGCGGCGCCCGGGACGGTGGCGTCGGCGTCCAGGGTGATGCCGCCGACCAGCTCGACCAGGTTCTCCAGGTACGGGGTGTCCAGCCGCCAGGTGCCCTGGATACTCGAGCCCAGCAGCGTGCTCAGGGAGTCGCGGGTGGCGTCGGAGCCCTCGTCGACCACCGAGAGGCCGAGGGTGGTGGAGCCGCCGTCCTCGGTGGACAGGGCGAGCGCGTTGGGCAGCAGGACGGTGGCGCCCTTCTTGGTGGTCTCGTTGTCGACCAGCAGGGCGGTGGAGGTGCGCCCGCCCTTGGTCTCGCGCAGATTGACCACGATCACGGCGCGCTTCTGCGGGCCCCCGGCGGCCGCCGCGTCCTTCTCGCCGTCGGACATGCCCGGCAGCTTCCCCGCGTACCAGAGGTAGCCGACCCCGCCGACGACAGCGAGCACCATGACCACCACGAGCGCCACCAGGCGGTTGCGGCCCTTGCGCTTGCGCTCGTCGCGCCGCTCGGAGCGCGTCTCGGCGAACTTGAGCCAGTCGATGACGTCCTCGGAGTCGTCGTCCGGCTCCTCGACGAAGGAGAACTGCTCGGTGCGGTACGCCTCGTCACCGTCGGGCTGCCGGTCGGACTCCGGGTCGGGCCGCTCGTCCGGCCGCTTGCCGGCGGGGGCGTCGGCTCTGGAGGGCGCTTCCCCGGGGGGCGTTCCCCTGGCCGGCGGCTCCTCGCGCCTGCCGGGGCCGGGCTCCTTGTACGCGTCCTCTCGGTCCGCCGCCGGGTCGCGCTGCGGGGGGACGGCCGGGCGGCCGCCGGGAGCGTAGGACGTGTCGTAGGAGGAGGTGTCGTACGGGGAGTAGCCGTAGCCCTGCTGCTGGCCCTGCTGTTGGCCCTGCTGCTGTGGGTCGGGCTGGTGCGGGTACTGCTGCTGTCCGGCGTACAGGTCGTACTGGGGCTGCTGCGCCTGCCCGTACTGCGCCTGCTGCTGGGCGTACGGGTCGTACCCGTAACCCTGTTGGGGCTCCTGCGGTTGTTGGGGCTGTTGTGGTCGACCTTGTGCGTACGGGTCGTAGCCGTGCTGTGGCTCCTGCGGCTGGTAGATCGGCCGGCCATAGGCGTCGTAGCCGTAGATCTGCGGGTCCTGGGGATACGGATCCCGCTCGTACGGGTCGTACGGGTCGTGTCCGTCGTTCACCGGTGCCCCTTCAGCAGTCGTGCCGGTACAACTCACGCTTGTCGATGTAGCGCACCACGCCGTCCGGCACCAGGTACCAGACCGGCTCACCGTGGGCGACCCGGGCCCGGCAGTCCGAGGAGGAGATCGCCAGCGCCGGCACCTCCACCAGCGACACCCCGCCCTCCGGCAGCCCCGGATCGGCCAGTATGTGGCCGGGCCTGGTCACCCCGATGAAGTGCGCGAGTGAGAACAACTCCTCGGCGTCCCGCCAGGTGAGGATCTGGGCGAGCGCGTCCGCGCCGGTGATGAAGAACAGGTCCGCGTCACTGTTCAACGCGCGCAGATCGCGCAGCGTGTCCGTGGTGTACGTGGGGCCGCCCCGGTCGATGTCGATACGGCTGACCGAGAACTGCGGGTTCGACGCCGTCGCGATCACCGTCATCAGATAGCGGTCCTCGGCCGGGGACACCTTCTTGTGGCTCTTCTGCCACGGCTGCCCGGTCGGCACGAACACCACTTCGTCGAGGTGGAACTGCGAGGCGACCTCGCTGGCGGCGACCAGGTGACCATGGTGGATCGGGTCGAACGTCCCGCCCATCACCCCGAGCCGCCGCTTGACGTGCCCCTTCTGCTCTTCCATGCGAGCAGACCCTACTGGGCCCGGCCCGGCGCCGGGACCCATGGAGAGTGTGACCTCGGTCAGCGGTCCCGGTTGAAGCGCGTGGTGATCCACAGCAGCAGGAAAAGGATCACCAGGGCCCCGCCGCCGGTCATGTAGGGGCTGATGCTCGGATGGTTGTCGACGTGCTCGCCCTCGGAGGCGAGAGTCGTCAGGGCGTGCACGGCGCTGTAAGCGGTCATCGCAGGCAGAACCTATCCGGGTCGAGGCGGGCAAGTGCGTCCGCCACATCGTATGCGAGCCGGATCTCAGTCCTGCTTGTACCCACGCAACAGGAACCAGGCGAGCAGCACGGCGCCCACGATGCCCACCACGAGGACGATGCGCAGCAGCGCGCCCGGCCCGGTGTCCTCCTTGGAGACGGCGACGAGCACTTCGTTGAGACCAGTCATGTCAGTCATGTCAGGCATCCCTCCACGCTAACCCCCGCCCCGCGGGCGGCTCCGCCCGGCCTACGCTGGTGGGGGCATCGACCATGCAGTCAAGCCGAGCGGTTCGGCGAGGGGGCCAGATGAGCAACAGCGACATGTCCAACGGCGGGGGCGGCGGCTCGGAGCGGGTGCCGGGGCGTGACCGGCAGCGGTTCCCGGGCATCTCCTCACGCGCGTACGAGCACCCGGCGGACCGCTCCGCGCTGGTCGCGCTGCGCAAGCTGACCGGCTTCGACGTGGCCTTCAAGGCGCTGAGCGGGCTGCTGCCCGAGCGGAGCCTGCGGCTGCTGTATCTGTCCGATTCGGTGCGGGTGAGCGACCGGCAGTTCGCACATCTCCACGACATGCTCCGGGACGCCTGCTACATCCTGGACCTGGACAAGATCCCCGCGATGTATGTCACACAGGACCCGAAGCCGAACGCGATGTGCATCGGCATGGACGAGCCGATCATCGTGGTGACCACCGGCCTGGTCGAGCTGCTCGACGAGGAGGAGATGCGGGCGGTCGTGGGCCACGAGGTGGGCCATGCGCTGTCCGGGCACTCGGTCTACCGCACGATCCTGCTGTTCCTGACCAACCTGGCGATGAAGGTCGCCTGGATCCCGCTCGGCAATGTCGCGGTGATGGCGCTGGTGACGGCGTTGCGCGAGTGGTTCCGCAAGTCGGAGCTGTCCGCGGACCGCGCGGGGCTGCTGGTCGGGCAGGACCTGAAGGCGTCGATGCGCGGGCTGATGAAGCTCGCGGGCGGCCACCACCTGCACGAGATGAACGTGGACGCCTTCCTGGAGCAGGCCGAGGAGTACGAGGCCGGCGGCGATCTGCGGGACTCGGTGCTGAAGATCCTGAACATGCTGCCGCGCACCCACCCGTTCACCACCGTGCGCGCCGCCGAGCTGAAGAAGTGGGCCGCGACCCGCGACTACCAGCGGATCATGGACGGTCACTATCCGCGGCGCGACGAGGACAAGAACACCTCGATCAGCGACTCCTTCAAGGAGTCGGCGAACCACTACGCGGAGTCGGTGCGCGGCAGCAAGGACCCGCTGATGGCGTTTGTGCGGGATGTGGCGGGTGGCGCGGGCGACCTGGGCAGCAAGCTGCGCGAGAAGTTCACGGGTGGCGGCGCCCCGTCCGCCAAAGAGGCGCCCAAGGACCCCTCCCAGGGCCCGTCCCGGGATTCGGGCCGGGATTCGGGCCAGGACTCCGCCGAGGGCGGCCCTGGCGACGGCACCCCGCCCCAGGCCGGTCCCGAGCCGGATCGTCCGTAGCGGTCAGGAAGCCGACCCAGCGGCTGAGCCAAAGGGCGCGCCCCTGTCGAAAGGGGCGAGGAGGAGGGAGCGAGGCACGAGCGACCGTGCGACGAGCGCCGTCGACAGGGGACCCGAGCGCCCGGAGGCGAAGCCGCTACGAAGAAGGGTGCAGGTGCGGCATGGCTTGTGGAGAGAGCACGCCGCACAGGGACGCCGTGGGGCGGCCGGAGGTGTACGGGTCGGTGCCGGGCGGTGCGTCGCCCTTGGCGCTCTGCCCGGCCAGCAGCGGCCGCAGATACCCGGCGGCGTTCGCGGCGCACGCCTGCGGGCCCGCCAGCACCGAGCTCTGCGCCACCTCCAGGTGGTGGTCGCGCAGATCGTCGCGGTCGAAGCGGAAGCGCGTCTCGCGCCGCACGGTGAACAGCGAGGCGTGGTCGGTGCCGCCCTCGTGGGGCCGCCGCACGGCGTAGACGAAGGTGTGGTCGGCGGTGACCTCCAGGGTGGCGGCGTTCCGCTCGATGGCCGTGAGGGTGCCGTGGACGCGCACCACGGGCGCGGCCAGCGCCACCTCGGCCGGGTTGAAGCGGGTCAGCCAGCCGGTGGCCGCGTACCGGCCGTCGTCGACCGGGTGTTCGAAGCTGCGGTCGAACTGGTCGAGCTGGTCCGGGTCGAGCAGCAGCCGCACGGAGCGCGCCTCGCCGCCGGTGAGCACGGCCGGGTCGAGCGACGACTTGACGAGGTATTCCTTGGCCGTGGTGAGCGCGGTCATCACCTGGCTCTCGGAGAAGCTGTGGGTGCGCCGCACACCGGGCAGGGTGACGCCCTCGGCGCCGGTGGCGTACGTGGCGGCCGGGCTGTTCTCGAACAGGGCCGCGGGCTCCCCGCCGGGCACCTGGCCGCGCGGCGCGAGCGGCACCACGCTGCTGCGCATCGGCTCGACAGCCTGGGGCGGGGGGCTCTGGTAGGGGTGCCGCACGCCCATGTAGACGGCGGCCGCGAAGGCGAAGGCGATCAGCAGCACCAGAAGGACGGCCTGGCGCGAGGCGCCCGCCCGTGCCCAGGCGTGGCGGCTGCGCACCGCCCTGGCGTGCTCGCCCATGCGCTCCTGGGCCGAGAATTCCTGGAGCCGGGCAGCGCGGACGAACGACTCGTCGAAAACGACGGAGCGATACTCGTCGTCACCACCTCCCGGGACGCCCTCGGGGGTCCCCTCAGGAGGGTTTCCACGCCCGGTCATACCTCAAGAGTAGGTCGCGACAGCCCCCGGTAAACGCGGTGATACTCCACAACTTCGGTCACAGACCCGGCCGGGCGCTCCGGTCGCGCGCCCCGGCCCCGGCTCGTTCAGGGCCGGTTCACGGCGAGGGCGGCACCGCCGTGGCGGTGGCGACCGGCGCGTCCGAATCAGCGGACCCCGACGGCGCTGACGGCTCCGTCCGCCCCGACGGCACGTCGGCCGGGCGGTCGGCGGGCGTGGCGTCCACGCCGCTGCTGGCGGGCGGCGGGGCGGGGTTCTGGCGGTTGCCCGAGGCGCCGCGGTAGACGGCCGTGAAGGCCAGCGCGACCACCCCGATGCCCATCAGGACGGCCAGCAGCCAGGCCACCGGGCGGTGCCAGCGGGCATGGCCGCGGTAAGGGCGCCCGGCGCTGCCGTACCGCCCGTACGGGCCATAGGCGCCGTCGGCGTCCCGGTCGTGGCCGAATCCGTCGGCCGGGTCGCCGTCGTCGTCCTCATAGCCGAACTCGCCGTCGGGGCCGTAGCCGTCGTCGTAGAGCTCGTCCTCCGGGGAGACCCCGGCGGTGCGGCGGCGGGACGCCTCGGCGTCGGCGCGGGCCTGTGCGGCGGCCAGCATCCGCTCGATGGCGGTGGGTTCGTGGATCGCGGCGGATCGTACGAAGTCCTCGTCGAATACCACGGTGGCGAACTCGTCGTTCGCTTCCCCGTGGCTGCGGTCGTCGGGCTCCTCGCCGTCCGGGAACGGCTTGCCTCCCACGTCGTCCGGCACCCATTCAGAGTAGACCGGACGGGTCAATTTGGGCAGGGTGAAATGGTATTCGGGGGAACGGAGGGCTGAGGCGGGGCGCCGCAGCCATCACCCGACCGGAGTACCCGCTGACGGTCCGTGGCATCCCCCGTTCGGGGGACGCCACTCAGCGCGTGTGACCGTCTCCGGTGACGATGTACTTGGTCGAGGTCAGCTCGGGCAGGCCCATGGGGCCGCGCGCGTGCAGCTTCTGCGTGGAGATACCGATCTCGGCGCCGAAGCCGAACTGGCCGCCGTCCGTGAACCGGGTGGACGCGTTGACCGCGACCGTCGTCGAGTCCACCAGCTGGGTGAAGCGGCGGGCAGCCGCCTGGGAGGTGGTGACGATCGCCTCGGTGTGACCGGAGGACCACAGTCGGATATGGGCCACCGCGGCGTCCAGGGAGTCCACGACGGCCGCCGCGATGTCGTACGAGAGGTACTCGGTCTCCCAGTCGTCCATCACCGCCGGGACGACCGTGGCCTTGGACCCTTCCAACTGCTCTGCGGCGGCCAGCACCCGCTCGTCGGCGTGCACCGTCACCCCGGCCTCGGCCAGCGCGTCCAGCGCGCGCGGCAGAAACTCGGGCGCGATGTCCTGGTGCACCAGCAGCGTCTCGGCGGCGTTGCACACGCTGGGCCGCTGGGCCTTGGAGTTCACCAGGATCTCGACCGCCATGTCGAGGTCGGTCTGCGCGTCCACGTACACATGGCAGTTGCCGGTGCCGGTCTCGATGACCGGGACCGTGGACTCCTCGACGACGGTACGGATCAGCGACGCGCCGCCGCGCGGGATCAGCACGTCCACCAGGCCGCGGGCGCGCATCAGCTCGGTCACCGACTCCCGGCTCTCGCCCGGCACCAACTGCACCGCGTCCGCGGGCAGTCCGGCGCCGCCGACCGCGTCGCGCAACACCTTCACCAGCGCGGTGTTGGACTGGTACGCGGACGACGAGCCGCGCAGCAGCACGGCGTTGCCCGACTTCAGGCACAACGCGGCGGCGTCCACCGTGACGTTGGGCCGGGCCTCGTAGATGATTCCGACGACACCGAGCGGCACCCGCACCTGGCGCAGGTCGATCCCGTTGGGCAGGGTCGAGCCGCGCACCACCTCGCCGACCGGGTCGGGCAGCGCCACCACGTCCCGTACGTCCGAGGCGATGGCCCGCACCCGCTCGGGGGTGAGGGTCAGCCGGTCGACGATCGCCTCGCTGGTACCGGCCTCGCGCGCCCGCTCCACGTCGACCGCGTTGGCCTCGAGGATCTCCTTGGTCCGCACCTCGAGCGCGTCGGCCATCGCCAGCAGCGCGTCGTCCTTGGCCGCGCGCGGCAGCGGGGCGAGGTCGGCGGCGGCGGCCCGGGCCCGGTAGGCGGTCTGGAGGACCGGGGACTTCGGCCAGGGGTCGGTGAGGGGCGAGGTCGGTGCGCTGGTCATGCATGAAGCCTACTGAGCGTCCGACCCTGTGCCCTCCGCCGTCCCGCTTTTCGAGACGGAATTCTCACGACGGGAAAAGCCGCGCCATAGGGACGCGCTGTTGAGGAGCACGAGCCCTAGGGACGCCCCGGGTCAGTACGGGTGCACCCCCACCGGCGAGGCCGGCGGCGGGCCGTACCCCTCCGCGACGCGCTGGTGATAGGTGTCGCGGTCGATGACCTCGAGGCCGACGATCTCCCAGGGCGGCAGCTTGGCCGTGGACCGGTGCTCGCCCCACAGCCGCAGGGCCACCGCCGCCGCGTCGTGCAGGTCCCGGGCCTCTTCCCAGTAGCGGATCTCGGCGTGATCGTTGGCGTAGCGGCTGGTCAGCAGGAACGGATGGTCATGGGCCAGCCGCTCGAGCGCCTGCCGGACATCCCTCAGCGGCGCCTCGGCACCGGAGAGGCTGAGGGTGACATGCCACAGGCGGGTGGCCTCGACGGGCGCCTCCGCCGCGCCCACCGCCTCCGGCACCTCCCTCGCCCCGGCGCCACCGGTTCCGACGCCGGGACCGGTTCCGACACTCGTCGCGGTCCCGACACTGGTAAGGGTGCGCGCCGCCGCTTTTTTGGGCGGCGCCCCCGAGCGCCCTCGTCTCACCGGCGGCCTCCTGTTGCTCGCTGCCCCGCTCACGCCCCACGCGGAGCCGGTGTTGTGCTGCGGTTACCCGCGGTTCGGTGTACGGGCCCGCTGCCGGTGCGGCCCCGTGCAACAAAGTTGACCAGCCCACGGGAGGCCGCGGGGCGGTTTTCCGGAAGCTCTCCGTTGAATGAACGGACTTGTCGGATTTTCTCTCCCCTGAGTGACGTCCGTCACCTGTGCAACACGACCAGGTCGTCCCGGTGTACGACCTCGCGCTCGTACGCCGGGCCCAGCTCCCGGGCCAGCTCGCGGGTCGACCGCCCGATCAGCCGGGGAATCTCCTTGGCGTCGAAGTTGACCAGCCCGCGGGCGACGGCCCGCCCCTCGGTGTCGCGCAGCTCCACCGGGTCCCCCGCGGTGAACTCGCCCTCCACCGCCGCGATACCGGCCGGCAGCAGCGAGGTACGGCGCTCCACCACGGCCCGCACCGCCCCGTCGTCCAGGGTGAGCGCCCCGCGCGGGGCGGAGGCGTGGGCCAGCCACAGCAGCCGGTCGGCGGAGCGGCGGCCGGTGCGGTGGAAGAACGTGCCGGTGGGGCGGCCCAGCAGGGCGTCACCGGCCCGGCTGGCGGAGGTGAGCACCACCGGGACACCGGCCGCGGCCGCGATCCGGGCCGCCTCGACCTTGGTCACCATGCCGCCGGTGCCCACCCCGGAGCGGCCCGCGCTCCCGATGGAGATGCCGTCCAGGTCCTTGGGTCCGGTGACCTCGGCGATCCGGGAGGTACCGGGGGTCCGGGGGTCGCCGTCGTACAGGCCGTCCACATCGGAGAGCAGCACCAGCAGATCGGCCCGCACCAGATGGGCGACCAGGGCCGCGAGCCGGTCGTTGTCGCCGAAGCGGATCTCGTCCGTGGCCACCGTGTCGTTCTCGTTGACGATCGGCACGGCCCCCATGGCCAGCAGCTGGTCCAGCGTGCGGGTGGCGTTGCGGTAGTGGGCGCGGCGGCTGGTGTCGTCGGTGGTGAGGAGCACCTGGCCGACCCGGCGGCCGTAGCGCGCGAAGGAGGCGGTGTAGCGGGCCACCAGCAGGCCCTGGCCGACGCTGGCGGCGGCCTGCTGGCGGGCGAGGTCGCGCGGGCGCCGCTCGAGCCCCAGCGGCGCCAGGCCCGCGGCGATGGCACCGGAGGAGACCAGGACTATCTCCTTGCCGTCCGCGTCGCCGGGGCCGCCCGGGCCGTCCGCGAATTTGGCGAGGACGTCGACCAGCGCGTCGACCCGGTCGGCATCCAGGCCCCCCGCCGCGGTGGTGAGGGAGGACGAGCCGACCTTGACCACGATCCTGCGGGCCGCGGTCACCTCGCCCCGTACCTCCGCGGACCCGTCCTGCTCGCTCACACCGCTCCCCTGCTCGTCTGCTCGTCCCCTGGTGTTCTGCCCGTCCACGCCGTGACGAGCGCACTCCTACACACTCATCATGACAAGCCGGCAATGTACGTCAGCCACGGCATCGCACGCCCGCGCATTTCAGCCCCTGGACGCCACCGGGACTCGCCCCTGGACGCCCCCACGGACGCCTCTGGACCGACGGGCCACACCCTGGACGCAGCCGGGGGCCCTTCGGCCGCCCGAGAGTCGCCCACAGGCCGCCTGCCGGACTCCTGAAGGCCTCCCCGGCGTCGCCCTCCGGTCGCCCGGAGCGCCTCGGGCCGATCCTTTGGACCCGTTTCGAGGCGGTTGGCGCGGGCGCGGATTGTCACCGGGCCTGGCGGCGGCATACGGTCAGGGGTCCCCCCATACATTTCCCTCGTTCTCCTGCCAGGAGCTCAACCCGTGCCCTCTGCCGGAACCGCCCCCCGCCGGGCCGTACAGCTGGCGGCGCTACTCGCGATGCTGGTGTTCTTCACCACACAGCTCGTCGGCGCCGTGCTCCCGAACGTGCCCCTCCTCATCGCCGCCTCGGCGGGTGGCCTCGCGCTCGATCTCTATCTGCAGCACAAGCAACCGGGACTGCTGTCGCTGCTGAGCAAGGTCCGCCTCGACGTCACGGTGCGCCAGCTGTTCAGAGACATGCTCATCATGGTCGGACTGCTGCGCATAGAGGGCATCGACCCGCTGCACGAGCAGGCGCCGCTCACGGTCGGGCTGCTGCTGTTCTATGTGACGCACTTCGCATGCCAGGCCGTGGCCATACTGGTCCGCCGCACCCGCCAGCTGCCGTTCGTCACCCGCAACATCGACGCGTCGGCGCTGGGACTCAGCGACGCCCCGCCACGGCTGTTCGCCCGCCAGCACGGCCGTCGGCTGGTGCGCCTGTCGGTGCCGGTCACCGTCGGCCTGCTGATCACCGCGGGCACCGAGAACGCCGTGTGGGGCGCGATCGGCGTGGCCGTCGGCCTGCTGATCGCGATCGCCGGCACCGTCCACCTGGGCACCTGGCTGCTGCCGCGCAAGCGCGTGGCCGGTGAGGCCAAGGCGCTGGCGTGGCTGGACACTTGGCTGGCGGAGTACCAGCCGACCGTGGGCATGTACTTCTCCGGCGGCACCACCTCCGCGTACCAGGCGAACATGTGGCTCTCCACGCTCGCCGCGCTCGACGGCAAGCCGATCATCGTGCTCCGTGAGCGCTTCATGGTGCAGAAGATCGAGGCGACGGACGTGCCGATCGTGTGTCTGCCGAAGGTCGCGCACCTGATGCGGCTGGAGCACTCGACGCTCAAGGTGCTGCTGCACCCGGCGAACTCCGGCAAGACCTCGCAGGTGTTGCGCATCCCGTCGATCAAGCACGCCTTCATCAACCACGGCGAGAGCGACAAGCTCTCCAGCTGCAACCCGTACGCCAAGGCGTATGACGAGGTGTGGGTCGCGGGTCCGGCGGCGCGCGAGCGCTACCAGCTCGCCGACATCGGCGTCGAGGACAAGGACGTCGTCGAGGTCGGCCGCCCGCAGCTGGCGCCGATCCGCCCCTACGCGGCCACGCCCACCGGCGCGCTCGGCGGCGCGGGCGAGGAGCACTTCACCACCGTGCTGTACGCGCCGACCTGGGAGGGCTGGGACGGCAACCCGGGCAACACCTCGGTCATCCTGGCCGGCGAGAACATCGTCCGCGAGCTGCTCGCCGACCCCAAGGTGCGCCTCCTCTACAAGCCGCACCCGATGACCGGCTCGGTCGAGCCGCGCGCGGGCCGCGCCAACGAGCGCATCCAGGCGATGATCGTCGAGGCCAACGCCAAGCGGAGCGGCGCCCGGCCCGGCCCGGAGGCCGCCGCCGAACTGGCCCGCCGCACCGATGAGCTCAACCGCCTCACCAGCGCCTCCTTCCGTCCCAGCGCGGACGAAATCGAGCGGATGAACCTCCAGGGCTCCCCGGACAAGGACCGCGCCGCGGTCGTCGCCGCGGCCACCGCGGCCTGGGAGAACGCCTATTGGGCCTCGATGCCGGTGTGGGAGCACCAGATCATCACCGGCCCCCGGCCCGCCATCTTCCCCTGCTTCAACCAGTCGGACCTGCTGATCAGCGATGTCTCGAGCGTGGTCTCGGACTACCTGACCAGCGAGAAGCCGTACGCGGTGGCGAACACCAGCGGGCTCACCGAGGCCGAGTTCAAGTCGGGCTTCCCGACGGTGCGCGCCGCGACCATCCTCGCCCCGGACGCGAAGGGCGTGGCCGAGCTCCTGAAGTCGGTCCGCGACCCCGAGAAGGACACCCACGTGGCCGCCCGCGCCGAGCTGAAGGTGCATCTGCTGGGCCCGTCCGACCCGCCATCGCTGGTGCGCTTCGACCAGGCCGCCCAGGACCTGTGCGCCGAGGCCGACGCCCGCCGCGCCCGGATGGCCACCCGCCTGGCGGACGAGATCCCCGCGCAGCGCGAGGCCAGGGACGCCGCGGAAGAGGCGGAGCCGGAGTCGGGCTCGCCCGAGGCGGAGGAGGCGGCGGCGGTCTGACGCCGCACACGCCCCACACAGCCTCAAGAGCACGGCGAGGGCCCCGGGAGAAAGCTCCCGGGGCCCTCGCCGTGCTCTGGGCGTTCAACCGCGCCGCGCTCGCCCTAGAAGGGGTTGAACGCGTCGTACTCGGCCTCGGCGTCGTCCCGCTCCGCGTCGCGGTCACGGCGGCGCTGGGCGGCCGGGCGCGGGGCCTCGAAGCGGTGGTCCTCGCCACGGCGGCCGAGCATCTCCGCGCCGGCCGTGATGGTCGGCTCCCAGTCGAAGACGACGGCGTCGTCCGTGGCGCCGATGACGACCTCGTCGCCCGACCGCGCCCCGGCCTTCACCAGCGCCTCCTCGACGCCCAGGCGGGCCAGCCGGTCGGCGAGATAGCCGACGGCCTCGTCGTTGTTGAAGTCGGTCTGGTGGACCCAGCGCTCGGGCTTCTCGCCCACCACCCGGTAGAAGCCGTCCTCGGCGACGACCTTGAAGCCCGCGTCGTCCACGGCCTTCGGGCGGATGACGATACGGGTCGCCTCCTCCTGGGGCTTGGCCGCCCGCGCCGCCGCGACGATCTTCGCCAGGGCGAACGAAAGCTCCTTGAGGCCGTGCCGGGAGACCGCCGACACCTCGACGACCTGGTAACCCCGGGCCTCCAGATCCGGCCGGATGATGTCGGCGAGGTCCTGGCCGTCGGGAACGTCGACCTTGTTGAGGGCGACCAGCCGCGGCCGGTCGCCGAGGCCGCCGTACTGCGCCAGCTCCGCCTCGATGACGTCCAGGTCGCTCAGCGGGTCGCGCTCGGACTCGAGCGCCGCCGTGTCCAGGACGTGGACGAGCACCGAGCAGCGCTCGACATGGCGCAGAAACTCCAGGCCCAGGCCCTTGCCCTGGCTGGCGCCCGGGATCAGGCCCGGCACATCGGCGATGGTGTAGACGGTGGAGCCCGCCGTCACCACGCCGAGGTTGGGCACCAGGGTGGTGAAGGGATAGTCGGCGATCTTCGGCTTGGCGGCCGAGAGCACCGAGATCAGCGAGGACTTTCCGGCGCTCGGGTAGCCGACCAGCGCCACGTCCGCGACCGTCTTGAGCTCCAGGACCACATCCCCGGCCTGGCCCGGCTCACCCAGCAGCGCGAAGCCGGGGGCCTTGCGGCGGGCCGAGGCCAGCGCGGCGTTGCCCAGGCCCCCGCGGCCGCCCTGGGAGGCGACGAAGGTGGTGCCCTGCCCGACCAGGTCGGCCAGGACGTTGCCCTGCTTGTCGAGGACGACGGTGCCGTCCGGGACGGGCAGGACCAGGTCCGTGCCGTCCTTGCCGGAGCGGTTGCCGCCCTCGCCCGGCTTGCCGTTGGTGGCCCTGCGGTGCGGGCTGTGGTGGTAGTCGAGCAGCGTGGTGACCGACTGGTCGACGACCAGGATCACATCGCCGCCACGGCCGCCGTTGCCGCCGTCCGGGCCGCCGAGCGGCTTGAACTTCTCGCGGTGCACGGAGGCGCAGCCGTGGCCTCCGTTACCCGCGGCGACGTGCAGCTCGACGCGGTCCACGAAGGTGGTCATGACGCTGTGCCTCCAAAGTAGCTACGTACGGTACGCCTTACGTACCGAATGTCTTAGGCGTAACGCACCGAGGGCGGACCCGCTTCCCCGTCACGGGAAAGAGCGGTCCGCCCTCGGAAAGGTGTGTGGTGTCGCCCCGGGCTGATTACTCAGCGACCGGAACGATGTTCACGACCTTGCGGCCACGCGCGGTGCCGAACTGCACCGCACCGGCGGCCAGCGCGAACAGCGTGTCGTCGCCGCCACGGCCGACGCCCGCACCCGGGTGGAAGTGCGTGCCGCGCTGGCGGACCAGGATCTCACCCGCGTTGACGACCTGGCCGCCGAAGCGCTTGACGCCGAGCCGCTGGGCGTTGGAGTCGCGACCGTTCCGAGTGGACGATGCGCCCTTCTTGTGTGCCATGTCTCCTCAGTCCCTTACTTCGCAGCCGCGTCGATGCTGGTGACCTTCAGCGCGGTGTGCAGCTGACGGTGACCGATCCGCTTCCGGTAGCCGGTCTTGTTCTTGTACTTCAGGATGTCGATCTTGGCGCCCTTGTGGTGGTCCACAACCTCGGCGTGCACCTTCACCCCGGCCAGCACCCACGGGTCGCTGGTCACGGCGTCACCGTCGACAACGAGCAGAGTCGAGAGCTCCACCGTGTCGCCGACCTTGCTGCTGGACAAACGGTCGACCTCGATGACGTCGCCCACGGACACCTTCTGCTGGCGGCCGCCGGTGCGCACGATTGCGTACACGCGGTTCTCACTCTCTCGTCAGTAATCGGGACCTCTGATGCCAGCCGCTCCCCATCGACCGGCACGGTCAGTGGTTCACCGATCACCTGCGTACGTCCACGAAGGGATGCCCAGGCAACGGCGAGCGGCCTCTCCCGGCGGGGCGGGAGGGATTTGCTCAGGGGTTGGCGTACAAACGCCGACGGTCAAGGTTACGGGGCCGGGACCAGGGGGTCAAACCGGGGCCGGGGCGGGGGCGCCCGCCCCAGTCGGGTGGACAACCCCCGCCCCGGATCCCGGTGCGGCGTGCTCGGTCGCCGGTGTCAGTCGTCGGTGGAGGCCGAGACCGAGGACGGCGTCTGCTGCTCCGCCGCCGCGGTCTTCTTGGCCACCGACTTCTTGGCCGTCGTCTTCTTGGCCGCGGTCTTCTTGGCGGTCGTCTTCTTCGCCGCCGTCTTCTTGGCCGCGGCCTTCTTCGCGGGCGCCTTCTTGGCGGCCTTGCGGGCCGTCTTCTTCGCCGGCGCCGGGGCCGCCGCCTCCTCAGGCTCCGCCGCGGCCTCGGAAGCCGCCTCGGAAGCCGTCTCAGCGGCCGTCTCGGGGGCCGTCTCCGGGGCCTCGGGCTCCGGCTCCGGCCCGGCGTCCTGGGCCGCGCTGACGACCACCACGGCCGCCTCCTCGGAGCCCGCAGGCGAGCCCGCGGGAGCGGACACCTTCCGGGTCACCCGGCGGCGCGTACGCGGCGCGGACACCGGCTCCGGCGCGACGGCCGGCTCCGGCTCAGCCGCCGCCTCGGCCTTCGGCTCCTCGGCCGGGGCCTCCTTCGGCTCCTCGACCGGCAGCACGACCACGGCCGCCTCCGGCTGCTCCGCGGCCTTCGGGGCGCCCGCGGGGGCGGTCACCTTCCGGGTCGCCCGGCGCCGCGTACGGCCACGCGTCGCGGCCGCCTCGGCCTCCGCGGCGCTGCTGTACAGCTCCTCGTCGGCGGCGAAGGTCACCGGCTCCGGCGCGTGCCGGTGCTCCGCGGCCTCGGCGGCGGCCTCGGCCACCGTCTCCGGCTCGGCCTCGACCACGGCCGCCTCGGCGGCCTCAGCGGCCTCGACGACCTCCGGCGCCTGCTCGGGCTGGGCCGCCGCGCCCTTCTTCTTCTTGCGCTTGCCGCCACCGCCGACCGCCGTCGGCTGGTCCATGTGGACGAGCAGACCACGGCCGTTGCAGTGCACGCAGGGCTCGGAGAACGACTCCAGCAGGCCCTGGCCGACCCGCTTGCGGGTCATCTGGACCAGGCCCAGCGAGGTGACCTCCGCCACCTGGTGCTTCGTACGGTCCCGGCCCAGGCACTCCAGGAGGCGCCGCAGCACCAGGTCCCGGTTGGACTCCAGCACCATGTCGATGAAGTCGATCACGATGATGCCGCCGAGGTCGCGCAGCCGCAGCTGGCGCACGATCTCCTCGGCCGCCTCCAGGTTGTTCCTGGTGACCGTCTCCTCCAGGTTGCCGCCCTGGCCGGTGAACTTGCCGGTGTTGACGTCGACCACGACCATCGCCTCGGTCCGGTCGATCACCAGGGAGCCGCCGCTGGGCAGCCACACCTTGCGGTCCAGCGCCTTCATCAGCTGCTCGTCGATCCGGTACGTGGCGAACACGTCGACGTCCGACGTCCACCGCTGAAGCCGGTCCGCGAGGTCGGGGGCGACGTGCGAGACGTATCCGTGGATCGTGTCCCAGGCGCCGTCGCCGCTCACGATGACCTTGGAGAAGTCCTCGTTGAAGATGTCGCGGACGACCCGGACGGTCATGTCCGGCTCGCCGTAGAGCAGCGTCGGGGCGCCGCCGCCCTTCGCCTTCTTCTGGATCTCCTCCCACTGCGCCTGAAGCCGCTTGACGTCGCGGGACAGCTCCTCCTCGCTCGCGCCCTCGGCCGCGGTCCGGACAATAACGCCCGCGTTCTCGGGGACGATCTTCTTGAGGATCTGCTTCAGACGCGCGCGCTCGGTGTCCGGCAGCTTGCGGCTGATGCCGGTCATCGAGCCCTCGGGCACGTACACCAGGTAGCGGCCGGGGAGGGATACCTGGCTGGTCAGCCGGGCGCCCTTGTGACCGATCGGGTCCTTGGTGACCTGGACCAGCACGGACTGGCCGGACTTCAGCGCGGTCTCGATCCGGCGCGGGCCGTTGGACAGCCCCAGCGCCTCGAAGTTGACCTCGCCCGCGTAGAGCACGGCGTTGCGGCCCTTGCCGATGTCGACGAAGGCGGCCTCCATCGACGGCAGGACGTTCTGCACCTTGCCCAGGTAGACGTTGCCGACGTAGCTGTTCGACTGTTCCTTGTTGACGAAGTGCTCGACGAGGACATTGTCCTCCATCACGCCGATCTGGGTGCGCTCGCCGTTCTGCCGGACGACCATCACCCGCTCGACCGCCTCGCGGCGGGCCAGGAACTCGGCCTCCGTGATGATCGGCACCCGGCGGCGGCCCTGCTCACGGCCCTCGCGGCGGCGCTGCTTCTTCGCCTCGAGGCGCGTCGAGCCCTTGATGGACTGCACCTCGTCGGCGCCGGACTCGGCCTCCTTGGCGCGCCGCTCCCGCGGCTCGCGGATCTTGACGACCGTACGCTCCGGGTCGTCGCCCGACTCGACCTCGGCGGCGTCCCCGCTGCGCCGGCGCCGGCGACGGCGGCGACGGCTGCTGCTGGTGCCGCCGGCCTCGTCCTCCTCGGACTCCTCGGCCCCGGCCTCGCCGGTGACCTGCTCGTCCGCGCCCTCGCCCGCGTGCTCGTCCTCGTAGCGCTCGCCGGCCTCGCCCTCGGCGCGGCCCTCCGCGCCCTCGGCGTCCGCGGCCTCGCCACGGCGACGGCGGCGGCCACCACGGCGACGGCGGCGGGCCGGGCGCTCGCCCGACTCCTCGTCGCCGTGCTCGCCGTCCGCGAGCTCGGCCTCCTCGGCGGTCTCGGCCGTCTCTTCGGCCTCGGCCTGCGCGGCCTGCTCGGGCTGTGCGGCCCGGGCGGCCTGGTCGTCGAACGGCTCACCGCGGCGACGGCGACGGCGGCGGGCAGCCGTGGGCGCCGCCTGCTCTGCGACCGCGAACGGCTCCTCGTCCTCCGCCTCGTCCGTCTCGTCCGCCTCCTCGGCGGCCGCGGCGGCGGCCAGGGCGGCGCTCTCCGGCGTCTGGAACACCGGCTCGGTGAACACCGGGGCCTGGAACACGGCGGTCGGCGGGCGCACGGCCCGGCGCCGGCCCCTGGCCGGAGCCTCCGGCTCGGCCTCGGCGGCCTCCGGCTCACCGGCCGACGGCCGCGGGGCCTCGGCCGACTCGTCGGCGGCGGGAGCGGCGGCCGTACGGGTCGCACGACGGCGGGTACGGGCGCGCGGCGCGGCGGTGTCCTCGTCGGCGGGGCTCTCGTCGGCAGGTGCGGCAGAGACCTCGGCAGCGGCGGCTGCCGCCTCCGGCGCCTCGGGCTCAGGCTCGGGCGAGCCTGCCGGGGCGGTCGCCTTACGCGTCGCCCGGCGGCGGGTACGCCGCGCGGTCGGCTCGGCCTCCTCCGCCGCCTCGGCACCGGACTCGGACGCGGCCTGGGCGGCGGCGTCAGCGGTCTCGGCGGTCTCGGCGGGCTGGGTCTCTTCCGTCGCGGCGGCCTCCGGCGAGCCCGCCGGGGCGGTCGCCTTGCGCGCCACCCGACGACGCCTGCGGACCGGCGCCACGGCCTCCTCATCGGCGTCCTCGCCGACGGGCTCCGACGCGGCCACGTCCTCCGCGACCTGCTCCTCGCCGGTCGCCTTGCGCGTCGCCCGACGACGCTTACGGACCGGCTCGTCGGCCTCGCCGCTCTCGGCAGCGGCCTCGTCGGATTCGGCGGCGACGACGGTCTCGGCCTCGGCCGCCTCCGGCGAAGCGGCCGGAGCGGACACCTGGCGGGTCGCGCGACGGCGCTTGCGCACCGGCGCCGCCGCCTCGGCGGCCTCATCGGACTCCTCGGCAGGCTGCTCGTCGGCCGCCTCGTCGGGCACGGCAGCGGCCTCGGCGGCGACAACGGTCTCAGCGGTCTCTGCCGGACCGGCAGGAGCGGACGCCTGGCGGGTCGCACGGCGACGCCCGCGCACCGGCGCGGCGGCCTCCTCCACGACATCGGCGTCCTCGGCGGTCTGGGCGGCCACCTCCGGCGAGCCCGCCTCAGCGGTCGCCTTGCGCGTGGCCCGGCGGCGTGTGCGCGGCGCGGGCACCGGCTCCTCGGCCGGTGTGCCGTCCTCAGCGGCAGGAGCGGACTCCGCCGCGGAGAGCGCGGTCTCGGCGGTCTCCGGCGAGCCCGCCGGGGCCGTCGCCTTGCGCGTGGCGCGACGGCGCGTACGCGGCGCGGGCACCGGCTCCTCCGCCGAAGCGGACGGCGCGGCGGCCTGGGGGTCGAGGTCGGTGGTCGAGGCGGCCGGTATGGCCGGAGCGGCGGACTGGGCCGCCTCGTCGCTCACCACTGCCGCGGGCGGGCCGGCCGGCCGGGAGGCCGCGCGGCGGCGGCGCGGCGGCAGGGTGTCGCTTGGGGTGTTGTTCTCGGTGGTGTCCCTGGGGGCGACGGCACGCTGAGCGGGCTGTCCCAAGGGCTGGATAGGTTCGATCGGCTCAATAGGCTCGAGCATGCGGGCGTTTCTCCCGTCACGCTCCCGGGCGCCGCGTCCGCGTTCGGCGGCAATTCGCGCTCTGCGCGATTGCCGCCGCCCGCGGCGCGGGCGCCGCACGGGAGCTGTCGTCTCACTCGCCGGGACCGGAAATGCCGGGACCGGCGAAAGTCTCCTGGTCAGTGCGCCTGCCGGACCCGGGGTGGCTCCCTGGTGCACCGGCGGCGCATCGACGGCGGTCCTACGCGGAACCTTCCGGCGCCATCGCGGCGGTCAGCCCGGCGGCCGTGGGTGGGGCGGCCGGTACTGCCTCGCGATCGGGCGCGAGCGGGTCGGTCACCGTGCCGGACTCCTCATCGAGCAGCCCCTGCGCCAGCCTGGTCACCGCTGCGGGGACCGGCGGCGCCAGGTCGGCCGTAGCGCGGAGACCGGACAGGACGTCGTCGGGTCGCACGGCAGGTGTCAGATGCCGTACCACCAGCCGCAGTATCGCACAGGCAGGGTCCCCCGGCCTATCGACCGGGGCCGCGAGGGCCTCGAGCCGGGCGACGGCACCACGTGCGTCGAAGGACCGCAACCCGTTTTTCGTCCGGCGCTCGACCTCGACCGTTTCGGCGGCGAGGAAGGCGGCGACGGCGCGCTCGGCCTCCTCGGGGGCGACCCCGCTCAGCCGGATCTCCCAGACGGAGGCCTGAAGCCGATCGGCCAGGCCCGGCGTATGGGCCTCGACGGCCTCGGTGACGTCGAGCCCGGCGGGCAGCGACTCGTCGAGGAGCTCACGCAGCCTTTCGGGGTCGCGCGCCTCGGTGAGCTGGATCTCCAGGTACTCGGCCTCACTGCCCGTGCCGGTGGGTGCGGCATTGGCGTACGACACCTTGGGGTGCGGGGTGAACCCCGCCGAGTACGCCATGGGCACCTCGGCGCGGCGCAGCGCCCGCTCGAAGGCGCGCTGGAAGTCGCGGTGGCTGGTGAACCGGAGGCGGCCGCGCTTGGTGTAGCGCAAACGAATGCGCTGCACCGCGGGTGCGGGCGGCGGGCCTTCGGGCTGTCGCTTGCCCAGGGGTCCTTCTCCTTGCCGTCGAAGCCTTGCTGTCGAGGTGTTGCGATCGAGGTGTTGCGATCGAGGTGTTGCTGTCGAACGCCGGAGGCCGGGCCCTCACCTTGTGCGGGTGCGCGGCCCGTGCCCCTTCCAGCGTACTTGTCGGGCCGTGGGTTACTTGACGGCCGTCGGCGGTGGCAGCTTCCTGCCCGTCGGTCCGATCCGGATTCGCGTGTCCATGCGCGGGCAGAAGCGTCTCTCTCGGCTACGACTGTGTCCCGGAGAGTCACTGGACTTGCCGGGCTGCTGTGCCGAGCGTGCAATGAATGTGCGAGCTGTTCTCGGGCGGGGAGGTGGGCGCCGTGGCGAAAGTCCTCTTCATCGTGAGTGGGGCGACGTATTGGGTGCTCAAGGACGGCACCAGGCATGCGACGGGATATTGGGCCGAAGAGTTCGCGATGCCCTACAAGAAGATCACGGAGGCCGGCCATGACGTCGTGGTCGCGACACCCGGCGGTGCGATCCCGAACGTCGACATGATGAGCCTGCGCCCCTCGATGGCGGGTGGTGAGGACGGAGCCCTCGAACTGGAAGCCATCATCCGCGATGCCGAGGTGTTGCGTCGGCCCCTCAAACTTTCGGACGTCCGTCTCGAGGACTACGACGCGGTGTATCTGCCCGGTGGTCACGGTCCCATGTCGGACTTGGCGTTCGACGCCGATGCCGGCCGCCTGCTGACGGCGCAACTCGCCTCCGGCGACCCGCTCGCGATCGTATGCCACGCCCCTTCCGCGATGCTGGCCACGAGAATGCACGGCGAGTCACCCTTCAAGGGCTACCGGGTCACGGGCTTCACCAATGAGGAGGAAGAGGCGGTCGGGCTGGCCTCCAGGGCAACGTGGCTGCTGGAGACCGAACTCAAGGACCAGGTCGGCGTCGAATTCAGCCGCGGCCCGATATGGGAGCCGTACATGGTCGAGGACCGCAACCTGATCACCGGACAGAATCCCCACTCAGCAGCGACTCTCGCCGATCGGCTGCTCGAGATCCTCAAGTGACCGTGTAGATCAGGGTGCGGCACCTCGCCCTCGCCCTCAGTGCGCGTGACCACTCACGGCGGGCGTCGGACCAGCGTTCTTGACCGTCAGAGGCAGCAGCTTCTTGCCCGTCGGTCCGATCTGGATCTGCGTGTCCATCTGCGGGCAGACGCCGCAGTCGAAGCACGGGGTCCAGCGGCAGTCGTCGACCTCCGTCTCGTCGAGGGCGTCCTGCCAGTCCTCCCAGAGCCAGTCCTTGTCGAGGCCGGAGTCCAGGTGGTCCCAGGGCAGGACCTCCTCGTAGGCGCGCTCGCGGGTGGTGTACCAGTCGACGTCCACGCCGAACTCGGGCAGCGCCCGCTCGGCGCACTCCATCCAGCGGTCGTAGCTGAAGTGCTCGCGCCAGCCGTCGAAGCGGCCGCCGTCCTCGTAGACCGCGCGGATGACCGCGCCCACCCGGCGGTCGCCGCGGGAGAGCAGGCCCTCGACGATGCCCGGCTTGCCGTCGTGGTAGCGGAAGCCGATGGAGCGGCCGTACTTCTTGTCGCCGCGGATCTTGTCGCGCAGCTTCTCCAGGCGGGCGTCCGTCTCCTCGGCGCCGAGCTGCGGGGCCCACTGGAAGGGGGTGTGCGGCTTGGGGACGAAGCCGCCGATCGAGACGGTGCAGCGGATGTCGTTCTTGCCGGAGACCTCGCGGCCCTTGGCGATGACCTTCATGGCCATGTCGGCGATCTGGAGCACGTCGTCGTCGGTCTCGGTCGGCAGGCCGCACATGAAGTACAGCTTCACCTGGCGCCAGCCGTTGCCGTACGCGGTGGCGACGGTCCTGATCAGGTCGTCTTCCGAGACCATCTTGTTGATGACCTTGCGGATGCGCTCACTGCCGCCCTCGGGGGCGAAGGTGAGGCCGGAGCGGCGGCCGTTGCGGGTGAGCTCGTTGGCGAGGTCGATGTTGAAGGCGTCCACCCGGGTCGACGGGAGCGACAGCCCGATCTTGTCTTCCTCGTAGCGGTCGGCGAGGCCCTTGGCGACGTCGCCGATCTCGGTGTGGTCCGCGGAGGACAGGGACAGCAGGCCGACCTCCTCGAAGCCGGTGGCCTTGAGCCCCTTGTCGACCATCTCGCCGATGCCGGTGATGGAGCGCTCGCGCACCGGGCGGGTGATCATGCCCGCCTGGCAGAAGCGGCAGCCGCGCGTGCAGCCGCGGAAGATCTCGACGGACATCCGCTCATGGACGGTCTCGGCGAGCGGCACCAGCGGCTGCTTCGGGTACGGCCACTCGTCCAGGTCCATGACGGTGTGCTTGGAGACCCGCCACGGCACGCCGGAGCGGTTGGGCACGACGCGGGAGATCCGGCCGTCGGGCAGGTACTCCACGTCGTAGAACGCCGGCACATAGACGCCGCCGGTGCGGGCGAGGCGGAACAGCAGCTCGTCCCGGCCGCCGGGGCGGCCCTCGGCCTTCCAGGCGCGGATGATCTCGGTCATCTCCAGGACGGCCTGCTCGCCGTCCCCGATCACCGCGCAGTCGATGAAGTCCGCGATCGGCTCGGGGTTGAACGCGGCGTGACCGCCCGCAACCACGATGGGGTGGTCCTCGGTGCGGGCCTTGGCCTCGAGCGGGATCCCGGCCAGGTCGAGCGCGGTCAGCATGTTGGTGTAGCCGAGCTCGGTGGAGAAGGAGAGCCCGAAGACGTCGAAGGCCGCGACCGGGCGGTGCGAGTCGACGGTGAACTGCGGCACCTTGTGCTCGCGCATGAGCGCTTCGAGGTCCGGCCAGACGCTGTACGTGCGCTCCGCGAGCACGCCCTCGCGCTCGTTCAGTACCTCGTAAAGGATCATGACGCCCTGGTTGGGCAGACCGACCTCATACGCGTCCGGGTACATGAGCGCCCAGCGGACGTCGCAGCTGTCCCAGGCTTTGACGGTGGAGTTCAGCTCCCCGCCCACGTACTGGATCGGCTTCTGCACATGCGGGAGCAGGGCCTCGAGCTGCGGAAAGACCGACTCGACAGACATCCGGAAGACCTTCGTGAGCTGACAAGGGTGACCCCCAAGCCTAACCCGCCCGGCGGACACTCCTGACGCCGCTCACGGCCGCAGCGCCGCCCGGTGCTTCTCGCGCGAGACCTCGGCCCACAACGCGGGCAGCTCGGCCTCCCGCCGCGCGGCCAGCGCCTCCTCCCGGGCGTACAGGACGCCGAAGGTGAAGTCGCGCTCCCCGGCGGCGTGCGCCTGCTCGGCCAGGTCGCGCAGCGCCTCGCGGGCGACCACGCTGTCCTGGTGGTCGCCGAGCAGATCCTGGAGCTCGGTCATGAGCCCCGCGAACGCCTTGGCGGGCTTGCCGAGCGCGGGGCGGGCGGCCTCGGCGGCGTAGCGGGCGCGCTTGGCCTTCTTGCGCGCCTCGTGCACGGCGAGGTCCCGGTCGTGCCCGGGGGGAGCGGCGAGGGCGGCGGCGACAAGGGCGGCGAGCCGTTCGTAGTCGCGCAGCACGGCCGCGAGGATCACGTCCTCGGCGGGGCGGTCGGCGGCGGGCCGCAGCGGCGGGTCGGCGGACAGCGCGTCCAGGGAGGCCAGCAGGGCGAGGTGGCGCTCGCCGTCGAGCACGCCGATCAGCCGCTCGCGCGAACCGCGGCGGCTCGTCCGCGACCAGGTGCCCAGCCGCTCCGCCACGGGGCCGGCGCGCAGCCCGTCCGGGACCTCGGCGAGCCGCTCCTCGATCCGGGCGGTGAGCACCTCGCGGTCGCGGTCGATGCCGAGCTCGCCGGCCAGCCACTTCAGCTCGTCGCCGATGGGATCGGTGACGGCCCGGTCCAGGACCTTGCGGTAGGAGCGGAAGGAGCTGCGCAGGCGGCGGGTGGCGACACGCATGCGGTGGACGGAGTCGGGCGCGTCCAGGCGGACGGCGGGGTCGAGCGAGACGACGTCGGCTATCTGGGCGCGTGCGTAGCGGAGGACCACGTCGCCCGCCGTGGGCCCGGCGCCCTTCGCACCCTTGCCCGCCTTCTTGCCCGCCTTGGCTTTCTTGCCCGTCTCGGCCTTCTTGTCGGCCGACTCGGCGCCCTTCGTGCCGTCCCGCGCGACCCTGGTCTCGGCCAGCGCCCTGGCGAGCTTGGACGGTGCGGCCGAGCGGCGCAGCCCCGCCTCCGTCAGATGCGATTCGAGCGCGTCGAGGAGCGCCGGGTCGCCGCCCGGGGCGAGCTCCATCTCGACCTCCGTCCACCCCACCGGCTCGCCCTGCTCCGGGGTCAGACGGCTGGCGGTGACGCGGTCGGCGGACAGCTCGGCGAGCAGGGCGCCGTCGGCGTCCACGAGGTGTCTGACGTCCCGCTCGGACACCAGGCGGACCAGCGGGACGAGCCCCTTGTCGCGGACGCGGGAGCGTACGAGGGCGGCGAGCTCGGCGGGCAGCGTGTCCGACAGCGGGGCGCGGATCTCGTCCCGGGCGTCCGGCCCGGCGGGCAGCTTGAGGTGCCACCCCGCGTCGCTGCCGCCCGTGCGGCGGCGCAGGGTGATGCGGTCCGCCGCGAGCCGCTGGTCGGCGGTGTCGTAGTACGTGGCGTCCAGCGTGGCCACGCCCTTGTTCACGACCTCCGCGACGCCGGCGACCCCGGTCAGATCGGGGAGCCGGCCGTCGTCGGGGGCCTCGTACTTTCGCTCGATCTCACGCACCGTGTCCGCCATGACGTGAATGTACTGCTGTGCGGCGTTTGAGGGCAGCCCCGGCGTCGGGCGGATCGGGCGTCAGGCCGATACGGGACGCTGTACGCGGATCGACTGAAGCAGGCCGACCGCTATCCACACGGCGAACATCGACGACCCGCCGTACGAGACGAACGGCAGCGGCAGACCGGCCACCGGCATGATGCCCAGCGTCATGCCGATGTTCTCGAACGCCTGGAAGGCGAACCAGGCGATGATCCCGGCGGCGACGACCGTGCCGTAGAGCTCGGTGGTGTCCCGCGCGATGCGGCAGGCGCGCCACAGCACGACACCGAGCAGCACGATGATCAGGCCCGCGCCGAGGAAGCCCAGCTCCTCCCCCGCGACCGTGAAGACGAAGTCGGTCTGCTGCTCGGGCACGAACTGGCCGGTGGTCTGGGTGCCGTGGAACAGCCCCTTGCCGGTGAGGCCGCCCGAGCCGATCGCGATCCGCGCCTGGTTGGTGTTGTAGCCGACGCCAGCCGGGTCGAGGGCCGGGTTGGCGAAGGCGGCGAAGCGGTCGATCTGGTACTGGTCGAGCACGCCGAGCTGCCAGATCAGGACCGCGCCGATGACGGCCGCGCCGATCAGCCCCACGACCCAGCGGTTGGACGCGCCCGAGGCGAGCAGCACGCCGAGCACGATCACCGCCATGACCATCACCGAGCCGAGGTCCGGCATGAGCAGCACGATCGCGATGGGCAGCGTGGCGAGCCCGAGGGCCTGGACGACGGTGCGGTGGTCGGGGTTGACGCGGTCCCCCGCGTCCACGCGCGCCGCCAGCAGCATCGCCATCCCCAGGATGATGGTGATCTTGGCGAACTCGGAGGGCTGGAGGGAGAAGCCGCCGCCGATCACGATCCACGCGTGCGCCCCGTTGATGGTGGAGCCGAGCGGGGTGAGGACGGCGAGGACGAGGATCACGGACAGCGCGTACAGCACCGGCACGGCCCCGCGCAGTGTGCGGTGGCCGAGCCAGATCGTGCCGACGGCCAGCACCAGCCCGATGCCGGTGTTCATGGCGTGCCGGATCAGGAAGTAGTACGGGTCGCCCTGGTTGAGCTCGGTGCGGTTGCGGGTGGCGGAGTAGACGAGGACGGTGCCGATGGCGGACAGGGCCAGCGCGGCGAACAGCAGTATCCAGTCCAGGCGGCGCACGATCGAGTCGCGCGCCATGAGCTTGCCCCAGGTGCCGCGCTCGGGCGTGAACCGGCGCGTGGTGTACGTGTGCGTAGAGGCACTCACGCTTGCTCGTCCCGCCTTCCGACCGCCTTGACCGGCGGGCCCAGCGGCTGGTCCTGAATGGTGCCATCGGAATCGATCTTGGGGAGGGTCGCCTGGGGCTTGGGCAGCAGCGCCTTCTTGTTGTCGATGCCGCCCTTGGCGTCCACCCCGTAGAGCGCGTTGTAGATGTTGCGCACGGCCGGGCCGGAGGCGCCGGAGCCGGTACCACCCTGGGAGATCGTCATGACGATCGAGTAGTCCTTGGTGTACGTCGCGAACCACGAGGTCGTCTGCTTGCCGTAGACCTCGGCCGTACCCGTCTTGGCGTGCATCGGGATCTTGTTCTGCGGCCAGCCGCCGAATCGCCAGGCGGCGGTGCCGCGGGTCGCGACTCCCGCGAGGGCGCTGTCTATCTGGCGGCGCGTCTGCCCGTCCATCGGCAGCTTGCCGTGCGACTTCGGCTTGATCTCCTGGACCTTCTTGCCGTCGGCGCTGATGATCGCCTTGCCGATGGTCGGGTCGTACAGCGTGCCGCCGTTGCTGATCGCGGCGTAGATGGTCGCCATCTGGATCGGGGTGACGAGCGTGTCGCCCTGGCCGATGGAGTAGTTCACCGAGTCACCGGCGCGCATCTTCATGCCTTCGAGGCAGTTCTCGTAGGCGATCCGCTGGCCGTAGTTGCCGTCCTTCTTGCCGTACTTGCACCAGCCGTTCTTGTTGGCCTTCCAGTAGTCCTTCTTCCACTGGCGGTCCGGGATCCGGCCGGTGACCTCGTTGGGGAGGTCGATGCCGGTCTCCTTGCCGAGGCCGAACTGGTGGGCGGTCTTGTAGAACCAGTCCGCCGGGTGCTTCTTGGGCTTGTTGCCGCCGTCCTTCTGCCACTGCTTGTACGAGAGGTCGTAGAACACGGTGTCGCAGGAGACCTCAAGCGCCCGGCCGAGGCTGATCGGGCCGTAGCCCTTCGACTCGAAGTTCTTGAAGACCTGTGAGCCGATGCTGAACGAGCTGGAGCAGTTGTAGTTGCCGTCGAAGGGGTAGCCGGCGTTGACCGCGGCCGTGGTCGGGATCACCTTGAAGATCGAGCCGGGGGCCGACTGGCCCTGGATCGCCCGGTTCAGCAGCGGGTAGTTGGAGTTCTTGCCGGTGAGCCTCTTGTAGTCCTTGCCGGAGATGCCGCCGACCCAGGCGTTGGGGTCGTACGTCGGGTTGGAGGCCATCGCGACCACCCGGCCGGTCTTCGCCTCCATGACCACGACCGCGCCCGCGTCCGCCTCGTACCTGCGGCCCGTGTTCCGGTCCATCTCCTTGCGGGCGTCCTTCATCGCCTGGTCCAGCTCTTTCTCGGCGACGGCCTGCACCCGGGCGTCGATGCTGGTGACGACGTTGGCGCCGGGCTGGGCCTTCTGGCTCTCCGCCTGGCCGATGACCCGGCCGAGGTTGTCCACCTCGTAGCGGGTGACCCCGGCCTTGCCGCGCAGCTGGTCGTCGTACTCGCGCTCCAGGCCGTTACGGCCGACCTGGTCGGAGCGGAGCAGCGGCGAATGGCTGTCCTCGGCCTTCTTGATCTCCTCGTCGGTGACCGGGGAGAGGTAGCCGAGCACCTGTGCGGCGTTGGCGTCGCCCGGGGCGGCGTAGCGGCGCACGGCGGTCGGCTCCGCGCTTATCCCCGGGAAGTCCTCTTCGCGCTCGCGGATCTGGAGGGCCTGCTTGGGGCTGGCCTCGTCGGTGATGGGGATGGGCTGGTACGGCGAGCCGTTCCAGCAGGGCTGGGCCGTCTTGGCGTCGCACAGCCGGACCTTGTCCATCACGTCCTTGGGCTTCATGTCCAGGACGTCGGCGAGACGGGTGAGGACGGCCTTTCCGTCGTCCTTCATCTTCATCAGCTCGGTGCGGCTGGCGGAGACGACCAGGCGGGTCTCGTTGTCGGCGAGCGGCACGCCGCGGGCGTCCAGTATCGAGCCGCGCACGGCGGGGTGGACGACCTGCTGGACGTGGTTGTTGGCGGCTTCCGCGGTGTATTCGTCGCCGTTGCGGATCTGGAGGTACCACAGGCGGCCGCCGAGGGTGAGCAGCAGCGAGAAGACGATGATCTGGATGGCGACCAGCCGGATGGTGACGCGCGGAGTCCGCCCGGTCTCCGGGATATTACTCATGGCTGCTGCCCCCACTGGATGTCGGATCGAGGCCTCACAGGCGCTTGACCCCCTTGAGCCGTCCCGTCCCTCGGTTGGCGGCCTTCATCAGGAGCCCGCCGCGCTGGCTGCCGACCCGGGAGCCGCCGGAGCTGTCGGCCATCGGGTCGTTCTCGCTCTTTCTGGCCATTCCCATGATCAGCGGCACGGTGAAGGGCGCCAGCAGCAGGTCGTACAGCGCCGCGGTGAACAGCAGCTTGCTCAGGCCCACATGGCGGGAGGCGTCGTCGCCGACGAGCTGGCCGACGCCCGCGTACAGCAGCGTGCTGCCGATGGCCGCCGCGACGACCACGAGCATCGGCCCGGTGGCCGACCGGAGCTGGCCGGTCTCGGGCTTGGCGAGGCCCGCCAGATAGCCGATGACGCACAGCACCAGGGCGTACCGCCCGGCGGCGTGGTCGGCGGGCGGGGCGAGGTCGGCGAGCAGGCCGGCGCCGAAGCCGATGAGCGCGCCGCCCGTGTGGCCGTAGACCAGCGCGAGGCCGAGCACGACGAGCAGCAGCAGGTCGGGGACCGCGCCGGGCAGTTGGAGCCGGGCGAGCACACAGACCTGGACGACGAGGGCGATGACCACCAGGAGGGTCGAGAGCAGGACCCGGTTCAGACGCAGCATGGGTCAGCTCCTGTCGGCGGAGGCGCTCGGGGACGAGGTCGGTTTGACCGTGACGGTGACCGTGGGCGCCGGCTTGGGCTTGGCGGGCTTGGGCGGCAGCACCGTGTCCCGCGGGTTCTCGCGCGGCGGCTCGACGACGACCCCGACGATGTCGAGCTTGGTGAAGCCCACGTACGGGCGCACCAGCAGGGTGCGGGTCAGATCGCCGCCCGAGGGGTCGACCCGGACCACCTCGCCGACCGGAACGCCGGGCACGAAGGGCTTGTTGGCGCGGGAGCCGAAGGTGACCAGCCGGTCGCCCTTCTTGATCTTGGCCTTGCCGTTGAGGAGCTGGACGCGCAGCGAGCGGCCGCCCTGGCCGTTGGCGAAGCCGAGCTCGCCGGACTTCTCCATGCGGGTGCCGACGGTGAACTCCGGGTCGATGGCCAGGACGACGGTGGCCGTGGACGGGCCGACGGTGGTGACCCGGCCGACCAGGCCGTCGCCGTTGATGACGGTCATGTCGCGGCGGATGCCGTCCTTGCTGCCCACGTCGATGGTGACGGTCCAGGAGAAGCCCCGGGCCGCTCCTATGGCGATGACCTGGGCGCCCTTGATGCCGTACTGGCCGGCGCCCGCGGTCTTGCGCAGCTTGTCCAGCTCGACGACGCGGGCGCGGTTGCGGTCGTCGCTGCCGAGCCGCTGCTTGAGCTCCGCGTTCTCCCGCTCCAGGGCGCTGATCCGGTCATGCCGCTCGCCTGAGTCCCGTACGGCCGCGACGGCGTTGCCGACCGGGTCGACCGCGGACGCGACCCCGTCCTCGACGGGGCCGAAGACGGATGCGGCGGCCTGCCTGGCGCCGTCGAGGGGCGAGTCCTCGCCGCCGCGGATGTCCACCGTGATCAGTGCGAACGCGATGGCGACCAGCAGCACCAGGAGCAGCCGGCTCTCTCGTGTGTCCCTCACGTGCGGCGACGTGCCTTCCTCGTCGGAGTCGGACCGGCCACGTCATTCGTCAGGCGATTTTCACGTGTAGCCGGTCATGGGGAGCCAAATGCCTGTATATCAGTGAACCGCCGCTCCGCCGTACGGGAAGTCGGCCACCCGTACGGCGGATTCACCGGATCGTCATCTGCGGGGCTGGGCGTCCAGCACCTGCTGGAGCGCCTCGAACTCCTCGACGCACTTGCCGGAGCCGAGCGCGACCGAGTCCAGCGGGTCCTCGGCGATGTGGATCGGCATGCCGGTCTCCTGGCGCAGCCGCTCGTCGAGGCCGCGCAGCAGGGCGCCGCCGCCGGTGAGCACGATGCCGCGGTCCATGACGTCGCCGGACAGCTCGGGCGGGCACTTGTCGAGGGTGGTCTTGACCGCGTCGACGATCGAGTTGACCGGCTCCTCCATGGCCTTGCGGACCTCGGCGGCGGAGATCACGACGGTCTTGGGGAGACCGCTGACCAGGTCACGGCCGCGGATCTCGGTGTGCTCCTCCTCCTTGCCCTCGAAGGCGGAGCCAATCGTGATCTTGATGTTCTCGGCGGTGCGCTCGCCGAGCAGAAGGCTGTACTCCTTCTTGATGTGCTGGATGATCGCGTTGTCCAGCTCGTCGCCCGCCACCCGGATGGACTGCGCGGTGACGATGCCGCCGAGCGAGATGACCGCGACCTCGGTGGTGCCGCCGCCGATGTCCACGACCATGTTGCCGGTGGCCTCGTGGACGGGCAGGCCGGAGCCGATGGCGGCGGCCATGGGCTCCTCGATGATGTGCACCTGGCGGGCGCCCGCCTGGGTGGAGGCCTCGATGACCGCGCGGCGCTCGACGCCGGTGATGCCGGAGGGCACGCAGACGACGACGCGGGGGCGGGCGAGATAGCGGCGCTTGTGGATCTTCAGGATGAAGTAGCGCAGCATCCGCTCGGTGATCTCGAAGTCGGCGATCACGCCGTCCTTCAGCGGGCGCACGGCCACGATGTTGCCAGGGGTGCGGCCGATCATCTTCTTCGCCTCGGCGCCCACCGCGAGGATTCCGCCGGTGTTGGTGTTGATGGCGACGACGGACGGCTCGTTGAGGACGATCCCGCGGCCCCTGACGTACACCAGCGTGTTGGCGGTCCCGAGGTCGACAGCCATGTCACGGCCGATGAACGACATGTTGTTCCCCATGAGGATGCGTCAGGCCTTCCCAATTGAGCGATTGCTTGCTTGAGGTCGGCAGGATGTGGTGCGCTGCGAGGCGCGGAAGCTCTCATCGTAGTCACGCCCGCTCGAACACGCTGCGGGGGTCCTCCGCCATTGTCAGCAGAACACGGGCCCGCCCCCTGCTAATGGTGACGTCGTGTCGCGGGGATGCGTTCCCCCGATCGGCCCGCATATGCCGAAGGGCGGCCGAACAATGGCGGCCGCCCCAGGTGGGACCGGGTGACCATGTGATGAACGGTCAACCCGGCCCGGACGAGTTCAGGCGGGTTCAGGCGAGCCCGGGGAAGAAGATCTTGATCTCCCGCTGGGCGGACTCCTCGGAGTCGGAGGCGTGGATCAGGTTCTCCCGCACGATCGTGCCGAAGTCGCCGCGGATGGAGCCCGGCGCCGCGGCGATCGGGTCGGTCGGCCCCGCCAGCGCCCGTACGCCCTCGATGACGCGCTCGCCCTCGACGACCAGCGCGACCACCGGGCCGGAGGCCATGAAGTCCACCAGCGGCTCGTAGAAGGCCTTGCCCACGTGCTCGGCGTAGTGCTGCTCCAGCACCTCGCGGCCGAGCTCGCGCAGCTCCAGCGCGCTGATCGTCCAGCCCGCCTTCTTCTCGATGCGGCTCAGGATCTCGCCGATCAGTCCGCGTCGTACGGCGTCGGGCTTGAGAAGGACGAGCGTGCGCTGGGTCACTGCGAGAACTCCCTTGGAACGTGGCATGCGGGTGAAACTGTGCCGCCGAGGCTACATGGGTGAACGACGGCCACGTTACGCAGTGTCAGCACCGGCGGTGCCGGCGCGGGCGGAAGCGAAACGGGCCTTCGCCTCGTCGACCTTGCGGCCGTAGTGGACCGAGGCCCACCACAGCCCCGCGAAGGCCGCGCCCAGAACGTACATGGTGGTGACGATGGTGCCGCTCAGCACCAGGCCGATCTGAAGGGCCCAGCCGATGTGCACCGCGCCGGGGCGGCCGAGCATCCCGCACAGCAGGACGCACAGCGCCATGGCGATGCCGCAGACCGTCCACACCGTGGCCACGGACAGGCCGGAGACCTTCATGGCCACCAGACCGGCGAAGCCGATCACAAAGAATTCACCGATCAGGGTGGATGCGCACAGCGTTCGCATGTCAGCCCCTTCCCAGAAGCAGCCGGGCCTCGCCGACCGTTATCACCGACCCGGTCACCAGCACGCCCGCGCCCGAGTACTCGCTCTCTTCCTCCGCGAGCGTGATCGCCGCCTCCAGGGCGTCGTCCAGCCGCGGCTCGACCTGCACCCGCTCCGCGCCGAAGACCTCGACGGCGAAGCCGGCCAGCTCGTCCACGTCCATCGCGCGCTCGGTGGAGTTGCGGGTGATCACCACCTCCGCGAAGATCGGCTCGAAGGCCTCCAGGACGCCGCGTACGTCCTTGTCGCCGCTCGCGCCGACCACACCGATCAGCCTGCTGAAGCCGAAGGCCTCGGTGACCGCCTCGGCCGCCGCCCGCGCCCCGGCCGGGTTGTGCGCGGCGTCCAGGACCACGGTCGGGCTGCGGCGCACCACTTCGAGCCGGCCCGGGGAGGTGACGGAGGCGAAGGCGGTGCGGACCGTGTCGATGTCCAGGATGCGGGCGTGCTCCGAGCCGACGCCGAAGAACGCCTCCACGGCGGCCAGCGCCACCGCCGCGTTGTGCGCCTGGTGGGCCCCGTACAGCGGGAGGAAGACCTCCGGGTACTCACCGCCGAGGCCGCGCAGGGTCAGCAGCTGGCCGCCGACCGCCACCTCGCGGGAGAGCACGCCGAACTCCATGCCCTCGCGGGCGACCGTGGCATCCACCTCGACCGCGCGCTTGAGGACCACGGACGCGGCCTCCAGCGGCTGCTGTGCCAGCACCACCGTGGCGTCCTGCTTGACTATCCCGGCCTTCTCCGTCGCGATCTGCTCCGGAGTGGTGCCCAGCCGGTCGGTGTGGTCCAGCGAGATCGGCATGATCACCGCGACCCCGGCGTCGATCACATTGGTGGCGTCCCAGACGCCGCCCATACCGACCTCGACCACCGCGATGTCGACCGGCGCGTCCGCGAAGGCCGCGTACGCCATGCCGGTGAGCACCTCGAAGAACGAGAGCCGGTGCTCCTGTGAGGCGTCGACCATGTCGACGTACGGCCGGATGTCCTGGTAGGTCTCGATGAACCGCTCGGCGGAGATCGGCGCCCCGTCCAGGCTGATCCGCTCGGTGATCGACTGGACGTGCGGGCTGGTGTAGCGGCCGGTGCGCAGGTCGAAGGCGCCCAGCAGCGACTCGATCATGCGGGCGGTGCTGGTCTTGCCGTTTGTGCCGGTGATGTGGATCGAGGGGTAGGCGCGGTGCGGGGAGCCGAGGATGTCCATCAGCGCCTCGACGCGCACCAGCGAGGGGTCCAGCTTGGTCTCGGGCCAGCGCCCCGCGAGCTCCGCCTCCACCTCCCGCAGCGCCCGGTCCAGCTCCGGGTCGGCCGGACGGGAGGGCACTCCGTCCCCCTGCGCCGGCCCGGACCGGGTGCGCAGCGTCCGGCTCCCGGCCTCGATCACGGCGAGATCGGGGTCGCGGTCGGTCTCGGCTCCGACGATCTCGTCGAACTCATCGGGCTCGTTCTGGGGGCTCTCGCTCACGGTCACAGTCTACTTTCAGGGCTCGGCCTGCTTCCGGCGCGTCTCTTTTGGGGCTCGGTCCTCCTCCGGAGGCCGTGTGCCCCTCATACGCCCAGCGCCGCCTTCATCACCGACTTGGCGATCGGCCCGGCCAGGCCGCCGCCGGAGATGTCGGCGCGGGCCGCGCCGCTGTCCTCGACCGCCACCGCGACCGCGACCTGATGGCCCTGCCCGTCAGCCGCGTAACTCACAAACCACGCGTACGGGTTCGCGCTGTTGTTCTCGCCGTGCTGCGCGGTGCCGGTCTTGCCGCCGACCGTCACCCCAGGGATCTGGGCGCTGGTGCCGGTGCCCCGCTCCACCACCGTCGTCATCGCGGACCGCAGCTGCGAGGCCGTGGACGACGACATGGCCCGGCTGTACGCGGCGGGCTCGGTCCGGTCCAGGGTGCCCCCGCTGCCGTCGGTGGTGCGGTCGACCAGATACGGCTTCATCAGGGTGCCGCCGTCCGCGATGGCCGCGGAGACCATGGCCATCTGGAGCGGGGTCGCGGTGACGTCGAACTGGCCCATGCCGCTCAGGGCGGTCTGGGAGGCGTCCATGCCGCTGGGGTAGACGCTCTTCGCGGCGCGCACCGGGATGTCCAGCTTGGAGTCGTCGAAGCCCAGCTTCTTCGCCTGGGCCGCGACCTTGGTCTGCCCCAGGTCGACCGCCATCTTCGCGAAGACCGTGTTGCAGGAGTACTGGAGCGCGGTGCGTATCGTCGCGTTCTTGCAGGGGGCCGACGCGCTCTCGTTGGTCATGTCGGTGACCGTGCCGGGCAGCCGGTACGGGTCGGGGCTCTTCGTCGGCTCGTCCACGGAGCCGTAGAGCCCGTCCTCCAGCGCCGCCGCGGCGACGACCAGCTTGAAGGCCGAGCCCGGCGGATACGTCTGGCGCAGCGCGCGGTTGAGCATCGGCTGCTTCTCGTCCTTCTGAAGCGCGTTCCACGCCTTCTGGTCGGCGGCGGAGGAGCCCGCGAAGGTGCCGGGGTCGTAGGAGGGGGTGCTGGCCAGGGCGAGGACCTTCCCCGTCTTCGGGTCGATGGCCACGACGGCGCCGGTCTTGCTGCCGAGCCCCTTGTACGCGGCCTTCTGCGCGGCGGGGTCGATGGTGGTGAGCACATCGCCCGCCTTGGCCCGCTGCCGGGTCAGCAACTGGTCGGGGCCCGCCAGCCGGGAGTCCGAGCCGTCCAGCACGCCCCGGTTGAGCGCCTCCAGCTGGGTGGTGCCGTACGTCTGCGAGGCGTAGCCGGTGACCGGTGCGTACAGCTCGCCGTCGGTGTACGTCCGCTTGTACTTCAGGTCGCCGCTGGTGGCGGCGGAGCCGGTGACCGGCTTGCCGCCGACCAGGATGTCGCCGAGGGGCCCGGAGTACTCCTTGATGGCCATGCGCGGGTTGTGGGCGTTGTCGTCGAGGCTGTGCGCCCTGGCCACCTGGATCCAGGTGGCCCAGATGAGCAGGGCCAGCACGAGCAGCAGGCTGAACACGGAGGCGTGTCGCAGCGGCTTGTTCATGGTGGCGGTGCTCCTTCCGGGACGTACGAGCGGATAACTCCCGGAACGGTGCGTTTGGTTCCCGGGTGTGACCCCGCACACGCGAAGCGCCCCCGCCGCCCTCGGCTGAGGGGGCGGGGGCGCTTCGGCACCGGCTGGGTGGTCAGCCCTGGGGCAGGGCCGCCAACTGGGCGGTGATCCGGGCGATGTCGGCCTCGGCGGTCGACTGCCGGCCCCGGATCTTCTCCACGACGTGGTCGGGTGCCTTGGCCAGGAAGGCCTCGTTGTTCAGCTTCGCCGTGGTCTGGGCCTTGTCCTTCTCGGCCGCGGCGAGGTCCTTGGCGAGCCGCTTGCGCTCGGCCTCGACGTCGATCGCGCCGGACAGGTCAAGGGCCACGGTCGCGCCCGCGACCGGCAGCGAGGCGGTGGCGGTGAAGTCCTCACCGGCCGGCTGGAGCCTCAGCAGCGCGCGCATGGCGTCCTCGTGGACCGCCAGCGGGGTGCCGGACAGGTCGAGGCGCGCCGGGACCTTCTGGCCGGGCTGGAGGCCCTGGTCGGCACGGAACCTGCGGACCTCGGTGACCACCTGCTGGAGGGTGGTGATCTCCTGCTCGGCGGCGGCGTCGCGGAAGCCGCTGTCCCGCGGCCAGTCGGCGATGACCACGGACTCCCGGCCGGTGAGCGCGGTCCACAGCTTCTCGGTGACGAACGGGACGACCGGGTGCAGCAGCCGCAGCATCACGTCCAGGACCTCGCCGAGCACCCGCCGGGAGGCGTCGGCCGCCTCGCCGCCCTGCGCGAAGGTGGTCTTGGACAGCTCGACGTACCAGTCGAAGACCTCGTCCCACGCGAAGTGGTAGAGGGAGTCCGACAACTTGGCGAACTGGTAGTCCTCGTAGTACGCGTCGACCTCGGCGACCACCGTGTTCAGCCGGGACAGGATCCAGCGGTCGGCCGCGGACAGCCGCTCGGGGGCGGGCAGTTCGCCCTCGACCGTCGCGCCGTTCATCAGCGCGAAGCGCGTGGCGTTCCAGATCTTGTTGGCGAAGTTGCGGGACGCCTGGACCCAGTCCTCGCCGATCGGCACGTCCACGCCGGGGTTGGCGCCCCGGGCGAGGGTGAAGCGGACCGCGTCCGAGCCGTACTGGTCCATCCAGTCCAGGGGGTTGACCGCGTTCCCGAAGGACTTGGACATCTTCTTGCCGAGCTGGTCGCGCACCATGCCGTGCAGGGCGATGGTGTGGAACGGCGGGGTGCCGTCCATCGCGTACAGGCCGAACATCATCATCCGGGCGACCCAGAAGAACAGGATGTCGTAGCCGGTGACCAGGACGGAGTTCGGATAGAACTTCCGCAGGCTGCCGGTGTCCTCCGGCCAGCCGAGCGTGGAGAACGGCCACAGGCCCGAGGAGAACCAGGTGTCCAGGACGTCGCTGTCCTGGTGCCAGCCCTCGCCGGACGGCGGCTGCTCGTCCGGTCCGACGCACACGACCTCGCCGTTCGGCCCGTACCAGACCGGGATCCGGTGGCCCCACCACAGCTGGCGCGAGATGCACCAGTCGTGGAGGTTGTCGACCCAGTCGAAGTAGCGCTTGGCCATGTCCTCCGGGTGGATCTTCACCCGGCCGTCGCGGACCGCGTCACCCGCGGCCTTGGCCAGCGGGCCGACCTTGACCCACCACTGCATGGACAGCCGCGGCTCGATGGTTGTCTTGCAGCGCGAGCAGTGGCCGACGGAGTGGACGTACGGCCGCTTCTCGGCCACGATCCGGCCGTCGGCACGCAGCGCGCCGACGATGGTGCTGCGCGCCTCCAGCCGGTCCAGGCCCTGGAAGGGGCCGTGGGCGGTGATGACCGCGTGCTCGTCCATGACGGTCAGGCTCGGCAGCCCGTGACGCTGGCCGATCTCGAAGTCGTTCGGGTCGTGGGCCGGGGTCACCTTGACCGCGCCGGTGCCGAACTCCGGGTCGACGTGCTCGTCGGCGACGACCGGGATGCGGCGGCCGGTGAGCGGCAGCTCGATCTCGGTGCCGATCAGGTGGCGGTAGCGCTCGTCGTCGGGGTGGACGGCGACCGCGGTGTCACCGAGCATCGTCTCGGCGCGGGTCGTGGCCACGACGATCGAGGCGTCGCCCTCCCCGTAACGGATCGAGACCAGCTCGCCGTCGTCGTCCTGGTACTCCACCTCGATGTCGGAGATGGCCGTCAGACAGCGCGGGCACCAGTTGATGATCCGCTCGGCGCGGTAGATCAGCTCGTCGTCGTAGAGCTTCTTGAAGATGGTCTGGACGGCTTTGGACAGCCCCTCGTCCATGGTGAAGCGCTCTCGGTTCCAGGCGACGCCGTCGCCCAGGCGCCTCATCTGGCCGGAGATCTGCCCACCGGACTCGGCCTTCCACTGCCACACCCGCTCGACGAACGCCTCGCGGCCCAGGTCATGGCGGGAGACGCCCTCCTTGGCCAGCTCACGCTCCACCACGTTCTGTGTGGCGATGCCGGCGTGGTCCATGCCGGGCTGCCACAGCGTCTCGAAGCCCTGCATGCGCTTGCGCCGCGTGAGCGCATCGATGATGGTGTGCTCGAAGGCATGGCCGAGGTGCAGGGAGCCGGTGACGTTGGGCGGGGGGATGACGATGGTGTAGGGCTCTTTGCCGCTGTTCTCGTCCGCCTCGAAGTAACCGCGCTCTACCCAGCGCTCGTACAGCTGCCCCTCTACATCGGCCGGCGCGTACTGGGTCGGCAGTTCGGGGTGGCTGTTGGGCCCGCTGTCGGGGCGCTGCTGAGAGTTCTCGGTCACGACCGCAGTCTAAAGGGCCGCGGCACTCCGTTACGAACCCGTTGTGCCCCCGCCGCAAAGGGAGGCCAACGCGTCAGGAAGGATGTTGCGCACCTGTCATGGGCATCGAAGAGAGGGCACGATGAGCTACCACCAGCCGCCGCCGCAGCCCGGCCCCTACGGGGCGCAGCCGGGTCCGTACGGCGCCGGCCAGCCGCCCGTGCCCAATAATCCCTACACCCAGCAGCCGGGCTACGGCTATCCGCAGCAGCCGGCCGCGCCGGGCGGCTACGGCGGCCCCGGTACGTACGGCGGCTACGGCGCGCCGGGCCCCTATGGCCAGCCGAATCCGTACGCCCAGCCGCCGCAGCAGCAGACACCGCCCCCACAGCAGACGCAGGGACCCGGCTACGGCTACCCGCAGCAGCCGGCCCCACCCGCCGGCGGCCGCCGCAAGGGCAGGGCCGTGGGTATCACGGTGGCCGCGATCGTCGCCCTGGGGGCCGCGGGCGGCGGGGCCTACTTCCTGCTCGGCGGCGACGACGGGCCGTACAAGCTGACCACCCCCAAGACGGTCGCCGGCGACTATCAGCGCCAAGGGGCCGGCACCAACGAGAACGACCTGTCCGAGGCCGGCAAGAAGGACCTCCAGCAGGTGCCGGTCGTCGAGGATCCGCATCTGGTGGCGGCCGACTACCAGTCCGCGGGGAAGAACATGATGAAGTTCACCGGGGTCTGGGGCAAGGTGACCGACCCCAAGCGAGGGGCGGACCTGGCCCTGGCGGTCATCGTCAAGGCGCTTCAGGACAACGGCACGGCGCAGCCTCAGGGCAGCGCCCAGGAGTTCTCCCCCGACGGCTTCGACGGGGACGTCCTGAAGTGCCAGGGGCTGAAGTTCACCTCGGATCAGGGATCCGTGGAGGCGCCCGCGTGCGTCTGGGGCGACAAGGACACCTTGGGCATCACCGTGATGGTGGACCCGGCGGCCGCGGTCCTGGGCGGCGGCATGTCGCTGAAGGATGCCGCCGAGCTCACCGTCAAGGTGCGCGACGACGCGCGCGTCCAAATAGACAGCTAGCAACAACCGGCAACAAAGCGAAGGACAGACATGAGCTACAACCAGCCGGGCCCGTACGGCCAGCAGCCCCAGCAGCCGGGTCCCTACGGGCAGGGCGGCGCGGCCGGACAGCCCGGCTACGGCTACCCGCAGCAGCCCCCGCAGCAGGGCGGCGGCTACGGCCAGCCGAACCCGTACAGCCAGCCGCAGCAGCCCCCGCAGCCCCAGCCCGGGTACGGCTACCCGGGGCAGCAGCCCGCCGCCCCCTACGGCCAGCAGCCCCAGCAGCCGTACGGGCAGCCGGGCATGCCCGGGCCGTACCAGCCGGCGCCCCCGCCGAGCGGCGGCAACAAGAAGGGCCTGGCGATAGCCATCGGCGCGGTGGTCGTGGTGGCCGCGGTGGTCGGCGGGTTCCTGCTGTTCAACAACAACAAGGACGACGACAAGGGCGGCAAGGGCGGCGGCAAGAACGTCGTCGCCGACGACGGCAAGCGCTACAAGCTGACCACGCCCGGGACGGTCGCCGGCGAGTACACCAAGGACCCCTCCGGGAACAGCGACGGGCTCAGCGAGAGCGACAAGGCCGACTTCGAGAAGCTCGGCGTCAAGAACGCGCAGTCCGTCGGCGCCGGCTACAAGGCCGGATCGGGCGTGAGCCAGAAGGTCCTGAGCCTCAACGGTCTGTGGGGCACGATCGACAACCCCCAGGCCGTGGTGGACGGCGCCTTCGCGAAGATCTCGCAGGAGGCCCAGAAGGACTCCAGCGTCGGCAGCGGCGGCAAGGCCGAGCTCGAGGGCAGCCCGCAGCAGGTCACCCCGGCCGGTCTGGACGACGCCGTGATGAAGTGCCAGAACGTGAAGTTCACCGGCACCACCGAGGCCACCAAGAGCTTCACCATCCCGCTGTGCATGTGGGCCGACCACAGCACCGTCGGCTATGTGGTCGTCTCCGACGTGTCGGCCGCGCTCTCCGGCGGGGGCATGTCGATCGACACCGCCGCCGACATCACCGCGAAGGTCCGCAAGGACGCCCGCGTGGAGATCAAGTAGCGGCCCGCACAGCGAAGTTCACAGGCGCAGCCCGGAGGGGGATCCCCACACGATGAGCTACAACCAGCCGCCGCCGCAGCCCGGCCCTTACGGCGGGGGCCAGACGGGCCCCAACCCATACGGAGGCGGTCAGCCCAACCCGTACGGCGGGGCGCAGCAACCGACCGCGGAGCCCAATCCGTACGCACAGCAGCCGGGCTACGGCTACCCCCAGCAGCAGCCGCAGCAGGGCTACGGCTATCCCCAGCAGCCGACCGCCCCTTACGGCCAGCCCCAGGCGCCCTTCCCGGGGCCCGCGGCGCCGGCCGGGGGACGCAACAAGACCAAGATCATCGCGATCTCGGCGGCCGGTCTGGTGGTGATCGGCGCGATCGTCACCGGCGCCGTGGTGCTCAGCCAGGGCGAGGACAAGCCCAAGGCGATGAAGCTGGTCGCCCCCAAGTCGCTGGACGACGGCACGTACACCCTGGACAAGGGCACCAAGGACCTCGAGAACGAGGGCACCAGCGTGCAGGACAGCATGCCCGACGGCGCCACCTCCGTCCTCGCCCAGTACACGCGCTCCGACGACTCGAACTCGGGGCTGGCCTACTCCGGTGTGTACGGGGAGTTCAGCGACCCCGACAAGGTCCGCGACGAGATGTTCAAGGGCTTCACGGGCGGCGACGCCTCCCCGACGGTCGAGAAGAAGCGCAAGACGTTCCACCCCGAGGGCGAGAACGGGCCGAGCATAGAGTGCGAGGTCGTCAAGATGTACGACCGGATCTACGCCCCTGCCTGCGCCTGGGCCGAGAAGACGGACGCGGCCATGGTGCTGGACATCAACGCGGAGAGCACGACCGTGGACGACGCCGACATGGAGGCGTTCGCTGAGGTGACCGCGGGCATCTACAAGGACACCCGCAAACCCGCCTGAGCGGCGCGCTGACGCCGTACGACGCGAGGAGGGCCCCGGGGATTCCCCAGGGCCCTCCTCGCGTCTGTGGCGCCTTCCAGCGCCTTGCCGCGCGGCCTTACGCGCTCTTCTCGTGGCGCTCGCCCGGCTCGGTGCCGCGGGAGCGCGGCACCAGGGTCGGGTTGACGTTGGAGTGGACGACGTCCTCGGTGATGACGACGCGGGCGACGTCCTTGCGGGACGGCACCTCGTACATCGCCGACATCAGGACCTCTTCGATGATGGCGCGCAGACCGCGCGCGCCGGTGCCGCGCAGGATCGCCTGGTCGGCGATGGCCTCCAGGGCCGGGCGGTCGAAGTGCAGCTCCACGCCGTCGAGTTCGAAGAGCCGCTGGTACTGCTTCACCAGTGCGTTCCGCGGCTCGACGAGGATCTGGAGCAGCGCCTCGCGGTCCAGGTTGTGGACGGAGGTGATGACCGGGAGGCGGCCGATGAACTCCGGGATCATCCCGAACTTCACCAGGTCCTCCGGCATGACCTCCTGGAACTGGTCGCTGGCCTCGATCTCGCGCTTGGAGCGGATCGTGGCGCCGAAGCCGATGCCCTTGGCGCCGGCCCGCGACTCGATGATCTTCTCCAGACCGGCGAAGGCGCCACCCACGATGAACAGCACATTCGTGGTGTCGATCTGGATGAACTCCTGGTGCGGGTGCTTGCGGCCGCCCTGCGGGGGCACCGAGGCCGTGGTGCCCTCCAGGATCTTCAGCAGCGCCTGCTGCACGCCCTCGCCGGAGACATCACGGGTGATCGAGGGGTTCTCGCTCTTGCGGGCCACCTTGTCGATCTCGTCGATGTAGATGATGCCCGTCTCGGCCTTCTTGACGTCGTAGTCGGAGGCCTGGATCAGCTTCAGGAGGATGTTCTCCACGTCCTCGCCGACATAGCCCGCCTCGGTGAGCGCGGTGGCGTCGGCGATGGCGAAGGGGACGTTGAGCATCCGGGCGAGGGTCTGCGCCAGCAGGGTCTTGCCGGAGCCGGTCGGGCCGAGCAGCAGGATGTTGGACTTCGCCAACTCGATGCCGTCGTCGCGGTTGTGGGCGCTGTTCTCGCCGGCCTGGACCCGCTTGTAGTGGTTGTAGACGGCGACGGAAAGCGCCTTTTTCGCGGCCTCCTGGCCGACGACATAGCCCTCGAGGAACTCGTAGATCTCGCGGGGCTTGGGGAGTTCCTCCCAGCGCACCTCGGAGGTCTCGGCGAGCTCTTCCTCGATGATCTCGTTGCAGAGATCGATGCACTCATCGCAGATGTACACACCCGGGCCCGCGATGAGCTTCTTCACCTGCTTCTGGCTCTTCCCGCAGAACGAGCACTTGAGCAGGTCGCCGCCGTCACCGATGCGTGCCACGAGGTGATTCCCCTTCGCCTTGGATCCGCTTTGTTCAGCCGAATCCGGGTGCTTGCGCTGCGCTTTCTGCTTCTGTTACCGGGGGCGGACCCCAGCCCCCTATGACGGTACCTTGCTCAGGGCCCCGTTCGGGCCCCCCTTGGCGCTACTCGATACAAGGGGGGCGCCGATACCGGAGTTCAGCCCAGGCCCACCGAGGTCTTGCGGGTCGAGACGATCTGGTCGATCAGACCGTACGACAGCGATTCCTCGGCCGTGAGGATCTTGTCCCGCTCGATGTCGTCGCGGATCTTCTCGATCGGCGTCGTGGAGTGCTTGGCCAGCATTTCCTCGAGCTGCGAACGCATCCGCAGGATCTCGTTGGCCGCGATCTCCAGGTCGGAGACCTGACCGCGCCCGGTCTCGCTGTACGGCTGGTGGATCAGCACGCGGGCGTTCGGCAGCGCCATCCGCTTGCCGGGCGTGCCGGCGGAGAGCAGCACGGCCGCGGCGGAGGCCGCCTGGCCCATGCAGACCGTCTGGATGTCGGGCTTGACGAACTGCATGGTGTCGTAGATGGCGGTCAGCGCGGTGAACGAGCCGCCGGGCGAGTTGATGTAGATCGAGATGTCACGGTCCGGGTCCATCGACTCCAGGCACAGCAGCTGCGCCATGACGTCGTTGGCGGAGGCGTCGTCGATCTGCACGCCGAGGAAGATCACGCGCTCTTCGAAGAGCTTCGCGTACGGGTCGTACTCCCGGATGCCCTGGGAGGTCCGCTCGACGAAGCGCGGCACGACGTAGCGGGCCTCGGCCTGGGGGCCGTCGTGGCGGGCGTACAGGCCCCTGCCGGGGAAGTTCTGGGTGTTCACATGCACCGTCCTGGTGATGAGCAGTGGGCTGGGTCGGCTGGGAGCGGGCGGCTCACGCCCCGGTGCCACCACCGCCCGGGATGTGTGCGGCGGAGGCGATGACCTCGTCGACCAGGCCGTACGCCTTGGCTTCCTCGGCCGAGAACCAGCGGTCGCGGTCGGAGTCGCGAGTGATCTGCTCAACGGTCTGGCCGGTGTGGAAGGCGGTGAGGTCGGCCATCTTCTTCTTCGTGCGCAGCAGCTGCTCGGCGTGGATCTTGATGTCCGACGCGGAGCCCGCCAGGCCCGCGGACGGCTGGTGGATCAGGATCTCGGCGTTCGGCAGCGCGAAGCGCTTGCCGGGGGTGCCCGCGCTCAGCAGGAACTGGCCCATCGAGGCGGCGAGGCCCATGGCGATGGTGATCACGTCGTTCTTGATGTACTGCATGGTGTCGTAGATCGCCATGCCGGCCGTGATCGAGCCGCCCGGAGAGTTGATGTAGAGGTTGATGTCCTTGTCGGGCTCCGCGGCGAGCAGCAGCAGCTGCGCGGTGATCTTGTTGGCGATGTCGTCGTCGACCGGCTGGCCGAGGAAGATGATCCGCTCACCGAGCAGCCGGTTGTAGACCTGGTCGCCGAGGCCTCCGAAGGTCGGCTCGCCGGCGGCGGAAGGCATCGTATTCGTCACGTATCCACCTGCTCGTCTCTGACGGCGACTGGCCGTCTCAGCGTCTTCTTCTGGGACGCGGGGGGCGTAACCGCCGGTACGCTCCGGCGGGCTCGTGGGACTCCCCTGCCCTCGTATCTACGGACCCTAACGCGCTGGTCGGCGGGCGCCATCCCGCATCAGGAACTGTTCGCTCTGAGCGCAGGTTCCTGCCGGTCGCGGGGGTGTGCGGGGCATGGGCACGGGGTCGCGCCGCGGAAGTCCCGCGAGGTGCCTCCCAGGGGCCGTCACGGGGCCGTGGAACCACGAACGGGCCCGGACGCGCTCAGACGTTCGGGCCCGCTCGTACGGGCTTTCAGAGGGCGGCGGGGCGATCAGCCCTCGGCCTTCTCCCCACCCTTGTCGGCCTTGTCGGCCTCCTCGGCCTTCTCAGCCTCGGCGGCCGGCTCCTCGGCGGCGGCCTCGACGGTCTCGCCGGTCTCGGCTGCCTCGTCAGCCTCGTCGTCGTCCTCCAGGTCGACGGTCTCACCCTTGTCGTCGACGACCTTCGCGGCCTCGACCACGACCGCCAGGGCCTTGCCCCGGGCGACCTCGCCCACGAGCATCGGCACCTGGCCGCCCTCGACCACGGCCTGGGCGAACTGGTCCGGGCTCATGCCGGAGGACTGCGCACGGCGCATCAGGTGCTCGGTGAGCTCCTCCTGGCCGACGGACAGCTTCTCCTTGTTGACCAGCTCGTCGAGCACGAACTGGGTCCTGATGCCCTTCTCGGCCTGCTCCTTGAGCTCGGCCTCGAACTCCTCGGCCGTCTTCTCCTGCATCTCCAGGTAGGCGTCCAGGGTCAGACCCATCTGGCCGAGCTGGTGGTGCTCCAGGTTGTGCTTGCGGGTCTGGATCTCGTCCTCGAGGAGCTTCTCGGGGATCGGGACCTCGACCAGCTCCAGGAGGGCGTCGAGCACCTTCTCCTGGGCCTGGGTGGCCTGGTCGAACTTCTTCGACTGCTCCAGGCGCCGGCGGGTGTCGCCGCGCAGCTCCTCGAAGGTGTCGAACTCGCTGGCCAGCTGAGCGAAGTCGTCGTCCAGCTCGGGCAGCTCGCGGGCCTTGACCTCGGAGACCTTGACGGTGACCTCGGCCTCCTTGCCCTTGGCGGAGCCGCCCTTGAGCTCGGAGGTGAAGGTGGCGGAGCCGCCGGCCTCCAGGCCGGTGACCGCCTCGTCGATGCCCTCGAGCAGCTCGCCGGAGCCGATCGTGTAGTTGACGCCGGTGGCGACGCCGTCCTCGAGGACCTCGCCCTCCACCTTGGCCTCGAGGTCGACGACCACGATGTCGCCCTCGGCGGCGGCACGCTCGACCGCGCTGGTGGTGGCGAAGCGGTCGCGCAGCTGTTCGACGGCCTTGTCGATGTCCTCGTCCGAGACCTCGACGGAGTCGACGGTGACCTCGATGCCGGAGTAGTCCGGGATCTCGATCGCCGGGCGGATGTCCACCTCGGCGGTGAAGGCCAGCAGCTCGTTGTCCTTGAGCTCGGTGATGTCGACCTCGGGCTGGCCGAGCGGGTTCAGCTCACCCTCGTTGACCGCGTCGGTGTAGAACTTCGGGAGCGCGTCGTTGACGGCCTCCTCCAGCACCGCGCCACGGCCGAAGCGCTGGTCGATCACACGGGCCGGGATCTTGCCCTTGCGGAAGCCGGGCACCGTGACCTGCTGGTTGATCTTCTTGTACGCCGCGTCGAGGCTGGGCTTGAGCTCCTCGAAGGGCACCTCGACAGTGAGCCGAACCCGAGTCGGGTTCAGGGTCTCCACGGCGCTCTTCACGGTTCGGTCTCCTTGGGGCTGACTTCTTTGGGTTCTGCTGCGTTGCTGTGATGCGTTTCAGCGGATCGCGCCCGGTTAGAGAAAGTCACAGACGCGCAGCTTGCATAGTAACCGCACGCATGACGCGGCCCACAATGCGATCTTGCGCTTGTGGTGATCGTGAGTGGTCGGGGTGGCCGGATTCGAACCGACGACCTTCCGCTCCCAAAGCGGACGCGCTACCAAGCTGCGCCACACCCCGCCGGTGCGACACGTAGGGTACATGCCCGCGCGGGCCCCGGCTGCCGGTTTTCCGACTGGTGGGCAAGGGTGTGCGGGATACGGCGCGGACCCGCTACGATGCTTCCCGTGCCGCGGGTCGAGCGATCACGCTCGGCGGCCGCGCCCGGGACATCCGGCGGGGCGGCGGTGCAGGCGGGCGTAGCTCAATGGTAGAGCCCCAGTCTTCCAAACTGGCTACGCGGGTTCGATTCCCGTCGCCCGCTCCATGGCTCGCGGCCCGGTTCAGGGGATTTCCCCAGTGCCGGGCCGTTCGCGTTTCCCGGGACCCGCCTCGCCCTTGGGACCCGCCTTCCGGGTCCCGGCGGCTCCGCGGGCAGGATGCGCTGACGGATCAGATGTCGAAGTCGCTGATCGAGCGCGAGATCGAGTCGAGGAAGTCCTGGATGTTCGGCGCCAGGTCGGACGAGGCGAGTAGGAACCCGAAGAGCGCCGCCACAAGGGCGGGCCCTCCCTTGATCTTGCCGCTGCGGATCATCAGCACAAGGATGACCCCCACCAGCACCACCAAAGACACTGTTATGACCACGACTGATCACACACCCTCGGTTGCTCCGCATCTCTCCGGCCCCGGAAGCACACGACCTCGCACACCCCCGCGACACCATCGTGCCATCAACTGCCGCCGCACCGGAGGCGCGTGACGGAACCGCCGGTCCGTCGGTCCGCACCTCACCTACCCACCGAAGCGGTCCCGGACGAGCCGGGAGAGGGTGACGCGGCCCACAATTCGACGACCTGCCCGACGATCAGAATTGGCCTTGATCACATAGTCTGGCGAGAAATTCCAAATTACCGGCGAGGCCGTTCCGGCGGGGCAGCGCGTAACGACAAAGCGCCAATGAACCAGACATTCCGCCAGAGCCGCTTGCAGGGCATATGTCGCCATTTAAGCTGGATGAAACCCGACAGATCGGGCACACTTGGGCCGCGGCGCCGGACATGGGGATCGCTTTGTCGACTTACCCCCGAGAAGTATCTGTGCAGGCCATGTATGTGATAGGCAACAAAGAACTGAACGAGGTTTTACGCAATAGAGGTTCCGGGGCTATCGTGCCTCAGATGTTCCACACTGCCATCACTCCCCGGCGCGCAGTGTGGTCCCGGGTCCTCTCCCCCAGCTCCTGGTGGGAGGGCCTGTGACCAACTCCCTGCGCCCGCACGGTTTTCAGCGGGCCCCGCTCCCCCCGGCCCGGGAGGCGGAGCCCACTCCCCCCACACCGCACAGCGACACAGCAGGGCATCAGACGGGTCCACCGACCGCTTCGAACGGGCCCAAGCCCAAGCAGCGGGACGCGTTCTTCGACAACGCGAAGTACCTCGCGATCGTCCTGGTCGCCATGGGCCACGCGTGGGAGCCGCTCACCGACGGGAGCCGCACCGCCAGAGCGCTCTACATGACCGTCTACTCGCTCCATATGCCGGCGTTCATCCTCATCTCCGGCTATTTCTCGCGCAGCTTCGACATGCGGCCCGACCGGCTCAGGCGGCTGATCACCGGAATCGCGGTGCCGTATCTGATCTTCGAGATCGGGTACACCTTCTTCAAGCGCTGGGCGGACGACGACCCCACCTACGACTTCAGCCTGCTGGACCCCTGGTATCTGACCTGGTTCCTGATCGCGCTGTTCGTCTGGCGGATGACCACGCCGATCTGGAAGATCATCCGCTGGCCCGTCCCGCTCTCGCTGGCCATCGCGACGCTCGCCTCGGTCTCCCCCGACATCGGTGACGACCTCGATCTCCAGCGGGTGCTCCAGTTCCTGCCGTTCTTCGTGATCGGGCTGCACATGAAGCCGGAGCACTTCCAGCTGATGCGGGGGCGCCGGGCGCGGATCCTGGCCCTGCCGGTGCTGGCCTCCGCGTTCGTGTTCGCCTACTGGGCGGGCCCGCGGATGAACAAGGCGTGGTTCTACCGCCGCGACAGCGTCCAGGAGCTGGCCGCGCCGCCGTGGACCGGGCCCGTGATGACCCTCGCGATGTTCGGCTGCTCGATGGTGCTGGTCGCCTGCTTCTTCGCCTGGGTGCCGCGGCGGCGGATGTGGTTCACCGCCCTGGGCGCCGGGACTCTGTACGGCTATCTGCTGCACGGCTTCCTCGCCAAGGGCTCCCGCTTCTGGGGCTGGTACGACGACAACCCGTGGGTGAACGACCCGCTGGGTGAGATCGCGGTGACCGTGATCGCCGCGGCGGTGATCACCGCGCTCTGCACACCACCCGTGCAGCGCATGTTCCGCTTCGCGATGGAGCCGAAGATGGCCTGGGCCTTCCGCAAGGACCCGGCCGAGCAGGCCCGCAAGCGCACCACCCCGGCGGCCTGACCGCCCGACCCGAGCGCACGACGGAAGACCGCGCCGGGGCCGTGTACAACGGCCCCGGCGCGGTCTTCGCCGTTTCACCGGCCTGTTTCTCAGACCCCTGCCTCTCGCCGGTCAGTGGCCGCGGCGGAGCACCGCCCGGGCGGGCAGCGCCGTCGCCAGCAGGCCGAGGGCCAGCGCGGTGCCCGCGAAGCCCGCGTACGTCAGCGGCGGGAGGTACGGGCCCTCGCCGGTCAGGCCGCGCGTCATCGGGACGAGTGTGGCCAGCGCGATCGCCGTGCCCAGCGCGACCCCCGCGACGACCACCAGCAGCGCCTCCCAGCGCACCATCCGCAGGACCTGCCGCCGCGTCGACCCGACCAGCCGCAGCATGCCCAGCTCCCGTCGGCGGTCCAGCACGGTCATCACCAGCGTGTTGGCTGCGGCCACGGCGGCGAAGCCGCCCAGCACCGCGGCCATCACGGCGTTGGCCCACGCGTTGAGCTCGCTCTCCTCGTTCCGGGCGGCCGCGTAGCCGCCGGGTCCCGCGACCTCGCCGAGCGGGCCGAGCGCCGCCGCGACGGCCGCCGGGTCGGCGCCCTCGGCGTCCCGTACCAGCACATGGCTGTCGAAGGCCGAGGTCATATGGGAGGCCAGTGCCGCGCGGGGCAGAGTGATCCGGGCCAGGCCCAGCCCCCGCCCGTAGATCGCGACGACCTTGGGCGCGGCCGCCGTGCCGTCCGGGAGGCGCAGCCGGAGCCGGTCGCCGACCTTCACCCCCACCGCGGAGGCGACGTCGGCGTCCACGGCCGCCGTGCCGCGCCCCAGCGCCTCCAGGCTGCCCGTACGGACGTCGAGGTCCTGGACGGCTGCCAGGGCGCGGCCGGCCTCCGAGACGCCCTGCGCCGACTCGCTCGCCAGCCAGGCGCCGTCGCCAGAGCCCCTGGGCACCAGCACTCCGGTGCGCAGCACCCCGACCGCCGCCGCCACGCCCCGGACGGAGCCGGCGCGGGCCGTGGCGTCGGCGGGCAGTCCGACCGGCGCGGAGACGACGTGGTCGGCGACGATGCCCGCGCTCCGCTGCCCGGCGGTCGCGTGGTCCTCGCTGGTGTGCAGGAACACCAGCGTCGAGGCGAAGGCCATCGCGAGCACCAGCGGAGTGATCGCCGAGGCCAGGCGGCGGGCGTTGACCCAGGTGTTGGCCGCGGCCAGGACGGCGGGGGCCCGGCCCGCCCGCAGCGGCAGGCCGACCAGCCAGGCGCAGCCGCGGGCGACGAACGGGCCGAGCAGCCCGACGGCCAGCATGAACAGCATCACCATGCCGAGGGCGACGTTGGCCGCGTCGTCCCCCGAGGAGGAGGCCGCCACGCCCGTCAGCACACCGCCGCCGACCAGGGCCGCGGTGCCCAGCAGCGTACGGATCACCCCGGGGCGGAACGGCTCGGCGGCCGCCTCGCCCAGCGCCTGGCCCGGCTTGATCCGGGCCGGTCTGCGGGCGGCGGCCAGGCCCGCGAACAACGCGGCGACCAGCCCCGCGCCGACCGCGCTGACCAGCGGGATCCAGGAGACCGAGAGATCCACCCCGGCCGGGATCGCGCCCCGGTCCCGGAGCTGTCCGAACCACCAGTGCGCGAGCGCGATGCCGGGCAGCGTGCCGATCGCGCCCGCGAGCGGGGCGACCAGCAGCGCCTCCGTGGCGATGGACCGGCGGATCTGGCGCGGGGTGGCACCGACCGCGCGCAGCAGCGCGATCTCACGGCCGCGCTGGCCGACGGAGAGGGCGGCGGTCCCGGCGGTGGTGAAGATCGCGACCATGGTGGCGATCCCGCCGAAGGAACCGCCGATCCCCTCCAGCAGGTCCTTCGCCCCCGCGAGACCGGGCTCCCGGGCCGCGCCGCGCCCCTCGCCGGTGTGCACGCGTACCCCGGGCGCCGCCTTGAGGGCGCGCCCGAGGCGGTCCGCCAGGGCGGCGGGGGTCGTGCCGGGCTCCGGACGGACCAGGACGGCGTCGACGGTGGCGGGGTGGCCGGACAGGGCCCTCGCCCGGGAGTTGGTGAACCAGACGGTGGGCCCGGGGTCCGGCGCGCCGCCGTCCGTACGGGTGATGCCGGAGACCCGGAAGCGGTGGTCGCCGTCGGCGGCGGTCAGCGTGACCTGGCCGCCCACGCCGCTGCGCGCCGCACGCGCGGCCGCCGGGTCCAGGACGACCTCGCCGTCCCGCGGGGCCGCTCCGGAGCCGAGCGCGACCCCGGTGAAGGGGGCCGAGCCCCAGCCGTGGGCGGTCAGGGCGGCGTCGCCGCCCCGGACCGGGAAGGTCAGGTCGGGCGCGGCGGCCGCGGCGCCCGGGGTGCGGGCGGCCGTGGCGACGAGCGAGGCGTCGAGCCGGACCCGGTCGGGGGCGGGCTCCGACGCCTCGCGGTTCCCCACCCGCTGGTCCGGGGCGACCACGACCGGGGCGCTCGCGTAGCGCCCGGGCGGCACCGCGGCCCGCAACCCGGTCTCCAGCAGGATCCCGCAGGCCGACACGATCGCGGCGGCCAGTATCAGGGCGATGAACGTGCCCGCGAAGGCGGCGGGCTTGAAGCGGACGGCGGCGCGGGCCAGTCCGTTGCCGAGCGGTCTCATCGGGCCGTCTCTCCGGACAAGGGCGCGCCGACGGGCGTGGTCGCCGTGCTCAGTGTGGTCGCCGTGCTCGCCGTGCTCGCCGTGCTCGCCGTGCTCGCCGTACGGGGCGGCGCGCCGGCGGCCGCGCGGGCGGTGAGCCGGGCCATCCGGGCGGTGACCTCCTGGGCGTCGGCGCGGGCCATGCTGTCGGCGATCGAGCCGTCGTCGAGAAAGAGCACCTGGTCGGCGTAGCTCGCGGCCACGGGGTCGTGCGTGACCATGACGACGGTCGCGCCGAGCGCGTCCACGGCGTGCCGCAGCAGTCCGAGCACCTCGGCGGCGGTGCCGGTGTCCAGGGCACCGGTCGGCTCGTCGGCGAAGACCACGTCGGGGCTGGTGACGAGCGCGCGGGCGATGGCCACCCGCTGCTGCTGCCCGCCGGAGAGCATGCCCGGCCGGCGCCCGGCGTGCTCGTGCAGCCCCACCTGGGCGAGCACGGCCCGGGCCCGGGCCCGGTCGGGGCGCGCGCCCGCGAGCCGCATCGGGAGCACCACGTTCTGCTCCACGGTGAGGGAGGGCAGGAGGTTGAAGGACTGGAAGACGAAGCCGAGGCGGGTGCGGCGCAGCGCGGTGAGCTTGTCCTCGGTCATGCCGGTGATCTCCGTGCCGCCGAGGCGGACCGAGCCCGCGGTCGGCCGGTCGAGGCCGGCGGCGCACTGGAGGAAGGTCGACTTGCCGGAGCCGGAGGGGCCCATCACGGCGGTGAAGCTCCCCCGGGGGAGGGTGAGGTCGATGCCGCGCAGGGCGTGCACGGCGCGCGAGCCGCGGCCGTACTGCCGCCGCACGCCGCGCAGTTCGACGGCTGTGCCGCCCGCGTCGGCCGCGGCCTCCCCCCACTCGCCCCGACGCTCCTCGCGCCGCTCTTCGCGCCGCCTCCGCAGCCGCATGGTCTCCGCCCTTCCGAGGTGCTTGACGATGCCTCGAACCTACGGATGGCGGGGGTTCCGCAGCCATGACGGCTGCCGCCGTTTCCGGGGTAGGGCTAGCCCCCGGCCGGGCCCCTCGGCCCCCGCCCGGGCCTCCCGTGCCCCGGCCGGGGCGCGCCGGGGGACGTTCCCCGGGATGCCCCGGCATGCCCTGGAACGGCCTGGAAGGGCCCGGGAGGCCCCGCGAGGGTGACGCTGGGGTGACGGGAGGTCAACCGCGGGGAAAAGCCCGCACAACGCCCGTCAGCGCCCCCTGTCGTCTCCGCCGGTGCCCGGAGGCGGGGGAGGGGCCCGAGGCCGGGAAGGGGCGCGGAGGGGGAAGGCCCGCCTACTGGCGGCAGATGAGCAGCAGCGCCCGGTCGTCGTTGACGTCCTTGGCGACCGTCTCGATCAGGTGCCACGCCGCGCCGTGGAAGTTGCCCGCGACATAGCGGTCGGCCTCGCCGGTCAGCCGGTCGATGCCCTCGCTGATGTCGCGCTCCGCGGTCTCGACCAGGCCGTCGGTGAAGAGCATCAGGACGTCGCCGGCGCGCAGCGTGCCCTTGGTGGGGTCGAACTGAGCCCCGTCGTAGACGCCGAGGAGGGGGCCGTCGGCGGACTTCTCCTCCCACTTGCCCGTGCCCGCGCTCAGCTGGAGCGCGGGCAGGTGTCCGGCCGAGAAGAGCTCGAAATCGCCGCTGTCGAGATCGAGCACGAGATGGATCGAGGTCGCGAAGCCCTCGTCCCAGTCCTGGCGGAGCAGATAGCCGTTGGCGGCGGGGAGGAAGCCGTGGGGCGGCAGGGAGCCGAGGAGGCCGCCGAAGGCGCCGGAGAGCAGGAGGGCACGGGAGGCCGCGTCCATGCCCTTGCCGGAGACGTCGGTGAGGACGACTTCGAGGGTGCGGCCACCGTTCGTACGGGCCGCGACCACGAAGTCGCCGGAGAAGGACTGCCCGCCGGCCGGGCGCAGCGCCATCTCGCGGTGCCAGCCGCTGGGCAGGCTGGGCAGCTTGCTCTGGACGCGGATGCGTTCGCGCAGGTCGAAGAGCATGGTGCCGCCGCGCCGCCAGGGCACCCCGACCCGGCTGCGGAACTGGGCGATGAGCAGGCCGAAGAAGCCGACGGCCGCGACGACCAGGATGGTGCCGGGGGTGACCCGGGCAGAGGTGTCCTCCTCGGTGTAGGGACCGAGGACGGCGGATTCGACGATGAGGGCGGTGGCCGCCGCCCCATAGAGGGCGAGCAGGCTGGCGGGGCGCAGTACGAGGCCGCCCGCGACGATGGGCAGGACGAGGGCGGCGGGGGCGCACCAGTCGGGCTGGGCGATGGTGCCGAAGGCGATGGTGGGGACGGCGAGCAGCAGCAGGGTGAGGGCGAGCCGGTCCGAGCCGCCGCCGCGGAAGTAGTCGACTCCGGCTTTGCGCACGCCAGTGCGAGCCCGGTGCAGTGCTTTGCGCATCCGGGCTGTTGGAGTGTCTACGCCGCCAGTCATTGCATCGGGACCCTACCCACCCGTTCGGACGCGCGTCGATTCGTGGCGCGTCGAACCACCCACCGGAGTGGGCAATCGTAAGCGAAATTCGTTCGCCTGTGCCGGAATCCGCTGCTAGGGATGGGAATATGACGATGGAGCTGCGTGTGCTCGACCCATCCCACTGGGACGAGTGGTACGGAACGTTGATACTCGCCTTCGGCGGGGTCCAGCCGTCCGCGGAGGAGCGCGTCCTGGACCGCGACTTGACCGAATGTGACCGCTCGATCGGGGTGTGGGACGGGGACGCGATCGTCGGGACGGCGGGGCTGTTCAGCTTCCGCTTGTCGGTGCCGGGCGGCGCCGTGGTGCCGGCGGCCGGGCTCACCTTGGTCGGCGTGCAGCCGACGCACCGCAGGCGCGGGGTGCTGCGCACCATGATGCGCCGCCAGTTGGACGACGTCCGCGCCGCCGGCGAGCCGCTGGCGGTCCTGACCGCCTCGGAGCCGGAGATCTACGGCCGGTTCGGCTTCGGCATGGCCGCCCAGAGCGCGTCCGCCGAGATCGACACCGCGCGGGTGGGCCTGAGCGTCCCGGAGGGGGCCGACGAAGTGGCTCTGCGCGCCGTGGCGCCCGAGGCCGGGCTGGAGGCCTGTGAGGCGGTCTACGCCCGGCGGGTGGCCGCCCGGCCGGGGATGCTGGAGCGGCGCCCCGGCTGGGAGCGGCAGCCGCTGCTCGACCCGCCGGACGAGCGCGAGGGCGCCTCGCCGCTGCGCTGTGTGCTGGCCGAGCGGGACGGCGCGGTGACCGGCTATGTGCGCTTCGCGGTCAGGCCGGACTGGGATCTGGCCGGGTCGAAGGGGGTGGTGATCGTGCGCGATCTGGAGGCCCTGGACCCGGCGTCCTATGGCGCGCTGTGGCGCTTTCTCTTCGATCTCGACCTCACCTGCACGATCCGGACCGGTAGCCGACCGGTAGACGATCCGTGGCAGTACCTGGTCTCCGACATCCGGAGGTGCAAGGTCCGGCTGCGCGACGCGCTGTACGTACGCCCGGTCGACGTGGGCGCGGCGCTCGCGGCGCGGGCCTACGCCCTGCCGGTGGACCTGGTCCTGGAGGTCACCGACCCCTTCTGCCCGTGGAACGAGGGGCGCTGGCGGCTGGCCGGCGACGCCAAGGGCGGGAGCTGTGAGCGGACGACCGACGCGCCAGGGCTGCGGCTGGGCGCACGGGAGTTGGGCGCGGCATATCTTGGCGGGATTTCGCTGTCCGCGCTGGCGGGCGCCGGGCGCGTCCAGGAGCTGCGCCAGGGGGCGCTGGCCGAGGCGTCGGCCGCCTTCCTCAGCGACCCGGCGCCCTGGCTGCCACACAGCTTCTGAGGGTCCTAATCGCGCTGGCAGTTCGGGCACCAGAAGAGGTTGCGGGCGGCGAGGTCCGCGGTGCGGATCTCGCCGCCGCAGACATGGCAGGGCCGCCGGTCCCGGCGGTAGACGTAAACCTCGCCACCGTGGTCGTCGACGCGCGGCGGGCGGCCCATCGCCTCGGGGGTGTGCTCGGGGCGGACCGTGTCGATCCGGTTGTTCCGCACGCCCTCGCGCATGAGCGCCACGAGGTCCGCCCAGATCGCCTCCCACTCGGCGCGGGTCAGATCGCGGCCCGCGCGGTACGGGTCGATGCCGTGCCGGAAGAGGACCTCGGCGCGGTAGACGTTGCCGACCCCCGCGACCACCTTCTGGTCGAGCAGCAGCGCGGCGACGCTGGTGCGGCTGCGGGAGATCCGGGCCCAGGCGCGGTCCGCGTCGTCCGCGGGGCGCAGCGGGTCCGGGCCGAGCCGGTCGTGCACCGCCTGCTTCTCGCCCTCGCTGATCAGCGAGCAGGCGGTCGGCCCGCGCAGGTCCGCGTAGGCCGCCTGGCCGGCCAGCCGCAGCCGTACGGTCTCGGTGGGCGGCGGGGCGGGCGCCGGGCCGAGGCTGTACTTCCCGAACAGGCCGAGGTGGACATGGACCCAGCCGGTGGCCGCGAAGCTCAGGAAGAGGTGCTTGCCGTGGGCCTCGGCGTGTTCGAGCACCTGCCCGTCGATCAGCGCGGCGCCGTCCGCGAACTTGCCCTGCGGGCTGGCCGCGCGTACGGCGCGGCCGCCGAACAGCTCGCTGTGGTCGGCGGCCAGCCGGTGGATGGTGTGCCCTTCGGGCATCAGGCCATCAGTCCTGCTGCGGGTGGTGGGCGGGGATGGGCGGCAGGGCGCCGGTGGTCTCGTAGGACGAGAGCATCTCGATGCGCCGGGTGTGACGCTCCTCACCCGAGTACGGGGTGTTCAGGAAGATCTCGACGAACTTGGTCGCTTCTTCCTGCGTGTGCATCCGGGCGCCGACGCTGATCACATTGGCGTTGTTGTGCTCACGGCCGAGCTCGGCGGTCTGCTCGCTCCAGGCCAGCGCGGCGCGCACGCCCTTGACCTTGTTGGCGGCGATCTGCTCGCCGTTGCCGGAGCCGCCGATCACGATGCCGAGGCTGTCCGGGTCGGCCGCGGTCCGCTCGGCGGCCCGCAGGCAGAACGGCGGGTAGTCGTCCTGGGCGTCGTAGATGTGGGGACCGCAGTCGACGGGCTCATGGCCGACCGCCCGGAGCCACTCCACTAGGTGGTTCTTGAGTTCAAAACCGGCATGGTCGGAGCCGAGGTACACGCGCATGCCCCGAGTGTGACACGGCCGTGTGGTCGCCACCGCCCGGGGTACGAGTTGCGGAAGCCCTCAGTAGCACTGAGGAAACACAGAGAAACCCCAGGTAACAATCTAGAATCAAAGGTTCAGTCGATCATGCACCTGGGTTTCACTGGCGACGCTCGTCACCCAAGAGCAAAGGACCGAGCATGAGCGCACAACCTGCGACCAACACGGCCGAGGCGAAGTCCGGTTCCCCCGACCCCGGAACCCCGCCCGACGGTCTCAAAGCGGGCCTCAAGAACCGCCATCTGTCGATGATCGCGATCGGCGGGGTGATCGGCGCCGGGCTGTTCGTCGGATCCGGAGCCGGCATCGCCAAGGCCGGGCCCGGCATCCTCATCTCCTACGCGCTGGTCGGCCTGATGGTCGTCCTGGTGATGCGGATGCTCGGCGAGATGGCCGCCGCCAACCCGACCTCGGGTTCCTTCTCCGCCTACGCCGACCGGGCGCTCGGCCGCTGGGCCGGGTTCTCGATCGGCTGGCTCTACTGGTTCTTCTGGGTGGTGGTGCTGGCGGTCGAGGCGACCGCGGGCGCCACGATCCTCGAGGGCTGGGTGCCGGCGGTGCCGCAGTGGGCCTGGGCGCTGATCGTGATGGTGGTGCTCACCGCGGCCAACCTGGTCTCGGTCTCCTCCTACGGCGAGTTCGAGTTCTGGTTCGCCGGGATCAAGGTCGTCGCGATCGCCGCGTTCATCGTGGTGGGCGGCCTGGCCGCCTTCGGGGCGCTGCCCGGCTCGGACAACGAGGGGGCCGGCTTCGGGCACCTCACCGACCACGGCGGATTCCTGCCGCACGGCGCGGGCGCGATCCTGACCGGCGTGCTGCTGGTCGTCTTCTCCTTCATGGGCAGCGAGATCGTCACCCTCGCCGCCGGTGAGTCCGAGGACCCGCAGCGGGCGGTGACCAAGGCGACCAACAGCGTCATCTGGCGTATCGCGGTCTTCTACCTGGGCTCGATCTTCGTCGTGGTGACCCTGCTGCCGTGGAACGACCCGGGGATCGCGGACAAGACCAAGGGCAGCTACGTATCCGCGCTGGACTCGATCGGCATCCCGCACGCGGGCCAGGTCATGAATGTGATCGTGCTGACCGCCGTGCTGTCCTGCCTGAACTCCGGCCTCTACACCGCCTCCCGGATGGCCTTCTCGCTCGGGCAGCGCGGGGACGCGCCGGCCGCCTTCGCGCGCACCACCTCGCGCGGGGTGCCGCAGACCGCGATCCTCGGGTCGGTCGTCTTCGGCTTTGTCGCGGTCTGGTTCAACTACCAGTGGCCGACCACGGTCTTCCAGTTCCTGCTGAACTCCTCGGGCGCGGTCGCCCTGTTCGTCTGGCTGGTGATCTGCTTCACGCAGTTGAGGATGCGCGGGATCGTCCAGCGCGAGTCCCCGGAGAAGCTGACCGTCCGGATGTGGCTGTTCCCCTATCTGACCTGGGCGACGATCGCGATGATCTCGTTTGTGCTGGTCTACATGCTGACCGACAAGGACGGGCGCGACCAGGTGCTGTTCTCCACGCTGGTGGCCGTGCTCGTCGTGGCGTTCGCGCTGGTCCGCGACCGGCTCCCGGCGGCCCGGCGCGCGGCCGTCGAGGGCTCCGACGGCGCCGGCGGCAAGCCCACGGAGTCCGCGCTCCCGTAGAGCCGCTTCTCCCCCGGCATGACTCAGGCGCCGACAGCCCTATGGGCCCTCGGCGCCTGAGTGCGTACGGGAGGCGTCAGCCGCGGCGGCCGATCAGCTTCCAGGCGGCGGGCAGCGCGCCCATCGCCAGCGCGGCCTTCAGGGCGTCGCCGATCAGGAACGGCGTGAGGCCCGCGGCAACCGCCTGGCCGAGGGAGATGTCCGCGGCCAGCGCCAGGTAGGGGACGCCGACGGCGTAGATGATCGCGGAGCCCACCGCCATGGTGCCCGCCGTGCGCAGCACCCCGCGGTCCCCGCCGCGCCGCGCCAGGGCGCCCACCGCGGCCGAGGCGAGCAGCATGCCCAGCACATAGCCGAAGGACGGCATCGCGGCGCCCGAGTGGCCCTCGGCGAACCACGGCAGGCCCGCCATGCCGAGGAGGGTGTAGAGCGCGAGGGAGAGGAAGCCGCGCCGGGCGCCGAGCGAGGTGCCGACGAGCAGCGCCGCGAAGGTCTGGCCGGTCACCGGGACCGGGGAGCCGGGGACGGGCACGGAGATCTGCGCGGCGAGGCCGGTGAGCGCGGCGCCGCCGACGACCAGGGCGGCGTCCCGGGTCAGGACGTACCTGGCCGATGAGCCGACCGGCCGGGCCCGGCGGGCCGGGAAGATCACGTCCGCGAGGACCGTGCCCGGGTGGACGGTGGCGGCAGAAGCGGTGCTCATCGGCGGTTCTCCGAGGTGAGAGGCAGTGTGGGACACGGTGACGGTAACCCGGGGGCCGGGCCGCGATCACGGTCGACGAGCGACAAACCCGCACCTTCCCACTTGGAGAGTTCCGGCAGCCGGAGGCGGCCACCGGTCACCGGGCGACGAGGCAGGCGATGGGATGGGTACGCAGCGTCACGCGAGGGTCCGATATTCAGACATCTCAGGGCCGCATGTTGTCCTGAGCGGACACACCCCCGCACACTGAGGTCGTTTTGCACCGGCACCACCTCATACATCTGCCCCACCTCATGTAATGGACACAACAGAGACATGAACCGGACACCCGCGTCCTCCGCGCAAGCGCACGACGCCGAGGCGGTCGGCGGCGGCCGGGCCGGCGGCCCGCCGCTGTCCCAGGGCCTCAAGCAGCGCCATCTGTCGATGATCGCCCTCGGGGGTGTGATCGGCGCGGGCCTGTTCGTCAGCTCCGGCACCGGTATCGCGGCCGCCGGGCCGTCGATCGTGATCGCGTATGTGCTGTCCGGGCTGCTCGTGATGCTCGTGATGCGCATGCTCGGCGAGATGTCCGCGGCCAACCCGGCCTCCGGCTCGTTCTCCGTGCACGCCGAGCGGGCGATCGGCCCGTGGGCGGGGTTCACCGTGGGCTGGATGTTCTACGCGCTGCTGTGCGTGGCCATCGCGGCCGAGGCGATCGGCGCGGCGGGGATCGTGGTCCAGTGGCTGCCGGACACCCAGTCCTGGATGTGGGTCACTCTGTTCATGGTGCTGTTCTGCGGGGCGAACCTCGCGGCCGTCGGCAACTTCGGCGAGTTCGAGTTCTGGTTCGCCGCGCTGAAGATCACCGCGATCTCGCTCTTCCTGGTCCTGGGCGTGCTGGCGATCCTCGGCGTGCTCCCGGGCACCGACGCCCCGGGCACCGCCAACCTCACCGGGAACCACGGCTTCATGCCCAACGGCCTCGAGGGCCTCATCCTGGGCCTGCCGGCCACCGTGTTCGCCTACGGCGGCCTGGAGACGGTCACCATCGCGGCGGCGGAGTCCGAGCGCCCGGTCCAGGGGGTGGCGAGCGCCGTGCGCACCGCGATGTGGCGCATCGCGGTGTTCTACGTGGGCTCGATGCTGGTCGCCGTCACCCTGATCCCGTGGAACGACCCGTCCGTCGTCGCCGAGGGCCCGTACGTGGCCGTGCTCAAGCACCTCGACATCCCGGCGGCCGGCCAGCTCATGAACGTGATCGTGCTGGTGGCCCTGCTCTCCGCGATGAACGCGAACATCTACGGCGCCTCCCGCATGGCGTACTCGCTCGCCGCGCGCGGCGAGGGGCCGGCGTTCCTCGGCAAGGTCAGCGGCGGGGTGCCCCGGGCGGCCGTGGGCCTCTCCTGCACCTTCGGCTTCGTCGCGGTGGAGCTGAGCTACCAGTGGCCGGACACCATCTTCAAGTGGCTGCTCAACATGGTCGGCGCGGCCGTGCTGATCGTGTGGGGCTTCATCGCTTTCTCACAGCTGGCGCTGCGCAAGCGGTTGGAGCGCGAGGCGCCCGGGAAGCTCGCGGTGAAGATGTGGCTGTTCCCGTATCTGACGTGGGTGGCGCTGGCCGGGATCGTCGCCGTGCTGGTGCTGATGACGCGCGAGTCCGGCACCCGCACCCAGCTGTACTTCTCGGCCGGGCTGACGGTGGCGCTCGCGGTGGTCGGATACATCAAGCAGCGGGTGGTGGCGGTGCGCGGCTGACCGCCCCCGGCCGGAGTGACGGGGCCCCGCGCGACGCTGCCGCGCGGGGCCCCTGCCGTACGTCCTGCGAGGCTTCCTCAGTCGAAGATCGGGCCCACGGTGCGGGTGCGCTTGATCTCGTAGAAGCCGGGTATCGAGGCGACCATCAGGGTGCCGTCCCACAGCTTGGCGGCCTCGTCGCCCTTGGGCGCGGGGGTGACGACCGGGCCGAAGAACGCGATCTGCTCGCCGTCCGAGCCGGGGACCGCGATGACCGGGGTGCCCACGTCCTGGCCGACCAGGTCGATGCCGACCTTGTGGGAGGCGCGCAGCAGGTCGTCGTAGGCGTCGGTGTCGGCGGCGTCCGCGAGCTCGGCGGGCAGGCCCACCTCTTCCAGGGCGGCCACGATCGTCTCGCGGTTCCGCTCCAGGCCCTGGTTGTGGAAGCGGGTGCCCAGCGCGGTGTAGAGCGGGCCGAGCACCTCGTCGCCGTGCTTGTCCGCGGCGGCGATGCACACCCGCACCGGGCCCCACGCCGGACCGCGCATCATCTCCTGGTACTGCTCCGGCAGTTCGTCGAGCTTGGGCTCGTTGAGCACGGCCAGGCTCATCACATGCCAGCGCACCTCGACCGGGCGGACCTTCTCCACCTCCAGCATCCAGCGGGAGGTCATCCAGGCCCAGGGACACAGCGGGTCGAACCAGAAATCGGCAGGAGTCTTGGCGGTGTCGGTCACGTTTTCTCCTCGGACGAACGCATGCGAAAAACAGCTATAGCTGTTCCAGGGAACACGTCCGGCTGCGGCGGCCATTCCCCGATTCCCGGTGTCAGTGCCGCATGACATGATTCGGAACTGCCCGGATTCGGGTGTTCCGATCCTCGAGACGATGACAAAGGAGCCGCGTCTTGCCCGGCGAGAACCTGACCCGTGACGAAGCCCGGGAGCGAGCGCGGCTGCTGGCCGTCGACTCGTACGACGTGGCCCTCGACCTGCGGTCCGCGGTCGGGGAGTACACCGGCGACGGGCCGCGCACCTTCCGCTCGACCACCACGATCCGCTTCCGCTGCGCCGAGCCGGGGGCCGCGTCCTTCGTCGATCTGCTCGCGCCGCGGGTCACCGCGGTGCGGCTGAACGGGCGGGAGCTCGCGCCTTCGGCCGTCTTCGACGGCGCGCGGATCGTCCTCGACTCCCTCGCCGCGGAGAACGAGCTGGTGGTGGACGCGCAGTGCGCGTACAGCAGGACGGGCGAGGGGCTGCACCGCTTTGTGGACCCCGAGGACGGCCAGGTCTATCTGTACACGCAGTACGAGCCGGCCGACGCCCGCCGCGTCTTCGCGAACTTCGAGCAGCCCGACCTCAAGGCCCGCTTCACCTTCTCGGTGACCGCCCCGCGGGACTGGACGGTGCTCGGCAACGGAGCGGTGGCCGAGGCCGGGCCGCAGGACGCCGGCGAGGGGTTCGCCACCACCCGCTTCGCGCCGACCGAGCCGATCTCCACCTACATCACGGCGGTCGTCGCCGGCCCGTACCACTACGTGCGGGACCACTACAGCCGCGCCCTGCCGGACGGCTCCGCCCTGGAGATCCCGCTGGGGGCGCTGTGCCGCGCCTCGCTCGCCAAGCACTTCGACGCGGACGACATCTTCACCGTCACCAAGCAGGGCCTGGACTTCTTCCACGACCACTTCGACTATCCGTACCCCTTCGGGAAGTACGACCAGGCGTTCGTGCCCGAGTACAACATCGGCGCGATGGAGAACCCGGGCTGTGTGACCTTCCGCGAGGAGTTCGTCTTCCGCGGCAAGGTCACCCAGGCCTCGTACGAGCACCGGGCCAATGTGATCCTCCACGAGATGGCCCATATGTGGTTCGGCGACCTGGTCACCATGGAGTGGTGGGACGACCTGTGGCTCAAGGAGTCCTTCGCCGACTTCATGGGCGCCTTCTCCCTCGTCGAGTCGACCCGCTTCACCGACGGCTGGATCACCTTCGCCAACCGCCGCAAGGCCTGGGCCTACCGCGCCGACCAGCTGCCCTCCACCCACCCGGTCACGGCCGACATCCACGACCTGGAGGACGCCAAGCTCAACTTCGACGGAATCACCTACGCCAAGGGCGCCTCCGTCCTGAAGCAGCTGGTCGCCTACGCCGGGCGGGACGCCTTCCTGGAGGGCGCGCGCCGCTACTTCAAGCGCCATGCGTACGGCAATACACGCCTGGTCGATCTGCTGTCGGTGCTGACCGAGACCTCCGGGCGGGACATGGCCGCCTGGTCGCGGGCCTGGCTGGAGACGGCCGGGGTCAATGTGCTCACCCCGCAGGCCACCTATGACGCGGGTGGCCACATCACCGAGCTGTCGATCCTCCAGGAGGCCGCCTCCGCCGAGCACCCGACGCTGCGCCCGCACCGGGTCGCGGTCGGCCTCTACCGCCGGGACGGCGCCGCGGCGGGCGAGACCAGCGCGCTGGTGCGCTACGCCCGGGCCGAGGTCGACGTGGACGGCCCCCGTACGGTCGTGACCGAGCTGACCGGGGCCGAGCGGCCCGATCTGATCCTGGTCAACGACGACGACCTCACGTACTGCAAGGTCCGCTTCGACGAGGTCTCGCTGGACACCCTGCGCGCCCATCTGGGCGAGCTGACCGACCCCCTCGCGCGGGCGCTGTGCTGGTCCGCCCTGTGGAACCTGACGCGGGACGCGCTGATGCCCGCCCGCGACTTCCTGGACCTGGTGGAGCGCTTCGCCGGGGCGGAGACCGACATCGGCGTGCTCCAGATGGTCCAGGCGTGGGCCCAGTCCGCGCTCCAGCACTACGCGGCGCCCGCGTGGCGCGAGGAGGGCGGCCTGCGGGCCGCCGAGGGCGCGTTGCGCGAGCTGCGGCTGGCCGCGCCGGGCAGCGGCCACCAGCTGGCCTGGGCGCGGTTCTCCGCCCAGACCGCGGCCACGGACCTGGACCAGCGGCTGCTGCGCGGGCTGCTGGACGGCACGGCCCGGATCGACGGGCTGGACGTCGACCAGGAGCTGCGCTGGACGTTCCTGGCCTCGCTGGCCGCCCAGGGCGCGGCCGACGAGTCGCTGATCGCGGCGGAGCTCGCCCGCGACGACACCGCCTCCGGAAGGCGCCACCAGGTGCGCTGTCTGGCCGCCCGGCCGTCGGCCGGGGTCAAGGCCGAGGCATGGGCGTCGGTCGTGGAGTCCGACGCGCTGTCCAACGCCGTGGTGGAGGCCACCATCGCGGGGTTCGCCCAGCCGTCGCAGGCGGAGCTGCTCGCGCCGTACGCGGACCGGTACTTCGCGGCGATCGAGCGGGTGTGGCGGGAGCGATCGATCGAGATCGCGATGGCGATCGTCCGCGGGCTGTTCCCCGCGCAGGGCGACGCCTCGACCCTGGAGGCGGCCGACGCCTGGCTGACAGGCCACCCGGGCGCGGCGCCCGCGCTGCGCCGGCTGGTCCTGGAGTCGCGGGACGATCTCGCGCGGGCGCTGCGCGGACAGGAGTGCGACGCTCGCTCGGCCGTCTGACGGGCGTTTTCGGCAGATGAGGCGTTTTCGGCAATCGAACTGCCGTACTTTAGGGCGGCGTTGTCCGCATTTGTCGACGAGCGTGTAACAGCGGTTAGCGGGCCGGGCGGGCCCGGGAATGGCGGGGTCATGAACTCCGACACCCCGCTCTCGCCCCGCCCGCTGCACCACCTCCCGGACGGCGGGCGCAGCGTATTGACGAGCCGTCAGCTTCGTGAGCACGGCGTGACGGCGGCGGAGGCCGCCGAGCGCTGCCGCCCCGGCGGCCCCTGGCAGCGGATCCTGCCGGGCGTCCATCTGCTCCACCCCGGCCCCGCGACCGGCGAGGAGCGGCTGCGCGCGGCGCTCCTGTACGCCGCGAGCCGCGAGCGCGCGGGCGGTCCGGACGGCTCGGGCGGCACCGGCGGCACCGGCGGCATGCACCGCTCGGGCAGCGCGGGCGGCCCGGCCGGCGCCCCGGTGCCCGGGGCCGGCGGCGGGCCGTACGGCGCGGCGATGATCACCGGCCTGGCGGCGCTGGCCCTGCACCGCTTCTCCGCCGCCCCCTCGCTGCGCGCCCTGGACCGCGTCGATGTGCTCGTACCGCGCACCCGGCGGCTCCGCCCGACCGGCTATGTGCGCTTCGTCCGCGCCGCCGCCCTGCCCCGCCCCTGGGAGATCACCGGCCTGCCGGCCGCCCCCGCCGCCCGCGCCCTCGCTGACGCGGTGGCCCAGCTGCCCGACGCCGCGACGGTGCGCCGGCTGCTCGTCGAGGCCGTGCGCCACGGCCACTGTGAGGCGTCGGCCCTCGTGGCGGAGCTGAGCCGGGCCCGGCTGCTGGCCCGGCCGCATGTCGTCGACGCCGTCGACGCGCTGCTGGCGGAGGGGCGGGCCATGGCCGAGGGGCTGCTGTACGACATGGTGCGCGGATACGCCCTGCCCGAGCCGCTGTGGAACGTGGAGCTGCGGCTGCCCGGCGGCACCCTGCTGGCCGGGGTGGACGCCTACTGGCCGGCCCAGGCCGTGGCCCTGGAGATCGACGCGCGCGTCTCACGCCAGAGCGGGTACGACCCGCTGGGCGGCTTGGCGCCGGCGGGCGAGCACATGGAGCGGATGGGCATCACAGTCGTACGCGTCACCCCCAGGAAGCTCCGCGAGTGCCTGGAGGCGCAGGCCGCGGTGGTCCGCACCGCGCTGATCGCGGCGGTCGACCGCGAGCCCGCGCCCTACGTCGTGATCCGGCCCCGGTGAGGGGCCGGTCCGCACCGGCCAGGGCTCACGCCTTGCGCAGCAGCAGCTCGGTGTTGCGGTCGTCCGCGTCGCCCGCCAGGGCCTGGCTGCGCCCCGGGGCGTTGTACGACAGCTCGCGGTAGAGCGCGGCGAGGCCGGTCTGGGACAGGTCGGAGTAGTCCGTGCGGCGCGGCGCGGCCGACTCGATCAGCGTGGTGAACAGCGACAGCGTGCCGTCGTGGTTGTCCACGACCTCGATCACCCGGGCCAGCTGGGGGAAGTCCACGTGCGAGGCGGTGGTGATCTCCCAGAAGGTGGAGCGCGGGGTGATCTCGTTCTTGTGGCTGTGGCCGTTGATCCACGCCAGCACCTGGGGGTGGCGCTTGAAGAGGGCCACGACCTCGTCGCCGCCGTGCCGGGCCTCGCCCGGGCGGGCCGGGTCGCGGTTCAGATTGTCCATGCTGCGGCTGTAGTGGTGGCTGAAGACCAGGATCCGGTCGTCCTTGTGGGCCTTCAGCGTCCGCTCCAGCCAGCGCAGCTGGGCGGTGCCCAGCGAGCCGGTGTAGTGGCCGCCCGGGTCGGTGGTGTCCAGGCTGATGCCGAGGACGCCGTCGGATATCCGGAACGAGTAGTAGCAGGTGCCCTCGTCGAGGTTGGCCTTGGTGTAGCCGTGGCCGACTGGGCCGGGGCCGGTGTGGGCGGGGCTGAGGTGCGCGGCCAGGTAGTCGTGGCGGCTGATCGGCGCGCGGCGCTCGTCGGGGGTGACGGTGCGCATGTCCTTCTTGTGGGCGCGCAGCAGATCCTTCATGACCGTGCCCGTGGGGTCGCCGCCCTTGCGCTCGTCCTTGAAGCGGTCCGCGGCCTCGGCGGCCGGAATGATCTGGAGCTTGCGGCTGCCGGTGGCGAGGTCGGCGAAGTAGTTCCCGCCGAAGGAGTAGACGCCGCCGGCCAGGTCGTCGTGGTTGCCGATGGTCGAGTACCAGGGCAGCCGCAGCCCGGGGCTGTTGACGGTGCGCAGCGCGGCCGCCAGGAAGCCCTCGATACGCGGGAAACCGGCCTGCTTGTCGGCGTCGCGCAGCGCGCTGTCCGGGTGCCAGAACGCCTTGATCCCGCTGTTCTGCACGCCCTCGTAGCGGCGCGGGTCGCCCGTGTTGGGGGTGATCCGGCCGCCGTTCATCACGCCCAGGAACCAGTCCAGCTCGATCCGCGCGTTGTTGTCGGTGTTGTCGCCGGTGGTCATGACGAAGGACAGTGGGGAGCCGGTGGCCGGTCCGCCGCGCAGGCCGTTGACCCGCTCGATCAGGGACGCGGCGCCGACGACGGTCAGCGCCTCGTGGGGCCGCCAGGCCCCGGGGCGACCGGCGCGCAGAAACTCGTAGCGCAGCGGGTGCTGCACATCGGTGAGGTGCAGGTCGGTGAGTTGTACGAAGGAGGCGACCGTGGTGCGCCGGGCCTCCCGGCCGCTCTTGGCCCCGGCGAGCTCGGTGCGCACGGTGCGGGCCCAGGCCGGGCCGTCGCCGAGCCGGCGGTAGGCGCCGGTGCCGCGCGGGGCGGAGAAGGTCTCCAGCGTGGTGCCGGCCTCCGAGGGGAGCGAGGGGGCGGTGACGACCCTGCGGCCGGCGGCGCTCACCCGGGCGGGCTGGGAGGCGGTCGCCGAACCGCCGCCGGGCCCGAAGGCGAACCCGAGGCCGGTCGCGGCACCGGCGGAGGCAGCGGCGACGAGAAGGGTGCGGCGGTCGAGGGCGGCGTGGGCGGCGGACCGTATGCGGGACATGCGGGATCTCCCCGAGTGGATGCGCGGCTGCGGTCGGGCAGCGGGCTGCCCTGTCACTTCGGATCGTTGGCAGCTGGGATGGCCTGCGAGTTAACGATGCGGCAACGCCCGCCGCCGAAATGCGCACGTGGATCTTGGCGATAGCAAACGGTCATCCCGCACTACGCCGCCGGAATTCCGCCGCTCACCCGGAGTTCACCGGAGCTGGGAACGCCGAGGGGGCTCAAGGCCGCGGGGCGCCCGCGGCGTACGCCCGGCGCACGGCCGGCGCGGGCCCGTCCCGGGCACCGGACAACGCACCGTCCCAGGCACCGGACAATAGATTGGACAAGGTCGCCGGGGCCACCCGCATGATGGGACGGCACGCCAGGCACCCAGCACCAGGCACAGAGCACAAGGAGCGCGTCGTGAGGATCGGAATCGTCGGAGCCACCGGCCAGGTCGGCGGGGTCATGCGCAAGATCCTCGCCGAGCGGGACTTCCCCGTCGAGGAGCTGCGCCTGTTCGCCTCGGCCCGCTCCGCCGGGCGCACGCTCCCCTGGCGGGACACCGAGATCTCCGTCGAGGACGCGGCCACCGCCGACTACTCGCGGCTGGACATCGCGCTGTTCTCCGCGGGCGGGGCGACCTCCCGCGCGCTGGCGGCCAAGGTCGCCGCGGCCGGCGCCGTGGTGATCGACAACTCCTCCGCCTGGCGGATGGACCCCGAGGTCCCGCTGGTGGTCTCCGAGGTCAACCCGGATGCCGTCGCGCAGCGCCCCAAGGGCATCATCGCCAACCCGAACTGCACCACCATGGCCGCCATGCCGGTGCTGCGCCCGCTGCACGAGGAGGCGGGTCTCACCGCTCTCGTCGCCACCACCTACCAGGCCGTGTCCGGCTCGGGCCTGTCCGGGGTGGAGGAGCTGGCCGGCCAGGTCCGCAAGGTCATCGACGACGCGACCGCGCTGACCCACGACGGCGCGGCCGCGCAGTTCCCCGAGCCCGCCGTCTACAAGCGCCCCATCGCCTTCAATGTGCTGCCGTTCGCGGGCAACCTCGTCGACGACGGCCGCTTCGAGACGGACGAGGAGCAGAAGCTCCGCAACGAGTCCCGCAAGATCCTCGGGATCCCGGAGCTGAAGGTCTCCGGCACCTGTGTCCGCGTCCCCGTCTTCACCGGCCACTCGCTCCAGCTCAACGCCCGCTTCGCGAACCCGCTGAGCGTGGCCCGCGCGTACGAGCTGCTCGCCGACGCCCCGGGCGTCGAGGTCTCGGAGATCCCGACCCCGCTCCAGGCGGCCGGCCAGGACCCCAGCTACGTGGGCCGCATCCGGGTGGACGAGACGGTCGACAACGGCCTCGCGCTCTTCGTCTCCAACGACAACCTCCGCAAGGGGGCGGCGCTCAACGCGGTCCAGATCGCCGAGCTGGTGGCGGCCGAGCTCAGCTGAGCCCCCCGTTCCGGGCACCTGACGAGCGCCCCGCGGCGCCGGGCGATTACCGCGGGCGGCGGACCGGCTTTGCGTGGAAGGATGGCCGAAACGTCGTATTCGAAGGAGATGCCCAGGTGCCTGGAACGAACCTGACCCGCGAAGAGGCGCAGCGGCGGGCCCGGCTGCTCACGGTCGACTCGTACGAGATCGAGCTCGATCTCTCCGGCGCGCAGGAGGGCGGCACCTTCCGGTCGGTCACCACCGTGCGCTTCGACGTGGCCGAGGCGGGCGCGGACTCCTTCGCGGACCTGGTCGCCCCCACCGTGCACCAGGTGGTGCTCAACGGGTACGAGCTGGACCCGGCCAAGGCCTTCGCGGACTCCCGGATCGCGCTGACCGGTCTCCAGGAGGGGCGCAACGAGCTGCGGGTCGTCGCGGACTGCGCGTACACCAACACCGGCGAGGGCCTGCACCGCTTTGTGGACCCGGTGGACCAGCAGGCGTACCTCTACACACAGTTCGAGGTGCCGGACGCGCGCCGGGTGTTCGCGAACTTCGAGCAGCCGGATCTGAAGGCGACCTTCCAGTTCACCGTGACCGCGCCCGAGGGCTGGACGGTGATCTCCAACTCGCCGACGCCCGAGCCCAAGGACAACATCTGGCGTTTCGAGCCGACCCCGCGCATCTCGACGTACATCACCGCGCTGATCGTGGGGCCGTACCACAGCGTGCACAGCAGCTGGGAGGGCCAGGGGCGGTCGGTGCCGCTGGGCATCTACTGCCGCCCCTCGCTCGCCGAGTTCCTGGACTCGGACGCGATCTTCGAGGTGACGCGGCAGGGCTTCGACTGGTTCCAGGAGAAGTTCGACTACGCGTACCCCTTCGCCAAGTACGACCAGCTGTTCGTGCCGGAGTTCAACGCGGGCGCGATGGAGAACGCGGGCGCGGTCACCATCCGCGACCAGTACGTCTTCCGCTCCAAGGTCACGGACGCGGCCTATGAGACGCGCGCCGAGACCATCCTCCACGAGCTGGCCCACATGTGGTTCGGCGACCTGGTGACCATGGAGTGGTGGAACGACCTGTGGCTGAACGAGTCGTTCGCCACCTACACCTCCATCGCCTGCCAGGCGTACGCGCCGGGCAGCCGCTGGCCGCAGGCCTGGACCACCTTCGCCAACTCGATGAAGACCTGGGCCTACCGGCAGGACCAGCTGCCGTCCACCCACCCGATCATGGCCGAGATCCGCGACCTGGACGACGTCCTGGTCAACTTCGACGGCATCACGTACGCGAAGGGCGCCTCGGTCCTCAAGCAGCTGGTCGCCTATGTGGGCCAGGACGAGTTCTTCAAGGGCGTGCAGGCGTACTTCAAGCGCCACGCGTACCGGAACACCCGGCTGTCCGACCTGCTGGGCGCGCTCGAGGAGACCAGCGGCCGGGACCTGAAGACCTGGTCGAAGGCGTGGCTGGAGACGGCGGGGATCAACATCCTGCGCCCGGAGATCGAGACCGACGCCTCCGGCACCATCACCTCCTTCGCGGTGCGCCAGGAGGCCCCGGCGCTGCCGCCCGGTGCCAAGGGCACTCTGTCCGATGATGCGGCTCCGCCGCGTGGTGTGCTGCGCCCGCACCGCGTCGCGATCGGCCTGTACGAGCTCAGCGCCACCGGCAAGCTGCTGCGCGGCGACCGGATCGAGGTCGACGTGGACGGCGAGCTGACCCCCGTGCCGGCCCTGGCCGGCCGCAAGCGCCCCGCCGTGATCCTCCTCAACGACGACGACCTCTCGTACGCGAAGGTCCGGCTGGACCCCGAGTCGCTGGCCGTGGTCACCGAGCACCTGGGCGACTTCGAGGCCTCCCTGCCGCGCGCTCTGTGCTGGGCCTCGGCCTGGGACATGACCCGCGACGGCGAGCTGGCCACCCGCGACTACCTCTCCCTGGTGCTGTCCGGCATCGCCAAGGAGTCGGACATCGGCGTCGTGCAGTCGCTGCAGCGCCAGGCCAAGCTGGCCCTGGACCTGTACGCCGCCCCCGAGTGGCGCGAGACGGGCCTGGCGAAGTGGACCGAGGCCACGCTGACCCATCTGCGGGCCGCCGGCCCCGGCAGCGACCACCAGCTGGCCTGGGCCCGGGCCTTCGCCGACACCGCCCGCACCGACGAGCAGCTCGGCCTGCTGTCGGGGCTGCTGGCGGGCAGCGAGGCCATCGAGGGCCTGACCATCGACACCGAGCTGCGCTGGGCGCTGCTGGAGCGGCTCGCCGCGACCGGCCGGGCCGACGAGGAGGCGATCACCGAGGAGCTGGGCCGGGACCGCACCTCGGCGGGCGAGCGGCACGCGGCCACCGCGCGCGCCTCGCGGCCGGCGCCGGAGGCGAAGGCCGAGGCGTGGGCGTCGGCCGTGGAGGGCGACAAGCTGCCGAACGCGGTGCAGGAGGCGGTGATCCGCGGCTTCGTCCAGACCGACCAGCGTGAGCTGCTGGCGCCGTACGCCGAGAAGTACTTCGCCGCGGTGAAGGGCGCCTGGGACAGCCGCAGCCACGAGATGGCGCAGCAGATCGCGGTCGGCCTCTACCCGACGGTGCAGATCTCGCAGGCGACGCTGGACGCGACCGACGCCTGGCTGGCCTCGGCCGAGCCCAGCGCGGCGCTGCGCCGCCTGGTCACGGAGTGCCGCGCGGGCGTCGAGCGCGCGCTCAGGGCGCAGGCGGCGGACGCCGCGGCCGCGGCGGGCTGACGCCCTCCCCCTGACGGGCTGGATTCGCCTCGCGGAGCGAATCCAGCCCGTTCGCGCGTGGATGGGGGAAACGGCCCGCCGCAGGCGCGCTAGACGCGCTCGGCGGCGCGGGCCGCGCGGCGGGCCAGCATCGCCTCGCGCCGCTCGTCGAACTTCGTGGCCTGCGTGTCCAGGCCGCCCATGTACAGCCCGAGCTCCTCCTGCGCCTTGAGCCCGTCGCCCGTGAGCCCGGAGATCTCCAGCACCTTCAGGAAGCGCAGCACGGGCTGGAGCACATCGTCGTGGTGGATGCGCAGGTTGTAGATGCCGCCGATGGCCATCTGCGCGGCCGCCCGCTCGAACCCGGGCATGCCGTGTCCCGGCATACGGAAGCCGACCACCACATCGCGGACGGCGCACATGGTCTGGTCGGGCGCCAGCTCGAACGCCTTCGCCAGCAGATTCCGGTAGAAGACCATGTGCAGGTTCTCGTCGGTGGCGATGCGGGCGAGCATCCGGTCGCAGACCGGGTCTCCGGAGTGGTGACCGGTGTTGCGGTGCGATATACGCGTGGCGAGCTCCTGGAAGGCCACGTACGCGATGGAGTGCAGCATGCTGTGGTTGTTGTCCGACTCGAACCCCTCGGACATGTGCGCCATCCGGAACCGCTCCAGCTCGACCGGGTCGACCGCGCGGCTGGTGAGCAGGTAGTCCCGCATGACGATGCCGTGCCGGCCCTCCTCCGCCGTCCACCGGTGCACCCAGGTGCCCCACGCGCCGTCGCGGCCGAAGAGCGTGGCGATCTCGTGGTGGTAGCTGGGGAGGTTGTCCTCGGTGAGCAGGTTGACCACGAGCGCGATCCGGCCCACGTCGCTGACCTTGGACTGCTCGGGCGCCCAGGCCTCGCCGCCCATCACACCGTCGAAGTTGCGGCCGTCGCTCCACGGCACGTACTCGTGGGGCATCCACTCCTTGGCGGCCTTCAGATGCCGGTTGAGCTCCACCTCGACGACCTCTTCGAGTGCGTACAGCAGGCGGCTGTCGCTCCATACGGCCTGACCGTGACGGCGAGTGGGGGCGAGGGTCACAGTGGGCTCCTGGGGACGTCGTCGTGCGATGCGTTACCTACGGCTCCGTAGGTTACGACACCGTAGGTTAAAGCGAAAATAAACGGCTTGATACGCGCCGGGAAAGATGTTTGGGAAAGACGTTTGAGAGGGTCGCTCGGCAGAGTCACCGCGGGAACGCGACGAGGGCGCCCACCGGCGGTCGGCCGGGGGCGCCCTCGTCACAGCGTCCTAGGTGTCAGTTTGTGTCAGTCACTGCGCTTGCGGGTCTTGTCGCCGAGCATCACCAGACCGGCGATCACGACGAACAGCACAATGGGAGTGACGACGTAGAGGCCGAGCGTCTCGGCGACGCTCAGGCCCGGACCCGGGTCGTCACCGTCGTCGCGGAACGCGAACGCGGGGGACGACACCATCAGCATGGCCGTCGTCGCGGCGATGACGGCACCGGCGCGAACGGCGTTCTTTTTGACCTTGTTGCTCACGCACTCACGGTATCGGACGGCCTAGCGCCCCGCGTGCCCGGGGTGGGCCTGCCCACACCCGCACGCCCCGCCTCCCGCGTGACCTCGCCCATCAGGGCGTGCAGCCGCGGCGAGGCCACCAGGTCCTCCAGGGATACGGGGCGGCCGGCCGCGTCCGCGATGGGCAGCCGCCAGTTCGGGTACTCGTTCCACGTACCGGGGAGGTTCTGCGGGCGCCGGTCCCCCACCGTGTCCGGCAGCCATATGCCGACCAGCTTCGCCGGAGTGCGCAGCAGAAAGCGGTGGACCGCCTTGACGGCCGCCTCCTCGTCGCCCGGCCCCTCCGGCAGCAGCCCCAGCCGCCCGAGCAGCGTCAGCCACTCCGCGACCTCCACCGCGTCCTCGGCCCGCTCGCGCTCGAGCGGGCCGGTGAGCAGGCCGAGCCGGTGGCGCAGCTCGACATGGCCGCCGGTGAGCCGGGCGGCGGTGCTCGGCAGGTCGTGGGTGGTGACGGTGGCCAGGCAGTCGGCGCGCCACTCCTCGGGTGTCAGCGGGCGGGCGCGGACGGGTGCGACACCCCCGGTCTCCCCCGTCTCCCCGGTCTCCCCGCTGTCCCGGCTCTCCCCGCTCGCCTCGCCCCGGCCCTGCTCGCCGTCCTCGCCGTCCCCGCCGTCCCCACTGGGGTAGTTCCGCTCGAACCACAGCACCGACGTGCCCAGCACCCCGCGCCCGGCCAGCGTCTCCCGCACCCCCGGCTCGACCGTGCCGAGGTCCTCGCCGATGATCACCGCCCCGGCGCGATGCGCCTCCAGGGCGAGCACGCCGAGCATGGCCTCCGCGTCGTAGCGGACGTAACAGCCCTCGGTCGGCTCCCGCCCCTCCGGCACCCACCACAGCCGGAACAGGCCCATCACATGGTCGATGCGCAGCGCGCCCGCGTGCCGCAGCAGCCCGCGCAGCAGATCGCGGTAGGCGGCGTAGCCCGTGGCGGCCAGGGCGTCCGGCCGCCACGGCGGCAGCCCCCAGTCCTGGCCGTGGGAGTTGAACGCGTCCGGCGGCGCGCCGATCGACATCCCGGACGCGAAGACGTCCCGCAGCGCCCACGCGTCGGCGCCCGACGGGTGCACCCCGACCGCCAGGTCGTGCACCAGGCCGATGGCCATCCCGGCGTCGAGCGCGGCGCGCTGGGCGGCGGCCAGCTGCCCGTCCGTCAGCCAGGCCAGCCAGCAGTGGAAGTCGGCCCGGTCCAGGTGCTCGCCGCGGGCGCGGGCGACCGCGGCGGAGCCGGGGTCGGCCAGGCCGTGCGGCCAGGAGCGCCACGCGGGGCCGTGGATCTCGGCGAGCGCGCTCCAAATGGCGTGGTCTTCCAGGGCCTGGCCGCGCTCGGCCAGGAAGTCGCAGTAGGCGGCCCGGCGGCCGGGGCTCAGCGGCACGGCCCGCACCAGCTCCAGGGCCTCCCGCTTGAGCGCCCACACCGCGTCCCGGTCGATCAGCGCGCCCTCATGGAGCACGGCGGTGCGCAGCGCGGCGGCCCGGTCCAGCAGCTGGTCGACGCGCTCGCGCGGGGCACCGCGCAGCTGCGCGTACTCGGGCACGTCCTCGACCCGCAGATGGACCGGGTCGGGGAAGCGGCGCGAGGAGGGGCGGTAGGGCGAGGGGTCGGTGGGCTCGGTGGACGTGCCGGGCACGGCCGCGTGCAGCGGGTTGAGCTGGACGAACCCGGCGCCCAGCGCCCGGCCCGACCAGGCGGCGAGGTCGGCCAGGTCGCCGAGGTCGCCCATCCCCCAGGAGCGCGCGGACAGCAGCGAGTACAGCTGGACGAGGAAGCCGTGGCTGCGCGCCGGGGGCTGCGGCATCCGGTCGGGGGCGACGATCAGGGTGGCGGCTGCCGAGCGGCCGTCGGGGGCCTGGGCGTGCACGGTGTGGCTGCCCAGGGGCGGCGCGGCGGCCGCGGGGCCGTCGGCCCCGGGCCGCCAGTCGCGCACCGCGCCGTGCGCGCCGTCCCCGCCGTCCTCGGGGTCCACCCGCAGCACGGTGCCCTCGGGCAGCCGCAGCCGCGGCGGCCTGCCGGGGCGCACCACGACGCACGGCGGCAGCAGCCGGGCGCGCTCCTCGCGCTCGTGCCGCTCCAGCGCGGCCTGTACGGAGTCGGGGGTCGAGGCGTCCACGCCGAGCGCGGCGAGCACGGCGACGACGGTGTCGTCGGACACCCGCACGGTGCGGCCGGGGGCGGGCTCGTACGAGGTGGCGACGCCGTGCAGCTCGGCGAGGAGCGCTCTGCCCATCAGGACTCCATTCAGAACTCCATGGGCTCCGCGCCCGCCCCGGTGCCGAACGCGGCACCGGTCGACTCGCTCGTCAGCGGCGGCTCGGCGGCGAGCGGGGGCTCACTGGTCAGGGGGGCGATGTCGGCGGGCGCGGGCTCACTGGTGAGCGGCGCCTCCGTGTGCAGACCGGATCCCTCGAGGCCGCACAGGCCGCAGTCGGGGTAGGAGACCCCGGCGAACGGGTCGGGCTCCCCCGCTTCGGTCACGGGTTTGGCGAGAGCGGAGAACAGAAGCTGAGCTGACGTGGCCACACGGGCCTCCGTGGGATGTCGGCAGTGGGACAGGTGCAGGCCTACCCATGAAAGGCGGCCGCAGACGCAATCGGCCCCCTGACGTGCTTCAGGTCACATTCCGCTGGTCCAGGCGATTTGACGGCAGTAAGGGATCCGAGACACATAGCTTACTGACCAACCCCGGGTTCCGGCGTCAGACTTGCGGAGCCGCCATCCGCGCTCCCGCCCGCCCGGGCGTCCGGCGGCCACGCGGCGCAGCCCCTCTTCGACACAGCCCCGGCCCGCCCTGATGCGCATCTCGTCACACCACACACCATGGCATTACCGGCATTTCGGTCACCGCCGTTGACACCCTCACGCGCACGGTGGTGGGCTCGGCGCGTACCAGGGCCAGACCTAGGCGAACCACCAGTCCGTATCGAGGAGAAGCCCGTGCAGTTGCGCGGAACCCGAGGGCGAAGGTCGAGGGCGGCCGGTGCCACGGCCATGGCCGCCGCCGTCATCGGCGGACTGCTGGGAGGCGCGCCGGGCGCGGCCGCCGCACCCAGGGATCCCGGTGCCCCCGGCACCTCGACGGCGGACCGGGAGAGCGACGGCGGCGTGCCGCCCGTATGGCCACGTCCGCAGTCGCTGCGCGCCCAGGGATCCGGGGTGAGCGTGGGCCGGGAGGTCACGCTCATAGCCGACGCCGACTCCGACCCGTACGCGCTGGACGCGCTGCGCGCCCTGCTGCACGACGCCGGGGCGCGCATCGTCAACGAGGCCACCGAGCCCACCCCCAAGGCCATGCCCCTGGCGGACGGGCTGGTGGTGCGCGTCGGCGGGCGGGGCGCGCAGAGCGCGCTGCGCGCCCTGGGCGCACCCGAAGACGGCGACCTGCCCTCCGGCGGCTACCGCCTGGCGACCGGCCGGGCGGCCGGGGTGCCGACGGTCGCGCTGTCCGGCAATGGCCCGGACGGGCTCTTCCACGCGATCCAGACGCTGCGCCAGCTCCTGGTCCGGCCCGCGAACGGCGGGGGTACCTTCCCCGGGGTGACCGTGCGCGACTGGCCCGCGGCCACCGTGCGCGGCACCACCGAGGGCTTCTACGGCGAGCCCTGGTCCCACCGGGACCGGCTCGCCCAGCTCGACTTCATGGGCCGTACGAAGCAGAACCGCTATCTCTACGCGCCCGGCGACGACCCCTACCGCCAGGCCCGCTGGCGCGACCCGTACCCCGCCGAGCGGCGCGAGCAGTTCCGGGAGCTGGCCGACCGCGCCCGCCGCAACCACGTCACCCTGGGCTGGGCGGTCTCCCCCGGCCAGGAGCTGTGCTTCTCCTCCGCCGACGACCTCAGGGCGCTCAACCGCAAGGTGGACGCCATGTGGGCGCTCGGCGTGCGCGCCTTCCAACTCCAGTTCCAGGACGTCAGCTACAGCGAATGGCACTGCGACAGCGACGCCGAGACCTTCGGCTCGGGCCCCGAAGCCGCGGCGAAGGCCCAGGCCGAGATCGCCAACGCGGTCGCGAGCCACCTGGCCGCGCGCCATCCGGACGCCGCCCCGCTCTCCCTGATGCCGACCGAGTACTACCAGGACGGCGACACCGACTTCCGGCGCGAGCTGGCCGGCCGGCTCGACCACGGCGTGCAGGTCGCCTGGACCGGCGTCGGCGTGGTGCCCAAGACCATCACCGGGAGCGAACTGGCCGGCGCCCGCGCCGCGTTCGGCCACGCGCTGGTCACCATGGACAACTACCCGGTCAACGACTACGCCCAGGACCGCGTCTTCCTCGGCCCCTACACCGGGCGCGACCCGGCCGTCGCCACCCAGTCGGCCGGGCTGCTCGCCAACGCCATGGAGCAGCCGACCGCCTCCCGTATCGCGCTGTTCACCGCGGCCGACTTCGCCTGGAACCCGCGCGGATACCGCCCCCAGGAGTCCTGGCGGGCGGCCGTCGACGACCTGGCCGGGCCCGACGCACGCACCCGCGCGGCCCTGCGCGCCCTCGCCGGGAACGACGCGTCCTCGGTCCTCGGCGGCGAGGAGTCCGCGTATCTACGCCCGCTGATCGAGGAGTTCTGGACGGCGCTGTCCGGGGGCGACGGTAAGCGTCTGGACCGGGCGGCGGACCGGCTGCGCTCGGCTTTCGCGACGATGCGGGACGCCCCCGACCGGCTCGCCGCGACCCTGGGCGGCGAACTGGGCCCCTGGCTCGACCAGCTGGCGCGCTACGGCGACGCCGGGGTACGGGCCGTGGACATGCTCACCGCCCAGGCGCGCGGCGACGGGGCGGCGGGCTGGCGGGCCCGGACCGAGGTGCAGGGGCTGCGCGAGAAGATCGCGCAGAGCCGGGTGACGGTGGGCAAGGGCGTCCTGAACTCCTTCCTGAAGGAGGCCGTCACCCGCGCCGACGCCTGGGCGGGCCTGGACGGCGCGGACCTGAGCTCGCTGCGCACCTCCGCGGCGCAGCACGTCGCCGCCGACGGCGACGCGGCGACCTCACTGGACCCGGACGGGCCGGTCACCGTGCGCTTCGACCGCGCCCGCCCGCTCAGCGCCCTCTCCGCCCTCACCGGCCACGCCGCCGACTCGCCGGGCACCGCCTGGGCCCATGTCCCCGGGGAGGGCTGGCGGCGGCTCGGCGCGGTCTCCGGCAGCGGCTGGACGCAGCTCGCGGGCCGTGGCGTAACGGCCGACGCGGTGCGGCTGACCTGGGCGGAGGGCACCACTCCGCCCGCCGTGCACGAGATCACCCCCTGGTTCGCCGACACCCCGGCCGCCGATCTGCGGCTGTCCCGGGACGTGGTCGACGCGGAGACCGGCGGCCGCGCCGTCGTCGAGGCCCGCGTCACCGCCCGCCGCCCCGAGGACATCCACGGCAAGCTCACCGTCCGCGCGCCGCGCGGCGTCCGCGTCACGGCCGACAAGACGGTGACCGCCCCGCGCGGGGGCACGGCGACCGCCCGGATCCAGGTTTCGATCCCGGAGTCCACCAAGACGGGGACTTTCACCGTGCCGGTGCGCTTCGGCTCTCAGGAGAGCGAGCTGACCGTACGGGTCTTCCCGCCCACCGGCGGCCCTGACCTGGCCCGCGCGGACGGCGCCGAGGCCACGTCCTCCGCCGACGAGACCCCCGACTTCCCGGCCTCCGCCGCGATCGACGGCGACCCCGCCACCCGCTGGTCCTCCCCCGCCGACGACGGCGCCTGGCTCCAGCTGGAGCTCGCCCGCCCGGCCCGCGTCGGCCGGCTCGAGCTGCACTGGCAGGACGCCTACGCCTCGCGCTATCGCGTCCAGGTCTCGGCCGACGGCCGCGCCTGGCGCACGGCGGCGACCGTCTCCGACGGCCGGGGCGGACACGAGACCGTACGGATGGACGCCCCCGGCACCCGCTTCATCCGCATCCAGGGCGCCGAGCGCGCCACCCGCTTCGGCTACTCCCTGTGGTCGGTCGCCGCATACGCGGTGACAGCCGACTAGCGGGGTGTCCGGCGGATCTTGACGCCTGCGGCGGCCACGCGGCGGACCGCACATCGGGCACTGCCCCACCCCGCCCCTTCCCGACCGTTTCGATGTGCGGCTCCGCCGCGTGGGGGGCTCCGCCGCATGGCCGCCGGACACCCCCTGGGGCATGCCCGGCGGCCCAGCCCGTTCCCGGCCCTGCCCCTGTGCGGCTCCGCGTGGCGGAGCGCTCCGCCACGGATACGGGGTCCAGGGGCGAAGCCCTTGGTTCGGGAAGGGGCGGGGTGGGGAACGATCCGCTGGACGCCGACCAGCCCCCACACCGCCCCGCGGAGCGAACCCGCGTGCGGCCCCCGCTCCGCCGCGGGCCCCGTCCGCGAACGCTCCGCAGACACGACGATGGCCCGGTCTCAGGCAGATTTGCCGTCGATCCGGGCCATGGCGTCGTCCGCGCCGTACGGCTGCAGGTATGGCAGCCAGCGCGGGTCCCTATGCCCTGTGCCGATGATCCGCCAGGCCAGGCCCGACGGCGGCGCGGGCTGATGCCGCAGCCGCCAGCCGATCTCCGCGACATGGCGGTCGGCCTTGACATGGTTGCAGCGACGACACGCGGCGACCACGTTCTCCCAGGTGTGCTGGCCGCCGCGACTGCGCGGAATGACGTGGTCGACGCTGGTCGCCACGCCCCCGCAGTACGCACATCGCCCGCCGTCACGGGCGAACAGGGCGCGGCGGGTGAGCGGGACGGGGCCCCGGTAGGGCACCCGGACGAAACGCTTGAGGCGGACCACGCTGGGTGCGGGTATGACACGGGTCGCGCTGTGCATCAGGGCGCCTGAGTCCTCAAGGCTGACGGCCTTGTCGTTGAGGACGAGTACGAGCGCGCGGCGGAGCGGTACGACGCCGAGCGGCTCGTACGACGCGTTGAGGACCAGGACATGCGGCACGGGTGCCTCCTTGTACGCCGGCGGCGCGTGGCTCGCGCCGGGACGATCTCCCCCAGTTTCCCCTGAACCCCGGCCGGAACGCCACCATCACCGGGTTAACGGTTGAGAGGCATTTCCGCGTACCGCGCGGATACCGCCGGAAGAGCGGAATCCGGCGGCCTTCCGGGCCCGTGGGAGCCCATGGGAGTGGCGAGAATCACGGGCCGCCGAGGGCCCGAGGCGGAAACCGCTGGGCTGACGCCCTCACTCCGCTCTTGTACGCCCCCTCGGCGCCCTCACGCGCTCTCGAACACAGGAACGGCACATTCCCTCGCCCGGCTACTGTGTGAGGGGTTGCGCGTGCGGTCCTCCGTGCGGGCATGTCGCACATGAAGGGTTTCGCTGTGTTCTGGTCCGCTGCTACGGCCGCAGACGCCACGCCTCCTCCCACCACGCTGAAGGACGCGCAGCAGAGCGCCACCAACGCCGCGGGCTGGGTGGAGGAGAACTGGTCCACCTGGCTCAGCATCGGGCTGCGCATCGCCTTGATCCTGGTGATCGCGTTCGTGCTCCGGTCCGTCGTGCGGCGTGCGATCACCAAGCTGATCGACCGTATGAACCGCACCGCCCAGGCCGTGGATGGCACCGCGCTGGCGGGTCTGCTGGTCAACGTCGAGCGGCGGCGCCAGCGGTCGGCGGCGATCGGCTCGGTGCTGCGCTCCGTCGCCTCGTTCCTGATCATGGGCACGGCGGCGCTGATGATCCTTTCGACGCTCCAGATCAACCTGGCGCCGCTGCTGGCCAGCGCCGGGGTCGCGGGTGTGGCCATCGGTTTCGGCGCCCGCAACCTGGTCACCGACTTTCTGTCCGGCGTGTTCATGATCCTGGAGGACCAGTACGGGGTCGGCGACTCGATCGACGCCGGGGTGGCCTCCGGCGAGGTGATCGAGGTCGGGCTGCGCGTCACCAAGCTGCGCGGCGACAACGGCGAGATCTGGTACGTGCGCAACGGCGAGGTCAAGCGGATCGGCAACCTCAGCCAGGGCTGGGCCACGGCCGGCGTGGATGTCCAGATCCGTGCGGACGAGGACCTGGACGAGGTCCGCGCGCTGATCACGCAGGTCGGCGTGGACATGGCGAAGGAAGAGCCCTGGAACGAGCGGCTGTGGGAGCCGATCGAGGTGCTCGGGCTGGATGCGGTCTACCTGGACTCCATGGTCGTGAAGGTGTCCGCGCGGACGATGCCGGGCAAGGCGGTCGGCGTCGAGCGCGAGCTGCGGTGGCGGATCAAGAAGGCACTGGACGAGGCGGGCGTCCTCATCGTCGGCCGCCCCGTGGACCCGGATCTCCAGCCCGAGGAGGACGCCAACTCGGCGGGGGCGGCCGTCGCGGCGCCGTCGGCCCTGTCCAACCCGGACTCCCCGCAGGCCATGGCCACAACCCCGATCCCGCCGCCCGCCGCACCACCGGCCGCACCGCCCGTCCAGAAGTAGCCGCGCCGTAGCCGGGACGCAGTCGGCCGGGAAACGGCCGTACGCACAGCCTCGGTGGTCGCGCGGCTGTGCGTACGGGGTCTTACGTTGTGCGGCGTCTCACGCTGTGACGGTCAGCGTGTTGCTCCAGACCAGACGGCCATTCTCGTAGCGCTCGTCGTGGGCACTGAAGTGGACGTGCTCGCCCGGATACGCCCCGTAGAGGTAGATGATCGGGTTGGGGCAGACGAGCAAGGGTGGCAGCGTGGCCTTGGGGTCCACCGGGACGGAAATGTTCCCGGACGGATCGGACGTGGTCTGGAGCAGCGTGGGGCTGGTGCGGAGGTCGGTGAGGACGACGGTGCCGCAGGTCGGCACCGCGCCCGAGACGGCGGTCCTGACCCACACCCGGTGGCTGGGCAGGAAGCCGCTGCCGGTCAGGGTCTTGGACTGGATGTCGTAGCTGATCAGCGTGGGTCCGGCGGCCACCCGCTCGGCGGCCGCGGGCGCCACCGCGGCCTGGGCGGCGGGGACGAGAAGGGCGGTGGAGACCGCCAGGGCCGTGCCCACCGCGAGCACGGCGCGGGCGGCGAGTGTCTTCAGAGCGCGCATGATGATCCCTCCCGGTCAGCTGTCGGCGACCCGGTAGAAGAAGTCCCTGAACTCGGTGTCGACGTAGGGGCTCTGTAGCCAGCCGCTGGGCTGGTGAATGCTCGTCACACCGTTGACGTAGCCGAGCGAGGTGTCGGGATCGATGTTCATCAGCCAGCGGCCGCCCCGGGAGAGCCCACCGTCCGACGGGGCGCAGGGCAGCTCGATGCCCCCGAAGGAGGCGGAGCGGGTGTAGCCGCCGCACCCGGAGGGGATCTGCCCGTTGACGGAGTATCCGTTGGCGCTCACGAACACTTCCTTGGGCTGATTCCAGGCGAAGCCGTCGCCGCCGACCCTGTCGACGAGCCGTTGGCCGGACTCGTTGGGGTGGGTGGTCGCCAGCCCGAAGTCGTAGTTCATATTGCCGTCGTCGATCCACGCGTTGAACGTGTATCCCCAGTCGCCGACGAACTTGCCGTAGGGCGCGCTCCCCCTGAAATAGCCGGGAATGAACACCCAGTTGTTCATCCAGGTGTGCGCGGCCCTGCTGAACACACAGCTGCCGGACGCGACCACCAGCCTGCGCGAGCCGCTGTTCAGCGGGTTGCCGTCGCATGCCTTGTCCTTGCCGTCGAACGGGTCGACGTAGAAGATCCGCCCGACGCGGGTCGGGATCTCGACGGCCGCGGCGGGCGGGCCCGAGCTGCTCGCCGCGGCCGGGGGGACGGAGCCGGGCTCGCCGGTGGGGTCCGCGACCTGCCGCCGGACGTGCTCCATCGCGCCTCGGGACAGGCCGCCGCCCTGGTATTCGGCGCGCCGCATGCGCTCCGGCGTCCAGTACGCCCGGACAGTGTCGGCCGCGGCCGCCCGGTCGGTGGCCCGGGCACCTCCGGAGTCCGTCAGCGCCGCCGACGCCGTGCCCGCGCCGTCCGAGACGGCTCTCGCGCCGCCCGCGCCACCGGCGCCACCCGGGCCGCCCGACGCGGCCGTCGCTCCACCGGCGCCGGCGGCGACCGCGAGCAGCACGGCGATCAGCACCGTGAGCGGCCCTCGTGAGGTCTTTTTCATCGACTCCCCGTTCTCTCGACTGGCCGCGACCGTGGCAGGCGCCGCTGGACCTCCGGTGGAGGATCCCTCAGCCCGCCCCACTGACCCGGCCGCACCCATTGACGCCTCGCGGCGCCGCCCCTTACCTTGCTGTTCATCAATAGGAAAGTTTCTTAACAGAGAAGCTCGAGCGATACGGGGGCACCCACCATGGCGGCATCAGGCACTCCGGGGACGCCGCGCGTGCTGCGCGCCATGAACGACCGGGCCGCGCTCGAACTGCTGGTCGCGCACGGGCCGCTGACCAGGACCCGGCTCGGCGAGCTGACCGGGCTCTCCAAGCCCACCGCCTCCCAGCTGCTGACCCGCCTGGAGGCCGCCGGACTGGTCAGGACGACCGGGAACGTCACCGGCCGGCCGGGGCCCAACGCCCAGTTGTACGAGATCAACCCGGCCGCGGCCCATGTCGCGGCGCTCGCCGTCGACCAGGAGGGCATCACCGCCGCCGTCGCCGACATCACCGGCCGGATCCTCGGCGAGCACCGGGTGAACGCCGAGGCGACCTCCGAGTCGGTGCGCAACCGCACCGGCGAGCTGGTCGCCGAGGCGGTGGACGGCGCGCTGGCCGCCGCCGGGCTGACCCGGGACGAGCTGCGGCAGACCGTCATCGGCACGCCCGGCGCGCTCGACCCGCACACCGGGGTGCTGCGCTACGCGCCGCATCTGCCGGGCTGGCAGTCCCGCACCATGCGCGACGAGCTGGCCGAGGTGCTCGGCACGCCCCTGGTGATCGAGAACGACGTCAACCTCGCGGCCGTCGCGGAGCAGCACCACGGCACCGCGCAGGACTTCGACGACTTCGCGCTGGTCTGGGCGGACGAGGGCGTCGGCGCGGCCATCGTGCTCGGCGGCACACTGCTGCGCGGGGCCACCGGCGGCGCCGGGGAGATCGGCTATATGCCGCTGCCCGGCGCTCCGCTCGCGCGCGGCGGGGACGACAGCGCCGCCCGGCCGGACGCGGGCGGGGGCTTCCAGAAGCTGGTCGGCTCCCCCGCCGTGGTCGAACTGGCCCGGGAGCACGGCATCGAGGCACCCACCGCCGCCAAGGCGCTCGCCACCGCGCTGCGCACGCCCGGCGCGGGCGACGCCGTCCTCACCGAGCTGGCCCGCCGCCTGGCCACCGGACTCGCCTCGGTCGTGGCGGTGGTCGACCCGGAGCTGGTGGTGCTCTCCGGGCAGGTCGCCCAGGCCGGCGGGGAGCGGCTGCGCGAACTGGTCGAGGCCGAGATGACCGGGCTCGCGCTGCCCCGGCCGCAGTTGCGGATCAGCGCCATCGAGGGGGACCCGATTCTCATCGGCGCGCTCCAGAGGGCGCTCGCCGATGCCCGCCACACCGTCTTCGACACCGCCTGACCCCTTCCCCTGTCCCCTATCGCCTGTCTCCTATACACCGCCCGGCCCTTTCCGGTTCCCGCCGTACCCAACCCCCCGCCCGGCGCCCCGCACCGCCGCTTCCCCTGCCGTTTCCCCCGTGCACAAGGAAGTCCGCCCATGCCACGACGACCATTGGCCCACCTCGCGTCGGCGCTCGGCGCCGCCGCCCTGCTCCTCGCGGGCTGCGCCAACCCGAGCACCGGCAGCGCAGACGACGACCCGACCAAACCGGTCACGCTCAAGTTCTGGCACGGCTGGTCGGAGAAGAACGAAGTCAACGCGATCAACGCCAGCATCGCCCGCTTCGAGAAGCTCCACCCCAATATCAAGGTGAAGTCCGTCGGCAATGTCACTGACGAGACCATCAATCAGGCGCTGCGCGCGGGCGGCGGCGACGCCCCCGACGTCGTCACCTCCTTCACCACCAACAATGTGGGCCAGTACTGCTCGTCCGGAATGTGGGCCGATCTCGACCCGTTCATGGAGAAAACCGGTCTCGACAAGAAGAAGGTCTTCCCCAAGACGCTTCTGGACTACACCAGTTATGAGGGCAAGCAGTGTGCGCTGCCGCTGCTCGCCGACGCCTACGGCATGTACTACAACAAGGACGCTTTCAAGGAAGCGGGTATCGCGCGGCCCCCGCGCACCATGTCGGAGCTGAAGCGGGACGCCGCCAAGCTGACCAAGCGCACCAAGGGCGGCGGCCTGGAGCGCGTAGGCTTCATGCCCAACTTCCGGCTCTACCAGAACAGCCCGGACCGGCTCTTCGCCCAGTGGGGCCCGACGTACTTCGACAAGAACGGAAAGGCACGGCTGGAAAAGGAGGGAAAGATCAAGGAATTCTATGCCACCGTGCGGGACCTGATCGGGGAACAGGGCGGATACGGGGCGCTGGAGACGTTCCGTACCTCCTTCGGCGATGAGTTCTCCTCCCAGAACGCATTTCTGACCGGCAAGCTGGCCATGCACCTGGACGGCGAATGGCGTGGCCTCTTCCTCAAGGACGCCAAATTCAAGTGGGGCACCGCCCCGCTGCCCGTGCCCGACGACCAGGCAGACACCTACGGCCGGGGATATCTCACCGGCACCGTCACGGGCATCGCGCACAGCAGCAGACACCAGAACGCCGCATGGGAACTGGTGCGCTTCCTGACCGCCGACACCGATCAGGTGGTCGCCTTCGCCAACGCCATTCACAATGTGCCGTCCACCAGGGCGGCGCTCACCTCGCCGAAGCTGGACCCCGATCCGACCTTCCGCGCCTTCCTCGACATCGCGCAGAACAAGTACAGCAACGCCCTTCCGCCCTCGATCAACGGCGGACAGTACGTGACCTCGCTCCAGGACTTCTCGTACAACGTGGAGGCGGGAAAGGTCCATGACCTGGACAAGGGCCTCAGGGAACTGGACGACCAGATAGACGCCGACATTCTCCAGGCGCAGGACTGAGGAGGGCGACATGGCCACGATGACGACAAACGCCCCCGCCCTGCGCCGCAAGCGTCTGCGCCGGCGGCTGAGCACCCTCGGTTTTCTCTCCCCCTGGCTGGTCGGCTTCACTGTCTTCTTCGGCTATCCGCTGATCGCCACCGTCTACTTCTCCTTCATGCACTACAACCAGATCAAGGCGCCGACCTTCGTGGGCCTGCGCAACTGGCGGTATGTGCTGGAACAGATGCCGCTGTTCGGCCCGGCGCTGTGGAACACGCTGTGGCTGGTCGTGGTGATGGTCGCGCTGCGCGTCGTCTTCGGCCTGGGCATCGGACTGCTGATCACGAAGATAAAGTCGGGGGCCGGTTTCTTCCGCACCGCCTTCTATCTCCCCTATCTCGCCCCGCCGGTCGCGGCGACCGTGGCGTTCGTCTTTCTCCTCAACCCCGGCACCGGCCCGGTGAACGACGTTCTCGGCAAGGTCGGGATCGACGCGCCGAACTGGTTCAACGACCCGGCCTGGGCCAAGCCCTCGCTGGTACTGCTGTCCCTGTGGGGCATCGGCGACCTGATGGTCATCTTCATGGCCGCGCTGCTGGACGTTCCCAAGGAGCAGTACGAGGCGGCCGAGCTGGACGGCGCCGGGGCGTTCACCAAGTTCCGTTATGTCACCTGGCCGTCGATCACACCCATTGTGATGTTCGCGGTGGTGACGGGTGTGGTGCAGACCATGCAGTACTACACCCAGGCCCTGGTCGCCGGAAAGCTGGCCTCGGGCGTCAGCATCGGCCCGGGCACGGTCATCCAGCCCGGCTATCCCGACCACTCCACGCTCACGGTGCCACAGCTCGTCTATTCGCTGGGCTTCCAGAACTTCAACACCGGCGCCGCCTGTGTGCTCTCGCTCGTGCTCTTCGCGATCGCGATGGCCGTCACCACCCTGCTGATGCGCCGGCGCGCCGGCCTGCTGTCGGCGGACGACTGAGAAGGCTTGAGAGGACCAACCGATATGACCACCACCACCCTCTCGGCACCGTCCGCACCGGTACGGCCCGCCGCCCGTCCCTCCTCCGCCCCGGCCGCCCGCCGCAAGGCCGTACTGCACTGGATCGCCGTGCACGCGGTCGCCGTCGCCGCCGCGCTCTTCTTCGTGCTGCCGTTCGTCTTCGTCTTCCTGACCTCGGTGATGAGCGACAGCCAGGCGATGAGCGGCGATCTGTGGCCCGACGCATGGCACTGGTCCAATTACACCGAGGTCTTCAACACCCCTGGTTTTCTGGACTGGTGGCGCAATTCCCTGATCTACGCGGGGCTCGGCACGGCCTTCACGCTCCTCTCGTCGGTGCCGGTCGCCTATGCGCTCGCCAGATTCCGCTTCCGCGGCCGCCGCACCGCCATGATCCTGGTCATCTCCACGATGATGCTGCCGCCACAGGTCGTGGTGGTGCCGATGTATCTGGTGTGGGCGCAGCAGTTCCATCTGTCGGGATCGCTGTGGCCGTTGATCATCCCGATGGCGTTCGGCGACGCGTACTCCATCTTTCTGCTCCGGCAGTTCCTGCTGACGATCCCCAAGGAATATCTGGAATCCGCGAAGGTCGACGGCTGCGGGGAGCTGCGGACCCTGCTGCGGATCATCGTGCCCATGGCCAAGCCGGGCATCGCGGCCGTCGCGCTCTTCCAGTTCTTCTACTGCTGGAACGACTACTTCGGCCCGCAGATCTACGCCGCGCAGAATCCGGGCGCCTGGACGCTCTCGTACGGCCTGGAGAGCTTCAAGAGCGCGCACAGCGTCAACTGGAATCTGACGATGGCCGCGACCCTGCTGGTCATGGCCCCCGTCATCATCATCTTCTTCTTCGCTCAGAAAGCCTTCGTCGAAGGCGTCACACTGACAGGAGTCAAGGGTTGAAGCTCGCAGTGGTGGGTGGCGGATCCACCTACACCCCCGAACTCGTCGACGGATTCGCCCGCTTGCGGGATGTGCTGCCGATGGAGGAGCTGGTCCTGGTCGACCCGGCCGCCGACCGGCTGGAGCTGGTCGGCGGGCTGGCGCGGCGGATCTTCGCCAGGCAGGGCCACCCCGGCCAGATCTCCTGGACCGACGACCTGGACGCGGGCGTGGACGGCGCGGACGCGGTGCTGCTCCAGCTGCGCGTCGGCGGGCAGGCCGCCCGGAACCAGGACGAGACCTGGCCGCTGGAGTGCGGCTGTGTCGGGCAGGAGACCACCGGCGCCGGCGGGCTCGCCAAGGCGCTGCGCACGGTCCCGGTGGTGCTGGACATCGCCGAGCGGGTGCGCCGCCGCAACCCCGACGCGTGGATCGTGGACTTCACCAACCCCGTCGGCATCGTGACCCGTGCGCTGCTGACGGCGGGGCACCGGGCCGTCGGGCTGTGCAATGTCGCGATCGGCTTCCAGCGGAAGTTCGCGAAGCTGCTGGGCGTGGCCCCGGACGAGGTGTCGCTGGACCACGTCGGCCTCAACCACCTGACCTGGGAGCGCGCGGTGCGGCTCGGCGGCCCGGACGGCGAGGACGTGCTGCCCAAGCTGCTGGCCGAGCACGGCGACGCGATCGCGGACGACCTGCGGATGCCGCGAGGGCTGCTCGACCGCCTCGGCGTCGTACCGTCCTACTATCTGCGCTACTTCTACCAGCACGACGCGGTGGTTCGGGAGCTCAGGACCAAGCCGTCGCGGGCCGCCGAGGTCGCGGCGATCGAGGGTCAGCTGCTGGAGATGTACGCCGACCCGGCGCTCGACGAGAAGCCCGAGCTGCTGGGCAAACGCGGCGGCGCCTTCTACTCGGAGGCGGCGGTCGATCTGACCTCGTCGCTGCTGCGGGACACTGGCGAGGTGCGCATCGTCAATACGTTCAACCAAGGCACCCTGCCCTTCCTCCCGGACGACGCGGTGATCGAGGTCCCCGCGGCCGTGGACGGGCGCGGCGCGAGCCCGCTGCCCGTGCGCCCCCTGGAACCCCTTTACGCGGGGCTGGTCGCCCATGTCACCGCGTACGAGGACCTGGCGCTGGAGGCGGCGCTGAAGGGCGGCCGCGAGCGGGTCTTCGACGCCCTGCTGGCCCACCCCCTGATCGGCCAGATCGAGTACGCGGAGAAACTGACCGACACCCTCATCGCACACAACCGGGAGCATCTGGCGTGGGCCTGACGCAGTCCCAGGGTCTGACCGCCCAACCGCCGCGCGCCACCGTCCTGGCGGTCGACGCGGGCAACAGCAAGACCGACGTGGCGCTGATCGGCCCGGACGGGGCGGTCCTCGGCACCGCGCGCGGCGGCGGCTTCGCGCCGCCCGTCGTCGGTGCCGAGGCCGCGGTCGCCTCGCTCGCCCCGCTGGTGGCGCGGGCGGGGCGGGCCGCGGGGTTCGACGGGCCGCCGCGGGCCGAGCATGTCTCGGCCTGCCTGGCCAATGTGGACCTCCCGGCTGAGGAGGAACAGGTCACTCCGCTGCTGGCGGCCCATGGCTGGGGGGCCACCGTCACGGTCGCCAACGACACCTTCGCGCTGCTGCGGGCCGGAGTCGCAGACAAGTCGGACAACGGAGAGCCGACCGGCGTCGCCGTCGTCTGCGGCGCGGGCATCAACTGTGCGGGCCTGGGCCACGACGGCCGGACCGCGCGGTTCCCCGCCATCGGCCGGATCTCCGGCGACTGGGGCGGCGGCGGCGATCTGTCGAAGGAGGCGATGTGGTGGGCCGCGCGCGCGGAGGACGGCCGCGGCGAGCCGACCGCCCTGGCCCGCGCCCTGCCCGAGCACTTCGGCCTGGCCAGCATGTACGAGCTGATCGAGGCGCTGCACCTGGGGCGGATCGCCCCGGCCCGGCGCCACGAACTGGCGCCGGTGCTCTTCGCGGTGGCCGACTCCGGCGACGAGATCGCCCGCGCCCTGGTCGCCCGGCAGGCCGAGGAGGTGGTCACCATGGCCACGGTCGCCCTGACCCGGCTGGAACTGCTCGGTGAGCAGACGCCCGTGGTCCTCGGCGGCGGTGTGCTCGCGGCCCGCCACCCGCTCCTGGACGACCGGGTGCGGGAGCTGCTCGCCGAACGCGCGCCCAAGGCCGAACCGAGGGTGGTCACCGCGCCGCCGGTGCTCGGGGCCGCCCTGCTGGGCCTGGACCGCACGGGCGCTCCGGCGGCCGCGTACACCGCGCTGCGGGCACACTACGCCCGGCGCTGAGGGCGCCGACTTTCCAGGTCGCGGGGGGTCATTGGGAACCGAAACGCGCTGAGAAGCGTATGAGAAGTTGGGAGAAGGAGGACGACGCGGACACCCCGGGACCGACGACCCCGAGGCGAAGATCGCGATCGGGCCAAGATCCGGGCACGACAGGTGTGCTCGCCTGCGGCTGCGTCCATACTGCTGCCCGGATACCTGTCCCCCGCCGCACCGGGCGACGGGCCGCCGACAGTGACTGAGGGGTCAGGACCGAGGGGGAGGTCTCGTGGCATACCCGCCGACCACCGGCGCGGCCGCATCCGCGGGCCCGCGGCGGGCCGCATGGCGGGAGGGCGTCGAGCGGGCCCGGGCCGCGGCGACGACCGAGCCGGGCAGGCTGCGCGTGATCGGAGCCGTGCTCGCGGCGTTGGTGGTGGCCTTCGGGGCGGTGACGGCCTGGCAGGTCTCCGACCGGCAGACCGCGGCCGACGCGGTGGCCGAGCACAGCCAGCCGCTGAGCGCCGACGCGGCGAACATCTACCGCTCCCTCGCCGACGCCGACACCACCGCGGCGAGCGCCTTCCTGGCCGGCGGGCAGGAGCCGGCCAAGGTGCGCCGGCGGTACGAGGAGGACATCGACCGGGCGTCCAAGCTGCTGGTGCGGGCCGCGGCCAACACGGAAGGCTCGGCCACCGCCCGCGAGGAGATACGCCGGATCAACGAACTCCTCCCGGTCTACACGGGCCTGGTCGAAGCCGCGCGCGCCAACAACCGCCAGGGGCTGCCGCTGGGCGGGGCGTATCTGCGGTACGCCAACGACACGATGCGGGGCAAGCTGCTGCCGGCCGCGGGGCGGCTGTACCAGGCCGAGACCGCGCGGCTCGGCGAGGACTACGAGGCGGCGAAATCCTGGCCGTGGGCGGCGATCGGCACCGGCGTCGTCGCGCTGGCCGCTCTGGGCTGGGCCCAGCGCCGCGACTTCCTGCGCACCAACCGGGTGTTCAACCGGGGGCTGCTGGCCTCGGCCGCCGCCTCGGCGGTGGTGCTGCTGTGGCTGGCGGCCGGCCACGGCCTCGCCCGCGCCGCGCTGAACGACTCCGACGAGCACGGGGCCAAGTCCCTGCATGTGCTCAACGAGGCCCGCATCGACTCGCTGCGCGCCCGTGGCGACGAGAACCTGACGCTGGTCGCGCGCGGGGCGGTCGTCGTCGACAAGGAAGGCGAGAACCAGGGCAAGGACGCCTATGAGGTGGGCTACGCCGAGCAGATGTCCGGCCTCATAGGCGACGACGGCGCCGACACCGGAAGCGACGCGGGCGGCAAGGCCGGGGCCGCCCCCGGCAGCCTGCTGGCCCGGGCCCGGGACCTCGCGGACGACGACGCGGGCCGCGCCCCGGTGAACGAGGCCATCACCCGCGTACGGGAGTGGCAGGCGCGCCACAAGGTCGCCCGCGCCGCCGACGACGCGGGGAACTACAACGACGCGCGGGCGAAGGTCATCGGCGGCAAGGGCAGCACGGGCGAGTCCTTCGACCAGGTCGACGCGCTGCTGGCGAAGGCCCTGGAGCACGAGCAGTTGGAGTTCAAGCGGGCGGCGGACGACGGGCGCGGCGCGCTGACCGGGCTGGCGCCAGGAGCCGGCGCGCTGGCCCTGTTGGGGGCGGCCGCGGCGCTGATGGGCATAGGCCGCCGGCTGTCGGAGTACCGGTGAGGGCGACGGGGGGCGTGAGGATGCGATCAGTGCGATCGGGCACCGCGGTGGCCGTGTGCGCCCTGGGGGTGGCCACGGCGATCTTCGTGCCCACGGCGCTGGACGATCAGGGCGGCGGGGCCGGGAGCGGGCTCGGCGAGGGGCAGGCGCACCCGCGGTCCGTGGGGACGACGGCCGCCGCCCCGGAGAAGTGCGTCCGGCCGGAGGCGAGCCTGCGACCGTCGAGCGCGAGCGGCCCGGCCATAGAGCGCATCAAGAACCGCGAGGTCGAGGGCCGCAAGCTGGGCAAGCTGATCGCCGGGGTCGACCAGAACAGCTACCGCTGGGGCTATCGCGACCCGGCCACCGGCGACCTCACCGGCTTCGACATCGACCTGGTGCGCGCCATCGCCAAGGACATCTTCGGCGACCCTGACGCGGTCATCTACCGCGCCATCCCCACCAGCCAGCGGGTCAACGCCCTCCAGCAGGGCAAGGTGGACATCGTCGTCCGCACCATGACCATCAACTGCGCCCGCCTCAAGGACGTCGCGTTCTCCACCGCCTACTTCAAGGCGGGGCAGCAGGTGCTGGTCCCCAAGGGCTCGTCCGTCACCGGGTACAACACCTCGCTGCGCGGCAAGAAGGTCTGCACGGCGCAGGGTTCCACCGCCGAGGCCGAGCTGGACCAGGAGAAGGGCGGCGCGAAGGACCTGGGCGCGATCAAGGTCGCACCGGTGCCCAATCAGCTGGACTGCCTGGTCAGGCTACAGCTGGGCCAGGTCGACGCCGTGATCACGGACAACGCCCTGGCGGCCGGGCAGGCGGCCCAGGACCCGTCCGTCAAGCTCGTCGGCAAGCCGTTCACCGAGGAGTTCTACGGCGTGGCGATGAACAAGGACGACAAGGACCTGGTACGCCGGGTCAACAAGGTGCTGGAGGAGTACCGCTCCGGCGGTTCCGGCAGCCCCTGGATGCGGGCCTACCGCAAGTGGCTCGCGGAAGATCTCGGCAGAACGGAGGAGAATCCGGCGGCACCGGCGCCCGCCTACAGGGATTAACCCGCGAAGGATGAGCGGCCAAGGATTAGCGGCCGGTCCGCGCGCGGTAGGGATGCACGCAGTAAGTGCACGCAGCAGGGATGAGCGAATACGGATCACGCGGATCACACAGCACGGACACGGAGAGGTGATCGATGGGGGGCACGGGACCCTTCCCCAGCTCCACGGGGGAACCCGACAAGCCGGTCATGGGCCGCGAGGAGGTGGACCGCGTGCTGGCGAGACTCGGCGCCGAACACGAGGCGATCGAGTCCTCGCTGCTCGCCCTCCAGGACCACGCCGGCCGCAGACTCCTCGAAGGCGCCGAGCTGACGGGCGTCACCAAGGACCGGTGGGCCACCACCGAGCAGGCCATCTCCCTGCTGTGGACGTACTTCGACGCCTATACGGACGCGCTGCACACCGCCCGTGAGGTGCGCTCCCGCCACCGCTGGTCCACGCCCGGCGAGTTGGCCGAGCTCACCGAGCTGCTGCGCGGCCCTGGTATCACGCTGCCCAGCAGCGCCTCGCTCAGCGGAGCCCCGCTGCTCAGCGAGCAGCTGACGGTCGAGGCGCTGGTCGACCGGATGAACCGCTGGTACGCCGAGGCTCTCGATGTCATCGTCACGGCCGACGCCGTGTGGTCCGCGCTGCCCGCCCGTATCGACATGCTCTCCGCCGAGCTGCGGCGCACTCGCTCCCTCGCCCACTCCGTCGGGGTGCGCCCCGGCGAGCACCCCTCCGGCGACGATCTGGAGCGGATCACCGCGGAGCTGACCTCGCTGCGCGCCGAGGTCGTCTCCGACCCGCTCGCCTTCTGGTCCGGTGCGTCGCCGAGTTCCGCGCCCGGCGGCGGCCGCCCCGACACCACCCGTTACGACGCCGCGGCCCGCGCCCTGGAGGATGTGCGGCGCGAGATCGAGGCGGTCCTCGATGTGCGGCAGGACGCGGAGCGGCGGCTGATGCGGCTGCGCGATGTGCTCTCCCGCGCGGACCGCACCCTCGCCGAGGCGCGGCAGGCGCGCGGCGAGGTGCTGGCCAAGATCGCGGCCTCCGAGGTGCCCGCGGTCAGCGGCCCACCGACCGTGCTTCAGGAGCAGCTGGTGACGGCGGCCGAGTACCGCAGGCGCGCCCAGTGGCACCGGCTCTCCCCGCTGCTGGAGTCCCTGGAGGAGCGCGCCGACGACGAGCTGCTGCGCGCCCGGGAGTCGCTGACCGCGGTGACCGCGCCGCTGGCCGTCCGCGCCGAGCTGCGCGGCAGGCTGGACGCGTACAAGGCGAAGGTCGCCCGCCACGGCATGGCCGAGGACCCCCTGCTGATCGAGCGTTACGACACGGCGCGCCGGATGCTGTGGAGCGCGCCCTGCGATCTGCGCGCCGCCGAAGCGGCGGTGCTGCGCTACCAGCAGGCCGCGTCCCAGGTCCTGGTCCCGCGTCAGACGGGGCCACGGGATCGTAGAACGGGGGAAGTCCTATGAACGCGGGCAGGTGTCAGCGGCGCGCGTGCGGCGGGTCGTACGAGGACGTGGGCAGCGGCCAGCTGTACTGCGACACCTGCGGGATGGCCCCGGTCGTCTCGCGTGACGGCATGGTCGGCTCGCCGCCCACCGGCATCGCCGGCATGAGGCGGGGCGACGGGGTGAGCGGGTCGTCGGGCAGCGGCTCCCGGGCCTCCTCGCGCCCGTCGTCGTCCCGGTCCGCCTCGTCCCGGCGCTCGGTGTCCGGGCGGCTGTCGCGGTCGCTGGGGTCGGGGCGGTCCTCGTCCCGTTCCGTGTCGGTGCGCAGCTCCCGCTCCTCCGCCGTGGCCCGCTCCGGGCGCAGCCGCCTGGGCGCGGGCCTGGTCAGCGTTCCCGAGGTGCCGCGCCCCGACCCTCGTACGGCGGTGCTGGCCGACCCCGAGGTGCCCGAGCGCAAGCGGTTCTGCAGCCGGAGCGACTGCGCGGCGCCGGTGGGGCGGGCGCGCGGCGAAAGGCCGGGGCGCACCGAGGGCTTCTGCACCAAGTGCGGCCATCCGTACTCCTTCGTGCCCAAGCTGCGCCCGGGTGACATCGTGCACGGCCAGTACGAGGTGGCGGGCTGTCTGGCACACGGCGGTCTCGGCTGGATCTATCTGGCCATCGACCGGGCGGTGTCCGACCGCTGGGTGGTCCTCAAGGGCCTGCTGGACACCGGCGACGAGGAGGCGCTGTCCGTCGCCGTGTCGGAGCGCCGGTTCCTCGCCGAGATCGAGCACTCCAACATCGTCCGCATCTACAACTTCGTCGAACACCTCGACCAGCGCACCGGCAGCCTCGACGGCTACATCGTGATGGAGTACGTCGGCGGCAAGTCGCTGAAGGACATCGCCAACGCCCGCCGCGCGCCGGACGGCAGGCGCGATCCGCTGCCGGTCGAGCAGGCGTGCGCGTACGGCATCGAGGCCCTGGAGGCCCTGGGCCATCTGCACAGCCGCAATCTGCTCTACTGCGACTTCAAGGTCGACAACGCCATCCAGCAGCAGGACCAGCTCAAGCTGATCGACATGGGCGCGGTGCGGCGGATGGACGACGACGAGAGCCCCATCTACGGCACGGTCGGCTATCAGGCCCCCGAGGTCTCGGAGCTGGGCCCGTCGGTCGCCTCGGATCTGTACACGGTGGCGCGCACCCTCGCGGTGCTGACCTTCGACTTCCAGGGTTATACGAACGTCTTCGCGGACAGCCTGCCCGACCCGGGGAACATCGAGGTCTTCCGCCGCTACGAGTCGTTCTACCGGCTGCTGGTGCGGGCCACGGACCCCGACCCGGACCGCCGGTTCGCCTCCGCGCAGGAGATGGCCGACCAGCTGACGGGGGTGCTGCGGGAGGTCGTGGCGCTCCAGACGGGCCGGCCCCGGCCCGCGCTGTCCACGCTGTTCGGGCCCGAGCCGCGGGTGGTGGACACCCAGCTGTTCGCCGAGCAGGGCCAGGATCCGTCCATGCTCGGGGGCCGCGGCGGCCGGGGTTCCGCGGCCGTCGAGCCGCCCCGCCCGCAGGGCGTGCTCGCGCTGCCGCTGCCCGCGATCGCGCCGCCGGACGCCCGGGCCACCGCCCTGGCGGTGCCGATGCCGCTGGTGGACCCGGACGACGCCAACGCCGGGTTCCTCGCCGGGCTGCTGACCTCCACCCCGACCGAACTGCACGCGGCGCTGCGGGCCGCCCCCGCCGACTCGCTCGAGCTGCGGCTGCGCCGCATCCGCGCCCAGCTGGAGCTGGGACACGCGCGCGAGGCCGGAATCGCGCTGGACGGTCTGGAGGCCGGCTATCCCGACGACTGGCGGATCGTCTGGCACCGGGGCCTGCACGCGCTGGCGACCGGGGACAACGAGACCGCGGCCCTGTCCTTCGACGCCGTCTACGACGCGTTCCCCGGTGAGCCCGCGCCGAAGCTGGCGCTCGGCGTGTGCGCCGAGGTGCTCGGCCAGCTGGACAACGCGGCGGAGTACTACCGGCTGGTGTGGACGGCCGACCCGAACCATGTGAGCGCCGCCTTCGGGCTGGCCCGGGTGCTGCTGTACGCCGGGGACCGCGCGGGGGCGGTGGCGGCCCTCGAGTCCGTACCGGAGTCGTCCATCCACTACACGGCGGCCCGGGTCGCCGCGGTGCGGGCCCGGCTGCGGCAGCGGGCCGCGCACGAGCCGCTGCTGGCCGATCTGACGGCCTCGGCCCAACAGGTCGAGCGGCTGGGACAATTGGGCCTCGACGCGGTGCGTTATGAGCGGCTGTGCACGGAAGTACTGGGCAGCGCCCTGGATTGGGTACTGTCCGGCAGCAGCGGCGCGCCGCCGAGTGCCGCCCGGCCGTCCCTGCTCGGCAGCAGTCTGGACGAGCGGGGACTGCGCTTCGGTTTGGAACGCTCGTACCGGGTGCTCGCCAGGCTCGCGCAGCGCGGCGAGGAAAGGATCGAACTGGTGGAACGGGCCAACCGTTTCCGCCCCAGGACGTGGGTGTGATCATGCCGCAGATGCCGCAGCTGCCCCGGGTGGCAGCCTGCCCGACCTGTGAAGAGCCGCTGGAGTCGGGTGACAACTTCTGCGGTGTGTGCGGGGCCGACGTTGCCTCGGCCCCGCCGGAGGCCGCCGTGGCCGTGGACCGCCCGGCGCCGCCGCCGGTGAACGGAGCGACACGGGCCAGGCGGCAGGAGCCGGAGGACTATCCGCTGCCGGCCCCCGCCCCGGCTCCCCCGGCCGGCCAGGCCGACCCGACCTTCCCGGCCGACCCGGCGGCTCCGGCCGCCCCGGTCGCCTGGGACACCCCGGCCGCGCCGGACAGCGCCGCGGCGGCCGACCCGCGGTCCGCCGCGGCGCTCGGGGGCCGGCCGGCCCCCGGGGCGCCGGGCGCGCCGCACATCACCACACACACCGACACGAACAGCGGCGGCCGCCTGTGCGGCGCATGCCGGGAGGGCACCATCGACCAGGACGGATACTGCGACTCCTGCGGGCACGCCCAGCCGCGGGAGCGCGACCACATGGAGCGGGAGCTGGCGGGCGTCGCGGCGGCCAGCGACCGCGGCCTGCGCCACCACCGCAACGAGGACGCGTTCGCCGTGTCCGCCGCCGCGCTGCCCGACGGCTCACCGGCCGTCCTCGCGGTCGTCTGCGACGGGGTCTCCTCGGCGACCCGCCCTGACGACGCGTCCGCGGCCGCCGCCCACGCCGCCGGTCAGTCGCTGCTCGCCGCACTCCCCCGCGGCGCCCACCCCCAGCAGGCCATGAACGAGGCGATCGTCGCCGCAGCCGAGGCCGTGAACTCCCTGGCGGCGGAGGCCTGTGGGGCCGGGGGGCACGACGAGCCCCACCAGCGCCAGCAGAACGCGCCGGCCTGCACCATCGTCAGCGCGGTGGTCACCACCGGCATCCTGACCGTCGGCTGGATCGGCGACAGCCGCGTCTACTGGGTGCCCGACGACCGTTCGGCCCCGCCCGCCCGGCTCACCGAGGACGACTCCTGGGCGGCCCAGATGGTGGCCGCGGGGCTGATGTCCGAGGCCGAGGCGTACGCGGACGAGCGGGCCCACGCCATCACCGGCTGGCTGGGCGCCGACGCCTATGAACTGGACCCGCACACCGCGTCCTTCAAACCGGACCGGCCCGGTGTGGTGGTGGTGTGCACCGACGGGCTGTGGAACTACGCGGAATCGGCGCAGGAGATGGCCCGCGCGGTGCCGCCGGACGCCCGTGTCCGGCCGATGCACAGCGCCCGCGCCCTGGTCGGTCACGCCCTGGAGGGCGGGGGCCACGACAACGTAACAGTGGCTGTCCTGCCGTTCCCCGCGGAGCCGGGCAGGGCAGGATCCGGCTGATTCTCCGGACGCACCCCTCGGGAGCGGATCTGACCAAGGAGCCGATCTGATGGCCAATTTCGCCAAGTCCACCGTGCCCCGGTTCTCGGTCGAGGTCTTCCAGAACGAGCACCTCCCCGAGGAGGGCCGCGAGGTGAATGCGATCGTCACGGTCACCTCGACCGGCGGCGGCACCACCGGGGGGATGCCCATCCCGGCGCCCGCCCCGGCCCCGGACCAGGACGGCGGCCCGTCCCCCGGCGCGGCCGTGGTCATCATGGTCGACTGCTCCGGCTCCATGGACTATCCGCCGGCCAAGATGCGCAACGCGCGGGACGCGACCGCCGCCGCGATCGACACGGTCCGCGACGGCGTCGCCTTCGCCGTGGTCGCCGGCACCCACAAGGCGCAGGAGGTGTTCCCGGGCGAGGGCCGGCTGGCGATCGCCGACCCGGCCACCCGGGCCCGGGCCAAGGACACGCTGCGCCGGCTGCGCGCCGACGGCGGCACCGCGATCGGCACCTGGCTGCGCCTCGCCGACCGGCTGCTGGCCTCGGCCGATGTGCCGATCCGGCACGGCATCCTGCTCACCGACGGCCGCAACGAGCACGAGAAGCCGGAGGAGCTGCGGGCCGCGCTGGACGCCTGCGCGGGCCGCTTCACCTGCGACGCGCGCGGGGTGGGCACCGACTGGGAGGTCAAGGAGGTCACCGGCGTCGCCTCCGCGCTGCTCGGCTCGGCCGATATCGTGGCCGACCCCTCCGATCTGGCCGCGCTGACCGCGGACTTCACCCGCATGATGGAGAACGCGTTGGGCAAGGAGGTCGCGGACGTCAGCCTGCGCGTCTGGACCCCGCTGGGCGCCGAGGTGGCGTTCGTCAAGCAGGTGGCGCCCACGGTCGAGGACCTGACCGACCGGCGCGCCGAGGCCGGAGCGCGGGCGGGCGACTATCCGACGGGCTCGTGGGGCGACGAGTCCCGCGACTATCACCTGTGTGTGCGGGTGCCCGCGGCCGACGTCGGGCAGGAGATGCTGGCCGCCCGGGTCTCCCTGGTGCTGCCCCAGCCCGACGGCGGGCTCCCGGCCCCCCTCGCCCAGGGGCTGGTGCGGGCCGTCTGGACGGATGACATGGTCGCCTCCACCGCGATGAATCCGCAGGTCGCGCACTATACGGGCCAGGCCGAACTGGCACAGGCCATCCAGCAGGGGCTGGATGCCCGCAAAGCTGGAGATATGGATGGAGCAACGGCGAAGCTGGGACGTGCCGTCCAGCTGGCCAGCGCCTCGGGGAACGAAGACACGGCGAAACTGCTTGCGAAGGTGGTGGACGTCGTCGACGCGGCGACAGGTACTGTGCGACTGAAAGCGAAGGTCGCGGAGGCGGATGAGATGACTCTCGAAACGCGTTCGACCAAGACGGTTCGCGTCAAAAAGTGACAAGAAGTAACGCGAAAAGCGCGTAAAGCGGCAACAAGCGCCAAGAACGGCACAAGAGGGGGAACACCGACATGCCGACATGCCCTAACGGTCACCAATCAGCGGCCGACGACTGGTGCGAGGTGTGTGGCCACCGGATGTCGGGGACGCCCGTGCCCTCGGGCGCCGTCCCACCGCCACCGCCCCCGCCGATGCCCGGCCCGCCCGGGTTCCCGGACGGCATGGGCTATCCCGGCGGACCGCCGCCGGGTGTTCCTGGGCCCGGTATCCCTGGGCCCGGTATCCCTGGGCCCGGCGGTCCGGGGCCCCAGGGCGCGCCCGGGGGCTACGGCTACCCCGCGCCGCCGGTCCCGCAGCCGCCGGAGGCCACCTTCCAGGCGGAGCTGTGCCCGCAGTGCCGTACGCCCCGTGAGGCGCAGGCGCCCTTCTGCGAGGAGTGCCGCTACAACTTTCTGACCCAGTCGGCCACCTCGTACGCCCCGCCGCCCCCGCCCGGCCCCGGCGGCTTCCAGCCGCCGCAGCCCCCGCCGCCGCACGGGTTCACGGCGCCGCAGGCCCAGCCCCCCGGCCCGGCCTTCGCCGACGACGACTGGACGCTTCCGCCGCCGAACGCCGCCGCGGGCGCACCCGCGCCGCCGAACGCCCCCGCGCCCCCGCTCCAGTACGGGCAGCCGCATCCGCATCAGGTCCCGGCGCCGCCCGGTCCGCCCTACGGCGGCGGCGACTTTTCGAGCCCCCCGGCGCCCGGACCGCACCAGGGGCCGCCCGCCCACTTCACCCAGGGCGGCATGCCGGGCGGCCCCGCGCCCCAGGGCGGTGCCCCCGGCGGCCCCGTGCCCCAGAGCGCCGCGGGATGGATCGCGGTCATCGCCCCCGACCGTGAGTACTTCATGGCGATGATGCACCGCAGCGGCCCGGAGGCGGCCGGACTGAACCTCCCGGCCTACTCCCCCGAGCAGCAGCTTCCGCTCACCGGCCAGCAGGTCACCATCGGCCGCCGCCGCCACAGCACCGGCGAGTCGCCCGACATCGACCTGGCGCGCCCGCCGGAGGACCCCGGGGTCTCCCACCAGCACGCGGTCCTCGTCCAGCAGCCGGACGGCGGCTGGGCGGTCGTCGACCAGGACTCGACGAACGGCACCACGATCAACGGCGCCGAGGACCCGATCCAGCCGTATGTCCCCATCCCCCTCCAGGACGGCGACCGCGTCCACGTCGGCGCCTGGACGACGATCACCGTGCGCCGGGGCTAGGCCCTGTCTCCCCGATCTCTGCGGGCCCGCGACGCCTGGCACGCACGCTCGCTACTTGTCGGGCCCGCCCGAGTAGGCCCACTACGAGGGCGGCCCTCCGCCTTGCGATCGCACGCACCAGACGCCGCGGGCTGATCCACAGAGATCGGGGAGACAGGGCCTAGGACCCGGCTCGGGCGTGCGCCCGGTGGCGGGGCGTCGGCTCAGGCCGCCCGCCACGGGCCGCGCCCTACGGGGCCTGTTCGGCATGGAGCGGCCCCAGCGTCCAGGCGTAGGTGCCCTCCGGGTCGTCCAGCCACGCCCACTGCCGCCGCTCGCGCACCGTCACCCCGTAGCGCTCCCGCCCCGGCCGGCCCTCGTGCTCCCACAGCGCCAGGGCCTCCAGCGGGTCCATCCGCGCTGTGACGACGTTCAGCAGGAAGCGGAAGGAGTCGTCCAGCAGCGGCCGGCTCGGCAGGCCCTTCGTGCTGACCGGGGGCGGAGGCTCGGCGCCGCGCAGCGGAACGAAGTAGGCGGGGGTGGCCAGGAAGCGCCCCTCCCCGTGCCCGGCGTCGGCGACCCGCAGCACGACCAGCCCGGTGGCGAGCGGCGCGAGGATCAGCGCGCCGGCCCGGCACTGGCCCAGCCAGGCGGGCGGCAGGGTGGCCACGGCACAGGTGGCGATGATCCGGTCGAAGGGGGCACAAGAGGGGCAGCCGAGCGCCCCGTCCCCGACGACGACCGCCGGGTGGTATCCCGCCGTGGCCAGGTGTTCGCGGGCGGTGTCGGTAATGACCGGGTCGATATCGACGGTCGTGACCCGGTCGTCGCCGAGCCGGTGCGCGAGGAGCGCCGCGTTGTAGCCGGTGCCCGTGCCGATCTCCAGCACGCTGTCCCCGTCCCGCACCTCCAGGGCCTCCAGCATCCGCGCCATCAGCGACGGCTGGCTGCTGGACGAGACGAGCTCGCCGTCGCGCACCCGCGTGGCCAGGGGCGCATCGGCGTACACCCCGGCCAGCCAGCGCGCCCGCCGCGCCGGGTCGGGGTCGTGCCGCCCCAGCCGCTCGTAGACCGCCGCCCCGCTGGGCGAGCCGTAGCCGCCCGCCTCGTAGTAGTGGGGCACGAACACATGGCGCGGCACCGCCTCGAAGGCCGCCCGCCAGGCCGGGTCGCTCAGCCCGCCGCCCGCGGTGATCTCCCTCACCAGGGCGGCCCGCAGCGTCGCGGCCGTCGCGGCGTACGGATCGGACTTCCGGTCCGCGCCCTGCGCGCCGCGCCTTCCCGTGCGCGCGCTCCCCATGACTCCACTGTCCTGCGCCCACGCCCCAGCCGCGACATAGGGGGTGCCGTGGGTCAGGCTGGATCAGCGAGCGGCGTCCGGGGGTACCTCCCAGCGGTAGCTGGGGGCGCGTCCAGCCGCAAAGCGGAGGCAGCGGATGGGCGTGCCAGGCGTCGGGAGCCCAGCCTGATCCACAAGGCACCCCCTACGCCCGAAGTCGTCGGTCGGGCCGTCTGAGAGCATGGAGGCGTGACAGAGAATTCCGGCGGCACGCTTCAGGAGCAGACGTTCTACGAACAGGTCGGCGGCGAGGAGACCTTCCGGCGCCTGGTGCACCGCTTCTACCAGGGGGTGGCCGAGGACCCGCTGCTGCGGCCCATGTATCCCGAGGAGGACCTGGGCCCGGCCGAGGACCGGCTGAGGCTCTTCCTCATGCAGTACTGGGGCGGCCCCCGCACCTACAGCGACAACCGTGGCCACCCGAGGCTGCGGATGCGGCATGCGCCCTTCACCGTGGACCGCGCGGCCCACGACGCCTGGCTGCGTCATATGCGTGACGCCGTGGACGAGCTGGAGCTGGCGCCGGAGCACGAGCGGCAGCTGTGGGACTACCTCACCTACGCCGCCGCGTCCATGGTCAACACCGCGGGCTGACCCGGCGGATCGGACTGATGGCCCGGTGAGGTGTGGAGCCACCGGGCCATTCCCCGCTCAGGTGGGCGTCACCGACAGGCCCGAGAGCCCGGTCAGTCCCGTCCTGCGCACCGCTATCGAGCCGTACGGCGTGCGCAGCCGCAGCCAGCCGCCCGCGGCGAGCAGCGCGAGCTGCTCGGCCCCGGGGGCGGGTGCCGTCGCGCCGCCGCCCGATGAGCCGGTCGCCACGGCCGCGGCGACCGCCACCGGGGTCCGGGCCGGGCGCAGAAAGCCCAGGGACTGCGCGGCGTGGACGACGCGCAGCGGGAGGCCGGTCTCGCCGAGCGTGCGGGACCAGATCTCGCGGCCGATGCGGTCCCGCTCGGCACGGGTGCGCCGCTCCTCGGGCAGCGCCGCGTCCCGGGCCCGGAACTCGGCGACGGCCGCGGTGACCGCCCCGCGCACCTCGTCCACGGCCGGCAGCCCGGGCATCCGCCGCCAGCCGCCGCGCGGCGGCAGCAGCCCGGCCCACGGCGGGCCGGTGACGGCCTCGGGCACGGCGACGGCCAGCCCCTCGGGTACCGGGCCGCCGCCCGTCAGGCCCCGCGCCCCCGCGTCCAGCGCGTCCGCGAACTGCCCGGCCGAGACCGTCGTGTCCAGCACGGTGTCGACCGTGAGGCGCGCCGTGCGGATGGCGAGCACCTCGAAGGACGGCGGACGGCCGAAGACGGCGAGCACTCCGCCGCCCGCCTGTAGCCGCACCGCCGCGGCGCGGTCGTAGTGGATCAGCCGCGCCAGGAAGGCGGCGAGGTCCGCCGCCTCCCCCGGGTCGGCGAGGCGCAGCTCCTCCCCCTGCCCCGTCATACGGTCACGGCCCCCTCGGGCTGCTCGTCCCGCCCGACGGCCCCGGCAGTACCGGCGGCACCGGCGGCCTTTGCCGCGCCGTCCTCCCGGTACTTCGCGAGGAAGCCCTCCTCCTCGGAGGTGAGGCGGCGCGGACGGCCGCGCTCCAGGTCATAGGGGACGATCACGGTGGAGGCCCGCGCGTACACGGTGTCCTCGTCCTTGACCTCGTACCCGAGCGTGATGAACGCGGCGCCGGTCTCCTCCACCCACAGCTCGATGGTCACCGGCGCGTGCCGGTGGAAGAGCGGCTTGAGGTAGCTGATCTCGTGCCGGGCCACGACCACGCCGCCGGTGAACGCCCGGCTGCCGCCCCCCGGCGCCAGCCGCCACATGAAGTCGACGCGCGCCTCCTCGAGATAGCGGAGGTAGACCACGTTGTTGACATGGCCGAACGCGTCCATGTCGGACCAGCGCAGGGGGCAGGGGTAGATATGACGGGCCACGCTCAGCCCCGGGTCAGCTTCTTGTACGAGGCGCGGTGCGGACGGGCCGCGTCCGGGCCGAGGCGCTCGATCTTGTTCTTCTCGTACGACTCGTAGTTGCCCTCGAACCAGAACCACTTGGACTCGCCCTCGTACGCGAGGATGTGCGTCGCGACGCGGTCGAGGAACCAGCGGTCGTGGGAGACGACCACGGCGCAGCCGGGGAACTCCAGCAGCGCGTTCTCCAGCGAGGAGAGGGTCTCCACATCGAGGTCGTTGGTCGGCTCGTCGAGGAGCAGCAGGTTGCCGCCCTGCTTGAGGGTGAGCGCGAGGTTCAGGCGGTTGCGCTCACCGCCGGAGAGCACCCCGGCCGGCTTCTGCTGGTCCGGGCCCTTGAAGCCGAACGCGGACACATACGCGCGGGAGGGCATCTCGACCTGGCCGACGTTGATGTAGTCCAGCTCGTCCGAGACGACGGCCCACAGCGTCTTCTTGGGGTCGATGTTGGCGCGGCTCTGGTCGACGTAGGAGATCTTGACGGTCTCGCCGACCTTGATGTTGCCCGCGTCCGGGGTCTCAAGTCCCTGGAGCATCTTGAACAGCGTGGTCTTGCCCGCGCCGTTGGGGCCGATGACGCCGACGATGCCGTTGCGCGGCAGCGTGAAGGAGAGGTCGTCGATGAGGACCTTCTCGCCGAACGCCTTGGAGAGGTTCTCCACCTCGACCACGACATTGCCCAGGCGCGGGCCCGGCGGGATCTGGATCTCCTCGAAGTCCAGCTTCCGGGTCTTCTCCGCCTCGGCGGCCATCTCCTCGTAACGGGCCAGTCGCGCCTTGGACTTGGCCTGGCGGCCCTTGGCGTTGGAGCGGACCCACTCCAGCTCTTCCTTGAGCCGCTTGGCGCGCTTGGCGTCCTTCTGGCCCTCGACCTTCAGCCGGGTCTGCTTGGTCTCCAGGTAGGTGGAGTAGTTGCCCTGGTAGCCGATGGCGCGGCCGCGGTCGAGCTCCAGGATCCACTCGGCGACGTTGTCCAGGAAGTACCGGTCGTGGGTGATGGCGACGACGGTGCCGGCGTACTTGGCGAGGTGCTGCTCCAGCCACTGCACGGACTCGGCGTCCAGGTGGTTGGTGGGCTCGTCGAGCAGCAGCAGGTCGGGCGCCTCCAGCAGCAGCTTGCACAGGGCGACGCGGCGCTTCTCACCACCGGAGAGGTTGGTGACCGGCCAGTCGCCGGGCGGGCAGCCGAGGGCGTCCATCGCCTGCTCCAGCTGGGCGTCCAGATCCCAGGCGTTGGCGTGGTCCAGGTCCTCCTGGAGCTTGCCCATCTCCTCCAGCAGCGCGTCCGAGTAGTCGGTCGCCATCTGCTCGGCGATCTCGTTGAAGCGGTTCAGCTTCCCCTTGATCTCCGCCACACCGTCCTGGACGTTCTCCAGCACGGTCTTGGTCTCGTCCAGCGGGGGCTCCTGGAGCAGGATGCCGACGCTGTATCCGGGCGAGAGGAAGGCGTCCCCGTTGGACGGCTGCTCCAGACCGGCCATGATCTTCAGCACCGTCGACTTACCGGCGCCGTTGGGACCCACGACGCCGATCTTGGCGCCGGGCAGAAAGCTCAGCGTGACATCGTCGAGGATCACCTTGTCGCCGTGAGCCTTGCGCGTCTTGCGCATGGTGTAGATGTACTCAGCCAAGAGAAACCGTCCGGCAATCGTAGGTCTAAGTGCGGCCTTGCCACGTGGGTCACCGCGTGGGTCGCCGCGTGGGTCGGTACGCGGCTGCGCCGCGTCGTCAGATACACCCCATCTTGCCGTACGCCAAGCGTGCGACGGAAACCCGTTACCCCCTCTGCCCGGGTCCGGCCTCGTTCCTGCCGCATGGCGGTCACATAACGGCCACATATCAACCGCATGCCGTCCTCTCGTCGGCCGCGCACGCGAAAGGGCCGGAGCCTCTTTCGAGGCCCCGGCCCTTTCAGCGATTACTTCGGGTCAGCGATCACTCACCCGCGGGAGCCGCCTTCTTCTTGCGGACGAAGAAGACCGCGCCGCCACCGATCACGACGAGCGCCACGGCGACGCCGGCGATGATCGGGGTGTTGCTGCTGGAGCCGGTCTCGGCGAGGTCGCCGCCGCTGCTGTCGGCGCTGCCGCCGCCGGCCGAGGCCGGGCTCGGCTGGGAGGACGGGGTCTTGTCACCGCTGCCGCCGCCGGTGCTCGCGGTCTTGCAGTCCAGCACGCCGGAGAAGGTCTTCTCGAAGCCGTTCGGACCAGTGATCGTGAACTTGTAGGCCTGGTCCTCCTTCACCGGGGCGGTGATGGTCTGGGACTTGCCGGCCTCGATGGTGTGCTTCTCGCCGAGGAGCTCGAAGGTGAACGCCTCGTCGCCCTTGTTCGTCGCGGTGATGTCCACGCCGCCCTTGGCGCAGTTCTTCTCGGCGGACAGCGCCGGGATCGGGCCCTTCTTCGCCCAGTCCGCGGTGGCGGTGGCGGAGACGGTGGACTCGCTGGAGCCGGCCAGGATCTGGGTCTGGCTCTTGGTGGCGCTGGCGAACGCGCGGCCGACCGGGACCTTGGTGGCGGCCTGGGCGGTCAGCGAGGCGCTGCCGTCGGCGGCACCGGCCGGCACGTCGAAGTACAGCTCGCTGCCGTCGGCGGCGCTGGTGACCGTCTTGCCGTCCTTGTCGACGACCTTGACGCCGGAGGCGGCGGTGTCACCCGGGGTGACCGTGACACTGTCCGCATTGGTGTGGACCTTGATCGGGCCCAGGCGCTCACCGGACTTGCCGGAGACCGCGGGCGGGTCCAGGGTCAGCGAGGCCTTGGGCTCCTCGAGGCTCTGCGCGTTCTTCTCGAGGTAGTCGGCCAGCTTCTGGGCCGCGGGGTCGACCGCGTCGACGTCGGCGCCGTCCGAGAAGCGCCAGATGGCGACCTGGGTGCCGGCGGCCGCGGTCTTCTCCGTCAGGGGGCCGGAGCCCGCCTTGGCGGCAAGCGCGGAGAGGTCGTTGACCTGCGGGTAGGAGTTCTGGAGAACCCAGTTGATCTTGCCCGCTTCAGTGTTGTGCGCCAGCGACGTGGCGCTCCAGGGCTTCTCCTCGTACTTCGCCTTGCTCTGCGTCGGGTTGTGGAGGTCGATGCAGTACGTCTGGATGGTGCCGCCGTTGTCGACCGCCATCTCGAACAGACCGGCGCCGACCCGCTGGTCCTTGCCGTCCTCGTGGATGACCGCCTTGTCGAAGGTCTTGAGACCGCTCAGCGTGGCGGTGGCACCGCCCTGGCTCGGGGGCGCGTCGTCCGCGACTGCGGTACCGGCCGTGACTATCGCACCCGCCGCGACCAGGCCGGAGGCCAGGAGCGCGGCGGCAAGGCGGGCAGAGCCCCGCCCCTTTACAGAAATCATGGTTTCCCCTCCGGGCGAGCGCCAATCTGTGGGTGCGCCTCGCCAGCGAACTCAAAACTCAGGAGCCCCCGTTGGCATCAGGGATCCTAGGGAGAACCCTCGCCCTGTTCCCCAGGAATACCAAGGGCCAACCAATCCGAATCGAAATCGTTATCTCATCACACCACCCCACCTGACCTGGCTTTATCGACAAATCACCGGGAATCACGGGGGTGTTGCCCCAGTCGGTGCGTTTAAAAGAGGTTTAGCCCGCGAGATTCTGCGAAACGCGGATGTGCCCCGCGCCAGGTCGTGTCCGACCGCCACCGCGTCGACATCCGCGGTGATCCACCGCCTGGACCCGCCGCCGCCGTCGTCCCCCGGTCGATCCGACAGTCGATCCGACAGTCGATCCGACGGCCGGTCCGACCGCTGGTCCGGAGGCCGCTCTCCCGTCCGCTCCCGCACCCGCAACGTGCCGTGCACGACCAGCGGTTCGCCGAGCGAGACCGACGCCGCCACATTGGCCGCGAGCCCCCGCCAGGCCCAGACCGTGTAGAAGCTCGTGTACGCGTCCGTCCACGCTTCCCGCGCCCGCTCCCAGCGCCGCGCCGTCACCGCCAGCCGGAACCGGGCCACCGCGACACCGGCCGCCGTCTCCCAATAGTCCGGCCGCGTCGCGGCATTGCCCACCACCGTCAGCCAGGTCTCGTTCAACCGCGCCGCCTCCCCGTTCACTTCACCGCGTCCGTCCCCTTCCGAGTTCATGCTGCACGCGATCGCCGAAGTCCGCCGGGGCCTGTGGGCTACTCCCCGGTTGTGGACAACTCGGCCCCCCGGCCGGCTGAACCGATCCCGCCCGCGGCGACGCCACCCGCCGCGATCACGTACTGCTTGCGCACCTCCCGGTAGCGCGACAGCTCCGCCGCCACCGGCTCCAGCACCCGCGCCCGCCCGCACTCCGCGGCCGCCTCCCGAAGCCGCCGCTCCGCCGCCAGCCCGTACCGCCGCGCGGGCCCCCGAGCCGCGAGACCGCACGCCCAGGCCAGCGCCTGCCCGCACGCCACGGCCGCCACAACCACCACGGCCGGCAGCGCTGCCACCCACCACGCCGGAGCGCCGAGCGCCCCCGCGGCCACCGCCACCAGGCCCACCAACCCCAGCAGTTGCACCCCCGCCAGCGCGAGCTGCGCCGTCGCCGCCACCGACCACCACACAGGCCGGGACAGCCGCCGCTCCGCCGTCGCGGCCACCGCCCCGTCCACCGCGTCCGGCAGCCCCTTGCCGCCCCAGGCCGCCGCCTCCCGTACGGCCTGCGCCCAGGGCGCGGGCAGCCCCGCGGTCGCCTCGTCCGCCAGGTTCCGTACCGCCTCCTCCACCGCGGGCCGGGCGGTGACCGCGGCCACCGCCGCCGCCTTCGCCCGCGCGCCCGGGATGTCCAGCGCGGTCCCGGCCCGTCCCCCGGACCGTCCTCCGGCCGCGCCCTGGCTCTCCTCCCCCTCCGCGTCCCGCTCCCACGACCACATCGCCCCCGCCCGCCTCAGCTGCCTCAGCCGCCCCCAGGGTGTCCCGCACGCCCACCGCGCGTCCCGCAGCCAGGCGCGCTCCGCCGCCTGCCCGGCCGCCACCGCGCCCGCCGCGTCCGCCAGCCGCTCCTCGAACTCCGTCCGGGCCCGCGCCGAGAAGCCGACCGGCGCCCCGTCCGCCACATACTGCGGACGCAGCCGCTCCATCGCGCCGTCCACGTCCGCCGCCAGCCGCCGCTCCGCCGCCCCGCAGTCGGCGGCGAGCCGGCCCAGCGCCTCCCTCAGCTCCCCGACGCCCGAGCCGGTCAGCGCGGACAGCGCGAGCACGGTCGCCCCCGGCTCCCCGTGCTCGCCGAGCGCGAGCCCGTCCTCGTCCAGCAGCCGCCGCAGATCGTCCAGCACCTGGTCGGCGGCGTCGCCCGGCAGCCGGTCCACCTGGTTGAGCACCACAAAGGTCACCTCGGCGTATCCGGCCAGCGGCCGCAGATAGCGCTCGTGCAGCACCGCGTCCGCGTACTTCTCCGGATCCACCACCCACACCACCGCGTCGACCAGCCCGAGCAGCCGGTCCACCCGCTCGCGGTGTCCCGCCGCCGCCGAGTCGTGGTCGGGCAGATCGAGCAGCACCAGCCCGCGCAGCGTGGGGTCGTACGGATAGGCGGGGCGGCGGCGGTCCCGGTGCGGGATGTCCAGCCGGTCGAGCAGGCCGTCGGCGTGGTCGGTCCAGGCGCACGCGAGGGGCGCGGCCGTCGTGGGGCGGCGGATCCCCGCCTCGGACACATACGCCCCGGCCAGGGCGTTGAAGAGAGTGGACTTGCCGCTTCCGGTGGCCCCGGCGAGGGCCACGACGGTGTGTCCGAGCGGATGCCGCCCGCGCGCGACGGCCTCGTCGAGCACCCGCCCCGCCTCGCCGAGCGTGCGCCCGTCCAGCCGGGTGCGGGACAGCCCGACCAGCTCGCGCAGCGCGTCCAGGCGCGGCCGCAGAGCGCCGGTGACGAAGCCGCGGCCGCCGGGCTCGTACGCCGGCGCGTATGGCTCGCGCGCGCCGCCACCACCACCGAGGCCGCCTGCCCCGCCCTGGCCGTATCCCCCGCCCTGCCGCCCCTCGCCGTGTCCTGGCCCATGCCCTTGGCCATGAGGCCCGTGCCCATGAGGCCCGCCGTACGCCGCGCCGCCACCGCCGTACGCCGCCTCCCGCCCCGGCGCGACCGCCTCCGCTTCAGGCTCCGCCGCGGCCGGCGTTCCGGGCCGCCGGCCCCGCGTCCGCCGGGCGATCAGGCCGTCGTCCCACGTCTGCCTGGCGGCGCTCTCCTGGGAGGGCGCGCCTTCCGGCCCGGACGTCGCAGTGGCCGTCACCACCGTCACCTCTCCTTCTGTAGTACGGACAGCGCGGCGATCAGCCGGACCTGGTGGTCCGGGGTCACGTCGAGGGCGTCGAGCGGGGCAAGCCGCCGGTCCCGCTCCGCCGCCAGCACCCGGCCGACGCACTCGTCGAGCAGCCGGCGGCCCCGGTCGCGCAGGCGCAGCGCCCCGTGCGCGCCCAGCGTCTCGGCCAGCCGCTCGCCCGCCGTACGGGTGCGGCGCCCGCCGATCAGGGACGCCACGAGCAGCGCGGCCGCCTCGTCCGGGGCGCAGCCGGCGCCGCCCTCGGCGGCCCGTGCGGCCACCTCCTCCTCGGCGAGCTCCTCGATGCAGCGCCGCCAGTGCCGTACGGCCACGCCGATCCGCTCCCCGGCACCGCGCGCGTCGCACGGCGCGAGCCCGGCGCGCGCGGCGGGTTCGCGCCGCCCGACGTCCCCGACCCGCTCGTCGGCGGCGGCCGTGGCGCTGCGCAACAGGGTGGCGAGGGAGTCGGCGAGGGCGGTGAGGAGTTCTTCGGGCGTGCTGTCGTACGGGCGGCCGTGCCAGTGGGTGAGCGCGCCCCCCGCGAGCGCCGTCCCGCCGGCCAGCTCGCGCCGCACCCGCTCGGCCGCCTCCCCGTACGCGCCCCCGACGTGCTGCACCAGCCGCACCGCCGCCGCGTGCTGGGCGGCCGCCGCCCCGGCCAGCGCGGGCATCCGGGCGCGGAGCGAGGCGATCACCCCGACGGCGGTCCGCTCGGCCGCGGCCTGGCGGGCGCCGGGGTCCTGGGCGTGCCGGGTGAGCCAGTCGCGCAGCGCCGCGACGGCCGTGCCGGGCAGCAGCCCGCTGCCGCCGCCCGCGGACTCGGGGAGCTCGGGGATGGTGAAGCGGGGCACGTCCCCCAGCCCGGCCGCCGCGAGCAGCGCCGCGTACTGGTGGGAGACCTCCGCGGCGACCTGGTGGGGCACCCGGTCCAGCACGGTGACGAGGGTGACGTCGTACTCCTTGGCGGTGCGCAGCAGATGCCAGGGCACCGCGTCGGCGTAGCGGGTGGCGGTGGTCACCAGCACCCAGATGTCGGCGGCACAGATCAGCTCGGCGGCAAGGTCGCGGTTGCGGGCGACGAGGGAGTCGATGTCCGGCGCGTCCAGCAGCGCGAGCCCGCGCGCGAGCCCGGGGTCGGTCTCGACCCGCAGCGCCCCCGCGGTCCACGCCGCCCTGTCGGCCCCCTCGTACGGCGCCCCTTCGCGCAACGCTCCCTCACACGACGCCGCTTCATATGCCGCGCCTTCGTACGCCCCCTCGTACGCCTCCTCCTCGTACCCGCCGTCGGCCCGCTCGCCCTGCGCCGGCACCCACACCCGGGTCAGCTGCGGCAGCACCCGCTGCCCGTCGAACCACTGGCGGTCCTCCGGATGACAGACGAGCACCGGCGTGCGCGTGGTCGGGCGCAGCACTCCGGCCTCGGTGACGCGGCGGCCGACCAGCGAGTTGACGAGCGTGGACTTCCCGGCGCCGGTGGATCCGCCGATGACCGCCAGCAAGGGCGCTTGGGGGGCACGCAGCCGGGGCACCAGGTAGTCATCCAGTTGGGCGAGCAATTCGGCTCGGCCGCGGCGAGCGCGGTCGGCGCCGGGGAGGGGGAGCGGAAACCGTGCGGCATCGACGCGATCGCGCAGTGCGGTCAGTGCGTCGAGCAGTCGGGGCCGTACGTCCAAGATCGCCACGGGTGAAGAATGCCCGCTTTTGATCTCTTTTTGAAGCGTATGCCCATTCGTGCGCGTCAAACAGACCCACCCGGATTACCTCAGATTGGGCAAGGGGCGGGCGTGGCGACTGGGGCTCGGGCATAACGAGTAGACAACACCCGCCCTCTGAGGCGTGAAAAACGATGCGGGATTCGCACCTGCCTGCGATTATCAAACCGCTTCACCGAACCTCCACAACGTGCCACGGAGGTGAAGCAACCGGGGCGAGGCGCAGGGAGCCCTATCCTTGTCCCCGGCAAGGTCACGGATCCGTCGAGCCCGGCCACCGGCACCACGGCCCCGCACCGTCGGAACCGCAGGCACCCGGGGGCTCAGCAGTTGCGTGACAAGCGTCCGGCCCCCGTAGCTCAGTGGATAGAGCAGGTGCCTTCTAAGCACTTGGCCGCAGGTTCGAGTCCTGCCGGGGGCGCCCTTCACTCCCTCCTCTACGCCCGTAGAGGAAGTGTGTCAGCGAAAAAGCCCGGGCGCGGCGTGTAGAGCCGGATGGCCGACTCCCGCGCGTGCGGCGGCCAGGTCATGCCTACGGTGACGGCATGACCTGAGGGGGCAACCGTGCCCATCCGACTTCGCCGATTGCGTGCGGCCGCCCGAGAGGCGGCGCCCGCGTTGCTGGGCTTCGCCGCGGTGCGGACCCTGGGGGTGGCGATACTCGCCTACTGGGGGCATCGGCTCGGGCATCCGGCGGCGCAGCGAATGGCGACGCTGTGGGACGCCCAGCGATACATCGATATCGCGGTGGCCGGGTACGACCACGGGCTGCCGGCCGCGGGGGGCCTGACCGGCGCGCCGACGGACAACGACTACTCGAATCTGGCGTTCTTCCCGCTCTACCCGGCGCTGATCCGGCTCGTCCACACCATGACGCCGCTGCCCGTCACGCATGCCGCCCTGCTGATCACCTGGGTCGCGTCCCTGGCCGCCGCGTGGGGGATCTTCGCCGTCGCCGCCTGGTGCCACGGCCGGCGCGTCGGGGTGCTGGCCGTGGTGCTCTGGGGGGTGCTGCCGCACGCCGTGGTGGAGAGCATGGCGTACACGGAGGCGCTGTTCACCGCGCTGGCCTCCTGGTCGCTGTACGCGGTGCTGACCCGGCGCTGGATCTGGGCCGGTGTGCTGTGCGCGCTGGCCGGGCTGACCCGGCCCACCGCCGTGGCCCTGGTGGCGGCGATCGTCGCGGCCGCGGTCGCCACGGTGGTACGGCCGCGCGGGCAGCCGGGCGGGTGGGCGGAGGGGGCCCGGTGGGCGGAGGAGGTCCGGTGGGCGGAAGAGGCCCGGGCGCCGGAGGAGGCCCGGTGGCGGCCGTGTCTGGGGGCGGCGATCGCCCCGCTCGGCTGGCTGGGCTTCATCGCGTGGGTGGGCGACCGGCTCGGCCGCTGGGACGGCTACTTCGCCGTCCAGATGCTGTGGCACTCCCGGTTCGACTGGGGCGTCAGCACGGTCCGTCAGGTGTGGCGGGCCTGCCTCCATCCCACCTCGGTGCCGCTCACCTGGGTGGTCGTGACGTTGGTCCTGTGTGCTGCCGTGTTCCTCGGCGCCGTGGTGGTGGCCCGGCGGCAGCCCCTGCCGCTGCTGGTGTACAGCGTGGTGCTGCTGGCCATCGCCGTAGGGGACTCGTCGTTCTTCGGCGTCCGGGCCCGGTTCCTGCTGCCCGCTTTTCCCCTGCTGCTGCCGGTGGCGGCATGCCTGGCCCGGGTGCGCTCCGGCGGCGTCCGCGTCGCGCTGCTCAGCACAGCCGCCGTCCTGTCCGCGCTGTACGGCGCCTATCTGGTCTTCGCCGACGCGCACGCGCCGTAGGCCCTGTACGGCGCCAGGCCGGGGAAGCGGTGCGGGCGCGCTCAGTCCGCGGAGCCGGAGACCTCGCGCTCGTACGTCTCGATGGTCCGGACGAACATGGCGCGCTGGTCGGGGGTGAGCTGTTCGAAGGCCCGGCGCCAGGCGTTCGCGCCGTGGGCGAGCCAGGCCTCGATGGCCGAGCGGGTCTCCGCGTCCTCCGTGATGGTGACGATGGTGCGCCTGCGGTCGGCGGGGTCGGTGCGGCGCTCCAGGACCCCCTGCCGGCTGAGGTCGCCGACCATCAGGCTGACCGTGGTGGGGGCGACCTCGAGCCGGGCGGCCAGCTCGTTGACCGGCATCGGGCCGTCGAACAGCAGGTAGGAGAGCAGCGACAGATGCCGGGGGGCCAGGTTGAAGGAGCGCAGCCGCTCGGGGATCCTGGTGCGCTTGAGCCGGGCGGCGACGCGCGGCATCACCAGCAGCATGGCCCGGATCGCCTGATCCGTACTCAGGGCGGCCTCCGGGCCGGACCCCGGCTCGTGCTCCTTCGACATGCCTCCCGGCCCCCTCGCAGCTGGCTTCGTGCCGTCACCTTCACGGCAAAGCTATCCCGGGGCGCGCCGCCGCCGGGCGACAGGGGCGTTTACCGAAGGGGCGCCTCCAGAGCGGGCAGCAGGTGCTGCTCCTCGTAGGCGAAGTGCTCCTCCAGGCCCGCGACCACCCGGTCCAGCTCGGCGCGGAGCTTCTCCGCGTCGGCGGGATCGGCGGGCAGTTCCCCGCCGTCCCCGTTCACCAGCGCCTCGAATTCCGCCAGGCCGCGCTCCACCGCCTCGTGTTCGCGCCGCAGCCGGGCGATGGCCGGGGCGAGGTGCGGGAACTGCTTCTCGAAGGCGGTGAACGAGCCGTCCTCCCGGGTGTGGTGTGTCTGGAGCGCGTAGCAGAAGGTCAGGCAGTGCCGCCGCAGTTGGCTCGCGAGGTCGGCCCCGGGCCGGTCCTCCGGCTCCGGGAGATCCGCCGGGTGCTTCCTGGCGAGCACCCGGTCGATCTCGGCACGGACGCGGCGCAGCTCGGCGCGCAGCTCGCTGTGGTGCTGGACCAGCTGCCGGCCGATCATCCGGTTGCGCTCCGGGTTGTTCGCGCCGAGGTCCAGGAAGTGGAGGGCGACGACCGGTACCGTCCGCTCGGTCTGCTCCGCGTAGGCGCGGAAGCCCGGGTCGCGCGAGCACTGGAGCTCCCAGTAGCGGTCGCGCTCCTCGCCCTCCAGCGGCACCGCCCGCGCCGCGAACGGCTTGACGGCCCCGTCCTCGGTGCCGAGTTCGACGGTGAGATGCGGATTGGCCAGCAGGTTGTGGTACCAGTGCGGGTGCCGGGGGCCGCCGGCGTTGGAGCCGAAGACCAGATAGCGGTTCCCGTCGCGCAGATACACGGTGGGGGTCGTATGCGGCCTGCCGGTCCTGGCGCCGGTCGTGTTCAGCAGGATCAGGGAGGCGCCTTCGAACATGCCGCCCACTTTTCCGTTGTTCGCCCGGAATTCTTCGATGACGTGCTTATTCAGGTACATGGGAGTCCTTGAGCCCTATCGACTCGAACAAAAGGCTTTACTTTGAAAGCAAAGGGATCAGGACGGTGCCTCCCGATCCATCGTCAGCACCGCGACCCCGTGCACCCGGTCGGCCGCCAGGTCGTCCAGCGCGGCGTCCGCCCGCTCGAACGGATACGGCGTCACGGTGACCCGGAGCCGATGGGCGGCCGCCGCGTTCAGAAACTCCCGCCCGTCCTCCCGGGTGTTCGCCGTGACGCTGCGCAGGGTGCGCTCGTGGAAGAGATGGCGCTCGTACTCCAGGGGCGGGATGTCGGAGAGGTAGATCCCGGCGACGCTCAGGGTGCCGCCGCCGTCCAGCGCCTCCAGGGCCACCGGCACCAGATCCCCCACCGGGGCGAAGAGGATCGCCGCGTCCAGCGGCTCCGGCGGCCGCCCGTACGCGTCGCCCGCCGATGCCGCGCCGAGCTCCAGCGCGAGCGCGCGCGCCGCCGCCGACCGGGTCAGCACATGGACCACGGCGCCGCGGCCGATCGCGACCTGGGCGGTGAGATGCGCGGACCCGCCGAAGCCGTAGATCCCGAGCCGGCCGCCCGGCGGCAGCTCGGCGCGGCGCAGCGCGCGATAGCCGATGATCCCGGCGCACAGCAGCGGGGAGAGCTCCTGGTCCGCGTAGCCGCCGGGCAGCTCGTACGCGTACGAGGCGGGGACCGTGGCGTACTCGGCGTAGCCGCCGTCCGCGTCCCAGCCGGTGTACTCGGAGGACGGGCACAGGTTCTCCCGGCCCCGCAGGCAGTAGCGGCACCGGCCGCAGGTCCGGCGCAGCCAGGGGATCCCGACCCGCGCCCCGAGCGGGGGCCCCTCCGCCGCCGGGCCCGCCGCGACCACCTCCCCGACCACCTCATGGCCGGGGACGACCGGGGTCTTGTGCGGCGGCAGATCGCCGTCGCGGACATGCAGATCGGTGCGGCACACCCCGCAGGCCCGGACCCGCACCAGCAGCTCGTCCTCGGCGGGTTGCGGAACCGGCAGCTCCACCCGGTCGAGCCGACCCGGGGTCCGCACCACCCATGCCCGCATTTTCCCTGGAATACCCGAGAAACCCGCATTCGCCTGCGCCACCGGGGCAACGTAACGCCGTGGCGGTACGGGGGCGCGGAGGCGCGCGTTCCGGGCGCGTCAGCGGGTACGTCCGCAGGCACGCCCGCAGGCACGCCCGTGGGCCGGAGCGGGCCTGGGGCGTGGCCGGGAGCGCCGTGGGGCACCGGGTGGGCGCCCCGTAGTCTGAGGTCATGGGCAGCTCACGGTCTCCACTGGTCGAGGGCGTCACCAACCCCGGTGCCGGCTCCGCCCCGCACGCCCGCCGCGGCACCTGGCGCGGGCAGGGCCCGGTGGTCTGCGTGGTGGCGGTGGGCGGCGCCGCCGGGGCGGTCGCGCGGTACGGGGCGTCGCTGCTGTGGCCGACCAAGACGGGCGGGTTCCCCTGGACGACGTTCGCGATCAACGCCGTCGGCTGTGCGCTCATCGGCGTGTTCCTGGCGCTGATCACCGAGGTGTGGGCCGCCCACCGGCTGGTGCGGCCGTTCTTCGGCACCGGGGTGCTGGGCGGGTTCACCACCTTCTCGACCTACACCGTCGACTTCGAGCGCCTGATCGACGGGGGCCATCCGGCCACCGGGCTGGCCTATCTGGCGGCCACCCCGCTGGCGGCGCTGGCGGCGGTGTGGGCGGCGGTGGCGGCGACGCGGCGCACCGTCGGGGCGTTCGCGGCGCGCGGCGAGAGCGGCGGGGGGACGTGATGAACGGCCTGCGGCTGACCGCCTTCGTCGGCGAGTGCGACACCTGGCACCACAGGCCCCTGTTCGCGGAGATCGTGCACCGCGCCCACCGCGCGGGGCTCGCGGGCGCGAGCGTCTTCCGCGGGGTCGAGGGGTTCGGCGGGACGTCGGTCGTCCACACCTCGCGGCTGCTGTCGCTGAGCGAGGATTTGCCCGTCGCGATTGTGATCGTGGATACGGAGGAGCGGGTGCGGGCCTTTCTGCCCGAGTTGGAGGAGATCGTCGGCGAGGGGCTCGTCGCCCTCGACCCGGTCGAGGTGCTTCGCTTCCCGGGCCGCGACGGAGACGACGAGGGCGGAAGCGGCCACGAGGAGGAGGCCCGGTGAACTGGCTGCTGGTGGTGGCCGGCGCCATGGTGGGGGCGCCGCTGCGCTATCTGACCGACCGGGCGGTGCAGGCCAGGCACGATTCGGTGTTCCCCTGGGGCACCTTCGTGGTCAATGTCTCGGGCTGTCTGGTGCTGGGCCTGCTGACCGGCGCCGCCGCTGCCGGGGCCGCCTCCTCGCACCTCCAGCTGCTGCTGGGCACCGGGCTGTGCGGGGCGCTGACGACGTACTCCACGTTCTCGTACGAGACGCTGCGGCTGGCCGAGGACGGCGCCCGGCTCTTTGCGGTCGCGAATGTCGCGGCAAGTGTGGCGGCCGGGCTCGGCGCCGCCTTCGGCGGTGTGGCGCTGGCCCGAGCCATCTGGGGCTGAGCGCCGCCCAACCGGAAGGAGCCCAGCCGGAACCAGCCCAGCCGGAAGCAGCCCGACTAGAAGCGGCCCAGGCGAAAGCAGCCCAGCCGGAAGCAGCTCAGCCGGAAGCGGAGTCGGGCACAGGCGGCAGCAGCCTGGTGCCCGGGGTCAGCTCCTCCCCCGCCCTCGCCGAGCGCAGATGCTCCAGCAGCACCCGGCGCAGCTCCCGCGCCGCGCGCGGCGGCGCGACGTCCTTGCGGTGCGCGACCGAGATGGTGCGCTGCATGCCGTGGTCCGCGAAGGGCGTGGCCCGCAGCCCGGATCTGGCGGCCACCATCCCCGGGATCACGGCGATCCCCAGCCCGGCCCGTACGAAGCCGAGCACCGCGTCCATCTCCCCGCCCTCGACCGAGAACGAGGGCTCGAAGCCGGCCGCCCGGCAGGCCGAGGTGGTGAACTCCCGCAGGTCATAGCCGCGCCGGAACATCACAAGCGGCTGGTCCCGCAGATCCTCGACGCGAATGTGGCGGCGCCGCACGGGCGGCGGGGACGCGGGCGAGGAGGCCACGACCAGCTCCTCGCGCAGCAACTCGGTGGTGGCCAGCGCCGGGGCCTGCCCGGCCAGCGGGGTGATGATCAGCGCCAGGTCCAGCTCGCCCGCGGCCAGGGTGCGCACCAGGTCCTGCGAGCCGCCCTCGTCCACGATCAGCTCGATGCCCGGGAACTCGTCGTGGAAGCGGCGCAGCACATCCGGGACGAGGCTGGCGCACAGGCTCGGCGGGGCGCCGAGCCGCACCCGGCCGCGCCGCAGTTGGGCGACCTCCTGCACCTCGCGGCGCGCGGTCTCGGTGTCGGCGAGGATCTGCCGGGCCAGCGGGAGCAGGGCCTCGCCCGCGTCCGTGAGGGCGATGTTGCCGCGGGCGCGGTGGAACAGCTCGGCACCCAGCTCCCGCTCCAGGGTGCGGATCTGCTGGGACAGCGAGGGCTGGGCGACATGCAGGATCTCCGCCGCGCGCGTGAAGTGGCGGGTATCGGCCACGGTGGCGAAATAGCGCAGCTGCTGGAGTCTCACCCAGCCATGATAGCTACCGTCTATGGAATCGAGCCATTCCATGTCTTGGACGAATCACAAAAGCCTGCTTAGCGTCTTGTCACATGGCACTGGCGACGCGGACGGACCCTGAGCGGCCCGCCCAGAAGGGGCCGCGACAGCGGCCGGAACCGCCGCGGAGGCCTGCGCGGAGCCCGTCACTCATCGGCTCCGTGTGGCGCTCGACCGTCGGCAAGAAAGCGGTGATGGCCGTCACCGGGCTGATCATGCTCGCCTATCTGGCGGCCCACATGTTCGGCAATCTGAAGATCTTCTTCGGCCCCGGCGAGTTCAACCACTACGCGCACTGGCTGCGCACCATCGGCGAGCCCGCGCTGCACTACGAGTGGTTCCTGTGGGTGGTCCGGGTGGCGCTGGTGGCCTCGGTCGTGCTGCACGGCGTGGCCGCGTACCAGCTCAGCCGCCGCGACCTGGCCGCGCGGCCGCAGAAGTACGCGCGCCGCAGGCAGAAGGCCAGCTATGCCACGCGCACCATGCGCTGGGGCGGGGTGATCCTCGGCCTGTTCATCGTGTGGCACATCCTGGACCTGACCACGCTCACGGTGAACGAGCGCGCCGAGCCCGGCCATCCGTACCAGAACGTGGTGGCGACCTTCTCCACCTGGTACGGCAACACCATCTACATCGTGGCGATGCTGGCCCTCGGCGCGCACATCCGGCACGGCCTGTGGAGCGCCGTCCAGACCCTCGGCGCGGGCCGCCCGGGCCGGGACCGCGCGCTCAAGATCGCCTCGACGGCCGTGGCGGTCGTCCTGGCCGGCGGGTTCGTCGCCGCGCCCATCGGGGTCATGACCGGAGTAGTGAGCTGACATGAGCACCTATGCGGAGTACACGACCGGCGAGCCGATCAACGACACCAAGGCCCCGGACGGCCCCATCGAGGAGCGCTGGGACCGCCGCCGCTTCGAGGCGAAGCTGGTCAACCCCGCCAACCGCCGCAAGTACACCGTCATCGTGGTCGGCACGGGCCTGGCGGGCGGCGCGGCCGGGGCGACCCTCGCCGAACAGGGCTACCACGTGGTGCAGTTCTGCTACCAGGACTCGCCCAGGCGCGCCCACTCGATCGCGGCCCAGGGCGGCATCAACGCGGCCAAGAACTACCGCAACGACGGCGACTCCATCCGCCGGCTGTTCTACGACACCGTCAAGGGCGGCGACTTCCGCGCCCGCGAGTCCAATGTGCACCGCCTCGCCCAGGTCTCGGTGGAGATCATCGACCAGTGCGTGGCCCAGGGCGTGCCCTTCGCCCGCGAGTACGGCGGTCTGCTGGACACCCGCTCCTTCGGCGGCGTCCAGGTCTCCCGCACCTTCTACGCCCGCGGCCAGACCGGCCAGCAGCTGCTGCTCGGCGCGTACCAGGCGCTGACCCGGCAGATCGCCGCCGATAACATTGATATGCACCCCCGCACCGAGATGCTCGACCTGATCGTCATCGACGGCCGGGCCCGCGGCATCGTGGCCCGCGACCTGATCAGCGGCGAGATCTCCACCTACTTCGCGGACGCCGTCGTCCTGGCCTCCGGCGGCTACGGCAACGTCTTCTACCTGTCCACGAACGCCAAGAACAGCAACGCCACGGCCGTCTGGCGGGCGCACCGGCGCGGCGCGTACTTCGCCAACCCCTGCTTCACCCAGATCCACCCCACCTGCATCCCGCGCTCGGGCGACCACCAGTCCAAGCTGACCCTGATGAGCGAGTCGCTGCGCAACGACGGCCGCATCTGGGTGCCCAAGGCGAAGGGCGACACCCGCCCGCCCGCCGAGATCCCCGAGGACGAGCGCGACTACTACCTGGAGCGGATCTACCCGTCGTTCGGCAACCTGGTGCCCCGCGACATCGCCTCGCGCGCCGCGAAGAACGTGTGCGACGAGGGGCGCGGGGTGGGCCCGGGCGGGCAGGGCGTCTATCTGGACTTCGCCGACGCGATCGCCCGGATGGGCCGCAAGGCGGTGTCCGAGAAGTACGGCAACCTCTTCGAGATGTACGAGCGGATCACCGCCGAGGACCCGTACCGGGTGCCGATGCGCATCTACCCCGCCATCCACTACACGATGGGCGGCCTGTGGGTCGACTACGACCTCCAGACCAGCGTGCCCGGCCTGTTCGCGATCGGCGAGGCCAACTTCTCCGACCACGGCGCCAACCGGCTCGGCGCCTCCGCGCTGATGCAGGGGCTGGCCGACGGCTACTTCGTCCTCCCCTCCACCATCAACGACTACCTGGCCCGGCACCCGCACGGCGAGGTCGACCCCGGCCACCCGGCGGTCACCGAGGCGGTCTCCGAGGTGACGGACCGCCTGCGGCGCCTCCTGGAGAACGACGGGGACCGCACCCCCGACTCCTTCCACCGCGAGCTCGGCGAACTGCTGTGGGACGAGTGCGGCATGGCCCGCACCGAGACCGGGCTGCGCAAGGCGCTCGACCGCATCCCGGCGCTCCGCGAGGAGTTCTGGCGGCGGATCAAGGTCCCGGGCACCGGAGAGGAGCTCAACCAGTCGCTGGAGAAGGCCAACCGCATCGTCGACTACCTGGAGCTCGCCGAGCTGATGTGCCTGGACGCGCTGCACCGCGCCGAGTCGTGCGGCGGCCACTTCCGCGAGGAGAGCCAGACGCCCGACGGCGAGGCGGCCCGTGACGACGAGTCCTTCTCGTACGCCGCGGCCTGGGAGTTCTCCGGCACCGGCAGCGCCCCCGTCCTGCACCGCGAAGACCTGGTCTTCGAGTACGTCCACCCCACGCAGCGGAGTTACGCATGAGGCTCACCCTGCGGATCTGGCGCCAGCACGGCCCGAACGAGCCGGGCGCCATGACCGCGTACGAAGTCGACGGCATATCGCCCGAGATGTCTTTCCTGGAGATGCTGGACACGCTCAACGAGGAGCTGATCCTGCGCGGCGAGGAGCCCGTGGCCTTCGACCACGACTGCCGCGAGGGCATCTGCGGCGCGTGCGGCATGGTCATCAACGGCCAGGCGCACGGCCCCGAGCGCACCACCACCTGCCAGCTGCACATGCGGCACTTCTCCGACGGTGACACGATCGACGTCGAGCCGTGGCGCGCCGCCGCCTTCCCCGTGGTCAAGGACCTGGTCGTGGACCGCTCGGCCTTCGACCGGATCATCGGCTCCGGGGGGTTCATCTCCGCCCCGACCGGCAGCGCCCCGGACGCCCACGCCACGCCGGTGCCCAAGCCGGTCGCCGACACGGCCTTCGAGCACGCCGAGTGCATCGGCTGCGGGGCCTGCGTGGCGGCCTGCCCCAACGGCTCGGCGATGCTCTTCACCTCCGCCAAGGTCGTCCACCTGAACGTGCTGCCGCAGGGGCAGCCGGAGCGCGAGTCGCGGGTGCTGGACATGGTCGGCGCGATGGACGAGGAGGGCTTCGGCGGCTGCACCAACACCGGTGAGTGCGCGGTGGCCTGCCCCAAGGGGATCCCGCTCCAGAGCATCTCCATGATGAACCGGGAGTTCCTGCGGGCGAGCGTCAAGGGCGGGGGCGGCCGGAGCTGACGGTACGAGAGCCCTCGTACCGTCAGCAGGGCGAGGTGGCGGCCGGGCTCAGGCCGCCGCCACCACCGGGGTCTCGCGTCGCGCCTCGCGCCGGCGCAGGGCGGCGGCCAGGCCGAACGTGGCCAGCGCGACGACCATCATCAGCGCGCTGGTCCACACCGGCGCACGGAACCCGAGACCGGCGTCGATGGCGAGCCCGCCGAACCACGGGCCCGCCGTGTTACCGACGTTGAACGCCGCCGTGGTGAACCCGCCCGCGAGGGTGGGGGCGCCGTCGGCCAGGTAGAACGTGCGCGAGGTCAGCGCCGGCGCGATGCCGAACGCGAGCAGGCCCTGCACGAAGACCAGCACGAACACGGCCACCGCGGCCCCCGCCGACAGGGCCAGCACGGCCCAGCCCACGGTGAGCGCGGCCATGCCGGTCAGCAGCGTCAGATGAGGCCGGGCGTCGGCGATCCGGCCGCCGACGGAGATGCCGATGAACGCGCCCACACCGAACAGCACCAGCATCGCGGGCACCCACCCGGCGCCGTAGCCGCTGACGTCGGTCAGCAGCGGCGCGAGATAGGTGAAGGTGCAGAAGGTCGCGCCCTGGACCAGGGCGTTCATGGCGTACGCGATCAGCAGCTGCCCGCCGATCAGCGACCGCAGCTCGGCGCGCAGCCCGGCCGCGGGCGCCTCGGGGCGCCCGCCCGGGATCGAGGCCAGGACGGCGGCCACGCCCGCGGCGGACAGCACGGCCACCGCCCAGAACGCCGCCCGCCAGCCCCACAGCTGCCCCAGCACCGCACCGCCGGGCACACCCGCCACACAGGCCAGCGTGACCCCGCCCATCACCACGGACATCGCGCGGGCCTTGGCGCCGGGCTCGACCATCCCGACCGCGGCCCCGGCGGCCACCGCCCAGAAACCGGCGTTGGCGAGCGCGCCGACGATCCGCGTCGCGAGCAGCACGCCGTAGTCGGAGGTGAGCGCCCCGACGACATGGACGGCGGCGAACACCACGAGGAACGCCACCAGCGCGGTCCGCCGCGGCCAGCGCAGCGTGAGCATCGCCAGCAGCGGCCCGCCGACGACCATGCCGATGGCGAACGCCGAGGTCAGAAAGCCGGCCTGCGGGATGGACACCCCGAGGTCGGCGGCGATGTCCGGCACCAGGCCGGACAGCATGAACTCCGAAGTGCTCTGGGCGAATACGGCCAGCCCGAGCATGTAGACGGCAAAGGGCATACGGGAACTCCCCGAGTGAATCCGATGGGACTGCGAGCGGGCAGCGTTCGCCGACGGGAGAGTTCGCCACGATGCGCGATGCGCGATGCGCGATGACGCGCCAAGGCGCGACGAAAGAAAGGGAATCGACGTCCGGTCGGAGTCGTCCGCTGCCGTGATGCGGAGATCCGGCCACCGGGGGCACGCCACGGAGCGCCGCACGGCCTTAGGGGCGGGGTGTGCGGCGGGGCGGCGTCACTGCCACCGGACGGGGCCGGTGGCTACGGTCTGTCTGACTCCGGGCTGGACATGGTCGAGCACGGTAGCAGCCCCGGCGGACCGCTTCCACGGATTTACCGGGTGCCGCGTCTTTGCCGGGTGTCACATCGCGAGGAACTCGTCGAGGATCCCCGGAGCCGCCTCGTGCGCGAACGCCGCCGCCTCCCCGGCCGCCATGTCGGGGATGCGGTAGCCGTCCTCACCCGCCGCGACAGCCGCCGTCAGCGTGGTGACCCCGGCCCGCCGCGACATCGGGCTGTCGGTGAACGTCCAGGCCAGCACGGCCCGGCGGTCCAGGGCCACCGTGTCACGGCTGAAGGTGCCGGAGCGGATGAGCAGATGGCCGTCGTGACCGCCCGCCAGCCCGTGGCCGAGCGCGCGGTACGCGTCGCGCGCCAGGGCGTACACGACGGGGGTCGCGACGAGGAGGAAGCCCCCGGCGCAGTAGAGCAGTACGGGCGTCAGCAGCGCCCCGAGCACCGCGAGGGCGGCCGTCACCGGCACCACGACCCACACCATGCCGCGCATGACACGGCGGCGCAGGGCGACGCGCGGGTGCCGGGTCAGCTCGGGCCGGTCGAAGAGGGCTTCACCGACAGAGGTTTCAGCGGGCGCGGCGGGCCGCGCGAGCACGCCGGTCAGCACCCGCAGGGCCTCGGGGCGCGGGGCGGGCGGCAGCAGCGTGGAGCGGGTGCGGTTCTCCTCGCAGTCGCCGAGGCCGCTCGCCACGGCCCGTACGGTCGCGCCGCCGCCCGCGCGCAGCAGCATCGGCTCGCGCAGCACCGCACCGCGCAGCCGGGCGCGCTCGATGGAGACCGAGCGGGTGGTGAGCAGCCCGCGCCGGACCCGCAGGGTGCCCGCGTCCGCCCACTCCAGGCGGTACCGCCACCAGTTCTCGGCGTACAGCACGACCGCTCCGACGCCGCCCACGGCGGCCACGGCCAGCAGCGCGAGCGGGATCGTCAGCCACAGGGCGCTGTTGCCGAAGTCCTCGAAGGCGCGGCGCACGGGCCCGATGCGCCACGGCTGCACCCCGAGGTCGTCCAGAACCCGCCACACCGCGCCCACGGCCGCGAACACCCCTCCGAACACCCAGAACGTGAGCGGGGCGTAGCGCAGCCAGCGCGGGTCCCCGGTGGACAGGACGGGCTCGTCGGCGGTGTCGCCGGTGCCCGCGCGGGCCAGCAGTTCGGCGCGCAGCCGCTCGGCGGCGGGGCGGGTGAGGGCTTCCAGGGTGAGCTCACGGCCGCCGCCCGCGCCCGTGGTGCCCGCGCGCAGCACGACGAGGCCGAAGAGCCGCTGTACGGGGTTGGCCGTCAGGTCGACGTTGCGCACCCGGTGCAGCGGTATGGCGCGCAGCCGGCGGGTGAACAGGCCGGTGCGCAGCTCGAAGGAGTCGGCGGTGACGCGGTAGCGGGTGCGCGACCAGCTGATCAGCCCGGTGACGGTGACGCAGGCGAAGGAGACGGCGATGGCGGCGAGCGTGATCCAGGCCCGGCTGCCGAGCCGGCCGCCGGTGGCCAGCGCGGTGAGCGCGAGCGAGGCGAGCGGGGCCGCCATCCAGGCGCAGTGGACGGCGATGGTGCGGGGGTCCAGCGCGCGCCACGCGGCGCTCGGCGAGTCGGTGCCCGGGTGATCGGCGCCCGGCGAGTCGGCGCCGGTCAGGTGGGTGGTCACGCGGCATCACCCGGCACCAGCTGCGCCGCGTCGCCGATGCGCCGCGCCAGCTCCCGCGCATCGGCGTCGGAGAGCCCCGCGATGCGTACGTCGCCCGCCGTGGAGGCGGTGGTGACGGTGACGGTGGCCAGCCCGAAGGCCTGCTGGAGGGGGCCGCGCACGGTGTCGACGGTCTGCACCCGCGACAGCGGGGCGATGCGCCGCTTGCGCCACAGCCAGCCGCTCGCCGCGTAGACCGCGCGCTCCCCCAGCTCCCAGGCGTGTGTGCGGTAGCGCCACCGGGGCATGGCCCATGCGTATCCGAGCCCGGGCAGCACCAGCGTGACCAGCAGCAGCGGGCCGAGCCAGGGCAGTGCGCCGGGGAAGAAGAGCAGCGAGAGGACGAGCAGGGCGGCGGCGGTCAGCAGCATCGGCCCGCTCACCATCAGCAGCGCCTGCGTGGTCCACCAGCGGCGGGCGCGCGGGTCGACGCTGTGGAGCGGCGCCCTGAGCGTGGGCGCCCCGAGCCGGGGCCTGGGCGGGACGGACATGGGAGATTCCCCCGAGGTTTTTCAAGTCAACTGTATTGGCACGCACCCGCCACGGTATAGCAATACGATTGACTTGCGAAAGTGGGAAGGGAGGCCGGGGTGCCCAAGCGGGTGGACCATGAGGAACGGCGCGGACAGATCGCCGAGGCGCTGTGGCGGATCGCCGCCGCGCGCGGCCTCGACGGCGCGAGCCTGCGCGATGTGGCCGCGGAGGCGGGCATCTCGCTCGGACAGCTCCAGCACTACTTCACCAGCAAGGACGACATGATCGTCTTCGCGCTCGGCCATATCGAGCGGCTGGCCCAGCACCGCATCCGCACCCGCATCGAGGCACTGCCGGGCGCCCCCACCCCCCGGGTCGTCCTCCGCGAGACGCTTGCGGAGATGCTGCCCCTGGACGAGGCGAGCCGCACCGGCTATCTGGTGCAGATCTCCTACTTCGTGCGCGCCGTCCACGACGAGCGGCTGCGCACCCACGCCCAGGAGGGCATCGCGTCCCTGCGGGCCTTCTTCGCCGACCAGTTGAAGACGGCCATCGCCCAGGGGGAAGTGTCCGCGGACCGCGATCCCGACCGCGAGGCGGCGCTGCTGATCGCGCTGACGGACGGGCTCTCCGCCGCCGCCCTGATGGAGTACGACAGCCCGCGGGGGGCCCTGGACCTGCTCGAGCTGCATCTGGCGCGCCTCTTCAGCGGCGCCGCGCAAGACACCGGCGGCGCCGCCTGAGGTCACGGCGCGATGCCGGGCACTAGCGGCTGTGCCCGCCCCGGCCGGGCTTGATCGCGAGGGCCTGCGGCAGATCGTCCAGCGCCTCGACCAGCAGTTCGGCGCCGCGCACCGCCACCCCCTGCCGCTCCCCCTCCCGTATCTGCCACCGCTCCAGGGCCTCGTGCACCGGGCCCCACTCGGGCGGCCGGCGCTCCCGTACGGCCGAGACCGCATCCGGCAGCGACTCCCGCAGCGCCGCCGCGAACTCCGCGGCCTCCTTCGACGCGGGCGCGTCCCGGGCGGGCAGATGCGCCTCCAGCAGCATCGTGACCCGGCCCATGGTGGACAGCGCCGTCTGCGCCGCCCGCGCCGCGCCACGGGACAGCCCGCGGTGGCGCACCGGCTCCTGATGCGCCCGCGCCTCGCTGCGCTCCCAGGCCGACCGCGCCGCCCGGGCGTCCAGCAGCGCCTCCCGCACCTGGCGGGGGCGGCGGTCGGCGGGGCGGGCATGGGCGTCGAAGACGGCCACCGCGTAACGGCCGTTCGTCTCCAGCCAGTCGGCCAGCCGGTCCCGCAGCAGCGGTGTCTCCCAGGCGGGGAAGATCACATAGGCGGCCATCGCCAGCAGCCCGCCCAGCAGGGTCAGTGCCACCCGCGCCGCCACCGTCTGCGACCAGCCCTCGCCCGCGATGCCCAGCAGGAAGACGACATACGCGGTCACACACGCGGAGGCCACGATGAAGCCCGTGCGCAGCAGCAGGTACAGCAGCGCGGCGCAGACCACGGCCAGCGCCGCGCTCACATACGGACCGGGGTGGGCCAGCGCCATCACCGCACCACCGATCACCACACCCCCCAGGGTGCCCGTGAAGCGCGCGACGCCGCGCGAGAAGGTCTGGGCGAAGTCGGGCCGCAGCACCATCACCGAGGTGAGCGGCGCCCAGTAGCCATGGCCCCACGGCAGCGCGGCCCCCAGCAGATAGCCGCAGGAGGCGACCACGGACACCCGCACCGCGTGGCGCAGCACGGGCGAGGACCAACGCGCCTCGCGCCGCAGGGCGCGCAGCGCCACCGGCACCATGCCGGGGACGGTGGGCCGGGGCAGATACCGGCGGTCCTTGGCGCCCTCGGCCGTCACCGCCTCGACCGGCTCGTCCGAGGACTCCACCACATCGGCCACCAGCGCCATCAGCCGGAGCGCGGCGCGGCGGCCTGCGCCGCTGAGCATCGGCCCGGTCGGGGGCACTTCCAGCACCGCCATGGCGTCGGGCGGCAGCCGCACCGGCTTGCCCCAGCGGATGGCGTGCGCCACCGCGTCCAGCACGGTGGCGGTCGCGCCGAGCAGGGCGCGCGCCCGGTCGCGCTCCGGGCCCTCGGGCGCGGCTCCCACCACCGGGTCGGCGAGCGAGGCCAGCACCGGCCGGATCCGCTCGGCGAGCAGCCGGTAGCCGCGCAGCTGGCGCGGGCGCCGCCGGGCCTGGCGGGGCGTCAGGGCGGCGGCGCTGCGGGCCTCCATCAGCGGCTGCGGGTCGAACGGCGCCACCGGGTCATAGCGCAGCCGGCGCGCGTAGTCGGCCACCGCGGCGAGCGCGTCCGCGAGGGCGTCGCGCTGCACCCCCCACGGCCGGACCGGGAACAGCACGATGAGCGCGGCCTGCACCACGCCGCCGAACCCGATCAGGGCGGCGTGCTGGAGCGCGCCGAGCACCGAGGTCGGGAGGGTGACGGTCACCAGCATCACCGCGACCATCTGGGTGGACACCAGCCCGGACACCGGGCCGACCGCCCAGGCCATGCCGGTCAGCAGCGTCCAGACGGCGACCATGATCAGGAAGGTGACGGTGTGGGCGGCGGCCAGATAGCCGAGGAACGTGGACACCGCCAGCCCGCCCGCGGCGGCCAGCGCGAGCGCGGGGCGCGGCCGCCAGCTGCGCTGGAAGGTCGCGATCCCCGAGGAGAAGGCGCCGAACGCGGAGGAGACCGCGAGGGTCGGCGAGCCGAGCCACATGGTCAGGCCGATGACCAGGGCGACCCCGCACGCGCCGCGCAGTGCGACGAGCGGTTCCAGCCGGGTGCGCTCGATCGCAAGCCCGGCGCGTGCGGTCGCCTTCAGCGCGTGTGACCAGGTCATACGCCGAGACTACGGTTTTGATCCACAGAGCTGAACCAGCCGTTCCGCACTGGTTCGTCACATCCGCCGCATCACACCCGCGGCATGGCTTCGTCGGATCCGCGTCGGCGTATCACTCAGTCCTCCGCCCCGCAGTAGACGTCCAGCAGCTTCATCGGCTTGCTGCCGTCGAGGTCCACATACGCCGTGAAGGACGCGGTCCGCGGCTCGCCGCCCCAGGTGGTGGTGATCGTCGCCCAGCCCACCCGCGCCGACTGGGCCGTGGTGACCTCCCCGACCTCGATGTCCCGCGGAGTGTTCTGCGCGCACAGCAGCACATCGAAGTCCGGGTTCTGGGCGGCCTTCTCCTTGAGCTGTGCCGAGACCAGGTGCTTCCGCTCCCAGGCGGTCGGGCCGTGGTTGCCGTAGAAGCCCTCCAGGAAGTGGTGGATCTCCTCGGCGGTGTAGCGGTTGTTGGGGTCGGTCTGCGCGGAGGCGGCCGCGGGCGAGCCGGCCGCGAGAGTGAGGCCGAGGCCGAGCGCGGCCGCGCAGCCCCCGGCGAGCGCCGCGGAGCGGCGCAGAGTACGAAGCATAAGAAATACCCCCGTGAAGTGCTGTTTCGATCGGTGAGCGGTCATCTGACCATTGATCGGTCGAACACCAAGAAAGACCCTCACGGACATCGGATGGTTGCTCCTCCGCTCCGCTACAGGCGTGTAACAGCACGGCCGCGGCCCGACTCGATGCCGGAGCCGGATGGCTCCGCGCGCCCAACAGGTGTCCCGACAGGTGGCCTCCCCATTCAACGGAGAAAACCCGTCCGTTAGCCTGTGGCGGTCATCGTCCTGGAACCACCTCAGGGGACTCGTAAACATGCGCCACCACATATCCGGATCTGGGCGAACGGTTGTCTCTGCAGTCGCCCTCGCCGTCGTACTCACCGCCTGCTCCGGATCCGGCGGTGGATCGGACTCTTCCGACAAGGGCGGCAAGGACGCGTCGTCGTCCCCGTCGGCCGCGGTCGGCGTCATCTCCCTCAAGGCGGCACAGAAAGTCCTGCTCAACTACGCGAAGGTCAACAACGAGGCCAACGCCGCCCGGGATCCGAAGAAGATCGCCGAGATCGAGGACGGCGCGCTGCGGCAGCAGAGCCAGGCGACCTTCACCCAATTCAAGACTCTGTCCAAGAAGGAACAGGATTCCTACAAAGTCCCCTTCTACTATCCGGTCAAGGGCGCCCACTTCTACATTCCGCCCAAGGGCTCCGAGAGCGTCTTCTTCGTCGACACCCGGATCACCGGCACGAACATCGACGAGGGCCGCCGCCGGCTGATCGCCTTCAAACAGACGAAAGGCAACGAGGGTGCCGCCTGGAAGGCGGTGGGCGTCGGCAACCTCGACAGCAAGACCAAACTGCCGAAGATCCAGCTGGACGGCGACGGATTCGCCTCCGCACTCAAGGAGTCGGACCAGGTGGGCGGCACCACCCTCGCCGATCTGCATGGGCTGTCCCAGGACATCTTTCTGACCGGCGGCAAGAGCGCGGACAGCACGTTCACGCAGAACGCTGCCGTGAAGGCCTGGAAGAAGAGCTACGCGGACCGCGCCGACTTCCCCGACGGCTGCGTCAACGGCAAGTACAAGGCCGCCCCCACCGCGGACGACACGGTGTACGGGCTCAAGACCGCCGACGGTGGCGCCGTGGCTCTTTACGGTTTCGGCATCGACTACTTGAACTGGCCGAAGGCCGATGGCATGAACTGCACCTCCGTCATGCAGATCGACAACATGCCCACGGTCACGGGTGTCTACCTGGACGGCAGGGGCACCTCCACCTTCCTGACCCGCACCGATTCGTCGCTCACCATGGCTGTCGTACCGCCCTCGGGCAAGCGGGTCCGGGTCACCGGATACAGCTTCCAGCTCATCAACGCCAAGGGCTAGACAGCCGCTGTCCAACGCCCGCCGCGCACGCCGAGAGCCGAATCGCGGGTTCAGCCGTCCTTCGGGCAGGCGAACTCGCCCTTCGGCCCCCAGCGTTCGACCCGCCCAGTGTTCTGCGCGAACGAGCCGCAGAACAGGACCGGTTCGGAGCCCTTCGCCGTGTGATGCAGGATCACCAGCGGCTTGTCGCGCGAGACCTTGGCGCCTCGCCCGAAGTCCAGATAGCCGCTGGCTCCTTCCTTGCTGATGCCGTTGTCGAGGCTGATCTGCACATTGGACCGCTCCACATCACCGGTGCTGGCAAACGCCTCGTTGGCCGCGGCGGCAATCAGCTGCATCGCGTCATGGGCCAGCGCCGCCCGGCCGTCGTTGCGCCACAGGTCCTTGGCGCCGAACGCCGCGGCGTACTCCGCGTTGAACTCCTGGGTGACGTCGCTGCCGCGCGGATGCCCGGCGGGCAGCACATGGGCCGTGTGGTAGAGCCGCAGCCAGGGCCGGGCCTCGTACTCGCCGGAGAGGGCGGCGGTGGTCAGCTCATTGCCGCCCAGGACCGTGAGCTTCCGCCCCTCGCAGGAGGTGTCGTCCCCGAAGACATCGAGGAACGCGGTGAACTCGCGCGCCCGGGACGCCCAGTACAGGACTGTACGGGGCTGGGCCTTGATCCGCTCGCAGACCGCGTCGGCCACGTCCTTGATGCTGTCCTCGTGCGTGACGCGGTTGCCGCCCGACCCCGGGGCGCCCGACTCGGAGGCGCCGCCGGACCGGCCGCCGGGCGAGTACTCCAGCTTGGACCAGTCCCCGCCGAACTGCTCGGCGAAAAAGTTTCCGATCTCCTTGCTGTACAGGTCCGCGGGGTCCTGGACCACCACCGCCGCCTCGGCCGGCGAGCACCCGCCCGAGCCGCCGTCCATGATGTTTCCCCGATGGGCGAAGTCGGCCTCGATCCGCGCCTCGCGGCTGTTGGTCGGCGCCACCCGGCGGTAGTAGGGGCTCACGTTCATCGCGTCGGCCGTGGCTGTGGTGCCCACCATGGGAATCTTCGCCCGGCCCAGCTCACGGACGGCCGCCTGGGTCTGCTTCAGGCTCTGTGAGAAGGCCACCACGCCGATGATGCCGGAGCCCTTCCGCCCCGCCTCCTCGACGACCTGCCGCGCGCGGCGCTCGGCGTCCTTGTATCCCTCGCCCCCGTTGAGCATCCGGACGCGCAGCCATACCTTCTGCGAGTCGTTCCGCGCCTCGTCGTTGAGCGCGCGCTGGGCCAGCGCGATGCCGCGCAGCTCCGGCACGGCGCCGTTGTACCGCTGGCCCTCCTGGTCCTTGGCGACCTCCGCGCCGATGTGCACGACCGTACGGGCCTCGGCTCCGCGCCGCAGCACCGCCTCGTCGACCCGCTTGTTCTCCTCCTCGATCATGAGCGCCGCGGCCTCGTACTGCTGCCGGGGCGGTGTGGCGCCCAGCTCCGCCCGGCCCGAGAGGGGGCCACCGGACGCGCCGCCGAGACAGCTCTCGTCCTCGCCGCCCATCGTCATGGGGATCAGCCACGCCCCCAGCACACCCAGCACCGCCACCAGGGCCACCCCCTCCAGCACCGCCTCGGCGACCGGGCCCATCCGGAAGTCCCGCGGAGAGACCGGGCCCGAACGGGGCGCGGTGCCCGACCTGACCCCGGGCGGCAGCGGCACCAGCGGCGCCAGCAAGGGCTCGAGGCCGCCCTCCGGCGCCCCCGTGGCGTGGTCCAGCGCCGTGGCGGCGTCCGACAGCCGGGCGCAGCGCTCCCCCGGGACCACCACCCCTGCCGGGCCCGTGGCCACCACGACGGTGGCCGCGCACTCCAGCTCCTCGGCCGCGGTCCCGTACGCGCTCAGAAAGCGCGCCGCCGGATCGCCACTTCCGCCATCAGCGCCCAGCTCCAACAGCACGGTGAAGCGCGTGGCTCTCCGACGCCGCCACGGCGAGACCCGCCCGGGCCCGGCCGTGGCCTTCAGATCCGCCAGCAGGGCGCGCAGCAGCAGCTGCTCAACGGTGGAGAGCCACTCCTCCCCCTCCGGCCCGTGTCCCGCCTCGCTCTCGTCCTGTCGCTCACCCTCCGGCGCGGGCAACTCCACCAGCTGCGCGGCGCTCTCGAAGAACTCCTCGGAGCGCCTCCCATGACCGCTCCCCCGCCAGTCGGCGAACCAGCCGGTGGTGCCCGACCACAGCAGCCGACGGGTGCAACGGCGCGCCCACCACCAGCGCGGTAAGACCTGAAACGCCGGGCGGGCGACGGCGGCCAGCGCGAGCGCCAGCCAGCCGGGGCCCTGTGCGGGGCTCTGCGCCGTCGGCGGATCACCGCCGCCCAGCTGCCACAGCGCCCGCAGCACCGGGCCTCGTCTGCGACGCCCCTCGTAACAACGGTCGCGCATCTGCTCGCCGGTGAGCGACTGAGCCCCGGGCCCCTGCTCCAGGGCGCACTCGACGACATCGCGCATCAGCTGGAAGTCCGGCAGGCGCAGCCGCCCGGTCCTGGGCGGAACGTCCTCGCACAGCCGCTGCCCGACGGCCAGCGTCAATGGACGGCGGCCCCGCACGGCGCGGGCCGCCTCGGCCGCCCCCAGCGCCGCGTACGGCACCAGCTTGCCGCCCCGCTCGCGGCGCAGACACCGCTCCAGACCGCGCATGGCCCGGTGCGCCCGCCCGCCCGGATCCTCGCCCCCACCGTCACCCTCGCCGCTCTCCCCACCCTCGGCGAGCAGCACCACCGGCGGCAGCACATCGCGCGCCGCGGCCCGCCGGTCCGCCGGCACCACCGCCCGCTTGAACGCCGCCATGAACTCGTCGGCGCCCTCCCCCTCCAGAAATCTCGTCCCGACCTGACGCCCGCTCATCGGCACCGCGATCGCCCCCAAGTCCCTCTGCGCGCCGTTCCCCCGTGCGCGAATGTCCGTTTGGGATCCCCTTCTCTGATACACACGAAACCCCCCACCGGTTCCGCACCGGCGGGGGGCTTCACTCGAACGGGTGGTCGATCAGATCGGGCCCGCGAGCGGACCTGCCGCGACCCGGGACTTCACTGACATACCGTCAGTGGTTCTTCGGGAAGCCGAGGTTGATCCCGACCTCCTCCGACGGCTCCGGCCAGCGGGTGGTGATGACCTTGCCGCGGGTGTAGAAGCGCACCCCGTCGTTGCCGTAGATGTGCTGGTCGCCGAAGAGCGAATCCTTCCAGCCGCCGAAGGAGTGGTAGCCGACGGGCACCGGGATCGGCACGTTGATGCCGACCATGCCCGCCTCCACCTCCAGCTGGAAGCGGCGGGCGGCGCCGCCGTCGCGGGTGAAGATGGCCGTGCCGTTGCCCCACTTCGAGCTGTTGATCAGCTCGATGGCCTCGTCGTACGTCTCGGCGCGGACCACGCACAGCACCGGGCCGAAGATCTCGTCACGGTAGGCGTCGGCGGTGGTGGGCACCTTGTCCAGCAGCGAGACGCCGATGAAGAACCCGTTCTCGTGGCCCTCGACCGTGTAGCCGGTCCCGTCCACCACGACCTCGGCGCCCTGGGCGGCGGCGCCGTGCACATAGGAGGCGACCTTGTCGCGGTGCTCCTTGGTGATGAGCGGGCCCATCTCGGAGGCCGGGTCGTCGCCGGGGCCGATGCGGAGCCTGGCCGCGCGGTCGGCGATCTTCTTCACCAGCTCGTCGCCCGTGTCGCCCACCGCGACCACGACCGACACGGCCATGCAGCGCTCGCCGGCCGAGCCGTACGCCGCGTTGATGGCGTTGTCCGCGGCGAAGTCCAGGTCGGCGTCGGGCAGCACCAGCATGTGGTTCTTGGCGCCGCCGAGCGCCTGCACCCGCTTGCCGTGCTCGATGGCCTTCGCCTGGATGTACCGGGCGATCGGCGTGGAGCCGACGAAGCTGACCGCGGCGACGTCCGGGTGCTCAAGGAGCCGGTCGACGGCCACCTTGTCGCCGTTGACGACGTTGAGCACGCCGTCCGGCAGGCCCGCCTCGGCCGCCAGCTCGGCCAGCCGCCAGGAAGCCGAGGGGTCCTTCTCGCTGGGCTTGAGCACAAAGGTGTTGCCGCAGGCGATGGCCACCGGGAACATCCACATCGGCACCATGGCCGGGAAGTTGAACGGCGTGATGCCGGCGACCACGCCGAGCGGCTGGCGGATCGAGGCGACGTCGACCCCGCTGGAGACCTGGGTGGACAGCTCACCCTTCAGCTTCTCCGCGATGGAGCACGCCAGCTCGACGATCTCCAGGCCGCGGGCCACCTCGCCCAGGGCGTCGGAGTGCACCTTGCCGTGCTCGGCGGTGATCAGCCCGGCGATCTCGTCGCGGTGGGCGTCCAGCAGCTCGCGGTACTTGTAGAGGATCGCGGTGCGCTTGGCCAGCGAGACGGTGCCCCAGGACGCGAACGCGTCCTGGGCGGCGGCCACGGCCGCGTCCACCTCCGCCACGGAGGCGAACGCCACCCGGGTCTCCTGCGCGCCGGTCGCCGGGTTGTAGACCGGGCCGAAGTCTCCCGACGCGCCCTCGACGGGCTTGCCACCGATCCAGTGGTTGACGGTCTTCATGGGTGCGGAGCCTTTCTCTTCAGTCACAAGTCGGCGGTCAGAGGTGGCGGCGGCGGGCCGCGGCCTGCCGGTCGTACGCCTCACGGGCCTTGACGGCTGCCGCGCGGGTCGCGGTCTGGGCAACGGGCACATCCCACCACGCCTGCGCCGCGGGCGCGCCGGACACTGTGTCGGCTGTTTCGGTCTCCACATAGACACATGTGGGCCGGTCCGAGGCGCGGGCCGCGGCCAGCGCCTCGCGCAGTTCGGCCACGCTCCCGGCGCGGATCACCTCCATGCCGAGCGAGGCCGCGTTCGCGGCCAGGTCGACGGGGAGCGGGTCGCCGGAGTACGTGCCGTCGGCGGCGCGGAAGCGGTAGGCGGTGCCGAAGCGCTCACCACCAGTCTCCTCCGACAGGCCGCCGATGGAGGCGTAGCCATGGTTCTGGATCAGCACGATGTTGATGTTGACGCCCTCCTGGACCGCGGTGACGATCTCGGTCGGCATCATCAGATACGTGCCGTCCCCGACCAGCGCCCACACCGGCCGGTCGGGCGCCGCGAGCCGGACGCCGATGGCGGCCGGGATCTCGTAGCCCATGCAGGAGTAGCCGTATTCGAGGTGGTACTGGCGCGGCGAGCGGGCCCGCCACAGCTTGTGCAGGTCGCCGGGGAGCGAGCCGGCCGCATTGATGATCACGTCCTCGTCGCCGACGGTCGCGTCCAGGGCGCCCAGGACCTGGGTCTGGGAGGGCCGGGCGGACTCGTCCCCGGCGGCGTACGCGGCGTCGACCCGCTGCTCCCAGCGCGCCTTCCCGGCGGCGTACTCGGCCTCGTACGCCTCCTCGACGCGATGGCCGGCCAGCGCCTGGGTGAGCGCCTCGAGACCGGCGCGGGCGTCGGCGACCAGGGTCGTCGCGCTGAGCTTGTGCGCGTCGAACGGCGCGATGTTGAGGTTGAGGAAGCGGACGCCGGGGTTCGAGAAGAGGGTCGCGGAGGCGGTCGTGAAGTCGCTGTAGCGGGTGCCCACGCCGATGACCAGGTCGGCGGCGCGGGCCAGGTCGTCCGCGACCGCGGTGCCGGTGTGTCCGATGCCGCCGATGTCGGCGGGGTGGTCGTGGCGCAGCGAGCCCTTGCCGGCCTGGGTGGAGGCGACGGGGATGCCGGTGGCGTCGACGAGCGCGCGCAGGGCCTCCTCGGCCTCGCTGTGGTGGATGCCGCCGCCCGCGACGATCAGCGGCCGCCGGGCGGAGCGCACGGCGCTCGCGGCCGCGGCCAGCTCGGCCGGCTCGGGCGCCGGGCGGCGTACGTGCCAGACGCGGTCGGCGAAGAACTCCTCGGGCCAGTCGAACGCCTCGGCCTGGACGTCCTGCGGGAAGGCGAGGGTGACGGCGCCGGTGTCGGCCGGGTCGGTGAGCACCCGCATGGCCTGGAGCGCGGCCGGGATCAGCGACTCGGGGCGGACGATCCGGTCGAAGTAGCGGGAGACCGGCCGCAGACAGTCGTTGACCGACACATCGCCCGCGAAGGGAACCTCCAACTGCTGGAGCACCGGGTCGGCGGGGCGGGTCGCGAAGGTGTCGCCGGGCAGCAGGAGCACGGGCAGCCGGTTGACGGTGGCCAGGGCGGCGCCGGTGACCAGGTTGGTGGCCCCCGGGCCGATGGAGGTGGTGACGGCCTGGGCGGCGAGCCGGTCGGACTGGCGGGCGTAGCCGACGGCCGCGTGCACCATGGCCTGCTCGTTGCGGCCCTGGAGATACGGCATGGCGCCCTGGCCGGTCTCCAGCAGCGCCTGGCCGAGGCCCGCCACATTGCCGTGCCCGAAGATGCCCCAGCAGGCGGTGATGAGGCGCTGTCGCCTCCCGTCGCGCTCGGTGTACTGGTGGGTCAGGAACTCCACCAGTGCCTGGGCGGTGGTGAGCCTGCGGGTGGCTCCGCTCATCGTGGGTCTCCCAAGGGGGCGTCGTAGAGGGGGAGGCGGGGGTCGACGGGCTGGTCGGGCCAGGTGGCGCGGATCCAGGCGTGGTCGGGGTGGTCGCAGATCAGCCAGTCGCGGTCCTGCCCGGGGCCCGCCATGACGTTGAGGTAGTACATGTCGTGGCCGGGGGCGGCGATGGACGGGCCGTGCCAGCCGTCGGGGATCAGGACCAGGTCGCCGGAGCGGACCTCGGCGAGCACATCGGTGCCGCGGCCGCGCCCGGAGGGGGAGACCCGCTGGTAGCCGACGCCCTCGTTGCCGTGCGCCTCGGCGATCTCGAAGTAGTAGATCTCCTCCAGCTCGGACTCCTCGCCGGGGCGGCACTCGTCGTGCTTGTGCGGCGGGTACGAGGACCAGTTGCCGCCGGGGGTGAGGACCTCGACCGCGATCAGCTTGTCGCACTCGAAACTGCCACCTGATTTTCCGCCTCCGGCGGGGGCGGCGGCGCCGAAGTTGTTCACCTGACGCGAGCAGTTGCCGGTGCCGCGCAACTCGACGGGGACGGCGGAGGCCGGTCCGTAGCGGGCGGGCAGCCGCCGCTCGCAGCGGGCGCCGGTGAGCGCGAACCGCCCGCCCGCCTCGCTCGCGATCTCGGCGTGCGCGTCGCGCGGCAGATACGCGAAGTCGCTGACGCCGCTGAACACGCTCTCCCGGCCGTGCAGTTCGAAGGTCCGGCCCTCCGTCACCACGGTGCAGCCGCCGCTCAGCGGCAGCACGATCCACTCGCTGTCGCCGGTGGCCAGCCGGTGCGAGCCACCGGGCGGCAGGTCGAGGACGCGCAGCGAGGAGTAGCCCCAGCCGGCCCGCTCGGGGTCGATGTCCACGGCGTACGGCCCGGCGGCCGCCTTGCCGGCCTGGAGATGGAAGCTGGAGGGGTCCGTAGTGGTCATGTCGTCAGTCTCCGCCTTGTCACGTCTTGTCGGCGCTCGCCTGTGCCTGTCTGCGCTATGCCCTGGTCCCCGCCGTCACAGCAGGCCGACGGCGGTGTCGACGGCCTGCTCGACGCTGCCTTCCGCCGGGTAGAGCAGCGCGCGGCCGACCACCAGGCCCTGGACGGTGGGCAGGCGCAGCGCCTTGCGCCACTTCTCGTACGCGCCCTCCTGGTCCTGCGGGCTCTTGCCGACGTCCCCGCCGAGCAGCACCGCGGGGAGCGTGGAGGTCTCCATGACGGCCGCCATGTCGTCGGCGTCGTCCGTGACCGGCACCTTCAGCCAGGTGTACGCGGAGGTTCCGGCGAGCCCGGAGGCGATGGCGATGGACTTGGTGACGGCCTCGGCGCGCAGGTCGTTGGTGACCTTGCCGTCGATCCGGCGGGAGATGAAGGGCTCGACGAAGATGGGCAGCCGGCGCTCGGCCATCTCGTCGATGGCTCTGGCCGTGGAGACCATGGTGGCCAGCGAGCCCTCGTCGGAGTAGTCGATGCGCAGCAGCAGCTTGCCCGCGTCGAAGCCGAGCCGGGCGATGTCCTGGGGGCGGTGGCCGGTGAAGCGGTCGTCGAGCTCGAAGGAGGCCCCGGCCAGGCCGCCGCGGTTCATCGAGCCCATGACGACCTTGTTGTCGAGGGCGCCGAGCAGCAGCAGGTCCTCGAGGATGTCGGCGGTGGCGAGCACTCCGTCGACGCCTGGGCGGGACAGGGCGACGCACAGCCGCTCCAGCAGCTCGGCGCGGTTGGCCATGGCCAGCTTGTGGCCTCCGACGGCGAGGGCGCCGCGCGCGGGGTGGTCGGCGGCGACGATCATCAGACGGCCGCTGTCGCCGATGAGGGGGCGCCGGACGCGGCGGGCGGCCGCCTCGGCGATCGCCTCCGGGTGCCGGCTCCGCACCGTGACGAGGTCGGAGATGCTGATGCTCAACGTTGTGCTCCTCGCAGTCGCGTTCATGAGATCACGCCGTCCGCCCGGGCCGCGCGGCCCGGGCCCGCCGGGGGCTGTAGGAGCGGGTGATCAAGAGAAGGGGATGGCTGGGCGCCGGTGTGTCAATCCCCGGCGAGCAGGGCCTCGACCTCGGCTTCGGTGGGCATCGCGGAGGAGCAGGCGAGGCGGGACGCCACGATGGCGCCCGCGGCGTTGGCGTACCGCATGATGCGCTCCAGGTCCCAGCCGGACAGCAGGCCGTGGCACAGGGACCCGCCGAACGAGTCGCCCGCGCCCAGGCCGTTGACGACCTCGACGGGGACCGGCGGCACCTCGGCCGTGGTGCCGTCGCGGTGCACGGCGAGGACGCCCTTGGGGCCCTGTTTGACGACGGCGAGCTCCACCCCCGCCTCGAGCAGGCTCTCGGCGCAGGCCGCGGGGACCCGCACCCCGGTGGCGACCTCGCACTCGTCGAGGTTCCCGACGGCGACGGTGGCGTGGCTCAGCGCCTGCTTGTAGTAGGCGCGTGCCTCGGCCGGGTCCGGCCAGAACATCGGCCGCCAGTCGAGGTCGAAGACGGTCGGGCCGGCCTTGGCGCGCGCCTCCAGCGCGGCCAGGGTGGCGGCGCGGCTGGGCTCCTCGCTGAGGCCGGTGCCGGTCATCCAGAAGATGCGGGCGGCGCGCACGGCGTCGAGGTCCAGCTCGCCGGGGTGGATCTCCAGGTCGGGGGCCTTGGGCCGGCGGTAGAAGTACAGCGGGAAGTCGTCGGGCGGGAAGATCTCGCAGAACGTGACCGGCGTGGGGTAGGCGTCGACCGGGGTGACCCAGCGGTCGTCCACGCCGAACTCGCGCAGCGCCTGGTGGATGTACTCGCCGAAGGGGTCCGCCCCGGTGCGGCTGATCACCGCGGTGCGACGGCCGAGCCGGGCGGCGGCCACCGCGACATTGGTCGCGGAGCCGCCGAGGAATTTGCCGAACGTCTCGACCTGCGGCAGCGGGACACCGGTTTGAAGGGGATAGATGTCCACCCCGATCCGGCCCATCGTGATCAGGTCGTACGGCTCACTCATGCGTACCCCTTCAGGAAAGACGCAGCTCAGACTGATGGCCCACGAACGCCGGGGCGGCTGTGGCCCTTCAGGTCTAGACGCGCCGCCCGCCCCCTGTCAAGGATTTGTCCTTACATTCGGACCTACCATGCGCACCGGGGGGCGACGTTATCACGTCGTTACGTCCAGATGAAATGTTGTCATGACAAACCCTTGACAGCCCACGGCCCCGGGGAGTTGGCTCCCCTTCTGCAACGGCCGTGTCAACAACGGTCCCGGCTGGAGAGGTGCTGGAACAGATGGACCTCAGAATCAACCGAACCCGCAGAGCGACGGCCCTGGCCGCACTGGTCACGGCAGGCGTCCTCGTCGCCACCGGATGCAGCAGCCAAGGCGGCAAGAAGGCCCAGGAAGACTCGGGAAACATCGCCGTCAGCGGCAAGGCGAAGACCCCCCGGCTGAAGATCGCGATGATCACCCACGCCCCTCCCGGAGACACCTTCTGGGACACCATCCGCAAGGGCGCGCAGGCCGCGGCGGCCAAGGACAACGTCGAGCTGGTGTACTCCAGCAGCGCCAACGCCGCCGACCAGGCCAACTACATCCAGAACGCCATCGACCAGCACGTCGACGGCATCGCGGTCACCCTCGCCAAGCCCGACGCCATGAAGGGCGTCATAGCGAAGGCGGAGAAGGCCGGCATCCCGGTCGTCGGCTTCAACGCCGGACTCGACAACTGGAAGGACATGGGCCTGCTGGAGTACTTCGGCCAGGACGAGTCCATCGCCGGCCAGGCCTTCGGCAAGCGTCTTAACGAGCTCGGCGCCAAACACAACATCTGTGTGATCCAGGATCAGGGCCATGTCGCCCTCGAGGCCCGCTGCGCCGGCGTGAAGAAGACCTTCAAGGGCAAGACGGAGAACCTCTACGTCAACGGGACCGACATGCCGTCGGTCAAGTCGACGATCAGCGCAAAGCTCAAGCAGGACTCGAGCATCGACTACGTCGTCACCCTCGGCGCCCCCTTCGCCCTCACCGCCGTGCAGTCCGCCAAGGAAGCGGGCGGCAAGGCCAAGGTCGCCACCTTCGACCTCAACAAGACCCTCGTCAACGCGGTCAAGAGCGGCGATGTGCAGTTCGCCGTCGACCAGCAGCCCTACCTCCAGGGCTATCTGTCGATCGACTCGCTGTGGCTCTACAAGGTGAACGGCAACTTCAGCGGCGGCGGCGAGCAGCCGGTGCTGACCGGACCCGCCTTCGTCACCAAGGACAACGTGGAGACCATCGCCAAGTTCGCCGAGAAGGGCACCCGGTGATCGCCCGATGACCCAGGCCACGACGCCGGCGGCCGCCACGCCGCCGGCCTCCCCCACCGTTCCCACGTCCCGCACCACCGAGCGCTCGCTGGTCCGCAGGACGCTGGCCCGCCCCGAGATCGGCGCGCTGGTCGCGGCCGTCGGCGTGTACCTCTTCTTCTTCGCCGTCGCCCCGACCTTCCGCCAGGCCGACGCCTTCGCCACGGTCCTCTATCAGGGGTCCACCATCGGCATCATGGCCCTGGCCGTCTCCCTGCTGATGATCGGCGGCGAGTTCGACCTGTCGGCCGGTGTCGCCGTCACCTCCTCGGCGCTGACCGCGAGCATGCTCAGCTTCCAGCTCACCACCAATGTGTGGGTGGGGGTCGTGGTCGCCCTGGCCGTCTCGCTCGCGGTGGGCCTGATCAACGGTGTGCTGCTGATCAAGACCGGACTGCCCAGCTTTCTGGTCACCCTCGCCAGCTTCCTGATGCTCCAGGGCGCCAACCTGGCCGTCACCAAGCTGCTGACCGACAATGTCGCCTCCGACCCGATCAATGACATGGACGGCTTCGACCAGGCCAAGTCGGTCTTCGCCTCCGAGGTCTCGATCGGCGGCGTCGATGTGAAGATCACCGTGCTGTGGTGGCTGTTCTTCGCGGCCATCGCCACCTGGGTGCTGCTGCGCACCAAGTTCGGCAACTGGATCTTCGCGGTCGGCGGCTCCAAGGAGAGCGCCCGGGCCGTGGGCGTCCCGGTGACCTTCACCAAGATCGCGCTGTTCATGACCGTGGGCTTCGCGGCCTGGTTCGTCGGTATGCACCTGCTGTTCGAGTACAACACCGTGCAGGCCGGCGAGGGCGTGGGCAACGAGTTCTACTACATCATCGCGGCGGTGATCGGCGGCTGTCTGCTCACCGGCGGCTACGGCTCGGCGATCGGCGCGGTTCTCGGCGCCTTCATCTTCGGCATGGTCAACCAGGGCATCGTCTACGCCAACTGGAACCCCGACTGGTTCAAGTTCTTCGTCGGCGTGATGCTGCTGCTCGCGACGCTGGTCAATCTGTGGGTGCGCCGCCAGGCGACCAGGAGGTGATGGCAATGACCACCAACCAGATCAAGGAAGCCGCCCCGGGGCAGGACCCGGAGCCGGTGGTCCGGCTGAACGGCGTCGGCAAGCTCTACGGCAACGTCCGCGCGCTGCACGGCATCGACCTGACCGTCCGGCCGGGCCGGGTGACCTGCGTCCTGGGCGACAACGGCGCCGGCAAGTCCACCCTCATCAAGATCGTGTCCGGGCTGCACCAGCACGACGACGGGGAATTCCTCGTCGACGGCAAGCCGGTGCGGCTCTCCAACCCGCGCGCGGCCCTCGACCTCGGCATCGCCACCGTCTACCAGGACCTGGCCACCGTGCCGCTGATGCCGGTGTGGCGGAACTTCTTCCTCGGCTCCGAGCTGACCCGCGGCCCCTGGCCCGTACGCCGCCTGGACATCGAGCGGATGAAGCGGACCACCGACGAGGAGCTGTCCGCCATGGGCATCCACCTCGACGACCTGGACCAGCCCATCGGCACCCTCTCCGGCGGCCAGCGCCAGTCGGTGGCCATCGCCCGGGCCGTGTACTTCGGCGCCCGGGTGCTGATCCTGGACGAGCCCACGGCGGCGCTCGGCGTCAAGCAGTCCGGCGTGGTGCTCAAGTACATCGCCGCCGCGCGCGAGCGCGGGCTCGGCGTCATCTTCATCACCCACAACCCGCACCACGCCTACATGGTGGGCGACCACTTCTCGGTGCTCAGGCTCGGCGCGCTGGAGCTGAACGCCGCCCGCGCGGACGTCACCCTGGAGGAGCTCACCAACCACATGGCGGGCGGGGCCGAGCTGGCCGCCCTCAAGCACGAGCTCGCGCAGGTCCGCGGGGTCGATGTCGAGGAGCTCCCCGAGACGGTGCAGACTCCCTCCGCCTGACCCCTTTCGCCCCCCCTCTTCCGAACCCCGTGCCGACGGTAGGTTCACCTTGACATCCTGACCTTACGTCCGAATGTCCTGACGACCCTTGACGGACGGCCACCCGGGCCGTGAAGCTGCCCGAAAACAACATCACCCGGGCACACACCACGGCTCGCCGCCCGCACGCAATCCGCACCGCGCCCCTTCCCCGGTCACCGACGACCGGTGAGAGGAGATCCCCTCCATGACTGCCGCCTCCCCCGTACCCGCCCTGGACCGCATCCGGGTCGGCTCGGCCCCCGACTCCTGGGGGGTGTGGTTCCCCGACGACCCGCAGCAGGTCCCCTGGCAGCGCTTTCTCGACGAGGTCGCCGAGGCGGGCTACGAGTGGATCGAGCTGGGCCCGTACGGCTATCTGCCGAGCGACCCGGCGCGGCTCACCGAGGAGGTCGGCCGGCGGAATCTGAAGGTCTCGGCCGGCACGGTCTTCACCGCGCTGCACCGCGGCCCCGGCGTCTGGGACGCCACCTGGGAGCATGTCTCCGAGGTCGCCGGGCTCACCCAGGCCATGGGCGCCCGCCACCTGGTCGTCATCCCCGCCTTCTGGCGGGACGACAAGACCGCCGAGCTGATCGAGCCCCCGCAGCTGACCGCCGAGCAGTGGCGCCATCTGTCCACCGGCATGGAGCGGCTGGGCCGCCAGGTGCGGGAGCGGTTCGGGCTCGACATCGTGGTCCACCCGCACGCCGACACCCACATCGACGGCGAGGAGAACGTCGCCCGTTTCCTCGACTCCACCGACTCCGACGTGGTCGGCCTCTGTCTGGACACCGGCCACTACGCCTACTGCGGCGGCGACAGCGTCAAGCTGATCGAGACCTACGGCGAGCGCATCGGCTATCTCCACCTCAAGCAGGTCGACCCCGAGATCCTGGCCGACGTGGTCAAGAACGGGGTGCCCTTCGGTCCCGCCGTCCAGCGCGGGGTCATGTGCGAGCCGCCCGACGGCGTCCCCGCCCTCGAGCCGGTGCTGGCCGCGGCCCAGAAGCTGGGCGTGGACCTGTTCGCCATCGTCGAGCAGGACATGTACCCCTGCCCGCCCGACAAGCCGTTCCCGATCGCCCAGCGCACCCGCCGCTTCCTGCGCTCCTGCGGCGCCTGACACCACACCCGCGCACCCGCCACACCAGAACAGGGAGAGAAGACACACCATGACGCAGCAGGGGACGCTCGGAGTCGCCGTCATCGGTACCGGCATGATGGGCGCCGACCACGTCCGCCGGATCAACGACGTGATCAGCGGGGCGCGGGTGGCCGCCGTCGTCGACATCGACGAGGCCCGCGCCAAGCATGTCGCCGACGGTGTCGAGGGCGCCCGGGCCTACACCGACCCGGCCGCCGCCATGGCCGCCCCGGACGTGGACGCGGTGCTGATCGCCTCGCCCGGCCCGGCCCACGAGGCCGCGCTGCTCACCGCCTTCGAGCACGACCTGCCGGTGCTGTGCGAGAAGCCGCTCACCCCGGACCCGGCGTCCGCGCTGCGCGTGCTGGAGGCCGAGCAGCGGCTGGGCCACCGCCGGGTCCAGGTCGGCTTCATGCGCCGCTACGACAGCGAGTTCATGAAGCTCAAGTCGCTGCTCGCGGGCGGCGAACTCGGGCGTCCGCTGCTGCTGCACTGCCGCCACCGCAACGCCTCGGTGCACTCCTACTTCACCAGCGACATGCTCATCACCGACTCGGTGGTGCACGAGATGGACCAGTCCCGCTGGCTGCTGGAGCAGGAGATCACCGCGGTGACCGTGCTGCGCCCGGCCCCCACCGCGAATGCCCCCGAGGGGCTCGGGGACCCGCAGTTGGTGATCTTCGAGACCGACGGCGGAGCGCTCGTCGACGTCGAGATCTTCGTGACCTGCGGCTTCGGCTATCAGGTGCAGGCCGAGGCGGTCTGCGAGCGCGGCACCGCGCGGGTCGGCGACGCCCACGGCATGCTGATCAACCGCGCGAGCGGCTGGGGCGGCGAGATCGCCCCCGACTTCGTGGCCCGCTTCGAGGAGGCGTACGACCGCGAGGTCCAGGCCTGGGTGAACGCCACCCGGCGCGGCGCGGTGGAGGGCCCCAGCACCTGGGACGGCTATGCGGCCGCCGCCGTCTCCGAGGCGGGGGTCCGGGCCCAGACCACCGGTGAGCGCACGGTCGTGGAAATGATCGAACGACCCGCGTTCTACAGCTGAGTCACCCGGCTGTCACGGCCGTCACATCTCGGCGATCCTTCCGTCACAAGCCTTCAACAACGCCTACCAGCGCGTCACTCACCGTCGTTGACCGGGCACAGGCTGAGTGATCACAAGCGGTCGCGCCGCAGTTTCCCCCAACGGCCCCTCGCGGACCGTGACTGCGGCGCCCGGAGGAAGGCGCGAGAGATGACCGACCGGAGGCTTTGGTCGTACAAGGAGATCGCCGCGCACATCGGCGTGCGGACGGACACCGTACGGTCATATCGCAAGCACGGCCTGCTGCCGCCCCCCGATCTCGTGGAGGGCGGCAAGCCGTTCTGGTACGCGGACACCATCCGGACCTGGGTGACCCTCAGACCCGGCAACCGCTCCCGCCGCGGGCCTGAGGCGTAGGGGGCGGACGCCCCTGGCCCGCCCCCGGCCAGGCACTAGCCGCCCGCGCTCACCCGGCGCCGCGCCTCGTCCCGCGCGGGGCCGCGCTCGCCGTCGTCCGCGCCCCCGACGGGGGCGGCGCCGGGGGCCGGGCCCGTGGACTCACCCTCGCTGAGGCCGATACGGGCGTGCAGCCGGCGCAGCGGGGCCGGGGCCCACCAGGTCGCCCGGCCGGTCAGCCGCATCACGGCGGGCACCAGCAGGCTGCGCACCACCATGGCGTCCATCAGGACGGCCAGCGCGATGCCGAGGCCGAGCATCTTGGTGTTGGTGACCCGCGAGGTGCCGATGGCCACCATGACGACGGCGAGGATCACGGCGGCCGCGGTGATCAGCCCGCCCGTGCGCCGCACGCCGAACTCGACGGCGGCCCGGTGGTCGCCCGTGCGGTCGTACTCCTCCTTCATCCGGGAGAGCAGGAACACCCCGTAGTCCATGGAGAGTCCGAAGGCCACACAGAACATCAGCACCGGCAACGTCGTCTCGATGTCCCCGGTGCTGGTGAAGGACAGCGGGCCGGAGAGATGCCCTTCCTGGAAGACCCACACCACCGCCCCGAACATCGCGGTGAGGCTGAGGGCGTTGAGCAGCACGGCCTGAAGGGGGATCAGCACGCTTCCGGTGAGCAGGAAGACCAGCAGCAGGGTGACGACCACGATGATGGCGAGGGCCCAGGGCAGCCGCTCGGCTATGGAGTGCTTGCTGTCCACCAGCACCGCGGCGACGCCGGTGACCGAGGCGGCGAACGGCGGGTGCTGGGCGCGGATGTCGCGCACCAGCCGCTGGCTCGACTGGTCCACGACCTCGCCCTTGGACAGCACCGTGATGTACGCGGCGCCGTCGGCGGCGCGCAGCGCCTCCGACGGGCCGGGCTCCGCCACCTGCCGGCCGCCGGCGAACCGGCCGGCCGGGCTGTCCACACGCGCCACCCCGGGCAGGGCGGAGATCCGGCCGCTGTAGTCGGCGAGGGCCGCCTGGCCGGGCCGGGAGTCGACGAGGATGTCGATCGCTCCGCCGGGGTTGCCGGGGAAGTTGTCCCTGATGTGCTGCTGGACCACATGGGACTCGGCGCTCGCGGGCAGCTGGCGGTCATCGGCGGTGCCGAACTCCACCCGCAGGAAGGGCAGCCCGAGAACGATCAGACCGGCGGTGGTGGCCAGCGCGAACAGCGGGGCCCGGCGCATCACCAGCCGGGCCACCCGGGCCCAGCCCGCCCCGGACTCGCCGCGCTCCCGGCGGCCGCGCCGGATCAGCCGGTTCAGGTCCAGCGCGTTGACCCGCTCGCCGAGCAGGGCGAGCGCGGCGGGCAGCACCACCAGCGCGGCCAGCGCGGCGATCAGCACCACGGCGATGCCCGCGTAGGCGAACGAGCGCAGGAAGTACTGCGGGAAGACCAGCATCGCGGCGAGCGAGACGGCGACGGTGAGCGCGGAGAACAGCACCGTACGGCCCGCGGTGCGCAGCGTGGCGGCGATGGCGGGCAGCGTCCCGGCGCCCCGGGCCAGCTCCTCCCGGAAGCGCCGCACGATGAACAGGGCGTAGTCGATGGCGAGTCCGAGGCCGAGCGCGGTGGTCAGGTTCTGGGCGAACACCGAGACATCGGTGAACTCGGTGAGGCCGCGCAGCACGGCGTCGGTCCCCAGGATCGCGATGATGCCCACGCCCAGCGGGAGCAGGGCGGCGACCGCGCTGCCGAAGACCATGACGAGCAGCACCAGGGTGATGGGCAGGGCGATCATCTCGGCCCGCAGCAGATCCTCCTGGATGGTGGTCTGAAGTTCATGGCGCACCGCGACCGGGCCGCCGATCGAGACCTTCACCGGACCGTGGTCGCCCCGGTAGGCGGGGGCGATGCGCTCCAGCGTCTTCGAGGCGGCGGTCTCGTCGCCCACGATCCGCGCCGCGATCAGGGCCTCGCGCCCGTCCCTGTCCCGCAGGCCGGCGGCCCCGTCCCAGTAGGAGGTGACGCCGGTGACCGACGGCTCGCCCGCGAGCTTTCCGGCCAGCGCGCGGCCCTCGGCGGCGACCGCCGGGGTGTCCACCGTCGCCTTGCCGGTGTCGACGAGCAGGAGCAGATTCGGCTGGGAGGCCGGGAAGTGCTTCTCGAGCGCCTTGGTGGCGTAGGCCGACTCGGCGGCCGGGTCCTGCCAGCCGCCGCTTCCCAGCCGGTCGGCGACCCCGCTGCCGGCCACGACGGCCAGGGCCGTGAACAGCAGGGCGAGCAGCAGGGTCAGCCGCGGACGGGCGGTCACCACCCCCGTCCAGCCTCTGCCCCGGCTCTCGTGCGGCCGGTTGACAACGGTCATAGCGCGGTGTCCCCTTCACCTGTGCCCATGCGCCCAGCCGTCGTTGTCGCAGGCAGCATGGGTCGCTGATTGCCCAAGGAGCGGCAAACACGAGCGACCGCTCGCGTTTCTCAAGAATGCGAGCGGGCGCTCGTGTTTGTCAATGCGGATCGAAAACTGGGGATGATGGACGCGTGACCGAGACCAAGGCGGACCGGCCCGCCGGCGAAGCGAAGCCGCGCCGGCGGCAGGCGCGCGGCGAGCGCCGGATCCAGCAGCTGCTCGACGCCGCGGCCGATGTGTTCAGCCGGACGGGCTACGCCGCGGCGAGCACCAACGCCATCGCCCGCGAAGCCGGCGTCTCCCCCGGCACGCTGTACCAGTTCTTCCCGAACAAGGAGGCCATCGCCGTCGAGCTCGGCCAGCGCCTCACCCACCAGATGCGGGAGGCCCACGGCGTACTCTTCACCCCCGAGTACGCCTCGCTCCCGCTCCCCGAGATGCTGGACTCGGTGATCGACCCGATGGTCGAGTTCAACTGCCAGAACCCCGTCTTTCTGACGCTCATCCATTCGGGCGACGTCCCCGGCCTGATGACCGAGGAGCACGACGCGCTGCATGTGGCCCTGCAAGCGCGCCTCGAGGAGCTGATCGAGCTCATCCAGCCCGCGCTCCCCGCCGACCGCCGCACCCGCACCGCGACAATGGTGTTCTCCCTGTTCAAGGCGGGTCTCGAGCTCGTACTGGCCCACGAGGGCGAGGAGCGGGACGCATACGTCGAGGAGCTGAAGGCCTCCCTCCACGGCTATCTCGCCCCGATCATCGGCGCGGGGATGCCCTCCCGCACCCCCTGACCGCGACCGCCTCCCGCCGACCGCCGTCCGACACGGCGCCCCGGGAAAGAAGGGGGAGGTCGGCCCATTCCATACCCCCTAGGGGTATCATGGTGTCATCATCAGGGCCACCGGGTCACCCTTGCCCCCTGACCACGATGAACACAGCCGCATCCGCCCCGCTCACCACAGGAGAAGCCATGAGCACCGAGGCCACCACCGCGTCCGGCGTCACCACCGTCTACCAGGTGACCGGCATGACCTGCGGCCACTGCGAGGGGGCCGTGTCCGAGGAGATCTCCGCCATCGACGGCGTGAGCTCCGTCAAGGCCGTCGCCGCCACCGGTCAGGTCACCGTCATCTCGGCCGCCCCGCTGGACGAGGAGGCCGTGCGCGCCGCCGTCGACGAGGCCGGCTACGAGCTCACCGGCCAGGCCTGAGCGCCCGACGACACCCCCGCCGGGCCGCGCGGCGCCCACTCGCCCACCCGCACGGCCCGGCCCTCCTCCCAGGAGACCGAGAATGACCAGCACGGCCCCGGAAGCCGCGAAGGGGCAGCCGCCCACAGCGGAGCAGGCCCCGACGACGGCCCCGACGTCACAGGTGGAGCTCACCATCGGCGGCATGACCTGCGCCTCCTGCGCGGCACGCGTCGAGAAGAAGCTGAACCGCATGGACGGCGTGACCGCCACGGTCAACTACGCCACCGAAAAGGCCAAGGTCACCTACGGCGGCGACACCCAGATCACCGATCTGATCACCACCGTCATCCGGACCGGCTACACCGCCGAGCCGCCGAAGCCCGCCGAACCGGAACCCGAGCCCGAGCCGGGATCCGGGCCCGAAGCGGCGCCCGACAGCACCACCGGGGAGGCCGCCCCCACCGACCCGGAGAGCGACGCGCTGCGCCACCGCCTCCTGGTCTCGCTCGTGCTGTCCGCGCCCGTCGTCCTCCTGGCGATGGTGCCCTCGCTCCAGTTCGAGTACTGGCAGTGGCTGTCCCTCACCCTCGCCGCCCCCGTGGTCGTCTGGGGCGGTCTGCCCTTCCACAAGGCCGCCTGGACGAACGCCCGGCACGGCGCGGCCACCATGGACACCCTGGTCTCCCTCGGCACCCTGGCGGCCTTCGGCTGGTCGCTGTGGGCCCTGTTCTTCGGCGACGCGGGCATGCCCGGCATGCGCCACGGCTTCGACCTCACCGTCGCGCGTACGGACGGGTCGTCCACGATCTATCTGGAGGCCGCCGCCGGGGTGACCGCCTTCATCCTCCTCGGCCGCTATCTGGAGGCGAAGTCCAAGCGCCGGGCGGGCGCCGCGCTGCGCGCGCTGATGGAGCTGGGCGCCAAGGACGTGGCCGTGCTGCGCGAGGGCCGGGAGGTCCGCGTCCCGGTCTCCCGGCTGGCCGTCGGCGACCACTTCGTGGTGCGCCCCGGCGAGAAGATCGCCACCGACGGCACGGTCGTCGAGGGCGCCTCGGCCGTGGACGCCGCCATGCTGACCGGCGAATCGGTGCCGGTGGACGTCGCGGTGGGCGACAGCGTGGCGGGCGCGACCGTGAACACCTCCGGCCGCCTGGTCGTCGAGGCCACCCGCGTGGGCGCCGACACCCAGCTGTCCCGGATGGCCGCGCTGGTGGAGGACGCGCAGAACGGCAAGGCGGAGGTGCAGCGCCTCGCGGACCGCGTCTCCGGGGTCTTCGTACCGGTCGTGGTCCTGATCGCCGTCGGCACACTGGCGGCCTGGCTGCTGCTGACCGGGGACGCGACCGCCGCGTTCACCGCCGCCGTGGCCGTGCTGATCATCGCCTGTCCGTGTGCCCTGGGCCTGGCCACCCCGACCGCACTCATGGTCGGCACCGGCCGCGGCGCCCAGCTCGGCATCCTGATCAAGGGCCCCGAGGTGCTGGAGTCGACCCGCCGCGTGGACACCGTCGTCCTCGACAAGACCGGCACGGTGACGACGGGACGGATGCGGCTGCACGGCGTCCACCCCGCGCCCGGCGTGGCCGAGGACGAACTGCTGCGGCTGGCCGGGGCCCTGGAGCACGCCTCGGAGCACCCGGTGGCCCGCGCCGTGGCCGACGGGGCGGCCGCCCGCGCGGGCGCCCTGCCCACGGCCCAGGACTTCGAGAGCGTGCCCGGTCTCGGCGTCCAGGGCGTCGTGGACGGGCACACGGTCCTCGTCGGCCGCGAGAAGCTGCTCGCGGCCCATGGGATCGGGCTGACGGACGATCTGGCGGCCGCGAAGGCGTCCGCCGAGGCCGAGGGGCGCACGGCGATCGCCGTGGCCTGGGACGGGCGCCCACGGGGCGTGCTGTCGGTCTCCGACGCCGTCAAGGAGACCAGCGCCGAGGCCGTGGCCCGGCTGCGCGGCCTCGGCCTGGACCCGGTGCTGCTGACGGGCGACAACCGGCTGGTCGCCGAGTCGGTGGCGCGGGAGGTGGGCATCGAGGAGGTCATCGCCGAGGTGCTGCCGCAGGACAAGGTGGACGTGATCCGGCGGCTGCGCGCGGAGGGCCGTACGGTCGCGATGGTCGGCGACGGGGTCAACGACGCGGCCGCCCTGGCCACCGCCGACCTGGGCCTGGCGATGGGCACGGGGACGGACGCCGCCATCGAGGCGGGCGATCTGACGCTGGTGCGGGGCGATCTGCGGGTGGCCGCGGACGCGATCCGACTGGCGCGCCGGACCCTGGCCGTCATCAAGGGCAATCTCTTCTGGGCCTTCGGCTACAACGTCGCCGCGCTGCCGCTCGCCGCGGCCGGGATGCTCAACCCGATGATCGCGGGCGCCGCGATGGCGTTCTCGTCGGTTTTCGTGGTCACCAACAGCCTGCGACTGCGGACCTTCACCGAATCTCCATAGATTCACCAAGTCCCCATAAGCCGCACAACACCCATACACCGGGGCCCTGATCTTCAGATCGAGGCTCTTGCCCTTTTACGCCCCCATATGGCAAGAGACGCAGATCACAGGCGACCGAACGTAACCATCATGGGGGGTGGGGAGTCTAATGGGGCGGTGAGGATTCGTCTTGGGGGACGGATCCCGCTACGCGTGGCCGGGGCGACGTACTCGGGGAGCTTTGAGCGGCCCTCCCGCACGTACGCGTCCCGGCAGATCGCGTGCCGCACCGAAGCAAGGCTCGTGTGCGGCCAGCGGACACCCGGCCGGATCCCGTGGGGGGAATCCGTAACCGGGAATGGAAGCGCCCCGCTCCGACCCGTGGGGGGATCGGCAGCGGGGCGCTTTCGCGTTTCCCTACGCCTCGTCCAGGCCTCTTCCAGCCCTCTCCTGGACCTCTTTCAGGCCGTGCGTGGCACCGGGTGTCAGCGCTGCTCGACCGGGACGAAGTCGCGCTCGACGACGCCCGTGTAGATCTGGCGCGGACGGCCAATGCGCGAGCCCGGCTCCTTGATCATCTCGTGCCACTGGGCGATCCAGCCCGGCAGCCGGCCGAGCGCGAACAGCACCGTGAACATCTCGGTCGGGAAGCCCATCGCCCGGTAGATCAGACCGGTGTAGAAGTCCACGTTCGGGTAGAGCTTGCGCTCCACGAAGTAGTCATCGGCAAGAGCGTGCTCTTCGAGCTTGAGCGCGATGTCGAGCAGTTCGTCGGACTTGCCGAGCGCCGAGAGGACATCGTGCGCCGCCGACTTGATGATCTTCGCCCGGGGGTCGAAGTTCTTGTAGACGCGGTGCCCGAAGCCCATGAGCTTCACGCCGTCTTCCTTGTTCTTCACCTTGCGGATGAAGGAGTCGACGTCGCCGCCGGAGGCCTGGATGCCCTCCAGCATCTCCAGCACCGACTGGTTGGCGCCACCGTGCAGCGGGCCCCACAGGGCGCTGATGCCCGCCGAGATCGAGGCGAACATGTTGGCCTGCGAGGAGCCGACGAGGCGGACCGTGGAGGTCGAACAGTTCTGCTCGTGGTCGGCGTGCAGAATCAGCAGCTTGTCCAGGGCGCTGACCACGGTCGGGTCGAGCTGGTACTCCTGCGCCGGGACCGAGAAGGTCATCCGCAGGAAGTTCTCGACATAACCCAGGTCGTTACGCGGGTAGACAAACGGGTGGCCGACGGACTTCTTGTACGCATACGCCGCGATGGTGGGCAGCTTGGCCAGCAGCCGGATCGTGGAGAGGTAGCGCTGCTTCTCGTCGTGCGGGTTGTGGCTGTCCTGGTAGAACGTCGACAGCGCGCTGACCACGGAGGACAGCATCGCCATCGGGTGGGCGTCGCGCGGGAAGCCGTCGTAGAACCGCTTGACGTCCTCGTGCAGCAGCGTGTGCGTCGTGATCTGGTCCCGGAACTCGGCCAGCTCGTCGACGGTCGGCAGCTCCCCGTTGATCAGCAGGAAGGCCGTCTCGAGGAACGTGGCGCGCTCCGCCAGCTGCTCGATGGGGTAGCCGCGGTAGCGCAGGATCCCCTGCTCACCGTCGAGATAGGTGATCGCGGATTTGTAGGCGGCGGTGTTGCCATAACCGGAGTCCAGGGTCACCAGACCGGTCTGGGCGCGAACCTTGCCGATGTCGAAGCCCTTGTCACCAACAGTGCTGTCGACCACCGGGTAGGTGTATTCGCCGTCGCCGTACCGCAGTACTACAGAGTTGTCACTCACGTCATCCCTCACCGACGTCTGGTTCTCTTCTTCGAGGTGCCCTGACTCCCCCCACCTTCCCCCATTCGGACGATGAACGTGCACTCGGGGTCGGCCGAAGGGCCTTTTTGCGGCACTGAGTGCCGCGTCCACGGCCATCCTGCCCCGTTCGTGACGGTCCGGAAACCCTCCCGACACGTTCGCTCCGACACTCGTGCCAAACCTCATCGGCCGAAAGTGGCGAGCCGGTGGTCCAGCGCGGTGCACCTTCTGCCCGCCGACACCGTGCGCACCGCCTGTCCCAGGGCGCGGCGCGAGCCGACGAGCACCACCAGGCGCTTGGCGCGGGTCACCGCCGTGTAGAGCAGATTTCGCTGAAGCATCATCCAGGCGCCGGTGGTCACCGGGATGACCACGGCCGGGTACTCGCTGCCCTGCGAGCGGTGGATGGTCACCGCATAGGCGTGTGCCAGCTCGTCCAGCTCATCGAAGTCGTACGCCACCTCCTCGTCCTCGTCGGTCAGCACGGTCAGACACTGCTCGTCGCTGTCGAGGGAGGTGACAACGCCCACCGTGCCGTTGAAGACCCCATTGGCCCCTTTCTCATAATTGTTGCGGATCTGGGTGACCTTGTCGCCGACGCGGAAGACCCGGCCGCCGAAGCGGCGCTCGGGCAGATCCGGCCGGGCCGGGGTGACGGCCTGCTGAAGCAGTCCGTTGAGCGTGCCGGCGCCGGCCGGGCCGCGGTGCATCGGGGCCAGGACCTGCACATCACGGCGCGGGTCGAGGCCGAACTTGGCGGGGATCCGACGGGCCGCCACATCCACCGTGAGCTTCCCGGCGGCCTCGGTGTCCTCCTCGGCGAACAGGAAGAAGTCGGGCATGCCGTGGGTGATCGGCGGCACCCCGGAGTTGATCCGGTGGGCGTTGGTGACCACGCCGGACTGCTGCGCCTGGCGGAAGATCCTGGTCAGCCGCACCGCCGGGACGGGGCTGCCCTCGGACAGCAGATCGCGCAGCACCTCGCCCGCGCCCACGCTCGGCAGCTGGTCCACGTCCCCGACGAAGAGCAGATGGGCACCCGGCGGAACCGCCTTGACCAGCTTGTTGGCCAGCAGCAGATCGAGCATGGACGCCTCGTCCACCACCACCAGATCGGCGTCCAGCGGCCGGTCCCGGTCGTACGCCGCGTCCCCGCCGGGCTTGAGCTCGAGCAGCCGGTGGACCGTGGACGCCTCGGCGCCGGTCAGCTCCGCCAGCCGCTTGGCGGCCCGGCCCGTGGGCGCCGCGAGCACCACCTTGGCCTTCTTGGCGCGCGCCAGCTCCACCACGGACCGCACGGTGAAGGACTTGCCGCAGCCTGGCCCGCCGGTCAGCACCGCGACCTTCTCGGTCAGCGCGAGCCGGACCGCCTCGCTCTGCTCGGGGGCCAGATCCGCGCCGGTGCGCCGGGTGAGCCAGGCCAGCGCCTTGTCCCAGTCCACATCCTGGAAGGCGGGCATGCGGTCCTCCCCGCCGCGCAGCAGCCGCAGCACCTGGCCGGCCAGGGAGATCTCGGCGCGGTGGAAGGGCACCAGATAGACGGCCGTGACCGGCTCGCCCCCGTCCGGGCCCGGCACGCTCTCGCGCACCACACCCTCCTCGTCCGCCAGCTCGGCCAGGCACTCGATGACCAGGCCGGTGTCGACCTGGAGCAACTTGACCGAGTCCGCGATCAGTTGCTCCTCGGGGAGGAAGCAGTGGCCGCTGTCCGTCGACTGGGACAGCGCGTACTGAAGGCCGGCCTTGACCCGCTCGGGGCTGTCGTGCGGGATGCCGACGGACTGGGCGATCTTGTCGGCGGTCAGAAAGCCGATGCCCCACACATCGGCGGCCAGCCGGTACGGCTCGTTCTTCACGACCGAGATCGAGGCGTCCCCGTACTTCTTGTAGATCCGCACGGCGATGGACGTGGACACCTCCACCGTCTGGAGGAAGAGCATGACCTCCTTGATCGCCTTCTGCTCCTCCCAGGCATCGGCGATCTTCTTCGTGCGCTTCGGGCCGAGGCCGGGGACCTCGATCAGCCGCTTCGGCTCCTCCTCGATGACCTGCAGGGTGTCCAGGCCGAAGTGCTCGGTGATGCGGTCGGCGAAGACGGGCCCGATGCCCTTGATCAGGCCGGAGCCCAGATAGCGCCGGATGCCCTGGATGGTGGCGGGCAGCACGGTGGTGTAGTTCTCGACGGTGAACTGCTTGCCGTACTGCGGGTGGGAGCCCCAGCGGCCCTCCATCCGCAGCGACTCGCCCGGCTGCGCGCCCAGCAGCGAGCCGACGACGGTGAGCAGATCGCCGGAGCCACGGCCGGTGTCGACCCGGGCGACCGTGTAGCCGTTCTCCTCATTGGCGTAGGTGATCCGCTCCAGGACCCCTTCGACCACCGCGAGTTTGAGCATGTCCCGACGGTACCGCCGGACGCCGACACGCCCCCGGCCCTGTGCACAACCCTGTGCACAACTCCCGCGGAGCCGATCATGGGCGGCCATCGACCGGAATATTACGATCCGGTTTCGAGTGCCGCCGCACCCTTGCCCGGCCCCGTGTAATCGATTCCAATCCTCTTTGTAATCGATTCCACGAGGAGGTGGAATGGCGAGCATCAAGGACGTGGCGCACCACGCCGGAGTGTCCGTGGCAACGGTCTCCCGCGTGCTCAACGACCATCCGTCCGTCCGCGCGAACACCCGTGACCGGGTGCTCACCGCCGTCGCCGACCTCGGCTACCGACCCAACGCCGTGGCCCGCTCCCTGCGCACCGACCAGACCCGCACCCTCGGGCTGGTGATCAGCGACGTACTCAACCCGTTCTTCACCGAGCTCGCCCGCTCGGTCGAGGACGAGGCGCGCGCGCTGGGCTACAGCGTGGTGATCGGGAATGCCGACGAGCGCCCCGACCTTCAGGACCACCATGTGCGCACCCTCATGGACCGCCGCATCGACGGCCTGCTGGTCAGCCCCACCGACGGCGGCTCCCCGCTGATGCTGGACGCCGCCCGCTCGGGCACTCCGATGGTCTTCGTCGACCGCTGGATCAGGGGCGTGGACGTGCCCGTGGTCCGCACCGACGGCCGCGGCGCCGTACGCGACCTGGTGGCCCATCTGTGCGCGCTCGGCCACCGCCGGCTCGCCATCATCGCCGGCCCGGCCGCCACCACCACCGGCCGCGAGCGCGTGGAGGCCTTCCGGTCCGCGCTGCGCGAGTTCGGCCTGGCCCTGCCCGCCGACCACATAGGGCAGGGCGACTTCCAGGCGGACAGCGGACGGCGGATGACCGCCCGCTTCCTCGACCTGCCCGAACCCCCCGACGTCATCTTCGCCGCGGACAACCTCATGGCGCTCGGCGCGATGGACGAGATCCGCGCGCGCGGCCTGCGGGTGCCCGACGACGTGGCGCTCGCCGCGTTCGACGACATCCCGTGGTTCGTCCACACCGATCCCCCGATCACCGCCATCGCCCAGCCGACGGGCGAACTCGGCCGCGCCGCCGTGCGCGCGCTGATCGACCGCGTCGAGGGGCGGACCACCGACTCGGTGATCCTGTCCGCCCGCCTGGTCACCCGCCGCTCGTGCGGCGAGCCCGAAGGGAGCAAGCCATGAGCACGCCGAGCGCCATACAGCCGCCGCAGGGCGTGCCGCCGAGCGCGGAGGGCGCGGCCGAGCTGCTGCGCATGGAGGGTGTCCGCAAGACCTTCCCCGGAGTGGTCGCGCTCGACGGCGTCGACTTCGACCTGCGCCGCGGCGAGGTGCACGTCCTGCTGGGCGAGAACGGCGCGGGCAAGAGCACGCTGATCAAGATGCTCTCCGGCGCCCACCGCCCCGACGGCGGCCGCATCCTCGTCGACGGCTCCCCGGCGCGCATCCACAGCGCCCAGGACGCCGAGCGGCTCGGCATCGCCACCATCTACCAGGAGTTCAACCTCGTCCCCGACCTCACCGTCGCGGAGAACATCTTCCTCGGCCGCCAGCCGCGCCGCCTGGGGCTGATCGACCGCAAGGCGATGCACCAGCGGGCCGCCGAGCTGCTGGCCCGCGTCGGGGTGGACGTCTCCCCCGCCGACCGCATCCGCGACCTGGGCATCGCCCGGCTCCAGATGGTCGAGATCGCCAAGGCGCTGTCCCTGGACGCCCGCGTCCTGATCATGGACGAGCCGACCGCGGTGCTCACCACCGAAGAGGTCGACAAGCTCTTCCGGATCGTCCGCACCCTGCGCGCGGACGGCGTCGGCATCGTCTTCATCACCCACCACCTGGAGGAGATAGCCGCCCTGGGCGACCGCGTCACCGTCCTGCGCGACGGCCGCAGCGTCACCCAGGTCCCGGCCTCCACCGAGGAGAACGAGCTGGTCCGGCTGATGGTGGGCCGCTCCATCGAGCAGCAGTACCCGCGGCAGCCCGCCGAGGCCGGAGCGCCCCTGCTCAAGGTCGACGGGCTGACCCGGAACGGCGTCTTCCATGACGTCGCCTTCGAGGTGCGCGCCGGGGAGGTGGTGGGGCTCGCCGGGCTCGTCGGCGCGGGCCGCACCGAGGTCGTACGCGCCGTCTTCGGCGCCGACCCCTACGACTCCGGCACCATCGAGGTCCTCGGCGAGCGGCTCCCCCGCCACGACGTGGGCGCCGCCATGGCCGCCGGCATCGGGCTCGTCCCCGAGGACCGCAAGGGCCAGGGCCTGGTGCTCGACGCCTCCGTCCAGGAGAACCTCGGCCTGGTCACGCTGCGCCGCGCCACCCGCGCCGGGCTCGTCGACCGGGCCGGACAGCGCCGCGCGGCGGCCCGGATCTCCGAGCAGCTCGCGGTCCGCATGGCCGGTCTGGACCAGCATGTACGCACCCTGTCCGGCGGCAACCAGCAGAAGGTCGTCATCGGCAAGTGGCTGCTCGCCGACAGCAAGGTGCTCATCCTCGACGAACCCACCCGCGGCATCGACGTGGGCGCCAAGGTCGAGATCTACCAGCTCATCAACGAACTCACCGCCTCCGGGCACGCGGTGCTGATGATCTCCAGCGACCTCCCCGAGGTGCTGGGCATGAGCGACCGGGTGCTGGTCATGGCACAGGGCCGGATCACCGGCGAACTGGGCCGCCAGGAAGCGACCCAGGACGCCGTGATGGCCCTGGCCGTGAAGGACGTCAAAACCGTCAACGCCGACGCCCTCGAGGCGCTCGGCGACGACAAGGAAAGAGAGGGCTCCCGTGGCCACTGACACGATCAAGCCCCGCCAGGTACGGCCGGGCTCCGGGGGCACGTCGGCGCTGCGCCGGGTGCTGCTCGACAACGGCGCGCTGAGCGCCCTGGTGCTGCTCCTCGCCGCCATGTCGCTGCTGTCCGGCGACTTCCTCACCACCGACAACCTGCTCAACGTCGGCGTCCAGGCGGCGGTCACCGCGATCCTCGCCTTCGGCGTCACCTTCGTCATCGTCTCGGCCGGGATCGACCTGTCGGTCGGCTCGGTGGCCGCGCTGTCGGCGACCGTGCTCGCCTGGTCCGCGACCTCTCAGGGCCTGCCGGTGTGGCTCGCGGTGATCCTCGCCGTCGCCACCGGCCTGGCCTGCGGCCTGGTCAGCGGCGCGCTGATCTCCTTCGGCAAGCTCCCGCCGTTCATCGCCACCCTCGCCATGCTGTCGGTCGGCCGCGGCCTGTCCCTGGTCATCTCCCAGGGCAGCCCGATCCCGTTCCCCGACTCGGTCTCCCACCTCGGCGACACCATCGGCGGCTGGCTGCCGGTCCCGGTCATCGTCATGGTCGTGATGGGCCTGCTCACCGCGGGCCTCCTGGCCCGTACGTACGTCGGCCGCGCCATGTACGCGATCGGCGGCAACGAGGAGGCCGCCCGGCTCTCCGGCATCCGCGTCAACCGCCAGAAGCTGGCCATCTACGCCCTGTCCGGCGCGTTCGCGGCCGTCGCGGGCATCGTGCTCGCCTCCCGGCTGTCCTCCGCGCAGCCGCAGGCCGCGGTCGGCTACGAACTCGACGCGATCGCCGCGGTCGTCATCGGCGGCGCCAGCCTCTCCGGCGGCGTCGGCAAGGCCTCCGGCACGCTCATCGGCGCGCTGATCCTCGCCGTGCTGCGCAACGGGCTCAACCTGCTCGAGGTCTCCGCCTTCTGGCAGCAGGTCGTCATCGGCGTCGTCATCGCGCTGGCCGTGCTGCTCGACACCGTGCGCCGCCGCGCCGGGTCCCGCCCGGGCGCGCCCGGCGGCGCCGCGGGTGGTTCCGCCGGCCCCGGGGGCAGGATGACGCCCGCCCAGATCGGCAAGTACGCGGTCGCGGCGGTGGCCGTGGTGGCGGTGGTGATCGGCGCCGCGGTGTGGCGCTCCGACTCCTCCGGCAGCGGCGGCAAGATCAAGGTGGCCCTGTCGGTCTCGACCCTCAACAACCCCTTCTTCGTCCAGCTGAAGCAGGGCGCGCAGGCGGAGGCCAAGGCCCAGGGGATCAGCCTCACCGTCACCGACGCGCAGAACGACGCCTCCCAGCAGGCCAACCAGATACAGAACTTCACCAGCCAGAACGTGAAGACGATCATCATCAACCCGGTGGACTCCGACGCGTCAGGACCGTCCGTCAGGGCGGCCAACAAGGCCGGCATCCCCGTGCTCGCGGCCGACCGCACCGTCAACAAGGCGGACATCGCCACGCTCGTCGCCTCCGACAACATCGCGGGCGGCAAGCTCGCCGCCAAGACGCTCGCCGAGCAACTCGGCGGCAAGGGCCGGATCCTGGTCCTCCAGGGCACCGCCGGCACCTCGGCCTCGCGCGAGCGCGGCCAGGGCTTCGCGGAGGGCCTGAAGGCCTACCCGGGCATCCAGGTCGTCGCCAAGCAGCCCGCGGACTTCGACCGCACCAAGGGCCTGGACGTCACCACCAACCTGCTCCAGGCGCACTCCGGGATCAACGGAATCTTCGCCGAGAACGACGAGATGGCGCTGGGCGCGGTCAAGGCCCTGGGCTCCAAGGCCGGCAAGTCCGTCAAGGTCATCGGCTTCGACGGCACCCCCGACGGCCTGACGGCGGTCCAGAAGGGCACCCTCGCGGCGACGGTCGCCCAGCAGCCCAAGGAACTCGGCAAGATGGCCGTGCAGAACGCGATCAAGATCGCGAAGGGGCAGAAGGTCGACCAGACGGTGAAGGTGCCGGTGAAGGTCGTCGCCGCGAAGTGACGCGGGTCCGGCCGGCCCCGCCCCGGGGCCGGCCGGAGCGCCCGAACCCCTCACTCACACACGCACATATGCAGCGAAGCGAAAGGACGTGCAGGATGCCCGACTACGACCTGCTGGTCGTAGGGTCGGCCAACGCCGACCTGGTGATCGGCGTCGAACGCCGCCCGGCCGCCGGGGAGACCGTCCTCGGCTCCGACCTCGTCGTCCACCCGGGCGGCAAGGGCGCCAACCAGGCCGTCGCCGCCGCCCGGCTGGGCGCCCGTACGGCCCTGCTGGCCCGCGTGGGCGACGACGCCTACGGCCGGCTGCTGCTCGAGTCGCAGCGGGCGGCGGGCGTGGACACCGCGGGTGTCCTGGTCGGCGGCGCGCCCACCGGCGTGGCGCTGATCACCGTGGATCCGTCCGGCGACAACAGCATCGTGGTCTCCCCCGGCGCCAATGCCCGGCTGAGCCCTGAGGACGTGCGGGCCGCCGCGGCGCTGCTGGCCTCGGCCCGTGTGGTCTCGCTTCAGCTGGAGATCCCGCTGGACACGGTCGCCACGGTCGCGGAGGTGGTCCGTACGGCACGGGGCGGCGCGGACACGGGCGAGGGCAGGGGCGAGGGCACGGGCGACGGCACGGGCGAGGGCGGCCCGCGGGTCGTCCTCAACCCCTCGCCGCCCGCCCCGCTCCCCGCCGAGGTGCTGGCCGTCTGCGATCCGCTGGTGGTCAACGAGCACGAGGCGCGCTTCCTGCTGGGCGACGACCCAGCGGGCCGCGAGGAGGCCCCCGAGGCCTGGGCGGCCGCCCTGCTGGCGCGCGGCCCGCGCTCGGTGGTGGTCACCCTGGGCGCGGCGGGCGCGTTGGTCGCCGACCGCGACCGTACGGCCCTGGTCCCGAGCCTCCCGGTCAAGGCGGTGGACACCACGGGCGCCGGGGACGCCTTCACCGGCGCACTGGCCTGGCGCCTGGGCCTCGGCGAGGACCTGGAGACGGCGGTGCGGTTCGCCGTACGGGTCGGCGCGGCCGCGGTGACCCGCGACGGCGCGCAGGAGTCCTTCCCCACGGCGGAGGAGGTCGCGGCGCTGTGAAGCGGTCCGGGATTTTCCATCGTCAGCTGAGCGGGGCGCTGGCCGAGTTGGGCCACACCGACACGGTGATGGTCTGCGACGCCGGGCTGCCGATCCCCGCCGGGCCCGCCGGTCCGCCCGTGGTCGACCTCGCCTTCGTGGCGGGGGTGCCGTCCTTCGAGCAGGTGCTGACGGCGCTGCTCGACGAGTTGGTGATCGAGGGCGCGACCGCGGCCCTAGAGGTGCGGGAGCACAACCCGTCGGCGACCGCCCTCCTGGACGGCCTCTTCCCCGGCCCGGCGCTGGAGCTGGTGCCCCACGAGGAGCTCAAGGCGCGGACGGCGGCGGCGCGGCTGGTGGTGCGCACGGGCGAGGCGCGGCCGTACGCGAATGTGCTGCTGCGCTGCGGCGTGCCGTTCTGACCGGCCGCCCGCCGGGCGCACACGCGGACATTTAAGGACATATTTCGAGGGGCCCGGCCATCGGCCGGGCCCCTCGTTTCCCCCTCCGCAAGGCTTCCTCTCGATCCCCCCGGATCCCCCCAGGAAGCCTGACGCCAGATACGACCCGCGCGGGGCCGGAAGGGTTGCACGAATTCCCGGAGTTTCGGCATCCTCCCCGCCGCCGCCCGCGCCGCATATGGTCGAGCCGGTGATGATCACACCGGGAGGGTGATCACGCGCGGGACCGGAAGGCGGGAGCGGCGGGATGCGGGTGATGACCTGGAACGTCTGGTGGCGGTTCGGCCCCTGGGAGCGACGCCGCGAGGCGATCCTCGCCACCCTGCGCTCGGTACGGCCCGATGTGCTCGGCCTCCAGGAGGTGTGGGCGGACGGCGCCGAGAACCTGGCGGGGTGGCTCGCGGGGGAACTCGGCATGCACTGGACCTGGGCCGCCTCCGACCGCCCCCAGAAGTGGCAGCGCCGCATCGGGGACCCGACCATCGACTTCGGCAACGCGGTGCTCAGCCGCTGGCCCATCGCCGAGCGGGACGTGGCCCGGCTGCCGGCCGCGGGCGGCCCGGACGACGGGCGGCTGGCGCTGTACGCCCTGGTGGACGCGCCCGGCCACGCGGTGCCGTTCTTCACCACCCACCTCAACGCCGACCCGCACGAGTCCGCGGTGCGCCGCGCCCAGGTGACCGCCCTGGCCCGGTTCATCGCCGAGCGCCGCGGCGCCACGCCCTTCCCGGCGGTGGTCACCGGGGACTTCAACGCCTGGCCGGACTCCGACGAGATGCGGCTGCACGGCGGCTACCGCACGGCCCCCGCCGTCCCCGGGCAGGTGCTGCTGGACGCCTGGGAGTACGCCGACCCGGCGGCGCCGTCGGCCACCTGGGACGCCGCGAACCCGTACGTGGCCCGGACCTTCGAGCCGAGCGCGCGCATCGACTACATCCACGTCGGCCCGCCGGGACCCGACGGCCTCGGCCACGTCCGCTCCGTACGCCGCGCGGGCGACGGACCCGTCGACGAGGTCGGCGTCTGGCCCTCCGACCACGCGGCGGTCGTGGCCGAGCTGGCGACGGGCGGCTGGTAGGCCGCCCGCCGCCGCTTCGGCAGGTGGCCACGAAGGCCGCGCCCGCGGCGAGGAATGTCTCTCCGACGATGTCGTCGACGTTCATGGGATGAACACGTCGGCGTACGAAGCATGGCTTCCTTCCGTAGCTTCCGCCTCTACATGTCCGAGCCTCCCCCGGATATGCGACAGAGGAATTCCCACGGTCGTCCGGGACGTCCCGGACGACCGTCGCGCGCGTCTCTGACCAGGCCGGACAGCGTCGACCGGGACCGGACGGCGGCGGACTGTCCGGGACGACGTCCATCCGTTGTTCCCCCCGGTCCGCCTTGGTAGGAATTTTGTTGCCGGCAATCAAGCGACATCACGGTCTGCTCGATCTCGACGAGCTGGAAAACGGGGAGAAGAGAGTTGACGGCCATAAACACAGCCATGAAAAGCGAGGGGAAAACGGCGGCCCTCTCGACCATCGACCGGGAACCGCGGGCAGCGGAATCGCTCATGCTCTTCAGAGTTCTCGGCCCCATGGAAGTCCTCGGCGGACACGAACCGGCCTCGCCGCTCAGGCGGGCCATTCTCACCGCCCTTCTGCTCCGCGCCGGGCAGGCCATCACGGTGGCCGAGTTCACCGAGTTGCTGTGGGACGAACCGCCCGCCTCCGCCGCGGCCAACATCCGCAGTCACCTCACGGCCCTGCGCCGCGACCTCGACGACATCGAACCGGGCCTGAGCCGGCGGGTGCGGACCTGTCGCGGCAGCCTCAGCGGCTACGCGTTGGACGTCGCCCCCGAGGAATTCGACGTGCCGATGTTCATGGTGTCCGCCCGGCACGGCCGGAACCTGCTCCTGCGCGGCGACGCGGACCGGGCGGTGGCCGCGCTGGAGAAGACGGTGGCTCTGTGGCGCGGTCCGTTCGGCCCGAGTCTGCCGCCGACCCGCTGGTTCGGCGCCCATGTCGCCGGGCTCAACAGCGCGCGCTTCGACGCGTACCAGGACCTGTTCACCGCGGCCGTTCTGGCCGACCGCACCGAGACGCTCTCCTATCGGATCGAGAGCGCCATCGCCGAGGCGCCCTATCGGCAGCGTTTCTGGGAGCTGCTGTCCGCGGTGCACTGCATCAACGGCGACGCCGTCGGCGCCCTGGACGTCATCGGCCGGTGTCAACGCCTGTTCGCCGACGACCTGGGGCTCGACCTGCCGCCGAACGTCGCGGCGATGCGGACCGCGGCGCTGAACTGGGACCGCGTGGAAGCCCAGCGCCTCGTGGCGGCGCTGGCGCCGGCCGCCTGACGCCTGTGCGGGCCGTATGCACGGCCTGTGCGCGAACCCCGCTCTTCGCGATGCGGCCAGTCAACAACGGCCTCGCAGACTGAATTCACGGGCCGCCGGAACAGCGGGGCGCTCGGCGCCCGTATTCAATCCGACGAAGGAGAAAGAAAATGCGTGAGGAATTCGAGGGCGACGTTCCCCTCGTGGAAGAGCTCGCGGAGCAGGACCTCCACGACGCCGCACAGAACGGCGGCACGATCGGCCCGGACCAAATGGCCCCCTTCATCATGCGCGTCAGTGCGCACTACGGAGGGAAGGGCGGGTTCGGATTGTTCTGCACCTTGACCAAGGAATGCCAGCCCAACTGCAACTGACGAACCAAACACAGAAGGGAATTGCCATGCAGAAGGACACGGACATCCTCGGCGCATGGGACGAAACCGAGCTCGTCGAACTGAGCGAGGCGGACGTCCACGGGGGCACCGGGCCCGCGTGCGTCGCCACCGGTCTCATCCTCGGTATCACCGCCATCCAGGCCGGGGTCGCCACCGCGGTCTCCGCCGCGTTCTGCCCCACCACCAAGTGCACCAGCAGGTGCTGAGCGCCGGGTGCCCGGTTCGGTGAGTGCGTAACGCATCGCGGTGGAACGGGGGCCCGCGTACGGGCCCCCGGTTCCGCCCCGTCCGCCAAATCCGGCGCGTCCACATGAATATGGAGTATGACGAGTCGTGAAAACCACAGCCCCGTACTATCCGGAACTGAGCGAAGCCCAGATCTCGGATGCCATTGCGCCGCTGGCGCAATTCGACGCACAGACCCTCGAAGTGTTTCGAGGCACAGAAAGTCCCCGTGCCACCGAGCTCCCGGCCATCCGCGCCGCGGTGGTGCAGTGGTGCGCGGCGCCCGAGCGTTATCCGTTCCAGAGGATCATCAGAATCGCCGCCGCCTCACTCGCGGACCCCGATCCTGTCACCCCGTTCGCGCCGCTGTTCGCCGATCCCCCGGCTGTGCTGCGGCAGTTGCTGGAGCGTGCCGAGGCCCGGCTGCGCGAGGTGTACACCAGGCCGTTGGTCGCCGCCATCAACCACGCACGCCGGCACGGTCGGCTCATGGGCGCGGACCCGGCTCTGCGGTACCAGCATTTCGTCGACCAGTCGATCCGCGGGTCCTTCGAGGAACTGAGCGGCCTGTCGTTTCCCGTACTGCGGCATGTCACACGCGTCGTGCTGACCTACGAGGCGCATAACTTCCGGGAGCTCTGCCAGAGGCTCACGGCCGACCGGGACGCGATCGCCGCCACCTTCGGCATCGACCCGGCGGACCAGGTCGTCTCCTGCGGGTTCGCCGACGGCGACGCGCACCACCACGGCCGCAGCGTGTCCGTCCTCGAGTTCCGGTCCGGCAGGAAGCTGGCCTACAAGCCACGGGACGTGTCCTGCGAGGCCGCGTACACCGTCATCGCCCGCGAGGCCAACGACTGGCTGGGCACCTCCCTGGTCGCCGCCAAGGTCCTGGAGCGGGCCGGCTATGGATACGTGGAGTACGTGGCGGCGGAGGACGTCGCCGACATCTCCGCACCGTTCATGCAGGCCAGTGGCGAGCTCGCCGCCGTGATGTACCTGCTCAACGCGCAGGACATGCATTTCGAGAATGTCGTGGCCACCCGCCGCGGCCCGGTGCCGATCGATCTGGAGACGATCCTCCAGCCCGTCCGGCTCCACCTCGGTACGCCCGCCGAGACACCGGACAATGCCCATCACAGGATCACACAGTCGGTCTACGGCATCGGGATCCTGCCCCTGCTCATGGGCGGCCGGGACGAGGACTCCGGCTATGTCGACCTCGGCTTCCTCGGCGAACAGGGCGGCGGCGAGTCGCCGTTCAAGTCCCTTCAGTTCGAGGCCCCGTTCACCGACGAGGTGCGACTGACGCTGAGCAAGCAGGCGGCGGAGGAACGGCAGACGGTCGTGGGGACGCTGAGCCAGGACGAGGTCCATGCGCTCGGCGAGGGGATGGCGGCCGGATTCGTCCGGGTGTGCCGCGCGGTGATGTCGGACAAGGGGCGCTGGACGGCGCTGGTGCGCAAGGCCGCCGCCGGTGTGCGCGTGCGCTACCTCCACCATCCGACGATGGTGTACGCGCAGACGCTGCGTACGGCGTCGAGCGCCCGGGCCATGAGCTACCGCGCGTCCTATCTGGCGGTGCTGAAGCGGGTGGCCATTGCCAGCCAGTCCGCCGCGCGCGCGATCGTCCGCTCCGAGCTGCGGCAGCTCGCGGGGCGCGACATCCCCTACTTCACCGTCGCCGCGGCGGACGTGGCCCTCATGGACGGCGAGGGCGCCGAGGTCGGGGCGGTGCTGACCACATCGCCACTCGATCTGGCCGCGGCGAAGGTCACCGCCCTGACCGAGTTCGAGGTGAGCGAGCAGCTGAGGCTCATCCGCTCTGCCTTCTCCTGCCGCTTCCCCGACGACCATCTGGCCTCGGCCGACGACTTCGAACCCCCGCTGCCCGGCGCCACGGCGGGCGGGCGGTCGACGGGGAACCCGGACGACACGCTCGCCGGGGTCGTGACCCGGCTGTGCGACACCATGGTCGCCTCGGCCCTGCCCGACCGGTACGCCGATCTTCCCCACACCTGGATCGGTCCGCTCGCCTCCGCCCAGTCCAATCGGCCATGGCCGCCCGCGGTGCTCGGATACGACCTGTACACAGGGAGGGTCGGCCCCGCGCTGGCCCTGGCGGCGGCCGGCCGCGTCCTGGACCACCCCGCCTACCGGGGCCTCGCCACACAGATCTTCTCGGCCATCGCGGAGGGCCTGTCCGATACACCGTCCGAGACATCGGACACACGGCAGACGGCGCCCTTCTCGGCCTACGCCGGATCGGCCGGCACGCCGTTCGCGCTGGCGGCGGCGGGCAGGCTGCTCGGACAGCCCGATTGGGTCCGCACCGCGCAGCAGGCGGTGCCCGATGTGCTCGATCTCGTGGGCGCTCACCCTGCCGCCGACCGGCCCCTGGACATGATCAGCGGACTGGCGGGCGTCCTGTCCTGCGTGACGGCGATCGGCGGACCGCACGCCGGCGAGTCGGCCGCCGCGCTGACGGCCATGCTCACGGACGCCCTGCGGCCGGACGCCCATCACCCCGTACTCGACCAGTCCGGCTTCGGACACGGGGTGAGCGGTGTCATCCACGCGCTGAGCCGGGCCTACCCGCGCCTGCCCGAGCAGCAACGAGGAACCGTTGACGCCACGCTGTCCCGCCTGATCGCGCGGCTGCGGGACTTCTACGCCCCTCGTGAGGGCGACTGGTACTCCAACGTGGCCACCCCCTGGTCCTTCGCCACCGGCTGGTGCCACGGCTCGGCCGGCATCGCGCTCGCCCTGAGCGCGTACGGCGCGATGACCGGCGACGAGTCGGTGGAGCGCATGCGGAAGGTGGCCGTGGGCAACATGCTCCGCCGTGGCTTCGGGCGCAATCTGACCTGGTGCCATGGGGATCTCGGCAACCACGACATCCTCTCCGCCGTGGCGAGCACAGAGGATTCGCTGCGCGCCGAGGTCGCGGTCATCGAGCGGACCTGGCTGCGCCCCGAGGTGTTCACCCGCAAGGCCGCGGACACACGGAGCCGGTACGCGCACACCAACAGCCTCCTCGTCGGGACCGCCGGGATGGTGATCCATCTCGTCAACCGCCTCGATCCGTCCGTCCGCCTGTCCCCCGTCGACCTGTCCCAAGTCGATCTGAGCGCGGAGGGCCGATGACATGACGTGGAATACCATCCTCCGCCGGTCCGGCCCGGCCCGGCGGGTACCGACGATCACGCAGGTGGCCCAGACCGAATGCGGCCTGTGCTGCTGTGTCGCGGTGCTGCGCTACCACGGGCGCGCCGAGGAGATATCCAGCGCGCGGCAGGTCATGGATGCCGGCCGGGACGGCCTCAGCGCGACCCAGTTGGCCCGCTTCCTCCGGGAGCGCGGCATGGACGCGAAGCTCTTCCGCGTCAAGGACGTGTCGGCGCTCGCGAAGTTCACCTCGCCGGTGATCCTCTACTGGGAGGACTACCACTTCGTGGTGCTCGAGCGGTTCGACGGCCGCGGAGCGGTCATCATGGACCCGGCGCTCGGGCGGCGGCGCCTCAGCAGGAAGGAACTGGAGGCCGGCTTCAGCGGTATCGCCGTATCCGCCGAGCCCGGCCCCGACTTCGAACCGACGCCGCGGAAGTTCATGGCGGAGTGGCGCGGTGTCCCGCTCTTCGCAAAGGGTTCGCGCAGGCGCATCGCGCTGGTGGGGCTTCTCTCGCTCGGTGGATACGCGGGAACCCTCGGCATACCGATGCTGACGGAATGGGCGGTCGACCGGTACGTCCGCTGGGGAGGCCTGGACGACCTGGCCACGGTCCTTTCGGTCATCGTCGCCGTAGCCGTCGGGTATTTCGCGCTGTATCTGCTCAGAGTCGCCGTGCTCTCGTCCGTGGTGGCGATGATAGGCGAGCATCTGATGATCCAGACGTTCTCCAAGCTGCTCTCCCTGCCGTACAAGTTCTTCACGACGCGACAACCCGGCGACCTTCTGTTCCGGCTCAGCAGCGTGAATGTGATCAGGGATCTGCTCTCCTCGCGCGTGGCGCAGGGTGTGCTGGACGTCGGGACGCTGATATGCGTCAGCGGCTATCTGCTGATCGCCGAATGGCGGCTCGGCCTGGTAACGGCGGGACTGTCCCTGGCCAATGCCCTGTATCTGATGAAGACCCGGGTCCGGGTGCTGGAGTCCGTGGACGCGGAGATGACTCAGCTGAGCAGGAGCCAGTCGGCCCAGCTGGACGCGATCGTCTCGGTGCCCACCATCAAAATGGGCGGCTATGCGGCCGAGTTCCTGACCGGCTGGAGCAAGGTCTATTCCTCGTCCCTCCAGGCGATGAAGGACCGTATGCGCCTGCAACAGGGCCGCATCTCGGGCCTGACCTCCACCACCCAGATGTTCGGCCCGTTGATCCTGCTGCTGTCGAGCCTGTACCTCGTCGGCCACGGACAGATCTCCCTGGGCCAGGCCATGGCGGTGCAGACGGTGTCAGGCACCTACTTCGCGCTGTCGACGTCGGTGTTCCAGACCTGCACCGAGTTCGCCGAGGCGTCCCGCTACATGGCGCGGCTCAACGACATCGTCGAGACGCCGTCGGAGAACCGGGGCGGCGACCTCAAGCGGCTGCCCTCGACCTCCATCCGCCTGACCGACATCGGCTTCCAGTACACGGCCCACAGTGACCCGGTCCTGAGCGATGTCTCGATCGACATTCCGGCCGGGGCCAAGGTCGCCCTCGTCGGCACCTCGGGATCCGGTAAGAGCACGCTGGGACAGATCATCTGCGGTCTTTACGAACCGACGCGGGGCACCATCGAGTTCGGCGGGCGGGACATGACCGAATACGACAAGGATTCGCTGCGCCGCTCCATCGGATACATCCCCCAGGAAGTGCATCTGCACAATCGCACGATCCTGGAGAACCTGACAATGGGGCAGGACATCTCCGAGGAACAAGTGCGCGAATTCTGCGAGAGCGTCGGAATCCTCGACTTCCTCCAGGACCTCCCCATGGGGCTCAACACCCTGATCTCGGAAATGGGCGCGAACTTCTCCGGCGGTCAGCGGCAGCGGCTGGCCATCGTACGGACCCTGCTCCAGCGGCCCGCGATCCTGGTGCTCGACGAGGCGACGGCCTCGCTGGACACCATCAACGAGCGACGCGTCACGGACATCATCCAGGACATAGGCGCGACACAGATCATCATCGCCCACCGACTGGCGACCATCAAAGCGGCCGACCGCATTTACGTGCTCGACCGCGGACGCGTCATCGAACAGGGCACACACGAGGAATTGCTGAACGGAGGACCGGTCTACATGAATCTCTACGCGGAAAGTGACCCCGATGTCCTGATATCGGGACCGGAAGGCATAACCGGCCCGGAGGGCCCGGTCCCCGACCCGGACGTTTCGATCCCCGCCTTCCTCCCCTTCTATCAGCACCTCGTGCCCAGGAGCTCCGTGGTCGCGGCGCTGCGCGAGGTCATGGCCCCGGTCACGCGCCCCGAACGGCGCGAGGCGGTGGTGGACACCATCTGGGGAGAGCTGCTGACGGCTGTCGAGGGCCACTCCTTCCGTACGCTGATCGGCGAGTTCCACGCCTTCCGCGAGGGCCTGGGGCTGCCCATGACGGCAGACGTCGACGAGGCGCTACAGCGGTTCCGCAGGCATCTCGGCGCGCCCGGCACCTGCCGGCGCATCTCCGACGCCTACCCGGTGCTGCGGCAGCGGCTGGCGGCTCTGGTGGACAACTCGCTCGACGCGTACACCGATATGTTCGCCGCGTACACGGCGGACCAGGAGGCGCTGCGGGCCGACTGCCTGACGCCCCGTACGGCGGCGGCCGGGGAGTTGGTCGAGGACATCTTCCTCACCGGGTCCGATCCGCACAACGACAACCGCCAGGTGATCGGGGTGCGGCTGACCAGCGGCGCGCGGCTGATCTTCAAGCCGCGCGCCCTGGCGACGGACAGTTTCGTACGGGACCTGTACACCGCCGCCGACCCCTACCTCACCTTCTCGCTGCGGGACTGCCTGCCCATGTCGGTGACGTCCGGCTCCCACGGCTGGCAGCAGTTCATCCCCTCGGAGCCGATGACCTCGCCCGATCAACCGGCCCGGTACTTCTACCGGTTCGGCGCGCTGTGCGCGATCCTCTCCGCCATCGGGGCGTCCGATCTGCACGACGAGAATCTGCTGGCCCACGGCGAACACCCCTGCGTGATCGACACCGAGACCGTCCTGCGGCCGGACGCGGGCGTCGAGAACGACACGCTTCCGCACCTGCTGATCAATCACATGAAGCTGTCGGTCGCCTCCACGATGCTCGTGCCCTCGATGAGCCCTGCCTCCCCCGTCGACTTCCTCATGGCGGGGGTGGGTGTGGCCGGCGATCAGCCGTCCAAGATGACCCGGACGGTGATCCGCGACATCGGCACCGACGGCATGTCCGTCGGGCGGGATCCCATCACCTACCGGCAGGACGCCAACCTGCCACGGCTGGGGGACGCGCCGCTGTCCGCGACCGACCACTTCTCCGATGTGCTGGCCGGCTACACCGACGCCCTCGAGTTCGTGCGCGGCGGTGCGATCCCGGCGCTCCTCGACGCCCATCGGGACATGCCCGTCCGGTATGTGCTGCGGGCGACGCTGGTCTACAGCCGGTTCATGGACGCCTCGACGCACCCCTCCTACCTCTCCCGGCCCGAGGAGGCCGAGCGGCTGTTCGGGCTGCTCGGGAACTCCGGCCAGTTCACGGCCGAGTTGGCCCGTCGCGTCGGCGACGAGGAGCGCGCCGGTATGCACACGGGGAACGTGCCCTATTTCAGCTCGCGGGCGGACTCCACCGACCTGGCGACCTCGCGGGTGCGTTTCCCCGAGGTGTTCAAGACCTCGTCGGTGGACCACGCCCGGCGTGGCGTCACCCTCAACGCCGCCCGGCCGGACGGCTACCACCACCACCTGCTCGAGGAGTGCTTCGGCGAGGTGTTCGGCGAGGACAGCCCGGCCGGGCTGTCCCGGCACAGCGTGTTCGCGGCGCCCCTGCGGCACGCCCGCCCCGGCACCTGGTGGCCGGAGATCGCGCGGCGGATCGCCGACCTCGGCGTGACCCTGCACACGCCGGACGGCCCGCGGACCGGCTGGCTGGGCGGCATCGGCCCCGGGCGGGCCGCGGCGACCATCACTCCGGGCAACTTCGTCTCGTTCCATGACATGGGCGGCATCGTCGCCTTCCTCAACCGGGCGACCACCCTGGACGACGGCTTCCGGACCATTCACCTCCGTGCGGACCGGGGGCTCGACGAGCTCCTGGCGGGCTACGGCGAGACCCTGAACCAGATGCCGGAGTCCGTGTTCAGCGGCGCCTCCTCCCTGCTGCTCACCCGACCGCAGACGGCGCCGACCGACTGGCTCGGATCCCTGCTCGACAAGATTGACGCCCGGGCCGCGTCCGACGACCTGGAGACCGACCTCAGCAACGGCCCGGCCGGTCTGCTGATGGTCCTGCTGTCCCGCCTGGAGGCCGGCGACGACCCCGCCGCCCTGTGCGGCGAGCCCCGGCTCGCGCGCCTGCGTGATCTGGCCCTTGGCCATCTCCAGGCCCCCAGGACCGCGCCCTGGTTCGATCTGGCGCACGGCGAGCTGGGGCTCCAGTGGGCCCGCGCCCGCACCGGAAGGGTCCTCGGCGACGAGGCGCTGGCCAGGGAGTCCGCCGACTGGCTGACGACTCGGGCCGGTTCCGGCACGGGCGGTTCGCTCGCGGGGTGGTGCAACGGCGCCGCCGGTCTGCTGCTGGCCTCCGCCGAGATCCTGTTCTCCGCCGGCCGGGCCGACGAACTCTCCGGCCGCCGGCTGAAGACCCTGGTCGAGGCGGCGACACGGCTGCCCGCCCACCGGCCGGTGGACCTGTCGGTCTGCCACGGCAGCAGCGGCGTCGTCCAGTCGCTGATCGCCACGGGGCGGGTGCTCGGCGACGACTCGCTGCTGACCCGGGCGCGCGAATACCAGGAGCTCGTCCTGGCCAGGGCCCGCGACAACGGGTTCTACACGGGGGCACCCGGCCGCACCTCGCTGCTCGGCTACATGCTCGGCTGGGCCGGCGTCGGCGACACGGACGCCCTGCTGCACGCCGCGGAGCAGAACCACGACGACGGCTTCTTCCGCGTCCCGGTCGCGATGACCTCGGAATTCACGCGGTCGGCCCAGCCGGCGGGCTGATGTGGTGAGTACCGGACAGCGACACGCCGTCGTCACGGCGTGTCGCTGTCCTCGGTCGGTCAGTCCTCGCCCACCACGGCCAGGTCGTCACCCAAGGCGGCGGCGATCTCGGCGGCCCGGGAGTGGTCGTCCAACCGACGCGTCAGGTACGCGCAGGCGTGGTGGTGCCGGAGCGACCACCAGGCGACCGAGCCGCCGATCCCACCCTTGGCGATCTTGCCCTGGTCGCGTACGAAGCCGAGCGTCCAGGTGATCCTGGTGCCGAAGACCTCGTCGAAGTCGGTGACTTGGGATGCGAGGAGCTCGGCGTGCAGCTCCGGCCCGAGCAGTTCGCGCACCGGTCCGTCCTCGCTGGTGAGGCGGGAGAAGAACGCCGCCATGGAGGTCGCGGTCGTGTGCAGGTTGCACGCTCCGAAGACCGACTGCCGCCAGGCCCGGGAGTTCACCCGCGCCACGTCCAGGGCGCCGTCGGGGGTCTCCAACCACGGCGCCGCGTGCAGCCGCCGCGGCCACTCCGGGTTCGCGTACTCCAGGTCGGCCACGCGGCCCAGCGCGTCATCCGGCACCCCGAACCAGGCGTCCAGACCCAGCGCGGGCCGCACCACGTCATGGAACATCTCCCCGAGCGTCGTACCGGCGCCCGCGCGCAGGATGCCGTCCACCAAGTGGCCGTAGGTCAGCGCGTGCTCCCCCAGGGACGTCCCGGGAGCGTACTCCGGCGCCGCCCGGGCCAGGCTCTCCCGCAGCGCGCCGTCATCCAGCAGATCGATCCCCGCGGCTTCGGCCGCGAACCGCGGCTGGCCCGCCTGGTGTGTCAGCACGTGCCGGAGCGTGGTCCGATCCTTGCCCCGGACCCCGTACTCGCCCCAGTACCCGGAGATCGGCTCGTCCAGCGCCGGCGCGCCCTGACGGACCGCCGCCAACGCGGCGAGGGTGACGAACGCCTTCGACAGCGAGTAGGGCTGGACCAGCGTGTCGTCGCGCCAGGGACGGCTCCGCCCGGCATCGGACCAACCCCCGCTCAGCCGGACGACCTCGCGCCCCTCCCGCCACACCGACAGGCCCGCGCCGGTCTCCGAGCCGTCGTCCACCAGCCTCTGGAAGACCCGACGCACCGCGTCATACCCGTCCGCCGCGAATCCCTCGACGTCCACCATGCCCCCATTCCCTCATTCCGCCGCACCGGCGCGGCGCCGCGCCCCGTGACTCCAACGACTCGACAATACCCCCATGGGGTATGTGCGACAACGGCCTCAGCCGTCGCGGGACTCACGGGACTCGCGGGAGTGCCTCAGAGCCGCGTCGAGCAGCCCGCCGAGGGCCTGTTGGGAACTTTGGAGTCGGGCGATCGCCTCGCTGATCCGGACGTGTTCCCGTCGCAGGTGATCGACCATGCCGGGGCACGACGACGGGATGAGCTGTTCTCCCTCGTCGTGGACACAGCCCAGGACCCGGGCGATGACCGCGCTGGGCAGACCGGCCGCCAGCAGGGCCCGGATATGCCTGACCGCGGCGATGTCCGATTCGGCGTACTCGCGGTAGCCGTTGGAGAGCCGCGTCGGCCGGAGGAGATCTTGCTCCTCGTAGTACCGCAGCAGCCGCTGACTCACCCCCGTTGCGCGGGACAGGGCGCCGATCCGCACGTGAACTCTCCCGTTCGCGCTTGACCCTCACATGGATGTGAGACTTTAGCCTTCCTTCGCCGGGACTTCCGACGTCGAAGGAGCAATCATGCCGGGTGCGGTCATCATCGGAGCGGGGCCGGGGATCGGCCGGTCGGTCGCCCGCCGCTTCGCCCGCGAGGGCCTGCCGATCGCCCTCGTGGCACGGTCGGAGAAAACACTGGCGGCCACGGCGGAGGCCGTTTCCCCCACCGGGGTGCCGATGCGCCCGCTGGTCGCCGACTCCACCGACGAACGCGCCCTGCGCGCCGCCCTGGACACCGCGATCGCGCAGTTCGGCCTGCCCGACGTCGTCGTGTACAACGCCGCGATCATCCAGTCGGACGCGCTCGGCGACCTGTCCGCGTCCGCGCACCTGGACGCCTGGGCCGTCAACGTGGTCGGGGCGATCACCGCCGCCGCGCACGTCCTCCCGGCCATGGCGGAGCGCGGCAGCGGCACGTTTCTCATCACCGGCGGAATGCCCGAGCCGAAGCCCCAGTACCTCAGCCTCTCGCTCGGCAAGGCCGGTGTGCGGTCGCTGGTGACACTTCTCGACGAACAGTACGGCCCGTCGGGCGTACATGTGGCGACCGTGACCGTGGACGGCCCGGTCGCCCCCGGCACCGACTTCGACCCGGATGTCATCGCCGAGCACTACTGGCGGCTGCACACGCAACAACGGCACCAGTGGGAACGGGAGGTCCTTCACACCGGGCGAACGCCGTCGACGGTTGAACGCGAGACGAACACTTCATGAGAGTTCGGCCACGTCGGCCCCGTGTCCGTCCCGGAGACATACATTCGCCCCCTCAGGGCTCATGACCTGACGGGGGAAAAGTTCATGGGATGGCTGAAGGAGCTGGTGGCTCCGGAGAATCTGCTGGCGCTGCTCGGTGTCGTGGTCACGGTCGGGGGGCTGTCGTACGAGCGGCTGATCCCGGGGCGGAAACGCATCGGATACCGCGTGCAGATGGACACGTTGATAGACGACAGCACGAGCGACGGCCCGCTGCATCAGCGGCTGCGCATGCTGGAGAACACGCCCGACCTCGCCGGGGCCTCGCTCGTGCTGCTGCGGATCGAGAACGACGGATTCCGCAGCGTCGACGTGGACGACTACATCACCGCGCCCTCGACCGAACACCGCGGGCTCACCGCCATCTTCCCCAACCGCACGGTCAGGGATGTCGCCGTCACCGAGCCCAGCCATCCGGATCTGGTGCGCCATCTGCCCCAGCGCGGCACCGCGACGAATCCGGGGCTGATCTGCCGCGGCAATGAGATCTCCCTGCCGAGGGTGCCGCTGAACAAGGGCGACCATTTCAAGCTGCTGGTGTTGCTGACCGGCGCCGGGACGGACAAGCAGCCGTATGTCGCCGGGCGCATCCGGGAGGGCAGGATCCGGAACAACGAGCATTTCCGGCGGCCCAGCAACCGCGTGCTGGGGCTCATCGGCAGCCTGGTGGTTCTCATGATCCTCCAGCCCATCGGCTTTCAGCTCCTGGAACCGGACCCGCTGCGTCAAGGCTGCGCCAAGGGGACGCTCACGGTCGTCGGCTCCACCGCGTTCGAGCCGGTGATGAACGACCTGGACAAGGCGTACGAGGAGGACTGCGACGGCGCCGCCCACATCACCGTCGACGCCCAGGGCAGCGGCCGCGGCACGGACACGCTGCGGGACGTCGGGGAGGGCGCGAAGGGCTTTCCGGCGTATCTGTCGTTCTCCGACGGGCGGGAGGGGAGCGGGGATCCGGGGCTCAAGGAGCATCTGACCGCGCTGTCCGTGTTCACGATGGTGGTGAACAAGGAGGTCCGGATATCGAATCTGACCCTCGATGATGTGCGGAAGATCTACTCGGGCGAGATCACCGACTGGAAGCAGCTCGTCGGCGGGCCCGATCTGCCGATCAGGCTGGTGAGCCGGGACGGGAAGTCGGGCACGCGCGGGGTGTTCGAGAACCGGGTGCTGGGCAGCACGACCGAGCCCGCGCGTACGTCGGACAACTGCCGAACGCCGAAGTTCGACAACACGCACCTCGTGCGCTGCGAGCTCGACAGCACGGACGAGGTGCTGAAGACCGTGGCGCGGACGCCGGGCGCGATCGGCTACACCGAGCTGAAGGCGGCCAACGACCGCGCCGAGGAGCGGAAGGATGTGCGGCTGCTGGGCCTGGGCGGGCACCGGCCCTCGATCGACACCGTCAGGGACGAGACATATCCGTTCTGGGAGCCCGAGTACGCGTACACCTACGGGACCCCGCCGCCCAACTCCCTCACCTCGAAGTTCCTGGACTTCCTGGCCGGTGACACCGGACGGAACCTCATCGAGCGCCACGGCCATCTGCCCTGCTCGGCCCCGGAGAACCAGCAGGCGTGCCGGCGGGCGCATCGCGCGTGAGACCGGCGGGACTGCCCGAGGCCGTCTCGATCACCTCGTCCAGGACCGCGCGCGAGCGCCGCAGGTCCTCGATCATGCGGTCGATGCGGTCCCGCTCCGCCGTGAGGTCCGTGACCAGGCGAGCGTCGGCGGTCTCGGACGGGCCGCCGTCGGCGTCCCGCATACAGGGCAGCAGCTGCCCGATCTTCGTGCTGGTCAGCCCCGCGGCGTACAACTCCTGGATGCGCAGCACCCGGTCGACGGCGACGTCCGCGTACTCGCGGTGGCCGCCGGGGGTGCGCCGCGCCACCAGCAGACCCTGCTCCTCGTAGTAGCGCAGGGACCGTTCACTCACTCCCGTACGCCGGGCCAGCTCACCGATCCGCATGACGCACCTCACACCGCACGAGCTTGAATCTGACATCAATGGCAAGTTCTACGGTACCCGCATGACGGACACCATGACAGACACAGCGACCACCTCCCGCCTCTTCGCCCCCACCCGCCTCGGCCCCCTGAACCTGCCGAACCGCCTGGTCATGGCGCCGCTGACGCGCAACCGGGCGGCCGCCGACGGCAGCCCGACGCCGCTCATGGCCGAGTACTACGCCCAGCGCGCCTCCGCGGGGCTGATCATCGCCGAGGCGTCCACGCCCAATGCTGTCGGCCAGACCTACCCGAACATCACCGCCATCCACACCGACGCCCATGTGGCCGGCTGGCGGCGGGTCACCGAGGCGGTGGCCGCGGCGGGCGGCGGCCCGATGTTTCTCCAGATCCAGCACGGCGGCCGGGTCGGACACCCCGACAACAGCGGGCTGACCCCCGTGGCCCCCTCCCCGATCCCGCTCCCGGAGACCATCCACACCCCCACCGGCCGCCAGGACGCGGTGGTCCCGCGCGAGATGACGCCCGAGGACATCCGCGCCACCGTGAACGACTTCGCCGCCGCGGCCCGCCGGGCGCTGGACGCCGGTTTCGCCGGGGTCGAGGTGCACGCCGCCAACGGCCACCTCCTCCACCAGTTCCTCGCCCCCAACACCAACCGGCGCACCGACGCCTACGGCGGCAGCGTGGACAACCGCGTCCGGTTCGTGGTCGAGGTCGTCGACGCCGTCGCCGCGGCGATCGGGCCCGAGCGGGTCGGCCTGCGCATCTCACCCGGCAACACGGTCAACGGCATCGCCGACACCGACGCCGACACCCTGTACCCGGCGCTGCTCGCGCAGGTGGCCACCCGGAACCCGGCCTACCTCCACATCGTCTCCGCCGATCCGGAGCAGCCCCTCTTCCAGCGCATCCGCGCGGACTGGCCCGGCACGCTGATCGGCAACCCGGTCCTGCCCCGCGAGCAGATCCCCGCCGACGGCGGACGGCAGGCGGCCGAGCGGCTGCTGGCCGCGGGGGCCGACATCGTCGCGCTCGGCCGGCCCTTCCTCGCCAACCCCGACCTCGTGGAGCGGCTGCGCACCGGCGCGCCCGTCAACCCGGTCCGCGACCGCTACATGATGTACGTGGGCGGCCCCACCGGCTACACCGACTACCCGACCCTCGGCGCCGTACGCTGATGGCTCGGACCCGTACGACCGCGGCCCGGAGGGACACGACACGATGTCGGCCACGTACGAAGGCGGAACTGGCGAAGACCCCGGCGCCGCGGCGGCCCGCCTCACCGGCCGCCCGGTGACCGCCCTGCGCCCGCTGTCGGGGGCGCTCGCCGAAGTCGTGCTCGACGGCGGGCAGGTGGTCATGGTCAAGCGCGGCACCGACCCCGGCGCCGCGCGGGCCGAGGCGGCGGGCCTGCGCTGGCTGGCCGAGGCCGGGACGGTCCGCGTCCCGGCGGTGCACGGCCACGACCCGCACTGGCTGGTGACCGAGCGGGTCCCGACCGGCCGCCCGAGCGCCGAGGCGGCGGCCCGGTTCGGCCGCGACCTGGCCGCCCTGCACGCCGCCGGCGCCCCCGCGTTCGGCGCCCCGCCGCCCGGCGGGCCCGAGGACGCGTACATCGGGCTCGCCCCGATGCGCAACGTCCCCGGCGCCGACTGGCCGACCTGGTACGCCGACCACCGGGTGCTGCCCTATCTGCGCCGCGCGGTGGACGAGGGCACCATGCGCCCCGCCGAGGCGGCCGTGGTCGAGCGCGTCTGCGAGCGGCTGCCCGACCTGGCGGGCCCGGCCGAGCCGCCCGCCCGGCTGCACGGCGACCTGTGGAACGGCAATGTGCTGTGGGGCGCCGACGGCCACGCCTGGCTGATCGACCCGGCCGCGCACGGCGGACACCGGGAGACCGACCTGGCGATGCTCCACCTCTTCGGCTGCCCGCACCTGGACCACCTCCTGGACGGCTACCGCCAATCGGCCCCGCTCGCCGACGGCTGGCCCGACCGCATCGGCCTGCACCAGCTCTTCCCGCTGCTGGTCCACTCGGTCCTCTTCGGCCGCGGCTACGCCGAACAGGCCCTCGCCGCGGCCCGCGCGGCCCTGGCGGCCTGACCCACACTCAACTCCCGTACAGCGTGTGCTCCACTATCTCGTTCACGTAAGAGCTATCCCGTAATGCTGGGATAGTCCGGATTGCGGACACGGCATCCCAAGCGTGGTCCCGGCAAGCCGGGTCTCATCCTGGGGTAGACATGGCGCCTACCGGAATCTGCCGAGCAGAGGCTGTGCTTCACCTGGGGTGGAGTTCAGCTGCCACGAGTGTCCGGCCCGGAGGCATGGACTGCCGTGGTTGACTCGACGGGGCGTCTTGCCGCCCACTGCCGGGCCTAACGATACTCAGCCGTCCGGGTAACGGACGCTCGGAGGATTACGGGATAAGTCTTAGACGGGCCACCGAGACCCCGCGACCGGATCGCGGCACCACACATACTGCTGGTCCGGCTCCACGGTCATGCCGAAGTCATACAGTTCCGGCCTGCCCTCGCTCACCCACCAGCCCCGGGCGCGCTCCAGCTCCTCGACGAGGCGGCGCGGCCCACCCTGATGCGCGATGGCAGCGCCTTCGTCGTCGGACGCGGACAGCATGGCCCACGACGAGACACCGTCGTGGGCCCAGACCGCCGTGCCGTCGCATGCGTTCATGATGACCACCACGTCGGGCAGGACGACGCGCACCGCGAACAACAGGTGCGCGTCATCCCGGAGCGACAGCAGCTCCCGTGCGACCGGGCGCTCATCCTGCGGCGGCCCATCACCCCGTACCTCGCTCCAGCCCAGTCCCGCCTCACTCCCCCGACTGGGCATGAACATCGCCAGCCCCTGCACCCAGCCCGTCGCCGAGCCACCGCCCTCGGCCACCGTGAGAGCCACATGCCCCAGCCGCCCCCACGGGGTGACGATCCGCCCGCCCCCGCGCGTCTGGGCCACCCACTCCCAGGGCACCCGGTCCACGGCGTAAGTCGAGATCACCCGGTCGTACGGCGCGCCGACCGGCCATCCGAGGCTGCCGTCGCCGACCTGCACGTCCACGTCCGCCCCCGCCACCGCCAGGCATCGCCGTGCCTCTGCCGCGAGCCCCGCATCCACCTCGACACTCACCACCCGCCCCGGCCCGGCCCGCCACCCCAGCAGGGAGGCATTCCATCCCGCGCCGGTGCCGAGCTCCAGAACGCGATGCCCCTCTTGCAGCATCAGAGCATCCAGCATGTCCACCACGACGGCCTGACAGGAGATGCTGGAGGACGCCCGGCCGCCCATGACCTGAGTGACGGCCGGGTCGCTCGGCCCCGCGTACACCTCGGCGGCCCACAGCTCCGGATCCTCGGCGCGATCCACCGGCTGGTAGTGGAAGCCGTCCCAGCACCAGAGCCGGTCCGGGGCGAACAGATGCCGGGGCAGGGCGGCGACGGCGTCCCGGATCCACGGGGAGCGGTCGGGCCAGTCACCACCAGCCTCCATGGCCTCCGCCAACCGCATCCGCCGCTCTTCGAACTGGGTCATCGGAGACTACTTCCTGTGCGTGCCTGACGGCGGTGGCGGTTTGGGCACTTGTCCGTCCGTGTTCCCTGGCGGCGGCGTGCCCTGCCCGGGATCGGGGTCCGGCTTGTTGTGCTTTCCCATAGCGCACTCCTTAGCGACTGACTGTTGATCAACTCTGCGTGCACGCAAGGTGGTGCACGGCTACCCGAGCTGGAGGGCCCCGCCGAGCTGACCGCCCGGCTGCACGGCGACTTGGCGGTCGTGCACCATACCTCCACGTCGTGGTGAGGTGTACGGCGTCACTGGCCCTCTCGACGGGCCTGCTCGCGCTTGGCGATGAGCTGCGCGAACTGGATGGCGTACAGCTCCACCTGGTCGGGGGTGAAGACCAGCACCGATTCTGTGCTCCGGCCATCGGTGTGATGCAGCTCGATGCCGAGGCCAGCCTGCTGAGCACGGTGGTCGTACATCGCGTCCCGCTTCAGCGGAGTCGCGTACGTGACCGACGCCCACACGCCCTCAGCCGCCGGGCTCTTCTGCTCCATGGCACTCATTCCTGGGCTGTCACTGCGACCCGCTCACTGCGGGCCGTCCTGGTCTTCGAGGACACCGCAGCCCGGTCGCCGACGGGAGGTGCCGCCCTCTGACACGTACACGGTTTGCACGTGGCGTAAACGGTTTGCAACTGCCTGTATCGGCGACCGTTTGACGGGACAATAGGGCCCCATAGGAGGTGACTTGTCGTGGACGGCACACATCCGATCTGGCGCTCAGTCGCCATGCGCGATGCCCTCGCCCGCCGTGACGCCGGGGCGATCGTCCGGTTAGCCCGCCGCGCGGCCGACGTCACACTGGCCCAACTCGGAGCGGCCGTCGGCTACACCGCCGCCTCGCTGTCCCGGATGGAGCGCGGCATACAGCCCATGCGCGACGTACAGCTGCTGCGGCAGGTTGCCGAGTATCTGGACATACCGCCCGACCTGCTGGGACTCGCACCCCGACACGAGCAGGCGGCATCCCGCCGAAACGTCGATCAGCGCCTCTCCGGCACCACTAGGGTAGGAGCGCAGGCCCTGTTCGGCGAAGAGGGGGACGACCCAGTGCGACGCCGCGAACTCCTGACCGGTCTGGCCGGGGCGACCACCAGCGCGGTCTTCGGGCCCACGTCGGCCGCCGCCCAGTCTCCGGCGCGGCCGATGCTGTCGGGTCTGGAGGACCTGCTGCTGCACCGGCAGAACAGCCCGCTACTCGGCACGGACCCCACCCCGTCCACGGTCCTCGCGGCGGTCGGCGCCTCCCGCCGCGACTTCAGCGCCTGCCGCTATGACGCCCTTGCCCGTGGCCTGCCGTCCCGAATCGCACTCGCGCAGGCACTCGGCGCCGAGGGGCGCCCCCGGCAGGCGGCAACCGCGATCGCCGACCTCTACACCGTCGCGACCAGGCTGTGTATCAAGCTTGGCGAGGACGGTCTCGCGGCGGTCACCGCCGACCGAGCGCTGACCGCTGCCCTGGGGGGTGCGGACGCGCTGACCGTCGCCGAGGCCCACCGCATGGTCTCCAGCGCCTGGCGGCGCCAGGGCCACTACGCCCGCGCCACCGACGTTGCCGTCACCGCGGCCCAGCAGTTGGCCGCCGACCGCACCACGGACACGACCGAACGGCTGTCCGTCCAAGGCAACCTGTACGCCACCGCCGCCTACACGGCGGCGAAGCAAGGCGACCGACACACCGCGCGAACGCTCATCGCCGAGGCACAGACCACCGCCGGTCGACTCGGCCACGATGAAATGGGGCGCGGCGCCGTCTTCGGCCCCAGCCAGGTGGTCCTGCACCAGATCTCGATCAGCTACCTGCTCGGCGACGCCGGACAAGCCATCGAGCACGCCCGCCGTATCGACACCGCCGCCCTGCCCACCACCGAACGCCAGGGCCGCTACTGGATCGACGTCGCTCGCGCCTTCGACCAGTGGGGTAAGCCCGACCGTTGCTACCGCGCCCTGCTGGCCGCAGAGCACGCAGCACCGCAGGAAGTCCGCCGCGGCTCCGTACGGACCATAGCCGCCGGGTTGATGCGGCATGACCGCTCCCTCCCCGGCGTACGTGCGTTCGCCCAGCGCGTCGGCGCCCTCGCCTGACTGCTCCCGCGCCGGGGTGTGTCCGGCGGCCTGGGCGCACCCTGTCGAACGCACCCCGGGCAGCCGCTGGAGCACCAGATGTCCGGTAGCGGTCGGCCACCTCCGCCAGGACCTCCGCGCCGTCCCGTGCCCACACGGCCGGATTGAAGATCTCCACTTCGATCGGACCGTCGAAGAGCCCGTCGGCTACGCCTACGGCACGCCCCTCCCGCCCCGCTCCCGCTGGTGGGCCGGGATGCTCGAACCCCTTCCCGAGGAGATGACCCCGCGAGGACGGCACGCGGACCATGGCCCTGTGCGAGCTGATAGTGCGCTCGCCATGTCGGAAGGCCAGCACCGCTCACCGAATCCACGAAGAACTCATGCTTCACGTCCTGCGGCCCGCGTAAGCATCCAGGCGGCGCGGACGCGGCCGATGGCGCCGGTGGAGCGCCTCAGTCCACCCCCAACTGCCGTGCCGCCGCCTCCGCCGTCTGCGCGAGGAGCACGGCGATGGTCATGGGGCCGACCCCGCCCGGGACGGGGGTGATCAGGCTCGCCCGCTCCCTAGCGGTCTCGAAATCGACGTCCCCGACATTGGGCGGGTTGTATCCATCGTCGATCACCACGGCACCCGGCTTCACATCGCCCCCGGCGATGAACCGGGGACGGGCCGACCGCGGCCACCAGCACATCGGCCTCCCGCACGATCGCCAACAGATCGGTGGTGCGCGAGTGACAGTAGGTCACCGTGGCGTCCCGGCCGAGCAGCAGCATCCCGGCGGGCTTGCCCAGAATGACGCTGCGCCCCACCACGACCGCGTGTTTGCCCGCGAGGTCGACGTCGTACTCGTCCAGCAGCCGCATGAGGCCGCCGGGGGTTGGGAGCTGCTGTCGGTTGACAGTACCTGGACATGTTTTGGTGCGTATGAGCGAGTATCGACGACTGTGCGACGGGCCTGCGTCGGGAACGGGAGTTCTTGCGTCGAATGCGTGACCTTTGCGGGAGGTGCTCGTTGGGTGTGGTGACGGGTTATTCGCTGCCGGGTGGGGGTGGGGGAAGTGGGAGGGCTGCGTGAGGTGGCGGCGCCGTTTGTGGTGCCCGGTCCGTCCGGGGTGGCGATCCGCGGCAGCCTCAAGGGCCTGACCGGGCAGGACGAGAGGGTTCTGCGCCTGGTTGGTGGGCTGCTGGGCTCGCTGGCCTCCCGGGACCTGAAGGTCCGCTGCGCGGCCGGTCTTGATCATGACAGTGGCCAGTGGGCGGAGCGCAAGCGGGCTGTGACCGGTCAGTCCTCCTCGCGCTGGGCGGGCAGTATCACCAAGGCCACGCATGATCAGTGGGCGCTGGCCCGGCGCGGTCAGTCCGCGTATATCCACAGCCTCCAGGCAGGCATCGGCATGATCGCGCGTCGGTTGTCGCTGCCGGTGGGGTCGAAGGGTTCCAAGGGTTCACCGGGTGGTTACCGCTCCCGGCAGGAGTGGTTTGCCAAGTCCCGGCGCCTGCGCCTGCTGGAGGAGCGGCTGGAGCGGGAGCGGGCCGATCGTGAGGCCGGGCGGGTGCGGGTGGTGCGCGGTGGAAGGAAGCTGCTGCGCAACCGGCACAACCTTCAAGCCGCCCGGCTGACCGGGACCGGGTGGCGGGAGCGGTGGGAGGCCGGGCGCTGGTTCCTTCAGGCCGATGGCGAGTCGGGGAAACGCTGGGGGAACGAGACGATCCGTGTCAGTCCGGACGGTGAGGTGAGCATCAGGCTTCCGGCGCCGCTGGCCCATCTGGCGAACGCACCCCACGGCCGCTACATACTGGCCTGCCGGGTCCACTTCCGGCACCGGGGCGAGCAGTGGGCCGACCGTATCGCGGCCAACCGCGCCATGGCGTACCGCATCCACTACGACGTGGAGCGTGGGCGCTGGTACGTGACAGCCTCCTGGCAGATCCCACCCGTGAAGATGGTTCCGCTGGAGGCGGCCCGGTCCGGTGGGCTGATCGGCGTGGACATGAACGCCGACCATCTGGCCGCCTGGCGCCTGGACGCCCACGGCAACCCCGTCGGCGAACCCCGCAGATTCGACTACGACCTGTCCGGCAGCGCACCACACCGGGACGCACAGATGCGGCACGCCCTCATCCGCCTCCTGCACTGGACCCAACGCCACCACCTGTCCATCGCCATCGAAGACCTGGACTTCCAGGCGGAGACGACCCGCGAGAAGCACGGGCGGCGCAAACGCTTCCGCCGTCTGATCTCCGGCATGCCCGTCAGCAGGCTTCGCAGCAGGCTGACCTCCATGGCCGCCGAACTCGGCATCACCCTCGTGGCCGTCGACCCGGCCTACACCAGCCGCTGGGGCGCCCAGCACTGGCAACGGCCTCTGACCACCAACACCCGCACAACCACCCGCCACGACGCCGCCGCCGTGGCCATCGGACGGCGCGCCCTGGGATACCCAATCAAGCGACGGACGCAACCGCCCCCACAGCACCGGAGTGATGCTGCGGGGCATCGGAGCGTCCAGGCCACATCGGGAATCCTGGGGCGCGAGGGAACCCGCCCCCGCATTCCCGGACCACGGACACGATCCGCCGGCGCCGGACGCGGAGCGAAAGCGGGGAACCAGGGGGTACCTCCCAGCGGTAGCTGGGGGAGTGCCCACAACCGTTCGGAGCACACGGCTGAGCACGAGTCCTGGCAACAGGACTCGTGCTCAGTCCCTAGGAACGGTCCTGGGACAGCGCGGTCATGGGTACGTCACTCCTGAGGCACTCACATGAGTCGCCCAGGCGCGCGGCGTCGACAACCGGTGTCAGGCCGCTCCCCGGTGGTGCTCCACCTCAGCGCCAGTCACGGCCCGCGTCCACTGTAGGGGAGGAACGCTGCCCGGCGGCGGACGGGGGTCGGCCCCCGGGGGCGGATAGCATCGCCGGAAACCGGCCCCAGGAACGGAGTTCACCCGTGCGTCACCCGCGCGTTGGCGTCGCCATCCTGACCATGGGCACTCGGCCCGCCGAACTGGCCGACCTGCTCGCCTCGGTCGCCGAGCAGGACACCCCCGCGACGCGGGTGGTGGTCGTCGGCAACGGCTCGCCGCTGCCGCCCCTCCCCGACGGGGTCACCGGTGTCGAACTGCCGGAGAACCTGGGCATCGCCGGCGGCCGGAACGTCGCCCTGGCCCGGCTGAAGGAGTTCGGGGATGTCGATGTGGTGGTGGACCTGGACGACGACGGGCTGCTGATCAGCCCGGACGTCTTCACGCGGCTGGTGGAGCTGTACGAGTCCGACCCCCGGCTGGGCATCGTCAGCTTCCGTGTCGCCGACGAGCGGGGCCGCACCCAGCGCCGCCACGTCCCCCGACTGCGTGCCTCGGATCCGATGCGCGGCGGGCTGGTGACGACGTTCCTCGGGGGCGGGCACGGCCTGTCCATGCGGATGCTGGAGGAAATCGGCGGCTGGCCCGAGCCGTTCTTCTACGCCCATGAGGAGACCGACCTGGCCTGGCGGGCCCTGGACGCGGGTTGGAAGGTGCTCTACGAGCCGGAGTTGGTGCTCCGGCACCCGTGGACGTCGCCGACCCGGCACGCGGTCTTCTACCGCATGGTGGCCCGCAACCGGGTCTGGCTGGCCAAGCGGCACCTGCCCGCCCTCCTCGTCCCCGTCTACCTGGGCGTCTGGACCACGCTGACCGTGGCCCGCACCAGGTCGGCGGCGGGTTTGCGGGCGTGGTTCGGAGGCTTCGTCGAGGGCCTGCGCACCCCGTGCCCACCGCGTCGGCCGATGCGGTGGGCCACGGTTTGGCGGATGACCCGGCTGGGCCGGCCGCCGGTCATCTGATCAGGCGGCGGGTTTCCGGGCCCCGCGCCGGGGGTGTGTTCGGCGGTCTGGACGCACCCCTGCCGAACACACCCCGAAGCGGCGGCTAGAGCACCAGCGTGCGGTAGCGGTCGGCCACCTCCGCGAGCACCTCCGCGCCGTCCCGTGCCCACAGGGCCGGGTTGAAGATCTCCACCTCGATGGGGCCGTCGAAGCCCGTCGCGTCGACCCGCTCGCGGAACCAGCGGAAGTCGACCGCGCCGTCGCCGAGTTGGCCGCGGCCCAGGAGGACGCCCTCCGGGAGGGGGGTGATCCAGTCGGCGAGCTGGAAGGAGGCGATGCGGCCGCCCGCGCCCGCGCGGGCGATCTGGTCGGCCACGGTGTCGTCCCACCACAGGTGGTAGGTGTCGACGACGACGCCCACCTGATCCGCCGGGAAGCGCTCGGCCAGGTCGAGGGCCTGGGCGAGGGTGGAGACGACGCAGCGGTCGGAGGCGTACATGGGGTGCAGGGGCTCGATGGCCAGGCGGACGCCGCGCTCGGCGGCGTACGGGGCGAGCTCGGCCAGGGCGTCGGCGATGCGCTCGCGGGCGGCGAACAGGTCGCGGCTGCCGGGCGGGAGGCCGCCGGAGACCAGGATGAGGGTGTCGGTGCCGAGGGTGGCGGCCTCGTCGATGGCGGCGCGGTTGTCGGCGAGGGCGGCGGCGCGCTCGTCCGGGTCGATCGCGGTGAAGAAGCCGCCCCGGCACAGCGAGGTGACGGCCAGGCCCGCGTCGCGGATCAGCCTCGCGGCCGCCTCGACGCCGTACTCCTGCACCGGCGCGCGCCACAGGCCCACGCCCGGGACGCCCGCCTTGACGCAGCCCTCCGCCAGCTCGGACAGCGACCACTGCTTGATCGTTTCCTGGTTGAGGCTCAGGCGGGTGAGGTCCTGGGTCATTGCGCCACTCCGTATACCGCCAGCAGATTCTTCATTCTCGACTCCGCGAGGGCCGGGTCCGGGAACAGGCCAAGACCGTCCGCCAGTTCGTACGCGCGCGCCAGGTGCGGGAGCGAACGGGATGACTGCTGGCCGCCCACCATCGTGAAGTGCGACTGGTGGCCCGCCAGCCAGGCCAGGAAGACGACGCCCGTCTTGTAGAAGCGGGTCGGGGCCTGGAAGAGGTGGCGGGACAGCTCGACCGTGGGGTCCAGCAGGCCGCGGAAGGCCGCCACATCGCCGGTGTCCAGCCTGCGCACCGCCTCGGCGGCCAGCGGGCCCAGCGGGTCGAAGATGCCGAGCAGGGCGTGGCTGAAGCCGCGGTCGTCGCCCGCGATCAGCTCGGGGTAGTTGAAGTCGTCGCCCGTGTAGCAGCGCACGCCGTCCGGCAGCAGGCGGCGCAGCTCGATCTCGCGCTGGGCGTCGAGGAGGGAGACCTTGATGCCGTCGACCTTGTCGGGGTGGGCGGCGATGACGTCGAGGAAGGTGCGGGTGGCGGCGTCCAGGTCGGTGGAACCCCAGTAGCCCTCGAGCGCCGGGTCGAACATGGGGCCGAGCCAGTGCAGGACGACCGGCTCGGCGGCCTGGCGCAGCAGGTGGCCGTAGACCTCCAAGTAGTCCTCGGGGCCCTTGGCCACGGCGGTCAGGGCGCGGGAGGCCATCAGGATGGCCTGGGCGCCCGCCGTCTCGACGACCTCCAGCTGTTCCTCGTACGCGGCCCTGACCTGGTCGAGGCTGTACGGGTAGCCGATGTCGGTGGCGGGCAGCTGGTCGGTGCCGACGCCGCAGGCGATGCGGCCGCCGACCGCCTTGGCCTCGGCGGCCGAGCGGCGGATCAGCTCGGCGGCGCCGGCCCAGTCCAGGCCCATGCCGCGCTGGGCGGTGTCCATGGCCTCGGCGACGCCGAGCCCGTGGGACCACAGGTGGCGGCGGAAGGCGAGGGTGGCGTCCCAGTCGACGGCGGCGGGGCCGTCGGGGGTCACATCGGCGTACGGGTCGGCGACGACATGGGCCGCGGAGAAGACCGTACGGCAGGCGAGCGGCGCGCCGCCGGGGGCGAAGGCCGCGGGTTCGGTGCGGGGCTGGTACGGGCGGATGGCGCCGCCCTCGGCGGGGAGGTGGATGGTCACAGGCCCAGCTCCGGGACGTCCAGGCGGCGGCCCTCCGCCGACGACTTGAGGCCCAGCTCGGCGAGTTGCACGCCGCGCGCGCCGGCCAGCAGGTCCCAGTGCCAGGGCTCGTCGAGGGCGACATGGCGCAGGAACAGCTCCCACTGCGCCTTGAAGCCGTTGTCGAACTCCTCGTTGTCCGGGACCTCCTGCCACTGGTCGCGGAAGGACTCGGTGAGCGGGATGTCGGGGTTCCAGACCGGCTTGGGGGTGGCGGAGCGGTGCTGGACGCGGCAGCGGCGCAGCCCCGCGACGGCCGAGCCCTCGGTGCCGTCGACCTGGAACTCGACCAGCTCGTCGCGGTTGACGCGGACCGCCCAGGAGGAGTTGATCTGCGCGACGGCGCCGCCTTCGAGCTGGAAGATGCCGTAGGCCGCGTCGTCGGCGGTGGCGTCGTACGGCTTGCCCTGCTCGTCCCAGCGGGTGGGGATGTGGGTGGTGACATGGGCCTGGACGGACCGCACGGCGCCGAACAGCTCGTGCAGCACGTACTCCCAGTGGGGGAACATGTCGACGACGATGCCGCCGCCGTCCTCGGCGCGGTAGTTCCAGGAGGGCCGCTGGGCGCTCTGCCAGTCGCCCTCGAAGACCCAGTAGCCGAACTCGCCGCGCACCGACAGGATCTTGCCGAAGAAGCCGCCGTCGATGAGCCGCTTCAGCTTGAGCAGGCCGGGGAGGAAGATCTTGTCCTGGACCACGCCGTGCTTGATGCCGGCCGCGTCGGCGAGCCGGGCCAGCTCCAGGGCGCCGTCCAGGCCGGTGGCAGTGGGCTTCTCGGTGTAGATGTGCTTGCCGGCCGCGATGGCCTTCTTGAGGGCCTCCTCGCGGGCGGCGGTGACCTGGGCGTCGAAGTAGATGTCGATCGAGTCGTCGGCGAGGACGGCGTCCAGGTCGGTGGTCCAGTGGTCCAGGCCGTGGCGCTCGGCCAGGGCCTTCAGGGCGTGGTCCCGGCGGCCGACGAGGACCGGCTCGGGCCACAGCACGGTGCCGTCGCCGAGGTCGAGGCCGCCTTGTTCGCGGATGGCGAGGAGGGAGCGGACGAGGTGCTGGCGGTAGCCCATACGCCCCGTCACGCCGTTCATGGCGATCCGCACTGTCTTGCGTGTCACGGTTTTCTTCTCCTCACCGAGGTCCTCATCAGACGTCGCCAGAGTTATAGCAAGCGCTTTCTTTCTACCACGCTAGCCGCCCCGGCCCGCGTCTGTACAGAGAGCGGGCGCGGGGCGGTCGGCGCATCAGCGCAGCGTCAGGCGGTAACTGAAGGGCGTGCGCCCGGTGATCAGCACCCGGATGCCGGACACATTGAGGCTGCCGGCCATCCAGCTGTAGCGCTCCCCCGCGTCCACGGTGGCCGGCTGACGCGGTCCGCTGCCGTTGCCCGGCCCGAAGGTGATCACGTCATCGCCCACGGTGTACGTCCCGTACCCCTTCACCAGCTGGTACGTGTCCGTCTGGCCGGAGACCGGCTCCACGCCGCCGAGCGTGCCGCCCGGCCGGAAGCACAGCTCCAGGGCGAGCGGGACCTCGGAGGGGCCCACCGAGAAGTCCAGGTCCCAGCCGCCGCCGGACTCCCTCAGCCGCACCTCCGTCCGCAGCGTGCGCCACTGCTTGGGCCGGTGCGGGAAGTCCATCGCGGACCAGAACCGGCCGTCGTCGGTCAGCGGGTACTGCCCGTCGGAGCGCCGGTGCTGGGGCGGCAGCGGCAGATGGAACGCGGCGCGCACCTCCGCCGACAGGCGCCAGCCGTCGGACGTGCGCACCAGGTCCTCGGCGCGGAAGTGGCCGGTGGAGAAGAACTGCGGGGACAGCCGCAGCGAGTCCAGGATCGCCTCGCCCTTGCGCCACTTGAGGAAGGTCGGGTTGGTGGACAGACCGGAGGCGATGGCGCGCACATCGGGGAAGTCGGTCCCGCCGAAGATCGACGTACGGGCGGCGCCCCGCCCGATCCGGACCAGGCCGCACTCCTTGTCGTGGAAGGTGAACTTCTCCGGCGCCTCCGTGGCCTTGGGCAGCGGCTCGGCCAGCTCCGGGTGGTCGAGCACCTCGGCGAGGAAGTCCCCGAGCGGGGTCTCGTCGAAGATCTGGTCCTTGCCGCGCCGCTGGATGGTCTCGGCGACGGCCGCGAACCGCCCGTCCTTGTCCCGGAGCGCCAGGGCCCGGTACTGGAGCCAGTACTCGGACACATGCTTCATGGACTTCTGGTCCTGGCGGCGCGAGTGCACCGTCTCCACCTCGCCGTTCGGCTCGATCAGGTGGAGCGTCGCCTCCAGGTTGCGGCGCACGCATGCGTACAGCTTCGGCCGGCCGGTCAGCCGCGCCACGGTCAGCAGCGAGGGGTTGGTGACGATCGGCGCATAGGTGGCGCTGCGCTCGCTGTACTGGCCGGCCGGGTACTGGTCGACACCCTCGGCGAGCCAGGCGTCGATGCGACGGGTGTAACTGTCGTTCGGCCAGAAGGAGTTGACGCGGGCGAGCGCGGCGCAGATCTTCCAGCGGTGGTTGGGGGTGTGCACCCCGCCCTCGGCCAGGCCCTTGCCCGCCTTGAGCAGGATCTTCTTGAGGGTGGCGCGGACCCCGTTCGTGGCCGCGTGGTCGTCCTCGTCCAGCAGCCCGTACGCCAGGCCCAGGTCGACGATCGAGAATCCGGTGTCCGGCGGGGAGTGCACCGCGCCCTGGTCGTAGAGGCCGTCGTCGAACTGCGCGGCGGCCAGCGCGTCCGCCAGTTCGGTCAGCGGCGCGATCAGCGCGGCGTCGTGGTGATGGTCGGCGTCGGCCCACACATACACCGAGACCAGCAGACGCAGGCTCCGGGCGGCCCAGCGGGCCTTGCCCTGGTTGGTCAGCTCGGCGATGGCGGCGGCGCGCCCGTCCAGGACCTCGGCCACCCGGCCGTCGGCCGCCTTGGTGAGGACGGCCAGAAAGTCCTTGTCGACATCCGTGGCGCCGGCCGGGGCCGCGACGGACTCCGGCGCGGCGGCGAGCAGTCCGCCGACGGCGGCGGTCCCGGCGAGGAAGTGGCGGCGGTGCAGGGTCATCTGTGGCGCTCCGTGGTGGTTCGGGAATGCTCAGGAGTGGCCGAGCCGGCCCCCGAGTGCTCGACGGCCCGCGCGGCCAGCGCGAGGGGGCCGGGGACGAGCAGGGCCAGGGGCGGGTAGGCCCAGGCGCAGACCGCCGCGGTGGCCACGGCCAGCAGCAGGACGACGCTGCCGCGCGGCGCGCGCACCGTCTCGTACGCCGCCGCGCGCGCCGCCTGCCTCCAGCTGATGGCCGACTCCGGGCGGGCGCAGGCGCGCAGCAGGACGACGGCCAGCAGGGCTCCGGCGGCCAGCAGGGCGGGGCGGAAGACCGCCGCGCCCGGCAGTCCCGCCCCGGCCACCAGCGCGTTGAACAGCACCAGCGCGCCGCCCGCCACGACGGCCGCGCCGGCCAGCAGGTCGCCGGTGCGCAGCCGGGCCCGCAAGGCGCGGAAGTAGCCGGTGACGGTGACCGTCTCGTCGTGGCGGACCCGCCGCTCGAGGACGGCGCAGGCGGTGGACATCGCGGCGGGCGCGGTGAGCACCGGCAGACAGGCGACGGCGGTCGACAGGCCCAGCAGCAGCACATCGGAGAACAGGGCGAAGCGGGGGCCGACCAGCTCCCCCGGCTCCCGGGTGGTGGCGTGGGGCATGGCGGCTCAGCCCTTCAGTCCGGAGTTGGCCATGCCCTCCACCAGGAAGCGCTGGAAGGCGAGGAAGAACAGCACGATCGGCAGCAGCGCGAAGACCGACATGGCGAACATCGGGCCGAAGGCCGACTGGCTGGAGGCGTCCACGAAGGACCGCAGGGCCAGGGTGAGGGTGAACTTCTCCGGCTCGAAGAGGTAGATGAGCTGGGTGAAGAAGTCGTTCCAGGTCCAGATGAAGGTGAAGATCGCGGTGGTGATCAGGGCGGGCCTGGTCAGCGGCAGGATGACGCTGAAGAACGAGCGGAACGGCCCGCAGCCGTCGATCCGCGCCGCCTCCTCCAGCTCGCGCGGCAGCGAGCGCATGAACTGCACGATGAGGAAGACGAAGAAGGCGTCGGTGGCCAGGAACTTCGGCAGGATCATCGGCCAGTAGGTGTTCACCATGCCGAGCTGGTTGAAGACGATGTACTGCGGGATCAGCACCGCGTGGTGCGGCAGCATGATCGTCGCGATCATGAAGGCGAACAGCGGGCCGCGCATCCTGAACCGCAGCCGCGCGAAAGCGTACGCGGCGAGCGAGCAGCTGATGACGTTGCCGAGCACCGCGCCGCCCGCGATCAGCAGCGAGTTCCACAGCAACTGGCCGACGCTGACCTCGTTCACGCCGTCCAGCGCGGTCGAGTAGTTGCTCCACTCCAGATGGCTGGGGAGCAGCTTGAGGCTGGCGATCACCTCGTTGGCCGGCTTGAAGGAGGTCGCGACCAGCCAGGCCAGCGGGTAGAGCATCACCAGCAGCACGGCGATCAGCACGACGTGCAGGGCGATCCGGGCGGGGCGCGGGCGGCGGCGGGCCGTGGCGCCCGCCGCCACGGTGGTGTCCACGGTGGTCATCGGGCCCCCTCATTGTCGTCGTTGGCGTAGAAGACCCAGGAGCGGGAGGTGCGGAACAGCACCGCGGTGACGATGCCGATGGCCGCCAGCAGCACCCAGGCCATGGCCGAGGCGTAGCCCATGTGGGAGGCGGTGAAGCCGCGGTCGTAGAGGTAGAGCGTGTAGAAGAGCGTGGAGTCCGCGGGTCCGCCCTTGCCGCCGCTGACCGCGAAGGCCGGGGTGAAGACCTGGAACGCCTGGATGGTCTGGAGCACCAGGTTGAAGAAGAGCACCGGGGACAGCATGGGGAGCGTGATGGAGCGGAACTGCCGCCACCATCCGGCCCCGTCCATGGCCGCCGCCTCGTACAGCTCGCCGGGTATCTGCTGGAGCCCGGCCAGGAAGATCACCATGGGGGCGCCGAACTGCCAGACGGTCAGCAGCGCGACGGCCAGCAGGGCCCAGCCCGGCTTGTTGATCCAGCCGCCGATGTCCAGGCCGAACCAGGACAGCATGTTGTCCACGGTGCCGCCGTCGTTGAAGATCGCCCGCCAGACCAGGGCGATGCTCATGGACGCGCCGAGCAGCGAGGGGGCGTAGAAGGCGGAGCGGTAGAAGCCCTTGCCGCGCTTGACCGACTTCAGCGCCAGCGCGACCGTGAGGGCCAGCGCGAGCTGAAGCGGCACCGCGATCACGACATAGGTGAGGGTCGAGGTGACCGACCGCCAGTAGCGGGGGTCCTCGGTGAACATCTGGACGTAGTTGCGGACCCCGACCCAGCTGGGGCTGTTGAACATGTCGTAGTTGGTGAACGACAGATACAGCGAGACGGCCATGGGCAGCAGCGTCAGCACACTGGCGCCGAGCACCCACGGGGACAGGAACACCCAGGCGGCGCCCTGGCGCTCGCGCTTCGGGGGGCGCTTGCCCGGCCGGCCGGCGCTCGCCGGGGCCGGCTGGGGGCGGGTTGCGGTCGCGCTCATTGCCTCAGCTCCGCCTTCGCCTCGGTGACAAAGTCCTCGGCCGCCTCACGCGGCGACATCTGCTCGAACGACACCTGGTCGTAGTCGCGGCTGAAGGTGGTCTGCAACGACGCGTCGCCCTTGGGCGGCGCGGGCGGCGGATCCTTGAGCTTGCCCTCGAACTGCTTCTGGTACGCGGAGACCACCACGTCGAACCCCTCCAGCTTGGGCGTCACCACCTTGCGGATGGAGTCGTTGGCCGGGATGCCGCGGGAGTTGCCGAGGATGGCGCCCGCGTCGGGGTCGTTCAGCAGGAAGTCGATGAACTGGGCCGCCTCCTTGGGGTGGCCGGTCTTCGACGAAGCCCCGAAGAACATCGACGGCTTGAAGTACTGGCCGGGCGTGCCGTTCTCGCCCGCCGGCATCGGCGCGAGCTTCACGCCCTCCCCGATGATCGCCAGATAGCCGCTGGCGGGGGCGTCCCAGTTGAAGTCCGAGACGGCCGTGAGCCGGCCGAACGGGGTGTTCTCCACCGAGCCGTCCATCTGGGTGGTCTGCTGGGCGGAGCTGACCGCGCCCTGCTTGCGGAGCCCCGTGCACCACTCCCAGTAGCGCGCCAGATCGTCCGCCGTGAAGCCGAGCTTGTAGTCGTCGGTGTAGAGGACCTTGCCCTGGCCGCGCAGCCAGATCTCGAAGACGTCCTCGCTCTGGCCGGGATCGGTGCCGCCCACCCGGCCGCCGGTCGCCTTGGATTTGGACAGCTTGACCATGGCGTCCGCCCAGTCGTCCCAGGTCCAGCCGACCTTGGGCTCGGGCACCCCGGCCTTGCGCCACAGGACCGAGTCGTACACCACGGTCTCCGAGCCGCGCGCCACCGGGATCGCGTACTGCTTGTCGTTCACGACGCCGGTGGCCAGCAGCCCCTTGTCCATCTCGGAGGTGCTCAGCTCCTTGTGCTCACCCAGGTCGAGCAGCACACCGCCGTCCGCGTACTGGTTGATCATGCGGTAGTCGAGCTGCATCACATCGGGGGCGTCACCGCCCGCCGCCTGGGTGGCGAGCTTCTGCTTGTACGCGTCGAAGCCCGCGAACGAGGTGCTGATGTTGATGTTGGGGTTCTTCTTCTCGAAGAGCTTGACCGCTTCTTCCGTGCGGGCCGCCCGGTCCGGGTTGCCCCACCAGGTGAAGCGCAGGGTGACCTTGCCGCCCGAGCCGCCGCCTTCACCGCCGCCGCACCCGGTCAGGGTCGCGCAGAGGGTGAAGGTGAGGGCCAGAGCGCAGGACACCTTTGTCCTGATTCGAAGCATGCTGTGGCCAGCCTCCCTTCTGATCTTTCCGAAATATGGTCGGCCAGCGATGATCGCGGTTGTTCCCTGTGATGGACAGGGCTGTGCGCCGAGTTGGCCGTGCTGATCCAGCGGTTCAGGTCACTCGCCGTAGTACGGCAGCGTGACCCCGGGGAGTTCGTACTCGTCGCGGCGGCCGCACATGCCGTAGCCGCCCCGCCGGGTGGGCCCGGCCGCGCGGACACGGGCCTGCGCCAGATGCGCCGGGTCGCCGGCCGCGAGCGCGGCCAGGTGGTCGCCGGTGCGCCGGGCGGCGGCGAGGGCGCCCGCGCGCCAGCGGGGCTCCCAGGCGGCCAGCTTGGGCCCGACCAGGCGCACCGCGGCCTCGTGGAAGGCGCGCAGCGGGCCGTCGTCGCCCTTCTCCAGGGCCTCCCTCAGCTCCAGATAGCCGGTGACCGCCAGGTCCCGGCGGCGCCGGGCCGCCGCGTCGGCCTCGGGCCCCTCCTTGGCGGGCAGGGCGGCGGCCGCCGCGTACGCCTCGGGGTCGGCCAGCACCTCCTGGGGAAAGGTGAACACGGCGTCCCCCGCCTCGGGCAGCCCGCTGTTCTGCATCAGCACGGTCACCTTCAGCCCGCCGCGCTGCACCATGCGGTGCACCGTGCCGGGCGAGAACCACACCACGGCGCCCGGCTCCAGCGGCGTCTCGACGTAACCGTCCTCGACGGTCAGGGTCTGCACGGCGCCCCGCCCGCCGGTCACCACATACGCCTCGGTGCAGGCCAGATGGAGGTGCGGGCTGCCGCCGCACACCCCGTCGGCGGCCTCCCACTCATACGCGCTGATGTGGGACAGCCCCACCCCGCCCGGCAGCGGGTCGGTGATCCCGGTCATCGCCGGCTCACCACCCATGGGACTTGAGGTAGGTCTCGGCGCGCTCCTGGTCCCACGCGCCGTCCGCGATCACCACGCGGTAGCGGTACGCGAAGCTCTCGCCCGGGGGCAGCGCGAACTCCTCGAAGAACGCCCAGGAGAAGGCGACCGAGGGGATGGGCTCGGAGCGCACGAACCAGTGAGAGGCGTGCACGGCCTCGGCGTTCTCGGGGGCGTGCGAGAACAGCAGCGTGGAGTGTCCGTCCACGTCGTCGTGCTCGCCGGTGAAGGCGATCCACGGCGCCTCGGCGGCCGGGGTGCCCATCAGGCCGGACGCGCCCTCCTCGCCCTTGCCGCCGCGCCCGCCGGGGCCGAACACATCGCCGCCGGTGAAGTCGCGGGGACCGCGCCAGTTCAGCCCGGTGTAGCCGGCCATCTCACGGCCCGCGGTGGTCGGGGAGCCGAAGCGCAGCTCCTCGCCGCGGATGTTGGTGAGGCGGATGGACCAGTCGATGGCCCAGGTGCCCTCGGCGGGCTCCACGGAGTGCACCTCGACGGTGCGCAGCTCCTCGGCCCACTCCTGGCCGCCGCTGTGCTGTTCAGAGGGATGGGCCACCCAGGTGAGCTTCTCGGCGAACCGCAGCCGGTCGTCGGCGACGGTGAACTCCTCGAAGCCGTCGTGGCGCATCGAGCCGACGCGCTCCTCGACCCGCCGGTAGCCCTCCTCGGGGCCGAGGTAGGAGTTGCCGCCCCAGAAGTTCTGCTCGGACAGATGACTCGCCGTCATCTGGAGGCCCTTGTGCCAGCGGTGGTCGTTCGGCCGGTAGCCGGAGACCGCGTTGCCGGCCAGGGTGCGCAGCGGGTGGGTGTACGGCTTGAGCGACTCGAACGGGTCGGCGTCCGGCCGGTAGACGTAGGCCAGCAGCTCGACACCCCCGGAGGCGACCGTGACGCGCTCGCCGTGGATATGGGTGACGGTGATCGGCTCGGTCATGCTCACTGCTCCTTCGCGGACGGGGCGGGGGCCCAGTCGGGGTGGTTTCCGTGCATGGCGTCGTAGTACGGGTCCCCGGGGGCTATCTCGCCCGCGTGGACGGGCTGTCCGGTGAAGGCCGACTTGTAGAGCGCGGCGATGAACTCCATCGTGCGGCGGGCGTCCGGGCCGCTGCCCGGGGGGCGCACGCCGTCCCGCATCGCGTCGAGGACGACCGCCAGCTGGGCCTTGTGCGAGCTGGGCAGGTCGGCGGCGGGGGTGCGCCAGCGGGCGACGCGGTCGGCGTCGTCGGCCGCGTGCGGGGCGGGGGTGTAGGCCCAGTCGTCGTTGGTGTGCCCGTACAGATGGGTGAGTTCGACCGTGGCGTCGGCGCAGTCGACGCGGATCCGGCTGACCTCGTCCGGCGAGACCACGCTGTTGACGACGGTGGCCATGGCGCCGCCTGCGAAGCGGACCAGCGCGGTGGAGACGTCCTCGCTCTCCACGTCGTGGACCAGCCGCCCGGCCATGCCGCGTATCTCGCTCCAGTCGCCGAGGAGATGCAGCAGCAGGTCCATCTGGTGGATGCCGTGGCCCATGGAGGGGCCGCCGCCCTCGCTGTCCCAGCGGCCGCGCCAGGGCACCGCGTAGTAGTCGGTGTTGCGGTACCAGGTGGTCTGGCAGTGGGCGACCAGCGGCTTGCCCAACTCGCCGCTCGACAGCAGCTCCCGGGCGTGGACGGCGCCCGAGCCGTAGCGGTGCTGGAAGACCACCGACGCGTACGGGCCGCCGTCGGGCTTCTCGGCCGCCTCGGCCGCCGCGATCTCGTCGTACTCGGCGAGCGTGAGACACAGCGGCTTCTCGCACAGCACCCAGGCACCGGCGCGCAGCGCGGCCACGGTCTGCTCGCGGTGGAGCGAGGGCGGGGTGCCGATGAGGACCAGGTCGGGGCGCTCGGCCTCGAGCATGGCGGACAGATCCGTGTAGCCGGTCACGGTGAACCCGGGACCCGCCTCGCCGGGCTCGGCCGCCTGGGCGCGGAACGCCTCCAGGCGGCCCTCGTCCACGTCGACCCCCGCGACGAGGTCCACGCGGTCGGCCAGCGCGCGGAGCGCTGGCAGATGGCTGCCGGAGACAATGCCTCCGGTGCCGACGACGGCGGCACGGATACGGGTGGTGGCTGCGGCCATGGGCGGGGCTCCTCGCCGAGGGAAAGCGCTTGCTGGGGAGGACCCTAGACATGGTCCTGATGACCGGACAAGACCTGGGAGAGCACAATCGCATCCGTCCTCCGGCACCGGCCCTGACCAGTGAGAGCATGGGCACGGACCGAGCGGCGCACCACCAGCGGACCATCCAACGGAGGAATCATGGCAGTGACCCTGGCCGATGTGGCGGCACGGGCACGGGTCTCGGCGGCCACCGTGTCGCGCGTCCTGAGCGGCAACTATCCGGTCGCCGAATCGACCCGGGCCCGGGTGCTGCGCGCGGTGGACGAGCTGGAGTACGTGGTCAACGGCCCGGCGAGCGCGCTCGCCGCCGCCACGTCGGATCTGGTGGGCGTGCTGGTCAACGACATCGCGGACCCCTTCTTCGGGATCATCGCCGGGGCCGTGCAGTCCGAGATGGGCGCGGTCGCGGAGTCCGGGCGCCACGGCGAGAAGCTGGCCGTCGTCTGCAACACCGGCGGCTCCCCGGAGCGCGAACTGAACTACCTCACCCTGCTCCAGCGGCAGCGGGCCGCCGCGGTGGTGCTCACCGGCGGCGCGGTCGAGCACCCCGACCACATGGCCGCGGTCGCCGCCAAGGCGTCCCGCCTCGCCGCGTCCGGCACCCGCGTGGTGCTGTGCGGCCGCCCCCCGATCGAGGACGCGGTCACCCTCGCCTTCGACAACCGCGGCGGCGCCCGGCGGCTCACCGAGCACCTGCTGACCCTCGGCCACCGCCGGATCGGCTACGTCGCGGGCCCCGCCGAGCGCACCACGACCCGCGACCGCCTGGACGGCCACCGGGCGGCCCTGGCGGCGGCGGGCCTGGGCGAGGCGGCGGACCGACTGACCGTCCACGGCCTGTACGACCGCTCCTCCGGCTATGACGCCACGCTCGAACTGCTGCGCCGCGACGACGCGTTGACGGCGATCGTGGCCGCCAACGACACGATCGCCCTCGGCGTCTGCGCGGCGCTGCGCGACCAGGGGCTGCGGATCCCCGACGACGTGTCGGTCGCGGGCTTCGACGACCTGCCGTTCAGCGCGGACGCGGTCCCGGCGCTCACCACGGTCCGGCTCCCCCTCCACGAGGCGGGGGCCCGCGCCGGCCGCCTGGCGCTGGGCCGCGAGCCGCAGCCGCCGGGCGGGGTGGCGATGGTGCGCTCCGAACTGATGGCCCGCGCGTCCACGGCTCCGCCGCGGCGCGCCGGGTAACGGGGCCGCGACCGGGGGTGCCCGGCGGCTCTTTCCCCTGCCCGCCCCTTCCCGCAGCTGGGGCTCCGCCCTGGACCCCGGGGTCCAGGGCGGAGCCCTTGCCACCCCACGGAAAGACGCGGGCGGGGAAGGGGAGCGGCTCGCCGCAGGCGTCGAGACGGGCCGGAGGCCGGACCTACCCGCCGGGGAAGATCACGTCACTGCACGAGTAGAACGACTGGTCCAGGTGGCTGGCCTGCCAGATCATGAAGACGACGTGGCGGCCGGTGCGCCCGGGGGCGTTGACCGGGATCGAGACGGTGACCCCGTTGAGCGCGGGGTCGGTGGAGGGCTCCCCCACACCGGGGGCGATCTTGCCGGTCTGGGCGACCAGCTCGAGGTCGCTCCAGCGCAGCGCCTGCGTAGTGGCGTCGTAGCCCTGCTTCGTCACATAGATGCGGTAGTAGTCCGCACCGTGCTTCGCCTGGTCGTGGTTCTTGAAGGTGAAGCTGTTGCTGACGGCCGTGGCCTCCCACTTGCCGGGCACGTCCATCGCGTTGTAGCGGCCGGACGAGGTGTGCCCGCCGCTACAGAGCTGGCCGTCGGGGAGGGCGGCCTGGTGGTTGCCCGCGACGCCCTCCCGGTAGAGCCCGTTCCAGTTCCACATGGCGTTGGTGTCGGCCTGCCAGGCCTGCCAGCACATGGGGTCCTTGGTCTTCATCTCCGGGTTCTGGAAGTCGCTGCCCCAGCGCTTCCAGCAGCCGTAGTTGCGCGAGGCCGGGCCGATGGCCGAGCCGTGGGCTGCGGCGGTGTCCGCCAGCGGGATGGCGATCATCAGGACGGCGGCGGACGCGGCGGCCGAGGCCCGCGCCACCCACCTTTTCCGGTTGTGCTCATGACAAATCATGACGGCTCCAAGTGTCCCTTGTTCTCCTCTGGTGCGGGGTGCGCGAGATGCGCGGGAGCGCTCCCATCGTAGAACCGGACCCCCGGGCCGACCAGAGACCTGAGGGGGCGTCATCCGGCCGAAAACCACTCGCACCAAAGCCCGTAGCACGATAGGGAGAACGACATCGGCACCAAACCAACCACGAGGTAACCCCCTGAGTACGCATCAGGTCATCGAATGGACCGAAGCCGGGCACACCCACGACGCCCGCTGGCGCTCCGAGAACCAGACGCCCCCACCCCGGCGGGTGACCACCGCCGACGACCGCATGACGGCCGACACCGCCTATCGCCTCGCCTGTGAGGGCACCGCGCTGCTGTGGCGCGGCGACTACCGGGGCGCCCGCCAGCTGCTGACCGCGATGGCCCGGCGCGCCGACCGCGGCCCGCGCCGGCCGCGCCACCGGCGCGCCCCCGCGGCCTCCCCCGCCGAGGCCTTCCACCAGCACCGCCAGGCCCAGTCCCGGCGGGCCAGGGTGCTGGGCATGCTGCTGGTCCCGCTGGACGCCGACTACGGCGTACCGCTGCGCCGCGCCCCCGACGTACGGCAGGCGTGCGCGGAGGCGTACGGACCGGCCGACGGGCCCTCGGTGACGTCCCTGCGCGAACTGCTGGGCCTGATCGGCGCGCACGAGTGGCGCAAGAAGGGCGTCGCGGTACCGGCGCTGGGCGGCGACCGGATCCATCCGCACTACGGCGTGTTCTCCCCCGTACGCGGCGAATACGTGGACCTCGTGGCCCAAGCCCCCCTCCCCGAGACCCCACCACCCCTCGCCTACGACATCGGCACGGGCACCGGCGTCCTGGGAGCCGTACTGGCCCGCCGGGGCGTCCAGAAGATCACGGCCACGGACCAGGATCCCCGCGCGCTGGCCTGCGCACGCGAGAACATCGCAAGACTAGGCCTGGCCGAACAGGTGGATGTCGTCCAGGAGGACCTCTTCCCGCCCGGCCGGGCCCCGCTCGTCGTCTGCAACCCGCCCTGGGTGCCCGCCCGCCCCACCTCCCCGGTCGAGTACGCGGTGTACGACCCGGACGGCCGGATGCTCCACGGCTTCCTCGACGGGCTGGCCGACCACCTCGCCCCGGGCGGCGAGGGCTGGCTGATCCTGTCCGACCTCGCCGAACACCTCGGTCTGCGCCCGCGCGCCGAGTTGCTCGCCGCGTTCGACCGGGCGGGCCTGAAGGTCGTGGACCGGCTGGACACCCGCCCCGTCCACCGCCGCGCCACCGACCCCGGCGACCCGCTGCACGAGGCCCGCGCGGCGGAGGTGACCTCGCTGTGGCGCCTTGCGACCGGGTAACGAGCAGAATGGAGACCTGATCCATTGCGAAGAACCGGAGCCCGTATGCAGCTCGCCTTCTCCACCCTCGGCGTCCCCGGCCTGCCGATCCCGGACGTGGTGCGGCTCGCCGCCGACACCGGCTACCACGGCGTCGAGCTGCGGGCGCACCCCGAGGAGCCGGTGCACCCGGGGATCGGGGCCGCCGAGCGGGCGCGGGTGGCGGCGGAGTTCGAGGCCGCGGGGCTCGCGGTGCTCACGGTCGCCGGCTACGTCCGGTCCGCCGCCGCCGGCCCGGACGAGCCCGCGCTGCACGACCTCCGGGAACTCCTCCAACTCGCCCACGACCTGGGCGCGGCGCACGTCCGGGTCTTCCCCGGCGGCGGCGACCTCGACGCCGCCGAGGCCGACACCAACGCCGCCCGCCGCCTCGCGGCCGCCGCGCCGTACGCCGCCGACCTGGGCGTACGGCTGCTCCTGGAGACGCATGACTCCCACCGCACCGGGGCCGACGTGGCCCGCGTCCTCGCACGGGTCGACCGACCCGATGTGGGCGCGATCTGGGATGTGATGCACCCCTGGCTGGGCGGTGAGGACCCCTCCGCCACCCACGCCGCGCTCGCCCCGCACCTGGGCTATGTGCAGGTCAAGGACATCGCCTCGGCCGAGGACACCACCCCGCTGCCGCTCGGCGCGGGTGTGCTGCCGCTGGCCGAGTCCGTCGAGCTGCTCAGCCGCGCGGGCTGGGACGGCTGGCTGTGCTGGGAGTACGAGAAGCGTTGGTACCCACAGGCGGCCGAGCTTCCGGGGCTGCTTCCCGCGGCGCGGGACCATCTGCTGCGGCTGCTCGCCGAGGCCGCCTGAGGGACACCGAGGTCAGCGCCACGCCGCCCACCAGCAGCGCCGCCGCCAGCCAGCGCAGCGGGCTGATGCCCTCCCCCAGCACCAGCGCGGCCGAGGACATCCCGAAGACCGGCACCAGCAGGGTGAAGGGCGCGACCGCCGAGGCGTCGTAGGTCCGCAGCAGGAAGTTCCAGGCGCCGAACCCGAGAAGCGTCACGATCCAGGCGACGTAGACGATCACGCCCGCCCCGGCCCAGTCGAGCGAGCGCAGGGCCTCCAGATCGGGGTCCGCGCCCTCGAACACCAGGGACAGCCCCAGCAGCGGCAGCACCGGCACCAGGCTCACCCAGACCATGAAGTTGACCGGGTCGGGCGGCGCGGCCTTGCGGGTCAGAACGTTGGACACCCCCCAGAAAACAGCGGCGGCGATCACGAGGGCAAAGGAGAGCAGCGGCCCGGAAGTCCCCTCATCAACAGCGGCCACCCCGATACCGGCGAGCGCCACCCCCATGCCCACCAACCGCAGACGCCCCGGCCGCTCCCCCAGCACCACGGCCGCGAACAGCGCCGTGAACACCGCCTGGACCTGCAACACCAGCGACGACAGCCCGGCGGGCATCCCCTCGTGCATGCCGATGAACAACAGCCCGAACTTCGCCACGCCCAGCGCCAGACCGACCCCGAGCACCCACTTCCACGCGACCTTCGGCCGGCCGACCAGAAAAACGGCGGGCAGCGCCGCGACGAGAAAGCGCAGCGCGCCGAACAGCAGCGGCGGGAAGTGGTCGAGCCCAATATCGATAACAACGAAGTTGACGCCCCAAACCGCGGTGACAAGGACGGCCAGAAGCACGTGTGCAGGTCGCATGAGTCGAGCATCACGGCAGCCGACCTTGTAGCACCAGCGCGGATTCCTTCATGGTTGGATGCAGTATCTCTAAAAGAAAGAGTCGCCATGCTCGACCTGGCCCGGCTCCGCGCACTGCACGCCGTCTCCGTCCACGGCTCGGTCAGCGCGGCGGCCACCGCGCTCGGCTACACGCCCTCCGCCGTCTCCCAGCAGATCGCCAAGCTCGAACGGGAGACCCGCACCACGCTCCTGGAACGCCAGGGCCGGGGCATCGCGCTGACCGACGAGGCCCAGCACCTGGCCGCCACCGCCCAGCAACTGCTGGCGATCGTCGAGCGGGCCGAGACCACGCTGGAGGAGCGGCGCGGGCTGCCCGCCGGGCGGCTGATGATCGGCGCCTTCGCGTCGGCGGCCCGCGGGCTGCTGCCCCAAGTCCTCGCCGAACTCGCCGAGCGGCACCGCTCCCTGGACGCCCGCCTCATCGAGGTCGACCCACACCTCTCCCCCGACCTGGCGGCCCAAGGAGTCATCGACCTCGCGGTCGCCCACGACTGGGACATCGCGCCGCTGCCCGCCCCCGACGGCCTCGAGCGGGCCGTCCTCGGCGACGACCTGTGCGACGTCCTCGTACCCGCCGGACACCCGCTCGCCGGGCCCGGCCCGCTGCGCCGCGAGGACCTGTCGGGGCAGCGGTGGATCTGCCAGCCGCCGGGGTCCGTCTGCCACGACTGGCTGGTCCGCACGCTGCGCGCCTCGGGCACCGAGCCTGACCTCGCGTACCAGGCGGCGGAGAACCACACCCAGGTCGCCCTGGTCGCGGCGGGCCTCGGCATCGCGCTGATGCCCCGCCTCGGCCGCGGCCCCCTCCCGGACGGCGTCCTGGCCGTCCCCCTCGACCCGGTGCCGATCCGCCGCCTGTACGCCCTATGGCGCACCGGCGCGGCCCGCCGCCCGGCCATCACGGAGACCGTGCGCCTGCTCCGCGCCCACTGGCCGAGTCGCGCGGTCTGACGCGCGAGGGGGCTTTCCCCACCCCGCCCCTTCCCGGCAGCGTCGATATGCGGCTCCGCCGCGTGAGGGACACCCCCAGGCCCCCCCGACGCACCCCGGTGGGCGGTTCGGCACGCGGCTCCGGCGGCGAGACGCCGGGAGCGGGACGCCGGACGGATTGGGGCCACCGGGCGGAGAGCCGCCGACGAGACGGGAGGGGGTGGGGGTGCAGGGGTGGTGCCCTGGACGCTTACGCATATTTGTGGCGCCAAGTTCCGGGTTCCCTGCCGTTCCGGGCACCGGCGCCGTAAATATGCGGTCCAGGGTGACAGCCCCGGAGGCCCCGCCCCCGCACCCACCACCGAACAGCAGGCGCACCCCCCACACGGCGCAACCCCGGCGCGCCCACCGCACCGCGCACGACCGCCGCTGCCAACATGACCACATGCGTACCGCCCGTATCCGATTCCGCGCGGCCGCGCCCGCCGCGGAACCGGCAGGGGGCGCGGGCCGTCCAAGGGGCGTGCTGCCGGTGAGTCTCCGCAGGGCGGTGTCGGCCTCGCTGCTGGCTGCGTCGCTGACCTCCCTCTCCACGGCCTGCGGCCAGCAGCATCCCGCCGTCGGCGTGCCCCCCGTCAACCGCGCCGACGGCGGCACCCCGAGCTCCCCGCCCGGCACGCCCTCCCGCCAGGGCCGCGTCGACACGGGGCTCGTCTACTTCACGAGCGCCCCCGGGGCGGTCCGCGAGGTCCGTGCCGTGCTGCGCCGCCCGGACGAGCTGAGCGCCTTCGCCCGGCTCTTCGGCGAGCGGTCACGCGAGATCACCGCCAGGGCCAAGGACATCGACTTCACCCGCACCCCCCTGGTCGGCTGGTCCACGATCACCGGCTGCGCCCAGTGGCCGTCCGCGCGCCTCCACCGCACCGATGACACGCTGAGGCTGATCCCGGCCCCGCACCCGAAGCCGCCGCCGGAGTGCTACGCGCCCTTCCACACCATCGCGGTCTTCCAGGTGCCCGAGGACCGGCTGCCCGCGCAGCCACGTTTCGCGGACTGACCGCCGCACGCCACTCCCCGACAGCGTCCGGCCGCCCCGTGACCGGCGTCGTGCACCGATTGACCGAGGCTGTTCCCCTCCGTCCCGCGAATTGACCCAGCCTCACTTCCCGCATATTTTCCGCATGTTCGCTTCATGCGGACCACAGCCACCCCCTCCCCGACCCTACGGAAGGAGCGCGGGTGCAGAACCCTGCATTCCCTCAGGCGGCCTCCCGCCGCGCCCTCCTGGCCGCCGCCCTCGCGGCCACCGCCGCCGCGTGTTCGCCACAGCCGTCCGCCGCCACCCGGGACCGCAAGACCACCCCAGCGCCAACCCAAACCCCCACCCGCCACCGCGAACGCGACCGCAAGCGAATCGACGCGCTCCTGGGCCGGATGACTCTGGACGAGAAGATCGGCCAGCTCTTCGTGGCGCGGGTCTACGGCCACTCCGCCACCGCCCCCGACCCCGCCGACGCCGCCCAGAACCGCAAGGAGGCCGGCGTCGCCAACGCCGCCGAGCTGATAGCGAAGTACCACGTCGGCGGCATCATGTACGTCGGGTGGGCGCACAACATCCGCGATCCCCACCAGCTCGCCGCGCTCTCCAACGGCATCCAGAAGGCCGCGCTCGCGGGCCCGGCCCCCGTCCCCGTCCTCCTGTCCACCGACCAGGAGCACGGCATCGTCACGCGCATCGGCGCCCCCGCCACGCTCCTCCCGGGCGCGATGGCGCTCGGCGCGGGCCGCAGCGCCGCGGATGCCCGGACCGCCGCCGGGATCGCGGGCGCCGAGCTCGCCGCGCTCGGCATCCGGCAGGACTACGCGCCCGTGGCGGACGTCAATGTCGACCCGGCGAACCCGGTCATAGGCGTACGCTCCTTCGGCGCCGACCCCAGGTCCGTGGCCCGCCTGGTCGCGGCCCAGGTCGAGGGGTATCAGAGCGCCGGGGTCGCGGCCACGGCCAAGCACTTCCCCGGGCACGGCGACACGGCCGTGGACAGCCACATCGGCCTCCCGGTCATCACGCACTCCCGCGCCGAGTGGGAGCGGCTGGACGCGCCGCCGTTCCGGGCCGCCATCGAGGCGGGCATCGACGCGATCATGACGGCGCATCTGCTGTTCCCCGCGCTCGACCCGGTCGACGACCCCGCCACGCTCTCCAAGCCCATCATCACCGGCGTGCTCCGCCGTGAACTGGGCTTCGGCGGCGTGGTGGTGACGGACTCGCTCGGGATGGCCGGGGTGCGGAAGAAGTACGGCGACGGACGGGTGCCGGTCCTGGCCCTGAAGGCGGGTGCGGACCAGCTGCTGAACCCGCCGGACCTGCCGACCGCCTGGGCGGCCGTCCGCCGGGCGGTCCGGGAGGGGGTGCTCAGCGAGGCCCGCATCGAGGAGTCCGTACTGCGCATCCTCGAACTCAAGGCGCGCCGGGGCCTGTTCGACGACCCCCACACCTCCGACCGCGAGGTGAACCGCACGGTCGGCACCCGCGAACACCGCGCCGCCGCCGACCGAATAGCCGAGCGCACCACCACGCTCCTCGTCAACGAGGGCGGCCTGCTGCCGCTGTCCCTCTCCCACCACCGCAAGCTGCTGGTCGTGGGCCCGGACCCGGCCGCCCCCTCCGGCACCGGCGGCCCGCCGACGGCCGTCCTGGGCCGCGCGCTGACCGCCCTCGGCTTCACCGCCGAGACCCTGTCCACCGGCACCGCACCCGAGCCGACACCGGAGCGGATCAAAGCGGCGGTCGCGGCGGCCAAAAACCAAGACGCGGTGATCGTGACGACGTACGACGTCGACGCGGGGTCCCGCCAGCGCAGGCTCGTCTCCGAGCTCGCCGCCACGGGCGTCCCGCTGGTCCACGTGGCCATCCGGAACCCGTACGACGTCGCGTACCTCAACCTCACGCACGGCAACGGCAACGGCAACGACAACGACAACCGCAGCACCAACCGCGTCGGCGCCGGCAGAGCGGCCGAGGCGGCCCCCGACGCGGCCCCCGAGGCCTCCGCCGTCCCCATCGCCTCCCTGGCCACCTACTCCTGGACGGACGTCGAGCTGCGCGCCGCCGCGCGCGTCATCGCGGGCCGGGTGAACCCGCGCGGCAGGCTGCCCGTCCCGGTACGGCGCGCGGACGCGCCGCACGGGGTGCTCTACCCGAGAGGCCACGGCCTGTCGTACTGAGCACCGGATACTCGGTGAAGGTCAGGACAGCAGCAAGGGCATGTCCCAGCCGGATGAGGTGGTTCCCGCCGCGTAGGAATCGAGGGCCAGGGCGACGCCCGCGGCACCGTCCAGGTAGCCCGAGACGTCGGAGCCGTAGGGCACCGCTGTCATGGTGAAGCGGTGGCCGAACGGCAGGTCCGGGTCGAAGGCACTGGTCAACTCGGTGGCCAGCCGGTCCCGGAGAACCTCGATCCGCGGGTCCTGGAAGTGTTCGTTGAGACGGCCGAGTTGGTGCAGGGCGCCTGCCCAGCCGTGGCACAGGGCGTGATCGTGGATGCCCCAGTCGTGCATGGGCAGGGTCAGCAGCCGCTCCACCGACGCTCGCGACAGGGCCGCCCAGTCTTCGCGTCCCAGTGCCAGTCCGGCCAGTTGGAGGGCGCGCGAGACGCCGGGGGCGCCGTAGCACCACGACGGCCATCCGGCGGGATCGCCGTACTCCTCCGGGCCGGCCAGCCACTGGGCGAGGCTGAGATGGCCGGGCCAGAAGACGCCGTGCCCGTCTTCGACCGACCACCGCACCAGCAGGTCCGCCATGGACTCGATGGCCTCCCGCTGATCCGGCAGCCTGACGCCCTGCTGCCAGGCGAGCGACATCAGCGCAAGAGGGCCCGCGACACCGTGTGAGATGCCGAGGTTGAGGTGGCCGCCGGGAAACGCGGCCTCCGAACCGATCCGTGGAGCGTCCAGAGCCCACCACCGGGGCACGCGGTGCCCGCGGTGCCCGACGGTCCCGCGCGCCAGGCGTATCAAGTAGCCGAGGACGCTTTCGAGCGCCTCACCGCAGCTCTCGACGCGGGCGAGAAGGTAGCGGCCGACTCCGGTCAGACCGCGGACCACCTCGTAGTGGCCGATGGTGGGAAGTGGGGCGTCGTCCACGACCGGAGGCAGTACGGTGCCCACCAGATCACGCTGGTAGGCGTCGAGACGCTGGAGCGCGGAGAGGTAACCGCCGGTGCCGCGATGGGCGATCAGCACCGCGAAGGCCAGTGCTCCCGGCCCCTTGAAGATGCCGCTCGGGGCCACGGTCCCGGAGGCCACCGCCCGTGTCGCCACTCCGAGATAGGCATGCGCCCGGGGCGCCTGCTCAGCCGCACGGTGGTGCACTCCGCTGAACGCGATGGACAGGCCGGGGCTTCCACTGCCGAGGGTCAGTTCGGCCCAGATGCCTTCGGGGACACCGTCGTCGGCGGCCTCGGCGGGGATGCGTGTGGCGGCCATGGTGGCGGCGGGGTCGGCCAGCCGGTCGAGGATCTGGGCGGAGACGGCCTGCGCACGTTCACGTACAGCGGCACGTGTCCGCGCGGTGGCCGGCTCGCTGTGGGCTGTGCCGCTCATCCGGCCCTCCCGGGGGTAAGCAGGGAGGAGGCAGGGCGGGGAGCATGAGCCCTCCTTCCGATGTGGGCGCGGGCCACGCCGCGAAGTACGGCGTATCCGCGGGCCTCAGCCGCCGGACCGACGCCGAAAAGGCGGTTGTGCCGCATGTGGAGAAGGGAGAGCACCGCCTCGTCACGGTCGGCGGGCGAAGTGGCCAGAATCAGACGGCCGTAGGCGCGCGGCTCCGGTGTCTCGGTCCATAGCCGCGCGAGCGCCGGGGACGACAGTTCCTCGGCGGCCAGGCGGGCGGTCTCGCCGGTCTCGCCGGGGCGGATCAGGTGGTGGGCCGTCGACCGATGCCGTTGGTAAGCGTCGTGTTCCGGTCCTTTGGCGATCATGCGGTCCACCCAGGCGCACCAGTCCCAGTCCCCCAGGGAGTCCAGCAGGACAGCGTGTCCCAGGGCGGCCAGCACCTCGTCGGGCATGGCTGACGCCCCCGCCCCGCGCGCACGCAACTGGAGCAGTGCGGAGAGGCTGTCCGTCTGGAACATACGCTCGGCCGCCTCCTGGAGGGAGTCGCCGCCGTAACGGTCGGTCTCGGGCCGGTACACGTCCAGGGCCATGGTGCGCAGGGCACCGGAACCGACCGAATCGCGGATGCGGCGGCTGAGGGCGGGCAGGACACGACCGTTCAACACGTCCGGATCTCCATGGAAACGCAGCCGCAGATGTGGCTCCGGGTCCCGGTAGCGCAGGAAGAACCATCGGTCGACGTCCTTCTCGATGTCCGAAAGCCACTGCGGCAGGTGGTCGGTCAAGAGTCCGTCGTGAGCTGCCGGTTCCGCGTACACCTTGACGAACAGCCAGTCCTCACCGGGCAGGTGGACCCGGGTCGGGGCGCGCCGGACCGGTGCGGAGGCGGACGGCGCGGAGGCGGACGGCGTGGAGGCGGACGGTGCGGAGGCGGACGGTGCGGAGGAACGGCGGGTCTCGGAGGCGCGCACCAGAGGCACCACGATCTCGGTGCTGTGCCCCGCGTTCCAGCCCAGGTGCGCACCGTCGGCGGTGATGTCCTCGTACAGGACGAAGCGGGGCTGCGCGGCGGTCAGTTCGGAGCGCAGCAGGTCCTGGTCCCATGGGTCGCGCAGGTCGATCGGGTACATCTGATCATTCCTGGCGATCTGCACGCGGTCGGGTACGACGAGGCGCCGCCGCCACTCGCGCAGCCCCTCCTGCCACGCGGATCCGCCCTGCGCGCGGGCGGCGTCGCGCAGCCGTCGGCCCGGCAGCCAGCGGCGGGGGGCCGCCAGGACCCGGCCGTAGCGAACCCGGGGCAGGTAGGGAAGGACGTCCAGGCCGGCCCAGTCCCAGCCGGACCATACGCGGGGACGGGCCGCGGCCAGATCCGACAGGAAGCGGGCCACCGGGGGCGCCTGGGTGTCGAGCGCCAGCATGTGCGGGAACACCGGCACGACCTGACGCTCCGTGGGTTCGTGCAGCAGTCTCAGTCCGTCCGCACCGGCCGCCACCAGCAACGTGCGCCAGTCCAGGCAGTGGGGGTCGCCGCGGTCGTCGGCGACGCCGATGGGGATGCGGTGCGCCAGCAGGCGCGGCACCTGGACGATGTTGAGCGAACGAGGGTCGCGGGGCGCGACGTCCACCTGCGCCAGCAGGCTGTCCGAGCCGGCGGAGTGCGAGACGAGCCGGGAGAGTTCCTCGGTGAGGCCGGTGGTGGCGGCGAATCGGCCCGCGGTGGCGCCGCCCGTCCAGGAGCCGATGTGCGGGCTGCCGAGGAGCTGGAAGTCTCCCCGGTCCAGGGCGTCCAGGCTGTCCGCGAGAATCTGGAAGCACAGTTCGAGGGTGCGCGGAGGCCTGGCGTCGGGGTCGTGTCCCGCGGCGGTGGCCAGACGTGCCACGTCGTCGTCGGTGAGCTCGATGTCGGTTCCGGCGAGGACGGCCTGCTGGACGAGTTCCGCGATCACGCCACGGCGCGTGCGGTCGGCGTCGTCACCCGGTCCGGTGCGCGGATGGGCGGGCGGATCCGCGTACTCGGGCGGCAGTCCAAGACCGCGGTGCGGGTCGACGAGATCGGCGAGGGGCACGGCCGATGCGGTTCCGTACCGCTCGATGAAGCGGTCCCGGTAGTCCCGCATGTACTCGAGCGTCGTCCACTCGGGCGTCATCGCCCAGATCGCGGCAGCGTAGCGGCGCACTTCCGCACCGACCGTGTGCGGTACGACGAAGTCGGCGGGCATCCGCAGATCGACGTGGACCGGTGGCCGCTGGTGCCCGTCACCGCTCTCTCCGGGTGCGTCGAGGCGGCGGACCCGGTCGAGAAGTGCCTGCCAGGAGGCGAGTCCCTCGCCGGGAGGGTCCTGTTCATGGGCGGCGGCGGCCGAGCGGATCGAGCGCAGTCCCGCGGCCGTGTCGGGAAGGGTGTCCTGGAGCGCGGCCTCGATCCGGTCGAGGTACTCGTCGTCGATGCGGTGCGGGGTCAGCGAGGTGAGCAGGAGGCCATGCTGGACGAGACCGCCGAGTTGGGCGTCGAGGCGCTCCGGGCCGAGTGTGGGGAAGCGGCGGGACAGCTCGTCGAACAGAGCGGCGTAGGGGACTGGGCCGGCGGTGAGTTCGCGCACCGCGGCGACCAGCGCGTTGTCGCGGACCGAGGTCTGCCGCTCGCCGGTGCGCAGCGTCAGTCGGCCGTCCCGGAGGACGCACAGGTCGTTGAGGATCACATCCACCCGGCGGCGCACCCCGGGGTGGGCCAGCCAGGCCGTCACGCGGCGGTGCAGCCAGGCTCCGTCAAGGCGGACCGACACCTCGCCGGAGCCCCGGAACCCCGCCTTGGCGGCGGGGCCGAAGCGGGCCCTGCCCACTCCCGCGAAGAGTCCGAAGGGGGTGGGGCGTCCGCCGGACCGCCGCGCGTACCGGGTGAGGGTCCGTGCGGCGCTCAGGGTGCGCTTGCGGCCGTAGGCCGCCGCCTCCTCGTCGTCGCCCAGGCGCCGGAGACTGAGGGCCAGACTGCCGCTGGCGACGTGGACGGCCTGCTGGAGCAGGGGGTCGGCGGCCAGGCTGCGGATGCCGGGCACGGGGTCGTCGGGGCTGATCACGGCCTCGGCGCGGTCCCGGGGCCTGCTCGCGATCCGCACCAGCACCGGTTCACGTACCTCGAAGATTTCGGACTCCGGTCGCACGTCCCTGTTTCCTCGCCTCGCCTGGGATACAGAACAGCGGGGCAGGCACTGCCTGCCCCGCCCGGTCATCCGGCCCCTACGCGCAACAAACGGGGCAGCGGGTACCGATCGCGTAGCTGCTCGGCGAGGTGAACGTGCCCTGCCCGAACTGCTCCGTTCCCTCCGGAAGGTCGGAGACGCGCAGATCGAGGTCTAGGTCGAGGTCAAGGTCATCATTCTTAAGAACAATCTCAGTGCGCATGCTTCTCCCTGGTGTGTCAAGGTGCACGGACTGGAACTAGCCGAAGCACTGGTTCTCCTCGGCAGCCCTAACTGTCACTCCCGATTCACCCGTCAGGGAGTCGATTTTCAGCCATGATCTGCGGGGCCGATATGTCCGCGGGGCCGCGGAAGCCCCCCATGCGCGGAAAGGGCGGCGAGCGGACTTCGGCGCACTCGCCGAGTCCTGTCTCGCCGCCCTCCGCGCTCAGGCCCCCTTACGGCCGCAGGGCCGGCTCGCGCTCGACGTCCCGGCGGTCGAGCCGCGCGTCGTACGGGGCCAGCGGCTTCGCCGCGGGCTGGACGCCCGCCCACCGCTGCACCGCGGCCGTGGCCTTGGCCTTCTCGTCGGCCGCGAGCTGGGCGATGCTGGAGCCGTGGTTGCCGCCGGCGACGGTGTAGACGTACGAGTCCTCGGCGCCCTTGCCGAGCCGGAACCGCTCCGCGCCCCACGGGTCGTTCTGCCCGTACACGAACAGCATCCGCCGCGCGTCGTGCCGCACCCAGGTGTCGACGTCCCGCATCGCGTTCGGCCGGAAGCGCATCGGGATCTCGCGGGGCACATAGCTGCGCGGGGTGTAGATGCCCGGGTAGCGCAGCAGCCCGTCCAGGTGCGGGGTGTCGAAGCTGGGCGAGCCCAGTTCCGTGCCCGCCTGGTAGTAGTACGGCGTGTAGGTCTCCAGGCCCTGGTCGGTGTAGGCGGCGAAGCCGGAGATGTCGTCGACGAAGGTGTACAGCTCGTCGGTCGAGGCGGTCGGCGCGGGCACGTCGGCGCACTCGCTCACCCCGTGGTACTGCCAGAAGGCCCACACCAGGTCGAGGGCGACGTTCTCGTACGCCTTGTCCGCGCTGCCGACGACCGTGAAGGTCTGCCCCTCGTCGTCCGCCCACTTCTGGTAGCGGGCCAGGATCTCCTCGCGCCGCACCAGCGCCTCGCGCTGCACCGCGTTCAGCTTGGTGCGGCACTCGGCGGTGCCGACGGAGGCGAAGAAGCGGTCGTAGGCCGAATCCTCCTCGTTGACCACGTCGTTGGGCGCGACGTAGGCGACGGTGGCGTCCATGTCGTTCGGGTAGAAGCGGCGGTAGTACGTGGCGGTCATGCCGCCCTTGCTGCCGCCGGTGGCCAGCCACTTCTTGCCGTAGACCGGCTTCAGGGCCCGGTAGAGGCGGTGCTGGTCACTGGCCGCCTGCCAGATGTCGAGCTTGGACCAGTCGGCGGGCTGGGGCCGGGACGGAGTGAAGAAGCGATACTCCAGCGACACCTGGTTGCCGTCGACGATCTGGGTCGGCTCACTGCGGCGCGGGCTGGTGTTGACGTTGTAGCCCGAGGTGAAGAACACCGTGGGCCGGTCGGTGGATTTGTGCAGCAGGGTGAAGCGCTGCTCGAAGGTCCCCTTGGCCGGGTGACGGTGGTCGATCGGCTGCGTGTAGGTCAGTACGAAAAAGCGGTAGCCGTCATACGGCTTTTCCTCGACGAGCCGCATTCCGGGTATCGCGAGTATTCGGTCCTTGATGTCAGGCTCCGCGGTGGCCGGTTTCGCGGTGGCCGGTGCCGCGGACGCGCTGCCGACGCCGGCGCCGACCGCTCCCACCAGCATCACCAGCGCCAACAGCCATCTGAGCGCCTTGCCCATTCGCCCTCCCCATGAGTTCGCACGGATCGCCGAGAACCTATCGGGGCACAGGTGGGGCCGCCAGACCCGGCAACCGGAGCCCGAATACGGAGAGTTGTGGGCTCCGCCCTCTTTCGTAGCGGGCTGTGATGGCTCATCCTGCCTACATGGACCGAGACGAACGGCACGACCGGAGCGAACGGGCCGAGCGGCTGACCCAGTATCTGACCGAATTGCAGAACCGAATCGATCCTCGCTCGTTGGAGCTGCTCATGCGGCTGCTGCGCGAGCTGAGCACCTCACCGGCCGTCCACGGGGGGACGTACGAACTCGGCATGGGGCCGGAGGAGAAAGAGCTGTTCACCCCCGCTCTACAGGCGGAGCTGCTGGTGCTGTTCGGCCTGCTCACCTCCCAGGACGAGCGGGTGGTCGTCGACCTCGGCGACAGCCCGCACGCCAAGGGCATGAAGGTCCTGGTGCCCCAGGACCGGGCGGAGGACCCCGACTTCCTCCTCCGTCACAAGCAGCGGGTGGCCGCGGACGCGGAACAGCGGGAACGAGACCGGCGTGAGGTGGAGGGGATAGCCAGGGCCAGCGGTATGGAACCGTGATGTAACGGTGGGTAACATCGGCTGAATGCCGAGAGTCACCACGGGGGTTACGGGTAAATGCCGTCGGACGACGCCGTCAACAGACGACGCCGCCCTCGAGCGACGACACCATCAGGCGACGGCCGTCGGAGCCGTCTCCCCCGTGAAGGTGCGCCACAACTCGGCGTACCGACCATCGAGGGCCACCAACTCCTCGTGCGTACCGTCCTCGACGACCCGCCCGTGATCCAGGACCACCACCCGGTCCGCGCGGGCCGCGGTCGTCAGCCGGTGCGCGACGACCAGCGTGGTACGCCTGCCCGCCAGGCGGTCCGTGGCCTGGTTCACCAGGGCCTCGGTGGCCAGGTCGAGCGCGGCCGTGGCCTCGTCGAGCAGCAGGATGTCCGGGCCGACCAGCTCGGCGCGGGCCAGTGCGATGAGCTGGCGCTGCCCGGCTGACAGATTGCGCCCGCGCTCGGTGACCTCGTGCAGATAGCCGCCGTCGAGCGAGGCCACCATGGCGTGGGCGCCGACCGCGCGGGCCGCCGCCTCCACCTCCGCGTCGCTCGCGTCCGGGCGCCCGTACGCGATGGCGTCGCGCACCGTCCCGGGGAACAGATACGGCTCCTGCGGTACAACGCCCAGGCGGTTGCGGTACGCCGTGAGATCGAGCTCGCGCACATCCGTGCCGTCCACCCGCACGGCCCCGGCGGAGGGGTCGTAGAACCGCGCGACCAGCTTGACGAGCGTGGACTTGCCCGCGCCCGTCTCGCCGACGAAGGCGACGGTCTGCCCGGCGGGGATCGTCAGGTCGATGCCCGCCAGCGCCTCGTCGCCATCGTCCCCGTACCCGAAGCGCACCCCGTCGAAGGTGACCTCGCCGCGCAGCGCCCGCACCTCGCGCGGCGCGTCGGCGAGCGGGGTCTTCGTCGGCTCGCGCAGCAGCTCCTGGATGCGCCGCAGCGAGACGGTGGCCTGCTGGTAGCCGTCGAAGACCTGGGAGAGCTGCTGGACCGGGGCGAAGAACAGGTCGATGTAGAGGAGATAGGCGACCAGCGCGCCCGCCGTCAGCGTGTTGTCGCCGACCCGCCCGGCGCCGACGATCAGCACCAGCGCGGCCGCGACGGACGACAGCAGCTGGACGAAGGGGAAGTACACCGAGATCAGCCACTGGCCGCGCACCCGCGCCCGGCGGTACGCGTCGCTGCGCCCCGCGAACCGCTCCCGGCCCGCCCGCTCGCGGCGGAAGGCCTGCACGATGCGCAGTCCGGCCACGCTCTCCTGAAGGTCCGCGTTGACCACGCTGACCCGCTCGCGCGCCAGCTCGTACGTCTTGACGCTCTGCCGCCGGAAGAAGATCGTGCCGACGACGAGCAGCGGCAGCGCCGCGAACACCACGAGCGCCAGCTGGACGTCGATGATCAGCAGCGCGACCAGGATGCCGAAGAAGGTCAGCAGGGAGACGACGGCGGTGACCAGGCCGGTCTGGAGGAAGGTGGACAGCGCGTCCACGTCCGTGGTCATCCGGGTCATGATCTTGCCGGTCAGCTCGCGCTCGTAGTAGTCAAGACCGAGCCGCTGGAGCTGCGCGAAGATCTTCACCCGCAGCGAGTACAGGACGCGCTCGCCGGTCCGCCCGGTCATCCGCGTCTCGCCGATCTGCGCGGCCCACTGCGCGAGGACGACGACGAGCGCCAGCCCGGAGGCGGCCCACACCGCGCCCAGCGCCATCCGCTGGACGCCCTGGTCGATGCCGTGCCGGATGAGCACCGGCAGCAGCAGCCCGGCCAGCGCGTCGACCGCGACCAGCAGCAGGCTGACCGCGAGCGGCGCGCCGAACCCGCGCAGCAACTGCCGCAGCCCGTACGCCCGCTCGGGGCGCGCGGCCCGCTGCTCGTCGATGTCGGGCGTGTCGGTGGCGGGCGGCAGCGCCGCGACCTTGGCCAGCAGCTCGGGGGTGGCGGGCATCCCGGCGAGCGCCCCGGCCATTCCGGGGCCGGGGGCGGCAGCCGCGGCGGTGGCGGCGGGGGCCGCTCCGCCGCCGGGCAGGTCGCTGTCCCCGTCCGCGTCGGCGCGCCGCACCCACAGCTCGGGCGTCACGCCGTTTTCCGCCGCGTCGTCGTCGCCGTCCTGCCGCGCGAGAGTGCTGCTGATGACCGTACGGGCGCCCCAGCTCTCGCCGTCCGGGCCGGGTACGCCGTCGAGGTACGGCACGGCGAGCCCGGTGGCCGACGCCTCGCCGCCGAAGGCCCCGGCGACCGCCACCGCGCCGTCGCCGCCCACCGCGCCGGCCGCCACGCTGCCCGCCGGGTCGCGGGCGATCCCGCTGAGCTCGTCCGGGTCGGTCAGCAGCCGCCGGTAGAGCGCGCTGCGCTCCCGCAGCTCCTCGTGGGTGCCGATGTCGGCGAGGCGGCCGCGGTCGAGCACGGCGATGCGGTCGGCCAGGGCGAGGGTCGACAGGCGGTGGGCGATGAGCAGCGTCGTACGCCCCGCCATGACGCCCCGCAGCGCCTCGTGGATCTCGTGCTCGACCCGCGCGTCCACCGCCGATGTGGCGTCGTCGAGGACGAGCAGCCGCGGGTCGGTGAGGATCGCGCGGGCCAGGGCGACACGCTGGCGCTGGCCGCCGGAGAGGGTCAGGCCCTGCTCGCCGACCTCGGTGTCGTAGCCGTCGGGCAGCGCCGAGATGAAGCCGTCGGCCTGGGCGGCGCGGGCCGCGGCCCGGATCTGCTCCTCGGTCGCGTCGGGCTGCCCGTACGCGATGTTGGCGCGCACCGTGTCCGAGAACAGGAAGCTGTCCTCCGGCACCAGCCCGATCGCGGCGCGCAGCGATTCGTACGTCAGCTCGCGCACATCGTGGCCGCCGACCCGCACCGCCCCCGCCGACACGTCGTAGAAGCGGGGCAGCAGCAGCGCGAGGGTCGACTTGCCGCTGCCGGACGCGCCGACGACCGCGACCGTCTCGCCCGGCTCGATCCGCAGGGACAGGTCGTCGAGGACGGGGCGCTCGGCGTCGTAGCCGAAGGAGACGTGGTCGAACTCGACCGTCGCGGGGGCGTCGGCGGGCAGCTCCCGCGCGTCGGGGCGCTCCGCGATGGCGGGCTCGGTGTCGATCAGCTCGAAGACCCGCTCGGCACCGGCCCGCGCCTGCTGCCCGACCGTGAGGATCATCGTGAGCATCCGGACCGGCCCGACCAGTTGCGCGAGGTAGGTGGAGAAGGCCACGAAGGTGCCGAGGGTGACCTGGCCGCGGGTGGCCATCCAGCCGCCCAGCGCCAGCATGGCGACCTGGCCGAGGGCGGGCACGGCCTGGAGGGCGGGGGTGTAGCGGGAGTTCAGGCGGACGGTCCGCAGCCGGCCGGCGAACAGCCGGCGGCTGACCTCGCGGAGCTTCCCGGTCTCCTGCTCCTCCTGCCCGAACCCCTTGACCACGCGAACGCCGGTGACCGCCCCGTCCACGACCCCGGCGACCGCCGCCGCCTGCCCCTGGGCGTACCAGGTCGCGGGGAACAGGCGGGTGCGGCTGCGCGAGGCGATGAACCACAGCGCGGGGGCGACGGCGAGCGCGACGACGGTGAGCACCGGCGAGAGCACCGCCATCACGGCCAGCGAGATCACGAAGAGCAGGACGTTGCCGATCATCATCGGCACCATGAAGAGCAGCCCCTGGACGAGCTGGAGATCGCTGGTGGCCCGGCCGATGACCTGCCCGGTGCTCAGCTCGTCCTGGCGCCTGCCGTCGAACCGCGAGATCGCCGCGAACATCTCGGTGCGCAGCTCGTGCTGCACGTCCAGGGCGAGCCGGCCGCCGTAGTAGCGCCGGACGAAGGTGAGCCCGTAGACCACGAGCGCGGCGACGACCAGCAGCGTGGCCCAGGGCGCGAGCGAGCGGTCGTGCTTGACGATCACATCGTCGATGATCAGCTTCGTGACGAGCGGCACCAGCGCCGTCACGGCCATCCCGCCGAGCGAGGCGCCGAGGGCCAGAGTCACGTCGCGGCGGTACCGCCAGCAGTAGCGGATCAGCCGCCGCGCCCAGCCCTCCCGCGTATCCGCTGTATCCGCGTCGTCCGCCATCGCGTCCGCCACCCGTGACCTCCCGATCCGCCTTTGCTACCGGAAGACACCAACACCCTGGCGTGCGGATTTCATCCTGCCGCAACAAAACGGGGCCCGGGGGCTCGGCCCCTGGACCCCGCTGTGACCTGTGGTTCCCGCCCCTAGGACCCGCTGCTGGGCAGCTTGGCGGTCAGCGCGTACAGGCGGGTGATCTGCGCCACGTTCGCGTTGTCGTCGCTGACGAGCAGGAGCTTCAGCGTCCCTCCGGTGGCGCTGGTGACGGCCATGCCCTCGATGTTGTCGAGCAGCTTGTTGTGCTGGGACTGCTTGGCGGGCGCGCCGAGGTCGGGGCACTTGACGAGGTCGGCGAGCAGGGTCTTCTTCACCAGCTGGGCCGACCCGGGCAGGTTCTCGGTATTGGTGACGTCGGTCGCCCCGCTCAGATCGGCGAGGTAGAGGCGGACGGTGTTGCCACTCGGGGAATGGCCGCGCTCGATGACGAGGAGACGGCCGTCGGGAGTCGCGGCGATCTCGGAGATGCCGAGATCCTTGCTCGCGACGTCTGGATTCTTGTCGACCGCGTAGCCGTACTGCGCGGCGATCTTGAAGTCTTTCGCGCTCTGGCCCTGCTCCCGCTGCCAGCTCTGAAGCCGCACCAGCGTATGCCCCGCAGTGTCCTTGCCGTCCCCTTCCAGCGGCCCCTCCATGGAGGCGACGAGCGTCTTGCCGCCGGGCTGGAGGGTCAGCCCTTCGAGCGTCAGGTTCCTGTCGGGGGCCCGCCCGTCGGGCTTGACCAGCAGCCTCTTGGGCATGGGCAGCTTGACGGGATTGCGGCCGGACTCGTCATAGATCCGGATGGACGGCTCGATCTCGGACGTGACCAGGCGGGTCTTGTCGCTGTCGATCACCAGGGCCTCGGAGTCGAGTGAGGGATATCCCTGCTCGTCCCTGAGGTCGGTCACCCCGGTCGGCTCGGCGGTGGGGTTCCCGTTCTGGCTCTGTACCTTCAGGCGGAACAGCAGGGACCGGTCGGAGACCGCGGCGATGGAGCCGTCGTGGTCGACGGCGAGGCCGGAGAGGTTTCCGACGTACCTCTTCCGGAAGAGGGTCCCGTCGAGGGAGTCGGAGAAGCCGTCGACGTCCACGTTGTCGGAGCACTTGTGGTCGACGTTCTGGGCACGGGCGCGGGCGGTGGCGCTGCCACCCTCGACGCCCAGGGAGCTACAGAGCGCGAGGGCGGCGGTGGTGGTGGCGAGGGCGATGCGGAGACGGCGGCGCATGGGCGTTTCTCCTCGGTGGAATGCGTCCTGACCTGCGCGGCCGAGTTGGCCGACGCGGCCCGGACGCTAATTCGCCCAGCTGGAGCCCGGGTTGAGCGCCGCACTATGCCGCGGCGCCGGCCTCCGCCGGTGCGGCCTCCTCCGCCACCGTGACCGCCGCGCACCGCTCGGCCAGCTCGTCGAGCGTGAGCCCGAGCGTGCCGACCAGGGCGGCGATGGTGAAGAAGGCGGGGGTCGGGGCCCGGCCGGTCTCGATCTTGCGGAGGGTCTCGGCGGAGATCCCGGCCGCGGCGGCGATCTCGGCCATGCTCCGTTCTCCGCGGGCCTGGCGGAGGAGGAGGCCGAGGTGGCGGCCGCGTTCGCGTTCCAGCGGAGTGAGAGGGGTGCGCACCATGTCCGTGATACTAATGCCGGTATAAGAATTGGACCACTACACCATGTCGCCGCGCGCCACATGGACAGGCGCCACATGGACACGCACCAGGCCGCCTGGAGGCCGCTACCCCGCCGACGCCACGCTCAACTCCGCGATGCCCGCCCGCCGCTTGTCGTCCGCCGACCGCACGGTCACCCGCACATGGCGCGCGAGCGCCGAGCCCCCGGCAGAGCCCCACGTGTGCCAGGCCCGCCCGTCCAGCGACGTCTCCACCTCGTACGAGGCCGGGCGCGTCGCCGTCCACTCGGGTGTGATCTCCGCGATCCGTACGGCGCGTCCGAGGTCGGCGGTGAGCGAGCCCGACACGCCGTCGGGCACCCAGGCCGTCGCCGGGCTGCCGTCCAGCGCCGCCCCCGCGTACATCCCCGGCTCCTCGGAGGTCGCCATCGCCGGGCGGCACCGGGCGAGGTTGTCGGTCGGCGCCAGGTCCGGGCGGCGGGTCTTGAGGACGGCGGGGGCGCCGGCGCTCACCAGCCGCTCCCCCTCCGGGGTCTCGATCGTGAAGGGCGCGCCGTCCGTCAGCCGCACCTCGGTCTCGTGCGGGCCGAGCGCCACGTCGTAGGTGCGCCCCTGCCAGTGCAGCCCGCGCACCGTGACCCCGGCGGCGAGCTGGGGCGGCAGCATCGGGTCGAGCCGCACCCGGTCCTCGCGCAGCCGCAGGCCGGTCAGCCCGTGGGTGAAGACCTGGAGAAACCCGCCCTTGCCGGTGAGGAAGTCCTGGGCCGGGGAGCCGGACAGCGGGTCCGCGGCGCCCGCCTTCTGCCCGCGCGCCTCCGAGAACAGCTCGAACGGCCCGCGCGCGAACGGCCTGATGGCGCGCGTCAGATAGGTGTACGTCGAGCAGCCGGGCGCGCCGATGCCCGCCGCGTCGATGGCGTGCACCGAGTCGGTCATGGCCGGGCCGTCGGGGTCGGTGCGGGCGGCGTAGTAGTCGAGGGTGGCGGCGGCCGTCCGCGCGGACATCGGCCACTCCAGCGGATACATGAGCAGCACCGTGTCCGCCTGCTTGATCAGCGAGCCGTCGTAGCCCGCGTACTGGAGGAAGACGTCCTTCCGCGCGTCGTACGGGATGCGCAACCCGCCCGCGATCCGGTTCCATGCGGCGGGGGCCGACTCGCCGAGGACGCGCGCGGCGCGGGTCGCGGCGCGCAGGGCGGTGGCCGCGCCGGCGTTGGTGAAGACGCCGTCGTCGACGCCGTTGCTGTACTCGTCGGGGCCCGCGACGTCGTTGATGGAGTAGCTGCCGTCGGCGTTGCGCGTGACGCGGCCCGCCCAGAACTCGGCGATCCCCTTGAGCACCGGCCAGCCGCGCCCGCGCAGCCAGTCGGTGTCCCCCGTGGCCAGGTAGTACTGCCAGGCCGCGAGCGCGATATCGCTCTGGAGGTGGTTCTGGGTGCGGCAGTGCGGCGGGTCCCAGCTGTGGCACTCGGACCACAGATCGCCCCGGCTCGCGCTGGTCCAGCCGTAGAAGAGGCCGGGGTAGCCGAGCGCGCGCGCGTTGGCGCGGGCGGCGGCGCGGGTGCGGTAGCGGTACTCGACGACGGTCGCGGCGAGTTCGGGGTGGGCGGCGAGCAGCCCCGGATACATCCAGGTCTCGGCGTCCCAGAAGATCAGCCCGGCGTAGTTGTCGCTGGTCAGGCCGGTCGGGGAGATGCTGTCGCGGGTGCCGGGGCGGGTCGCGGACAGCAGTCCGTACTGCGCCGAGCGCAGCCACCGCCGCAGCTCCCCCGCCTCCTGCCCGCGCCCGGCCACCTCGATGTCCGCCCGCCACAGCCGGTCCCACGCGGCGGCGTGGCCCGCGAACAGCGCGGCCCAGCCCCGCCCCGCCGCCCCCTCCGCCGCGGCGCGGGCGGCGCCGCGCGGGGTGCGGGAGGTGAGGGCGGTGTCCACGCCGACGTATTTGGCCAGTTCGTAACTGCGGCCGCGCTCGACGGGGAAGGTGACGTACTGACGGGCCGACAGATCCTTGACGGGGCCCGCCCGGTGCGGCCCCTCGTCGCGTACGCCCGCGCCGGGCCGCAGCGTGGAGGCGACCGCCCCGTCGGTGTCCGTGCCGTCCGTACGGAACGCGACGTCCATCGTGCGGCCGCCGTAGCTGTAGCCGCTGCCGCCGGTCTGGCTGATCCGGCGGGCGCCGCGCCCGTCGATGCGGTCGGTGACGGTCGCCTCGCCGCTCCAGTGCGGGGTCATGCGCAGCCGTACGGCGCCCACATGGGCGTTGACGCGGTCGGCCAGCACGTCGTAGACGAGGTCGGTGGCGCGGCCGTCGGACGCGGTCCAGGTGAGGGAGGTGCGGACGAGGCCGCAGCGGAGGTGGAGCGTCTGGCGGTAGCGGGAGACGCGGCCGGTGGGGGTGTCGGAGGAGAAGGTCTCCGCGCCGGCGCCGCCGGTCGTCACGTCCAGGGACGTCCAGGTCGGGATGGCCGCGGCGACCTGCCGGTCCTCGGTCGTCGCGATGTTGTGCGCGTACAGCCCCGCGACGAAGGAGCCGTCGTAGCGCGGGGTGAACAGCGGCCAGCCGGTCTTGGCGCCGGTGGCGGCGTAGCCGGTGCCGTGGGGGGCCACGCGCTGGCCGAGATAGCCGTTGCCGACGACGGCGTCGAAGCCGCTGTCCGGATCGATCCGCGTCGCCGACAGCGCCCAGCCGTCGCCTTGTGCACAAGGGGCGTTGTACTCGGCGGGGGCGGCGGACGCCGGGGAATCCGGGGGGACCGCGGCGATCAGCGCGCCCGCGAGCAGCGGGGCGATCAGCCGGGCGGGGCGGGGCAGCCGGGGCGCGTGCGTCATGGTTCTCCGTCGTGGTTCGCCGGTGACGGTCGCAGCGACCATAGCGGCCACAAGGAGGCGAACGGGACGATACAACACATCACGTCAGCGTTTCGGCCGCGGAACACGAGTGTGGACGATACGCGGCTTCGGGCGGTCGAGCGTGCGCCGAAGGTAGTAGTGCCCCCAGGCCAGAAGCGCCGGGGCCTCCTCGGCCGCCCACCGCGCCGAGAGCGTGACCTCCCGCCCCTGCCCGAGCGCGTCGATGAGATCGTGCCAGGCCTCGGCCCGGCGCAGTTCGGGCTCGCGCTCGCGCGGATCGTCCCAGGGGTCTCCGATGAAACCGGCAAGCGCGCCGCCGCCCCTATGCGGACGTTCGTGCCACTCCTCGCGGGGAGGCGGATAGGGCGGGGGCGGCACGTCGGAGCCCGCCCGGGACAGGTCCGCCAGCACGCCCTCTTCGATCGCCCGGCGGTGGCCCACCTCCTCGACCCGGTCCCAGTCCCAGCGATAACGGCTGTACGCGAAACACGTCAGCTCCGGCACCAGCGCCTCGACCCGCCGCCACACCTCCTCGCTCCACGGCGGGCGCCCCACCGTCCCGTACAGAACGCACCGCATCCGCTGCCCCACCGCCGCCTTCACGGTGGCGACCAGCTCCTGCCAGCGGCTCTCCTTCCGCCTGCCACGCCCGCTCAGCCCCGGGTGGACGCCGACGCGGACCGGCTTCCGTCCGCGCAGGGCCAGGTCGAAGCGGCGCCGCTCACCCTCCCCGCCGAGCCAGGCGTAGTCCGCGGCCAGCACCTGGGCCAGCGGATAGCGCCGGGTCCGCAGGCCGGGGACGGGGTGGAGCCGCCATGTGACGCTCACCGCCTTCCCGTCGAAAGCCACCCGGGCCCAGAGGGTGCCCGCGCGCAGCGGGGGCGGCGGGGCCTGCCGAGAGGTCCGTCCCATCGCCGGATTGTCACACCGAGCGCGCGGACGGGGCGAGGGCCGAGCGGCCCTGTCGGCTCGGCCCTGGCCGCTGGTTGTGGGACGCCGCGGGGATCGCGCTCGCCACGCTCTCGGGGCTGTTGTTACGCCGCGTACTCGCTCATCGGCGGGCGGCTCATCCGGCGGGGGCACCCGTCCGGTGTGGTCATGGGTGCGATGTTCGGCGCGGCGGGGCTGCTGGTGCTGCCCGTCCTGCTCGCCGCCGGCACGGCCTGGCTCGCCACCGTCCGAGGTGCCGCGGTGGCCCTCCACCTCGGAGTGTTCCCCGCCTTCCTCGCCTATCGCCTCTTCGGCCACGGCCTGCGCCACACCCCGGCGGCGGTGGCCACCACCCTCAGCCTGGCCGAAGCCGCGGTGGCGGCGCTGCTGGGCGTCACGGTCGTGGGCGAGCGGCTGCCGGTGGTGTCCTGGTGCGGCCTGGCGGTCCTGGCCCTGGCACTGCTGGCGGCACCGAACCGGGCGGGCCGCGGCGCCTCGTGATGGCCGTGCTGGGGCTACCCCCACCCCCACGTGGTGGTCAGCCGGATGGGCGGTGGCACCCGCGAGCGGCGATGGTGTGTCGAACGTTCCGGAAGACCACATGAAGGATCAGGAAACGGTGAAAGAGCCCATGAAGCACGCCCTCACGCGCCGCTCACTGCTCACCGGCGCGACGGCCACCGCCGCGGGAATCGGCTGGGGAACCGCGGGGACGGCCGCCGCCGGCGGGCGGGGGCGGCCGGTGGCGCAGGGGGCGGTGGACGCCCAAGTGGCGCGCCTGGAGCCCGGGCTGATCGAGCTGCGGCGCGACATCCACCAACACCCCGAAGCGCCGGGGCAGGAGCAGCGGACCGCGGGCGTGGTGGCCCGGGAGCTGCGGGCCGCCGGGCTGGCCGTCACCACCGGGGTGGGCGGCCACGGCGTCGTCGGCGTCCTGCACGGCTCGCTGCCGGGCCGCACCGTCGCGTACCGGGCGGACATGGACGCGGTGCCGCCCGGGGACATCGTCGGGGGCGGCCCGGCGGCGGCCCACCTCTGCGGCCACGACATCCACACCACGGTGGCCCTCGGCGTGGCGAAGGTCCTGGCCCGGCTGCGGCGTCAGCTCAGCGGGACGGTGGTGTTCCTCTTCCAGCCCGCCGAGGAGGCCCTGGCCGGGGCTCGCGCGATGATCGACGCGGGCGTGCTCGAGCACACCCGCGTCGAGGAGATCCACGCGCTGCACTGCGGGCCGTTCCCGGTCGGGCGGTTCGCCGTGACCCCGGGCTACGGGCTGCCGGGCCAGGACCGCGCGGAGGTGACCCTCTCGGGGCCGGACGCGCCCGACGCCGCGCGGCGCCTGGCCGCCGAGATCGGCGCGCTCGCCACGGTGGCGCCGCCGCAGACCCCCGCCGACCTGGAGCGCATGGTCGCCGACGTCCAGACGCCCGACGGGCCGCTGGCCCGGTTCGTGGCCGTCCGGGCCAGGGCGCAGGAGGCCAAGGTGAGCGTGTCCTACCGCTGCTGGCCGCAGGAGCGTTACGCGGAGGTCCGCGCGGACATCCGGCGGCTGGCCATGTCGTACGCAGGGACCGGGGTGAGCTTCCCCGGCGAGCCGTTCCCCGCCATGGTCTGCCCCGAACCGGACGCCCGCGCCCTCGCTCGCCACCTCCGTCGCGAACTCGGCGGGGACCCGGTCACCGAACTCCACGCCGCCTTCCCGTTCAACGGCGAGGACTTCGCCCTCTACCTGGACCGCGTCCCGGGCACCTACACCTTCCTCGGCGTCCGCGCCCCCGGCGCGCCCATCACCGCCTGCTACCCGCACTACCCCGACTTCCTCCCGGACGAGCGCGCGATCGGCGTCGGCGTACGGGCGATGGCGGGCTGGGTCGCGCAGCGGACCCGCGGGGCGTGAGGCCGCCCCGGCGGGTCCGGTGACAGAGCCATGAGCACCGGTCATCGCAGCCAGCCCAAAAACTTGCCGTTCTGGAAATCTTGCCTCATCGGCAATATTTGCCCTACGCTGCTCGCATGGCACCCGCAGACGAGAACCGCACGACCGGGCAGCCCGGACTCCGCGAGCGCAAGAAGCGGCAGACCCGGGTCGCGCTGAGCCAGGCGGCGATCCGACTGTGCGTCCTGCACGGCTGGGCCAACGTGACCGTCGAACAGATCGCCGCCGAGGCCGACGTCTCGGTGCGCACCTTCCGCAACTACTTCGCCGGCAAGGCCGAGGCGATCGCCGCCAGCCACGTGGAGCGGATGCTCCGGGTGGCCGACGACCTGCTCGCCCGCCCGGCCGGCGAACCGCTGTGGGACTCGCTGCTGCACGCCGTCCTGGACCAGTTCGTACCGCCGGAGGGCTCGGCGCAGCAGGACTCCGCGCCGCAGAACGAGCGTTGGCGTGCCGGGGTGCGGCTGATGCTGGCCGAACCCGCGCTGGCCGGTGAGATCGTCAAGGCCAACGCGGCCGCCCAGGAGGAGCTGACCAAGGCCGTCGCGCGGCGCACCGGCACCGACGCGGAACGCGACGTCTACCCGAAGTTGGTCGCCTCCGTGGTCGCGGCCGGCAGCGCGGTGGCGGTCGAGCACAGCCTGCGCGCCGAGAAGCCCGCGCCGCTCGGCGCGATCCTGGCCCAGGTCTTCGAGCAGCTCGCCGCCGGCCTGCCCGTCCCGTAGCCAACAGCGGCGGCCGACGCGCTTCCGGTGCCGCCCTTCCCCGTTCGCACCAAGGAGATCCGACCGTGACAGCCGACGTGACAGCCGACGTGATCATTGTGGGAGGCGGTCCTAACGGGCTGATGCTGGCCTGCGAACTCAGCCTGGCCGGCATCCGCCCGATCGTCCTGGAGCAGCTCCTTCAGCCCAGCACCGAACCCAAGGCCAACGGCCTGCTGGGCCAGGTAGTGCGCCTGGTGGACCACCGCGGTCTGCACGAGCGGCTCAGCGGCAGCCCGGAACCCCCGCAGCCGAACACCGCCTACTTCATGTTCGCCGCCATGGGCCTCAACCTCGGCCTGCTGGACGACAGTCCGGTGTTCGGCCTCGCCGCCCCGCAACACCGCATCGTCGAGGTCCTGGAGGAGCACGCCCGTACCCTCGGCGTCGACCTGCGACGCGGACACCGGGTCAGCGCCGTCACCCAGGACGAGGACGCCGTCACGCTCGACGTCACCGGACCCGACGGCGACCAGCGGCTCCACGCCCACTACGTGGTCGGCGCGGACGGTGCGCACAGCGTGATCCGCAAGCTCACCGGCATCGACTTCCCCGGCGTCAGCTACGACCGCCGCACCAACCGCACCGCCCACGCCACCGTCCCGGCCGACTGGATCGACCCGGTCAACGGCGCCCTCGCCATCCCCGGCCATGGGCCGGTCCTGCCCTTCCTGCCGCACCGCACCGAACAGGGCGGCTTCTCCTACGCGCCGTTCCCCGGACTGCCGCCGCTGGTCAGCACCACCGAGTGGGACCAGCCCGCCACGGACGAGCCGATGACCCTGGCCGAAATGGAGGCCAGTATCCGGCGGGTCCTCGGCGTGGACCTGCCGCTCGGCCCGCCGGACGGAGCGGGCCCGCATGTGCTGCGGCGGCTGACCGGCGGCAACACCCGGGTCGCCGACCGGTTCCGGGACCGCCGGGTCCTTCTGATCGGCGACGCCGCCCACGTCTACGCCTCCGGCGGCGGCCCCGGGCTGAACCTCGGCCTCCAGGACGCCGTCAACCTCGGCTGGAAGCTCGCCGCGACGCTGCGCGACACCGCCCCACAGGGCCTGCTCGACACCTACGACACCGAGCGCCGCCAGGCGGCCCGCCGCATGGTGCTCAACGCCCAGGCGCAGTCCGCGCTCGACGCCCCGGGCAGCGACACCACAGGCCTGCGCGAACTCTTCACCGAACTGCTCAGCCACAAGCCGGTCGTCCAGCACCTCGCCGACCTGATCGCGGGCACCGATGTGCGCTACGACATGGGCATCGCCGACCCCCACCCCGCAGTCGGCTACTTCGCACCGGAACTGGAGCTGATCGCCGACACGGGGAAGGTCCGGATCGCCGAAATAGCGCGAGACGCCCGACCGTTGCTCGTCGACCTGACCGAGGACCATTCACTGGCGGCCATACTGGCGGGCGATCAGGACGCCGTCTCCCCCGTTGTCGCGCAGGGCGGCCCGGTCGGCCTCACCGGCCTGCTGATCCGCCCGGACGGCTATGTCGCCTGGGCCTGCGGCTCGCCCCGACCCGACGCAACCGAGCTGGCCGGCCTGCGGTCGGCTGTCCAACGCTGGTTCGGCGTCTGAGTTTGCGGTGAGTTCAGGACAACGACACGCCGTGGCGACGGCGTGTCGCTGTCCCATATCCACCACAGAATCAGGGCGACCCCGCTCGGGTCAGTCCTGGTAGACCTTGTTGGTGCCCGGGCCGCCCGAGAGCGTGTCCGTGCCCGGGCCGCCGTACAGCGTGTCGTTTCCGCTGTTGCCGTAGATCGTGTCGTTGCCCTGCTCGCCGTAGAGGATGTCGTCGCCCCGGCCGCCGTAGATGTGGTCGGCGTCGGACAGGCCGTGGATCACATCGTTCCCGTCCTCGCCGTACATGTTGTTCTCTGTGTCGTTGGTGCCTCCGGACATGGAGTCGTTGCCGGGACCGCCGTAGCAGTCCATCGCACAGTTGGTGATGGTGTCGTCGCCGGCATCGCCGTAGGGGCCGACGCTCCAGACACCGCCGCCGCCGTCGAGGCGGTCGTCGCCGTCGCCGCCGTGGAGCACATCCCGCGCGGAGCCCTTGATGACGTCGTCGCCGGCACCGCCGTAGATCGAGGAGTAGGCGGGGCTGTCGGCGTCGACGGTCGCGGTGTCGTCGCCGTCACCGAGGTTGACGTCGAAGTTGTCCGAGTCGTCGGAGCCCAGGGGGACCATGGTCGCGCACCGGACGACGGTGTGGTCGGCCGCCGAGGGGTACGTGCACTCGTCGGCGGTCGCCGCGCTCGGGTCGATGGTGATGGCACCCCGGTCGCGGAAGGTGATGATGTAGTACGACTCCCACTCGCCCCGCTGTTCGATCTCTTCGGAGATCGTGAGCTTGTTCGTCTGTCCGGGGGCGCCCTTGTACCAGAGCTCGCCGTCCTCGTGGACGACGGAGGCCACCGGTGTGGCCGCCTGGGCGGCGGGTGCCGCGAATAAGGCTCCGCCGAGGGCGAGGGCGAGCGTGGAGGTGGCGGCGATGATTCCGTGCTTGCTACGCATGCAGAAGTGATCCTTCGCGGAACGGGGGTGAATCGGCCGGTGTCTTCGGCCGGTGACTTTCGAACACCCGCGTAGACATGGCTCCGGGGGCGGGGGTTGTGCCGGAAAACGCGCTTCGGCTGCCCGGGGCGAACATGTCATTCCGGAGCTTCCTGGTGTTCTCTTGCGAGGCACCGGGAGGCAACCCTTACGGGCGGGCCCCTGTGGCCGAGGGGACTTTCAGGGGTGTGTCCCGGGGGACTGCTCAGGGTGATCCCCGATGGCTCCTGCGGTCGGGCCGGGCAGAGTTGCCCGCGGTTCACCGTTACCCGGTTCTGTGGCAACACCCTTGGGAGCAGCCTGATGCACCACCGCCCGTCCGCCCTCCGCCGCCTGGCCGTGACCGGCGTCGCCCTCGCCGCGATCACCGCGGGTACGTGCGTTCCCGCAGCGATGGCGTCTGCCGCGGGGCCGCAACAGGCGGCGGTCGCCGACTCGTTCGACCCCGCGCCGATGCGCGATCTGCTCGCCCGCCTCCCCGATCCGGTTGTCGCCGGTGCGCTGGTCAGGGTGGCGGGGGACGGCCCGGCGATGCCGTGGGCCGGAACCGCGGGGGAGGTGTCCCGGGACGCTCACTTCCGCATCGGCAGCGTGACGAAGATCTTCACCAGCACGGTCGTGCTCCAGCTGGCCGCCGGGCACCGGATCGCCGTCGACGCGCCCGTCCGGCGCTATCTGCCCGACCTCATCCCGGCCGCATACGGCGCGGTCACCGTGCGCGAACTCATGGACCACACCAGCGGCCTGCCGGCCCCGGCCGGCATACCCGGGCCTGCCGACGGTCCCGGTTGGTGGCAGAAGAGCGTGTCGCCGCGGGACGTGGTGCGCAATGCGTTCGCAGCCGCCGCGAGCCAGGGGACGCAGCCGACCGAGCCCGACAGTGTCCAGCAGTACAACGGCGTCAACACATTCGTCCTCGGCCTGCTGGTCGAAAAGGTGACCGGCCGCAGCTTCAACGACGAACTCACCCGCCGCATCATCCTGCCGCTGGGGCTGCGCGACACCAGCCTCCCCGCATCGGACGACCTGTCGATCGCCACACCGCACGCTCGCGTCTACGTCGGTGCCGACGAGGTGACCGAGCAGAGCCCCTGGGCCTGGGCCGAGGGCGGAATGATCTCCACCGCCGCCGATCTGGACCGGTTCATGACCGCCCTGTTCCGCGGCCGGCTCCTCCCGCCCGCCCAGCAGAAGCTGGCGTTCACCGTGCCCAACGTAGCCAGCGCGCCGACCAACACGCACTGCATCAACGGAACGAGCTGCTTCAGCGCCGGCGGCCTGATGCGGGTCACGCTCGACAACGGCGTCACCGTGTGGGGCAAGACCGGCTCCCTCCCGGGGTGGACCAACGGCGTGTTCGCCACCCGCGACCTGACACGCCGTGTGGTCTACTCCCTCAACCCCACGGGCACCGCCTCCGAACGGCCCTACGTCATGGCCGTCATCAACGCCGCCTTCGAGCACGCCGGTTGAATTCAGGCCCTATGCAGTGGTTGGCGCCCGCTCGTCGAGCAGCCCCTCGCCCCGCAGATCGGCCCACACCCCGTCCGGGATCTCGGCCCCGAACGACTCGACGTTGCTCCGCGCCTCCTCGACGGTGCGCATGCCCACGACGATGCCCGCGACGACCGGATGCCGCAGCGGAAACGCCATCGCCACCTGCGGCAACGTCACGCCGTGTGCCTCGCAGACATCCGCGATGCGATGCGTCCGGCCGACCAGCTCCTGCGAGGCGGGCGCGTACTCGAAGTGCGCGCCTTCGGCCGGGCGCGGGGTGGCGAGCAGACCCGAGTTGAAGATCGACGCCGCGAGTACGGAGACGCCGCGCTCGGTACATGCGGGCAGCAGGTCGTCGAGGGCGTTGTGCTGGAGGAGGGTGTAGTAGCCGGACAGCATCACCGCGTCCACGTCCGCCTCTTGGACCAGCTTGGTGAGCATGCCGGTGTGGTACATCCCCGCCCCGATGGCTCCTACGACGCCCTCGGCGCGCAGCTCGGCGAGCGCGGGGTAGCCCGTGCGCAGCGCGTCCTCGAAGTGTTTCTCCGCGTCGTGGAGGAAGAGCATGTCGATGCGGTCGACGCCCATACGGGTGAGGGAGTCCTCGACGCTGCGGCGTACACCGTCGCGGGAGAAGTCCCACACGCGGCGGTGTGTGGCGGGCACCTGGAACGCGTCGTCCATGCGGCCCGCCGGGTCCTGCGGGACGAGCAGCCTGCCGACCTTCGTCGACAGCGTGAACTCGTCGCGCGGCTTGTCACGGAGGAGCTCGCCCATCCGGCGCTCGGAGTGGCCGATGCCGTAGTGGGGCGAGGTGTCGAAGTACCGGATGCCGAGGTCCCACCCCTCGGCCAGCGCCCCGGCCGCGGTCTCGTCGTCCAGCGCCTCGAAGAGCCCACCCAGCGGCCCGCCCCCGAACCCCAGCTCCGTAACCTCGACCGCGCTGCGCCCGAGCCGGTTCGTCCTCATCCCGCGGATCCTCCTCGTGCCACGGCCAGGTGGTCGAAGTCCCCTGCCTTCACGGCGGCTATGAACGCGGCGAGGCCGGGGCGGGTGGCGGCGAGGACGACGTGGGGGTCGTCGCTCTCGCGTATGAGGGTGGTGTCGGCGCGCCGGGCGAACTCGACGCAGTTCGGCCCGTCGCCGCCCGAGAAGGACGACTTCCGCCACCGGATCGAAGTACTCATGACCACGCCTCTCACAGTTCTCGCGCGATGTGATGAACGAGTTGCCGCGATTCTTCCGTACTGAGCGCCATGCTCTCAGCCTTGTCGAGCAGCTTTCGATACCTCTGAAGCTCGGCCTCGGTGTCCAGGAAGTGTCCCCCGACGATGTTGTCCACCTGAACCGTGTCCAGACGGGGAACCGTCGTAGCGGCGTAGGCGATTTGGTCGGTGGTCTCGACGAAGTGTTCGTTCGTGAAAGGGACAACGCGCACGGTGACGACGTCGCATCCGGACACCTCCACCAGATGCTCAAGCTGCGCGCGAGCTACCTTGCGGCCGCCGAACCGCATACGCAGCGCAGCCTCGTGAATCGTCGCCGTCAGTCGCACCGGCTCCTCGCGCATCAGGATCGCCTGCCGCCTCATGCGGTGCTCAACCCTCGCGTCGATCTCCTCGGTCGGCAGCTCGTAAACAACGCCCCGGAAGAGAGCCCGCGCGTAGTCCTCGATCTGAAGCAGACCCGGGATCACCATCGCCTGCATGGACCTGACGTACACCGCATGGTGTTCCATCTCGGCGACATCCAGAAAGCCCGGTGCAAGGATTCCGCGATACTCGTCCCACCAGAACTGCCCCCGCCGCTCCTCGGCGATGGCGCACAGCGCGTCGACCAACGCGGCGTCAGCGCACGCATAGAAGGTGGCGAGCCGGCGGATGCGCTCGCCGCTGATCCCGATCCGGCCCGCTTCGATGTTGCTCACTCTGGCCTGGTCGACGCCGAGCAGCGCCGCGGTCTCCCGGGCGGTCCGGCCCGCTCGCTCCCGCATTCTCCGCAGCTCGGACCCGAGGCGCATCTGTCGAACCGTCGGAGTGTCCCTTGGGGGCATTGGCCGTCACAGTCCTTCCTTCTCCACCACCCACATGAGTGAGACACGGAGAAAAACCTTGTACCGGCACAGAGTTTATCCATACCGTCTGTGATCGTACCGCTACCGATATGACACGCGCGCGGCGCCGGAAGGGACCACCATGGCAGAGCTGCCACCCCAACTCCTCACCGAGGCAACGGAACCGGCCCACCGCTACCGACTCCGCGCCCCCAACATCCCCGAAACCGCCGAAGTGGCCCGCGACATGGTCGCGGGCCTGCTGGCGGCCACCGGCCACCCCGCCCTCGTCGAGACCGCGCGCCTCCTGGTCAGCGAGGTCGTCGCAAACGTCCACCTGCACACCAAGGTGCCGCTGCTCTCGCTCGAAGCGACGATCCGGGGCCACCGACTCCACGTGTCCGTACGGGACGACGACCCCAACGGCGCCCCCTGGCCACCCGAACCCCGCACCCCCGAGGCGGAGGCCGACGCCGAGCACGGGCGTGGGCTGCTGCTGGTGCAGGCGTGTGCGGACGCCTGGGGGACGGTGTGGCATGGCGGGATCCAGCGCACCGGCAAGAGCGTGTGGTTCTCGCTGTCCGACACCCCGGGCCCGCCGACACCGGCGGCGACGACCGTCACCTCGGCGGGACACGGGGGAACTTCGCCCGCAGCCAGTGGCGCGCCTGATCGTTGAGCTTCAGATGCCATTGGACGAAGCCGCACGCGGCACAGACAAAGGCCGCGAACCTGGACTGCTTCGACGTGATGCCACCGGGCTTGTAGATGCGGAGCTGCCCGCTGATCTCCGCTTGGTGGATCTCCTGGCTGCCGCAAGAAGCACACCGGCCGTGTTTCAAGTCCTCGATCGCCATGCGGCCCGACGCTATTACCTGCTACCTGCCGTCGCCGAACCACACCCGCCAGGCGTCACGCGCCGCCGGAAGCGCGCCCCGCCGCGATCTGGCGGGCCATGATCGTGGTGAGCTCGTACGCCGTGTGGGAGGCGGCGACGGAGGTGATCTCGGCGTGGTCATAGGCCGGGGCGACCTCGACGACGTCGGCGGAGACCAGGTGGCAGGAGGCCAGGCCGCGCAGGATCTCCAGGAGCTCGCGGGAGGTGAGGCCGCCCGCCTCGGGGGTGCCGGTGCCGGGGGCGTGGGCGGGGTCGAGGACGTCGATGTCGATGGAGATGTAGAGGGGGCGGTCGCCGATGCGCTCGCGCAGCTGCTGGGCGACCTCGTCCACGCCGCGCCGCATGACGTCGGCGGAGGTGACGATCCCGAAGCCCATCTTGGCGTCGTCGTCCAGGTCCCGCTTTCCGTAGAGGGGGCCGCGCGTCCCGACGTGCGAGAGGGCGGAGGTGTCGAGGATGCCCTCCTCGACGGCCCGGCGGAAGGGCGTGCCGTGGGTGTATTCGGCGCCGAAGTAGGTGTCCCAGGTGTCCAGGTGGGCGTCGAAGTGGAGGAGGGCGACCGGGCCGTGCTTGCGGGCGACGGCGCGCAGCAGGGGCAGGGCGATGGTGTGGTCGCCGCCGAGGGTCATCAGGCGGGCGCCGGTGGCGAGCAGGTCGTCGGCGGCGGCCTGGACGGTCTCGACGGCCTCGTTGATGTTGAAGGGGTTCGCGGCGATGTCACCGGCGTCCGCGACCTGGGCGAGGGCGAAGGGGGACGCGTCCTGGGCCGGGTTGTAGGGGCGCAGCAGCCGGGACGCCTCGCGGATGGCGTTGCCGCCGAAGCGGGCGCCGGGGCGGTACGAGACGCCGCTGTCGAAGGGCACGCCGACCACGGCGACGTCCGCCGCGCCGCCGACCTCGTCGACGCGCGGGAGCCGGGCGAAGGTGGCGGGGCCCGCGTAGCGGGGGACGCGGGAGGAGTCGACGGGGCCGAGGGGGCGGCGGTCTGCTGTGGTCATGGCTCAGAGGGTAGGCAGGCCGGGCATCCCGGCACATGTACGTTCCCGATGATCACGGCCGCCGTTTTGGACGCCACGTCCATGTCCCGCCCCGTTTTGGCGACGCGCTGCCGGCCCGCGGCCCGATGCGGACGCGCAGAATCACACGGCGTGGCTCCCCCGCCCGGGTACCACACGTGCTAGCGTGTTAGCAGTTGCAGTTTTGGTACCCATGAACGTTATGTGCGCCTGACGAGTATGTAGCGATCAGGCGCATTTTGTTTTTCCGGTCATTCCGGATGGGGTCATTGCGGCGACGCGGAATCCGTAAGGTTCGGATTTCGGTTCTGCACCTGTCAAAGGAGAATGACATGGCGACTGGCACCGTGAAGTGGTTCAACGCGGAAAAGGGCTTCGGCTTCATCGAGCAGGACGGCGGCGGCGCCGACGTCTTCGCCCACTACTCGAACATCGCCACCCAGGGCTTCCGCGAGCTCCACGAGGGCCAGAAGGTCTCGTTCGACGTCACGCAGGGCCAGAAGGGCCCGCAGGCCGAGAACATCGTGCCCGCCTGACGTAGTACACAGTGAGTGAGCCGGGGCCCGCGCCCGAAAGGGTGCGGGCCCCGGCTCGCGCCTGCCCGTCACCCATTTCGCTCTCCGGCACGTTCTGCATTCTTTCGTCCCCGGGATCATCCCCGCTGAGGAGTCCCCCTCGAAACGCGCCGTACGAGGAAGGCTCCGCATGAACCGCCCCGCCCGCTCGTCCCGCAGCGCCTCGCCCCGCAGTGCCTCGTCCCGCAGCGCTTCCTCGCGCAGCGCCTCGTCCCGCAGCGCCTCCGCGCGCCCCCGCAACCGTCGCACATCCCCCGCGCCCGCCCCCATACCGGCCGACGGGAACGAGTTCGCCCTGCCGCCGAGCACCACCCCGCTGCTGCCCGCCGTCGACTCCTTCACCGAGCTGGACCTGCCGGACGGGATCGCCGCCGAGCTGGCGCGCCAGGGCGTGACCGTGCCCTTCCCGATCCAGGCGGCCGCGCTCCCCAACGCGCTCGCCGGGCGCGATGTCCTGGGCCGTGGACGGACCGGCTCCGGCAAGACCCTGGCCTTCGGCCTGGCCCTGCTGGCCCGTACCGCCGGGCAGCGCGCCGAACCCCGCCACCCGCTGGCCCTGGTCCTGGTGCCCACCCGGGAGCTGGCCCAGCAGGTCACCGACGCGCTCACCCCGTACGCCAGGCCGCTGCGGCTGCGCGCGGCCACCGTGGTCGGCGGGATGTCGATCGGCCGCCAGGCGGGCGCGCTGCGCGACGGCGCCGAGGTGGTCATAGCCACCCCGGGACGGCTTCACGATCTGATCGAACGCGGCGACTGCCACCTGGACCAGGTGCGCGTCACGGTTCTGGACGAGGCCGACCAGATGGCCGACATGGGCTTCCTCCCCCAGGTGACCCGGCTGTTGCGGCAGGTCCCGGCCGACGGTCAGCGCATGCTGTTCTCGGCGACCCTCGACCACAACGTCGGCCAGCTGGTGCGCCGCTTCCTCGACGATCCGGCCGTGCACTCGGTCGACGCCTCCGCGGGCGCCGTCACCACGATGGAGCACCATGTGCTGCACATCGCGGACACCGACAAGCGCACCGTCGTCACCCGGGTGGCCGCCCGCGACGGCCGCGTCATCATGTTCCTGGACACCAAGCGCGCGGTGGACCGGCTGACCAAGCATCTGCTGGCCAGCGGGGTGCGGGCGGCGGCGCTGCACGGCGGCAAGTCCCAGCCGCAGCGCACCCGGACGCTGGACTACTTCAAGACCGGCCATGTCAGCGTGCTGGTGGCCACGAATGTCGCCGCCCGGGGCATCCACGTCGACGACCTCGATCTCGTCGTCAACGTCGACCCGCCGGCCGACCACAAGGACTATCTGCACCGCGGCGGCCGCACCGCCCGCGCGGGCGGCTCGGGCACCGTTGTCACGCTGGTCCTGCCCGACCAGCGCCGTGCGATGAACGGCCTGATGACGGACGCGGGCATCTCCCCGCACATCACCCGGGTCCACTCCGAGGACGCGGAGCTGGCCCGGATCACCGGCGCGCAGGCCCCCTCGGGTGTCCCCGTCACCATCAGCGCACCGGCCCCGGATCAGGCGGCCCCGGGCGCCGGCGGGCAGCGCCGGGGCCGTGGCCGGCGGCGCGGCCGCCGGGCGGGGGCGTCCCGGCCGAGGTCGGCATCATGATCCTGTCAGGGCCCGCACCTCGGTAGTCGCCCCCATTTCCTCGCGTCAGGGGCGACAATAGGCCCCATGCCGATACCCAGCTCCGTGCCCGGCCGGGCCGAACTGATCGACCACCTGGTCCGTACTCGCATCGCCGGCGACGTCGCCACGCCCAGAGACAACAACCTCTCCCACTACCGCAAGCTCGCGAACGGCGACCGCCACTACTGGCTGGGTCTGGAGCTGGGCGACCGCTGGGCCGATGAACAGGACGTGCTGGCGGTCATGGCGGAGCGCTGCGGCGTGGTCGACGACCCGCAGCACCGGATGGGGCAGGACACCATCGACCCCGAGCTCACGGTCGGGGCGCTGGACCGGATGGCCTCGGTGCTGCGCAAGGCGGCCGAGGCGAAGGAGCGGGTGCTGTTCGCCACCGGGCACCCGGGCGGGCTGCTGGAGGTGCACCGCTCCACGGCGGCGGCGCTGCGGGCCGCGGGGTGCGAGATCGTGGAGATCCCGGGCGGCCTGGAGGCGGACGAGGGGTACGTCTTCCAGTTCTGCGACGTGGCGATGCTGGAGCGCGGCGCGACGCTGTGGCACACCCACTCCCCCGCCCCGATGGCCGCGATCCTGGACGGGCTGGAGCGGGAGGGGCGGCCACTGCCCGATCTGGTGGTCGCCGACCACGGCTGGGCGGGGTGCGCGGGGCAGCGGGGCATCGACGCGGTGGGGTACGCGGACTGCAACGACCCGGCGCTGTTCCTCGGCGAGGCGGAGGGCACGCTCCAGGTGGTGGTGCCGCTGGACGACCATGTCACCAACCCGCGGTTCTACGACCCGATGGTCGCCTATCTGCTGGACGCGGCGGGGCTCACGGCCCGGTTCTGACCCGAGCGGGCCCGAACCGGACCCCAGGGCCCGTCGTCAACGGGGGCGCGGGACGCGCATGACGCCTTCCTGGATCACCGAGACCGCCAGCTGACCGTCGGCGGTGAAGATACGACCCTTGGCCAGGCCCCTCCCACCGGACGCGGAGGGGCTCTCCTGGTCGTACAGGAGCCACTCGTCCGCGCGGAACGGGCGGTGGAACCACATGGCGTGGTCCAGGCTGGCGCCGACGATGTCGCCGACCACCCAGCCGCCGCGGCCGTGGGCGAGCAGCACCGAGTCCAGCAGCGTCATGTCGGAGACGTAGGTGACCAGGCAGATGTGCATCAGGGGGTCGTCGGCGACACCGTCCAGTTTGCCGTTCGTCCGGAACCAAACCTGCGACTTCGGCTCGCGCGGCTGCCCCACGCTCGCGTACGGCGGCGCGTCCACGTACCGCAGGTCGATCGCGCCCCGCGCCTCCAGCATCCGCTCGATCACGCTCGGGCCGCTGAAGAGGTGCGCGTACCGGGGCAGCAGTTCCTCGCCCGCCGGGAGGGTGAGCGGGTCGGGCACCTCGGGCATCGGCTCCTGGTGCTCGAGCCCCTCCTCGTGGCGCTGGAAGGACGCCGAGAGGTGGAAGATCGGCCGGCCGTGCTGGACCGCGACCACCCGGCGGGTGGTGAAGGAGAAGCCGTCGCGGATGCGGTCGACGGTGTAGACGATGGGCACGTTCGGGTCGCCGGGGCGCAGGAAGTAGGAGTGCAGCGAGTGCGCCGGGCGGTCGGCCGGGACGGTACGGCCGGCCGCGATCAGGGCCTGGGCGGCGACCTGGCCGCCGAAGACGCGCGGCACCAGGGGTGCCGCGCCGCTGGTGCCGCGGAAGATGTCCTCGTCGATCCGCTCGAGGTCGAGCAGATCCAGCAGGTTCTGGAGCGCGCTGGGCGATGCGCCCCGCGGTGCTCCTTGTGGTGCTTCGTTCATGGTTTAAGGAGTTTTGCAGACCAAGATGGCTCGGGTCTTACAGGTCTTGCGGGGCTCAAAGGCCCATCGACTTCGCGACGATGGACCGCATGACCTCGCTGGTGCCGCCGTAGATGCGGGTGACGCGGGTGTCCGCGTACAGCCGGGCGATGGGGTACTCCATCATGTAGCCGTAACCGCCGTGCAGCTGGAGGCACTTGTCGATCACGACGGCCGCGCGCTCGGTGGTGAAGAGCTTCGCGGAGGCGGCGTCGGCGGCGGTGAGCTCGCCGGCGTCGTGCGCCTCCAGGGCCCGGTCGACGACCGCCTGCATCGCGTCCACCTCGGACTTGCAGTCGGCGAGCGCGAACTTGGTGTTCTGGAAGGACGCCACCGTCTTGCCGAAGATCGTACGGTCCGCCACATACGCCTTGGCGAACTCGACGGCCGCCGCGGCCTGCGCGTAGGCGCTGACGGCGATGCCCAGGCGCTCCTGCGGGAGGTTGTGGGCGAGGTACTCGAACGCCCGGCCCTCCTCGCCCAGCAGGTCCCGGGCCGGCACCCTGACGTCGGTGAAGGACAGCTCGGCGGTGTCGGAGGTCTTCAGGCCCAGCTTCTCCAGCTTGCGGCCGACCGCGTAGCCCTCGCTCCTGGTGTCGACGACGAGGATGGATATGCCGCCGCGGCGGTCCTCGGGGGTGGCGGGGGCGGTGCGGGCGCAGACCAGGACGCGGTCGGCGAGCACGCCGCCGGTGATGAAGGTCTTGGCGCCGTTGAGGACGTAGTGCGTGCCGTCCTCGGACAGCTTGGCGGTGGTCTTCATGCCCGCCAGGTCGGAGCCGGTGCCCGGCTCGGTCATGGCGATGGCGGTCATCAGGTCGCCGGAGACGAACGGGGGCAGCCAGCGCCGCTTCTGCTCCTCGGTGGCGTACTTGAGGAGGTACGGCAGGCACAGCGCGGTGTGCACGCCGCTGCCGCCGAAGCTGACCCCGGCCCGGGCGGTCTCCTCGGTGATGATCGCGTTGAACTTGAAGCTGGTCTCGCCCGCGCCGCCGTACTCCTCGGGCACCTCGATGCCGAAGATGCCCAGCTCGCCGAGTTTCTTGTAGAACGCGCGCGGGGCCTGGCCGGCCTCCCGCCACTCCTCGTAGTACGGCACGACCTCGGCGGCGATGAAGTCGCGGATGGTCTCCCGGAACGCCTCGTGGTCCTCGTTGAACACCGTGCGGCGCATCTGCGGCGGCCTCCTCGGTCAGCTGGCTAAGCGCTTGCTCAGCGAAAGCTACCGGCCGGTCGGCCGCCTGTCCAGGCCTGTCCGCCCCCGCCCGGCGGGCCCGCGGCTCAGGCCCCGGACCCGGCTTCGGACCGGGCTTCGGATCCGGCTTCGCCCCCGGCGTCCGGAGCGCCCCCGTCCGCCGCGGCGCTGAAGGCGCCGAGCGCCAGGCGGTGCAGCAGCTCGGCGGCGGCCGCGCGGCCCGGGAGGGTGCCGGGGCGACTGAGGTGCGGGGTGGAGTTGAGCAGGCCGAACACGGCGTGGACGCACACCCGCGCCTCGGGCTCGGCGAGCCGCGGATGGACCTCGCGCACCACCTGGACCCACAGCTCGACGTACTGCCGCTGGAGCGAGCGCACCAGCTTGCGGTCGGTGTCCCGGAGCCGGTCCAGCTCGCGGTCGTGGAGGATGATCAGCGGGCGGTCGTCGAGGGCGAAGTCGATATGGCTCCGGACCAGCGAGTCCAGTACCGCGGCCGGGTCCCGCTCCCGCTCCGAGGCCTCGGCGGCGCGCTGCTTGCCGCCCGCCAGGAGCCGGCCGCTGATGCCGACCAGCAGCTCGGCCAGCATGGCCTCCTTGCCCGCGAAGTGGCGGTAGAGGCCCGGTCCGCTGATGCCGACCGCCGCGCCTATCTCGTCGACGCCGACGCCGTGGAAGCCGCGCTCGGCGAACAGGCGCGCCGCCTCCTTCAGGATCTGCTCGCGGCGGGTGGGGGCAGGGGCTTGCGTGCTCATGGAAGAGATTCTAGACAGCGGCGTTAGTGGTCGTTAACCTGGCAGGGATGGGTTAACGCTCATTAACCGGACCACGAGCAAGGGAGCCCGTAGTCATGGAGCAGGCACCGGTGCTGGGCAGCGCCGCCGATCCGGCGTCCGACGCCTGGGCGGCCAATGAGGCCGCGCACCGCGAGCTGGCCGCGCGGCTGCGCGAGAAGCTGGCCGCGGCGCGGCTGGGCGGCGGCGAAAAGGCGCGGGCGCGGCACACCGCGCGCGGCAAGCTGCTCCCCCGCGACCGGGTCGACACCGTGCTGGACGCGGGCTCGCCGTTCCTGGAGCTGGCCCCGCTCGCGGCCGACGGGATGTACGGCGGCCAGGCCCCGGCGGCGGGCGTGATCGCGGGGATCGGGCGAGTGGCGGGCCGCGAGGTGGTCGTGATCGCCAATGACGCCACGGTCAAGGGCGGCACCTACTACCCGATGACGGTCAAGAAGCATCTGCGCGCCCAGGAGGTCGCGCTGGAGAATCGCCTGCCGTGCGTGTATCTGGTCGACTCCGGAGGAGCCTTCCTGCCCATGCAGGACGAGGTCTTCCCCGACCGGGACCACTTCGGCCGGATCTTCTACAACCAGGCGCGGATGTCGGGCGCCGGCATCCCGCAGATCGCGGCGGTGCTCGGGTCCTGCACAGCGGGCGGGGCGTATGTCCCGGCGATGAGCGACGAGGCGGTCATCGTGCGCGGGCAGGGCACCATCTTCCTGGGCGGGCCGCCGCTGGTGAAGGCGGCGACGGGCGAGGTCGTCACGGCCGAGGAGCTGGGCGGCGGCGAGGTCCACTCCAAGGTCTCCGGCGTCACCGACCACCTCGCGGAGAGCGACGCCCACGCCCTGCGCATCGTCCGCACGATCGTCTCGACGCTCCCCGCGCCCCTGCCCGCGCGCGGGGAGCTGCCGTGGCAGGTGACACCCTCCGAGGAGCCCGCGGTCGACCCGGCGGGGCTCTACGGGGCGGTGCCGGTCGACTCGCGCACGCCGTACGACGTGCGCGAGGTGATCGCGCGGGTGGTGGACGGCTCGCGGTTCGCCGAGTTCAAGGCCGAGTTCGGCACGACCCTGGTGACGGGCTTCGCGCACATCATGGGCCATCCGGTGGGCATCGTCGCCAACAACGGCATCCTGTTCTCCGAATCGGCCCAGAAGGGCGCCCATTTCATCGAGTTGTGCGACCAGCGCGGCATCCCGCTGGTGTTCCTTCAGAACATCTCGGGCTTCATGGTCGGCCGCAGCTATGAGGCGGGCGGCATCGCCAAGCACGGCGCCAAGATGGTCACCGCCGTGGCCTGCACCCGCGTGCCCAAGCTCACGGTCGTCGTCGGCGGCTCGTACGGCGCGGGCAACTACTCGATGTGCGGGCGCGCCTATTCGCCGCGCTTCCTGTGGATGTGGCCGAACGCGAAGATCTCGGTGATGGGCGGCGAGCAGGCGGCCTCCGTGCTGGCCACCGTCAAGCGCGACCAGCTGGAGGCGCGCGGCGAGGAGTGGCCGGCGGACGAGGAGGAGGCGTTCCGGGCGCCGATCCGCGAGCAGTACGAGACCCAGGGAAACGCCTACTACGCGACGGCGCGGCTGTGGGACGACGGCGTGATCGACCCCCTGGAGACCCGCACGGTGCTGGGCCTCGCCCTCACCGCCTGTGCGAACGCGCCGCTTCCCGGCAAGCCCGGCCAGGATCCCGTGACGCCCGGCTTCGGCGTCTTCCGGATGTGAGGGACCGTGGAGCTGAAGAGTGTGAGCCCGATGTTCGAGACAGTCCTGGTGGCCAACCGCGGGGAGATCGCCGTCCGGGTGATCCGTACGCTGCGGCGGCTCGGTGTGCGCTCGGTCGCCGTGTTCAGCGACGCCGACGCCGACGCGCTGCATGTGCGCGAGGCGGACACGGCGGTCAGGCTGGGCCCGGCGAGCCCCGCCGAGAGCTATCTGTCGGCCAAGCGGCTGCTGGACGCGGCCGACCGGGCCGGCGCCCAGGCCCTGCACCCCGGCTATGGCTTCCTCGCGGAGAACGCGGCCTTCGCACGCGCCTGCACCGGCGCCGGGCTCGCCTTCATCGGCCCGCCCGCGGCCGCGATCGAGCTGATGGGCGACAAGATCCGCGCCAAGGAGAGCGTGCGGGCGGCGGGCGTGCCCGTGGTGCCCGGCTCCACGGGCAGCGCCCTGACCGACACCCAGCTCGCGGACGCCGCCCGCGAGATCGGCATGCCGGTGCTGCTCAAGCCCTCGGCGGGCGGCGGCGGCAAGGGCATGCGGCTGGTGCGGGAGGAGGCGCGGCTCGCGGATGAGATCGCGGCCGCGCGGCGCGAGGCCCGCGGCGCGTTCGGCGATGACACGCTGCTGGTCGAGCGCTGGATCGACCGCCCGCGGCACATCGAGATCCAGGTGCTGGCCGACGGCCATGGCCACGTCATCCACCTCGGTGAGCGCGAGTGCTCGTTGCAGCGCCGCCATCAGAAGATCATCGAGGAGGCGCCGAGCCCCCTTCTGGACGCCGCCACCCGGGCGGTCATGGGCGAGGCCGCGGTCCAGGCGGCGCGCTCCTGCGGCTATGTGGGCGCGGGCACGGTGGAGTTCATCGTCCCGGGCGACGACCCGGCGGCGTACTGCTTCATGGAGATGAACACCCGCCTCCAGGTCGAGCACCCGGTGACCGAGCTCATCACGGGGCTCGACCTGGTGGAGTGGCAGCTGCGGATCGCGGCCGGCGAGCATCTGCCGCTCGCCCAGGACGACATCACCTTCACCGGCCACGCCGTCGAGGCCCGCATCTGCGCGGAGACCGCCCGTATCACCGCGTCGGGCACCGTCGACTTCCTGCCCTCGGCGGGCACCGTGCTGGCGCTGTCCGAGCCGGACGGGGAGGGCCTGCGGGTCGACTCCGGGCTGGCCGTCGGCACCGAGGTCGGCACGGTGTACGACCCGATGCTCGCCAAGGTCGTCGCCCACGGCCCCGACCGCCCCACCGCCCTGCGCCGGCTGCGCGCGGCGCTGGCCCGCACCACCACCCTGGGCCTGGACACCAACACCGGCTTTCTGCGCCGCCTCGCCGCCCACCCGGCCGTGGCCTCCGGCGACCTGGACACCGGCCTCGTCGACCGCGAGGCCCCCGGCCTGGTCCCCGCCACCATCCCGGACGAGGTGTACGCGGCGGCGGCCCTGCTGCGCCAGGCGGCGCTGGAGCCGGGCGGGCCTGCCGCCATGGCCGGTTCGGGCTGGGTCGACCCGTTCTCCGTCCCGACCGGCTGGCGGCTGGGCGGCGAGCCGGCCTGGACCGTCCATGCGCTGCGGGTGCCCGGACACCCCCCGGTGACCGTCCGAGTGCGCGGCCGGGCCCATGACGCGGAGGTATGGGTGGCGGGCCCGGACGCCCCCGAGACGCCCGAGACGCCCACCGCCGACGCGACGGTCCGCGCGCGGCTCACCCTGTCCGAGGCAGGCGCCGTGGACAGGGCCGTGCTGGACTGGGGCGGCGTCACCCACACCTTCGCGTACGCCGCGCGGGGCGCCGGCCACTGGCTGGGCCGGGACGGCGACGCCTGGCAGGTCGCCGACCACGACCCGGTGGAGGCGGCGCTGCGCGGCGGGGCGGCCGGCGCCCACGCCGGGGAGCTCACCGCGCCCATGCCCGGCACGGTCACGGTGGTCAAGGCGGCCGTCGGCGACCGGGTCACCGCCGGGCAGGGGCTGGTGGTGGTCGAGGCCATGAAGATGGAGCACGTCATCTCCGCCCCGCACGACGGCACCGTCACCGAGCTCGATGTGACCCCCGGCTCCACGGTCGCCATGGACCAGCCGCTGGCCGTCGTCACCCCGCACGACACCGAGGAGCGTGAGTGATGGCCCTCCCCGACAGCCTCCCCATGACCTTCCCGGCCCCCGGGCTGCCCGCCCGGGTGCGCATCCATGAAGTGGGCCCCCGGGACGGGCTTCAGAACGAGAAGACGCTGGTCCCCGTGGCGGTGAAGGCGGAGTTCATCCGGCGGCTCGTCGAGGCGGGGCTGACCACCGTCGAGGCGACGAGCTTCGTCCACCCCAAGTGGGTGCCCCAGCTGGCCGACGCCGAGGAGCTGATGCCGCTGCTGGAGGGCACCGAGGCCCGGCTGCCCGTGCTGGTGCCGAACAAGCGCGGCCTGGAGCGCGCGTTGGCGCTCGGCGCGCGCGACGTCGCCGTCTTCGCCAGCGTCACCGAGTCCTTCGCCCGCGCCAACCTCAACCGCTCGGTGAGCGAGGTGCTGGAGATGTTCGAGCCCGTGGTCGCCGAGGCCCGCGCCGCGGGCGCCGGGGTGCGCGGCTATCTGTCGATGTGTTTCGGCGACCCGTGGGAGGGCGCGGTCCCCGTCTCGCAGACGGTCTCGGTCGCCCGCCGCCTGCTGGACATGGGGTGCGAGGAGCTGAGCCTGGGCGACACCATCGGCGTGGCCACCCCCGGCCATGTGCTGGAGCTGCTGTCCGCCCTGAGCGAGGCAAGCATCCCGGCGACCAGGCTCGCGGTCCATTTCCACGACACCTACGGCCAGGCGCTGGCCAACACCCTCGCGGCGCTTCAGTACGGCGTCACTTGCGTCGACGCCTCCGCCGGCGGCCTCGGCGGCTGCCCGTACGCGAAGAGCGCGACCGGCAATCTCGCCACCGAAGACCTGGTGTGGATGCTCGACGGCCTCGGCATCGAGACCGGGGTCGATCTGCGCCGGCTCGCCGCTACCAGCGCCTGGATGGCCCGGCATCTGGGCCGGCCGAGCCCGTCCCGTACCGTCCGCGCGCTCTCCCCGAAGGAGATCTGAGCCATGTCGACCGACCACCGCCTCTCTCCCGAGCACGAGGAACTGCGCCGCACCGTCGAGGCGTTCGCGCACGACGTGGTCGCCCCGAAGATCGGGGAGTTCTGGGAGCAGCATGAGTTCCCGTACGAGATCGTCCGCGACATGGGCCGGATGGGCCTGTTCGGGCTGCCCTTCCCCGAGGAGTACGGCGGCATGGGCGGCGACTACTTCGCGCTCTGTCTGGCCATCGAGGAGCTGGCCCGGGTGGACTCCTCCGTGGCGGTCACCCTGGAGGCGGGCGTCTCGCTGGGCGCGATGCCGATCTTCCGCTACGGCACGGAGGAGCAGAAGCGCCAGTGGCTGCCGGGCCTGTGCTCGGGCGAGTCCTTGGGCGCGTTCGGCCTGACGGAGCCCGGTGGCGGCTCCGACGCGGGCGCCACGCGCACCACCGCCCGGTTGGACGAGGCCACGAACGAGTGGGTGATCAACGGCACCAAGTGCTTCATCACCAACTCCGGCACGGACATCACCGCGCTGATCACGGTCACCGCGGTCACCGGCCGCAAGCCCGACGGCAGCCCCCGGATCTCCACGATCATCGTCCCCTCGGGCACCCCCGGCCTGACCGTCGCCGCGCCCTACTCCAAGGTCGGGTGGAACGCGTCGGACACCCGCGAACTGTCCTTCTCCGACTGCCGGGTCCCGGCGGACCATCTGCTCGGCGAGCAGGGCCGCGGCTACGCCCAGTTCCTGCGGATCCTCGACGAGGGCCGGATCGCGATCTCCGCGATGGCCACCGGCCTGGCCCAGGGCTGTGTGGACGAGTCGGTGGCCTACGCGAAGACCCGCGAGGCGTTCGGCCGCCCCATCGGCGCCAACCAGGCCATCCAGTTCAAGATCGCGGACATGGAGATGCGGGCGCATATGGCCCGGGTGGCCTGGCGGGACGCGGCCTCGCGGCTGGTGCGCGGGGAGCCGTTCAAGAAGGAGGCGTCGATCGCCAAGCTCTACTCCTCCGAGGTCGCGGTGACCAATGCGCGGGAGGCCACCCAGGTGCACGGCGGGTACGGCTTTATGAACGAGTATCCGGTGGCCCGGATGTGGCGGGACTCCAAGATCCTGGAGATCGGCGAGGGCACCAGCGAGGTCCAGCGGATGCTGATCGCCCGCGATCTGGGCCTCGCGGGCTGACCCACTCGGCCATGGCCCGTACGGCCGTGGCCCGCGCCGCTCAGCGCGTGGGCCACGGCACCTGGGGCGAGCGGTAGTAGTCGATGCCGAGCGCGTCCCAGCGCGGCCCCTGCGCGGCCAGCCGTACCCGGTACCCGGCCCAGTCGTGCGTGGCGGACGGGGACCAGCCGAGCTCGGCGATGCCCGGGAGCCGGGGGAAGGCCATGTACTCGAGGTGCGCGCTCGTCGAGAGGGTCTCCGTCCACAGCGGCGCCTCGACCCCGAGGACCGAGGACGCCGGCGCGCCCTGGATATAGGTGCCCGGGTCCCAGTCGTAGGACTGCCGGGCGTCCACCAGCCCGGCCCAGTCCTGCCCCAGCGGCGTGTCCTCGTCGTACTTCATGTCCAGGTAGGCGCGGTTGGCGGGCGAGAGGATCAGCCGGGTGCCCGCCCTGGCCGCGTCCGCGACCTCCTTCTCGCTGCCGTCCTGCCCCCAGTACTGGGCGATGGCCCCCTTCGCGGGCCGGGCGCCGGTCAGCTGATGCCAGCCGATCACCGTCTTGCCGTACTTGGCGACGATGGGCTGGACCCGGTCCATGAAGGCGACGAAGTCCTCGTGGCTGGTGGAGTGCGCCTCGTCCCCGCCGATATGGAGATAGCGGCCGGGGGTGAGCGCGGCGAGCTCCCGGATGACGTCGTCCGCGAAGTCGTACGTCACCTCCTTGGGCGCGCACAGCGAGCTGAAGCCGACCTCGGTGCCGGTGTAGAGCGGGGGTGCGACGCCGTCGCAGTTCAGCTCGGCGTAGGAGGCGAGCGCGGCGTTGGTGTGACCCGGCATGTCGATCTCGGGGACGACGGTCAGATGGCGGCTCGCCGCGTACCGCACGATCTCCCGGTAGTCGGCCTTGGTGTAGAAGCCGCCGGGCCCGCCGCCGACCTGGGTGGAGCCGCCGTAGGTCGCGAGCCTGGGCCAGGAGTCGATGGCGATCCGCCACCCCTGGTCGTCCGACAGATGCAGATGCAGGGTGTTGATCTTGTAGAGGGCGAGCTGGTCGATATAGGTCTTGACCTGGCGGACGGTGAAGAAGTGCCGGGACACATCGAGCATCGCGCCCCGGTAGGCGTAGCGCGGCACATCGGTGACGGTGCCGCCGGAGACGGTCCAGGGGCCGGGCTGCGAGGTCTTCCGCTCGACGGCGGCCGGCAGCAGCTGGCGCAGGGTCTGGACGCCGTGGAACAGGCCCGCGGGCTCGCGGGCGCTGATGGTGATCCCGCGCCGGGTCACCTCCAGCCGATAGCCCTCCGCCCCGAGGCCGCGCCCGCCGGCCGCCTCGCCGACGAGCCGCAGCCGGATGCCGTCACCGCCCCCGTGCGCGGTGACCGGCAGCCGGTACCCGGTGGAGGGGCGCAGCACGCCCGCCAGATAGTCGCCCACCTGGCGCGCCGCGCGGGAGCCGGGGGCCACCAGGATCCGGGTGCGCGGGCCGAGCGTGTACGGGGTCTCCGCGGGCCGTACGGAGGCGGGGGCGGGCACCACCCGGTCCAGCGGCACCGGTCGCACCCCGGCGGCCGTGGCGCCCGCCTCGGTGGCGCCCGCCTCGGTGGCGCCCGGTTGCGCGGCGCCGGCGGTGCCCGTACTCGCCGCCACGGCGAGCAGCAGGGAGCACAGGAGGCGGAGGCGGATCCGGCGTCGTCCCATGGCGTTCCCTTCGGCAGACGGACAAGGCGGACCAAGCGAACCAGGCGTACATCCTGCTTACCGCGCAGCCCAGTTGAGGTCAAGGTCCAGACCAATGCGTGTCTGTTCACCTGTCAGAATTCACGCCATGGCGGAAATCACCCAGCGCGATGGAACGTGGAGCTTCGACGGCGACACCGTGCGGATCGTCCCCGGCCGGGACAAGCGCGTGAACCCGGCGCGCCAGGCGCTCGGCGAACTCGCGGTGCCGCTGGAGGCGCTGGCGGGCATCGCGTACGAGCCGGGGCGCCGGACCGGGCGGCTGCGGCTGAAGCTGCGCGAGGGCGCGGACCCGCTGCTCCAGGCGGCGGGCGGCGAGCTGCCGGAGGCCGCCGACCCGTATCAGCTGCCGGTGGAGTCCGAGCGCGCGGGCGTCGCCGAGTACATGGTCGACGAGGTGCGCCAGGCCCTCCTGCTGGAGCAGGTGGACGCCGGGCCCTGCGACCGCTATCTGCTCCCGGGCCCCTCGGTGCCGCTGTCGGCCTCGGCGGGCGACGGCACGGCCTCCTTCGACGGCGAGCAGATCCGCCTGGAGTGGAACTGGAAGACCGAGCAGGCCAAGAAGTCGGGCGGGCCACGCGTCTTCCCGGTGTCGGACGTCGAGGCGGTGCAGTGGAGCCCGGCCAAGGGCCTGGAGAACGGCTACCTCCGCTTCGCCCTGTTCAAGGTCCCGACCTCGGCCCCGCCCAAGTACGACCCGTACGCCGTCGTGATGTACGGCCTCAAGAGGGACCCGCTGATGGCCCTGGTCGCGGCCGCGGTCACGGCCCGGCTGCCGCACCCCGCCGGGCCGCCGGAGCCCGCCGACGCCGTCCCGGTGGCGCTGACGAAGGATCCCGCCGCGATCGGGGCCGGGGCCGGGCAGGGCGGCGACGGGGGCGGTGACACGGATCACGACGCGCTGCTGCGCCGGCTGCGCGAGCTCGGCGAGCTGCGCAGCAACGGGGTGCTCACGGAGGAGGAGTTCACCGCCGTCAAACAGGCCGTGCTCCGCCGTTTCTGAGACTTGATCCGCAGTTCACCAGAGGCAGGGCCGCCGCGTCGGCTACGACGAGAGGATCGCTGTCGCCTTGTCGAGGGCCGGGTCCTTGCCGGTGGACACGTCCGCCGCGGTCAGCGGCGCGAAGTGGTCCGGGGGGACGCCGACACCGTCGATGATCTCGCCGTTCGCGCCGATGACGCGCTGCGACGGCAAGCGGATCAGGCTGGTGTGATCGTTGAGCGCGTACAGGCGGGCGGGGCCGGAGTTCACTCCCGCGGTGCGGGTGCCGACGAGGGCGCCCAGGTGGAGGTCCTTGACACCCGTCGCGAACACCTCGCACGCGGAGGCGCAGCCGTCGTCGGTGAGCGTGACCATGGGCAGGTGCAGCAAAGGGGTGCTGTTGTCGACGGGCTGGGGGTCGCAGTCGCCGTCGGCGTCGCAGAAGGAAACGGCCGATGCGTCGTGGACGAACGCGCCCATCAGCTTGTTGCCCTCGTCGGCGACGCCGCCGCGGTTGCCGCGCAGGTCGAAGATGATGCCGGTGAGCTTGGTGGTCGCGTTGAGGTCGTCGATGGCCTTGAGGGCTTCCTGGGCCGCGCCCGGATAGAAGGCGTCCAGGCGGACGTTGGCGATGCCGCCGGCCACCAGGGTGACGTCCACGCGCGGCTTGGGCTGCGCGGGCAGCGAGCCGGGAGTGACACGCACGCGCCGGGTCCGGTCGGTGGCGGGTCGCCGTACGGTGAGGGTCACCGGGACGCGCCGGGGATACGAGGGGTGGAGGGAGTCCACAACTCCCGGGTTGAGCTGCCCGTTGGTGAAGACCGGGACATTGTTCACCGCCTCGATGACGTCTCCGGGCTTGAGCCCGGCCGCGGCGGCGGGAGTACCGGTGCCGACCGTGGTGAGGAAGAGCGGACCGGTGAAGTCCGGGGCGGTCGCGGCCGGGGGAAGGGTTCTGTTCAGCCCGATGCCCAGGCCCCACGGGTGGGCGTCCGGCGTGGCACCCGGGCTGCCGGGACCCTGGTAGTCGGCGTGGTTGTCGTGCAAGGCCGTGAGCATCCCCTGGATCGCGGCCACGGCGAGTGAGGAGCGCAGCGCCTGGTCGTCCGGCACCGCGTCCAGCACTTCCTGGAGCCGCTTGGCGAAGAGCGGCCAGTCCTTGTCCCGGTCGCCGGTCAGCGTCGGCAGGACCGCGAACGGCTGGTCGACATCGCGTTTGCGCAGTTCCCGGACGACGGCCTGGGCGGCGTACTGGAGCAGTGGGCGGTCATCGAGCCGGGAACCGCCGTAATAGTTGTCGAAGATGCAGTAGTACGCCTGCTCCACCGTGCTGACGGAGGTCGGGGCCGGGTCCTGCGCGGGCGGCTGGGGGCTGGTCGGGTCCTGCGGTGCGCAGGCAGCGGGCCGGTCGGCCTGGTCCGGCTCTGCCGATGGGCTGGCGGACGCGGTCAGGGCGGTGACGAGCACGCTGCCCGCGAGTACGGCGATCCCGGTCGTGACCAGTACACGCCGCTGCCGCAGCAGCCCGATCCGGCGGTGGCCGAGCCTGCGGCCCGCCGACGGCGCTTGGGTGGCCGCGGGCTCGGCCGGTACGGGGTCGGTCGGCGTGGGGTCGGTCGGCGTGGGATCGGTCGGCAGCGGGTCGGCCGGTGTGTTGCTCATGCGGAGTGCTCCTGAACTCGCGTCGGTCGTGCCGTGGGCGTCGCCGCGGTCGGTGCGGCGTCGCTGACGGACGTTCTACGCGGCGGGCGGTTTCACGGCGGTTGCGTCGTCGCGGTGGGGAAGCCGACCGTGACGACCAGGCCGCCGCCGGGCCGCGGGGCGGCGGTGAGGGTGGCATCGTGGGCGGCCGCGATGGCCGAGACGATGGACAGGCCCAAGCCGAACCCCTGGGACGACGCGCCGCGGGCGCCGCTGCCGGTGCGAGCCGGGCCGAGACGCTGGAAGGGCAGGAGGATCCGCTCGACGGCGTCCGCGGGCACGTCCGGGCCGGTATTGGCGACCGTGAGGACCGCGCGGCCGGCCTGTGTGCCGGTGGTGACGTCGACCTGCCCGCCGGGCATGTTGTAGCGGATCGCGTTGTCCAGCAGATTGGCCACCAGCCGTTCGGCGAGCGCCCGGTGGCCCGAGGAGACGGCCGCGCCGGCCTGGGGGCGCAGCGTCACCTGCCGTTCGTGGGCCGCGGTGGCGCGCGCGGCCACGGCTTCCCGGGCGAGCCGGGCCAGGTCGAAGGGGTGGCGCTCGTCAAGGCCCGCGTGGCCGCGGGCCAGGGTCAGCAGCGCTTCGATGAGCCGTTCCTGCTGCCGTCCGGCGGCAAGTATCCGTTCGTGGGCCGTGCGCAGGGACTCGACGGTCGGTTCGGGGTCGGCCAGGGCGACCTGGCCCAGCACGCGCTGGCGGGCCAGCGGCGTACGCAGCTCGTGGGATGCGTTGGCGACGAACTGCCGCTGCGCTTGGAAGGAACCGTCGAGCCGGGTCAGCAGCGCGTCGAACGTGTCGCCCAGCTCCCGCAGTTCGTCCCGCGGGCCGGCCAGGGCCAGCCGCCGGTGCAAGCTGGTCGCCGAGATGTCCTGTGCGGTGGAGGTGATGGTCCGCAGCGGGCGCAGGACACGGCCAGCCACCACCCAGCCCAGCAGCACGGATGTCAGCGACATCAGGCCCAGGGCGATCCCCGACTGGACCAGCAGGGTGTGCAGCATGGCGGACTTCTGGTGGTCGACGGTCCGCTGTGCATCCTTCTGCAGGGCCGCCATGGCGGTGTCCATGGCGGCCCGGTCGCCGGGCTCGGCAGGCCGTGTCCCCTCGTTCCCGGATGCCCGGCCGGCCGGTGCGCTCGGGCTGGGGGCGGCCACGGTCACCTCCCGCTTCAGGACCATGGGCGGACGGTCGACGGCGCCGGCCACCAGGCCGTACGTGACCGCGAGCAGCGCGGCGCCGGACACCAGGAACAGCCCTCCGTACAAGGCGGTCAGCCGCAACCGTACGGTGCGGCGGGGCAGACCCGCGCGCACGATCCGGCCGGTGAGCCTGCACAGAGCGGCGGGGGCGTGGACGGGCATGTGAACGTCGCGACCTTTCGGTTGGATCCTGCGCTGTGCTCGGTCGGAGCGGCCGGCGGGCGTAGGTACCCGCGGACAGGCCAGGGAGGACCGTGTGGGAGACCGCCGAATGCGACCGCGCGACAGAACCCGGCGCTTCGCCCCCACAACCCCTCAGATCCGGTAACCGCTCCTGGCCACCGTCTCGATGACCGGCGGCGCCCCGAGTTTGGCCCGCAACCGGCTGATCGTGATCTTCACGGCGCTGGTGAAGGGGTCGGCGGCCTCGTCCCAGACCCGTTCGAGCAACTCCTCGGCGGAGACGGCACGGCCCCCGGCGGCGAGGAGCAGTTCGAGGACGCCGAACTCCTTGGGCGTGAGGGCCAGCGCCCGGCCTGCCCGTACGGCGGTGCGCCGGGCGCTGTCGACCAGGAGGTCGCCGTGGCGCACCACGGGCGGTACGGCCGGATGCGCGCGGCGCGCCAGGGCAGCGATCCGGGCGACGAGTACGGGGAAATCGAAGGGCTTGGGGAGATAGTCGTCGGCGCCCAGGCCCAGCCCGTCCACGATGTCCTCCGCCGTTCCCGCGGCGGTGAGCATCAGGATGCGGCTGCGGCACCCGGCGGCGATCAGCGCCGCGCAGACCTCGTCACCATGCGTCCCGGGCAGGTCCCGGTCCAGGACGACCACGTCGTACGCGTCGCCGTCGGCGCCCAGCCGTTCCAGCGCCTCCGTACCGTCGAACGCCACGTCGACGGCCATCTGCGCACGGCGCAGGCCCACCGCGACGACCTGTGCCATCTCCTCGTCGTCATCGACGATGAGCACTCGCATCCCCCCGGCACCCCCTCTCGTGTCGTCGTCCCGGTGCCCCGCAGCCCCACCGGGCCGGCTCCAGCGCCAGCCGGGCGAACGTACCAGTGACACATCGGGCACGCACTGAGCTGGTCCCCTGCCCTGCTGAACAGGCCCCGTGCGGACAACGTGCGTCTTGTTAGTCACCCACCCTTCCCCTCTGCCCGATATCGGGCAGGATTCTTGCGAAACGGGGCGGCTCACCGCAGTATCAACGGGTGCTCGATCGCCGTATGTCCCACGATGACCTCATCGACCACCTGGTACGCAGCACGCCGCTCAGCCGCGGCGAGGCCGCCCGGGTGGTGCTGGACGTGCTCGCGTACTTCGACGAGACGACCGAGGAATACGTCCGCCGCCGCCATCGGGAGCTCCAGTCCGGCGGGCTGACCAACCCGGACATCTTCGAGCGGATCACGGCCGAGCTGCCGCACCGCGCGGTGGCGCCGCCGGACCTCTCGCTGCGCCAGCTGCGCCGCATCGTCTACGGCTGAGCCGCCGGCCGAGCCGAGCACTCATGAGCGACCCACCAGGGAGGGACTGACACCACCATGTGCGGAATCGTTGGATATATCGGAAAACGCGATGTGGCGCCGCTGCTGCTGGAGGGCCTCCAGCGCCTGGAGTACCGCGGCTATGACTCGGCCGGGATCGCGATCCACGCCAAGCCCGCCAAGTCCGGTCAGGCGGCACAGTCCCCCGGCCTGAAGACCGCCAAGGCCAAGGGCCGGGTCCGCGAGCTGGAGGCCAGGCTCCCCAAGCGCTTCGCGGGCACCGTCGGCATCGCGCACACCCGCTGGGCCACCCACGGCGCGCCCAACGACGTCAACGCGCATCCGCACCTGGACGCGGACGGCAAGGTCGCGATCGTCCACAACGGCATCATCGACAACGCCTCCGAGCTGCGCGCCAAGCTCACCGCCGACGGCGTCGAGCTGGCCTCCGACACCGACTCCGAGACCCTGGCCCATCTGATCGGCCGCTCGCAGGCCGCCACGCTGGAGGAGAAGGTCCGCCAGGCCCTCGCCCTGGTCGAGGGGACGTACGGCATCGCGGTGCTGCACGCGGACTTCCCCGACCGGATCGTCGTCGCCCGCAACGGCTCCCCCGTGGTGCTGGGCATCGGCGAGAAGGAGATGTTCGTCGCCTCGGACGTCGCCGCCCTGGTCAGCCACACCCGCCAGGTGGTCACCCTCGACGACGGCGAGATGGCAACCCTCAAGGCCGACGACTTCCGCACGTACACCACCGAAGGCTCCCGCACCTCCGCGACGCCGACCACCGTGGAGTGGGAGGCCGAGTCGTACGACATGGGCGGCCACGACACCTATATGCACAAGGAGATCCACGAGCAGGTCGACGCCGTGGACCGGGTGCTGCGCGGGCGGATCGACGACCGCTTCGCCACCGTCCGCCTGGGCGGGCTCAACCTGGACGCCCGCGAGGCGCGCGGGGTGCGCCGGGTGAAGATCCTCGGCTGTGGCTCGGCGTACCACACGGGCCTGATCGGCGCCCAGCTGATCGAGGAGCTGGCCCGTATCCCCGCGGATGCCGAGCCCGCGAGCGAGTTCCGCTACCGCAACGCCGTCGTCGACCCGGACACCCTCTACATCGCGGTCAGCCAGTCCGGCGAGACCTACGACACCCTGGCCGCCGTCCAGGAGCTCAAGCGCAAGGGCGCGCGCGTGCTGGGCGTCGTCAACGTCGTCGGCAGCGCGATCGCCCGCGAGACGGACGGCGGGGTGTACGTCCACGCGGGCCCCGAGGTCTGTGTGGTGTCCACCAAGTGCTTCACCAACACGGCCGTCGCCTTCGCCCTGCTCGCCCTCCACCTCGGCCGGATCCGCGATCTGTCGGTCGCCGACGGCAAGCGGATCATCGCCGGACTGCGGCGGCTGCCGGAGCAGATCGCGGAGGTGCTGCGCGGCGAGGAGAAGATCAAGGAACTCGCCGCGGAATACGCGAATGCGAAGAGCATGATGTTCATCGGCCGGGTGCGCGGCTACCCGGTCGCCCGCGAGGCCTCCCTGAAGCTCAAGGAGGTCTCCTACGTCCACGCCGAGGCGTACCCGGCCTCCGAGCTCAAGCACGGCCCGCTGGCGCTCATCGAGCCCGAGGTGCCGACCGTCGCGGTGCTCCCGGACGACGACCTGCTGGAGAAGAACCGCGCGACGCTGGAGGAGATCAAGGCCCGCAGCGGCCGGATCCTGGCCGTGGCGCACCAGGAGCAGGAGAAGGCGGACCACACGATCGTGGTCCCGCGCAACGAGGTGGAGCTGGACCCGATTCTGATGGGTATTCCGCTGCAACTCCTCGCGTATCACACGGCGCTGGCGCTCGGCCGCGACATCGACAAGCCGCGGAACCTGGCGAAGTCCGTGACGGTGGAGTGACCGCTCGGCGGTCCCCCGCGTGAGCCACCACGCACGCGGGGGCCGCCTCCCCTGTGCCGGCGTCGCCCTAACGCCGGCAGGTGGGCCGCCGACAGGAACCGTCACTTCCCGGCCGACGGCACGTGAACACTCGCCCGTTCGCTCGGTTTGTACCCGTCACAAACGCACAATCCACCTCTACGCACGGGTAGATTTATCGACTGTCAAGCGGGACTTGCCGCCATCTCACCAGCTGTCAAGTGGAGTTGGCCGTGTCCGATTCCGGGCGCCCGCCGCCGGCCCACCGGAACCCGGTGAGCGCCGGGTCAGGGAATGACCACCACGGGGCGCTGCGCCCGCCGGGCCAGCCGCCCCGCGACCGAGCCGAAGATCCGCCCCACCAGCCCGTGCGTGGAGCCGACCACGATCGCGTCGGCCGCGTACTCCCGGCCGACCTCCTCCAGCTCATGACAGATGTCCCCGCCCCGCTCCACCAGGATCCAGGGCACTTCGGCGAGATGGTCCGCGCAGGCCAGTTCCAGGCCCAGCACTTCGGTGCGATGGTCGGGCACATCCACGAAGACCGGGGGCTCGCACCCGGCCCACACCGTCGTCGGCAGCCGGTTGGCCACATGGACGATGATCAGCCCGGAGCCGGAGCGCCGGGCCATGCCGATCGAGTACGCGAGGGCGCGCTCGCTCGATGTCGAACCGTCGAATCCCACCACGACGCCGTGCTGGAACGCCGGATCGCAGGAATGACGTGATTCTTCCGCCGCTTCGGGGTGCGCCATGTGATCGGCGACCCGCTTGCGGTCCGCGGGTTCGGGGAATTCGTGACCGGCCATCGGTGTCTCGGCGAAGGAAGTCCTCGTGAGGAGGGATCGGCGGGGGCTTGAGGGGTTGCGGTTGTCGGGGGCGGCGGCTCGCCGGCGCTCGGGGGAGCGTATCGAACGAACCGAATCCGTCCGGGATTCATCTTTCCAAGCCCTTACCCCTAAGGGTACGGCGCCACTCCCCTCCTGCCCAGAGAGCTCTTGGACGGCGAACCGCCCGAGGCGTTCCACGGAGCATGCCGGAGGGCGGCCGGTAACGCAATGCCCCAAGTGGTCCCGACCGTGCCGATGTGCGGCTGTGCGGCGTGGCCTGAGTGAGCCTTGAGCAAACCCCTAGTCGTCGCCCCGCGTACACCGTGCGGATGGTCGGCAGTGACCCGGGAGCCCGCCCGGCGTTGTAGTAGCCGCGCGGTGATCGCGACCGCCCCGGCCCCCCGTCCGCCCGCTCTCCGAGGAGCAGATACGTGCCCGCCACCCCCGAGTACGACGCGCCCCGCGACGACCGGGGCCACCCCTCCCCGACCCCGGCCGGCGAGGCGGCGGACGAGGTGATCCGCTGGGGCGCCTTCAGCTGCGCCCTGGTGCCGGTCGTCCTGCTGGCGTGCGGCTCGCCGTTCGGCGCGGCGGCGGGCGCCGCCCTCGGGCTGGCCGCGGTCACCGCCGTCTGCCGGACGCTGCTGCGCCGCTACGAGCGCACCGCCGCCCGGCTCGCCGGCACGGTGGTGAGTCCACATCGTGGACGACATGGGCGCACCGGAATCGGGGCGCACAGGGGCGGCCGGCGCGGCTGAAGGCGCGCTCCGTAGCGCTCCGGGTACACAGTGGTGAGAGTCACCGTGCGGGTCGTACGCCCGGCGGAGGACCCTTCCGTACGTCTGCGCCCACTCCTTTTCAGCCAACTTCCCGTGAAAGTTCTTTCCTTGGCAAACGCCGGGCCCAACCCCCTCCGACCAGCGCGGAAAGGGGTATGAGCGGGCCGTACCCCCTACGCGAAGTGGGGACGAAGGCTAGGCGTACTTCACAGGGAGGCCCACGAGTGCAACGCTTCGTGATCGAATGCTTCCCGCCAAGTTGTCATGTCGACATAGTGGCGGGTGGTGAACTGGTCACGGCGACCACACGCGACACAGTAGATTCGATCTTGGCCATGACCGGCGGGGGAACCGTTCAGGACCGAGGGGAAACGTGCAGGACCGAGAGGACGCGACCACCGAGGGGGGCTTAGTTCGATGAGCCAGGACTCCACGACCGTACCGGAGACCTCGCGCAAGCTCTCCGGACGCCGGCGACGAGAAATAGTCGCGGTGCTGCTCTTCAGCGGCGGCCCTATCTTCGAAAGCTCCATCCCGCTCTCCGTCTTCGGCATCGACCGCCAGGACGCCGGAGTCCCGCGGTATCGATTGCTGGTGTGCGCGGGCGAAGATGTGCCACTGCGAACGACCGGCGGACTGGAACTGACCGCACCATACGGCCTGGAGGCGCTGTCCCGGGCCGGCACCGTCGTCGTACCGGCCTGGCGGTCGATCACGCAGCCGCCACCGACCGCCGCGCTCGACGCGCTGCGCCGCGCGCACGAGGAGGGCGCGCGCATCGTGGGCCTCTGCACCGGGGCCTTCGTACTCGCCGCCGCGGGGCTGCTGGACGGCCGCCCGGCGACCACCCACTGGATGTACGCGCCGACGCTCGCCAAGCGCTATCCGTCCGTCCACGTCGACCCGCGCGAGCTGTTCGTGGACGACGGCGACATCCTGACCTCGGCGGGCACGGCCGCGGGCATAGACCTGTGCCTGCACATCGTGCGCACCGACCACGGAGCGGACGCCGCGGGCGCGCTGGCCCGCCGCCTGGTCGTGCCGCCGCGCCGCAGCGGGGGGCAGGAGCGATATCTGGACAGGTCTTTACCAGAGGAGATCGGCGCGGATCCGCTCGCCGAGGTCGTGGCGTGGGCGCTCGAGCATCTGCACGAGCAGTTCGACGTCGAGGCCCTGGCCGCCCGCGCCTATATGAGCCGGCGCACCTTCGACCGCCGGTTCCGCTCCCTCACTGGGAGCGCTCCACTCCAGTGGCTGATCACCCAGCGGGTGCTCCAGGCCCAGCGTCTCCTGGAGACCTCCGACTACTCCGTCGACGAGGTCGCCGGGCGCTGCGGCTTCCGCTCCCCGGTCGCGCTGCGCGGACACTTCCGGCGGCAGCTGGGGTCCTCCCCGGCCGCCTACCGGGCCGCGTACCGCGCCCGCAGGCCCCAGGGCGGCGGCCCCGACCGTGCGGACCGCCCGGAGCGCCTGGAGCGGGCCGACCGGCTGGAGAGGGCCGAGCTTGGCGAGCAGCGGCCCGGAGAGCACTCCATGCCGCTACGGCGCCCCGGCGCGCCCCTCGGGCACCCGGCCCACCCCCATCACGCCCCGCACCCGCACGGCGGCGGGGACCCCGGCAAGCCGGAATCCGATGCCTACGTCCCGCGCCTGCCCGAGCAGGCCACCGGGCGTGTGCCGGGCCGCCCGACCCTGCCCGGCCAGCGGGAGCGCCCCGTAGGGTGAGACGTATGAACGATCGCATGGTGTGGATCGACTGCGAGATGACGGGGCTCTCGCTGTCGGACGACGCGCTTATCGAGGTGGCCGCGCTGGTCACCGACTCCGAGCTGAACATCCTGGGCGAAGGAGTGGACATCGTTGTCCGGCCGCCGGCCGAAGCGCTGACCACCATGCCCGAGGTGGTGCGCGACATGCACACGGCCTCCGGACTGCTCGCGGAGCTGGACGGCGGGACCACGCTGGAGGACGCCCAGCGGCAGGTCCTGGCGTACATCCGCGAGCACGTCCCGGAGCCCGGCAAGGCGCCCCTGTGCGGGAACTCGGTCGGCACCGACCGCGGCTTCCTGCTCCGGGACATGCCCGAGCTCGAGAGCTACCTCCACTACCGGATCGTCGACGTCTCGTCGATCAAGGAGCTGGCCCGCCGCTGGTACCCGCGGGCCTACTTCAACAGCCCGAAGAAGAACGGCAACCACCGCGCCCTCGCGGACATCCACGAGAGCATCGCGGAGCTGCGCTACTACCGGGAGGCGGTCTTCGTCCCGCAGCCCGGCCCGGACTCCGACACGGCCAAGTCGATCGCGGCGAAGCACGTCCTTCCCGCCCGCCGGCCGTGACGCCTCGCTCCCGGCCCGAAAAGCCGGGAGCGAGCACCCCCGCGGACCCTGTACACTTTTTCTCGGCCGGTGCGGAACGGAAAGCGCCGGTCATGGTGGGTATAGCTCAGCTGGTAGAGCACCTGGTTGTGGTCCAGGATGTCGCGGGTTCGAGTCCCGTTACTCACCCTGAATAATCAAGGGGCTGACCTGGGAAAACAGGTCAGCCCCTTGTCATGTCCAAAGAGCGGTGCGCTCGAACCGTACAGCGATGGACAGGCCTCCTTCCGGGCGTGCGCTGGTGGTGAGGGTGGCGTGGTGAGCCTGGGTGACGGCGTTGACGATGGCGAGGCCGAGACCGTAGCCGTCGCCGCGGCCGTGACGATCGGGCGCCAGCTTCTGGAAGGGTTGGAAGAGGCGCTGGACCTGGCTGTCGGGGATGGCCGGCCCGCTGTTGGTGATCGTCAGGGTCGCCCGCGTGCCGGAGGTCTCGGTGGTGATCTCTACGTACCCGTCCGGGTGGTTGTGGCGGATGGCGTTGTCGACGAGGTTGGCGACGAGGCTTTCGATCAGTCTCGGGTCCCCGGCCGTCACCGCGGGCGTCAGGTGTTCGGCGACGTCGATGCCTCTCTCGGTGGCCTGGTCGCGGCGGGAGGCGAGCACTCCTTCGACGATGTGGGCGAGGTCGAGGGTGTCCCGGCGGGAGATTCCGCGCTCGCTGGTGGCGAGGGCGAGCAGTGCCTTGACGAGCCGTTCCTGGTGTCCGCCGAGGGCGAGGGCTTCCTGGCAGGCCGAGCGCAGCGTGTCGGCGTCGGCGTGGGGGTCTGCGAGGGCGACTTCGAGGAGGGTGCGCAGGCCGGCGAGGGGGGTTCGCAGCTCATGGGAGGCGTTGGCGACGAAGTGGCGTTGGGCGTCGAAGGAGGCTTGCAGGCGGGCGAACAGGTCGTCGAGGGTGTGGCCGAGCTCGGTCAGCTCGTCCGTGGGCTCGCCGAGGTCGAGGCGCCGGTGGAGGTCGCCGGCGGAGATGATTTTGGCGGTCGCGGTGATGGACCGCAGCGGGTGCAGGAACCGGCCGGCGACGAACCAGCCGAGAGCCAGGGCGACGGGTATCAGAACGACCAGCGCGACGGCGGATCCCGTGAGGAGTTGGGGCAGGCTGATCCCGTTGCCGGTTCCGGTGATCGCGCCCGATGACGGCCGGCCTTTGGGCTTGGTCGACTGGGCGCCGGCGAGCGGGACGGCGACGCATACGAGCACGAAGACCCCGGCGGCGTAGATGCCTGCCGCGTAGGCGAGCGCGAGCCGCGTCTGCAAGGACCTTCTGGCGGGCTGCTGGGGGGAGGTCATGACGATCCGATCCGGTAGCCGCCTTCGCGGATGGTCTCGATCACGGGCGGGCCGCCGAGCTTGGCCCGCAGCCGGTGCATGGTGTGCTTGACGGCGCTGCTGAAGGGGTCGGCGGCCTCGTCCCAGACGCGTTCGAGCAACTCCTCGGCGGAGATGACCAGGCCGGGTGCGGCGAGCAGGCATTCGAGGAGGGCGAACTCCTTGGGGCTCAGCTCAAGGCGCCGGCCGGCCCGGAACGCGGTGCGGCGGGCCGGGTCGAGGGTGATGTCCCCGCAGGCCAGGGTGGGCGGTAGCGGCGGGGTGGCGCGGCGGGCCAGCGCGCGGACGCGGGCGACCAGTTCGGCGAACGCGAACGGCTTGGGCAGGTAGTCGTCGGCGCCGAGGCTGAGCCCGTCGACACGGTCCTCGATCGTGTCGGAGGCGGTGAGCATCAGTACGCGGGTCTCGCAGCGGCCGTGGGCGAGTTGTCGGCAGATCTCGTCCCCGTGGACGCCGGGCAGGTCGCGGTCGAGGATCACCACCTCGTAGCGGGTGGCGGCCAGGCGGTCGAGGGCGGCGGTTCCGTCCAGGACGACGTCGACGGCCATGCCCTCGCGGCGCAGTCCGGTTCCGAGGGAGCGGGCGAGGACCTCGAAGTCCTCGACGACGAGGACCCTCACCCCCGCTCACCGCAGGTCGCTGCGCGGGCGGGGCGGACAGGGCGGACAGGGCGGCCGGACCGGCCGCCGGGTCGAGGTGCCATGCCCCGACGATGCCAGATCCCAGGTCGCAGCCGGGTCGCAGCCGCTGCGACCGGGCCGGAACCGGGTGCCGCGTACAACCGTCGGCATGAGTCCATTTCGAACCGTGAGCTCGCCGCGGTGAGCGCCCCAGGGATCGTCGTCGCCGGACTGCGCAAGCGGTATGGGGCGACCCTGGCCCTCGACGGCATGTCCTTCACCGTCCGCCCGGGGCTGGTGACCGGCTTCGTGGGGCCGAACGGGGCCGGGAAGTCCACCACCATGCGGGTGATCCTCGGCCTGGACGCGGTCGACGAGGGCACCGCGCTCATCGAGGGGAAGCCGTACCGCGGTCTTCGGCACCCGCTGAACCATGTCGGCTCGCTGCTGGACGCGGCGGCACCGCACCCCGGCCGCAGCGGGCGCAACCACCTGTTGTGGCTGGCGCATTCGCAGGGCCTGGCCGCGCGGCGGGTGGACCAGGTGATCGAGCAGGTCGGCCTCGCCCCGGCGGCCCGGCGCAAGGCCGGCGGCTACTCGCTCGGCATGCGGCAGCGGCTCGGGATCGCCGCGGCCCTGCTGGGCGACCCGCCGATCATCATGCTCGACGAGCCGTTCAACGGCATGGACCCGGACGGCATCATCTGGATGCGCGGCTTCCTGCGGTCGCTGGCCGCTCAGGGCCGCGCCGTGCTGGTCTCCAGCCACCTGATGAGCGAGATGCAGGACACGGCCGACCGTCTCGTCGTGGTCGGGCGCGGCAAGGCCATCGCCGACGCCGGCGTGGCCGAGCTGATCGCCGCCGCCTCCGGAAACCGGGTGGCCCTGCGGACCACGGCCAGGACACACGCGATGAGGGTGCTCGAGCGTGCCGGCGCGACCGTGGCGGCCACCGGCCGCGACACCATCGCCGTCTCCGGCCTGCCCGCGGACCGGATCGTGACGCTGCTCAACGACAGCGCGGTGCCGTTCTCCGAGGTGTCGGCACACCGCGCCACCCTTGAGGACGTCTACCTGGAACTCACCCACGAGGCGGTCGAGTTCCACGCCGCGACACCCACGGAGGTCTCGCGGTGACCGCCACCCTCGCTCACGTGGTGCACGCGGAGTGGACCAAGTTCCGGACTGTCCGCGGCTGGGTGATCGGCGTGGTGGTGGCGGCGCTGATGCCGGTGCTGTTCGCCCTGCTCGTCGGGGTCAGCAGCGATCAGAAGGGCTCACCGCCCGTGCCGGTCGGACCTGGCGGTGAGCCGGTGACCGACAGCTTCTACTTCGTGCACCAGCCACTGACGGGAAACGGCAGCATCACCGTCTCCGTTTCCGCGCTCAGGAGCAGCATCCCCGAGCGCCCCGGTGACCTGCGGCCCGGCACCGTGCCGTGGGCGAAGGCCGGGATCATCATCAAGGAGAGCACCCGTCAGGGATCGCCCTACGCGGCGATCATGGTGACCGGCAGCCACGGCGTACGGATGCAGGACAACTACGTCAACGACACGGCCGGCCTCCCCGGCCCGGTCTCCGCCGCGTCCGTCCGCCGGCTGCGGCTGGACCGCTCGGGCGAGGTGATCACCGGCTATGCCTCCGCCGACGGCACACGCTGGACCAAGGTGGGCACCGTGCGTGTGCGCGGGCTCGGACCGACCGCGCAGGGCGGGCTGTTCGTCGCGTCCCCGCCTTCCGTGGACGGCATGGGCACCCGCGGCAGTGTGTCCACGGCCGTCTTCGGGGATCTCCGTATCCGGGGGCGCTGGGCCGGGGCCGGTGGCAACTGGACAGGCGGCCAGGTGGGAGCCGAATCCCCCAGCTTCTCCGGCTACCCGCGCAACACGTCGGGTTCGTTCACGGGAGCGGGATCCGACGGCAGCTTCACCGTGACCGGCGCCGGCGACATAGCGCCCGCCGTTCGCGACACTCTGCCGACCGGCGGCACCCTCGGAGAAATCCTCACCGGCACGTTCGCCGCGCTGATCGTGGTGATCGTCGTGGGGGCGCTGTTCATCACCACGGAATACCGGAAGAACCTGATCCACGTCACCCTGGCCGCCGGCCCGGGACGGAGCCGGGTGCTGGTGGCCAAGGCACTGGTGCTGGGGGGCGTCACCTTCGCCGCCGGGTTCGCGGGGGCGGCCGTCGCGGTTCCGCTCGGCGAGCGGCTCGCCCGGGCCAACGGCGTGTACATCTTCCCGGTGGCGTCTTCGACCGAACTGCGGGTGGAGCTCGGGATCGCGGCGCTGCTCGCGACCGCCTCGATCCTGGCCCTCTGCATCGGCACCGTTTCCCGGCACAGTGCCGGCGCGGTCACCACCGTCGTCGTGGCCATCGTGCTGCCCCACACCCTGATCGCCATCCCGTTCATGCCCGCGAGCGTGTCGAACGTGCTGGCCCAGGTGACCCCGGGCGCGGCCTTCGCCGTCCAGCAGACTCTTGTGCCGTATCACCAGGTCACCAGCAACTACACGCCGTACTACGGCTATTACCCGCTGGCACCGTGGGCCGGGTTCGCCGTCCTGGCCGGCTACGCGGTGGCAAGCCTGGCCGCGGCCGCCCTCCTTCTCCGCAGGAGGGACGCATGAGACCGGCCCTGCACGCGGAATGGACGAAGATACGGACCGTCGCCAGCCCCCTCTGGCTGCTGCTCGGTACCGTCGTGGCGACCGTGGCCCTGAGCGCTGGGGCGACCTCGATGGTGAGATGCACGTCAACCGGCTGCGGCGGCGACATGACCAAGCTCAGCCTCATCGGCGTTCAGCTGGGCCAGGCGCTGGTCGTCATCCTGGGCGTCCTGGTCATCGCGGGCGAGTACAGCACGGGCATGATCCGCACCACCCTGGCGGTGATGCCGCGCCGGGCCACCGTCCTCGCGGCCAAAGCCGTCACCCTCGCCGGGGTCGTGGCCGCGGCCGGGACCATCGCGGTGCTCGGGTCGCTGGTGGCCGGGCGGCTCCTCCTGCCCGGCCATGCCTTCACGACTGCCCGCGGCCACCCGGCCCTGTCCCTGGCCGACGGGCCCACGCTCCGCGCGGCCCTCGGGTCGGTCCTCTACCTGGCCCTGATCGCCCTGCTCAGCCTCGGCGTCGCCACCGCGGTGCGGGACTCCGCGACCAGTATCGGGATCGTCCTCGGCCTGCTTTACCTGGTCCCCGTCCTCTCCCAGATGATCGGCGATCCGCGCTGGCAGCGCCTGCTCCAGCAGATCGGGCCGATGAGCGCCGGGCTCGCCATCCAGGCCACCACCGACCTCCATAGCCTGCCCATCGGCCCCTGGGCCGGTCTCGGCGTGACCGCCGGGTGGGCCGCCGCGGCGCTCCTGGCCGGCGGCCTGCTGCTGCGCGGGCGCGACGCCTAGCGCCTTTGCTGCCATGGGAAGGGGCAACGGTGGGGGGCCTGACCTGCGCGCGCAGGTCAGGCCCTTCGCCATGCGGGTGCGGATGGTCAGTCACCCGGGTCCGGATGTCGTACGGCCTTCTTCACCGCGGCCTCGAGCTTCCCGCGCGGCGTGTCCGTCTCCTGGGCATGCGCGGTGAGCGCCGCCTGGCTCTCGACGGCGGCCTCGTACCAGTGCTTCCACTGCGCCTCCCACTCGTCGCCGATGAGCCCGGAGAGCTTGGCCCGCTCGGCGTCCGCGTTCTGCTGGAGGGAGATGAGTCTGTCGGGGATGTCCACGCGTTGGATCATAAGTCCGACGCTTCGGGCACCTGTGCGCACCGCGCGACCCGACACGCGCGGCGGGCGCGCCCCCTCGTAGGCTCGAAGCATCCGCGAGCCGACACGCGACGGAGATCCCCATGCTTGCGTCCTGGTACGACGAACAAGGTCCGGCCGCCGAGGTGCTGCGCGTCGGCGAGGCGCCCGACCCGGTCCCCGGCCCCGGCGAGGTCCGGGTCCGGGTCACCGTCTCGGGGGTCAACCCCGGCGACACCAAGAAGCGGCGCGGCTGGACCGGCTCGGCGATGCCCTTTCCGCGGGTGATCCCGCACAGCGACGCCGCCGGGGTCGTCGACGCGGTCGGCGAGGGTGTCGACGTCCGCCGTGCCGGGCAGCGCGTGTGGGTGTACGGCGCCCAGTCCTACCGGCCCTTCGGCACCGCCGCCCAGTACACCGTCGTGCCCGCCGATCACGCCGTCCCGCTCCCCGGCCACCTGGGCGACGACCTCGGGGCGAGCCTCGGCATCCCCGGCATCACCGCGCACCGCACCGTGTTCGCGGACGGCCCGGTCGACGGCAAGGTCGTGCTGGTCAACGGCGTCCTCGGCGGGGTCGGCTCGCCGGCCGCGCAGCTCGCCCGCTGGGCGGGGGCCACCGTCATCGGCACCGTCCGCCGCGGCGCCGATCTGAACCGCGTCGATCCGGCCGTCGTCTCCCACGCCGTCGCCCTGGACGGCGCCGACCCCGCCGCCGAGATCCGCTCGTACGTCCCCGGCGGCGTGGACCGGATCGTCGAGGTCTCCCTGTCCGACAACGCCGACCTGGACAACGCCGTCGCCGCGGGCGGCGCGGTCATCGCCGCGTACGCCACGGGCGCCGACCGCACCGAGATCCCCTTCTGGACGCTGCTGTTCAACAACGTCACCCTGCGGCTGATGGGCAGCGACGACTTCCCCGCCGAGGCCAAGCGGCACGCCGCCCGCGATCTGACGGCCGCGGCCGCCGTCGGCGCGCTCACCGTCGATGTCGGCGACCGCTACCCGCTCGCCGACATCGCCGAGGCCCACGAGCGCGTCGACGCGGGCGGGCGCGGGCGGGTCCTGGTCGACATCCCCCGGTGACCGCCACCGCCCTCGTACGACGGGCCGGACCGACCGGTGAGGCGGGTCAGTGGCCGCGCGGGGCGTACATGATGACCGCCATCCCGGCGAGGCAGACCAGCGCGCCGATGATGTCGAAGCGGTCGGGCCGGTAGCCGTCGGCGACCATGCCCCAGGCGATCGACCCGGCGACGAAGATTCCTCCGTAGGCGGCCAGGATGCGCCCGAAGTCGGCGTCGGGCTGGAAGGTCGCGGCGAAGCCGTAGGCGCCCAGGGCCAGGACGCCCGCCCCGATCCAGAGCCATCCGCGGTGCTCTCGTACGCCCTGCCAGATCAGCCAGGCGCCTCCGATCTCGAACAGGGCGGCGACGACGAACAGGGCGATGGAGCGGGCGACGAGCACGGCGAGGGGGCTTTCCGGTGAAGAGGGACGACGGACGGCACCGGGCCCCCGCGCTCGTGGAAGCGCGGCTGGGAGATCCGTACGGTGCGCATACCCGCGACGGTAGACCTTCGACCCGGCTCGAAGGTCAAGCGGTCGCCGTCAGGAGGCGGGCGGGCCGGTGTCGTGGTCGGGGTCGGTGTGCCCTCCGGCCCTCCCCCAGTGGTGTCCCCTGTGGTGCTCCCTGTGGTGTCCGCGCCCCGCCCGCCGGGGCGGCCACCACGGCGTCCAGGTGAACTTGTCGCCGCCCACCCAGCGGACGACGTCCGGGTCGTCGAGGTCGGCGTCCTCCATGCCGATCGTGCGAGCGATCTCGATCACGTCCAGGACCGAGTGCGCCTTGCCGATCACCTCCCCGGCGACCTCGACCAGGCGGAACGGAGGGTTGTTCGGCTGCACCCCGAGCACCACGATCGGCGGCAGGTGGACGCGCGGGCTCTCGCTCTCGGTCATATGTCCACGCTGCGACCGCCGCCGCCCCTTCGCACCCCGGCCGTCTCAGACGGGCGATCGCCGGTTCGGGCGCCCTCCGGTCGCCCGGCCCCCGGGCCCGGCCCAGGATGGCCGCAGGAGCACAGCGGCCGGGACGGGTGCGATGGACGACCAGGCGGAACACGGCGACGTCTCGACCCATGGGGACGTGCGGCCGCAGGACAGCGACCAGCCCGCCCTCGGGCGCCGGCGCTTCCTCGGGGCGGTCGGGGCCGCCGCCGGAGTGGCGGTGGCCGGGTGCGACTCGGCGAGCCATGGGGAGCCCGACCGCGCCGCCCGCCCCTCCGAGGCCATGCGGGCCGTGGACGCCGAGCGGTCCAAGCGGGGCAACGCCGACTGGCGGATCCGCTCGGTCGGCCCTCAGGAGGCCGTGGAGGGCTATGCCGACAAGGTGAGCGTGGTACCCGGGGAGGAGTTCGGGCTGTATGTGTCGACCACCTCGCCCGGCTTCCGCGTCTCGGCGTACCGGGTGGGCTGGTACGGCGGGGCACAGGCGCGGCTGATCTGGCGCTCGGGCCGGGTGCCCGGCCACCGGCAGAAGCCCCCCGTGCTGATCGACAAGACCCGTACGGTCCAGGCGGACTGGCAGCGCACGGTCCGGGTCGGCACCGAGAACTGGCCGGAGGGCGCGTATCTGCTGCGGCTGGACGCGGAAGGCGGCCACCAGCGCTACGTCCCGCTGATCGTCCGCTCCGAAGCGGCCGCGGGCCGGACGCTGTTGATGCACGCGGTGGCCACCTGGCAGGCGTACAACACCTGGGGCGGCTTCAGCCTCTACCAGGGCCAGGACGGGGCGTACGGGACGCGCTCGCTGGCCGTCGGCTTCGACCGGCCGTACGACGGCAACGGCGCGGTGAAGTTCCTGGTCTACGAGCGGGCGCTGGTGGTGCTCGCGGAGCGGCTCGGCATACCGCTGGCCTACACCACGGGGGTGGACGTACACCGCGATCCGAAGGTGCTGCACGGCGCCGCGGCGGTGCTCTCGCTCGGCCACGACGAGTACTGGACGCCGCAGCAGCGCCGCTATGTCACCCGCGCCCGCGACGCCGGGACCAATGTGGCCTTTCTCGGCGCCAACACCTGCTACCGCCGGATCAGGCTGGAGCGCGGCCCGGGCGGCGCGGACCGCACGGTGGTCTGCTACAAGAGCGCCTACCACGACGACCCGTATCTCGCGAACCGCCGCGACCTGGTCACCACCGACTTCCGGCAGCAGCCCGCCCCCGACCCCGAGTCGTCCCTGACCGGCGTCTTCTACGAGGGCTACCCGACCGACGCCCCGTATGTCGTGCACAACCCCGGCCACTGGGTGTACGCCGGCACGGGGGTGCGGCGCGGCGACTCCTTCGCGCATCTGGTCGGGGTGGAGTACGACCGGGTGACCCCCGGCGAGCCCACCCCGGAGCCGCTGGAGATCGTGGCCCACTCCCCCCTGGTGTGCAACGGCCGGCACAGCCACGCGGACTCCGCCTACTACACCGTCCCGAGCAAGGCGGGTGTGTTCGCCACCGGGACGATGCGGTGGGTCGAGGGCCTGATGGCGGGGACCCGCGAGGCCGGGCGCAACCACGGCATGGACGCGCGGACCGGCGCGTTCGTCCGGCGCACCACCGAGAACCTGCTGCGCGCCTTCGCGGCGGGCCCCTGTGCGAAGCACCGGCCGAAGCCCGAGGACAACGTGGCCGAGGTGTATCCGGGCGCGTCGCGCGTGCGCGCGTGAGGCGCCGCCGCTCTCCCCCGGTCTCCCTCGTCGTCCCTCGTTGTCCCCGAAAGCCCTCGGCCCGCTCCCCAACCCCCGTATGGTGCCCGGGACATGACAACGGGAGGCTCCCATGCGGAGAACGGACAAGGCCCGGCACGGCGCGCTGCGCCGCCGGGCGCCATGGATCAGCACGGCGGTGGCCGCGGTGCTCGGGGCCGGCGCGCTGCTGTTCACCAACGCCACATCCCAGGCCGCCGTGGCCGACAACCCCGGCGCGCTCACACCATTAACCACCTCGGCGGAGTTATCGAAGCTCGCGCTCACCCAGCGCACGGTGGCCGACACCACGATCGCCGAACTCGACCGGCTGCTGCCCAACGTGGGCGTGGACACCGTGCTGGGGAGCGCCAACCACACCATGCCCACCCCCACCTCCAGCCCGGCCTGCCGCGCCTCGGAGCAGGCCGCGCTGCCGGTGAAGCCGAAGGCCACCGCGGCGTACTGCTTCACCACCGGTGACGCGCTGACGCAGAGCTGGCTGCCGCAGTCGGTCACCTCCTCCGGGGACGCGGACGACGACGGCGCCTGGGGGGAGAACAAGGTCATCCTCTCCGGCTGGACGCACAACGACCACCTCTACGACGAGTACCCGGGCGCGGAACCGGCGGCCGACCGGGGCCTGGCCCGGGTCGCCTTCATCGACGCGAACACGCCCGGCGCCTTCAAGTACCGCTGGGTCCTGCTGACCGTGCCCACCGAGGGCGGCACCAACTTCGCCAAGCTGGGCTCGCACCTGGGCGGCATGGTCTGGTACGGCGACAAGCTCATCGTCACCGCGTCCAACGGCGACGCCAGCCAGAACGCCCTGTACGTGTTCTCGATGAAACACATCCTCCAGGCGACGGTGAACTCCACCGCCATCGGCAAGGTGAGCGGCGGCTACTCGGCCCACGGCTACCAGTACCTGATGCCCGCCATCGGCTCGTACGGCCTGAGCGGGAAGTGCTCCTCGGCCAACGACGACGGCATCCCCTGCTTCGCGTCCATCTCGCTGGACCGCTCCGCCACCCCCGACCGCCTGGTGGCGAACGAGTGGTTCTCCTCGGGCGGCACCCAGCCCGCGCGGCTGTTCCGGTACGACCTCGCCGCGCCGGGCGGCGCCATGCCGCTGGCCGTGGACGGCTCCGGGAAGGCCAAGGCCGCCGACGCGTACGAGACCAAGGCCGTGGGTGTGCAGGGTGTGCTGTCCTACCAGGACGACGCGGGCGGCAAGCGCTGGTACGTGCCCAGCGCCCGGGGCGGCCCCGGCCAGCACGGCATCCTGTGGCGCCAGGACACCGCCGAGGCGTCCGCGACGAGCTGTTCGGGCACCGACCTGGCCAGCGCCTGCTGGGCCAAGCACTCCGAGTCCATGTCGCTGTGGTGGAGCACCAAGACCGTGTGGTCGGTCACCGAGTGGGCCGCCGACTCCAAGGGAAACTGGCAGGATCCGACGTCCAGCGGGTGGCAGGACCGGGTGGTCCCCGAACGGGTGCTGTTCTCGGTGCCGTTGTCCTCGCTCGGCTGACCGCGGCCGACGGCCGCCAGCAGGGGCTTTGCCGCCCGGTCCGGCGCGCGCGCCGGACCGGGCGGGTGAATTTCCGCCGCCGCCCTCCGCCTGGCCGGCACACCGTCGGGACATACTGCGCGAATGTCCGAGAAGCCAGGAATTCCACATCTTATCCACCAGACCTGGAAGAACACCGACGTACCGCCCGAGTGGCGGGAGTGGTCCGAGACCTGGCGGCGGCACCACCCCGACTGGGAGTACCGGCTGTGGACGGACACGGACAACCGCGCGTTCCTCGAAGAGCACTACGCGTGGTTTCTCCCCGTCTACGACGGCTATCGCGAACCGATCAAACGGGCCGACGCCATCCGCTACTTCCTCCTCGACCACTTCGGCGGGCTGTACGTCGACATGGACTTCGAGTGCCTGCGCCCGATGACCGAGCTCTTCGCCGGGCAGGAGCTGGTGCTCGGCCTGGAGCCGGAGGCCCATGTCCACCTGCCGTTGAGCCGCCGCGGCGGAATGCGGCGCATCGTCTGCAACGCGTTCATGGCCTCCCGGCCCGGCCATCCGTTCTGGCCGCATGTGCACCGGCGGCTGGTGGGCGCCCACACCAGGCCCGGCACGCTGGACGCGACAGGCCCGTTCTTCCTCACGCGCGCCGTCGACAGCGCGCCCGAGGGCTGCTCCCCCGCCATCCTGGGGGCCGACACCCTGTATCCCAAGCTGAGCCCGGCCGCCGCGGAGCTGTTCGGGCAGCGCGAGACCGACCGGGACCTGGCGCATGCGGTGCACCACTGGGCGGGCAGCTGGATCCGGGAGACCCCCGGCGCTCCGGGGGCCTCGACGGGGCGTCAGGTCAGGTTCTGGACGAGCCAGGATCTACAGCCCTGCGCCCAGGGCGTGGTCGACCTCGACGCACAGCGCAGGCGGTGGGCCTCGGGGTCGCCCGCGCCGACGGTGTCCTGTCTGATGGTGACCAAGGGCCGGCTGCCGCTGGCCGAGCGGGCGATCCGGTGCTTCCTCGCCCAGACCTACACCCGCGCGGAGCTGGTCGTGGTGGACGACGGCGCGGACGGCGCCCTCGAGGACCACGTACGCGAACTCGCCGACCCGAGGATCCGTCTGCACCGGCTGCCGCCCGAGGGGCGGACGCTGGGCGAGCTGCGCAACATCGCGGTGGACCTGGCCGCCGGGCCGTATGTGTGCCAGTGGGACGACGACGACCTGTACGACCCGGAGCGGCTCGAGGTGCAGCTCGCGGCGGTCCTCGCGCTGGACGCCACGGCGTGCTTCCTGGCCCGGGAGCGGCTGTGGTGGCCAGCGCGCCGCAAGCTGGCCATCTCCGGGGTGCGGGTGTGGGAGGGCTCCATGCTCTGCGCGAAGGACGCGCTCCCCCGCTATCCGGAACAGCGGCGCGGCGAGGACTCACCGGTCGCGGAGGCCGTGGTGCGCGGCGGGCGGACGGTGTCCCTGGACGCGCCCGAGCTCTACACCTATGTGTTCCACGGGGCCAACACCTTCGACGAGCCGCACTTCACGAGCCTCTTCGACGCCGCGACCCAGGTGTGGCCGTCCGGCGACGCCTACGCGGACCAGGTCCACGCGATGGCGGCCCGGCTGCCCGTCGCCCCGGCGGACGTCCTGGAAGCGGAAGCCCCCGCGGAAGCCCCCGCGGAGGCCCCCGCGCACAACGCCGCGGACACCGCCGCCGACAACACCGCCGGCCCGTCGGCCCGGGTCCCGCACACCCGGCGGCCCGCCCCCGTGGGCGTACGCCCGGACGCGGACGGGCATCCCCCGCTCCTCGTCCTCACCCCCGTCAAGGACGCCATCGCCTTCCTGCCCCGCTACCTCGACCGGCTGCGCGCCCTCGCCTACCCCCGTGACGCGCTCTCCCTCGGCCTGCTGGAGGGCGACAGCCGCGACGGGACCTGGCAGGCCCTCCAGGGCGTCCTGCCCGCGCTGGAGGCGGAGTTCCGGCGGGTCACCCTCGTACGGCGCCACTTCGGCCTCCGGACGGCCGGGCCGCGCTGGGCGCGGACCGTCCAGCGGCGGCGGCGGTCGGTGCTGGCCATGGCCCGTAACCACCTCCTGTCGCGCGCGCTGGGCGACGAGGAGTGGGTGCTGTGGCTCGACGTGGATGTGGCCGACTACCCGCCCGACCTCGTCCAGCGGCTGCTCGCCGTGCGCGGGGAGATCGTCGTCCCGCACTGCGTCACCGAGCCCGCCGGCCCCAGCTTCGACCTCAACACCTTCGTACTGCACCCGAACGCGGCGGACCTGGACTGGGACCGATGGGTCCGGGACGGGGTCCTTCAGCCGCCCAAGGGGTTCGGCCGGAGCTATCTCGACGAGCTGCGCGCGCAGGAGAGGGTCCGAGTCGACGCGGTCGGCGGTACGGCCCTGCTGGTCCACGCGGATCTGCACCGCGACGGCCTGGTGTTCCCGGCCGTTCCCTATCGGCGGCTCATCGAGACCGAGGGGCTGGCCGCGCTGGCCCGGGACATGGGCATCGAGTGCTGGGCGCTGCCCGGGGTGGAGGTGGTGCACCCCCGCCACCTGGGCGATGGCGCGCTGGGCCGGACAGGTGAAGCCGCCGCCGGGCACGAAGCCCATGACGCCCGGCGTCGTTAGCGGGCTGTCCGCAGGCCTCTGCGGAGAAGGAGATCAGGAGAATCACATGAATATCGGCAAGACGGCAGCCCTGGTGACGGCGGCGGCCGGCGCGGTGGTCTTCGGCGGGTCCGCCGCCGGCGCACTCGCCTGGGACACCCCCACCCAACAGACCAACGACTGCGACTCCTCGAGCGGGGTGAGCATCTCGGGGCCGTCGGCCCAGTCCGACTGCCTCAACTTCGCGGAGATCTTCGGCGACCCGCACGGCGTGGTGCAGCAGAACGACTGCGACACCAGCGTCGGCGCCGCGGCCAACGTGACCATCCTCGCCCCTGTCGGCGGCGGCGAGATGGGCTCGGAGTGCGCCAACATCGCGGTCTCCGCCAAGCCGTCGAAGTCCAGGATGGACCACCGCGGCGCGTTCGGCGCCGGTCTCCGATGACCTCGGCACCGCCCGGCCCGGAACGCGGCCCCCGGGAGGCCGGCACCCTCCCGGGGGCCGCGGCCGCGCCGCCCGGAGAACGCGGCGGGCCTCCCGTGGTCTCGGTGGTCATCCCCTGCCACGACTACGCCCGCTATCTGCCGCAGGCCGTGGCGAGCGTGCTGGCGCAGACCTACGCGGACTGGGAGCTGGTCGTGGTCGACGACGGCAGCCGCGACGACACCGCGGCGGTGGCCCGGTCGCTGATCGCCGACCACCCCGAGCGGCGCATCCGGCTGCTGGAGCAGGCCAACGCCGGGGTCTCGGCCGCCCGCAACGCGGGCATCGCGGCCACCACCGGCCGCTATGTCCTGCCGCTGGACGCCGACGACGTGCTCGCCCCCACCATGCTGGAGCAGACGGTGGCGGTGCTGGAGCGGCGCCCGGACATCGCCATCGTCTCCACCGATGTGTCCGTCTTCACCGACGACGGCCTCCCCGCACAGGTGCTGGCGCTCCCGGCCTACGACCGGGACCTGCTGCTCCGGCGGCTGATCATGTTCTACTGCTCGCTCTACCGCCGCGAGGTGTGGCAGACCGTGGGCGGCTATGCCGAGGACATGCGCGCGGGCGAGGACTGGGACTTCTGGATCGCGTGCGCCGAACACGGCTTCACGGCCCACCACATCCACGAGGCGCTGTTCGGGGCGCGCAACAAGGACGACGGGCTGCATGTGGAGGCGGCCGAGAACGACCTGGCGGTCCGGGCCAGGATCGTGGCGGGCCACCCCGGGATGTTCAAGCCGGTCACCCGGGCCTGGGCGCAGGCCGTGCTCGCCGAGGACGAGCGGGATTGCCCGACGGACGAGCGGGATTGCCCGACGGACGAGCGGGAGTGCCCGGCCGACGAGCGGGTGCCCGACGACATCCTCACCCGGGCCGCCGACATGGACCAGTTCCTGCGGGTCGTCCTGCGGCTTCAGCGCACCGCGCGGCTCCAGCACCGCCACATCCGGCGGCTGGAGGCGGCCCTGGCCGAGCGCGAGATCCCCGTACCGGTCTGAGAGCGGCGAGAGCGGGGCTCCCCGTGGAGCCCCGCTCGGCGTGCCGGTCCGCTATCCGCTATTCGAAGAGATCGGCGTAAGACCCCATCGCGAGCGCGATGTCGGCCTGGGCCCAGAACCGGTGGTACGTGAAGCTCGGGACCGCCCCGCCCTTCAGATACGCCTCGACCTTGGACCAGGCCGGGTCGTTCTTGTAGAAGGACCGGATCGACATGAAGGTGGAGCTGGAGTCGACCTTGTCACCGTTCGGCATGGTGCCGGTCCAGCCGCTGGGCACATAGACCGGGTCGTCGAAGCGGTTGTAGTCGGCGCGGGTCTCCGGGACCGCGATGCCCAGCGCGTCCTGGTAGTTGTTCCACATGCCGTCCAGCAGCGCCTTCGCGGTGTCCCTGGCCTGGGTGTCGCCGGACTTGGCGGCGTAGTAGGACAGGGTCTTGGCGTACGCGGCCGTCACGCCGACGTCGTTGGTGTAGTCGGCGACGGTGACGTGCAGGCTCGCGTTGGCGCCGGGGCTGGAGGCGTTCCAGGTGTCCGGCTGGCCGGACCACTGGAGGGTGGACGGGATCTGGTAGGTGCCGTTGGCGTTGACCGTGGTCTTGGACAGCGCCCACTTCACCCACTTGTCCAGGATGGTCTTCGCGGAGGCGTCACCGGTGCGGTTGTAGTACTCCGCGACGCGCTCCATGGACCAGGCCTGGAAGCCGAACCACTGGTTGGACGGCGGGTCGTGGTAGACCGGCTTCTCGTCGTAGTACATGCCGTAGAACGTCGAGGTGCCCGACGGCGGCGTGGCGTAGCGGCCCTGCCAGCTGTTGGTGGCGCCGCCCGCGATGGCGCCCTCGCTGGACTGGAGCCAGCGGTAGAACTCCAGCTGGCGCTTGAGGCTGGTGGACCAGTCCGCGGCACCGGTGGCCGACTTGGGCTTGAGGTCGGCGTAGTTGGCCAGCGCCCAGGCCGCCATGGGGTTCTGGTAGCCGCCGTGGGCGTGGCTGGAGCCGATCCGCCAGGCCCAGCCGGCGGAGGTGTCGGTGGCGCCGCCCCAGGCGTAGTACCAGGACAGCAGGTAGTGGGAGCTGTTCTTGCCGCTGCCCGCCGCGCACGCGGTCTCACCGACGCAGTTGCCGACCTTCTTGAAGTACTTGTCGTACATCGCGTAGCGCAGGTAGTCGCCCATCTTGGCGGCCTTGGCCACATTGGCCGACACCTGGCTGCCCTTGCCCTGCGCCTTGGCCCACTCGGCGGCCCAGTAGGCGGCCTGGACCACGCGGGCGTCGGCGTCCGGGGCGTTGGTGAACTTCCACTGCTTGGCGTACGAGGCGTCGCCGGTGAACAGGTCCAGATAGCCGTTCTTGCCGCCGTACTTGAAGCTGTCGCAGGTGGGCTGGGTCACGGTCTCCCAGACCGACTCCTGCGGGCCGCGCTGGAAGGTGTTGACATAGCTCGGCCCGGTGTCGCTCGGCCCCGCCTCGCACTTGCCGGGGGAGTTGCCGTAGCCGTAGACGTTGTCGACGTCCTGGATCCAGTGCATGCCGTAGATGTCATCGGTGCCGTACGCGCTCTTCAGCTCGGCGGCGATGGGGTCGTTGCCGACCGACACATTGCCGTTGAGCTGCGAGGGGTACTGGGAGGGCTGGTCCCACTCGGGCGCGTAGGTGGCCGGCTTGGAGGCGTTGTAGAAGCTGTTGGTGGGCTGGTCGGCGTGGGTGGGGATCATGTACTTCTCCATGGTGTCCCACGCGTTGTTGAACTTCGACCAGTCGCCGGTGACCTTGCCGTACATCGCCTGGAGCCAGATCAGATAGCTGTACGCCTCGGAGGTCGTCTCATGGCCGTGGTCGGGGGCCTCGACGATCAGGGTCTCCACCGAGTGGTACGGGATGCCCTCGGGCGAGAAGTAGCCCGCCGCCGGAGCGGTGATCTTGTTGTAGAGATCCAGGAAGCGGGCGTCGTACGCCTTGGAGGCGGCGAGCTGGGTGACGGTGACCTCGGCCTTGGTGTGGCCGGTGGCGGTGGCGGTGAAGGTCGCCGAGCCGGTGCCGCTGTTCGCGGCGGTGACGGTCACCTGCTGGGCGGTGTCCCAGTTGGTGGGCGTGAAGGTGAGGGTGGCGCCCGAGGACACGGTCAGCCCGGTGTTGCCCGCGGTGCGGGCCACGGACACCGTTACGTTCGCGGACGGCTTGGTGGACAGCTTCACGCCGAACGTGCCGGTCTTGCCCTGCTGCACCCCGAGCTGGCCGGGGCTGGCGACGAGCGCGGGCCCGGCGGCCACCCGGATGCCGACGGGGGTGGACTCGGCGGAGGCGCCCTGGCTGTCGTACGCCTTGGCGTAGAGCGAGTAGTCGCCCGCGGGCACATCGGTGTAGTCGAACGTGAACGGGGAGGCGGTGTCGGTGCCGAGGAGCTTGGTGTCGCTGTAGAACTCCACCTTGGTGACGGTCGCGCCGTCGGCGGCCGCGGCGGTGGCGGCCATCGGGACGGTCCCGCCGGCGCTGAACGTGGCGCCGGGGGCCGGGCTGCTCAGCACGGCGATGGGCGGCTGGTGGGCGCCCGTGCAGCTGATGCCGTTGACGGCGAAGGTGGTGGGCGCGGTGTTGGTGCCGCTGTAGGTGAACTGGGCGCCGGTCGTGACATTGCCACCCGCCGCGATCTTCGCGTTGTGGGCGGCGTTCTTGACGGTCACGGTCTTGCCGGACTGGGACCAGGTGCCGTTCCAGCCGTTGGACAGCTTCTGGTCGCCCGTATAGCCGTACGACAGGGTCCAGCCGTCGATGGCGTCCGCGCCGGGGTTGGAGATGGTGAGCTCCGCGGTGAAGCCCGAACCCCAGTCGTTGGTCTTGTAGTCGACGCCGCACTGGACGGCGGCGGCGTGGGCGGGGGCCGCCCCGCCGGCCGCAGTCATGGCCATCGGCAGCGAGAGGGCGGCGGCCAGGGCGGTCACCAGCCGTCTCGTCCTCGGCCGCCTCGTCCCCGGGAGTCCCGTCTTCGGCCTTCTCAGCCCTAATCGAGCCAGGGTTGTTCGTGCCCCTGACAACGGCGAGCCTCGCTGTACACGCATCTGGGAGGTCCTCCTCGCGGGTCCGTGCGGGTGGGGGGGCAGTGCGAACCAGTGGGAGCGCTCCCAAGATGCGTGGGCCCTGAAGGGGTGTCAAGTCTTTGAACAAGATGCGCCTGTCGAACGTGTTCGACTGATAAATCTGTGAACGCCTCTGTTGACATGTGCGACACAGGCGTTACGGTCACTTCAACCAGTGGGAGCGGTTCCAGCAGTCAGCGCCACCTTCGGGTCACCCCGGGAGGCGCCTGGACTTCGAGGAGTCGCTCCATGCGAGCACCACCGCGCCTTTATGCCTTGGCGGCCACCGCGGCACTGACCCTCGCGGCCGCTCTGCTCCCCGTCGCGCAGGCGTCGGGTGCGGCCGCCGCGGCCACCGCACCACCGAAGCTGCACGCCTCGGGCAACAAGCTGGTCGACGAGAACGGCACCACCCGCAGACTGCTGGGCGTCAACCGCTCCGGCGGTGAGTTCATGTGCGTCCAAGGGCGCGGCATCTTCGACGGGCCGGTCGATGACGCGTCCGTCAAGGCCATCGCGGACTGGAAGGTCAACGCCGTCCGCATTCCGCTCAACGAGGAGTGCTGGCTGGGCCTTTCGTACATCAACGCCGCCTACCGGGGCGCCAACTACATCTCGGCGGTCAAGGGCCTCGTATCCCGGCTGGAAGCCCATGGCATCACCCCGATCGTCGAGCTGCACTGGACCCACGGCAAGTACACGGGGGGCGACAACCACTGCCGGGACACCGAGTACGCCACCTGCCAGAAGCCGATGCCGAACGCGCAGTACACCCCGGCCTTCTGGAGCTCGGTCGCCCAGACCTTCAAGGACGACCAGGCCGTGGTGTTCGACCTGTTCAACGAGCCGTTCCCGGACCGCGCCACCAGCGACCTCGCGGCGGCGTGGAACTGCTGGCGCGACGGCGGGAAGTGCCCCGGCATCGACTTCGAGGTCGCCGGGATGCAGGACCTGCTGGACGCGGTGCGGGGCGCCGGAGCCAAGAACCTCGTCCTGATCCCTGGAGTCGCCTACTCGAACGACATGCGCCAATGGCTCGCACACAAGCCGAGCGACCCGGCGGGCAACCTCGCCGCCGCCTGGCACACCTACAACTTCAACACCTGCAACAACGAGAGCTGCTGGAACGAGCAACTGGCCCCGGTCATCGGCCAGGTGCCCTTCGTGGCGGGTGAGATCGGTGAGAACACCTGCTCACACGGCTATATCGACCGGGTCATGGCCTGGCTCGACGCCAAGGGCGCCTCCTGGGCTGGACCTGGAACACCTGGGACTGCTCCTCCGGCCCTTCCCTGATCAGCGATTTCAACGGCACGCCGACCGGCTTCGGCGTGGGACTCCGTGACCACTTGAAGGGATTGTCATGAGCCGCACAACTTCACCCCCCCGTCGCAAGCGCACCGTCGCGCTGGCCGGCTCCGCGCTGCTCGCCGCCACCGCCCTGACCGTCTCGGCCCTGAGCGGCACCGCGGCCGCCCAGGTGGAGGGCAGCAACGCGGCCGCCGCCAAGGTGGACAACCCGTACTCGGGCGCCAAGGTGTACGTGAACCCCGACTGGTCCGCGAAGGCCGCCGCCGAGCCCGGCGGCAGCAAGATCTCCAACCAGCCGACCGGCGTCTGGCTGGACCGCATCGCCGCCATCAACGGCACCACCGGCGCCCGCGGTCTGCGCGCCCACCTGGACACCGCGCTGTCCCAGTCGGGCGGCAGCCCCACCGTCGTCCAGTTAGTCGTCTACGACCTGCCCGGCCGCGACTGCGCCGCGCTGGCGTCCAACGGCGAGCTCGGCCCGAACGACATCGACAAGTACAAGACGCAGTTCATCGACCCGATCGCCGCGATCCTCTCGGAGTCCAAGTACGCCAACTCCAACCTGCGGATCGTCACCACGATCGAGATCGACTCGCTGCCCAACCTGGTCACCAACACCAACGGCCGTCCCACCGCGACCCCGCAGTGCGACACCATGAAGGCCAACGGCAACTACGTGAAGGGCGTCGGCTACGCCCTGAACAAGCTGGGCGCCATCGGCAACGTCTACAACTACATAGACGCCGGCCACCACGGCTGGATCGGCTGGGACGACAACTTCAACGCCACCGCCCAGGTCCTCCAACAGGCCGCGACCGCCGAGGGCAGCACGGTCGACAAGGTGGCCGGGATCATCGTCAACACGGCCAACTACAGCGCCCTGAAGGAAAACAACTTCACCATCAACGACAACATCGCCGGCAAGTCCGTGCGCGAGTCGAAGTGGGTGGACTGGAACCGCTACGTCGACGAGCTGTCCTTCGCCCAGGCCTTCCGCCAGCAGCTCGTCAATGTCGGCTTCCCGAGCAACATCGGCGCGCTGATCGACACCTCCCGCAACGGCTGGGGCGGCACCGCCCGCCCGACCGCCCCCGGCGCGCAGACCACCGTGGACACCTACGTCAACGGCGGGCGCTACGACCGCCGGATCCACATCGGCAACTGGTGCAACCAGTCCGGCGCCGGGCTCGGCGAACGGCCCAAGGCGGCACCCGCGGCCGGGATCGACGCGTACGTGTGGATGAAGCCCCCGGGCGAGTCCGACGGCTCCAGCTCCGCCATCCCGAACGACGAGGGCAAGGGCTTCGACCGGATGTGCGACCCGACGTACACGGGCAACCCGCGCAACGGCAACAGCATGTCCGGCGCGCTGCCGAACTCGCCCCTGTCGGGCCACTGGTTCTCGGCCCAGTTCCAGGAGCTTCTGAAGAACGCGTACCCCGCGCTGTAATCCGCTCGGGCGACGACCGATAGACCGCACCAGGCACCCGCACCCGACGGGGCCGGTGGACGCGCACCCGCGCTCCGCCGGCCCCGTTGGCGATCACCCGTCGGACAGCCCGCCTCCTGAAAGCCCGAGGTGAGGGCCGCCAGTGACTTTGTGGTGAGTTTGGGACGTCGACACGCCGGGCGGGGGGCGGGGGGGGGGGGCGCAACAACCACAAAAAACAGGGGGGGGGGTGGGGTCAGGCGGCGGGGGTGTCCGCCGGGCGGGGGGCCC